>CAWFLX010000024.1:0-116219 GCA_963816775.1 uncultured Alphaproteobacteria bacterium
CTGAGACGCTCCTGCTGCGACCATGTGCTCCCCGGCGGGTAAAAAGGCGGCTCCAAGCGATAATGCCTAGACACCAGGCCACGCCTAATTAGGCGAGCCCCCGGGTGCATGTGGGCGAGGGGCGGGGGTCGTTTAGGGACGTTTCCGACCGAGTAACGCTATCGGGCTGGACGCGTTCATTGTGGCGCATGGCCAAAGTGGCGGTAAAAATTAGAAGACCAATAGCGACGCCGTAAAAAGTGAAAACGGCCTGACGCCATTTCCGAAGCACAGTTTGATCTTCGGCAGTCCATCGTCGCGGTTCATCGGGCTTTGGCCAACGCATTGGATTCCTCGCGGATTAATGTTCCCAGGGAAAGCGAAGTTGGGGCTACGTAACCGAGGGCTCAGCGTCTTGCGCCACCGGCTTTTAGGATTTCGCAGATCGCCGAGGCGATAGTTTCTGGGTCGCCCCGGCCCTCATAGAGATGCGGCTCGACGGCCAGATTTAGCGACCACGGCTGCTCAGTTTTACCCAATTCCCAGTTATCGATTTTCAAAAACCAAGTCGGTTCGTTCGTGGGGTTATTAACTTTGCGACCGGCTACCAATTTGACCACGTTAACGCCCTCACACTTGGTGGAGAGGGCCGCCGCCGCTGTTATTCGTCCCTCAAACATATGGACAGCGAGGGTAGGATCTCCGGTGCAGTCTACTCTTGCTTTTTCGCACGCGAATTTCGCGTATCGGACGTTCCACTCATGATCTATCAGGATGATTGGTTCGGCCTTGGCCGCTCCGAGGGTCAAGGCGAGCACGACAAGGGCACCGGCACGCATTAGGGCAACGGCCTCAGTCGAGATTCAAGGTTGATCAATTTCGCAATCTTCCCCGCGCGACGGTCGCTGCCGTGCGCAACGAGCAGCCATTGCGTGCTGGTTGTTACCGGTCGCAGCATGACCTGTGGTCTCCCCAGGACAGGATTTTGCTCGGGAGGCATCCCCACTTTGCGATCATCGCCCATGGACTTTATGACGGTAGTGCAAATCGCCATGTCTATTCGACAATTTCGCGGCTCTAAGGCCGCCGCCTATAGAATGGCCTGGGAATTGCGGCTACACTCGGCGGATGGTCAACCGCGACACAAGCACTTTCATCTTCCTCACGGCTTGCCTCTTCGGCGGCGTGCTTGTCGCCGCATTCGCCTTCCATCTCTATCTGACTGGCGGTTAGAGCCTAGCGTTACACGCCCTAAGAAAAAAGGAGGCTCCATAGCGCTAATGCTCTGGAGCACATGCCTCCTAACAGGTGAGCCCCCGGGTACTTGTGGGCGAAGGCCGGGACGCTCTTGTGACAGGCTCCTAGCCTAGGGTCTGACCGGCAAGCGGCGATGACCACAAATCCAATCAGCACGTTCCTTAGATCACTGCTCTATAAGCGAATGGCGCTGGCTGATCTCAAAAAAATTCAACGGCTATCACCCGCTCTGCAAAACGAAATAGCCGGAAAGGTCGCAGATTTCATTAATTTAGCAGGCGTAGCTTCAAATGAGGCTTTGCTCTGCGATTTTTTGGCAACGGCAGCACAACAGCGGCAGAACGCAATCGCTGCCGGGGCTACCTCTGTAGCGGACGCCCGCTGGGCGGCGGCGGCGCTCTCTGAATCGTGGTGCGCGGCAAAGCTTGCTGCGACCAAACGTCAAATTAGCGACGCCACCGCGAGTACGATCACGCAAGCGATTGAACAATTTTGCTCCCGGGCATCGCAATGACAAACCAAAATGGGGAAATGGTCGGTCGACGTCATCCGCAAACGCTACGCGCCTTCCGTTGCCATCCCATCGCCATCAGTCGGTGCTAACGTCGAGATCGCTTGCAGGAACACCGATGCCCGTCCGCTACCGCGTAGGTTCTACCAGCCGCACCACCGACCTCCCTTCGTCGTGGGTCAGGTTGATCTTGCGCTCGACGTAATCCCGCAGCAGCGTAAGAACGCGTGAGGTGAATTCGCAATTCATCGTCTCGATATCTTCACCAAAGGCTTGCAGCGCCTTAATGAAATTTTCCTTCTTGCGCCGGAAGCTCTCGTCGTCACCGCTGCTCAGGATTTCGTCCGCCGCCGCATACAGCCGCTTCCTCGTCATCTCCCAAAGGTCGAGCATGTCCTGGACTTTCTTTTCCTGCCCCTTACCCCAGATCAATATCAATAGTGCCGGGTCGCTCAGGTCGGCTTCGACCGCCTCACGCAAAATCAAATCCATCTGCCCCAGCATCTCGGACACCTTCGTTTTCAAATCCGCCGCCGTGACGACCGGGTATCCCAGCTTTTCAGGTCTAAACGGGCTCTCATCCTCGAGCACAAGCGACCTGAAACGCAGGCCGACCGAAATGGCTTTCAACAACCGCGTGCTCTCAGGGTCGCCATAGTCCTTGGTCCTCATTTGGACAACGTAGATATGAATCTCCGTCTTTTGACTAACGAACGTCACAACCTTGGAGACGAACAACCGAAACGATTTGTCGCGCGGAACAGTCGTGACGACGTGATAATTGTCCCCGCCTCCCTTGAGCACCGTTGTAGCCAGTTGCTGGATGCCCGCGACACAGTTGGCCCGAAGTTCTGTTGGTATCTTTTCACCAAGTTCCAACCAGGAAAACTCTCGGCCGATGGTCTGGCCCATAGCGACGTTTAAAATTTCGGCAAAATCGCCAATCAGCTCGACACTTGATTTTGTCAAGTCGACGCCGTCCCGTCCGAAGTCCGGTCGGGTCGACGTCCTGATAATCAGTTTGCGTTCCGGATAGGTTTCTGATGATACCCGGCCTTGCAAATATTCGTGAATAATTCGATACAATGCAGACGCTTGTTTGGCGATGCGCGTTGTTTTTGATACGCGACCGTTCCCCGTCCCAAGCGTCTGCATGACGAGGTCCGAGATCCGGGCTAGCAGTTTGAACACCGGATGATCCTCGTCGACGACTGGTTCTGACCCGCTCTCTATCTTTGTTTTAAGAACTTTGTAAACCTCACCCGCTCCGATGGATACGCCCTGGATATCGTGCATCGTATCGGGCACATCAGCTCCGATACAAAAAGGAATATAGATTCGATCGAAGCCCGCATTCCCTTTCCGGCGTTGCTGGATGGACCGATTGAAATAACCGATTTCGTATCCCGTGTAGGAATGACTCATTTTCATCCGATCGGTGAAAATGACGAGCAGAATGTCCGCTTCCTGTAAGGCAACATCTATCTGCTTGGCCCAATTTTGCCCTTCCTTGATTTCGATATCGCGATAAATGTTCAACGGCGCAAACTCGAATATATCCCGGAGCAGGCCGTCTATGCTCGCAACCAGTTCCTTGTCTTCTCTTGCGTAGCTAATGAAAATATTTACGCAACTCGGTGAATGCTTCTCGAGTTTGCTTTTAGATTTGGTACGGGATTTACTTGGCATGGCCGTGCCTCCTACGCTGATACTCGACGAAGCATGTAGGGTCGGGAAGTGATCGGAGTCACAGGGCGGTTTCTCCGGGCCTGCACAGGCTACCGTTCGTGCCGATAGCTCGACCCTTTGCTGTCGCCGCTCCGGTGATTGCTGCTACTTATACCATGACCGAACAGCATCGGCGGCTTTGCGATGGGATTTTTGGCCCATAAGGAGTCTCTTTCAGCTAATGGGTAGGAGCGTAGGCTCTTGGGTATAGGCGCGGCCGGGGGTGCTTGTGGGCGAAGGCCGGGTGACTTTTCGTCAGGTGGGGGCCGGGGGTGCCTGTGGGCGAAGGTCGGGTCGCGTTTAGGGACGTTACTGCCGCAGTGCCGACCTGGTTACGATCTGACGAGATCTGTAGATCTCTTTGGTAGATTCGCAAATGGCTCTGCGGCGGGCCGTCTGCCACCGACCCTTGTTCTCAGAGAATTGCCCGACAGATTTTCGGCGGTCTCGCGCAATAGATCGATGGCCTGCAGCGTGACCTCTGCTTGCCGAGACGGGATCGCGATTCCGGCTTCCTGGAAAGCTTCCAGGATGGCGATCCTCAGATCAGTGGTCGCACTACCGCCTGCGTCGAGATCAATATAGGCGTAGAGTTTAAAACTCAGACCATCAACGCCAAAATCTTCAAAATCGACAGAAGGCGCAGGCAGTGTCAGTACATTGGGATGGTCCTGCGCTACCTTGAGCAGAATTGATTTGACCACCCGCGGATCGGAGCCGTGAGCCACTTTGACCGGGATCGCGATACGACGAACGTTGTCGCGCAATGTCCAGTTCTTCACCTTCTCGGTGATGAAATAGGAGTTCGGAATCAGAACACTCGCTCGCTCAAACGTCTCGACTTCGGTCGAACGAACGCTGATCTTGCGAACATAACCCTCTTCGCCTCCAACGATGACCAAATCACCAACCTTGATGGGTCGCTCCGCCAGAAGGATGAGCCCCGACACAAAATTGTTGACCACGCTTTGCAGGCCGAAACCGATACCGACGGAGAATGCGCCGGCCAGTATGGCCAGATTGGACAGGTTGAAGCCAGCATAGGAAAAGGCCGCAAGCGCTGCGATGACGACACCGACATATCCTACGCCGACGCGAATCGAATCGCGCAGGCCGCCCGAAATACCCGCCGGCTTGAGCACCCGCGCATCGAGCCAGCCCTGAAATAGTCGCGCGGCGCCATAAGCCAGCCCAAAGACGATCATCGAAGCGAGTACAACCGCGATGGATACTTGCGTGCTTCCAACGCGGAACCCGAAGAAGAGCTGGGTGTACCAGTCGTAGACGTCTGGCCATGTGTAACCCCACTGCAGCAGGATGAGCGGCACGGACAGTACGATCACAAGAGCCTTGAGGAACAGACCGATTGGCAGGACTAACCGCTCGCGCCGCGCCTGTTGTTGACCAACTCTTTCCTTAAGCCAACGCCCTGTCGCCGCACGATCGTCGCCCAGACCCTGCATCAGGCCATCGACCCAAAGCAGAAGCAGGTAGGAAAACGCCAGAATGGAGCCCGTTACGACCAGCTGTTGCGCGAGAAACCGAGCAAGCGCCAGGTACCCTGCAAGCGTTGATATGACGATCGCGATGACTGCAATCCAAACGGGGATCCGCAGGATGGCGAGTATGCGCGGTGATGGGGTCCCGTCCTGATGCTGCCCGCCCAATGGCGTAAGAAGGATGGCCGTGATGATCCCGGCCAAGAGTAGGCTCGACGGAAGAGCGACCGCCACTGTCAGCGCAAAGGGGGCCTGCACGACGCGGGTGACGACGTAGAGCAATGTCGTAACGCCGTACACGATCGCCAGCGCCAAAACGAGCCCGCAAATTCGACGAGCTGCGCGATCAGAGACGGGGATCAACCGCCAATGAGGCATCCTCGGTGCGAGCACGGTGATTGCAAGCACACTGACCGCAAGAATGATGATGATGGATTGGGCCGTCGAATAAAAAAGCCAGTCGACACGGTCAGGCAATTGGTGTGTCTGGGCAACGAGACCGTAGAGGAAGGCGATCGGCATAACGACCGGCAATATCCACAACAAGACAATGCCGCCAGCGACCGCAGTCCGCCGCCAGAAGGGCTGATCATCCTCTTCGGATCGCCGCCGGCGCAACCGCCGAGTGCCGTAGGCTGCCGCGACCGAGAGCGCGAGAAAAAGCAGGGCGGCTTCAAACACGAATAGCAACACATCGTTCTGGTCGCTGAGACTGCCCCACCAACCGGTCATGATGTCCCGAACACGGTGGGTCGCAGACGGGATGTAGTCCGGCACCCTCGACCAAGTCTGAGACGAGTAGATGCCGGGGACCGGCTGCAACAGGCGCGTCGTGAAATTTTTTCGACGGATGTCCTGGATCGTATCGATGAGGTTGTCGATGTGCAGATTGGCGGAGTCGATCGCAGCCTGGCCGGCCGACAACAGCCCCAGGTAGTAGTTCCGCTCGGCCCGACTTTGTGCAACGTCTTCCGGCTCGGGCGGTTGCCCGGCGGCCGGTGCCGGGCCCAGCAGGCCCAGTTGATCTTTTGCAGCCGCAAGCGCCGGTTCAAGATGAGTTCGAAAGCTGTCGATTTCGCCACGGACCCGCTGCAGCTCGTCACGGAAGTCGTTCAGTTCCGAATAGCGCAAGCGCGGCTTCTGCAGATCGCTCTCCAGGCGAGAGAACCCTTGCTGCCAAGCCGTGATCCTCTTCTGGATATCGACGCCGACGGTCTTATTGGCGCGCGCAACAATCTCGGCAGTATTGATCTGAGGGCCAGAGGGCTTGTCCGGCTGTCCGGTCGCTTGAGCAGGCGATTTGGAACCCGCGGTGTCCGCCGGGGACGACGTCGGCGACTGTGCCGTTTGGGCTTGGGCACCGGCTACGGCCAGTAGTGAAATCACGGTCAACGCCCGTGCTATGGCACACAATCGGTCGATCATCGGCCGCCCCCTTATCCCCTGATGGCAATTCCCTCAGCCGGTCCCTCCAATTCGATGCCCAGACAATGAGTCAAATGTGCGATTTCGCGGGCCAGCCGTGCTGGTACCGGAATATCGATCCAACCCGACCCCGAATGACGTCGACAACGGCTAGCGTCTTCATCTCCGGTCAGATTGGAAGACGCTTCGCCGCTTCGGCGTCGCGCATGCGCTAAATTTGCCATAAAGGATTGTTTAGATGCCATGTTTATAGTTGGAGTGCGGGTACCCATTGATTCACTTGGTTGGGGCGGGGGGCGTTGGTATCGCGGTCTAAACAAATTGTTGCGCCATTTGTAACCGCCGCGATCATCTTGGCTGCCGGGGCAGGCCTCGGTGGTTGTTCCAGCGTACTTTACGAACAGAACACGGTAGCAAGGACTGGGGCTGTGCGAGGGCCAACGCTTCGCACCATGGCCAGACTCCACATGGAACGCTCGGCGCCGATCCTGATCCGCATTTACAAAGAGGAAAACACGTTAGAAGTCTGGAAGCAGGGTCGCAGCGGGCGCTTCGCGCTACTCAGCACTTATCCGATCTGTAAGTTCTCTGGAAATCTTGGGCCGAAGATTGCAACAGGGGACCGCCAGGCACCTGAAGGGTTTTATGACATTCGACCGGAGCAAATGAACGCGACATCAAGCGCATATCTCGCTTTCGACACGGGTTTTCCAAACGCCTATGATCGCTCGCTTGGGCGAACCGGCAGTGAGCTCATGGTCCATGGCGGGTGCTCATCGGTCGGATGCTACGCCATGACGGACTATGGAATAGAAGAGATTTACGGTCTGGTTGACGAAGCATTCAAAGGCAGCCAGGAGAAAGTTCAATTACAAGCATTTCCTTTCCGAATGACAGCGCAAAATATGGCGAGTCACGCAACAGATCCCAATGTACCTTTTTGGAAGATGCTCAAGACGGGAAGCGATGCATTCCTTACCACGGGGCGACCGCCGACTGTCGCAGTCTGCGATCGACGCTATGTGTTCAATCCCGCTGTTGAAGTCGACGACCTCGATCCGACAGCCCCGTGCCCGCGCGGCATCAACTCGGCACCTCGAGCACGCGTAGAAGCCGCATCCTTGGGGGTGCCGATGTGATCAGTTTGATTCGGTTCTACGAAGCGCGAAATAAACGATAATTAGTCGATCCCTACCGGCAGCCTGACCTGCCGTTCGCGACGTTGCCTGTGGAGGCACAGATTTCTACTCAATTCGAACACGCCCCCAAGCGAAGCCGTCGACTGGTTCATACAGACCTCTTTTAATCAGTTCCGATAGACAAGAACGGAACGTCCGCTCGCTCATACCGTGGGGTTTGGCTCTATCTAAGAACACATCACCAAAATCGCTATCGCGAGACTCTACATTGGCTCTCAGGCTTAACAAAACAGTACTGGTTTCCATCGTCGTCCTCACAGGGGCTGATCGAAGTACAAATAACCGCTGGACCAAACGCGCTGCGCCCACCGTCGACGGTCAGCAGCGCTTGATACTGGTTACGTGCCTAGCCTTACTTTAACGAGGGAGCCGAACCAGCAAACAGGGTTAGCAGGAACTTGCTCGACGGCTGGTCGCGGACAAGCGACAGGCGTCTGAAATCCGGGACACCCTAGGATCTTGCAACACCACGATCACGCGGGGAGCGGACCGTTCCTTGCTTGGTCGTGCGGCGGAAAGCCGTTCATCTCCAACAGCGCGCTCATGAAGATCATTGGCAGCCAAAAGAGCATCGGCATAGCACCACCCCTCCCTCATTATCCGACAGAAATCACGGATCGATGGCCAGCGCTGGGGAGACAGCACCGCCCTCCGCTACGGCGCATTGGAATGCCCCGAAGTCGCTGACCACCTGATCCAATATTCGGAATATCCCCACCCCGAATATCGCATCCCCAACGTGCTCGCTCTTTGATTCGTTCCCAGCAATAGTTAAAATTTGTCGGCAGGTGTGGCGTGGACCACCAAACAGGCGGTCATAGCGCCGCGATACCGCTCCACTCGCCGAGCGCGACGGCGTGGTGAAGAAAGTCTTCGCCTCGCGTCGAGAACAAGCGCGTTGACGTGTTCGAGAACATGACGGACGAAGAGCTAAGGCAATATGTGTATGGGAACAAGGACTTAGACAGCTAGTGCTGACGTTCGTAAAATGTGCGTTCTACGAACAGTTTGCCGCTGCTAGCCGAAATAGTTGGATGATTTCAATGGCGACCATTGAGCTGCCAAACAACGAAATACGAACAGTATGGATAGCCAGGATTCGTCGCGCTACGCGCCTTCCGGACGTGATCGCTCTCTGTGATGAGGTGGAGCGTCTGGCACGTAGCGCTACACCGCCCGCGGAGCGCTAAAGCCTGCACCTGTAGCGTTACACAAGCCGGGCTGTATTGAATGCGAGCGCAGGCGCAAGCAGACGCGCGACCGCGTTGCTCGGTCTCGGCGCAATAAGGAGGCTCTTTCAGCTAATGGGTAGGAGCGTAGGCTCTTGGTAGAGGCGAGGCCGGGGGGTGCCTGTGGGCGAAGGCCGGGTCGCAATTCGACAAATGCTTATCTTCGGTAACCCGCGCCTGGCACCATCGAGTGGAAATAATCCAAACGTGCTTGACCACGCCAGCGGTTGCTAGTCCCCTAGGGCAACGAACGACCCGGAGGAAGCCATGTTGCGAATACGCAGTCGATTAGTGCTTGCCGCGCTTGCTGCTGTCTTGGTTTACGCCGCGCCTTCGCTCGCCCAGACCATCATCGCCGAATGGCAAAGTGCGAAGGCGCCACCCGCGCCCGAGCTAAAGGCTGTCACGCTCGACCCCAAGACGACCGCGCTTTTGGTGATGGATCTCGTTAAGCAGCTCTGCAACACCGAGGCGCGGCCGCGCTGTGTCGCCTCCATTCCCAAGATCGAGAAGCTGATCGCAGCGGCGCGTGCCCAGGACGTGATGTTGATTTACACCACCGTGCCAGCTGTCCCCATCGCCGATACCGTTCCCGCAGTCGCACCCAAGGGAAGTGAACCTGTGGTGGCGGCGTTCGTAGACAAGTTCATGCTCGGCAATAAGGATACCGGCCTCGAAAAGATCCTGAAGGACAAGGGTATCACCACCGTTATCGCCGTCGGGACCGCGGCCAATGGCGCTGTGCTTTACACTTCAAGCGCTGCGGCGCTGCGTGGTTTTAATGTGATCGTGCCGGTCGATGGCATGTCGGCCGTCGGCCAGAATATCTACGTCGAGCAATATGTTGCTTACAACTTCACTAGCGCGCCGATTATCTCGCCCAAGATAACTCTGACCAGCATCGACATGATCAAGTTCTAAATGTTCGGTGGATTTCGGTGCACACCACGTCGCGATTCCATTGCGGCGTCGTGCCGTTGGCGGCATGATTAGGGCATGGGCGGAACTAGTGATCGATCAACGGCACCTGATCTGTTCTCCGCGGCGTTGTCGCCATCCGTACACCTGACCCCGTCCTCACTAGCTGCCACCGACGCCGATGCGACAGCAGCTCCTTCACTCCGGCACATTCTCCCCAAGGATCTGCCAAACGCTATAAAGAGCCTCAGCGACCAAGACCTCGACCAATTGGGTGCGGCGGTGCTGGTCGAACAGCAGCGACGTGGCAGGAAGCTCCCCTCGAACGAGAATTCACAGAAACGAAGGGTCGAAGAGGTTTCCGTTGCTTTGACACCTGGCAAGTTGAATGCAGTTCGTGCAGCCTTCAAAGCGGGGCTCAAGCCATCGCAAATCGCTCGACAGTTCAGAATTTCGCACTCTGATGTGCGGAAGGCGTTGACGAGCGATGCATCGAGGAAAAAGCCCACGTGAGAGCCCGAAGGTTTCCCGAAGTCTGCCCACGCTCCCGCCGATTCGACCTACAATAAAGCCGCCTCGTTGCTCTACCGGGTTCCGTTTCCACGGTGTCCGACATAGGCCCCCCTGCATTCATCATTACGGAGGCGGCGGCGTTCCCAGCTTATGCGCAAGGCTTTCCACGAAAAGACCGGGCGGCTGACCGATCAAACATTGCCAACGACGGATTTGATCGCATCCGCGCACTGCGATCTAATGCCGGTTTCGGCCCTATCATTAGTCGTTCGGGCCTTTACAATGCGACTCCTGAGCGGGGGGCGGACATCAATCACTAATCGCCGCACCTCGAGCGCAGCCGCTCAAAATGGGAGGGCGAACATGTCCATGCAGAAATCCGAATCACAGTCATCCTGGCTGACCTACACCGACGCCATCGCCGCGCAATGGCACGACTTGTTGATACTGCTAGCCCGCGTTCTGTTGGGCTGGATCTTCGTCATGAGTGGCTGGGGCAAACTCATGAACATCTCGGGTTTCGCCGCCACGATGCCGCGCCGCGGCTTGCCGGAATTCCTGGGCTATATCGCGCCTTTCGTTGAGTTCATTGGCGGTGTGCTGTTGATCGTCGGCCTCGCCACCCGCTACGCGTCGCTGTTTATATTGCTGTTCATCATCATCGCAACCTTCAGCACGCACCGCTATTGGGAATCGGAGCCAGCACAGGTCGTTAACCAATCCAGCCACTTCTGGAAAAATGTGTCGATGATGGGCGGCACGGTGCTGTTGTTCATCACTGGTGCGGGCCGTTATGCGCTCGACGCGATGTTTCAACGCAAGGCGTAAAGCCACGACGGACGGCACCACGCTGTTCTGGCACGCCTGCGCCATGGGCTCGAAGTCAGCCCACGCGAGAGTTTGACCGGCAAACAATGGCGATGAGCCGCGTCCGTTGAGGAATGTCAAGGCACGTTGGCCATTGACCACGTTGACTGCGATGAACCGTGACTTGCCTGCTTGGCCTCTTCCTCTGGCCAAGCTGCTTAAGTAAGAGCGCGCGCTTATATGCCCCGGTCTGTTACCGCACGACGCTGCCTGGTGCGCCTCCATAGGAAGGTGCGCTTGTCCGACTTCCGCGAGGGTTGATCTTAGTCACCACAATTCTGTTCTGACGTTGTAAACGCCCGGGTGACCGGTGCGACCTAAAAGGACATCTCAATCATATCCCACGCCACCACTGCGATCATGATCGCGACGACCAAGACCGTCAGTGCGACACGTGTGCGAAAGCTTAGTTCGTCGATCCATCGACGCATCGTCCACCAAAGATTTTGGATTTTATTTTGGGCGAGGAGCAATCTTGGGGCGGCGGTACCCGGATTGGCCCCAGACACCGTCGCCCAGCAGGGCAAGACCGTCACGGAGCCGGAACTGTCCCGCCGCTTGGCCAACGAAGCGGGATTGTCGCAGTTCCTTCAATTCAGGGCGGCGTTAAACGCATACTAGGCAGGTGGGTGGCAAAGTGGGTGGCAATCGCGAGGCGCCGTTGGCGCACTATCGGTTTCAAATGCGCCTCGCGGGGCGGATTTGAATGTGCTGCCCGAGGCGCTGTCGCGCGCTGAGTCTGCCCCACGCGCGATCGATTTGGCCGAGAACGACGGGTGCACCGCGCCGGTGGCGGGCAACGAACGCTGAGCAAAGAGGGCGCGGAACGGCAACCTGATTGGCCGAGCATTGCGAACGGACGGCCGACGCACTTCCAAATATTGAGATCAAGAGGCAATTCAAAGAGCTGGCCCAACAGTGGAGGCGGGGCGTTTGCCGAAGGGCGCTTTGTCGGCGTGCTTCCGGCCCTTTCGGCTAACGGGTAGGGACACAGTCTATAGGTATAGACGCGGCCGGGGGTGCCTGTGGGCGAGGGCCGGGTGTCGTTTAGGGACGTTATGACATCAGACAAAATCGTAGTTTCGATATCGCAGGGCCTAATCCGACGCCGCGTGAGGTTGAATATATAGATAAGCAATATTCAATGTACCAGGAACAGGAGCGGCGAGCGGCGGCCGCAGCGGCACTAATGGCGGCGATGATCTCTCGAAGAATTCCATTGCCATCTTCACATCGAGCTCGTGCAAAGTCTCCAGCCTCTTGGTGGCGTGCTTTAAATCGGACACTACTGCAAGAACACGATCCACATCATCCGACGACGACATCGCTCGCTCCGTTCGCCCGCCCCAAGATAAGGTTAGCATGCCACGTGCGCAGTAGCGATGGTCAGTCCTCATCGCTCGCGGAAAAATACACTAAGGCGTAACTTCACTAACCGTTGGAGTGCTTCCTTGCCTGCCCTGGTTGCCTCAGCCATGGTCTGAAAGTGGTCCGGTGATCGCTCAACTGGGAGCGACTTCCCAGCGCGGCTAATCTCCCAGCGCCACGAGTTGCGCGGTTTTCTGTTGCGTTTCACTGCAACTGAATAATCGGATGGATCAGGGGGGTCTATCATTATGTCCGCCTGACCATCTTGCCGGAAGCAAAAGTGGTCGCGCCAGGGAACAATTTGCTGATCCCTGGCGCGGGAGGGCAGCATGGGGCTTATCGGCTTCTGGTGGGGTAGGCCGATTTCATCTGCCGATCTCAGAACTAAGCCAACGTTGACGGCGGGTCACTCTATCGGAAGATAGGTGATTTGTTTGATGCGCCGCACCAAATTTCTATCGTCAGGTATATGTTAATCTAATATCGGAGCGGTAATGCTTGCTTGTTGATGAACGCTAGAGTTCCACTTCACACCCCCGATCTTCCCGTTTGATCGGGGGTTTTTCTTTGCGCCCCAATGATCGAGCCTAACGAAGATAATTGCCCCATCTGCTCCGAGTGGCCGTTAGCCCTACGGCCAGCCATGCGTCAAGCCATCAACGATGTTCGTCTGCGTGACGATACAACTGTTTGTGACGGGTGTGTTGTAGCTCTCTGGTACAACACTTCGGAGCGATGCGAGGACCGGCGCTAGCTCGCCTTGCGTACAAATTTTGCTTCGTGTTGGTGGCGACGAATTTCTTGTTCTTGTCGGTCAAGGAAATCTCGCAGATCACTGATCAGCATCAACTGACCCGCTGTTGGCAACGCCCTTAGCGCGCTAGTCACGTTGCTGATGCAGTGCCCAAACCACGTCATATGGGGTGCCTTGCTTCATGGGCCAGAAAGCACAAGCGGCTATGGGCCGATATTGTCCGAAGGGGAGCGTTTTCGCTTTGGAAGACGGAACAATATGTCGACATATGAAGGAGCGTTCATCTGAACCCCCGCGACGACGGCCTAGTTACATCTCAACAAATACTCAGGCCTAAAGATTAGTTCCCGCTGTCAGACCGCAAGGTTGCCGCCTAGTTAATTATTCGTCATCAACGCCCGGCGCATTAGGTGAACATGCGACCAGTAACTTAACGTTGAAGCACATACGCGTTGGTAACTCGAAAGGCTTAGCATCCCACGACCCGTTTCCACCGCATCCGAGCGTGGCATGCCATATAAAGCCCAAGAATACCGCGCCAAAGCTGCTGAATGTGTGGAGTTGGCGTTGAAGACAAAGGACCCTCAAAGCAAGCGTGTTTTGCAACTAACCGCCGAGCAATGGAGAGCGCTCGCGGACAGCGCCGACAAGCTGCATCTGTACTTTAATTAGCAACGCACTTTCGGGTGGACGGTCTCACCAATGCGCGTTTGTCGCCTGCCAAGATGGACAATGCGTCCTAGGCACCAGGCCGCGCCTATTAGGCGAGGCCCCGGGGTGCTTGTGGGCGATGGCCGGGTGTCATTTAGGGACGTTAGCACTTGAGGCGCGCGCCCAATGACCTCAGGGCGAGGGGAACGTTCCCCGAACGATTTGCTACGATTTTGCTACCCAACTCGGTAGCACGAACCAACACTGCACAGGACGGGGCTGGATTGTTGACCCAAATTCTGTAAACAACTGAACACGTCGGGGGACGGGCCGGAACGGGAAAATACGCCCGCAACCAAATTACAAAACCGCTGCTCTACCACTGAGCTAACCCGGCGTTTGGATGAACGATCAGGGTCTTACACATACCCCGCCCTTGAGCGCTCCCGCAACCGTTGGACCGCCGATCTGGTTCCGCTGGCCTGTGCAGCCGTCAGCGGCAGCGCCAACGCTCGCAGCGTCCCGAGAAAGCCCGGTATGAGCACCAGCACGGGCTTGCGTCACATGGGTTATCTCGGCCGCTGCCTGCATACAGCCGAGACATTTGCGGGGGCCGATAATGCGAGGGGGAGGTTGGCAAGAAACATGGCGGCGGCAATCGCCCCGATCGCTATTGACCGCATATCGTCCTCCAAACGCCCATCCGCCGCTTACTGCGCGGCCCCCTGCGGAGGCGGCGGCGGCGGATCCGGCCGCTTTAGATCCTCGGGCGGCAGCCAGTCTTTCTGCATGACCGCTTTCGCCAATTCCGGATCGAGATAGGGTCGGATCAGCTGCTGAAACGCGAAGTTGACCTCGCCGTATTCCACCCGGCAGGTCTTGGCACGCGCTGCCGGAAGATAGCCCTTGTCGATGAGGTCGCCGAACGTTTGCGGGTCGGCGCCGTAGGCGATGCACAGCAGATTGTAGAAGCGTTGCGCCGGCGCACCGTGCACATCGGCGAACGCGGTTATCGGCGCCGTTATCTTCGTGCCTTGCATGTCGCCCTTGTAGGAATACGCGGCGCCCCCGATCACCCTGCGCGCATCCTGCTTGCCGAGCCGCAGCATCATGTAGGCCGCGAACTGATCGGCCGCGTCCTCCGGACGGCCGAACAGCGGCACGTTGAGCGCGTCGAACATCGCGTGCCCCATTTCGTGGAACACGACATAATAGAACTGACCCAATATCGCGTCGGTCGGCGTGATGCCCGACGGCGCATCCTCGTTGGGCAGGTTCTTGAGGATATCCGCCAGGTATTCGTAGCAGATCGTCAAGGTCGGGCGCTGATACCAGGCGTTCGACATCCCGCATTCGGTCGTCTTGATCGTCAGGTCCACTGGCAATCGAACTGGGCTGAAAATTTCTTGCAGCTTTTCGAGCCCGTGCCGTTCCTTGATCTGGTCGTAGATCGACTGGAAGGCCGGATTCTTAGGTGGAACATATTCGATTTTGATGCGGTTTGTCTGGCCGCTCTGTGCCATCGCCGGCGTTGCCGGCGCAGCGAGCACTGTAACCCAGGCCATCGACAGCAACAGCGGAGCCAACGCGGGGCGCCAGGCTGGTCGAGCGCAGAAAGTTCTCATGACATCCTCCCACGTGGGGAAACCCGGTTTCCGCTCCGGCAATCGTCGAAGCGGCCGCGGTCGGATGATCCGTCCGCGGCCGCCGCTGGCAAGCCAAGCCCTCTCGGCGACGACCGCGGGCGAACCTTCAGTTAGGTCACTTCATGTAGGACGTGGCCCAGTTGTCCTGGAAGTCCTTCACGGTCCGCATGTAGGAGACGTTCCAGTTGCTCTGGAAGTCCTTCATGTAGGAGACGTTCCAGTTATCCTGGAAGTCCTTTGCCGCCTTCATGTAGGAAACGTTCCAGTTGTCCTGAAAGTCCTTCATTGCCTTCATGTAGGACACGTTCCAGTTATCCTGGAAGTCCTTTGCGTAGGAAACGTTCCAGTTGCTCTGGAAGTCTTTCATGTAGGAGACGTTCCAGTTGTCCTGGAAATCCTTCAGGGCCTTCATGTAGGACACGTTCCAATTGTCCTGAAAGTCCTTCATCGCCTGCGGCGGCAACGGCGGTGTACCCTCGACCATGTAGAGTTTGTCGTTGTAGCGGAAGACGATCGCGCCAGGGCCGACTTCCTTGGCGCCCATCTTGGCGATTTGCGCCGCCGGATCACCCTTGGCCTTGCCGCGCGCAATCTTGAACGTCTTGCCGTCGACGAAGATACCTTCGTTGTTGGCGAGTTCGCCGATCACATCCCCGGTCGGCTGCTGGGCGAGCGCGAGCCTGCCGGCACCCGCGGCCAGAGCGACCGCTGCAACCCCGACGATCAGCATGGTTGGTTTCGACAGTGACATTGGAGCTTCCTCTTTCGTTGAGATTTTGCAGCCCGATCCGCGCATGGATCGAACTTGGATTAAATCACTGAGGTTATCTTAAATCAATTCAGGCGCCTGGTGTATTGTCCTTAGGGGCAAGGGGGCGGCCCGTCGCGGCTACCACGCCGAGCCGCTCGGCGAACAGCACCAGCTCAGCCAACGATCGGACCTCGCACTTCTCCATCACCTTCTGACGGTGCGCTTTGACGGTGCGCTCCGATGTTCCCAAGTCACCGGCAATCTGCTTGTTGAGCTTGCCGCGGACCACCAGCGCAAACACCTCGTTTTCGCGCGGCGTGAGCCGTGACACGCGCGCGCGCAAAGCCCCGAGTTCGTCATCCTGCACGCGCCGTTGCGTATCATGTTCGAGTGCGCGCTCGATGGCCGCGAGCAGCTTCTGCTTCGCGACCGGTTTGGTGAGGAAATCTTCCGCGCCTGCCTTGATGGCGCGCACACTGGTTGGAATATCGCCGTGACCGGTCACGAAAATGATCGGAAGCGGGTTACCGAGCTGCGCGAGGCGATCCTGCAACTGAGGTCCGCTTAGGCCGGACATTCGCACGTCCAGCAGAATACAGCCGGGCTCGTTAGGGATAGGCGTCGCCAGCAGTTGGTCAGCTGACGCGTAAAGCGCGACGCGATAGCCACAGAGACCGAGGAGGCGTCCCATGGCTGTGCGGAATGGGGCATCGTCATCGACGATGTGGATCGTGGGTGTTGCAACGGTCACGAGCCGCGCGCCTACCAATCATCTGGCGAGCACGAGTATACGCGAAAATCGGAGGCCAGACAGCGCATCGCGTCCATCGCGAACTAGTTCAGCCCAGTTCAACACACCCAGGTTTCGCGCCAGCCTACGCCCCAAGGCCGCGGCACCGGATAGCGGCGCAGGCAATTGTAGACCACCGGGTAAGCGTAGGGCGCCGTCGGAATGACGTAGCCCCAGGGAAAGCTGTAATAGCCCCAGCCCGGATAGAGCACGGCGTCAGGGCCGCCCCAAGCTGGCCGCCGGCGCCAGCCGCCGGCGGAAGCGTCCTCCGGATATATCCCGGTCAGGAGTGCGGCGAGCGCAAGCGCCGCAATCAATAGTGTGCGCAGCATGATCACCTTCCCGTTGTCACCATGGGTCGCGAATCAGCTGCGCGATGCTGACGCATCCGCTCAATTCCGGCTAGTGTGGCCGGAAGCGGACACTAGCGACATTCAGGCCAAATAATCGTGCACGACCTTGCCGAGGCCAAGCGTCAGGTCGGCGATGATATGGATTCCGGACATGACCTCGAGCACGGGTAGTTCTGCGATTGGTGCCAATGCATGCGGAGCGAGGCTCAGCGCTGCCGGCCCGGTCCAAGCTCCCTTCAGATCGATGTCCTCGAGATAATATTCGACGATCTCGCAGATGCGCGGCGTTCCATCGACATGCGGCATGATCTTGAGCAGGAAATTCGGCGCCAGCAGCGACGCTTTCACTGCCGCGAGATCAGCCGACTTGTGTTTGTAGCCCATGGTGCCGGTCGCGATGCGCACCGGTCCGTAGTCGAGCGTGCCGACTAGCGTATCGATTTGCGCGCGCAGCGTCGGCTTGGCGAGCTTTTTCGGAAAGCCCCACAACTCGCGTCCGCCCGCAATCGGCGGATGATCGTCGAGGAACATGCAGTGGGAATAACCGCCCTTGCGCCCTTTGAACGTCACCGGAATGACCTGTCCGCACTCGGTATAGTCGCCGAACCCGGTTGAGTCAGGCATGCGGATGAACTCGAATTTGACCAGCGGCTCCTCGACCATCAGCGGTTCCGGCACGAGCTCGCGCAGCTTCTGTGGATCGGTACGATAGGTGACGATCAGAAATTCACGCTGGTAGAACCGGTATGGCCCGATCGGATAGGCCGGACTGGTCAGCGGCATCGCGAATGCTCGTTTTTTGACTTCACTCTCCTTCATAGTGATCTCCTGTCGTCATAGTGCCGGCCCTGCGCAGCTTGAATCATGCAGGCACTATGCGGGCAAGCGTTTTCAGAACGATGACGGCGACATTCGATGAAGCGCAGGGCAAGAAAAAGCCCCGCACGCGAGTGCGGGGCTGCAATCTTTGGCCGGGCGGCGGAGCATGCCCCGCCGTCCGAGCTTGAACGATCGATCAGGCCGTTCCCGACTGTGCGGCAACACCCGATCCGGTCGCGATGTCGACATCCTTGGTGTCACGCAGGAACACCGCGCCGATCACGACCGTCATGAGCGCCACGCCGATAGGATACCAAAGGCCGGCATAGATGTTGCCGGTTGCCGCGACGACCGCGGTGGCGAGCAGCGGCAGCATGCCGCCGAACCAGCCGTTGCCGATGTGGTAGGGCAGCGACATCGAGGTGTAGCGGATCTTGGTCGGGAACATCTCGACCAGGAACGCTGCGATCGGGCCGTACACCATGGTGACGAAGATCACCATGATCACCAGGATCAACTCGGCCATGACCCAATTGACCTTCGATGCGTCGGCCGGCTTCGGAACGATCTTGCCGTCCTTGTCTTTTTGCAGGTTCGGGTAGCCGGCGTCCAAGAACGCGGCGTTCCATTTGGCGGCGTCGAAGCCGTCGATGGTGGTGGAGCCGAGCTTGAGCGATACCTTGTCGCCCGCGTTCGGCGCGTTCTCGGTTTTGAACGATAGGCCAAGCTTGGTCACGAAATCCTGTGCCCGGTCGCAGTTCGAGAACTTGGTGAACGCAGTGACGAAGATATGCACCTCACAGGTCGAGGCGTCGGCTGTCACGGTGATCGCATTCTTCTGTTGGAACGCCTCCAGATCCGGGTTGACGTAGTGGGTCAACGCCGGGAACAGCACCGTGCTGTAGGTGACCGCAGCGATCAGGCATCCCGCGAGGATGATCTTGAGCCGCCCGATCCGGTCCGACAGCCAACCGAAGAAGATGAAGAACGGCGTGCCGATGATGAGCGAAACGCCGATCAGGACGTAGGCCGGGATGTAGAACAGCTTCAGCGTGATGGTAAGGAAGAACAGGGCATAAAACTGGCCCGTGTACCACACCACGCCCTGACCTGCGGTCGCCCCGAGCAGAGCGAGCAGCACGTATTTGTTGTTGGGATAGCGGAAGAAGCTCTCGGTCAGCGGGGCTTTCGATCCTTTGCCTTCTTCCTTCATCTTCTGGAAGATCGGCGATTCGTTCAGTCGCAGGCGAATGTACACCGAGAAGACGAGCAGGATGACCGAGACGATGAACGGAACTCGCCAGCCCCAATCAGCAAACCCTTTTGCGTCCATGAATTCGCGGCACAGGCCGATGACGAGCAAGGCCAGGAACAACCCGAGCGTCGCCGTCGTCTGGATCCAACTGGTGGCATAGCCGCGTTCGTGGGGCCGCGCGTGCTCCGCCACATAGGTCGCCGCGCCGCCGTATTCGCCGCCGAGCGCGAGGCCCTGCAACAGACGCAGACTCGACAAGCAGAATCGGCGCGACCCAACCGATGCTGCTGTATGTCGGAATCAAGCCGACCAGGAACGTCGACGTGCCCATCACCATGATGGTCACGAGGAACGTATATTTCCGGCCGACCAAATCGCCGATACGTCCGAAGATAATGGCCCCGAACGGGCGCACCAGGAAGCCGGCCGCGTAGGTCGCGAAAGCCGATAGCAAGGCGGCGGTATCGTTACCGGGCGGAAAGAACAATGCCGCGAAAAACGGCGCCAGCACTGCATAAAGATAAAAGTCGTACCATTCGAACACGGTGCCTAGCGACGAGGCGAAGATGACGAACTTCTCCTCGCCGGTCATTCCGGCGCCGCGCACGGAAGTCTGCGTCAACGTGGTTGCCATTGGCGTTTTGTCCCCTGAGCTTATGCGGGAGCGCCGGCGCGCACGCCTGACGCCGCCCCATCAGACGGTAATCGCGTCCGTGGTTGCGTGTCTGTGCGCAACTGGTCTTAGGTCTAAAGTCGAATGCGCCGGTGACCGCGCAGACTGCCGCGCCGCGACAAAGGGCAGTCTAGGTCATATGGCCCGCAATTCGCGTCGTCGCGATATAAAGGCCTAACGCCGCTGCGTTGGATACGTTCAGGCTCTTGAGGCGCCCCGGTAACGCAAGCCGCGCCACCAAGTCGCAGGTCGCGCGCGTCAATTGCCGCAAACCCTTGCCTTCCGCGCCCAGCACCAGTCCGAGTGGCGCGCGCAGCGGGGCCGTCGCCAAATCGAACTCGCCGGACGAGTCGAGCCCGACCACGAACACGTTCTTATCCTTAAGCGTATCGATGGCGCGCGCGAGGTTGGGGACGGTGACCATCTGCACATATTCCAGAGCACCGGAGGCAGCCTTGGCCAACACGCCGGTCGCTTCCGGGCTATGACGCAGCGTGGTGACGACGGACGCCACGCCGAACGCCGCGGCTGAACGCAGGATTGCGCCAACATTGTGCGGATCCGTGATCTGATCGAGAACGAGGATGATCCCTTCCGACGCCAACTCGTCGATATCGGGCGAAGGCAGGGGATCGGCCTCGGCGAGCAGGCCCTGGTGCACCGCATCCGGTCCAACAAGGGCTGCGATGGTTTCGGGTCGCACGAGCTCAAACTCCGCCGGGAGCTTGGTCCCACTATCGGCCAAGCGACGCGCGGCGTTCTCGGTCGCAAGCAGACGGTGCAGCTTGCGAGCGGGGTTTTCCAGCGCCGCTTTCACGCTGTGCCAGCCATAGAGAATCACCGGCCCATCGCGATCGCGTGGAGCAGGCCGCTGGTTTATCCGGCGCTGCGGTCCCAGCGCCCGGTCACCGCGCTTTCCGCGTCGCTTTGGATTGAATTCGCGCATTTGCTGTCGTCCGGTCAGGCTCGGGCTGCTGGCGGCCGAGGTTCTGTGTCGTTGCCCCGGATTTTTGAGGGTTGACACCAAACAGATGCGTCACCCATAACGCGTGCGCGCCCGAAAGGGAAAATCCTTTCCGGCGGTTGCCTCACGCTGACGCAGGGGGAATGTCCCGAGCGGCAAAGGGGGCGGACTGTAAATCCGCTGGCTTAGCCTTCGCAGGTTCGAGTCCTGCTTCCCCCACCAATCTTCACCTGAAGGTGCGACACGTGAGTCCGTCTTCCATGGTCAGGGCGAGCACGTGGAGGCGTGCTGGACTTCCGATTGACCAGCGGTGATATTCGGCGGCCTTTCCTCACGAGCGCTCATCGACGCGTCATCGAAATTCCGGGTCCGCCATGAAAATCCTGCCGATCCTTATCCTCGCGTGCGCTGTCGTGTTGACGGCGTCCACCAGTGCCGATGCATACCGATACCGACCCTTCTACGACGCAGTTTACATCGGCTCGAAGCGGCATCTGGGTTATCGAGGCTATCTTTACGACTTTGGCGGGCCAGCTTATGCGCTGGGCGATCCCGCCTACGGCGGATGCCGGCGGGGATACGAACTTGTCGCAACCGCGTGGGGCCCGCGCCGAGTTCGCGTTCGGCTGTGTCCGGCGGGATCTGGAATCTATCGCTCCCGATACTGACCCAATTGTCAGTTTTCGGCGCGGGTGTAGCTCAATGGTAGAGCAACAGCCTTCCAAGCTGATGACGAGGGTTCGATTCCCTTCACCCGCTCCAAACGCTCCAACACCAACGAAGAAGCAAGTTGCCGGATAGCGGTCGGCGCGGCCCGCTGGATCGCTGCTCCGTCGGCGCGGCGCGACCGCAAGCCACAAAACCAACGGCGCCCCTCGCGTCCACAGGAGCGGCTCACCAAGCAGAAGTCGAAACATCTGTTTGGGTCGCACCACTGGACACCGGGGCGCCGCGTTTTTGTTTCAGCGCGCCTCTACACGGCCGCGTACCACCTCGGATCAGGTCCGAGATGGATATTGTCTCAAAAAGATGTTCGCTGCTGCGGTCGTCAGCGGCGATGACCGATGGGCAGCCCGAGCGAGAGCGCCTTTTGCCGGATCGCGCCCGCCGAACGCTTCAGCGTGCGTGCAATCGATGCCACCGGTGTCTTCTTCTTGGAATGCCCTTTGAGCGCGCTGACGTCGCCCTTGGTCCACGCCCGTCGCTTGGATCGCGAGGACTTCTTGCTCGTCGCTTTCTTCGCCATGTCGATCGTCTCCCTGACATTAGCCCTGCCTGCTAGCACGAAACAACCAGCGATTCGCAAGCTTGTTTCAGAACTATTTGAGGAAGGTCTCCGGGATGTGAGGGTTAAATCGCTCGAATGTCAAGCTCTGATCAACAACTTCACGCGGTGCAACCCCGGAAAATGCTGCAAGATCATCAATCGGCGCTGCAGAATGGCAACGCCAAGTTGTTTTTGCAGGCGGCAAAAGATGGGCGATATCGAGCAACAACAACACGTGTTAACTAGTTTTGTCCAAAAATCAATTTTCGCCACAGCCCAATTATGACAATCCGAATTCCTGATCGCTGATCATTGTTTTTGATCTGCACGCGGAACGTATCGCGGTATTTCTGCACTGTAAGCGCCAAATTTCGATTGGGCGCCTCTATTAGATCGTTTTGGCATGGGTACGCGAAACGGCGGTGAAGAAAACCGGCGACGCACACGACGCTGCGTTCGGAGAACAAACAAAGAATTGGCGGGCGTGCGGTGGCCCGGCGACTCTGTTGACCCGCGGGTCGAGAATGGGAGTTCAACAAAACGCGGGACGAGCGGGACGGATTGTTGCTGGAGCCGGTACGCCGGATTTGCCCCCCAGTCGGTCGTCATCCGAGCCGCCCCCGTTCTCCAACCGCGGACCAAGGGGCTGCCTGCGCTGTAAAGCGGGGCCGAAAGGGAGGGGAGCGATTGATGGTTGGCGCATGCGGCGAAGGACCGGCGTCTTCGATAATCTTGCGACCTGCAAACCCGTAGCCTACTTTTCGAGAGGACACCCGGCGTATGGACCGCTGGCTGACTGATCTATATAGACTCCGCGATCACGGCTCCTAGGAGTGTAGCTCAATTGGTCAGAGCACCGGTCTCCAAAACCGGGGGTTGGGGGTTCGAGTCCCTCCACTCCTGCCAGCCGGGCGGGGCGGTTGCGATCGTGGGGCGGCGGAGCCGGGACAGAAGAAGGGTCGCGAACGCTTGACGGTCGCCGCTACCGGCAGTAGGAAGCTGCCATCGCTTGCGGCCCGGTTGCCGGACTTCCGCGGCGAACGTACCCCCAAATAGGAACCGCCGTTCGGTCTCATCCTTCAAGGTTGGGCTTCGCGTACTTATTTGACGGGAGCAGCAACCAAGTCACGGTGGCATATCGGCGATGGCAAAAGTCAGCCCGTTCAAATTCCTGCAAGAAGTTCGCGCGGAGACCCAGAAAGTCACCTGGCCGAGCCGGCGCGAAACCATGATTACCACATTGATGGTCTTCATCATGGTCACAGCGGCGTCGATCTTCTTTCTGCTCGCGGATACGGTGATCCGCTATTTTATTACCTTTGTGCTCGGCATCGGAAACTGAGGCAACGCCATGGCCAAGCGCTGGTACGTCATCCACGCCTACTCCAATTTCGAGAAGAAAGTTTCCGAGTCAATCCGTGAGCAGGCCAAGCAGCGAGGTCTCGCCGATCTGTTCGACGAAATCCTGGTGCCGATCGAAAAAGTCACCGAAGTCCGGCGTGGCA
The DNA here is from genome assembly GCA_963816775.1 of uncultured Alphaproteobacteria bacterium. GTDB lineage: Bacteria > Pseudomonadota > Alphaproteobacteria > Rhizobiales > Xanthobacteraceae > JAFAXD01. The sequence goes on from CAWFLX010000024.1 coordinate 23,922, forward strand.
AGAAAGTCGACGCCGAACGCAAATTCTTCCCGGGATATGTGTTGGCGAAGATGGATATGACGGATGAGGCCTTTCACCTCATCAAGAACACCCCCAAGGTCACCGGCTTTCTCGGCGCCGACAACAAGCCGATGGCGATTTCGGATGCGGAAGCGGCGCGCATCATCCACCAGGTGCAGGAGGGGATAGAGCGGCCGAAGCCGTCGGTTTCCTTCGAGGTCGGCGAGCAGGTGCGCGTGTCCGACGGTCCGTTCGCGTCATTCAACGGCGTGGTCGAAGAAGTCGACGACGCGCGCTCGCGCCTCAAGGTCGCGGTGTCGATCTTCGGGCGCGCGACGCCCGTGGAATTGGAGTTCGGCCAAGTCGAAAAAAGCTGAGCCACGAGCATTTTCAGGAAAGGTCGACACCGGTTTTCCGTAGAAGAAAAAGGCGACCAATAAGACTGAAGGCTCATGCCCGGGCTTGACCCGGACATCCCGGGCAACGCAGAAGACGGACCCGTGGGAGGTGACGGCGGCTGCCAACCGCCCAGACCCGCACCACGGCCCCTGACGAGCCGGCGTTTCCCGGTGCACGAACAGGAGAGAGTACATGGCAAAGAAAGTCACTGGCTTCCTGAAGCTTCAGGTGCCGGCCGGGGCGGCAAACCCGTCGCCGCCGATCGGGCCCGCGCTTGGCCAGCGCGGCCTCAACATCATGGAATTCTGCAAGTCCTTCAACGCGCAGACCCAGCAGCTGGAAAAGGGCTCGCCGATTCCGGTCATTATTACGATCTATCAGGATCGCTCCTTCACCTTCGAGATGCGCACACCGCCGGTTTCTTATTTCATCAAGAAAGCGGCGAAGCTCGAAAGCGGGTCGAAGGCGCCTGGCCGCGACAAGGTCGGGAGCATCACCAAGGCGCAGGTCAAGGAGATCGCCGAGAAGAAGGCGAAGGACTTGAATTCGGCGACGATCGAAGCAGCCATGCGGATGGTTGAAGGGTCCGCCCGCTCTATGGGCATCGAGGTGAGGGATTAAGAGCAATGGCTACGCACGGCAAACGTACGATGAGCGCGCGCGAGGGCGTCGATCGCACCAAGCTCTACCCGATCGAGGAGGCGGTGAAGCTTGTGAAGGATCGGTCCAACGCCAAGTTCGACGAGACGATCGAAATTGCGATGAATTTGGGCGTTGATCCCCGCCACTCCGACCAGATGGTGCGCGGTGTGGTCAATCTGCCAAATGGGTCCGGCCGATCCCAGCGCGTCGCCGTATTCGCGCGCGGCGCCAAGGCGGACGAGGCCAAGGCTGCGGGCGCGGACGTGGTCGGGGCTGAGGACCTTGTCGAGAAGGTCAACGCTGGCCAGATTGATTTCGACCGCTGCATCGCCACGCCCGATCTCATGCCGTTGGTAGGCCGTTTGGGTAAAGTGTTGGGTCCGCGCGGCCTGATGCCAAACCCCAAGGTCGGTACGGTCACGATGGATGTCACGTCCGCGGTCAAGGGCGCGAAGGGCGGCTCGGTCGAGTTCCGCGTCGAAAAAGCCGGCATTGTTCAAGCCGGTGTCGGAAAATCGTCGTTTGACGCCCAGAAACTGGTGGAAAATATCAAGGCCTTCGCGGATGCGGTGCAAAAGGCCAAGCCGCCAGGCGCTAAGGGGCATTTCATCAATCGGGTCGCAATCTCATCGACCATGGGCCCCGGTGTCAAAGTAGAGCCCTCGAGCTTGTTCGGTTGATTCTTCCGACAGCTTAAGTGGGCAAGACCGTTTGGTCTGGCGGGCCGCCATTTCGCGGGCCGCCGGTTCCGGACCTGATTTTCACGGTTAAAACCGGCGAAAAATCTCGAAAAACCCAGCGGGAAACTGGCTCGACCCCTTGGCAAGTTCACCCTTTCGCTCTAGATAGACGCCACGGGGCGTGCCGACCCAGTTTGTCGGCGCGCCTTTGCGCGTCTTTCGGAAAACACGGATACGAGGAGCTTGATCCTTTGGACATCCTGCGGGATTCATCTGAAGGGCCAAGGACCTAACGCAGTTTTTCTGAAGCGCGCGCGGCCAAGGTCTTCCAAAACCAGTGGGTTTTGAAAACCACGGCCAACCTGTCCGAGACTGCAGGTGCGGAGCGTCGGTTATCAACCGGCCATCGGCTTAATGTCCTGCACAGACGGGGGAAGCAACCGATTGCGGGCGCGCGATGAGCTCGTCCGCGGCGGTTTGGACCTCGAAGTCCTGGAGCGGCCATGCTGCGCCGGGGGACAGGCATGAGGCTCGCCTTGGCGAGCAAACCCAGCGCTGTCCTCCTTCCGTCGAGCACGGAGCGGGGCGGTATGTCGCAACCGGCGGTCAGCTTCCGACCGCCAACCTGGAAAGAGCAAACAGTGGATCGAGCGGCCAAGCAGGAGTCCATCACGACGCTCAACGGAGTCTTCAAATCCTCCAATGTCGTCGTCGTGGCCCATTACGCGGGGCTCACGGTTGCCCAGATGCAGGCGCTGCGCACGCAGGCCAGGCAGGCGGGCGCCTCCGTGAAAGTCGCGAAAAACCGTCTCGCCAAGATCGCTCTCGAAGGCACGGACGTGGCTTCCATCGCACCCCTCCTAAAGGGTCCGACGGTGATCGCCTATTCGGGCGATCCGATTGCCGCGCCCAAGGTCACTTCCGACTTCGCCAAGGCAAACGAGAAATTCGTGATCCTGGGCGGAGCCATGGGAAAGACCGCCCTGAACCCGGACGGCGTCAAGGCACTCGCCTCGTTGCCGTCGCTCGATGAACTGCGTGCCAAACTGGTCGGCCTCATTGTGGCGCCGGCTACCAAGATCGCGCAGGTCGTCAACGCGCCGGCGGCAAAGCTCGCCCGCGTGGTTCAGGCGTATGCCGCCAAGAGCGAAGCCGCGTGAGGCTCTCCTCCATCCGAGGTTCAAACCAAAAGGACATGACGAATGGCTGACCTGTCGAAACTTGTTGACGATCTTTCGAGCCTCACGGTGCTCGAAGCGGCGGAACTCGCGAAGCTGCTCGAAGAGAAGTGGGGTGTTTCCGCCGCCGCGGCGGTTGCGGTGGCGGCAGCGCCTGGCGCTGCGGCTGCAGCTCCGGTCGAAGAGAAGACCGAGTTCACGGTCGTTCTGGCGGCTGCCGGTGACAAGAAGATCGAGGTGATCAAAGAAGTCCGCGCATTGACAGGCCTCGGACTGAAAGAGGCCAAAGACCTGGTCGAGGGCGCGCCCAAGCCGGTGAAGGAAGGCGTGTCCAAGGACGAGGCAGAAAAGGTCAAGGCAACCCTCGAGAAGGCGGGTGCCAAGGTGGAGCTCAAGTAGTTGTGAGTGACTAACCGGCAGTTCCGAGATCCGAATCGCTCGGAACTGCTGGTGTTTGGGTTATGTGAATTGTCGCGTTACGGACATTTCACGTCACGCGATCCGAGTTGTTTTCGGATCGGACGTCCGGGCGGGGCTCGATTCTCGGGCTCCGCCGATCACTGCAGCTTCCGCCCGCGCGCAACGCTGAGCGCCGCAGTGCCGGAAGACACCGCCGCCGGTAAGCGCCGGCGGACGGTCGAAGCGAGAGAGCACGATGGCAGAGACGTTTACCGGTCGCAAGCGCGTTCGCAAGTTCTTCGGAAAGATCCATGAAGTCGCTGAGATGCCGAACCTCATCGAGGTTCAAAAGGCGTCGTACGACCAATTTCTGCTGGTGAAGGAACCGCACGGCGGGCGCCCGGACGAGGGGCTGCAGGCCGTTTTCAAATCGGTGTTCCCGATCACGGACTTCTCCAATACGGCCCAGCTGGAGTTCGTGCGTTACGAGTTTGAAGCGCCGAAATACGACGTCGACGAGTGCCGGCAGCGCGGCATGACCTATGCGGCGCCGCTCAAGGTGACCTTGCGCCTGATCGTGTTCGATATCGACGAGGAGACCGGCGCGCGCTCGGTCAAGGACATCAAGGAGCAGGACGTCTACATGGGCGACATTCCGCTCATGACGTCGAACGGCACATTTATCGTCAACGGCACCGAACGCGTCATCGTCTCTCAGATGCATCGTTCGCCGGGTGTGTTCTTCGACCACGACAAGGGCAAGACGCACTCGTCCGGCAAGCTCCTGTTTGCCGCCCGCATCATCCCGTATCGCGGGTCCTGGCTCGACATCGAGTTCGATGCCAAGGACATCGTTTTTGCGCGCATCGATCGCCGCCGCAAGTTGCCGGTGACGTCGCTGCTATTCGCGCTGGGCATGGACGGCGAGGAAGTCCTCAACACGTTTTACAAACACATCATCTACAAACGCACCAAGGACGGCTGGCGCGTCCCGTTCGACGCCACCCGCCTGCGCGGCTACAAGGCGGTCAACGATCTGGTCGACGCCGACACCGGCAAGGTTGTTGTCGAAGCCGGCAAGAAGATCACCGTGCGCCAGGCGCGTCAGCTCGCCGAGAAGGGCCTCAAGGCACTGCGCATGACCGACGAGGAGCTGCTCGGCCACTACATCGCCGAGGATCTCGTCAACGCCAAGACCGGCGAGATCTATGTCGAAGCCGGCACCGAGATCACCGACAAGGTGCTCAAGACGCTGCACGAGGCCGGCTACAAGGACATTCCGGTGCTCGACATCGACCACGTCAATGTCGGTGCCTACATCCGCAACACGCTCGCCGGCGACAAGAACATGACGCGCGAGGACGCGCTGTTCGATATCTACCGGGTCATGCGCCCGGGCGAGCCGCCTACGCTCGACACCGCGCAGGCGATGTTCCAATCGCTGTTCTTCGACCCCGAGCGCTATGATCTCTCGGCGGTCGGCCGCGTGAAGATGAACATGCGCCTGGACCTCAATTGCCCGGATACCGTGCGGGTCCTGCGCAAGGATGACATCATCGGTGTGATCCGCACGCTGCTCGACCTGCGCGACGGCAAGGGCGAGATCGACGACATCGACCATCTCGGCAATCGCCGGGTGCGCTCGGTCGGTGAGCTCATGGAGAACCAGTACCGAATCGGTCTGCTGCGCATGGAGCGCGCCATCAAGGAGCGCATGTCGTCGGTCGATATCGATACGGTGATGCCGCAGGATCTGATCAACGCCAAACCGGCGGCGGCGGCGGTGCGCGAGTTCTTCGGATCCTCGCAGCTCTCGCAGTTCATGGACCAGACCAACCCGCTGTCCGAGATTACCCATAAGCGCAGGCTTTCGGCGCTTGGCCCGGGCGGTCTGACGCGCGAGCGCGCCGGCTTCGAGGTGCGCGACGTGCACCCCACCCATTACGGCCGCATCTGTCCGATCGAAACGCCGGAAGGCCCCAACATCGGTCTGATCAACTCGCTCGCGACCTACGCGCGCGTGAACAAGTACGGCTTCGTCGAAACGCCTTATCGCAAGGTGAAGGACGGCCGCGTAACCGACGAGGTGATCTACCTCTCCGCGATGGAAGAGGGCCGCTATTACGTCGCGCAGGCTAACCAGCCGATCGACGCGCGCGGGCGCTTCACCGAAGATCTGATCGTGTGCCGGCACGCCGGCGACGTGCAGATGGTCGCGCCCGACAAGGTCGACTACATGGACGTGTCGCCAAAGCAACTCGTGTCGGTGGCCGCCGCGTTGATTCCGTTCCTGGAGAACGACGACGCCAACCGTGCGCTCATGGGTTCCAATATGCAGCGCCAGGCGGTGCCGCTGGTGCGCGCGGAATCGCCGTTCGTCGGCACTGGCATGGAAGGCGTTGTGGCCCGCGACAGCGGTGCTGCGATTGCGGCGCGGCGTACCGGCGTCATCGACCAGGTCGACGCCACCCGCATCGTGGTGCGCGCAACCGCGGAGCTCGATCCCGGCAAGTCCGGGGTCGACATCTATCGGCTGCAGAAATTCCAGCGCTCGAACCAGAACACCTGCATCAACCAGCGTCCGCTGGTGAAGGTCGGCGATCAGGTGACCAAGGGCGACATCATCGCCGACGGTCCTTCGACCGATCTGGGCGAACTCGCGCTCGGCCGCAACGTGCTGGTCGCGTTCATGCCGTGGAACGGGTACAACTTCGAGGACTCGATCCTGCTGTCCGAGCGGATCGTCAAGGACGACGTGTTCACGTCCATCCACATCGAAGAATTCGAGGTGATGGCGCGCGACACGAAACTTGGCCCGGAGGAAATCACCCGCGATATTCCGAACGTCTCCGAAGAGGCGCTCAAGAATCTCGACGAAGCCGGCATCGTCTACATCGGCGCCGAGGTCCACGCCGGCGACATTCTGTGCGGCAAGATTACCCCGAAGGGCGAAAGCCCGATGACGCCGGAAGAAAAGCTCCTGCGCGCCATCTTCGGCGAGAAGGCCTCCGACGTGCGCGACACCTCGCTGCGGGTGCCGCCCGGGCGTACAGGGGACCGTGGTCGAGGTGCGGGTGTTCAATCGCCACGGCATCGAGAAGGACGAGCGCGCGCTGGCGATCGAGCGCGAGGAGATCGAGCGGCTGGCGAAGGACCGCGACGACGAGCAGGCGATCCTTGACCGTAACGTCTACGGCCGTCTCGCCGATATGCTCGAGGGGCGGGTCGGAATCGCCGGGCCCAAGGGCTTCAAGAAGGACACCAAGATCAGCCGTGCGGTGCTCGACGAGTATCCGCGCTCGCAATGGTGGCAGTTCGCCTCGCCCAACGACAAGCTGATGGCCGAGATCGAGGCGATGCGTAAGCAGTACGACGACTCCAAGAAGGGTCTCGAGCAGCGCTTCCTCGACAAGGTCGAAAAGCTGCAACGAGGCGACGAGCTGCCGCCGGGCGTGATGAAGATGGTCAAGGTCTTCGTCGCCGTGAAGCGCAAGATCCAGCCGGGCGACAAGATGGCCGGCCGCCACGGCAACAAGGGCGTGGTATCGCGAATTGTGCCGCAAGAGGACATGCCGTTCCTGGCTGACGGCCAGCCGGTCGACATCGTGCTCAACCCGCTCGGGGTGCCGAGCCGCATGAACGTCGGCCAGATCCTGGAGACCCATCTGGGTTGGGCGTGCGCCGGTCTCGGTCATCGCATCGGTCAGGCGGTCGACGCCTATTACGCCGGGCGCAACGATACCAAGCCGCTGCGCGAGACGCTCAAGAAGATCTATGGCGACGACGAAACCATCAAGTCGCTGAAGGAAGACGAACTGGTCGAGCTCAGCGAGAACCTCCGTCACGGGGTTCCGATTGCGACCCCGGTGTTCGACGGCGCCAAGGAGAAAGATATCGAAAACATGCTCGATCTGGCCGGTCTCGATCATTCCGGCCAGGTAACGCTGCACGACGGACGCACGGGCGAGCCGTTCGATCGCAAGGTCACGGTGGGCTTCATCTACATGCTCAAGCTTCACCACTTGGTGGACGACAAGATCCACGCCCGCTCGATTGGTCCGTACAGCTTGGTGACCCAGCAGCCGCTGGGCGGCAAGGCCCAGTTCGGCGGTCAGCGGTTCGGTGAAATGGAAGTGTGGGCGCTCGAGGCCTACGGCGCGGCCTACACGCTGCAGGAGATGCTGACGGTGAAGTCGGACGACGTCGCCGGCCGCACCAAGGTCTACGAGGCGATCGTGCGCGGCGACGACACGTTCGAAGCCGGTATCCCGGAATCGTTCAACGTGTTGGTCAAGGAAATGCGTTCGCTCGGACTCAATGTCGACCTGCACAACTCCAAGCAACAGCGTGGCGGCGGCGAGACGCCGACCAGCGAGGCGGCGGAGTGACGGTGAAACGCGCGGTGCATCGCGCTCACCACCGTGTCATGGCCGGGCCTGTCCCGGCCATCCTCGACTTTCTCGCATACGGCGAGGACGTCGATGCCCGGGAACAAGAGCGGGCATGACGCTTGAAAATTCGGAATACGGCCGGACTAAGCGGCCGATGACTCCAAAACGGAGACAGCAATGAACCAAGAAGTGATGAATTTCTTCAGCCCGCAGACGCCGGCTCAGGTCTTCGACCAGATTCGGATTTCGATCGCGAGCCCGGAAAAGATTCTGTCCTGGTCGTACGGCGAGATCAAGAAGCCGGAGACGATCAACTATCGGACCTTCAAGCCGGAACGCGACGGCCTATTCTGCGCGCGCATCTTCGGTCCGATCAAGGATTACGAGTGCTTGTGCGGCAAGTACAAGCGCATGAAATACAAAGGCATTATCTGCGAAAAGTGCGGCGTTGAGGTCACCCTCTCGCGCGTGCGGCGCGAGCGTATGGGCCATATTGAACTGGCCGCGCCCGTTGCGCACATCTGGTTTCTCAAGTCGCTGCCGAGCCGCATCGGATTGCTGCTCGACATGACGTTGAAGGACCTCGAGCGCATCCTCTACTTCGAATATTACGTGGTGCTCGAGCCGGGCCTGACGGCCTTGAAGGACCGCCAGCTCCTCTCCGAGGACGAGTACCTCAAGGCTCAGGAAGAGTTGGGCGCGGACTCGTTCACCGCCATGATCGGCGCCGAGGCTATCCGCGAGATGCTCAAGGCGCTTGACCTTGAGAAGCTTGCGGCCGACCTGCGCAAGGAGATCGCGGAATCGACCTCCGAGCTCAAGCCGAAGAAGCTCGCCAAACGCCTCAAGCTGATCGAGGCCTTCATGGCGTCCCGCAACAAGCCGGAATGGATGGTACTGACTCAGATCCCGGTGATTCCACCCGATCTGCGTCCACTGGTGCCGCTCGACGGCGGCCGCTTTGCGACTTCCGACCTCAACGATCTCTATCGTCGGGTCATCAACCGCAACAATCGCCTCAAGCGGCTGATCGAACTGCGCGCGCCCGACATCATCATCCGTAACGAGAAGCGGATGCTGCAGGAGGCGGTCGACGCATTGTTCGACAATGGTCGGCGCGGACGCGTCATCACCGGTGCCAACAAGCGGCCGCTCAAGTCGCTCGCAGACATGTTGAAGGGCAAGCAGGGCCGGTTCCGCCAGAACCTGCTCGGTAAGCGCGTCGACTATTCGGGCCGTTCGGTGATCGTGGTCGGGCCGGAGCTCAAACTTCATCAATGCGGCCTGCCCAAGAAGATGGCGCTGGAGCTGTTCAAGCCGTTCATCTATTCGCGGCTCGACGCCAAGGGCCTGTCGACGACCGTGAAGCAGGCGAAGAAGCTTGTCGAAAAAGAGAAGTCCGAGGTTTGGGATATTCTCGACGAGGTCATCCGCGAGCATCCGGTGCTCCTCAACCGTGCCCCCACGCTGCATCGGCTTGGTATTCAGGCGTTCGAGCCGGTCCTGATCGAGGGCAAGGCGATCCAGCTGCATCCGCTCGTCTGCGCCGCCTTCAACGCCGACTTCGACGGCGACCAGATGGCCGTGCACGTACCGCTGTCGCTCGAGGCGCAACTCGAAGCGCGGGTGCTGATGATGTCCACCAACAACATCTTGCACCCCGCCAACGGGTCGCCGATCATCGTGCCGAGTCAGGACATCGTGCTCGGCCTCTATTACCTCTCGCTGGTCCGCGAAGGCGACAAGGAGCAGCCGCCGCGGCCCTTCGGCGATACCGCGTCGATCGAGCATGCGCTGGCCGCGAAGGTGATCGACCTCCACAGCAAGATCAAATACCGCTGGGACGGCGTCGACGAGAGTGGAGAACCGGTGCGGCGCTGGTACGACACCACGCCGGGCCGCGTGCTGCTGGGCGAGGTGCTTCCACGCCACGGCAAGATTTCCTTCGACATCGTCAACAAGCTGATGACGAAGCGTGAAATCTCCAACATGATCGACACGGTGTATCGCTTCTGCGGCCAGAAAGAGACCGTGATCTTCTGCGACCGCATCATGGCGCTCGGCTTCCACCACGCGTTCAAGGCCGGCATCTCGTTCGGCAAGGACGACATGGTCGTGCCGCACTCCAAATGGAAGATCGTCGATCGGACGCGCGAGCTCGCGAAGGAGTTCGAGCAGCAGTTCAACGAGGGCCTGATCACCCAAGGCGAGAAATACAACAAGGTGGTCGACGCTTGGTCGAAGTGCACCGAGGAGATCGCCGATGCGATGATGCGCGAGATCTCGGCCACCAAAAAGGGCGCCGACGGACGCGATGCCCAGGTCAACTCGATCTATATGATGGCGCACTCCGGTGCGCGCGGGTCGCCGGCGCAGATGCGTCAGCTCGCGGGCATGCGCGGCCTGATGGCCAAGCCGTCGGGCGAAATCATCGAGAGCCCGATCATCTCCAACTTCAAGGAAGGGCTCTCCGTGCTCGAGTACTTCAACTCGACCCACGGTGCCCGCAAGGGCCTCGCCGACACCGCGCTCAAGACCGCGAACTCGGGTTATCTCACCCGCCGTCTGGTCGACGTCGCGCAGGACTGCATCATCACCGGGGAAGACTGCGGAACGTCGGCCGGCATCAAGGTGCGGGCCATCATCGACTCCGGCCAGGTCGTGGCCTCGCTGGCGAGCCGTATCCTCGGGCGCACCACCGCCGAGGATTTGCGCGATCCAGCGACCGGCCAGGTCATCGTCAAGAACGGCACGCTGCTCGAGGAAAAGCAGGTCGAAGAGATCGTCAATGCCGGCATCCAGGAGCTGCGCATCCGGTCGGTGCTCACCTGCGAGTTCTCGAACGGCGTGTGCGGCAAGTGCTACGGGCGCGATCTCGCGCGCGGCACGCCCGTCAACATGGGCGAGGCCGTCGGCGTCATTGCGGCGCAGTCGATCGGCGAGCCGGGCACCCAGCTCACCATGCGTACGTTCCATATCGGCGGTGCGGCGCAGATTTCCGAACAATCGTTCATCGAATCGAACTTCGATGGCACGATCCGGATCCGCAACAAGGCCGTACAGCGCAACTCCGACGGCGAGCTCATCGCCATGTCGCGCAACATGGTGATCGTCGTGGTTGATCAGGACGGCACCGAACGCGCGCTGCATCGGATCCAGTACGGCGCCCGCGTCAAGGTCGATGACGGCGATCAGATCAAGCGCGGCCAGCGCATCGCCGAGTGGGATCCCTATACCCGGCCGATCATGACCGAGGTCGAGGGGACGATCGCATTCGAAGATCTGGTCGAAGGTCAGTCGATGTCGGAGACGCTCGACGAATTGACCGGCATTGCCAAGCGCGTCGTGATCGATTGGCGTACGTCAAGCCGAGCGGCCGATCTGCGTCCGGCGATCGTGATCAAAGGCCCGGCTGGCGATGTTCTCAAGCTCAGCCGTGGCGGCGAAGCGCGCTACATGCTCGCGGTCGACGCCGTCCTGTCGGTCGAGCCCGGGGGCAAGATGAAGGCGGGCGATGTCATCGCGCGCATTCCGACCGAGGGCGCCAAGACCCGCGACATCACCGGCGGTCTGCCGCGCGTCGCCGAGTTGTTCGAGGCGCGCCGGCCGAAGGAATCCGCGGTCATCGCCGAGATCGCCGGCACGGTGCGGTTCGGGCGCGACTACAAGAACAAGCGCCGCATCACCATCGAGCCGAACAGCAAGGACGAGGAGGCACGCGAGTATCTGATCCCGAAGGGCAAGCACATCCACTTGCAGGATGGCGATGTCATCGAGAAGGGCGATTATATCGTCGAAGGCAACCCGGCACCGCACGACATCCTGGCGATCAGGGGTGTCGAGGATCTCGCCGCCTACTTGGTCAACGAGATCCAGGAGGTCTATCGGCTGCAGGGCGTGTCGATCAACGACAAGCATATCGAGGTGATCGTCCGCCAGATGCTGCAGAAGGTCGAGATCGACGACGCCGGCGAGACCGAGCTGATCCAGGGCGAGCAGATCGACAAGGTCGAGCTCGACGAGATCAACGCGCGTGCGCACGAGGAGGGCAAGAAAGGCGCCCAGGCGCATCCCGTCCTGCTCGGCATCACCAAGGCGTCGCTGCAGACCCGCTCGTTCATCTCTGCCGCCTCGTTCCAGGAGACGACGCGCGTACTCACCGAAGCCGCGGTCAACGGCAAGGCTGATACGCTCGACGGGCTCAAGGAGAATGTGATCGTCGGCCGGCTGATTCCGGCCGGAACCGGTGCGGTCATGAACAAGCTGCGCGAGGTCGCCACCAAGCGCGACCAGCTCATTCTCGAAGAGCGCGAGAAGGAGACGGCCCCCAAACCCGAGGCCGCGCAGTTGCCGGCCGCGGAATGACGCGGACGCAACACAACAAAAGAAGCCGCCTTCGGGCGGCTTTTTTCTTTATCCACGAATGGGTTAGTCCAAACTGGAAGGCGGTCGCCGGGCGCGTGCCGCTCCGGGCGTCCCGTCTGGACCGGGGTGTGCCGCCGGCTTGGTGGTCCGCAGGCAGGGCTAGCGGCCGCTTTGCTAACAGCCTGCGCGTGTTGCCCATCAGCCTGCGCGTGTTACCCATTCGGTCGATGCGCAACTTCGAACAATCCCGAGCTTCGCCACGGAGCGCGCGAAAGCGCGCGCGAAAATCCGGCGAACGATGCGCCAGAGCCCGGAAAACCTTGATATTTGGAGGCTTCCTGGCTTGACTTCAGGGCGGGGCGCCGATACATACGCCGCACTTTTCGGCAGGCGGTGAGCTTCGCTTAGTCGGATCGGTTGCCCGGGTCATCCCAAGCCACTGAACGCACGACACTGAACGTTTCGTGTTTTCCTGGCTCGTTGGCGCGGCACCAAGCCTCGATCATGAGGCCCGACCAATGAGGCTCAAACGCTGCCGCTGACCCTGCCAGGGTGCAGACTTCTCGGGGTGCACGATCGCGTGCGGCTTTGACGGCGCGATCCTCTGCTTGGTGCCGGCGTCATCCAGATTTGGATGGCGCGATTTCGTATTGCGCGCGAGTACGCCTCAAACGGGCCTCGCGCGTTGGAGCGCGATCAGTGATTTCGCTCCGCTGAAAAAAGGCCGCGCAACAGCGCGCCGCTAACGAGGTAAGGGCGAGATGCCGACGATTAACCAGTTGATCCGCAAGCCGCGGGTCATCCAGAAGGCGCGCAAGAAAGTGCCCGCGCTGCAGCAGAGCCCGCAGAAGCGCGGGGTGTGCACGCGCGTCTACACGACGACGCCGAAGAAGCCGAACTCGGCCCTGCGCAAGGTCGCCAAGGTGCGCCTCACCAACGGTTTCGAGGTGATCGGCTATATCCCGGGCGAAGGTCACAATCTGCAGGAGCACTCGGTGGTCATGATCCGCGGCGGCCGCGTCAAGGATCTGCCGGGTGTGCGCTATCACATCCTGCGCGGCGTGCTCGACACGCAGGGAGTGAAGAACCGCAAGCAGCGCCGGTCCAAGTACGGCGCCAAGCGACCGAAATAACGCGGAGCTAAACGATGTCCCGTCGTCACCGTGCCGAGAAGCGCGAGATTTTGCCCGATCCGAAATTCGGCAACGTGGTCGTGACCAAGTTCATGAATTCGGTCATGTACGAGGGCAAGAAATCGGTCGCCGAGAACATCGTCTACGGCGCGTTTGATCTGATCGAAGGCAAGACCAAACAGAGCCCGCTTACTGTGTTCGAGCAGGCGCTCGACAACGTCATGCCGTCAATCGAGGTGCGCTCTCGCCGCGTCGGCGGCGCGACCTATCAGGTGCCGGTCGAGGTGCGCACGGACCGCCGCCAGGCACTGGGCATTCGCTGGCTGATTACTGCAGCGCGCGAGCGCAACGAAAAGACGATGACGGAGCGGCTCTCGGCCGAGTTGCTCGACGCATCGAACAACAGGGGGAACGCCGTCAAGAAACGTGAAGACACGCACCGGATGGCCGAGGCCAACCGCGCGTTCTCGCATTACCGCTGGTAAGGCTTCGCACGCAAGGACCCCCCATGCCCCGCAGCCATCCAATCGAGGACTACCGCAATTTCGGCATCATGGCCCACATTGATGCCGGGAAGACGACGACGACGGAGCGGATCCTCTATTACACCGGCAAGAGCCACAAGATGGGCGAAGTCCATGAAGGCGCTGCCACCATGGACTGGATGGAGCAGGAGCAGGAGCGCGGTATCACGATCACGTCGGCCGCGACCACGGCGTTCTGGCACGGCAAGCGGCTCAACATCATCGACACCCCCGGACATGTCGACTTCACCATCGAGGTCGAGCGCTCCCTGCGCGTGCTCGACGGCGCAGTATGCGTGCTCGATTCCAATCAGGGCGTCGAACCGCAGACCGAGACGGTCTGGCGCCAAGGCGACAAATACAAGGTTCCGCGCATCGTCTTCGCCAACAAGATGGACAAAATCGGCGCGGATTTCTTCCAATGCTTGCGCGATATCGTCGATCGCCTGGGAGCCAAGCCGGTGGCGATCCAGCTTCCAATCGGCGCGGAAAACCAGTTCAAGGGCATCATCGACCTTGTGCGCATGAAAGCCGTCGTGTGGGACGACGAGACCCTGGGCGCGAAATATCAGGACGTCGAAATCCCGGCGGAGCTCCTCGATCAGTCCAAGGAATATCGCGAGAAGATGATCGAGGCCGCGGTCGAGCTCGACGACGATGCGATGACCGCCTACCTCGAAGGCAACGAGCCCGACGAGGCCACTCTCAAGCGGCTGATCCGCAAGGCGGTGATCACTGCGGCATTCTATCCGGTGCTGTGCGGCTCGGCCTTCAAGAACAAGGGTGTGCAGCCGCTGCTCGACGCGGTGGTCGACTATCTACCTTCCCCGCTCGACGTTCCTCCAATCAAGGGTGTCGACGACAAGGGCAACGAGGTCGTGCGCAAATCGGACGACAAGGAGCCGCTGGCGCTGCTCGCGTTCAAGATCATGGACGATCCGTTCGTGGGTACGATCACGTTCTGCCGCATTTATTCCGGCACGCTGCAAAGTGGCACTGGCGTGATCAACTCGACCAAGGAGCGCAAAGAGCGCATCGGCCGCATGCTGCTGATGCACGCCAACAATCGGGAGGATATCAAGGAAGCTTATGCGGGCGACATCGTCGCGCTGGCGGGGCTCAAAGAGGTGCGCACCGGCGACACGTTGTGCGATCCGAACAAGCCCGTGATCCTGGAGAAAATGGAATTTCCTGATCCGGTGATCGAGATCGCGATCGAGCCGAAGTCAAAGGCCGATCAGGAAAAGCTCGGCACCGCGCTGGCAAAGCTCGTGGCGGAGGACCCCTCTTTCCGGGTACACACCGATCCGGAGAGCGGCCAGACCATTATTAGGGGCATGGGCGAACTTCACCTTGACATCAAGGTCGATATTCTCAAGCGCACCTACAAGGTGGAGGCCAATATTGGCGCGCCGCAGGTTGCCTATCGGGAGCGGATCACACGGCCGGTGACGGTCGACTATCAGCACAAGAAGCAGACCGGTGGCACCGGCCAGTTCGCCCAGGTGAAGATCATCGCCGAGCCGCTGCCGCCTGGCTCCGGATTCTTGTTCGAGAATGAGATCGTCGGCGGCGCGGTGCCGAAAGAATATATCCCCGGCGTGGAGAAGGGGTTGGAATCGGTCCTCGGCTCGGGTGTGCTCGCGAGCTTCCCGGTGGTCGATCTCAAGGTCACCCTGATCGACGGGCGCTACCATGACGTTGACTCGTCCGCGCTGGCATTCGAAATCGCGGCGCGCGGCGCGCTGCGCGAGGCGCTGCAGAAGGGCGGCTCGGTGCTGCTCGAGCCGATCATGAAGGTCGAGGTCGTCACGCCCGAGGACTACACCGGTTCGGTGATCGGCGATCTCAATTCGCGGCGCGGCCAGATACAAGGCCAAGACACGCGCGGCAATGCCAACGTCATCACCGCGATGGTGCCGCTTGCCAACATGTTTTCGTACGTCAACAACCTGCGCTCCATGAGCCAGGGCCGTGCCACTTTCACCATGCAGTTCGATCACTACGAGCAGGTGCCGCAGAACGTCGCGCAGGAAGTTCAGGCGAAGTACGCCTGAGCCTGCCACCAACCCCTTAGTCGGTAAGTCAGGAGAACCCGATGGCCAAGGCAAAATTTGAACGTACCAAGCCGCATTGCAACATCGGCACGATCGGCCATGTCGATCATGGCAAGACGTCGCTGACGGCGGCCATCACCAAGATTTTGGCGGAGTCGGGCAAGGCCCAGTACACGGCCTATGACCAAATCGACAAGGCGCCGGAGGAGAAGGCGCGGGGCATCACGATTTCGACCGCGCACGTCGAGTACGAGACCGACAAGCGTCACTACGCGCACGTCGATTGTCCGGGGCATGCCGACTACGTGAAGAACATGATTACCGGCGCGGCCCAGATGGACGGCGCGATCCTTGTCGTCTCCGCCGCCGACGGGCCGATGCCGCAGACCCGCGAGCACATCCTGCTTGCCCGTCAGGTCGGCGTGCCGGCGCTGGTCGTCTACATGAACAAGGTCGACATGGTGGACGACCCCGAGCTACTCGAACTCGTCGAACTCGAGGTTCGCGAACTCCTTTCCAAGTACAATTTCCCCGGTGACAAGATCCCGGTGATCAAGGGCTCGGCCCTGATGGCGCTGGAGGACAAGAATCCGGAACTCGGCAAGAACTCGATCCTCGAGCTGATGAAGGCCGTCGACGAAAACATCCCGCAGCCGGAGCGTCCGAAGGACCAGCCGTTCCTGATGCCGGTGGAAGACGTGTTTTCGATTTCCGGCCGCGGCACGGTGGTGACCGGCCGGATCGAGCGCGGCGTCATCAAGGTCGGCGAGGAAGTCGAGATCGTCGGCATCAAGCCGACCACCAAGACCACGGTCACCGGCGTAGAAATGTTCCGCAAGCTGCTCGATCAGGGCGAGGCCGGCGACAATGTCGGCTGCCTGCTGCGCGGCACCAAGCGCGAAGAGGTCGAGCGCGGTCAGGTGCTGTGCAAGCCCGGCTCGGTCAAGCCGCACACCAAGTTCAAGGCCGAGGCCTACATCCTCACCAAGGAGGAGGGCGGGCGCCACACCCCGTTCTTCACCAACTATCGCCCGCAATTCTATTTCCGCACCACCGACGTGACCGGCGTGGTGCACCTGCCGGAGGGCACCGAAATGGTGATGCCGGGTGACAACATCGCGATGACGATCGAGTTGATCGTGCCGATCGCGATGGAAGAGAAACTGCGCTTCGCCATTCGCGAGGGCGGCCGCACGGTCGGCGCCGGCGTCGTGGCGAGCATCATCGAGTAGGTGCGGACAGTCGCCCCCGGGCATGACCCGGGGGTCCATTTTTTAGGAAGGCAGCTTCGATGAACGGCCAGAATATCCGCATCCGGCTCAAGGCATACGACCATCGTATCCTCGATGCCTCGACGCGCGAGATCGTGGCGACCGCCAAGCGCACGGGCGCGCAGGTGCGTGGGCCGATCCCGCTGCCGACCAAGATCGAGAAGTTCACCGTCAACCGCTCGCCGCACATCGACAAGAAGAGCCGCGAGCAGTTCGAGATGCGCACTCACAAGCGTCTGCTCGATATCGTTGATCCGACGCCGCAGACCGTCGACGCGTTGATGAAGCTCGACCTCGCCGCCGGCGTCGATGTCGAGATCAAGCTGTAAGGGTGGAGGAGAAGATGCGCTCCGGCGTGATCGCACAGAAGGTCGGCATGACGCGCCTCTTCACCGAGGCCGGCGAGCACAAGTCGGTCACCGTGCTGCGGCTCAACAATTGCCAGGTCGTCGGGCACCGCACCGCGGACAAGAACGGCTACGTCGCGCTCCAGCTCGGCGCCGGCGCGCGCAAGGTGCGCAACGTCAGCAAGGCCGAGCGCGGCAACTTTGCAATCGCCAAGGTCGAGCCCAAGCGCCGGCTCGCCGAGTTCCGGGTCAGCGCGGACGGTGTCATTCCGATCGGCGCCGAGATTACGGCCGATCATTTCGTGGTCGGCCAGTTCGTCGATGTGACCGGCACGTCGATCGGCAAGGGTTTTGCTGGTGGCATGAAGCGCTGGAACTTCGGCGGTCTGCGCGCATCGCACGGCGTATCGGTTTCGCACCGCTCGATCGGCGGTACCGGCGGCCGGCAGGACCCGGGCAAGACCTTCAAGAACAAGAAGATGCCGGGCCATCTCGGCGTCGAGCGCGTTACTACGCTCAACCTGCGCGTCGTGCAGACCGATCCGGAGCGCGGTCTCATTCTGGTCGAAGGCGCGGTGCCGGGTGCCAAGGGTGGCTGGATCATGCTGCGCGATGCGGTCAAGAAGGCGCTCCCGAAGGACGCGCCCAAGCCCGGCAAGTTCCGCGCCACCGAGGGCGCCGCTGCACCGGAAGCGGGCGCTGCGCCAGCGGCCGAGCAGGCTCAGGAGGGCGCGTGACATGGAACTGACTGTCACAACCCTCACCGGCGAAAGCGCCGGCTCGGTCACGCTGTCGGACGCAATTTTCGGGCTGACGCCGCGACAGGACCTCATCCAGCGTTGCGTCGTCTGGCAGCTTGCCAAACGCCAGCGCGGCACGCACGACGTCAAGAACCGCGCCGAGATCTGGCGTACCGGCAAGAAAATGTACAAGCAAAAGGGCACCGGTAGCGCCCGTCACGGCTCGGCGCGCGTCAACCTGTTCCGCGGCGGGGGGCGCTCGTTCGGCCCAACTCCGCGCAGTCACGCCATCGATCTGCCCAAGAAAGTGCGCGCGCTCGCGCTGCGCCACGCGTTGTCCGCCAAGGCGCAGGATGGCGGCATCGTGGTGCTCGACGCGGTCTCCGCCAAGGACGCCAAGACCAAGGCTGTGCGCGCGCAGCTCGCAAAGCTCGGCCTGGAAAGCGCTCTGATCGTGGACGGCACCGAGATTGAAAACAACTTCCTTCTGGCCGCGCGCAACATTCCCAACATCGACGTCCTGCCGGTGCAGGGCGTCAACGTCTACGACATCCTGCGACGCAACAAGCTGGTGCTCACCAGGGCCGCGATCGAAGCGCTGGAGGCGCGTTTCAAATGACCGTCACCGATCCGCGCCACTACGACGTTATTCTTTCGCCGATCATCACCGAGAAGGCGACCGCCGCCTCGGAGAGAAACCAGGTGATGTTCCGTGTCGCCCGCACCGCCACCAAGCCGCAGATCAAGGAAGCGGTTGAGAAGCTGTTCGACGTCAAGGTCAAGAGCGTCAACACGCTGGTGCGCAAAGGCAAGATCAAGGCGTTTCGCGGCTCGCGCGGCGAGCAATCGGACGTCAAGAAAGCGATCGTGACGCTCGAAGAGGGTCACCGGATCGACGTGACCACAGGGTTGTGAGGCGGGCATCATGGCACTCAAAACCTTCAAGCCGACGACCCCGGGCCAGCGTCAGCTGGTCCTCGTCGACCGCACCACGCTCTACCGCGGCAAGCCGGTCAAGACGCTCACCGAGGGCAAGATTTCGTCCGGCGGGCGCAACAACAATGGCCGCATCACCGTGCGGTTTCGCGGCGGCGGCCACAAGAAGGCGCTGCGCCTCGTCGACTTCAAGCGCCGCAAGTTCGATCAGCCCGCCAAGGTCGAGCGTATCGAGTACGATCCCAATCGAACCGGTTTCATTGCGCTGATCAAGTATGAGGACGGCGAGCTCGCCTACATCCTGGCGCCGCAGCGGCTGGGCGAGGGCGACACCGTCGTCTCCGGCGAGCACGTTGACGTGAAGCCCGGCAACGCCATGCCGCTCGGCAACATGCCGATCGGGACCATTGTGCACAACGTGGAGCTCAAGATCGGTAAGGGCGGTCAGCTGGCGCGTTCGGCCGGGACCTACACGCAGATTGTCGGACGCGACCAGGATTACGTGATCCTGCGGCTCAATTCAGGCGAGCAGCGGCTCGTGCATGGGCGCTGCATGGCAACCGTCGGCGCGGTCTCGAACCCCGACAACATGAACGTTTCGATCGGCAAGGCGGGACGCAAGCGTTGGATGGGCCGGCGGCCGCACAATCGCGGCGTCGCCATGAACCCGGTCGATCATCCGCACGGTGGCGGCGAGGGCCGCACCTCGGGCGGACGCCACCCAGTTACGCCGTGGGGCTTCCCGACCAAGGGGAAGAAAACCCGCAACAACAAGTCAACCAACAAATTCATCGTTTCGAGCCGCCACGCTCGTAAGAAGAAGGGCTGAGAACGACATGTCGCGCTCGGTATGGAAGGGCCCGTTCGTCGACGGCTACCTGCTCAAGAAGGCGGAAGCCGCACGCTCGTCGGGTCGACATGATGTGATCAAGATCTGGAGCAGGCGCTCGACCATCCTGCCGCAGTTCGTCGGACTGACCTTCGGCGTCTACAACGGGCACAAGCACATTCCAGTGCTGGTGACCGAGGAGATGGTCGGCCACAAGTTCGGCGAGTTCTCGCTGACCCGCACGTTCCACGGCCACTCTTCCGACCGCAAGGCGAAGCGCGCCCCCGGCGCGTCGGGTGCGGCGCCGGCGCCGGCGGCGAAACCGAGCTGAGGCCAGGACGATGAGCAAAAAGAAGCATCCGCGCAGCCTCGCCGACACCGAGGCCAAGGCTGTGATGCGAACCATCCGGGTGAGCCCACAGAAGCTCAACCTGGTGGCGGCGCTCATTCGCGGCAAAAAGGTTGCGAGCGCGCTTGCCGACCTCGAGTTCTCGCGCAAGCGCATCGCCAAGGACGTACGCAAGTGCCTGGAGTCGGCGATCGCAAACGCCGAGAACAACCACGACCTCGATGTCGACGATCTAGTCGTGGCCGAAGCGCACGTCGGCAAGTCGCTGGTGATCAAGCGGTTCCACGCGCGTGCCCGCGGGCGCGCCGGACGCATCACCAAGCCGTTCTCGCACCTGACCATCGTGGTGCGCCAGGTCGAGGCGGCGGAGGCGGCCGCATGAGCAATTTATCTGTCGCGTTTTTGAACGACGAAGTCCGTGGGCGTGTTCCGCGGACTTCCGCGTCGCGCAAAAGCGCCTGAGGAGGACCCATGGGTCAGAAAGTCAATCCCGTCGGCCTACGGCTCGGCATCAACCGGACCTGGGACTCGCGCTGGTTCGCCGGCAAGGGCGAGTATGGCAAGCTGCTGCACGAGGACATCGCGATCCGCAAGCAGCTGCAAGAGCAGCTCAAGCAGGCGGCGGTGTCGAAGATCGTGATCGAGCGCCCGCACAAGAAGTGTCGGGTGACGATCCACTCGGCGCGCCCCGGCGTGGTGATCGGCAAGAAGGGGGCCGACATCGAAAAGCTGCGGCGTAGCGTGGCCAAGATGACGGACTCCGACGTCGTCCTCAACATCATCGAAATCCGCAAGCCGGAGCTCGATGCGCGCCTTGTCGCCGAATCGATCGCTCAGCAGCTCGAGCGCCGGGTTGCTTTCCGTCGCGCCATGAAGCGCGCGGTGCAGTCGGCGATGCGGCTCGGGGCCGAAGGCATTCGCATCAACTGCTCGGGGCGCCTCGGCGGCGCCGAGATCGCGCGTATGGAGTGGTATCGCGAGGGGCGCGTGCCGCTGCACACGTTGCGCGCCGATGTCGACTACGGCACCGCGACTGCCTTCACCACCTACGGCACCTGCGGGGTCAAGGTCTGGATCTTCAAGGGTGAAATCCTCGAGCACGATCCGATGGCGCAGGACAAGCGGATGGCCGAAGGCGAAGCCGGCCGGCCGCGGCGCGACGTCGGCTGATCGGTCGACGGAAGAGAATTAAGGAAGAGAGACTGCCATGCTGCAACCGACGCGCACGAAGTTTCGCAAGGCGCACAAGGGCCGGATCAAGGGCCTCGCGACGAGCGCGGCCAACCTCGATTTCGGCGAGTATGGCCTCAAGGCGATGGAGCCTGATCGCATCACCGCGCGCCAGATCGAGGCAGCACGTCGCGCACTCACCCGGCACATGAAGCGCGCCGGGCGGGTGTGGATCAGAATGTATCCGGATGTGCCGGTGTCGAAGAAGCCGCTGGAAGTGCGCATGGGATCCGGCAAGGGCGCGCCCGAGTTCTGGGTCGCGCGCGTGAAGCCGGGCCGTATCCTGTTCGAGGTCGACGGCGTCTCGCAGCAGGTCGCCCGCGAGGCGCTGACGCTCGCCGCCGCCAAACTGCCGATCAAGACGCGGTTCGTTCAACGCATCGCGGAGTAGCGAGATGATCAAGCCAGACGACCTGCGCGCGATGACCGTCGATCAGCTCGACGACGAGCTTCTGCGGCTCAAGAAGGAGCAGTTCAACCTGCGTTTCCAGCGCGCCACCGGTCAGCTTGAGAACAGTTCGCGCGTGCGCGTCGTTCGCCGTGATATCGCCCGGGTCAAGACGATCGCGCAGCAGAAGCGCGCGCAGTCGAAGTAAGGAGAGTTTGATGCCCAAGCGCATGCTGCAGGGTACGGTTGTGAGTTCGACACCGAAGAAAACGGTGGTCGTGCGCGTCGAACGGCGTTTCACGCACCCGGTGCTCAAGAAGACCGTGCGGCAGGCTAAGAAATATTACGCTCACGATGAGCAGGACGAATATTCGGTCGGCGACATCGTGTGGATCGAAGAGCATCGTCCGCTGTCCAAGCTCAAGCGTTGGACCGTCGTGCGCGGCGAGAAAAAGGCGAAGTAGGCGCGGGCACGCGCCGTGAACAAGAAACGAGGCCCAGTATGATCCAGATGCAGACCAACCTCGACGTGGCGGATAATTCCGGCGCGCGCCGCGTCATGTGCATCAAGGTGCTGGGCGGTTCCAAGCGCAAGTACGCGACCGTGGGTGACGTGATCGTGGTCTCGGTCAAGGAGGCGATCCCGCGCGGGCGCGTGAAGAAGGGCGACGTAATGAAGGCCGTGGTGGTGCGGGTGGCAAAGGACATCCGCCGTCCCGACGGCTCGATCATCCGCTTCGACCGCAACGCCGCGGTTTTGATCACCCCGCAGATGGAACCGGTCGGAACCCGCATTTTCGGCCCGGTGCCGCGTGAGCTGCGCGCCAAGAACCACATGAAGATCATCTCGCTCGCCCCGGAGGTGCTGTGATGGCCGCGAAGATCCGCAAGGGCGACAAGGTCGTGGTCCTGACCGGGCGCGACCGCGGCCGCACCGGTGAGGTGATTGAGGTTCGGCCGGCCGAGGGCCGCGCGCTGGTGCGCGGCGTCAATATGGTCAAGCGTCACCAGAAGCAGTCGGCACAGCAGGAAGGCGGGATCATCTCCAAGGAATCGCCGATCCACCTTTCCAACATCGCCTACGCGGATCCCAAGGACGGCAAGGCGACGCGCATCGGGTTCAAGGTCCTGACCGACGGCAAGAAGGTGCGAATCGCCAAACGTTCGGGAGCTGAGATCGATGGCTGACCTCCAACCACGCTTGAAGGCGCAATACGACAGCGTCATCCGGCCCAAGCTCACCGAGCAGTTCGGTTACACCAATCGCATGCAGGTGCCGACGCTCGACAAGGTCGTCGTCAACATGGGCATTGGCGAGGCCGTCAACGATCGCAAGAAGGTCGATAATGCGGCGGCCGATCTCGCGCTCATCACCGGCCAGAAGGCGATTGTCACCAAGTCGCGCAAGTCGATCGCCACCTACAAACTGCGTGAAGGCCAGGCGATCGGCTGCAAGGTCACGCTGCGCAAAACGCGCATGTACGAGTTCATCGATCGGCTGATCACCATCGCGCTGCCGCGGGTGCGCGATTTCCGCGGCCTCAACCCGAAGAGCTTTGACGGACGCGGCAACTACACGCTCGGCGTCCGCGAACACATCGTGTTTCCGGAAATCGACTATGACAAGGTCACCGATATCTGGGGCATGGACATTACCGTGTGCACGACGGCGCGCAGCGACGACGAGGCACGGGCATTGCTGACGGCTTTCAATTTCCCGTTCCGGCAGTGAGGAGCAAGGCGTCCTCAAACGCGGAAACCTAGGAGACGTGGATGGCGAAGAAGAGTTCGATTGAGAAGAACGCGCGGCGGCGCAAGATGGCGAAGTCGCTCAGCGGCCGCCGGTCGCGCCTGAAGGCGATCGCGGGCGACAAGACCAAGCCGATGGAGGAGCGCTTTGCGGCCTCGCTCAAGCTTGCGCAATTGCCACGTAACTCGTCGGCGACCCGCATCCGCAACCGCTGCGAGGTGACCGGACGGCCGCGCGCTTATTACCGCAAGCTCAAGCTCAGCCGCATTGCGCTGCGCGAGCTCGGCGCCAAGGGGCTCATTCCCGGCCTCGTGAAGTCGAGCTGGTGAGGAGGGGCGCATGGCTGTGAACGATCCCATCGGCGATCTGATAACGCGCATTCGCAATGCGCAGGCGCGCAACAAGTCTAAGGTCTCGACGCCAGGCTCGCACCTGCGCGTGCGTGTGCTCGACGTGCTCAAGAGCGAGGGCTACATCCGCGGCTATGCCAGTGTCGAGCACAGCGACGGGCGCTCGGAGCTTGAGATCGAGCTGAAATATTTTGATGGCGCGCCGGTGATCCGCGCAATCGAGCGGGTGTCGAAGCCGGGCCGCCGGGTCTATACGTCGGTGAAGAATTTGCCGCGCATCAATAATGGTCTGGGCGTGGCCATCGTTTCCACGCCGAAAGGCGTCATGGCTGACCACGAGGCGCGCGACGCCAACGTGGGCGGCGAAATCCTTTGTACGGTGTTCTGAGCGAGGACGAGATGTCACGCATCGGCAAGAGAGCGGTGCCCGTCCCGTCGGGCGTTACCGCCACGGTCGAAGGCCAGACGGTGAAGGTGAAAGGGCCCAAAGGCGCCCTGCAGGTCGTCCTGCCCGACGACATCGTCGCCAAGATGGAGAACGGCGCCGTCAAGGTCGACCCGCGAGGGTCCACCGATCGAGCACGCGCCATGTGGGGAACGTCGCGCACGCTCGTTGCCAATCTGGTCACCGGCGTCACCAAGGGCTTCGAAACGAAGCTCGAGATCAATGGCGTCGGCTACCGCGCGGCGGTGCAGGGGAAGAACCTGCAGATTGCGCTTGGCTACAGCCACGACGTCGTCTTTCCGATCCCGGAAGGGATCGCGATCGCGACGCCGAAGCCGACCGAGGTCGTCGTCACCGGCATCGACAAGCAGAAGGTCGGTCAGGTGGCGGCGGAGATTCGTGCGTTCCGCAGGCCCGAACCCTACAAGGGCAAGGGCGTAAGGTATGCGGGCGAGTTCATCTTCCGCAAGGAAGGCAAGAAGAAGTAGGAGCCCGCCATGGCTGATCCCAGGAAACAGGCAGAGCGGCGCAAGGCCCGGGTGCGCGGCGCGATCAAGGCCGTGAGCGGCCGCGCGCGGCTCTCGGTGTTTCGCTCCTCCAAGCACATCTATGCGCAGGTCATCGACGATCGCAAAGGCGAAACCCTGGTCTCGGCATCCTCGGTCGAAAAAGACATGCGCGGCGGCCTCAAGACCGGGGCCGATATCGAGGCCGCCAAGGCAGTCGGAAAGCTGCTCGCGGAGCGCGCAGCTTCCAAGGGGATTACCGACCTGGTGTTTGATCGCGGCAGCTATCGCTTCCACGGCCGGGTTAAGGCCCTGGCCGACGCCGCGCGCGAAGGCGGATTGAAGTTTTAACAAATGGGCCAGCGCCCGTTACAGGCTTGACCGGACAGGATCGACACATGGGACGTGCACCACGCGAGCGCGAAAAGGTTCGCGAGAAGGAAGAGCGGGACAGCGAGTTCACCGACAAGCTGGTCCACATCAATCGCGTCGCCAAGGTGGTGAAGGGCGGCCGGCGCTTCGGATTTGCCGCGCTCGTCGTTGTCGGCGATCAGAAGGGCCGCGTCGGCTTTGGTCACGGCAAGGCGCGCGAGGTTCCGGAAGCGATCCGCAAGGCGACCGACGCGGCGAAACGCAACCTCGTGCGCGTGCCGCTGCGCGAGGGCCGCACCTTGCATCACGACGTGCTCGGCCGCCACGGCGCCGGCAAGGTCTATCTGCGTGCGGCTCCTCCCGGCACCGGCATCATCGCCGGCGGGCCGATGCGCGCCGTATTCGAGACGCTCGGGATGCAGGACGTGGTCGCTAAATCGATCGGATCGTCCAATCCCTACAACATGGTGCGCGCGACGTTTGATGCGCTTAAGCACCAAGACAGCCCGCGTTCGGTCGCGGGTCGTCGCAACATCAAAGTGTCCGCTCTGCAGGCCCGCCGCCGCGACGGCGATGGCGAGCAGGCGGCGACCGAGTAACGGCGGGGGCGCACGGGCAGGCCATGAGCAAGGCGACCAAGACTGGCAAGACTCTTCGTGTCGAGCAGATCGGCAGTCCGATCCGTCGCGAGCACACCCAGCGCGAAACCCTGATCGGGCTCAGGCTCAACCGGATCGGCCGTGTCGCCACGTTGCCCGACACGCCGGCGATCCGCGGCATGATCGGCAAGGTGGCGCACCTGGTGCGGATGGTCGAGAGCAAGTGAATTTATTGTTTCGTCATTGCGCACCCGCAATCGCGCAATGGCGGAAGGCAAGGAGACTGCGATGAAGCTCAACCAGGTTGCCGACCGGCCGGGGGCACGCAAGAGCCGCCAGCGCATCGGTCGCGGCATCGGTTCCGGCGTGGGCAAGACCGGCGGCCGCGGCGGCAAGGGTCAGACCGCGCGCTCGGGTGTGCGCATCAAGGGCTTCGAGGGCGGACAGATGCCGTTGCACCGGCGTCTGCCCAAGCGCGGCTTCAACAACATCTTCGCCAAGATATTCGACGAGGTGAATCTCGGCCGGGTGCAGGCGGCGATCGACGCTGGCCGGCTGCATCTCGAGGAAGGCGCCGAGGTCGACGCGGCGATGCTGGTCAATGCCGGCGTGCTGCGACGTGCGCACGACGGCGTACGCCTCTTGGGGGACGGCGAGCTCAAGGCCAAGGTCAACTTCGTGGTCTATGGCGCGTCGAAATCGGCGATCGCCGCGGTTGAGAAGGCCGGCGGCAGCGTCAAGGTGCTCGCGCCCAAGCGCGAGGAGTCCGCCGAGCCGAAAGGCAAGAACGCAAAGCGCCTGCTGGCCGAGGCGCGCGGCGAGAAGCCCAAGGGCCAGCCGGCGCCGGCAAAGGGTGACGCTGCGCCTGCCAAAGGCGAGGCCGGCGAGAAGCCCAAGGGCGGCAAGCCGAAGGCCGAGGCGCCGGCCGGGGAGCCCAAGGCTGAGCGACCGAAATCCGAAAAACCCAAGCCCGATCAACAGGCTGAGAAGCCAGCCGCGAAAGGCGACAAAAAGCCTCAGGGGCAGGGCAAAGGTGGCAAGGGCGACAAGGGTAAAGGCGCCGAGTGATCCCTATATTGTCATCGCCCTGCCGGGGTGAGTAATCGGGCAGGGCATCGCACGCAAGCGCGGCGCATATCGGAGCCAAGGGCATGGTCTCGGCAGCGGAACAATTGGCGGCCAATCTCAATTTCTCGGCGCTTGCCAAAGCCGAGGAGCTGAAGGCCCGCATCTGGTTTACGCTCGGCGCGTTGCTGGTCTATCGGCTCGGCACCTACATCCCCTTGCCCGGCATCGATCCCGCGGCTTGGGAACAGATCTTCCGCAGCCAGGCCGGCGGCATCCTCGGCATGTTCAACATGTTCTCCGGCGGCGGCATCCACCGCATGGCGATCTTCGCGCTGAACATCATGCCGTACATATCGGCATCGATCATCATTCAGTTGATGACGACCGTGTCGCCCACCCTCGAGCAGCTCAAGAAGGAGGGCGAGCAGGGCCGCAAGCTGATGAACCAGTACACCCGCTATCTCACGGTCGTGCTGGCGGCGTTCCAGGCTTACGGTATCGCGGTCGGGCTTGAGAGCGCCGGCCAGGCGGTCGCCGATCCCGGGTTGTTCTTCCGCATTTCGACGGTGATCACGCTCACCGGCGGGACGGTGTTCCTGATGTGGCTCGGCGAGCAGGTGACCTCGCGCGGCATCGGCAACGGCATTTCGCTGATCATTCTGGCCGGC
This sequence comes from uncultured Alphaproteobacteria bacterium, assembly GCA_963816775.1. Lineage (GTDB taxonomy): Bacteria > Pseudomonadota > Alphaproteobacteria > Rhizobiales > Xanthobacteraceae > JAFAXD01. The sequence goes on from CAWFLX010000024.1 coordinate 51,538, forward strand.
ATCGTCGCTGAGCTGCCGTCGGCGATCGCCAACATGCTGGAACTCGGCCGTCAGGGCGCACTGTCCACCGGCCTGATTCTGGTTGTCATCGTGATGGCGGTCGGGGTGATCGCGTTCATCGTGTTCATGGAGCGCGCGCAGCGCCGGTTGCTGATCCAATACCCCAAGCGTCAGGTCGGCAACCGCATGTTCGAGGGACAATCCTCGCACCTGCCGCTCAAGCTCAACACCTCCGGCGTCATCCCGCCGATCTTCGCATCCTCGCTGCTTCTGTTGCCGACGACAGTGGCGAACTTCAACGCCGGCCAGTTGCCCGATTGGATGAGCGCCGTCACAACGCAGCTCAGTCACGGCCGTCCGCTGTTCCTCGTGCTCTATGTCGGGCTGATCGTGTTTTTTGCGTTCTTCTATACGGCGGTCGTCTTCAACCCGACCGAGACCGCCGAGAATCTCAAGAAGCACGGCGGCTTCATTCCCGGCATTCGTCCGGGTGAACGCACCGCCGAATACATCGATTATGTGCTCTCCCGCATAACGGTCGTCGGCGCCGCCTATCTGGCGCTGGTCTGCCTCATCCCCGAAATCCTGATCTCCTACGCGGCGGTGCCGTTCTATTTCGGCGGCACGTCGTTGCTGATCGTGGTCAGCGTCACCATGGACACGGTGGCGCAGATTCAGGGCTACCTGCTGGCGCACCAATATGAAGGCTTGATCAAGAAATCAAAATTGAGGGGGAGACGCAGATGAGGCTGATCCTGCTTGGTCCGCCAGGGGCCGGAAAGGGCACGCAGGCTTCCAATCTCGTCGAAAAATTCGGAATTGTTCAGCTCTCCACCGGCGACATGTTGCGTGCCGCAACTGCCGCGGGGACCCCGGTTGGTCTGCACGCCAAGGAGATCATGGCGCGCGGCGAGCTCGTACCCGATGACATCGTTGTGGAAATTGTCGCGGACCGCATCTCCCAGCCCGACGCCCACAACGGGTTCATCCTCGACGGCTTCCCGCGCACCGTGCCGCAGTCCGAGGCGCTCGACCGCATGCTGCATCAGAAGAAGCTCGACCTCGACGCGGTAATCGAGCTCAAGGTTGATGAAGGAATTCTCCTCAAGCGCATCCAAAAGCGCGCCGCTGAGATGGCCGCGCGCGGTGAGGCGCTGCGCGCCGACGACAACGCCGAGGCGCTGCACAAGCGGCTCGAAGCCTACCGGCGCCAGACTGCACCGCTGATCGCGTTTTACGCCGACAAAGGCATCCTGCGGACGGTTGACGGCATGGCCGGGATCGAGGACGTCGCCAAGGCGATCGAGCAGGTCCTGGCGGGGCGAGAACAGCAGGGCGCCCGGGCGAGCCTAGCGCGTTAAAACCATTGGGATATGCGGCGATGGAGGTTGACGAGCCGGGGTGGAATCCGTAAATACGCGGCACCCAGTACGCGAAAAACGCTGCAACGATGCCGGGCCCCACGTGAGGGGGATGGCGTCGTATGCGCGTTTATAAAGCTTTTACAACCATTTAAGCGCAACCGGTGTGTCCGGTTGGCGACAGGAGTGAAGAGGCTGTGGCCCGTATCGCTGGTGTTAATATACCTACAAACAAGCGCGTCGTGATTGCTCTGCAGTATATCCATGGCATCGGGCCGAAGAAGGCCCAGGAAATCATGGAAAAGGTGCACATCGACACAGCGCGTCGGGTGTCCCAACTCAGCGACCAGGATGTGCTGCAGATTCGCGAAATGATCGACCGCGATTATGTGGTGGAAGGCGATCTGCGGCGTGAAGTTGCGATGAACATCAAGCGGCTGATGGATCTCGGCTGCTACCGCGGGCTGCGTCACCGGCGCGGGCTCCCGGTTCGTGGACAGCGCACCCACACCAACGCGCGCACCCGCAAAGGCCCTGCCAAGGCCATCGCCGGCAAGAAGAAATAAAACGGCAGCCATAGAGAGAGACGGCTCCCGGCTCAGCCGCGGGCATTAGAGGATTGTCATGGGTAAAGAAGCCACCCGCGTTCGCCGACGCGAAAAGAAAAACATCGCTTCCGGCGTGGCGCACGTGAATGCCACGTTCAACAACACGATGATCACGATCACCGACGCCCAGGGCAATACGATCGCGTGGTCGTCGGCCGGCACCATGGGCTTCAAGGGATCGCGCAAGTCGACCCCTTATGCGGCGCAGGTCGCCGGCGAGGATGCAGCCAAGAAGGCGCAAGAGCACGGCATGCGCACGCTCGAGGTCGAGGTTGCGGGCCCCGGTTCGGGCCGCGAGTCGGCGCTGCGCGCGCTGCAGTCGGCCGGTTTCATGATCACGTCGATCCGCGACGTAACCCCGATCCCGCATAACGGCTGCCGGCCGCGCAAGCGTCGGCGCGTATGAGAACTTTTCCGGCGGATGGATTGCGCGCCTCCGCCGCCGCTGATCTCCACGGAGCGGCGTGGTCCCGTGAGCGAGCCCGCGACGGCTCTGCACGATTAGGTGATGACGTGACGATTCAAAAGAATTGGCAAGAACTGATCAGGCCGAACAAGCTGCAAGTGAGTGCCGGCGCCGATCCCAAGCGGATCGCAACGGTAGTGGCGGAGCCGCTCGAGCGCGGCTTCGGGCTCACGCTCGGCAATGCGCTGCGGCGTATCCTGCTGTCCTCGTTGCAGGGCGCGAGCGTGCAGTCCGTTCACATCGACGGCGTTCTGCACGAGTTCTCTTCGATCGCCGGCGTGCGCGAGGATGTGACCGACATCGTGCTCAACATCAAGGACATCGCCATCAAGATGCAGGGCGAGGGTCCCAAGCGCATGGTGGTCAAGAAGCAGGGCCCGGCGGTGGTCACTGCCGCCGACATTCAGACGGTCGGCGACATCGTCGTGCTCAATCCCGAGCTGGTGATCTGCCACCTCGACGAAGGCGCGGAAATCCGCATGGAGTTCACCGTCAACACCGGCAAGGGTTACGTGCCGGCTGATCGCAACCGTCCGGAGGACGCGCCCATCGGCCTCATTCCGGTCGACAGCCTGTACTCTCCGGTCAAGAAGGTCTCCTACCGGGTGGAAAACACCCGCGAAGGGCAGATCCTCGACTACGACAAGCTGACCATGCAGATCGAAACCAACGGCGCGGTGACGCCGGAGGACTCGGTCGCCTATGCGGCGCGCATTCTGCAGGATCAGCTCAACGTGTTCGTCAATTTCGTCGAGCCGCACAAGGAAATCAGCGCCGCCGAGGCGATCCCGGATCTCGCGTTCAACCCGGCGTTCCTCAAGAAGGTCGACGAGCTCGAGCTCTCGGTGCGCTCGGCCAACTGTCTCAAGAACGACAACATCGTCTACATCGGCGACCTGGTGCAGAAGTCGGAAGCCGAAATGCTGCGCACGCCCAACTTCGGGCGCAAGTCGCTCAACGAAATCAAGGAAGTGCTCGCCCAGATGGGCCTGCACCTGGGCATGGAAGTGCCCGGGTGGCCGCCTGAGAACATCGACGAACTCGCCAAGCGGTTCGAGGACCACTACTAGTATTGAATGTGTCATGGCCGGGCTTGTCCCGGCCATCCACGTCTTGGCCTCGACCACACGACGTGGATGCCCGGTAAGGCCGGGCTGACGGACTGACTTGACGGAGATACCCGATGCGCCACGGCAACGCCCACCGCAAGCTCAACCGCACGGCGGAGCATCGCCGCGCCATGTTCGCCAACATGGCGGCCGCGCTGATCAAGCACGAGCAGATCACCACGACCTTGCCGAAGGCGAAGGATCTGCGGCCGATCGTCGAGAAGCTCGTCACGCTGGGCAAGCGCGGCGGCCTGCATGCGCGCCGGCAAGCGATCGCCGAGATTCGTGACGCTGCCATCGTCAAGAAGCTGTTTGACGTGATCGGCCCGCGCTACCAGAGCCGCAACGGTGGTTATACGCGCGTGCTCAAGGCTGGTTACCGCTATGGGGACTCCGCGCCGGTCGCGGTGATCGAGTTCGTCGACCGCGACGTCGACGCCAAGGGCCTCGATTCCGGCCCGGTGCAGGAAAAGGCCGCCGCCGAGGCGCCGGCCGCGTGATTTAGAGCCTAAGCTGGCGCATTTGGCCGTCCTTCGAGACGCCTGGTCCTGTGGACCAGGCTCCTCAGGACGAGGGCTGTGTTCGTGGCCCGCGACACGTGCCACCCACCGCGGCCTCTTCCTGAAGAGGCCGCGCGTTAGCGCGGCCGTCTCGAAGGATGGCCACAAGCTCCATCGATACCGCCCTTCAAATGGCTAGATCGCGCCGCTATATCTGCGGGCTTTTAAATCGGTATAGGCCCATGACTTCAGCACCGCGCTCGCTTGTGACCGCGTTCCTGCCGCTCCTTGCCGCCACATTCGCCATCCCGGCCTCCGCACAGGATCGGGCGGTGCCGGCCTCGCCCGCGCAGCTCACGCTCTCCTACGCGCCGGTGGTGAAGCGGGTGGCCCCGGCGGTGGTCAACGTCTACGCCGCCAAGACCGTCACCAACCGCAATCCGCTGTTCGACGATCCCCTGTTCCGCCGCTTCTTCGGCGGGCCGGATGGCCCGCAGGTGCAGCGCTCGCTCGGCTCCGGCGTCATCGTCGATCCGAGCGGCCTGGTCGTGACCAATCATCACGTCATCGAGGGCGCCGACGAGGTCAAGGTTTCGCTCGCGGACAAGCGTGAGATCGCGGCCGAGGTGGTGCTGCGCGACGCCCGCTCCGATCTCGCGGTGCTGCGGCTCAAGGACAACGAGCGCTTTGCGGCGATCGACCTCGGCGATTCCGATGCGCTTCAGGTCGGCGACGTGGTGCTCGCAATCGGCAACCCGTTCGCGGTCGGCCAGACCGTCACCCACGGTATCGTGTCGGCGGTTGCGCGCACTCAGGTCGGCATCACCGACTATCAGTTCTTCATTCAGACCGACGCCGCCATCAATCCCGGCAATTCCGGCGGCGCGCTTGTCGATCTCAACGGCAAGCTGGTCGGAATCAACACCGCGATCTACTCGCGCAGCGGCGGCTCGATCGGCATCGGCTTTGCGATCCCGGTCAACATGGTGCGGGTGGTCATCGCCTCCGCCAAGGGTGGCGGTAGCGTGGTGCGTCGGCCGTGGCTCGGCGCCAAGCTGCAGGCCGTGACGCCGGAAATCGCTGACAGCCTCGGCCTCAAGCGGCCGGCGGGAGCGCTTGTCGCCGGCGTGAGCAACAATAGTCCGGCGGCGCGCGCCGGTCTCAAGACCGGCGATCTGATCGTTGCCGTCGACACCCAGCCGGTCGACGACCCGAATGCATTCGATTACCGCTTTGCCACCAAGCCGCTCGGCGGCCAGACCCAGATCGTGGTCGTGCGCAACGGGCGTGAGACCAGGCTCGTGATCGCGCTGCAAAGCGCGCCGGAGGCGCCGCGCGAAGAGCTGGTGATCCAGTCGCGCTCGCCGTTCCTGGGCGTGAAAGTTGCCAACCTGTCGCCCGCGCTCGCCGAGGAGCTCAAGCTCGATCCCGCGACCGAAGGCGTCGCGATTGTCGACATTGCCAGCGGGTCGATTGCCGAAAGCCTCGGGTTTCAGCGCGGCGACGTGGTGCTGAGCGTCAACAACACCGCGATCGCGCACACCCGTGATCTCGACCGCGCCACCCGCGACCAGAGCCGTCTGTGGCGGATCAGCGTATCCCGCAATGGCCAGCAAATGTCGGTTGTCTTCGGCGGGTGAGGTTTGGCGGCCTCCATAGGTCGTAGAAACGCCGCTGCCGAAGCACTAGCTTAGGCGGCGGAGAAATATCGGTCCCATGACCTCTCGACCGAAATCGCGAGGGCCAAGCCTGTTCGCCGCCGCCGGGCTTGACCAGGGGGCGCCGCGGCCGCTCGCCGACAAGCTGCGGCCGCGCGATCTCGGCGAAGTGGTCGGCCAGGATCAACTGCTCGGCCCCGACGGCGCGCTCTCCCGCATGCTCGCGACCCGCACGCTCGGCTCGCTGATCTTCTGGGGGCCGCCCGGCACCGGCAAGACCACGGTGGCGCGGCTGCTGGCCGATGCCACCGAGCTCACGTTCGAGCAGATCTCGGCGATTTTTTCCGGCGTTGCCGATCTCAAGAAGGTGTTCGACGCGGCGCGCGCGCGCCGCGAGGTCGGGCAGGGCACCTTGCTGTTCGTCGACGAGATCCATCGCTTCAACCGCGCCCAGCAGGACTTTTTCCTGCCGGTCATGGAGGACGGAACCATCGTGCTGGTGGGCGCGACCACCGAAAATCCTTCCTTCGAACTGATCGCACCGCTCCTGTCGCGCGCCCGCGTGCTGGTGTTCAAGTCGCTCGATGCGGCTGCGCTCGAAAAACTCCTGGCGCGTGCCGAAGCGATCGAGGGCAAGGCCTTGCCGCTCGATCCCGAGGCGCGCGCCTCGCTGATCCGCATGGCCGACGGCGACGGCCGCGCCGCGCTCACGCTCGCCGAGGAAGTCTGGCGTGCCGCGCGCGAAGGCGAAGTGTTTGACGCGGCCAAGCTGCAGGAGGTCGTGCAGCGGCGCGCGCCGATCTACGACAAGAAGCAGGATGGCCACTACAACCTGATCTCGGCCCTGCACAAGTCGGTGCGTGGCTCCGATCCGGACGCCGCGCTTTATTATCTCGCACGCATGCTCGACGCCGGCGAGGACCCGCTCTACCTCGCGCGCCGCGTGGTACGGATGGCGGTCGAGGATATCGGGCTTGCCGATCCCCAGGCGCTCGTTGTCGCCAATGCGGCCAAGGACGCATATGACTTCCTCGGCAGCCCGGAAGGCGAGCTCGCGATTGCCGAGGCGGTGATCTATGTCGCGACCGCGCCCAAATCGAACGCCGCCTATGTGGCGTTCGGCGCCGCCAAGCGCACCGCCAAGGAGGCGGGTTCGCTGCTGCCGCCCAAGCACATTCTCAACGCGCCGACCCGCCTGATGAAGGACGAGGGTTACGGCTCGGGCTACGACTACGACCATGATGCGCCGGACGCGTTCTCCGGCCAGGACTATTTCCCGGAAGCACTCGGCCGTCAGACCTTCTACGACCCGCCTGAGCGCGGGTTCGAGCGCGAGATCAAGAAGCGGCTGGAGTACTGGGCAAAGCTACGGCGCGAGCGGGGCGGCGGTTGATTTGGCCGCGGCTGCGTTGAGCCGCAGCTTGCGGCGAACCAGGATCTGGATCAGCGCAAACTGGATCAGGAACGCCACCACCTTGGCGCCGACCGCGCCGAGCGAGATGAACCACGCCCACACCTCGATGCTGTAGCGGCTGGCGATGACGAGATTGGCGAGGCCAAGCACAATCATCAGCGCGGCCCAGGCATAACCCGACGCGACCAGCACGCGCTCCGGCACGTTCTCTCTGACGACATCGGGCATGTAGCGCTTGAGCCAGCCCGGCCGCAGCATCACCACCGCGATCGCGAAATGGATCACGCTCGGCTTCGCCATGATGAAACGGCTGTCGTCGGTGATCAGCGTTGCGCCGCCCAGCGCGATTGCAAACCCGAGGCTCAGCCACCCCATGGCGTCGAGCGTGCGGCCGCGGCGCTTGAGCAGCACGAACTGGCCGACACCCACGACGATCGCGAGGATCACCGCCAGATAGAGATTTCCGGTCGCGAAATACGCGATCAGGAAGACGATCGTCGACAGGAAATCTTCGGCGAGCTGATAAAGCGCGGTTTGCATCGGCGCCGGTTCGACTGGTCTGGCGCCGAGACGCTATCAGAGCGGCGATCCCGGTGCGACCCGGCCGTTCGGGCGGGTTGCTAGTCGTCGAAGAGCGCCAGCAGTGATCGGCAGAATGCGTGACGGGCGGCGCTTTTTCGGCTACGCGTGCGCCTCATGAGACAGCGTAAGCCACGCGCCGGACCGCGCAGACCCGATCGCAATCGATCGAAACCTCGATCGCAGGCCAGAGCCGGAGCACAGGCTGGCGAGCGGCGCGGCCCCGATCGACCGGCGCGGCCGCCCGCAGGCGCCGCGCATCAGGGTGCCGAGCCCGCGCCTCCACCGCCGATCGCAACCGGCGTCCAAACAATGGCGGTCACGCCGGACGAGGCCGGCATGCGGGTCGACCGGTTCCTGGAGGCGAAGTTTCCGGGTCTCTCGTTCTCCCACATCCAGCGCGTCATCCGCAAAGGCGAGCTGCGCGTCAACGGTAAGCGCGTCGACGGCAAGGATCGCCTGAGCGCCGGGCAATCGGTGCGCATCCCGCCGCTGCGGCTCGAGGCAAAACCAGCGCCTGGTTCGGAAGAGGATGCGAAGACGCGCGCGTTCCTCAAGTCGATTACGCTCTACGAGGACGCCGACGTGCTGGTGCTCAACAAGCCGATCGGGCTTGCGGTGCAGGGCGGCTCCGGCATGGTCAAGCATATCGACGGCATGCTGGACAGTTTGCGGGACAAGGAGGGCCAGCGCCCGCGCCTTGTGCATCGGCTCGACCGCGACACCTCGGGCTGCCTGTTGGTGGCGAAGACCCGCTTCGCCGCCTCCGCGCTGGCGAAAACCTTTCGCACCCGCACCGCGCGCAAGATCTACTGGGCGGCGGTGGCGGGCGTCCCCAAACCGAAGCAGGGCCGCATCTCGACCTTTCTCGCCAAGGACGAGCGCGAGGATGAATCCGTCATGCGCATCGCGCGCCACGGCGAGGAAGGTGCGAGCCACGCGGTCACCTATTACGCGGTGGTCGAGACCGCGGGCCAGCAGCTCGCGTTCGTCTCGCTCAAGCCGGTGACCGGGCGTACTCACCAGCTGCGCGCCCACATGGCGCACATCGGTCACGCAATCTTGGGTGATGCGAAATACTTCGCGAAGGAGAATTGGGAGCTGCCGGGCGGCATCCAGAACCGCCTGCATCTCCTGGCGCGCCGGATCGTTGTTCCGCATCCACGCGGCGGAGTGATCGACGTGACCGCGCCGCTACCCGCGCACATGCAGCAGACTTTCAATCTGCTCGGCTTTGACGCCAAGCGCTACGATCCGATCGTCGAAGCGCCGGAGGAATAGGTCGCGCCGGGCCGAGCTCCCGCACCGACAACCAACCCAAAAATCTCCCTTGCCTCACGCACGCCGCGCAGGTCATGCCGGCCAAGCGGTTCGAGCCGCCTGCGGTCCGTCATTGACGCCGCAAACTCGGCGGTGAGCAGCAAGTTGCGCCCCAATGGCTCGCACAGCGCCTCGATGCGCGCGACCTCGTTGACCGCAGGTCCGATCACCGTGAAGTCGAGCCGGTCGACCGCGCCGACGTTGCCGTAGAGCACGTCGCCGAGATGCAGCGCGAGGTCGACCGTTGCGATCGGCTTGCCGGCCGCGCGCCGCGCCTCGTTGAGCGCAGCGATCGCCGTCATCGCTTCGGTTGCGGCGTCGAGCGCGCGGGCGCAGGTCGCATCCTGCGTCGCCTCCGAGCACGGGAAGATCGCGAGCATGCCGTCGCCCAGGAATTTGAGCACCTGGCCGTCGCGCGGACGCAGCGCGGCGGTCAGCGTTTCGAATACCTCGTCGAGTAGCTCGATCAGGACCGGGCCGGGTGCCGCGTCGGCGATCGCGGTGAAGCCGCGAATGTCGGCGTACCAGAGCACGGCCCGGATGGTCTCGACCGAGCCGCGTTCGATCGCGCCGGCATGGACGCGCCGTCCGGCGTCGCCGCCCATATAGGCCTCGAGCAGGCTGCGTGCGATGGTGTGGCCGGCCTTCGCCATCATGGCAATGGACGCGGCCGGCAGCACGGCCCGCAACAACGTGATGTCGTCGTCGGCAAAGCCGTCCGCCCGGTCGGTCGCAAACGAATAGGCGACGCCGGTTCCGCGTGACGGGTCGCCGTCGGGCCCGAAGCGGAAGAACTGCGCGAAATAGTCGGTGGCACCGGCGGCGGCGAGGCTCTTGAGAACCGGAAAATCAAGCTGCGCGTCCGCGTGCCTTCGAGACGCCGGCGCATCGATGCGGCACGCGTCGTCGGATGACCCGGGTTTGATTGATGAGAAAGCGGAACGGGCTCTCGACCCAGTCCGGGTTGGTGTCGACGCCACGCCCAAATCGGTCGTACTCGATCGCGTTGAGGTCGCGCCGCCACGTGTAACCATAACCGCCCCATTGCGGATGCAGCGTGCGCATCCCGGCAAATCCCCGCCACAGCGGCAGGCCGGCGACGACAAGCCGCTGACAGAAGCCGTCGAACAGCACATCGACAGCAGCGCCGCGCAAGCCTTGCCGCACCGCCCAGATGTGAACGTCGATGATCTTGCGCCCGAGCGCTGGGTCGAGGCTCAGGACGTGCAGCGGCGGTTCAGGTGCGTGCGGCATGTTCACCTACTCAATGCTCGTCCTCGGGAGCCTGACCCAGGGAGCCAAGCGTCACGCAGGATGAGGTCCGGAAAGTGTGAAACACAAGCGGCCGATCCGCCACCCGGTCATCTGGCCGGCGCCACCACCGGCAGGTTTGCAATGGCCCGCAGCCCGGGGCGCTCACGCCAGCGGATCTGCGCCTCCGGAACGGCGAGTGCGAGCTGCGGCCAGCGCCGGAACAAAGCCTCAAGCGCGCATTTGGCTTCGATGCGCGCGAGCTGGTGGCCGAGACAGAAGTGGATGCCGGTTCCAAACGAGAGATGCCGGTTGGAACGACGTTCGAGGTCGAGCCGTTCCGGATGCTCGTTCGCGTTCGGATCCATGTTGGCGGCCGCCAGCATGGCCATGATCTTCTCGCCCTTCTTGATCCGCACGCCGCCGAGCTCCACGTCGTGACGCGCAAAGCGCGGCTTGGTGACCTGCACGGGCGAGACGAAACGCAGGAACTCCTCGATGGCGAGGTTGGCGCGGCTCCAATCGGCGGCGAGCCAGTCGCGCAGGCTCGGGTTGCGCAACAGTTCGAAGACCGATCCGCTGATCAAGTGCATGGTGGTCTCGCTGCCGGCGCCCAGCAGCAGGAAAACCATCGCCACCATTTCGCGCGCGCTGATGCGCTGGCCCTCCTTCTCAACACGAACGATTTCCGCGATCAGCCCTTCGCCGCCTTGCTTGCGCACGATCTCGAGGCGTCTTTCCAGATAGCGCCTCATGGACACGAGCGCGGGAAAGAGGCGAACGAGCCACCCCATCATGCCGGTGATGCGGGTGAGGTTCTTAGTCCAAGCGATGAACGTCGGGCGGTCGTCCGGCGGCAGCCCCAGGAGCTCGCAGATGACCGACAGCGGCAGCTGACGTGCATAGCGCTCGACCAGATCCGCGGGACTGCCGTCCGCAAACAAACGTGCGGCAAGGTCGTCGGCGAGCTTGAGAATATGCGGCTCCATGTCGAGGATCGCGCGCCGCCGAAACGCTTCGTCCACGATGCTGCGCAGCCGAGTGTGGTCCGGCTCGTCCATCGTGAGCATGTTATCGGCAAGCGTGCGGATCATCCCGGGCATCCACCACCGCAGCCCGGCAACAGCGCCGCCTTCCTGGCGCAGCGTGAAGGTCGCGCTGTCCTTGAGCACGCGCGACGCCATCTCCTGTGTGGTGGTGATCCACACCTTGCCGACGATCGGGAACCGCACGTCAACGAGCGCTCCCGCCGCTCGCAACCGCGCCAGGCCGGCCGCGGGATCGCGCAAATAGTCCTGGTTGGCGAAATCGAATCGCTGCGTCATGGCTGTTGCGATGCCGTTGCATCTTGCCATCCTTCGAGACGCGCCCTGCGGGCGCTCCTCAGGATGAGGACTGAACTTGCGGCGGGTGCGCGCCACAAACTCAGACCTCGTCCTGAGGAGCCTCGCGAAGCGAGGCGTCTCGAAGGACGGCCATGCCCGCCCGCCAACATGGGGCGCGGGGCAGGGGACGCAATACCGCTTTGCAGGGATGGTTACTGCACGATCGCCATGTGGACCTTGGCCACGCCCTGGTCGATTATTCCCAGGCTCTCGGCTGCATAACGCGAGAGGTCGAGGACGCGGCCGTCGATATAGGGTCCGCGGTCATTGACCCGAACCATGACCGTCTTGCCGGTTTCCATATTGGTGACCTGAAGCCGGGTGCCGAACGGCAGGGTTCGGTGCGCGGCGGTCAATTGGCCCGGATCGAAGTGCTCGCCGTTCGCGGTTTTGATGCCCGTGCTGTAGAAGCTCGCGATTCCGGTCCCTTTGCTCTTGATTCGGACAATGTCGACGGCCCGGGGAGGCGCGGCCAGCCCATCCGGATCGGACCAGACTTCGGCCGTCGGGCTTGCCACCGGCCTTTGAATCGACGCCAGGCTCGCCATTCCGACCGACGGAAACCGCCGCCAATCCAGCACCAGCGATTCGAGCCGGTCTTGCCGCCCGAATTCGCCTTCATCGAGCCCAGGGTCATTGCTGCCGACCGCAGCCGACATGAGGGCGGTGCCCGCAGCAATCGCCACGCCGGCGATCGCCAGAGTGATGGTTATTTTGGGCCGGCGCATCCAGGCGTGCGAGACGAGCCTCGCGGTACCCAGACCAACGCGCTTGCAGAGCCCCAACCCTGCGGAAATCACGACTCGCACTCCCCCACCGAGATTGCGCGTTCATCGAAACTTAACCACGCTCTACAGACAACCGGCCCCCGGACGTTTCCGGCGCGTTGTGGTTCTTTTGCAACATGGCGCTGCGTGGCCTTCCAACTAACACCGAGGACCTATATGCAACTAAATGGTTGCGTATGGCCAGGCGCTAGGCTAGAGCGATGAGCAACCAGGAGGTTGCGTATGACCGATCGCATCGAAAAGACCATCGAGATCAAGGCCCCGGTTTCCCGCGTCTGGCGGGCGCTGACCGATCATCGCGAGTTCGGCGCCTGGTTCCGCGTGCGGCTCGACGGCCCATTCGTGCCGGGGCAGGTGTCGCGCGGGCAGATCACCTATCCGGGCTATGAGCACTATCGGTGGGAGGCGGTCGTGCAGAAAATGGAGCCCGAGCGGCTGTTCTCGTTTACCTGGCATCCTTACGCGATCGATCAGAGCCAGGACTATTCCGACGAGGAGCCGACTTTGGTCGAATTCACGCTGGAAAGGACCGCCAGCGGCACCTTGCTGCGCGTGGTCGAATCGGGCTTCGACAAGATTCCGAGCAAGCGCCGGGCGGAGGCATTCCGCATGAACGACCAGGGCTGGGGCCAGCAGGTCAAGAACATCGCGCAGCATGTCGAGCAAGCGCCAACGGCAGCTTGACGCGCTCAGGCAGCGCGCATCGGTATTCGCTGCGCTCGGCGACGAGACGCGCCTCTCGGTGCTGGCGAGACTTTGCGACGGCGAGCCGCAATCGATTGCGCGTCTCACCGCGGGCACCGAGCTCACCCGCCAAGCGGTCACCAAGCATCTGCGCGTCCTGGAGGGCGTTGGCGTTGTTCGCAGCGTGCGCAGCGGGCGCGAGAGCCTGTTTGCACTCGAGCCGGCGCCGATCGAGGCGGCGCGTAGCTATCTGGATCAGGTATCCCGGCAATGGGACGATGCGCTGGCGCGGCTCAAGGCGCACGTCGAAGACTAGATAACGATTCCCAGCCGCCGGCGCTTGGCTCCCGGCGTTGGTCGCGGATTTTGCCACCAACTGGCATTTCTCTTGCATCTACGAATTGCCCCCCGAAATGCGGCGGGATGGAAATCGCAGCCGATGTCGGCTAGGAAACGGTAAAAGCACGGGAGCGCTGATGATTCTGTCTGCAGTAACCGGCCTTTCGATGGTCCTCTTGACCTCGACCGGCCCCGGCACCGGTGCGGACCCCGGTGCCCACATGTCCACCAAGCAAAAGCTTGCCATTGTCCAGAACTATGTGACCCGCGCCACCGAATGCGTCGCGCACGGGGTCGCGACCGATCCGCGGTTTGCTCGGTCACCCGATCTGCACGATCTTGGGGAATTGATCGTCCAGTCGGTTCCCTCGTGCGCCGAGCTCATGCGCGCGATGATCGAGTGCTACGACGATTATTTCGGGGCCGGAGCGGGCGAAGCGTTTTTCAGCGGCCCTTACCTTGACGTTCTCCCGAGCGCGGTAGCCAAGCTCGTCGAGGACGCGCCGCGCTGACACTCAGGGCCGTTTCAAGGATTGATCGGCGATCGGCACAAACCCGGCTCGCGCCGGGTTTGTGTCGTTGTAGAGCCAGCGAAGCGGGACGGGGAGCGCAGCGACCTATTCGTGCTGCTCCGAGAACAGGTCGCGTCGCTCAATAAGAGACGTCCCAGTTACTCTGAAAATCATGCAGCGGAGCGTCGAAGCGAGACGCCGGCTGCTTGTTTCCAAGTGCGCCCAGGCCGTCTCCGACGAACGGGCTATTCGGCGCCAAATGGTTGACGGCCGCCGCCGGGTGGCGAGGTTGCGGGGTCTTCGCGTAGACTGGGGACGCGAGGAGGGTGGCGAGCGCGATCGCAGCGGCAAGAATCTTCATGTCACATCTCCTATCGACGACGGTGAAGCCGTGAGCGGCTACACCCAGTAAATTCGGGACGGACTCGACTTATTCTTCCTGATCGCGCCGTCGTTACCTGCAACACGTGGACGTGATGACGTGGATCGGGATGGCCTATCGTTGACGCCCCAGCCCTAAGGGGTGTGTCCAGTTTCCGGAGCAGTGAGATGGACGCGTTCATTTGCACCGCTTGTGGCACACAGTACGCGCCGAGCACGGCACCACCGCCGAATTGCACAATCTGTACGGAGGAGCGGCAATACGTTCCTCCTGGCGGACAGACTTGGACAACGCTCGGGGCACTGGCAGCGGGACATTGGAATTCATACCGTCAATACGAGCCCGGCGTGATTGGTGTTGGGACGCAGCCTTCCTTTGCCATCGGCCAGCGGGCACTCATTGTCTGTACCCCTGACGGAAACATTTTGTGGGACTGCATTGCGATGTTGGATCCGGCCACCGTCACCCTGATCAAAGGGCTCGGCGGCCTGAAAACGATTGCGATATCGCATCCGCATTTCTACACGACGATGGTGGAATGGAGCCGCGCGTTCGGTGGCATCCCAATCTATCTTCACGCTGACGATCAACAGTGGATCATGCGTCCAGACTCCTCGATCAAACTGTGGACTGGCGAGACCTTGACGCTTGCTCCCGAGGTAACGCTCATTCGTTGCGGCGGCCACTTTCGGGGCGGAAGCGTTCTGCATTGGGCCCGAGGAGGTGACGGCCACGGAATATTGTGCTCATCGGACATCGCAACGGTCACGATGGATCGAAAATTCCTGACCTTCATGCGGAGCTATCCAAACCTGATTCCGCTCTCCCCGCATCAGGTTGCTGGAATTGCCGCCGCGTTGGAGCCGTTTCAATTCGATACGATCTATGGGCATTATTTCGATCGTGTCATACCGACAGGTGCAAAATCTATTCTGCAAGCCTCTGTGAAGCGCTACATTGCGGCGATCAGCGGCGCATACGACGACAAGTAGAGCAACTTGATCCGATCGATAATCTCCCACCCCGTACCTAACCAATCGGCCATGTGTTCGCACGTCAGCGAGTCAAGGAACTCCCGCAAGCCTGGCTTTGAACGGCCAGCCGCACTTGCATTGTGCGCCGTTCTGTTTTTTGCGCACGGCGCCGCGAATGCGCAGGACAAGGGCATTCTCGATCCCAAGCCGTTGCCGCCGCTCGCCAAGCCCGACGGGCCGGGCACGCTTGCCAAGGAGCTGTTCGCCCGCAAGACAACGCCGTCGCAGGGACCGGCGCGCTCCATCGGGTTCTATTCTCATGGCTGCATCGCGGGCGCGGTCGCATTGCCGGTCGACGGCGAGACCTGGCAGGTGATGCGCGTGTCACGCAACCGCAACTGGGGCCATCCGGAGCTGATCCAATTTATTGAGCAACTGGCCGACAAGGCAACGCGAACCGGTTGGCACGGGCTGCTCATCGGCGACATGTCGCAGCCGCGCGGCGGCCCGCTGCTTGCCGGACACACGAGCCATCAGGTCGGCCTTGACGTCGATATCTGGCTCACGCCCATGCCCGCACACGCATTCACACGGCTAGAACGCGAAGACATGATGGCGACGATGGTTGTCGCCGCGAACCGCAAGGACGTCGATCCGAAGGTGTGGACGCCGGCGCACACGGCGTTGATCAAGGCCGCGGCTTCGGATCAGCGCGTGACCCGCGTGTTCGTGAACCCCGCCATCAAGAAGGCGCTCTGCCGCGAGCCTGGAGACGACCGCGCGTGGCTCGGCAAGATTCAGCCGTGGCTGGGGCACGACTGGCACTTCCACGTCCGTCTCGGCTGCCAGCCCGACAGTCCGAACTGCGAGCCGCAGCCGCCGCGCGATGCCGGGGATGGCTGCCACAGCAAGGAGATGGAGCGCTTCGCCAACGTCGTGCTGCCGGAGCACTCGACGCCGCATGCGGGGCCCACGATGGCCAAGCTGCCGGCGGCGTGCCGCGAGGTGCTGCACGCGCCTTAGGGCGAGCGAACTTGGGGGCCGGAACACCAGGGTCTGCCCCCAATTCGGCCACGATCTCAAGATGGTATTGGCGTGGGATGGCAAGTTGGGCGGGGGCGATCCAACGTTGATCGAGACGTTCAGCAGACACGCGCGTCGATATCTGCACCCAGATTGGGTGCTAAAGCCCATGGTCGCGGTGCTCATTGCGACCGTGTTGGTCATCACTTTGGGTCAGCGTGCGTGGGCGTTGGATTGCCTTGCGTACAAGCCCGCAGGCGCGCGCGGCCAATGGCACGCTGACGTGGTGGCCGGCAAAATCTGCTGGTACGGCCCA
Organism: uncultured Alphaproteobacteria bacterium; assembly: GCA_963816775.1. Lineage (GTDB taxonomy): Bacteria > Pseudomonadota > Alphaproteobacteria > Rhizobiales > Xanthobacteraceae > JAFAXD01. The sequence goes on from CAWFLX010000024.1 coordinate 68,207, forward strand.
AACTGGCGTTCGTTTCTGCCGAAGCCAAAGCTTCAGGCGGAAAGCGCCCAGGCCGTGAAGGGCAAGCCGGACAGCGGTGCCGCACCTCTCGGTCGGTCGGCCGAGCCTGCACCGTTGGCGGTTGGGGCAACGGAAACGGAAACGCTGCAAGATTTGCCGGCGCTGCGCTCGGCCACACCGGCGGAAGCCGCGGCATTGATCAATGCCGTCTCCCTGGAATTCGATTCCGTCCAGCCCGAGCCGCCCGCTCAACCCAAACCGACGGTCGCGCGGTACGACATGATCGTGACGATCATCGCAATTATCGCGGTCGCAATTGGCGGCCTTGCGTTGACGATGCTCTTCTACAAACGCCGAAAGCACCGGGCTGCGAAGCAGAAGCTCGTCATTGAGGCAGACGCCGGGCGCGGCAGACGGGAACAGGGGCTGGAGCGCCTGCGCGTCAGCCCACCAATAGCAGCCCTCGAACTTCCTTACCCGGGAGGCGACTTTCCGCCTGCCCGCCGTCGCGTTCTGGCACGACCCGGCCGTGATTGAGTGCGCGGGCGCGTGCTGACGATCTGGGGCCGACCGAGCTCGTTCAACACGCAGAAGGTCCTCTGGCTCGCCGACGAGCTAGGGCTCGCCTACAAGCACGTTCCAGCTGGCGGCGCGTTCGGCGGGCTCGATACGCCGGAATTCCTGGCGATGAACCCGCACGGGCGCGTGCCTGTGATCGACGACGATGGCACGATCGTCTGGGAATCACACGCGATCTTGCGCTACCTCGCGGCGCGTCAGGGCCAAGGCCGGTTTTGGCACGACGATCCGGCCCGGCGATCGCCCATCGATGCCTGGATGGACTGGGTGCAGACGCGGCTACAGCCCGACTTTCTCAACGGCGTGTTCTGGGGTTTCTATCGGACGCCCGATCACTTGCGCGATTGGCCGGAGATCAAAAAGAGCATCGCCCGCTGCGCGCGCAATTTTCAGCTGCTCGATCAAGTGCTGGCGGACCGTCCCTTCCTTGCCGGTGACGCGATCAGCCTGGCGGATATTCCGGCTGGCACCGCACTCTACCGCTATTTCGAGCTCGAGATCGAGCGGCCGCCGGTGCGCAATGTCGAAGCCTGGTATCGCCGGCTGCGAGAGCGTGCTCCCTATCGCTCGCGTGTGATGCTGCCGTTTGATGAATTACGCGGGCGGCTGGAAGCCTAGCCTGCAACGCTGATGAATTTCGATACCGCAGCAAGAAGCGGAGTTTATGCCGGCGTGTTCGGAATTACCCCTGGCGCAGGTCATCGGCTGTTGTCGATGACGTGCGACATCAGACAGGAAAGGGTATCCGAATGAGCAAGGATGATAACAAGGCAATCGTTGGCCGCTGGTTTACCGAATTCTGGGGCAAGACCTGCAATCTCGGCGTCGTCGACGAACTCGCAGCGCCCGACATGCTCCTCAAGTACTCCTTGCACGAGCCGCGCCGCGGTCGTGATGACATCAAGGCGTTCATGACCGATTTCCGCAAAGCGTTCCCCGATCTCAATTTCTGGGGTACGGCGGATTTGATCGCCGAAGGCGACTATGTGGTCGGCCAGTGGGAAGGCGGTGGCACGCACACGGGCCCGGCCTTCAGTGACTTTCTGATGGGTTCGCTGCCCGCGGCGACTGGCCGGAAGATGCATTTCACAGGCACCACCGTTCTGCGCATCGAGAACGGCAGGATCGCCCAGGAAATCGGACTCGACGACGGCGTTAAGGCGTTGACGCAACTCGGGCTGATCAACGCCGCCTGATCGGCGAAGGTTTCGCCAGATCTCAAGAGAGGTCCGCGCGATCGTTCGTGCGGGCTTCTGTTGCACGTGGTTTTCCAGCGCGGCAACGAACACTCGCCGGCCGGGCGGCGCCGCAGTTCAGGGACGCTATTTTACGAGGACCGTGATCTTTTTTGAGACGACGGGCGGTTTAAACGGAAAATGCTTGGCATCGCCGAGCACAAGCTGAAGTGTGTGCTTGCCCGGCGGCAGCTCTATACGTGCCTCGGTTTGCCCTGCGCCGAAATGAAGATGGTTCTTGTCCTGGGGAATTGCATCGTTTGGATCGATCAATTCATTGACATCAATCAGCAGGTGATGATGCCCGCTGTTCGGAAAATCGTCGCCCGCATGCGTAACGCCCATGTTGCGCAAACCAAAGCGACACCAAAACCCTCCTTTGATGACCGTGCCGTCCTGCGGCCACACGAAATACAGATATGCATCATCGGGTGCCGGTTTCGCTTGGGGAAAGGCAGCCGTCGGCAACAGCATCGCCGCCATCATCACGAATGCTGTTTGTATGACCCGCATGGCACCCTCCTCTCAGGGTGAGGCGACGACGCGGAACCCGTGGGTTGGATACCGCACGCCCGTATCGTACCGGTCGCGGCTTGCAGGTCGAATGTAGCTTGGGTCGTTCTTCCAGGAACCTGATCGCATGATCCGTGCCGCGCAGTTCCTCTCGATCCAGGCTGACCCGTCGATCGGTGCACCTTGGTAGTCTCTGTGCCAGCAGTCCTCCACCCACTGACCGACGCTTCCGCCCATGTCATGGAGGCCGAATGGGTTTGGTTTGAAGCTGCCGACCTTCAGCGGTTGTGTGGATTCGTAAACCCCGCTGCACCCCTTGCAATTGGCCATGTCGGATTGCAGCTGATCGCCCCACCAATATCTCGTTTGTGTACCTGCGCGCGCGGCATATTCCCATTCCGCCTCGGTCGGGAGCCGAAATTGCTTGCCACCAAGTCGTGATAGCCAGGTAACGAATTCCTGTGCGTCGTTCCAGCTGAGATTGGTTGCGGGAGCGTCGTCCTTGCCGGTCGTCGCATCGGAACAGACCTTCGCCGCAACGCACTCGTTCCACTCGCGAACCGTGATGGGGAATTTGCTGATCGAAAACGGTTTGATCGTTACGCGGTGAATGGGCTTCTCCGAGGGGTCGTCATTGCTGCCCATCGCGAAGGTGCCACCGGAAATCGGTACCATCAGCGGCGTCACTGGTGAGGGGGCGGGTGTTGCCGTCGCGCTCGGCTTCAGCGCTTCCGTTGCTGCAGGAGCGCCCTTCGGGGGTTCCGTCGGCGCAGCAGAGCTCTTTGGTACCTCCGCTGGTATTGCCGCCGCTCGCGGTGGTGCCGGCGCGGCGGGGGGCTCAGGAACATTCGACACGACGGTGCTGGCCGGAACAGAGGCACGCTGCGGCGCGTAGTACGTGTTGAAGAAATAGTATCCGCCGGCAGCACCCAGCAAGAGAAGGACGCATGAGATGACGGCTCCGACAAGTTTGTTGAATTTCCGCGCGTCAACCAATGCGGCGGGATCAGGCAGCACGCGGTATACAGTGACCGGATCGGTGATGTTCTTGACTTGTCGATCACCCAGGGACTGATACGCACACACCAGTTTGTTTTTGATCTGTTCATAGACCCCACCAGAAATGTACAGGTCGCCGGGGCGAGCAATCCCTTCAAGCCTCGCTGCAATGTTGACCCCCTCACCATAAATATCTTCGGGTTCGATTATTACGTCACCAAGATGAATACCAATTCGGTAGAGAATCCTTTGTTCCAACGGAAGCGAGGCATTGCGCCCCACCATACTTTGTTGAATGACGATAGCACACCGAACAGCCTCGACCGGGCTGTCGAACATCGCCAGAAAACCATCACCGGTATATTTGATGAGCTTCCCGTGGTGCTCCGCGATGGATGGCTCAATAAGTTCGCGCCGATGCCGTTTTATGCGGGCGTGCGTTCCTTCCTCATCGCGTCCCATGAGGCGGCTGTAACCCGCGATATCAGCCGCGACGATTGCAGCCAAACGACGTGGCAATCCATCCGGCGGTAAGGTTCCATCTTTGCCGCCGCGAATTGGATAGACTTGACCGCGCGTATGCTCGGCGTCACTCACGGATCGACCCCCTTGGATCTTACCGTTCTACAACCATGAGGTTCGGTCGTTTTTTTGAGTGTAAGTGTTAAGCGCCTCAGGGGCGCGGTAGAAACATACGGTCAGATCACGCGGACCCACGCGTTCTCCGAAAAAGCCGGCGCATTGGATTCTTCAACGACTCACGCGGTGGCGTTGAAGCCCGGCTGCTCGATCCCCGGGATTTTTCAATGCCCTTGTTCGACCAGCCCGTGCCGCCCGCCATGCCGGGCCGCCCGCCGTACGAGCATGAAGTGGTCAAGACATGGACCGCCGAACTTGCCGGGCCGGACGGCTTCATTTTTGGCACGCCGGAGTACAGCTACGGGCCCGCCACGGTGCGGTGGCGCGTCCCGGTCAGGCGACGCTGGTAGATCGCGTCCGCTGGCGTCTCAATAGCGCATATACTTCTTTTGCGGGCACGGCTTTACTGAAAAAAAATCCCTGCGCCTCCGTGCAACCCACGCGCTTCAAGAAGTCGAGCTCGCCCTTGGTTTCGACGCCTTCTCCAGTCGTTTCCATTCCGAGGCTGCTCGCGAGCTGGGCGATCGCGCGGATGATGGCACGGGAATCTTTCTTAGACGAAAGACCGCGCACAAAGACGCGATCGATCTTGATCTTGTCAAACGGAAAGTTTCTCAGGTAGCTCAATGACGAATGACCCGTGCCGAAATCGTCCATCGCAAGCCTCACGCCGAGGGCACGCAGTTGATGCAGGGTTTCAAGCGTGGTTTCTTGGTTGCGCAATAGCACGGACTCGGTGATCTCAAGTCCGAGGCGACGGGCCGTCAAACCCGAAGACCTCAGAACATCGCTCACGGTTTGGCATAAATCGAGCCTTCTGAATTGCACCGGAGACAAGTTCACTGCGACGCTGACATTGTCGGGCCAATTGACAGCTTCTTCGCAAGCCCGTCGCAGAACCCATTCGCCGATTGGAACGATCAGCCCGGTTTCTTCGGCAAATGGAATGAACTCGGCGGGCGGTATCAATCCACGTTCGGGGTGGTTCCAGCGGATCAGCGCCTCGAAGCCCGAGATCCCCCCGGATTGCAAATGCACCACCGGTTGGTAGTGCAGCACGAACTCATCAAGCATCAATGCTTTGCGCAGGTCGCGCTCCAGTGCATGGCGCGCCTCGACTCGTCCGTCCATGGCGTACTCGAAGAACCGATAAGTCCCGCGGCCGTCGGTCTTGGCGCGAAACAGCGCAAGGTCAGCGGCTTTAAGGAGCTCGACGCCGTTGGTCGCATCCGTCGGTGCCACCGCGATTCCGATGCTCACGCCGATCACAACTTGGCCGCCATCTAGGTCGAACGGCGTGCCGATCACTTCAACGACCCTTTCACAAAGTGACTTTGTATCGGCGGGGTCGGTCACGTCGCGCTGGAGAATCGCAAACTCGTCGCCGCCGACGCGAGCAACTAAATCGTACTCGCGCACGCACCTACGCAACCGCGCACTGACTTCCCGGAGAATCTGGTCGCCGAACGGATGTCCCAGGGTATCATTGACGTTCTTGAAATAGTCGAGGTCGAGGCACAGCACGGCAAACTTCTGACCTCGTCCCAATTGCGCGAAGCAACTTGCGACTTGTTCGTCGAGCAAGTAGCGATTGGCGAGATCAGTCAGTCCGTCGTGCAGCGCCATGTGCGAGATTTTGGCTTCGGCCCGGCGGCGCTCAGTGACGTCCTCATGGGTGACGACCCAGCCGCCGCCAGTCATGGGCTTGTTCGTAATCGATATCTCGCGGCCGTCCCCGGTCTCGACAACCCAGGTGACGATTTCCCCCTTTGCCAAATCGGCCAGGAGATCATCGCGATATCGATCGGGGTCGATCTTCAAATTCCCGATGGCGTTCCGATGGTGCAAAAGCTCGCGCAACGCGCAGCCCGGCTTCACGATCTCGCGCGACAATCCGTACATTTCGATATAGCGATCGTTGCAGACGACAATCCGTTCTTGCGCATCGAACATGATGAAACCTTGCACCATGTTGTTGATTGCGGCGTCGACCTGCAGGTTCCGCACCGATAGCTCGTCGTTGGCGAGGTCGAGTTGCTTGTTTGCCATCTCAAGACGCTCGGCGTGGCGGCCGGTTGCCCAGATATAGCCGGCAACTATCGCGGTCATGAGCAAGCCCACGATCAGCGACGTCCAGGCGCCGGTGTGAACGGGGATTCCCGGCCCGCCCGGAATTGGCACTGCGATCATGGTCCAGCGTGCATCGCCGATGTCGAGCGAGCCGGTCCAGTGCGGGCCCGAGATGATTGCGAGTCTCGACTTTGGTTCGATAAGGGTCGCGCGGGAGCGCGAGCCGTGAAAATAGGTCGGCGCCGTCGTCGTGCGGCCGTAGTCGGCTGAGTAGAAATAAAGGTCAAGCCCGGCCGGACTTGTCGTCGTGCGCAAGAGCGTCTCGATCATCACGTCGGTCTGAAATACGGCCTGCACAAAGCCCAACAGATTGCGCCCACGGTCTGCGACCGTCTCGTGGGGCATGCCCGGCGCGTACACCGGCAGTGCAACAAAGAATCCACTGCGGTTGCCGGTGCCGCTCTGAAGCGTAAAAGTTGGACTCGTGGCGAGACTATCGTTGTCGCGAGCACGTTCGAGTGTTTTCTGGCGCACGCCGCCGTCATTGAGGTCGAGACCATAGACCCGTGAGCCGGGACTCTCGGTTGCGGTGTAGAATACCGGGAAGTATTCGTCCTTCTCAGGCGAAGGGGCCATGCTGCCGTCCGCAGCCACGGCCTTGATCCGAAAACCGGGGATGCCATCACGCGTCGCGGCCTGTTCGTATGCCGCGCGTTGCTCTCGCGTGACACGCGGTATCCAGGACATGCCCAGAATGGCGTTCTGATCGTTCATCAGCTGCTTGGTGATTTTTTCAAATTGCGCGCGGCTGACGTTGCCCGAGGTGTCGAAGAATGCGCGCAATCCGGAGACCCTGCGCAGATATGCATTGATGCCGAACTGCAGATTGAGCGCGTGACCGTATGCGCGCGAGCTCAGCTCCAACGCCGCCAGTTCGTTCTCGCGATGCGAAACGGCAACCCAGGTCGATAACGATGCGACTAATCCGGCTATGGCGACGGCCGTACTCAGCCAAAAATATCGAGCGCGCCACCAGGCCGTGGCTGGTTCCTCGCTCGAAGTGGCCTTACGCCACAGGCTCCTGGGCTTCCTCACCGCGCTTTTCCCTTATGGGAGCGCACGCTGCATCTCAGTAACCGGGCCCTATAAATATCGGTGCCATGATAGGGATAACATATTGAAATGGAGCCGCAATCAACCCGATCCGAAAATATTTTTGATGGGTTATAAATTACCGGAACGACATCCGGGCTTATGCTTATGTCAAAGTACACGGAAACGTCACAAAATTAGCGCCCCCAATTGGATTGGAAATGCCGTACCACTATTCCGTTGAGTACAGGGTATCGGCCGCAGACTGCCTGCGGCTCGCTGTAACCGCGATTGATCCGGGCACGCGGACCGCGCTTCTCGTAATGGCACAACAGGCAAAAAGAGCGGCTAGCGAAGCCCGGCGTTGATCTTCTCGAGCGCGGACGATCCGGGGCAGAGCTCGTCTTCGCCCAATGTGTTGAGCGGCGCCTCTACCGTGTTGAGATGGTGGTGCAGGTCCTCGGGGTCGCTGTCGACGAACAGCAGCCCGGTCACCACCAGGCCCTTGGCGGCGTGCTGCTGCAAGAAGTTCATCGCCGCCAGCCGATCGTGCGGATCGTAGTCGTCCTTGAGCTTGCGCAACGCGAGCCGCGAGCCGTCGTGTTGCTCGACCACCTCGACCTGGCCCGGCTCGTAATCGATCTTGATCGGAGCGCGGCTGGTGATCACGTCGAGCCGGTTCACCGCCTCGTTGTGCTCGCGCACGTAATCGAAGCTCTTGGTCGATCCGACGTGATTGTTGAACGCGACGCAGGGCGAGATCACGTCGATGAACGCCGCACCCTGGTGCTCGATCGCCGCCTTGATCAGCGGCACCAGCTGGTGCTTGTCGCCGGAAAAGCTGCGCGCCACGAAGGTCGCGCCGAGTTGCAGCGCAATCGCGACGAGGTCGATTGAGGAGTCGTTGTTGACGATGCCGCGCTTCGACTTGGAGCCGCGGTCGGCAGTCGCGGAGAACTGGCCCTTGGTCAGGCCGTACACGCCGTTGTTCTCGACGATGTAGACCATGTTGACGCCGCGCCGGATCGCATGCGCGAACTGGCCAAACCCGATCGAGGCCGAATCCCCGTCGCCCGACACGCCGAGATAGATCAGATCGCGGTTGGCGAGATTGGCGCCCGTGAGCACCGAGGGCATGCGGCCGTGCACGGAGTTGAAGCCGTGCGAATTGCCGAGGAAATAATCCGGCGTCTTCGACGAGCAGCCGATGCCGGAAATCTTCGCCACCCGGTGCGGCGCGATCGACAATTCGAAGCAGGCCTCGATGATCGAGGCGGTGATCGAGTTGTGCCCGCAGCCGGCGCACAGGGTTGAGATCTTGCCCTCGTAGTCGCGGTGCGTGTAGCCGAGGTCGTTCTTCGGCAAGCCCGGGTGATGGAACTTCGGCTTTGCGATGTAGGTCATGACACCACCTTGCGCAGCGGCGTGACTTTGAACGTGGCGAGATGCTCGCCGATCGACTGGGCGATGAAGCGCGCCGTGATGGGCGTGCCGTCGTAGTGCAGGACCGGCACCAGCCGCACCGGATCGACGCCGCATTCGTTCACGATCAGGGTGCGCAGCTGCGCGTCGCGGTTCTGCTCGACCACGAACACGAAGTCGTGGTCGGCGAGGAAGCTGGTCACGCTCGAGTGGAACGGAAACGCCCGCACCCGCATGCGGTCGAGCGTGTGGCCGTTCGCCTGCAGGAGATGGACCGCCTCGTCCATGGCGGGCGAGGTCGAGCCGTAATAGATCACACCGAACTTGGTCGGCTTCTCGGCATTGGCCTGCAGCGGGCGCGGCACCAGGTCCTTGGCGGTGTCGAACTTGCGCAGCAGGCGCTGCATGTTGTCGGCGTAGGCGCCGCCTTCCTCGGTGTAGCGCGCGTAGCGGTCGCGCGAGGTGCCGCGGGTGAAGAACGAGCCTTTGCTCGGATGCGTGCCCGGATAGGTGCGGAACGGGATGCCGTCGCCGTCGACGTCGAGATAACGGCCGAAATCGCGACCGGCCTCGAGCTCGGCGTCGGTCATCACCTTGCCGCGGTCGTACTTGCGCGCGTCGTCCCAGGCGAGCGGCCGGCACAGCCGATGATTCATGCCGATGTCGAGGTCGAGCAGGACGAACACCGGGGTCTGCAGCCGATCGGCGAGGTCGAACGCGTCGGCGGCGAACTCGAAGGTTTCGGCTGGGTCTTCCGGGAACAGCAGCACGTGCTTGGTGTCGCCGTGCGAGGCGTAGGCGCAGCTCAGGAGATCGCCCTGCTGGGTGCGGGTCGGCATGCCGGTCGAGGGGCCGGCGCGCTGCACGTCGAAGATCACCGCGGGGATTTCGGCGAAGTAGGCGAGCCCGACGAATTCCTGCATCAGCGAAATGCCGGGTCCCGAGGTCGCGGTGAAGGCGCGCGCGCCGTTCCAGGCCGCGCCGATCACAAGTCCGATCGAGGCGAGCTCGTCCTCCGCCTGCACGATCGCGAACTTGTGCTTGTTGCCGTCGGGATCGACGCGCAGGCGCGAGCAGTAGCGGGTGAACGCTTCGGCGAGCGAGGACGACGGCGTGATCGGGTACCAGGCGCAGACGGTCGCGCCGCCGTAGACCGCGCCGAGCGCGGCTGCGGCGTTGCCCTCGATGAAGATGCGATTGCCGACCGCATCGGCCGATTTGAGGCGCAGCCCGATCGGGCACTGCAGGTTTTCGAGCGCCCAGTCGCGCCCGAGATGCAGCGCGTGAATATTGGGCGCCAGGAGCTTTTCCTTGCCCTTGTACTGCTCGCCGAGGAGCTTCTCGATCGCCGGCACGTCCATCTCGAGCAGCGCCGAGAGCGCGCCGATATAGATGATGTTCTTGAACAGCTGGCGCTGGCGCGGATCGGTGTAGGTCTTGTTGCAGATCGCGGTCAGCGGCACCCCGATGACGGTGATGTCGTCGCGAAACCGGGCCATCGGGATCGGCTTGGTGCAGTCGTAGAGCAGGTATCCGCCCGGCTCGATTGCGGCTACGTCCTTGTCGAAGGTCTGCGGGTTCATCGCCACCATCAGGTCGATGCCGCCACGCGCGCCGAGATGACCCGCCTCGGTCACCCGCACTTCGTACCAGGTCGGCAGGCCTTGGATGTTGGACGGAAAGATGTTGCGCGGGCTGACCGGAACGCCCATCCGCAGGATCGCGCGCGCAAACAGCTCGTTCGCGCTCGCCGAGCCTGATCCGTTGACGTTGGCGAACCGAACGACGAAGTCGTTCACGCTGCAGATCGGGCTGGCGCTCGGCATTGGTCTTCCGCAAGTGTCATGTCAATCAGGTATTTCTGCATGTCCCAGGCGCCGGTCGGGCAGCGCTCGGCGCACAGGCCGCAGTGCAGGCAGACGTCCTCGTCCTTCACCATGACGCGGCCGGTCTTCAGTCCATCGGCGACATAGAGATCCTGGGTGAGGTTGCGCGACGGCGCTTTGAGCATTGTGCGCAGATCGGCCTCGTCGGCGTTCGGCGTAAACGTGATGCAGTCCATCGGACAGATGTCGACGCAGGCATCGCACTCGATGCAGAGCGAGGACGTGAACACGGTCTGCACGTCGCAATTGAGGCAGCGCTCGGCTTCCTTCAGGGCAAGCTCGATGTCATACCCCAGCTCGACCTCGGCCTTGATGTCGCGTAGCGCCACGACCTTGTCGCGCAGCGGCACACGATAGCGCTTGTCGGCCGAAATGTCGTTGTCGTAGCTCCATTCGTGGATGCCCATCTTCTGGCTGATGACGTCGACCATCGGCAGCGGCCGATCGTCGATGTCCTCGCCGGAACAGAACTTGTCGATCGACAGCGCGGCCTCATGCCCGTGCGCCACCGCCCAGATGATGTTCTTCGGGCCGAACGCCGCGTCGCCGCCGAAGAACACCTTCGGATTGCTCGACGCCATGGTCTTGGTATCGACCTTGGGCATGTCCCACTTGTCGAACGTGATGCCGGCATCGCGCTCGATCCAGGGGAACGCGTTCTCCTGACCGACGGCTACCAGCACGTCGTCGCATTCAAAGTGCTGATCGGGCTCGCCCGCGTTGACGAGCCGGCGGCGGCCCTTGTCGTCGTACTCGGCCTTGACCTTTTCGAACACGACGCCGGTGAGGCGTCCGTTGTCGTGGGTGAATTCCTTCGGGACCAGGAAGTTGAAGATCGGGATGCCCTCGTGCATCGCGTCTTCTTTTTCCCAGGGAGACGCCTTCATCTCCTCGAAGCCGGAGCGCACGATCACCTTCACGTCTTCACCACCGAGCCGGCGCGAGGAGCGGCAGCAATCCATGGCGGTGTTGCCGCCGCCGAGCACGATCACGCGCTTGCCGATCTTGTCGACGTGGCCGAACGAGACCGAGGAGAGCCAGTCGATGCCGATATGGATGTTCTTGGCCGCTTCCCGGCGGCCCGGAATCTCAAGCTCGCGCCCACGCGGCGCGCCCGAACCGACGAAGATCGCGTCGAAATTCTCCGCGAGCAGCGCCTTCATGCTGTCGATACGGCGGCCCCCGACGAACTCGATGCCGAGGTTGAGGATATAGTCGCACTCCTCGTCGATCACCGCGTCGGGCAGGCGGAACTTCGGGATCTGCGTGCGCATCATGCCGCCCGCCTTCGGGTCCTGATCGAACACGACGCAGTGATATCCGAGCGGCGCGAGGTCGCGGGCGACGGTGAGCGAGGCCGGTCCGCCGCCGACGAGCGCGATCCGCTTGCCGTTGCGGCGGGTCGCGGGCTTGGGCAGGCGCGCGCGGATGTCATCCTTGAAGTCGGCGGCGACGCGCTTGAGCCGGCAGATCGCGACCGGGTCCTTCTCGACGCGTCCGCGCCGGCACGCCGGCTCGCACGGCCGATCGCAGGTGCGCCCGAGGATGCCGGGAAATACGTTGGACTTCCAATTGACCATGTAGGCGTCGCTGTAGCGACCAGCCGCGATCAATCGAATGTACTCCGGGACGGGCGTGTGCGCCGGACAAGCCCATTGGCAGTCAACCACCTTGTGGAAGTAGTCCGGCGCCGCAATGTCAGTCGATTGCATTTACTCCTCGTGCCGGCGCCCATGGGCTGCGGTCTCTGGCGCGGCCAGTCCGTCAGCGATCCGTAGCGAACCCGTCCCCGGTCGGCTTATCGCGCCGAATCCGCGCAGATTTATAGTGGACGTGGCCCATCATTGCCACCTCTTCAAGCGCATAACCCCATCTATCCTATGACAAGGAAGCTGTTGCGGTGCGGCAAAAACCGCGCGATTTTGCGCCTGTGGGGCCTGCAGTTAGCCAATCGATGGTCGTTTGCGGCGAGTTTTTGCCGTTACCGCGCTGCGTTAAAAACCGGACTCGACATGCGCGACATTTTTGAAGAGCTGTTTGCCAATCAACCCCTCGACCCGATGGAAGCAGCGCGGCGCGGGATGCGACCGAACGCGCGCCGGCGCTTTTATGCCGCAGCAAGCACAAGGCCGGAGGAGGGCGGATACGCCGTCCTGCTGGATGGTAGGATCGTGCGCACACCTGCGCGCCACGCGCTCGCGGCACCCAGCGAGGCGCTCGCTGAGGCGATCGCGGCGGAATGGGAAGGCCAGGGGGAGATGATCGATCCGGCCAAGATGCCGCTCACGCGTCTGGCCAACACCATCATCGACGGGGTGACCAAATCGATCGACGCGGTCACGGCCGAAATCGAGAAGTACCTCGCGACCGATTTGCTGTTCTATCGCGCCGAAGGTCCGGATCGCCTGGTCGCGCGCCAGCGCGAGCTCTGGGACGCAATCCTGGCGTGGGCGCGCATCACGCTCGGCGCGCGCTTCGAGCTCGTCGAAGGCGTGATCCATATCGCGCAGCCGGAGCAGTCGCTGCGAACCGCAGCCCGCGCGATCCCGCGCGATCCCTGGCGGCTCGGCGCCGTGCATGCGGTCACGACCTTGACCGGCTCGGCGTTGATCGCGCTCGCACTTGCGCAGGGCGCCATCGATGTCGACGCGGCCTGGGCCGCGGCGCACGTCGACGAGGATTGGAACATGGAGCTGTGGGGGCGTGACGAGATCGCGCTCGAGCGGCGCGCTTTTCGATTTGCCGAGATGCAGGCGGCGGCGACGGTGCTGCGGCTCGCGTGACGCGCGTTTGTAGGGTGGGTTCGGCGCGCAGCGCCGTAACCCACCGGATGACTCACCGGTTGGGTTCGCGCTGGTGGGTTACGCCCGCTTCGCGGGCTAACCCACCCTACGGTTCCAAACCATTTCATGCTATCCAAGTCCGGCCGGCTCTTTGTTCACGGCAGGGGCCATGAAAGACATCCTTGAAAAGCTCGAAACCCGCCGCGCCAATGCCCGCCTCGGCGGCGGGCAAGCGCGCATCGAGGCGCAGCACAAGCGCGGCAAGCTCACGGCACGCGAGCGTATCGACCTCCTGATGGACAAGGATTTGTTCGAGGAGTTCGACATGTTCGTCGAACACCGCGCGACCGAGTTCGGCATGGACAAGCAGGCCAAGATCCCGGGCGACGGCGTGGTCACCGGCTGGGGCACGGTCAACGGCCGCACCGTGTTCGTGTTCGCCAAGGATTTCACCGTGTTCGGCGGCTCGCTGTCGGAGACGCACGCGCAGAAGATCGTAAAGATCCAGGACATGGCCATGAAGGCGCGCGCCCCGATCATCGGCCTGTTCGACGCCGGCGGCGCCCGCATCCAGGAGGGCGTGGCGGCGCTCGGCGGCTACGGCGAAGTGTTCAAGCGCAACGTGCTCGCCTCCGGCGTGATCCCGCAGATCTCCGTCATCATGGGTCCGTGCGCGGGCGGCGACGTTTACTCGCCGGCGATGACCGACTTCATCTTCATGGTGAAGGACACGAGCTACATGTTCGTCACCGGGCCCGACGTGGTGAAGACGGTGACCAACGAGGTGGTGACCGCAGAGGAACTGGGCGGCGCCTCGGTGCACGCGACCAAGTCATCGATCGCCGACGGCGCCTTCGAGAACGACCTCGAAACGCTGTTGCAGATGCGCCGGTTGATCGATTTCCTGCCCTCGAACAGCGCCGCCGGCGTGCCGGAGTGGCCGACCTACGACGACATCGAGCGCGAGGAGCGCTCGCTCGACACGTTGATTCCCGACAATCCCAACAAGCCCTACGACATCCGCGAGCTGATCCTCAAAGTCGCCGACGAGGGCGACTTTTTCGAGCTGTCCGCCACGTTCGCCCGCAACATCGTCACCGGCTTCGGCCGCATGGCCGGCCGCACCGTCGGCTTCGTTGCCAACCAGCCGATGGTGCTCGCCGGCGTGCTCGATAGCGACGCCTCGCGCAAGGCCGCGCGCTTCGTGCGGTTCTGCGACGCGTTCGATATTCCCATCATCACGTTCGTGGATGTGCCGGGCTTCCTGCCGGGCACCGATCAGGAATATGGCGGCCTCATCAAGCATGGCGCCAAGCTCCTGTTCGCCTATTCGCAGGCGACCGTCCCGCTCGTCACCGTCATCACTCGCAAGGCGTTCGGCGGCGCCTATGACGTGATGGCGTCAAAGCACATCGGCGCCGACGTGAACTATGCCTGGCCGACCGCCCAGATCGCGGTCATGGGCGCCAAGGGCGCGGTCGAGATCATCTTCCGGGCCGACATCGGCGATGCCGAAAAGATCGCGGCCCGCACCCGCGAGTACGAGGACCGGTTTCTCTCCCCGTTCGTCGCCGCCGAGCGCGGCTATATCGACGAGGTGATCATGCCGGCGACGACCCGGCGCCGGCTCTGCCGCGCGCTCGCCATGCTGCGGGAGAAGCGCGTCGAAATGCCGGGGCGCAAGCACGATAATCTGCCGTTGTGACGTGGGGGAGGGAGCGTGGCGGCACCGCTGATCGTCATCACCGGCGCGACCCACGGCATGGGCCGTGCGCTCGCGATTGCGTTCGCGCGTGATCTGCAAGGCTCGCATCCGTGCTCAAGCTGCGCAGTGATCTGCATCCGCGACCTGGTGGTGATGCCGACCACCTCGGGATACTGAGCGCGGAACGTAGGGTGGGTTAGCGCCGTCAGGCGCGTAACCCACCAACGACTGTGCAACAAGCCAGTTAGCTGGCGGGTTTCGCGTCGCTCAACCCGCCCTACAATCGGCTCAGGCCGCCTGACCCTGCTTCTGCTTGAAGAAGGCCGCCGCGCGTTTGGCGAGCTCCTGCGGTGCGACATCCTCTTTATGGGTCGCAACGTACCAACTGTTCCCGGCCGGATCCTTCACGCCGCCGCTGCGATCGCCATAGAATTGATCCGCGACTTCCATCACCGACGTTGCGCCGGCCGCCAGCGCCTTTTTGTACGTCGCATCGACGTCCGGTACATAAAGGTGAATCATGGCCTGGGTGGCGGGGCACTGTTCGCTCGCTTCCGACAGCATCAGCGGTGAATCTCCGATCTTGAGCTCGGCATGGCCGATCGGGCCGTCCGGCCGCTTCATCGGCTCGAACAACGTGGTGGCGCCGAAAGCCTGCTTGAAGAAATGCGATGGTCTTGGGCGCATCCCGGACCACAGATACGGCGTGATCGACTGATAACCGACAGGGATTGGCTTACGGCCATCGTCTGATCATCCTGTGGTTGGGTCGGAAGGCGGCGGCAGCCTCGATCTGCATCCGCGATCTTTTGTTGATGCCAACGACGATCGGGGTACTGAATAGCTCCGCTGGCTTCGCCGGCCTGCCGCTCAGGCAACGGACACCGTCGCCGGCGTGAAGATCTATAAGAATTCCAAGGGAGGCAGATCAGTGAAACTCGTTACCTTCGAGACCGCAGGCCGCTCCGCAGGTCCAGGTATTCTGACCGAACGCGGCGTTGTTGACATCGCGCCAGCGGTGAAGCCGAGCTACACGGCGCAGCTCACCATGCAGGGCGTGATCGATGATTTCGATCGCCTGCGGCCGACCTTGGAGAAGCTCGCGCGCGATGCCGACGCGCAGCCGCTCGAGAAGGTCCGCCTGCGCGCACCGTTACCGCGGCCGGGCAAAATTCTGGCCTGCATCGCCAATTACTGGGAGCACGCCCAGCGCGAGCCGCGCCCGCTCAACATGTTCATGAAGAACCCCGACGCCGTAATCGGCCCGGGCGACACCATCATGCTGCCGGAGTTCACTGTGCCGTGGATCTTCATGCACGAGGCGGAACTCGCCCTGGTGATGAAGGGCCCGGCCAAGATGGTGAAAGCCAAGGACTGGAAGCGGGCCGTGTTCGGCTACACCGCCATGATCGACGTCTCGGCGCGCGAGCACGGGCGGCGCACGTGGCCCGCGACGCCGCTCACCAGCTGGCTCGGCAAATCGTTCGATACGTTTGCCCCGATGGGGCCCTGCATCGCCACGGCCGACGAGATCGCGGACCCCAACGACGTCGTCGTGCGGTTCTGGAACGATGGGCAACTGCGCCACAACTACAATACCGACGATATGGAACACCGGGTGCCGGAACTGGTCGAGTTCGCCACCACGGTGATGACCATGAACTCGGGCGATCTCATCATGTGCGGGACCAACCACGAGGGCCTGGGCGCGCTGCAGGACGGGGAGAATGTGGAAATCGAGATTGTCAACGTCGGCCGCATGGCGCTCACGGTCAAAGACCCGCTCAAGCGCTCATGGGAGCGCGGCGTCTACATGGGAACGGACTCGACCAATCCCGACGCGGTGAAACGCCATAGGCCGCAGGCCTGAGCTTGCGGTTTTGCAAATGATCGCCAACGTGCGTCGCGCGCTACGTTGCAACTCGACAGTTGGGGGCCATGATGCCGTCGAAATACGCACGCTATGATCTGAAGGGATGCACCATATTGGTGACTGGCGGCGCCTCCGGCATCGGCCTTGGCGCGGCGACGATGCTCGCAAGGGCCGGAGCCAAGGTTGCGATCAATTACTTGCCTGACGATCCGCGAGGCCCCGACGTGATCGCCAAGCTGACGGCGCAGGGCTGCGAGGTGATCGGCGCGCCTGGTCGTGTCGGCAAGGCCGGCGAAACCGAGACGATGGTCAAAACAGCAGTCGCCAAGCTTGGACGCCTCGACCTGCTTTTCAACAACGCCGGTACGCCCGGAGTGAGCAAGACCGTGCCGATCGGCGAAATTGATCGTGTAACCGACGAATTATGGAGTGCTGTGATCGAGACCAACCTGATGGGCGTCTTCCGCTGCGCCAAAGCCGCTGCGCCAGCCTTGGCAGCCGCGGGTGGATCGATCGTCAACACGGCGTCGATCGCAGCCTTTCACGGCACCGGAAGCAGCATGGCGTATTCTGCGACCAAGGCGGGCATCGTTAATCTCACCATGAGTCTGGCACGGTCATTGGCGCCCGCGGTCCGCGTCAATGCCATCGCCCCCGGCGCGGTCCACAGCCCGTGGCTCGAATGGACGCCGGAGCAAAGACATCATCAAGTCGAACACTCGCTCCTGAAAAAAATCAGCTCACCGGAGGACCTGGGTGACGTGGTGCTGTTCCTTGCGTTCGGCAACGAGATGATTACCGGCCAGACCATTGTCGTGGACGCTGGATTGTCGCTTTAGCCCCTTGCCACGGAACGATGGGATCGTGGTCAGCCTTAGCCGTGTTTCTTTCGCTATCACCTACTCGCCGCAAACGGGGAGAGATGGCGCTGTGTCACCTTGCACGAGCGCCTACTTCACTTCCACGAGCCCCACCTCGTTGACCAGGCTGTTCGCCGTGACCGGGTTGCCGTCACGGGTCACGTCCATGTTGCGCACGATGTCGCCGCCGCCGGGGATCGCCCAGCTCTGGAACTTCTCGGTCTGGGGGTCGAAGCGAACGATCGTGTTCGGCTTGGCGCCGGACTCGTTGTACCAGAGCGCGCCTTTGGTCCAGACAATGCCGTAAGGCTCCGACTTCGGTCCGCTCGGCGAGAGCCATTCCTTGACGGCGCCCGTTGTCAGATCGAGCCGGCCGAGATAGCCGCGCGCGAAATCCGAATACCAGACCACGTCGTCAGGCGTGAGCGCGAGCCGGCGCGGGCGCGCACCCGGATCCGGCAATTTGTATTCCTTGATCGCGAAGGTCTTCGGATCGATGGTCGCAACCTGATTGGTGCCGAACTCGACGAACACCGGAACGCCCTTGGAATTGATCACGAGCCCATAGGGCCGCGCCTTCGGCGTCGGCGGCGTGAACAGCTTGATCTCGCCGGTCTTGGGGTCGAGCCGGCCGACCCGATTACCGGCCTGCACTGTGAACCACAGGATGCCGCTCTGGTCGAAGTTGAGCGTATGCGGGTCTTTGGCTTCCGGGTCGGGCAACGGATATTCCGTGACTGCGCCGGTCTTCGGATCGAGCTTGCCGATGATGGCAATGTTGTTGCCGGTGAACCAGATGTTGCCGTCCTTGTCCTCGGCAAGACCGTGCGGGCCGGTGTGTGGCGTCTTGAGCGGGAACTCCTTGATCTGACCGGTGTCCGGGTCGAGCCGGCCGAGCACGCCGGCGAGTTGCCCGGTGTACCAGATCGACCCGTCGGTCGAGGCGCGCGGATCGTGCGGGCGCGAGCCCGGCGTCGCAACCGGCCACTGTTTGATCGATATCTGCACCGGCCCGTCGATGATGTTGGCGGCGGGTCGCGGCCGCTCCGGAAAACTCTTGATCAGATACTCGGTGACGGTCTCGACCTGATCCTTCGGAACCGGCACCTCCATATTCGCCATCATCCGCATGACGGTGTGCCAGCCCTGCGGCGTATAGCCGATCTTCACCCGGTTGATGTCATGGCAGGCGCCGCACAGGTTGACGACGGCCTGCTTGCCGGGGCCTTCCGGAAAATCGGCTCCTGGCTGCTGCGCGCGTGCGGGAAGCATGAAGCACAGCAAGGCAGCGGCCGCTGCCGCAAGCGATCGTGTTGACATCGTTTCCTCCGGCAGAATTTTCACCCCCGCCGATATTCTCCGAAAGCCCGCCGCCATGCAACGCGCTTGCGTCTATGCGGCGGCCGCCTTCGCCATCGGGATACTGGCGATCACCACCACCTTGACGTACAAACGGTCATGCATGCCGGTAGTGCCGAACGGAGTTTGACATGAATGCCCCCGCCCAGATCGTCCCGCCCTATCGGCACACGCCGTTGTTTCCGCTCGGAAAAGACACCGCCCCCTATCGCAAGCTCACCTCCGAGGGCGTGCGTGTCGAGACGGTGCTGGGCCGGGAGGTTGTCGTCGTTGCGCGCGAGGCGCTGCAGGCGCTCGCCGAGGCGGCCTTTACTGACATCAACCATCTGCTGCGGCCCGGCCACCTCAAGCAGTTGCGCACGATCCTCGACGACCCCGAAGCGTCCGACAACGACAAGTTCGTGGCCTACGACTTTCTCAAGAACGCCAACATCGCCGCCGGCGGTGTGCTCCCCATGTGCCAGGACACCGGCACCGCCATCATCATGGGAAAGAAAGGCCGGTTCATCTGGACCGACGGCGACGACGAGGCCGCGCTCGCGGAAGGCGCGCGGGACGCCTACCTCAAGCGCAACCTGCGTTACTCGCAGCTCGCCCCGATCTCCATGTTCGAGGAGAAGAATACCAAGAGCAACATGCCGGCGCAGATCGAGATCTACGCCGAGGGCGCCGACGCCTACAAATTCATGTTCATTGCCAAGGGCGGCGGCTCGGCCAATAAGTCGTTCCTGTTCCAGGCCACCCCCTCGATCCTCACCCACGAGCGCCTGCTGGCATTTCTGAAGGAAAAGGTGCTCACGCTCGGCACCGCCGCCTGTCCGCCGTATCATCTGGCAATCGTCATCGGCGGGACGTCGGTCGAATTGACCATGAAGACCGTCAAGCTCGCATCCTGCCGCTATCTCGACAGCCTACCGACGCAGGGATCCGAGGACGGTCACGCGTTTCGCGATCTTGCGATGGAGCAGGAGATCCACAAGCTGACACAATCGCTCGGAGTCGGTGCGCAATTCGGCGGCAAGTATTTCTGTCACGACGTGCGCGTGATCCGATTGCCGCGGCATGGCGCCTCGTTGCCGATCGGGCTTGGTGTGTCCTGTTCGGCCGACCGGCAGGCGCTCGGCAAGATCACCCGCGACGGCGTATTTCTGGAAGAGCTCGAGCACAATCCCGCGCAATACCTACCCGACGTCGATACGCGCACGTTCGGCGGCGATGTCGTGAACGTCGATCTCAATCGGCCAATGCGCGACATCCTGGCGGCGCTCTCCAAATATCCGATCAAGACCAGGCTGTCGCTGAGCGGACCGATGATCGTCGCGCGCGACCTTGCACATGCCAAGCTGCGCGCGCGGCTCGAGCAGGGGCAAGGGCTCCCCGACTATCTCAAGAACCATCCGGTCTACTATGCGGGGCCGGCCAAGACCCCACAGGGCTATGCGTCGGGCGCGTTCGGGCCGACCACGGCGGGGCGCATGGATTCCTTCGTCGATGATTTCCAGGCCGCTGGCGGCTCGCTCGTGACGGTCGCCAAGGGCAATCGTTCGAGCGCGGTGCGCGAGGCCTGCAAGAAGCACGGCGGGTTCTATCTCGCATCGATCGGCGGCACGGCCGCGAACCTTGCCGAGCACTGCATCAAAAAGGTCGACGTCGTCGAATACCCCGAACTCGGGATGGAGGCGATCTGGCGCATTGAAGTCGAGAATTTCCCGGCCTTCATCGTCATCGACGACAAGGGCAACGACTTCTTCAAGGAATTGAATCTCGGGTGACGGGCGAGGGTCTTCACCGTCTGCGCGCCGGCCGCCGTGTCTTGCGCGGGCGCGCAACGAGACTCCGTGCGGGCTTGCGGCCCGCCGCCTTGGCGCGCATGGCGGCCTTCGCGCGGTTCGCCGCTTTGGCGCGCCCCGTTGCCACTTTGGTACGTCCGGCCGCCTTGACCTTGGGGCGGGGCTTTTTTGTGCCGGCATATTTGCGCGCCAGCCGGTCGGCTTGCTTGGCAAAATATTTTTTCATCGGTGCGAAATAGTGGGTCTGCCAGCCGCCTTGCTCATAGCCCGCGTGGCCGTCGGGGACCTTGCTGTGGCGAAGCGTGAGGTGCGTGCCGCCGGGTAGCGGATGGAGCGCAACGGCAATTTTTGAATCGGGGTCGTCGTCGGTGAACTTGGTCGTGCGCCATGACTGCACGATGCGCCGGCCCGGAACCAGTTCGAGATTTCGTCCGCTGATGTAGCCGCCCCACGCGCTGACCTTGGCGCCAATCCGCGCCGACTGGCTCGCTTTGCTTCCGGTCATTTCGCTATGGGCTCGGCTGTTGAGCCACGCATCATAGACCGCGGCGGGCGGGGCGGGAATGATATCGGTCAGCGTGAAGCTGTAGCTCATGACACCTCCGGAAATGGCCGAAAATCGCGGGTTTCAGCCCTACCATATCGCTTCCGTGCAACGGCGCTGCGACCGGTCCGCTGCGCTTGCTTGCGAGCGCCGTCACCGCTATATAGCGCCCTTCAGTCGGAGTGTAGCGCAGTCTGGTAGCGCACCACGTTCGGGACGTGGGGGTCGCAGGTTCAAATCCTGCCACTCCGACCAACACTTAGCCGAAATGCAAATAGGTTTCGCCAATGGTTCCGCCAATGAATGGCGGGACGAATATAGAACGCCATTGAGTACTTCCTGCTCGCGCGCAGCGAAAGGAAATCTAACCGGGGTTGTTGCAGAGGGTTCGAACGCTGGCAACGTCGAACGGCGCACCATGGCAATTTCGGCGGCCACGATAGCCTTGGCGTTTTCATACAGCTGATCCCCGGACCAGGTCGGGTGCGCGTCATGCAAGCGATCGACCTGATAGTTATGCTCGCGCACAAACAAGGTCTGCAGTGCGGTAAGGTCCGGGTTCTCAGCGGCACGCACGTCGCCGGCCACGAACATCCCATCGACAATCGGTAGATTGTTGCCCTCGGACGTTTTCATGTGGCCATCGGCCAACCGAAGGCTGGCAGCGGTCGTCGCATCCGATCCGTAGACCATCGACGCGTCGAGCCATCCCGTAATCGAATTTACAGCGGTGGCCGGATTCCCCGGCGTGCCGGTCGCAGGATCTATGACTGCACGCGTCAGTGGTATAGTCGTGCCAGGCGTGAAGGTCGGATCGCCCTGCGGGATCGTGATGTCGATGTGCGAAACACCGTCGGATTTACTGAGATCAAGATCGTGATCGATGAATTGGCCCCACGCATACATCATTCCCGAGAGGCCCTCGGGATTGCTAGATCTCCATTTCCGGCGACGACAGTGTTGCTTATTTCTCTTGGATTGGCGCCGCTAACAGGCGTCACGAAAGCCATCTTCAAAATGCGCGGGACCGACCCTCGCGAAATCCGTACCAGCGGAATTCAAATCAGGTTGTGCAAGATTGTTCTGCGAGCCGTCGATTGCGCGGAACTCAAGGGCGTCAGGTGTCGGCTGGTGACCGTGTCCCCAGTGCAAGTTCGCGACGCCGAAATCGCCGTTGTCGGAATTTAGCGAGAACAATCCGTCATTGATGCGGGGCTTCATTGCGTAATCTCCTCGGGTTTATCTTCGACCTCCTGAACTCAACCCCCCTCCCGAGTAACTCATGCGCATAAACCATGCAGATGTGAGCCCTGCATGGCTCGACGGGGGCGATGGATGGTTCTTTTTGAGATTATGATGTGGCCAGATCCCGGTCGGATTCAGCTTTCGGAGTTAAACGCGCAGGCAGCTTTGTATTATTTGGATTCAAGCTGGACGCAGATTGCGCCCAAAGCGGCTACACCCCCTGGGGATTCAGAGGTGCGCACGAACTTGCTTTCGAGAAAGAGGTGGCGATGTGAGACTGGCGTTGTCTGCGCCGGGAGGCTCGGCGAGCGGTTAAAAGGGTCGAGGACGACGCGTCGGACCACTCACACCGGCAGCTTGCCCCGCCCACCAAGCGGCGAGGGGGTGAGGTTTGGGAGCAAGCGCCCGGAGCCGATGGGAGTGCGGTGGCACAGGCCCGCGCGTCTCTAGCTCAACCGTTGGGCGGGTTAATCTGGTCAGCGACCTCTTTAATTTGCCGCTCAGGCAATCGCCCAGTTTGAACGAGAGTTGACGCTCGAACGGCAACCCGAAGGAATTGCCAAAGCTAAGGCCGAAGGGAAGTACAAGGGGCGAGCTCCGACAGCACGAGGCGAAGACGCCCGAGATTCGGCGTCTGCGTGTTGAAGGCATTGGACCAACCGAGATTGCGAAGCGACTAGGGATTAGCAGAGCCAGCATTTATCGGGTTCTAAATCTGTCAGTGTAATGGGCCCCATCTGAGACCCCCCGGGGTAGCCAAAATGAAGGTGGGGGGTGATTGTAGCTAGTCGTAGGAGTCCCGCACGTGGAGCACGGGGTAGGCAAACCCTCTAAGGCCAATCAATTTGATGTGGGCAATTCGTACTGCGCTTTTGTTGCGTCGGTTGAGTTCGAACTCTTGGTTACCTGGTCAAGATGACGGCTGACCTGCTCTTTGGTGCAGCCGAGTTTCCGAAGTCGCTTCTCAATCTCCTTGATTGACGGTGAGGTCTCTGAATTCTCGAACATGCCGTCGTACTGTGGCAAAAGGAGAAGCCCTACGAGGACAGGGCTCCGCAGGGCTTCTTTGAGTTAAGCCCGATGGGGCGGGACTCCATTTCACCTGGCATCATGGCCGAGGGATCACGCCACCAAAGGCGGCGGATTATCGCCCCCAGTGTGCTCAGGAAGAAGAACTCGAACGAGGTACCCCGACGCCGCACAGGAATTTGAGGTAAGGGACCTTGCGTGGTTCGGGAAGGCGGATATTTACCCGCGCAATGGAGCCTAAGAGTTTTCGTTCATGCGCCACGTGCCGCTAGAAGCTGCTGCGCCACATAAGCATTGCTGGTGGCACCATCACCACCATTACTGCCACACATAGCCCCGACCCTTACGGAGGGTGCGCGCGCTGCCGTAGATTGAATAAACCTACGGAGCGTAAAGTATTCGACCGCAGGTTCGTTCCCAAAAGGCTAGACACGCTGGCGTCACCATCGTCCCCTAAAGAGGCTGATGATGCCAAACGAATTTGATGCCGCCATTGCCACCTACCGTGAGATGCAACGACTGTGCCAGACGCTTTCTGGCGACGCTCTGTATGCCGCACAGGATGAGGAGACGGAGGCTCTAGACGTCCTGACACGGACGCCAAGCGAAAGTCTTGGCGACATTGGCGAAAAGCTCAAGGTGCTGCAGGGGCTGATGCAGGAAGGACGATGGTTCGATGGGTCTGACCTTCAGCTGCTCGACAGCATTCGGCGGGACGTGAAGGCGATGGTACTGAAATGGCAAGGATAGATGATCCGCCACAATGTCCTGAAGGTGCTCAAATCCGCCGAAGATGCTCACGTATCCAACATGAGCACCTTCGGGCCGAATGAGCATCTTTGTGCCAACGCCGGGTGCACTATTTGCGGGAGGGGGATCGGGGCGGCGTGGACCCGTATCTCACTGGCCGGGCGCTGGTGCACTGGGCGCTCCTTCTGGCGCCTGGGGGGTGGGCGTGCCGGCAGGTCCGGGCCCAGTACCCGTGTCTTCCTTTTTCGGTTCTCCAGATGGACCAGCCGCACTCGGCTCCGCCTTTGTCGGCGACGTCGATGACATTGGTTTGCTCAGGAGCTCCGAATTCGAGACGTAACTGCCGACGGTATCTTCACGATATCCGGTATAACCACGGAATATGTGAGGCATGTAGCGATAGCGGTTACGCTCTTGGGCCATCAGGAAAAAGCGCCAGCGATAGAAGCTCGGGTTGATCGCGGCATAGGGTGGCAGGTTGTAATAGGCGTCTGCCGTTGGGTAGTGGCCCGCTCTGTAGGGATAGGGCGGATAGACCGGGTTCGTCGGCGGACCGCCAGCGTATTGGGCCAACGCAACACCGGTGCTCATTGCAAGCCAAACGGCAGCGGCGGGTATTTTGATCAAAGCGCGCATGAAACCCCCCTCTTTTTCTCTATATCTTGGCACAGGCCCGTCCCGTTTTCATCCAGCATTGCAAAAAAAGCCACCCATATCGGTACGGCTATACAGGTACCGTCACCGCTGACGTCGCCTGATGCGGGCTTCGATCCATCTTCTTTGAGATGGAGGAGCCTCTTCCAGTGAGAAGGCCAAGGCAGGGAAAGGGGTGAGGGCAGGGAAAGCAAACAGCGGCCCCAGAGAGGTGCGCACTCTGGAGCCGCCTAGTGCTAATCGTCCGTCCGGTATGGGCCCAGACTATCGGCCAAAGCGTTACCGAGAAGTTAAGACCGCTCCCGGCAGCTCTCGTCGAAGCAGACTGTCTGAGGTTGGTTGCTGGGTGTGGGGTTCTGACGCTCGGGCTCGCCGTGTTCTTTGCCCGCTCTTCCTTAGCAGGCCTGATCGCGCTGCTTGACGAGGGATTTATCGCGCTGCTTGATCGCCACATGCCAAACTGGCGGCATGTCAGAAAGCACCTTAACGATCTGCCTCTCGGATAGAGCGGTTAGTCTCGGGGGCTCGTTAAGACCTGAGCAGAACCTCGCCCAGCAGAATGTTACCCTCGTGGATAACAACAACACCTATTTTTATGGATCACTATTTTTTATCCACCCGATCCAATCGTGACAACCTATAACAACATCGTCATCCTGACCGGCGCAGGGCTCTCCGCCGAAAGCGGGCTCGGCACATTTCGCGGCCCCGGCGGGCTCTGGGAGAACTTCAGCATCGAGGAAGTGGCGACGCCGGAAGCGTTCGCGCGCGATCCGGCCCGCGTCCATGAGTTCTACAATCTCCGCCGTAGCTGGCACAAAGCTGCAAAGCCTAATGCTGCGCATCTGGCGCTGGCGCGGCTTGAGCGGGAGCATGGCGATGTGCTGACCGTCACCCAGAACATCGACGCGCTGCACGAGGCGGCCGGCACCCGGCGGCTCATTCACATGCATGGGGAGCTCGAACGCGCGCTCTGCGCCGCTTGCGGAACAAGCGCGCCCTGGGTAAAGGACCTCACAATCGAGACACACTGCGCATCTTGCGGCAAAGCCGCAATGCGGCCAGACGTGGTGTGGTTCGGCGAGATGCCGCGTGAGATGGAGCGTATCTACGAGGCTCTCGGCGCTTGCGACCTGTTCATCTCCATCGGAACGAGCGGCGCGGTCTATCCAGCGGCAGGCTTGGTGCTAGAGGCCCGCGCCGCTGGCGCCCACACTGTCGAACTCAATCTCGAACCTTCCGACGGCGCGGATTTGTTCCTTGAGAGGATCGAAGGCCCCGCCACTGAGATCGTTCCTGCCTATGTGGACCGTTTACTTCGCAGCTAAAGGCGTCTTGCCGGTGAAATTTCCGTCAGACCGGACCTCCTAAAGCAAGTCATTACAAATCTGGTCTCCAACCTTCGTGTAAAAAGAGGGGCCGCTACATCGAGCTTCTCATTTCGTGCTGTCGCTAGCGCCGCATGTCGCGCTTCGGCGTTCAACGTTGCGAGCCTGATAATTGTTCATGCGTCACTCCGTCCCGCGCCAATTGGTCTTGTGGATGGTGCAATTTTTCCGTCACATCGCGACTTCAAACTGCGCTTATGACCGAAGCGAGATCGTCACGCGCCCGTCGGACTTGGGCAGAGAAATTGATGCTCTGGCAGCGGGCCTATGAAGTCAAAATCTTGGATGGTCACCGCGAGATAGTCGGTCGGGGTCCAACACCAGAAGCCGCTCAAGAGGCCGCTGAACGCCGATGGATTGCTGAAGGGCAGCGCGCACACGAAGACGACCAGCTGCATAAGGACAGCGCAGGGTAGCTCCAGGCGCTCCCGTGACTTCGTGAGCAATACCTGCTGGGCCGTCACAAATTTGAAATCCTCATCCGGCAAAAGCCATGGTTCTTTTGGAGCTGCGTATGGCACTGCTGAAATTCAACTGCCCGGCAACGGGGTGCGAAGTCGATACCGGCATCGATCTGGATGCACAGAGCTTCGCTGCACTTCCGAGAGCGATCACCCCGTTGACCTGCCCGCATTGCGACGAGCCGCATCTGCTCGCGCACGTTCAGGCTTGGCTGGGGGAACTTGAGCCCGCGTGATACGGTATCTTCGGCCTATACACCCCAGTAATGCCTTCGAGCAGCGGTCAGCGTCTCGCAGCGCGGCTGGCTAGATCACCTCGGCGCTCTCGGACTTCCAGAGAGGCGACAACAGAGCATCGTAGATGTAGCCCTTCACACCAGGACCAAGCTTTTGCAGGGCCACGTCCGCTCCATTGGCGAACCGCACGCCGTCGTTATGTGGACCGCCTTCCAAACGAGTGAAGGTGACGTCTTCATTTGCCGATACGCAGAGCGATCTTTGTACAACCTCAGGGATGCCTTCGAGCCTCAGTTTCGTGTCATACGCCATGCACACAGCGGTTGAAGGGTCGCCGGGCGCAATGAAGCCAATGCTGTAGCTCTCAAAGCGATGCGTCTCATACCTCTCGCCGAGCCGCGCTGGCCGACTACGATAAGCTTCCAGGGAGTAGTCACACATTGTGTCCTCCATCGAGTAGTTCTATCGCTCCGAACGCATGGCAATGGCTTCGGTTGAGCCGGTGCAAAAATTTAATCTTCGAGCTGGCTGTTGCGATGGTCCTGCGCGAGCAGGCCTCGGAGGCGTGATCGGGTTGCCCTTGAAAACTCATACTTGAGCCCAACAACGGTCCCTTGAGTGAGATTGGCTAAGTGACCAACCCTCAAGATGGAAAGGAGGCAAGACATGACGCGGATGTTACTGCTCGCGATGGTTTCGCTTGCCGCAACTACGCTACCGTTGTCAGCAGAAACTCCGAACGGACCTGTGCAAGGCGCGGTGCAAGGGACAGTCAAAGCACCGCAATCGTTGGCCAGGGCGTGGTGCAGGGCACCGGTCAAGCCGGCCAGGGTATTGCGCAGGGATCTGCCAGCGTAGCGAGAGGTGCTGGTCAGGCCACTGTCGGAGTTGCGAGAGGCGCGGGCACGGTGGCGGCCAAGACCGGCAGAGGCGCTTGGTGCATTGTAACGCTGGGTTACGGCTGCTAAGCCCGTAGAACTATGCACAAAACCGACAAGCAAGTTTGCAACGAGTTGCGCTCTCATGGTCGACAACGCAAAGCTTGACCGACTGCTCACGCAAGTGAATTGCCGCATCACGAGCATGGCTCGCCTGAGAGACGCCGGGGCGATCTCAGAGCGCAAGGCCGAACAAGAGCTTAAACAGGCAGTGGAACTTCGCGCTAAGTTTATGCGGCAGATCGACCGTCAAAATTTTGCCTTTGACGCCTAAGCACCTAGAGGCTCGGGCGCAGACGGAAGGCACGGAGAAACTGCGCAGATGAACGTTATCAGATACGCCTATTTGGACGGCAAGCCCGTCCGCCTCAATGACCGCGAAGCCTGGTGGCTGGTCGATGGTGTGTGGAAGGCGCTGCACCCCGCCGATGTGGGCTACGATGCAAAGCTCATCTCCGAGGAGCAGTTCAACAGCATGTTCCCAAGCCTACCTCAGCTTCCGAGCACGGCCTTCCAACGACATTTAGAGTAACAAAGGCGACCACTCGGGATAAGCGGCTCTAACGAAGATGCTCACGTAAATGCGCCTTCGAGACGGATGAGCATCTTCGTGGGTGCAGTACCTCCCTGAATGCCACCTCGCAACTCGTCCAGCATTCCTGATAAGCGACGGCTCCCCTTACGGATGGTTCGCGGAGCACCCGCAATAACGCTTTCCGTCACTAGACAACAAAGTCTCGCAAAATTCGTCGCCTTCGCATCGTCCATGGCAAGTTACAGGGATGCCACGACATCCAGCGCCATCGTCGTCAGAGGTCGGCAACGGAGTTCGGGGCACAAATGCTGAAAGCCGGCCTGGAACTCGGTCCCTCTCCTGGCCAAAGCACCATGCGCTTCCATTGGCAAAGGTCACGCCAACAACTGCGGTGCCCAACAATAACAGCCCTATACCGACACTGACTGATGCGCAGTGCGAGAAGGTTAACCGCTTTTGCCCCCAGGGCGGGAGGTTCGGATGGAAAAGTTCAATATTTCGATGCGGAAATACCTCAAGGAGGTTGGTGTTACCGCCCAACAGGCCATCGAACGCGCGGTGCGCGAGGAGAAGCTGGCCGGAAAAGGAAAGCTCAAAGTCAAAATGATCCTGACCGGAGAAGGCACAAGCCTAAAGCATGTGGTCGAAGGCGAGATCGACCTCTCCGACGCCAACGATATCTAGGGCGTGTACTCATAAACCGACGGCCAAATGCTGACTTGGATGTGCCGCCCAACGTCGTCATTGGGGTAAAGCGGACATGGCGCGGACTCGTCAGTATCTCTGCTAATGACCCATTGGGGACGTCACTCTCCGATAGCGATCCTGGCTTCGTCTTTTGAGCCCAGCTTTCGCGATCACGGACGGAACGAACATCCGGCGCTTACAGTGCCGCGGTTTTCATCCCCGACGACTGCGGCGCTCTCAACAGGGAGTTGGTGCAATGAAGATTTCTCGGCGTGCTGTCACGTTCGGTGGCTTGAGCCCAAATCCCACCGACTGGCCGATGCATGGCACTTCAGTTTCGCGGGCATACGATGCATCACGTCGCAGAAAGCTGGGCCTCAAACGGTTGCGACGTCCAAGGCCCAGAGAGAGAGGCAAGGAATGAAACGAGCAGTTTCCGGGTTTACCCGTCCTCCCCGGTCAAAAGCCCGATGAACTGGCTTCGATGGGTTGTCTGGGTGGCTGGATCGCGATGCCCGAGGCAACCGAGCTATCGGTGTCGATCATCGTAAGCATCTCAGCCTTTTTACCGCACTGCAAATTGAGTGACTTGACCGATTCGTTGTCGGCGCTATCGATATGAACCATCTCGCGCGGATTTAGACTGACCCGAACGCGCGCCGCGGTGGTCATGCCGGTGTAGGCGTCCGTTTTGTCAAAGACCACCGCATGGACAGCGCAGCGACCGTTGTCCGGCTCATAAAACGCTATGACGCGCTTGTTGCCAACTGTGGTGAGAATCGGCTCGTGAGGCCCGACCGGGCCCAAATTCTGGGCCAGTTCATAGGCCCCTGCGGGGGTTCCCAGAGTGCACACGACGACGACGCCGGCCGCAGCGAACTTCAACAGCTGAATACAACTCAACATCGGGAAATCTCCTTGAGATTTGCCTGCTTAAGACTCTCTTGAGCCAAGCGAATGATCATGAATCCTCCTTCACATCGGATTCTTCTGGCCTCAGTTAACCCATGTTACCCGTGCTTTGGCATCATCCATTTGTGTGCTTTGGCATCACCCATTTGGATGAGAAATGGCTGGCAGATGACGGATGCCCTAGGCTTGCCGCCGAAGAGTCCGAGCGGGGCTGGGACGGTGGCCTGACCAATGCAAGCTGTTTTGCTTCGAGCAAACCAGGCTTTCTCGCACGTGAAAAAGTTCCGAGGCCGTAGTCGGACCGATGCCGCTTTTGGCGAGATTGTTAAGGGCGGGCCTACGAGTTGACGAAGCGGGTGACTGACGATCATCATAACCCAAATGCTTATTTTCTGCAGTGTGGCTAATGCCACAGATCCGAGCGCTAGGGCATGATCTTATCCGTGGCTCGCGAGCTTAGGCTTCCGGCCGCGGGCTGACACTCTGCCCGGCCTGGTGCAGGTGACGTTATGAGATATCCGAACAAATCGTTGGAAATTCCGCTTGAGACCTTCTCCAAGGTGGCCCCTGAGAAGCTGCTTTGGGCGATGCTGCATCAGCTTGGGGGCAAGCCGCCATGACGGTAGGTCAACTAGCGCTCCCCACAAGCGTGCGACGCAACGCGCGTGAGCCTCCGCGAGCCCACCCAATTGGATCTGACGTCTTCGCGCTGATCCTTGTTGGAATTGCGTATTTCGCGCTTGCCGGTCTTGGCCTGCACCTCGCGTCGATTAATCCGAGTGCCACACCCATCTGGGCTCCGACGGGTTTGGCCATTGCAGCCATCTTGTTGTGGGGCAATCGGATTGCGCCTGCCATCTTTATTGCCGCCTTTCTGATCAATCAGCTTACCGCAGGCTCGATTTTCACCTCGTTAGCCATTGCAGGCGGCAATACTCTTGAGGCGGTGCTTGCGGGCTACCTCGTCGGGCGCTGGGCGGAGGGTGAGCAGGTTTTCGACACGCCCACTGGCATAGCCAAATTCACGCTAATTAGCCTTGCCGCGACGATGGTCAGTGCCACGATAGGAGTGAGCAGTCTGACGCTCGCTGGCTACGCTGAAGTGAGCAGTTTCATTTCCGTCTGGCTCACCTGGTGGCTCGGCGATTTGGCGGGGGCTCTTGTTGTTGCGCCAGTTGTGGTGCTTTGGGCCAAAAGCGAACCAGCATCATTCACGGCACCTCAAATTACAAGAACAGGATTGACTTATCTCGCCGCCCTAGCGGCCGGAGCTATTGCTTTCAGCCCCCTGTTCCAAGGTACAACCCTAGACAACGCGGTGGTTTGGGTCGTCATTCTGCCGGTGCTGTGGGCCTCACTCCGCCAAGGCCCGCGAGATACCGCTACCGTGACGCTTATAATTTCTGCATTCGTGGTTTGGTGCACCGAAACGCAGTGCGGGCCCTTCGTCGAGTCAAGTTTGAATGACTCATTCATACTGTCGCTGTCCTTCATGATCAGCGCGGCGGTGCTCTCCTTAGCTCTGAGCACCGATGTAGCGGTGAGAAACCGCACTGAGAATCAGTTAAGACAGCGCGCCTTGGAAACCGAGGAGTTATGGCAAGCCACTGTTCAGGTCGCCTTTGGCGGCTCTTTTGAAGATCTCCTTCGCGGTTGCCTTGAGAGGATCTGCCGGCTGACGGGCTGGCCCGTTGGCCATGTTTACCTTCCAGACGACGTCACCAACCCCCGCCGCTTGCTGCCTAGCCGAGTTTGGCATTTTGAGCGCGAAGAGCTAACCCCCCTCGCTCGTGAAACAGCAGAAGGTGTATTAGTTTTTGATGAGGGACTTCACGGTGAGAAATGGGCGACTAGATGTTTTGAAGGGCTGCCAGACATTTCGCACAGCGCTGACCAACCTAGCAAGCCAATCCTGCTGAAACCTAGGTCGCCAATCCTGCTGAAACATGGACTCCGCGCTGCCTTCGATTTTCCGCTGTACGCAGAGGGAAGGCTTCAGGCCGTACTGGAGTTCTTCTCGATTACGCGTCAACTGCCTGACAAGCATCTTCTGTATATCGTGCAAAGCATTGGAGAGCAGCTTGGGCGGGCTCTCGAGCGCCAACAGGGCCAAGAGCAACAACGCCAGGCGGTGGCGATTTCAGAGGCTCTCAATCTCACGACCATTCGCTCGGACGCGTTAGAGGCCACACTGAATGCGCTCACCACTGGTGTCTATGTCACTGACCGCCACGGCCGAATCGTTTACATGAACCGTGCCGCTAAGCGCCAAGTCGACACCAGCAATGCAATCCGCGTTGCGAATAACCATCTTTATCCTATCGACCACAAGGCGCGCCTTGCGCTCGATAGGGCCATAAACGAGGCAACTGGCGACGAGGCCGATCTGCCAACCAGCGGCTTTACCATTGCTCTTCCCGCGGGAGACAATGCGGGTCTAATCGCCATCGTCCTCCCGCTCGCGCGCGGAGAACGCCAAAGCGGGGCCTTCTCGGGAATGGTGGCAATCTTCGTGCAAGACCCGATCGTGATGCCACCTTTCATCCCGGGCCAGGCCTTCGCCGAACTCTATGGTCTCACTAGGAGCGAGCTACGTGTGCTCCTCGCCATGGTGCCGGGGCTTACCGTAAAAGAAGCGGCTAAGGTGCTGGGGATCGGCGAGAACACGGCCAAGACCCACCTGCAACACATTCACTCGAAGACCGGCACCTCGAAGCAGACCGAGCTTATGCGTTTGTTCATGAGTTCCACACCGCCGGTCAACGCGGGCCAACAGCCACCGGGCGGGCGCTAGGGGCAATACCGGCTATGAGCCGTTTCAACTCCTGGCTTGCCCGGTGAAAAGGCCGGTACTCATGCGCCCAAAAGCGTGAGGTTGTCTCTCGCTGCTTCTAGAGACGGGTCGATCTCAAGCGCCTTCCGGTAGTGTGCGATGGCCTTTCGTTCGTCGCCCATCGCCTCGTAGGTCCAGCCCAGGTTGCTATAGACAACAGCTGATTTCGGATTGAGCTCAAGAGCCTTGTTCAAGTCGGCGATGGCGTGGCCGAACTCACCCTTTTCATAATGGGCGCTACCCCTGTTGGTGTAGGCGGAGGCATCGTTTGGCTCGAGCTCAATGGCCTTGGTGAAGTCGGCGATGGCGCTGTCGAAATTAAACGCCTTGAGATGCGCGGTCCCCCGACCGAGGTACGCGGTGGCATTATTGGGGTCTGATTCAAGTGCCTTGGTGTAATCAGAGATGGGGCAGTCAACCTCTTGCTTTTGGATTTGGTCCGCCCCGTCCTGCGTCGCGGACTGCCAAAGTGCCAAAGAAAACGTAAGAGGCCGCGTCATTCGGGTTTCACCATTTGCGCAAACTAGCTGGACGCTCACTAAGCTCTTAATTGAGCGTTCGCTGGTGGCACCTGGACCGTTCGGCGCTACTCGTCTGGGAAATGCGCATAGCGACCTAAGGTTCCACAGTGGAAACGCGCGGCGCGAAGTTAAACAGACTCTCCCGTCGCCGGTATTGCTGTTGCAGCGGTGTCTCAGTCAATGAAAAAATACTTCACTAACTGCGTGAGCACTCCATCCAAATGGATGAGGCGAGCCAGGAGTCCCAATCGCCTCCACGCTGACTGTCGGCGACTACAAGGAACGGCTTGCGCAGATCGCCGAACTTGCTCGCGACGCATTGCGGAGCCAGGGGAGAAATGGACTCGTGCTGACCCCCAGAGCTCCACAGGTGACATGGGTTAACTGAGGCCAGATCGAAGAGATGTTCCGTTGGGGAGAGGCGCAGTCGGAGGGGAGCGGACCTTGGGCTGCGCCTTACAGGTCAATGCAGATGACAGCACAATGGCCAAGCAAACCTCGTGCTCCGGCTTGACATTCCAAAGTTGTAACCTTATCTGGAGATATGGTAACATGAGAGATGATAACAAACTGTAGGAAAAGCAGAAATGGCCAAAGGATTGCAGCCAGCAGTTGGCTATCTCCGGACCTCGAGCGCGGCAAATGTCGGAGCTGACAAGGATAGCGATAAGAGGCAACGATCTGCCATCGCCGCATTCGCCAAGCAGTCAAGATTCACCATCGTTGACGAGTACTACGATGCTGCCGTGAGTGGTGCCGATGCTGTCGATCAACGCCCGGGCTTTGCCGAGATGCTGCGTCGCTTGGCAGCGAACGGGGCAAAGACGATTATCGTTGAGTCACCAGACAGGTTCGCTCGTGACCTTGCCGTGCAGCTCGCTGGACATGACATGCTCAAGGGTCTCGGCATCTCCATCATTCCTGCATCCGCACCCGACTTCTTCACCGAGGACACGCCCACCGCCGTTTTGGTGCGCCAAGTGCTGGGGGCCATAGCTCAATTCGAGAAGGCCAGCAGTGTTGCGAAACTAGCGGCAGCTCGTAAGCGCAAGCGTGAGCGCGAGGGACGGTGCGAGGGAAGGAAGCCTCTCAGCGAAACGAGACCTGAGGTTGTCGCTCTGGCGCGTAAGCTGCGCCGGCGTCGGCCCAAGGGCGGTCGGCTTTCCTTGAGGGAGGTTGCCAAGGCCCTCGCAACCGAGGGCTATTTCAACGAGCGTGGTAAGCCCTACGCCGCCAAATCGGTGGCCAGCATGTTGGCTTAACGGCCCACCTCAGTTGCAATAACCGTAGGTATTGCCGGAACTGTCGCTCCTCCAGGAGTTGCTCAGATTTGCGAATGTGGTAATTGGCACAAGTGTCGTGTGGCAAATACCACTGCGCGAGCCCCCATGACGCTGCAGACTCTCCTCATGCTCAAGATGGTTTGAGCATTAAAAGGAGTGCAGACATGAAAACGTCATTAGCAATTGTGCTCGCAACCATCGCGCTGACATTCGGTGCGATGTTGAGCTTTACCTCCGGCGTCGCGGCCCACGATTATGGCAACCTCTCGGGTAAGAGCCCGGGCAGATGCGGAGTCGTCGCGTGCATATACGACCTGGCGCCATTACCCTCGCCCCCGGGCCCAGGCCCTTATCGTTAGGCTGTGAGATGTACCAGCCGGCCTCTCCCTGGGGAGGCTGGTTGGTACTCACTAGAAGCAACGGAAGCGCGAAATGCGGAAGTCCACGACAGATAGGATGAACGACTACTACGCCGTGGTGATGGGTGTCTTGGAGCCCATTCTCGTCCTATCGGTGATGGCGGTTATTGCTTTTCTGGTGCGGGTATTTTGAGCTCTGCTTTGTCAGTCGCCCTTGCACCTTTGGGCTCCGCGCCCACAGTTAAGTCGAATGAAAATCGGTCCCATCTGACCCCGTCGGGGGCATCTCAAATTTTGCAGAAGGATGGGTTCCCTTTGCATAGGAGTCCCACTTACCTCCCCAAACTTCTAAAGATCCGCAACGATTGGGAGGCCGGCGATGGCCAGCTTGATACCCATCGTTCCCCCCTGCCGGAACGCCAGTTCTTTACGATAGGTGAATCGCCGAAAGGGTGGGTCGAGCTGAGGCCCGGCTCAAGGTGCAGGTAGGTTAACGATACCAGGGGGGAGGGGCGGATTAAATCGCTGTCCCGTGGGCAAAGCGCCCTGGTGGGCGGCTGGGTTAATTATCCTCAGGATGTTCATTTCGAGGGCGTTCGGGCGTGGAGCTAAGTTCAGCTCGTTGTTGGCGAATACGCTTCCCCCCGCTGTTCACAGGCGCCCGCTCTAGCCCCCCGCCACGTTTTGGTTACTCTGGACCTATGAGCGCGCTGATTCGTCCACTACAGCCGACTGCCATGAGGAAAATCTCGCCGGCGCCGACTTCGTTGTGGACACGGGAACGCCGCAGGTAGACAGGAAAGACGAATAGGCTGATTGGTTGAATATGCCGTCGGGCTGGCAAAGAAAAGCCGCCCACCCCTGCCAGGGAGAGCGGCGGATAGGTTTAAGGAGAAAACATATAGAAACGAATCCCCCCAAAGCGCAAGCCCCCAAGGCAAAAAAGCGCACATCTGTTTTTAAGCAGATCAAGAGCGCCGGCTTCACGCTGTACCGCGTGACCGTCACCGAGCCTTCCGGCACTGTCACCACTATTGACTGCACGGCGGATACCGCCAAGCAACCAGACAACGACTGGTCGGACGTGCGTGGCAATGGTGCTGCTTAAGCTCAAGCACGTCTATCGCTCCAAGGATCGGCAGGGCCGCGACCGATGGCTGCTACGCTTGCCCGGTCGGAAAGCCATCACTCTAAAAGGCGCCCATGGTTCACCAGAGTTCATGGCGAACTATCAGGCCGCAATTGATGGCTCGACGCCGATTGTCTCCGTGCGCGCGGCGAAGGCTGGCACTATGGCCGGCTTGGTGCCTCTCTATTTTGCCAATATCCGGTTTACAGCACTACGCCCGGCCACAAAACAATCGCAACGCAGCTACTTGGAGCGCTTTGCTGAAAAGCACGGCCATAGATCGGTGAGAGGACTTCAAACCGACAATGTGAAGGATATGATAGCCGCCAAAGCCGGAACGCCATCCGGTGCTCGCAATTTTCTGATTGCCCTTCGCGGCCTCATGGAATTCGCCATCGAGATTGGTTGGCGGGACGATAACCCAACAGCCGATCTCAAGCGGCCACAGATCAAGACTAGCGGTTATCGCACATGGTCTGAAGATGACATTGCTGCCTTCCAGCAAGTGCACCCATTAGGGACGCGGCAACGTCTTGCGCTAGAGCTTCTTCTTTGGACCGGCCATCGCCGCGGCGACATTGTTCGCCTTGGTCGTCAGAATGTTGCTGACGAAGTCTTGTTGGTCGTGCAGCAGAAAACCGGCGCGGAGGTACACACTCCGATCATGCCTCCGCTACAGTCCGCAATAGACGCCCTGCCCCAGGCGAATATGACGTTCCTAGTTACGGCTGACGGGAAGCCATTCTCGCCGCAAGGATTCTCTAATTGGTTCCGGGCCGCATGTCGAAAGGCTGGTCTGACGACATTATCAGCGCATGGGCTGCGTAAAGCCTTCTCCCGGCGCCACGCAGAAGCCGGTCGGAGCGCAATGGAGATCGCGGCCCTAACAGGCCACCAGACATTGAAGGAGGTCGAGCGGTACACCAGGGCCGCAGACCGCAAGCGCATGGCCATCAAGGCAATGGGGCAGACGTATCAGGAACACGAATTTACACACGGCAAGAAACAGTCTCGCACACGGAAACTTAACCAACTGAAGTAGTGGAGGAAAAATATGCGGGTTCGAGAACGGTCCGGACACGCATCCCTCATGGGGAAGAGATGGACGCAGTGTAAGGGAGTTCGGAGGGCGAGGATAAAGGGTGCTTAGGTCCGTCAAGCGCCAAGAGCGCACACTCGAGCGCCTCAACGCTTCACGCCTGCCTTCAACAGCGCTCAGCCCCGAGAGGGAGCGGACCCCACGCAACGGGTGACTCAACCTCGCCGAGGGAGCTAGCTACCGTGCATTGCTCAGCCACTACCTCAAAGCCGAGCCAAGACCGCCCCATGTGGGGATGCCGTTGTGTTGTTCAAGAGCGTGTGAGCCAAATGCTATAAGCAGACGTTATTCGTGGCGCAGACCATGCCGGCATAGTAATTAGCTCATGCCGTAGGAAGGTTGAGAATGGCACAATATCGCAAGAGTCCCGAAGCCATTTCCCGTCTGTCGCCGGAACAGTATCGCGTGACCCAGCAAAGCGCCACCGAGCATCCCGGAACCGGCGAATATCTGGACAACAAGGAACCGGGAATCTATGTCGACATCGTATCCGGAGAGCCGTTGTTCGCCTCATCCGACAAATATGAGTCGGGGTGCGGTTGGCCTAGTTTCACCAAGCCGATCGAACCTGCCAACATCCACGAATTGCGGGACAACACTCACGGAATGCCCCGCACGGAGGTGCGTTCGGCTCATGGCGACAGCCATCTCGGGCATGTCTTTCCCGACGGCCCTGCTGATCGGGGCGGCCTGCGTTATTGCATCAACTCGGCCTCGTTGCGGTTCATCCATCGCGACGACATGGAAGCCGAAGGCTACGGGGCTTATCTGGATCAGGCGGAAGATCTGCGCTGACTGAGGAA
Organism: uncultured Alphaproteobacteria bacterium; assembly: GCA_963816775.1. Lineage (GTDB taxonomy): Bacteria > Pseudomonadota > Alphaproteobacteria > Rhizobiales > Xanthobacteraceae > JAFAXD01. The sequence goes on from CAWFLX010000024.1 coordinate 106,419, forward strand.
CCGGGGCGGCCCTTCTGTCCAACCGGTCACTGTGCGTCATCTCAACAAGTTGGATCGGGCCAGCTCGACGATCTCGTCGCCACGCCCGTTGAGGACAGCCTTCAGCATGTAGAGGGTGAAGCCCTTGGCCATCTCAGTGGTCACCTTTGGCGGCATGGCGAGCTCCATGCGGTTGACCACCGCGTCGACCAGCACCGGGCCGGGGTGAGCCAGCGCCTCGGCAAGCTTGCCTTCGACCTCGGCTGGATCGACGATGCGCACGCCCTTGATGCCTACCGCCTCCGCCATGGCGGCGAAGTTCGGATTGACGAGCGCGGTACCGGTATCGAGGAAGCCGGATGCCTTCTGCTCGAGCTCGATGAAGCCGAGCGAGCCGTTGTTGAACACAATCACCTTCACCGGGAGCTCGAGTTGGCACAGGCTCAGCAAGTCGCCCATCAGCATGGTGAATCCGCCGTCTCCCGACAGCGAGATCACCTGTCTCTGCGGGAAGGCTGCCTGGGCGCCGATGGCCTGAGCCATTGCATTGGCCATGGAGCCATGCCAGAACGAGCCTAGGAGGCGGCGGCGGCCGTTCATGCCGAGATAGCGTGCCGCCCAGACGGTCGGCAGGCCGACATCGCAGGTGAAGATGGCGTCGTCGCTGGCAAGCTCGCTGACCACGCGCGCGATTTGTTGGGGATGCAGCGGACCGCCGGGGCGCCCGCTAGCGAGCTCGTCCAGGGCTTGGCGTGCTTCGGCGTAGCTCCTAAGCGACGCGTCGAGATGCTTGCGGTTCTTCTTGACGGTCAAGCGAGGCAGCAGCGCGCGCAAGCTGGCGCTGACCTGGCCGACCAGACCAAGCTCGACCGGCGCACGCCGGCCGATGGCCTCCGGCCCTGATGTCGATCTGGGCGATACGGGCTTCCTTGGGGAAGAACTGGCGGTAGGGAAAATCCGTGCCCAGCATCAGGAGCGTGTCGCAGGACTGCATTGCGTGGTAGCCCGAGGCAAAACCGATCAGGCCAGTCATCCCGACGTTGTAGGGATTGTCCCACTCGACATGCTCCTTGCCCCGCATGGCGTGGACGATCGGCGCCTTCAGCGCTTCGGCGAGCTGCATCAGTTCGGCATGCGCGCCTGCGCAACCGCTGCCGCAGAGCAGCGTGACGCGCCGAGCCTGGTTCAGCAGATCGGCCAGACGGTCGATCTCCTGGTCGGCAGGCACGACAATTGACTGCGCCGGCATCAGGCCCAGGGGCAAGGGCGCGGCCGCATTCGCGGCCGGCTTCAGCGCAACGTCGCCCGGGATCACGATGACGCTGACGCAGCGCTCGTAGAACGCGCGGCGCACGGCGATCTCGAGCGCTCGCGGCATCTGCTCGGGGTTCGAGACCAGCTCGCAATAGCTCGAGCACTCCCGGAACAGGTGCTCGGGATGGGTCTCCTGAAAATAGGCTGAGCCAATCTCCGGCGACGGGATGTGCGCTGCGATCGCCACCACCGGCACGCGCGAGCGGTGGCAGTCGAACAGGCCGTTGATCAGGTGGAGGTTGCCGGGGCCGCAGCTTCCGGCGCATACGGCGAGGCTGCCGGTGACATGTGCATCGGCACCGGCGGCGAAGGCCGCCACCTCCTCGTGCCGCACATGCAGCCACCGAATGCCACCATGGCGCCGCAGCGCGTCGGTGAAGCCGTTCAGGCTGTCGCCGACGATGCCATAGATCCGCTCCACACCGGCCGCGGCGAGGGTTTCGACCATTTGGTCGGCAACGGCGTGGGCCATGGTGTACTCCTTGGCGGACGCGGTCAGATCGTCGCGAAACCCCGGGAGGGCGATCAACAGCAGGTCGAAGGCTATTCCTCTCTGCCGAATTTCGAGTTCGCCAGTATAGCCCGAAGGCCGTGCGCTCGGGCGGGAATGTCCGCTTTGGGTCAGTTGCCGACGTCGTGGCGCCTGGCTGAGTTGGTCGACTTCGTACCAAAGCCGGACATCACTCGGAGGGAGGCGAGATCAGGGTTTTCGCATCATCTTCTTCGCGATCCCCTCAGCGACCGTCCGGTCCGAAAGCGGAATGAGCGGCTTGCTACTCCAACCTGGTCGAGATGAGGAAGGGCCACGCTCGCCAGGTTCGCACCGCGTCACAGGATGGGCAGCTATCTCTCTTTCAAGTCGAGCGGCCTCCTCTTGGCGCGTCTCACCAAGCAACACCCGTTTGCTCGCCTTTGGCATACGATGAGGTTGAGTGTTTTTGACGAAGCCCATCGAGGAATCTCCAATGCTTGATCTGGCTGTCAAGGGTGCCCGCTCGTTCCAGAACCAACTGGTGATCATCCTCGGATCGCTGATCGTGACCGGCCTGCTGCTCGCCGCCTTGGCTGCGGCTTTCGAGCACGCGATTGGCACCAACTTCCTGTACGTTGCCGGGGCAGGATATATGGGCGGGAGTGGCTGAAGGCAAGTTCAACGGTGTTCTGGCCGAACATCTTGGCCATGGCCTTGGCAGGCAGTCCGATCATCGTGGTGATCATCTCCCTCGGTTACATCCTCAACGCCTTCCAGATCGTCAACAACTGCTATATCGGCATGACCCGCGTGATGGTGGCCATGTCGCTCGATCGGCTGTTGCCGGAATGGGTGAGCCGGGTGTTGGACCGGCTGCACACGCCGGTCAACGCCCACTTGGCATACTTCCTCGCCAGCATTCCGGTGATCCTGGTCTACAATTTGTGGGGCCAGTGGACCGCGCTGACGCTTGGGGTCACCTTTGCCTGCGGCTACGTGTTCATAGTCACCGCTCTAGCCGGTGCCCTGATGCCATACCGCGCCAAAGCACTCTACGGCGCCTCGCCCCGGCGCGGCTTACAAGGTGGGAAGCATTCCAATGGTTACGATCTTCGGCCTGATCGGCGCTCTCGTGGGCGGTGTCATGGTGCTGATGTTCATGTTCTACAGCGCCCTCGGCCTGACCAGCGTCTTGGCTTATCAGGTTGTGTTCGGCGTCCTGGCGGTGTCGATCATTTGGTATTTCCTGGCCAGAATGATCCAGCGCTCACATGGCATCAACGTGGACTATGCCTTCAAGGAGATACCGCCAGAGTAGGCTCGCCAACTGGCTCTCGATTTTGACCGTCCTACAAAGACCAGCACTGTTTTCGTGGTGCCGCGCTGGCTCACCACCAGGATGTCCCGGTCGCGGATGAAATCGGCGGCGATAAGCTCGTTGACGCCAACCAGATAGACAACCGGATCGGGTCGCTTCTCCGGTGAGCGTGCGGGGTGTTTCGCGACCATGAGCCGGATGGTGCGACCGTTCGGGCGGCTGCGATCCTCGGCGCGATGAGATAGCCGCAGCTCGCGTCGGCCAGCCATTCGACGCCCTGCAGTTTCGGACACGGCGCCGGTTCGAAGCGTGGCACAGTTGTAGTCCCTTCGGCGGCCTGTGCGGCTCGCGCCCGGTTGGTGAAGCAAGGAGAAGGGCGAGACAGCTATGCACGGAGCCCTCCGTCTGAAGTCGGCGCCCTAGGGCAGCCTATCCGAGATTGGCGATAAAGCACGGCACAATGTCCGCTAGGGGGTTGATGGCTGACGTTACAGCGTAGAGCGGGTTGCCCGCTTCGAGTAGCTAGCAGACGAGGCTGTGTGGCAATTGCCACAGCGCCAATCAGAGCGACGAGCGAGAAAATCTCCCCCCGTCGCCCTCACCGCGGCCGGTATCCCAGCTCGTTCTGACAACTCGGACCAAAACCTGGGAGCAGTTGGCCCTCACGAGCCCCTTCTGACGGAATGCCACCTGCTCAGACGAGCGATATCTCGCCGCGCTTGCCAAGCTCGTCTATGGCTCGAGCGGCATATCGATACCGCCGAGAACAAGTGACGGGCCATTGCACTGCTGAAGACTAACAGTGATGGACCTCTTGCCGCGCAGCGCCTCCGTCCGCGCAGTCGAAGATTGACCGCAATCCGTCTTTCAGCCGCCGACCTCTACCAGGTCTACGCGCAGGATCTCAGGCAGTTCGCGCTGATCCAGATGAACATGGGCCGGGAAGTGAGCCGACGGCTCCGGGAGTCGGATAATCGACTGTTCCGCGCAAGGTTTGGGCCAGACGCGGACATCGAGCACGTTTTCCTGGCCGGCTGAAGATGCGCCGGGCCGTCCTCTGCCGCCCGGGGCCAGGCGCTTGCCGCGATGGTCGGCCTGACGCCGTCGTCCCTGATGATTGGGTCGGCAATGACGAGCAAGCCCATCTACTTCGATAGCATCGACAACTGCGCCTGCATCCTAGGGGATAAAGGCGGATGCAGACTTCCGCTTAGTGCTCAGGCGAACGTGAGACGGGGTGAAGGCAGCGACTAATTGTCGGCATAGACCCCAACCACCTGCATCATGCCGAGGTCCTCATGGTTCATCATGTGGCAGTGGAGCAGTCAAATCGAGGAAGCGCGATCGGAAGGTGATGCTACCATTGCGCGGGACGATCGCCGTGTCCAACCAGATAGGCTCAGGGGTCGGTCCGAAACGGAGCCTCATATGTCCGCACGAAGAGCCGGTAGCCGCCAATAGTCTTGTAGGTGTGCTGCATGCGCGGTGTGGCGTTGAGCTCGCCATTCGCGGAAATGCGGACAGCCGGCTCGACGAACGGCGCTCCAGGCTTGAAGTCCTTCCACCCCTCGTAGTCTTCGACCGGTTCGTGATCATGCGCCGAAGCCGCGCTGCCAACAGAAATGGAGCCAGGACAATTCGGAAGCAGCAATGCCGTCCCGAAAACCGCGCCGCGAGAACGTCTTGGACCTCCTAGCCATTTCTCCTCGGAGCCCCTCGCCGAGCTTCGGCCAGATGTGGGTTGTTCGCGGGCTCTAACCGGACCCGCGCAGCGTCACGATGGCGAGGCGGCCGTCGGTCTGCCAGGGATCGCCGCCGCCGTTCTTGCCGTCAAGCTCGGTGTGGAAGCCGTCCTTCCAGTCGACCGACTGCCCCGCGCCGGCCCCCCGCAATTCGCTGACCAGCCGGTCGCGCTCGGCATCCACGTCCGGCGCAATGTGGTGGGTCACCTGTCCAGTGGTGTGGCTCAACCCGACGCTTCGGTCGAAGGTTGCGGCGCCGAACCACATGGTTCGGCCCTCATTTCGGTCGTCCCACCGCCAGAAGCGCACGTGGTGGCGTTTGCCCGGGCCGCCGGTGATCGGTTGCTCGAAGGCAAAGTCCTGCTTGCGGCCGAACAGGAACAGATTGCTTACCGGCGCGTCGTCGTCGGGGCGGCGGAGCACGGTATCGGCGGCGATGCGCACGCTGCTCGCCACGGTGATCGGGTTAGCCGGGAACCAGCCTACCGCATGCATGGCCCGCACGAGCGAGGCCTCATCGCCGACCAGCGCGATGTTGATCGGATCGCCGGGATGCCCGTCGCCAGTTTGCGTGCAGCGGTCGAGCTCGGCGAAAAATGGGTGGTGGCGGAAATAGATCGCCCAGAGCTTGGGCACGATCAGATAGGCGGCGACGGCCCAGGCGAGGGTGATCAGCAGAAGGGTCTTGGTGTCTGGGATATGCAAGCTGCTAACCCACGTTCCAGGGTGCGGTCTGGATGTGGAGCTCGTCGAGAAAGTCAAGCCAGAGGCCGAAATAGAGGAAGGACGCGATCAGCCCGAGAAGGGCCGCGAGGATGAGGAAGCGTCCCATCTTGGCGAGCAGGTATGCGAGCACGCTAAAGGGCAGGAAGATGAACATGAAGGCGATGCTGCTACCGACCATCTCCATGCCGTCGCCCATGGGGTCGGCGTGATTGAACAGAAACACCGTGAAGAAGACGAGGAACAGGCCGTGGACGGCGATCGCGAAAAGGACGCTGGTGCAGCCTTCTGTCGTCAGCGGAGAGTGATCGGTCCATCAGCGCCCTAGTCTTTTGTCATCGCCCGGCTTGACCGGGCGATCCAGTATCCACCGCTCTCAACAATCTTGCCAGGGTCAGTGATTACTGGAGGCCGCTTTCGCGGACATGACAAGTCTGCAGGGTTAACTCAAGCCGGTTTGCCGGCGGGCTTGGCCGCCATCGTGGCAGCATGGCGCTTCTCGGCGAGCTTCACCGCGTAGATCGATATTTCGTAAAGCGCGATAGGTCGGCAGCGCGAGCGCGATCTGGCTGATCGGGTCGGTGGGGTAAGCAGCGCGGCCACGATGAAGGCGATGACGATCGCGTATTTGCGGCGCTTGCCTTGAGCTGCGACGCGGTGACGACCAGACGCGCCAGGAGCGTCAGGATCACCGGCAGCTGGAAGCAGATGCCGAAGGCGATGATCAGCGTCATGATGAAGCCGAGATATTCGCTGACCCGGGTCTGCATCTCGATGTGCACTGATGTCGCCCGCGTCGTCACCTGCATGCCGAGGAAGAAATGCAGCGCCATCGGCTGCGACGCCGAAATAGACCAGCAGCGCGCCGAGGATGAAGAACAGGTGGCGTGGCAATCAGGTAGGGCACGAAGGCGCGGCGTTCGCGCTTGTAGAGGCCGGGCGCCACGAAGGCATAAATCTGCCCGGCGATGATCGGGAAGGCAAAGAACAGCGCGCCGAACAGACGCAACGTTCATCTGTGTGAAGAAGAACTCCTGCGGCGCGGTGTAGATCATCTCGTTCGGCGTATCGCCGCCGCGCCGAGACGTAGGGCCGGACCAGGAGGTTGTAGATTGGCCGCGCAAAGTAGAAGCACACGACGAAGACGACGAGGATCGCGGCCAGCGAACAGATCAGCCGCCGCCGCAGTTCGATCAGATGGTCTATCAGCGGCGCCTTGGTGGCCTCGATGTCCTCTTCATTCCACGGCGTCTGCTCTTTTGGCTTGCGCGCGCGCGGTTTCGGCGCGGCCTTCGGCTTGGCCGGATCAATCCGCTTGGCAGGATCTGCGGTCTCGGCGACGACCGTCTTGTTAACGGCGGCAGCCTTCTTGGCGGGCGTAGCCTTGGGCTTCTTCGCCCGCGGCTTCGGTTTGGGCTTAAGCGCGGGTGCCGCTGCCTCGGCGGGTGCTGGCGTCGGCGGTGCCGGCTTTGGCACCATCAATGGGTTGTCGATCGGCGCCGACGCCTGCGCGTGAAGATCCTGCATCGCCTTGCGCACCTCGTCGATCTCGCTGTCGCGCACCGCATCCTCGAACTGACGCTGGAAGTCCGCGGCCATGCGCCGGAGCTTGCCGACGTAATGGCCGAAGGTTCGCATCAGCCGCGGCAGCTCCTCGGGGCCGACCACGATGATCGCCACCACGGCGATGACCAGGAGTTCGACCCAACCGATATCGAACATGGGTGCGGCTCAAGGCCAGGCTGTAGCGCATTTCATTGAGAGGCGGGTGGCGCTTGGCAAGCGCCCTAGCTCGCCTTTGGCGTCCCGTGGCGTCTTGGCGCGAGATGTGGTCTTCGCCTTGGCGGCGGGTTTCTTGTGCTCGATCACCTTGGGAGCCGGCGCGGGCTCAGGCTCGGGTGCGGCCTCGCTCTCGCCTTCGGCCATCTCCTTTTTAAAGCTCTTGATACCCTTGGCGAGGTCGCCCATCAGGCCAGAGATCTTACCCACGCCGAACAGGAGCACGAGCACCAGAATGACGAGCAGCCAGTGCCACACGCTGCCGAAACCCATCAATAGTCTCCTTGAGCCGCTTCTCTGCAGCCACTATGGCAGCAAAGCGCAAGGGCTCGCAAGATAGGGCGATGTTCACGACGTTCCGCCATTGGACGCATTGCCGTTCTCAGCGACGAACACCAGCACCGCCCCAGCAGCGATGCTGATGCCGACATCGCTGCCAAGCGACGGTGCGTCGCTTTCCCGCACGCGGGCGAACAGTGGGGCATCGAGCCCCTGCACTGCCATCTCCACCAGGGCAACGTCGCCGAGGAAGCGGAGGTCGAGCACGCGCGCCGGTGATGCCTTCGCCGGCGGCAAGCAGGCGCACGCCCGGCTGGCGCACGCAGACGATTGCCTCCTTGCCGTCGGCGAGGCCGTTGGCGGGGAAATTGCCGAGAGCCGTCTTGGCAGTGCCTTTCTCGATGCGAGCCGGTACCTCGGTCAGATCGGAGAAGGTGCGTGCGGCGAGAATGTCCTTGGGCGCGCGGTAGAGGTCGAGCGGGCGGCCTGACTGCACTACGCGGCCCTTGCGCAACAGCACGACACAGTCGCCCATGCGCATCGCCTCCTCGGAGTCGTGGGTGACGACGATAGAAGTCGCGCGCGTCTCATGCAGGATAGCGAGCGTCTCCTCGCGCATGCGTTCGCGCAAGCGAGGATCGAGGCCCGAGAAGGGCTCGTCCATGAGAAGCACGCTCGGCCGCGGCGCGATCGCGCGGGCGAGCGCCACGCGCTGCTGCTCGCCACCGGAGAGGATATGCGGGTATTCATTGGCGTAATCGGCGAGGCCGACGCGGGTCAACGCGGCAAGGGCCTCGCTGTTCGCCTCGCTGCGGGTGAGCGAGCGGAGCCCGAAGGCGACGTTTTGCTGGATGGTGAGTGCGGAAACAGTGCGAAGTCCTGAAACATCAGCCCGACGCCTCGCTTCTCGGGTGGAACGAATTGGTCAGGTCCCGCCGCCTCCTGGCCGTCGAGCAAAACGCGGCCGGTGGTCGGGCACTCGACGCCGGCGGCGATCCTTAGCAGCGTGGTCTTGCCCGCAGCCCGAAGGCCCGAGCAGGCACAGCACCTCGCCCGGCGGCACGTCGAGGCAAACCTGGTCGAGAGCGAGGCTCTCGCCATAGCGTTTGGAGACATCCTCGAAGGTGAGGTGCGCAGCGAAGCTAACGCCGGCCCTGCCCCGCTCACTCGGCGCGTGCTTCGAACTTCGCGCCCACTCTGCCGGCTTTCAAGAACTCAAGCACGAGGCTGGTCTACGATCTTGCACCTGGAAGTGCAACCACCAGCGGTCAACGCGGCGGCTCGCCCTCGTCGTCTTCGAAGACGCCCTCCTCGCCGAGCTCGTCCTCGAGCGGATCCTCGTCCTCGCGCAACGCATCCGGCGACGGTCAGCGGGATTGGGCATGTGCGAGCCCGCGGCAAGTGCTGAAGTCAGCAGCCCTGCCCCCTTGAGCTCGGAGGCCCGGAAGGTCCGGTGAGCGTCGAAGCCCGAAATGGTCGAGGAACTGCTCGGTGGTGCCATAGGTCAGCGGCCGCCCCGGTGCGCGCCTGCGGCCCCTGCGCATGCGAATCCAGCCGGTCTCGATCAGCACGTCGAGGGTTCCCTTGGCGGTTGCGCACGCCCCTGATCTCTTCGATTCGGCGCGGGTCGCAGGCTGGTGATAGGCGATGATCGCGAGCGTCTCGAGTGCCGCGCGGGACAGCGGACGTTGCTCGGCGGCCTCGCGCTCGAGCAGAAAGGCAAGATCGGTCGGCGGTGCGGAACGCCCATTTGTCGGCGCGCGCACGAGGTTGACTCCACGCGTGGCATAGAGCTCGCGCAGCTCCTCAAGCAGCGCGGAGATGTCCTCGCCTTCGGCAAAATGCTGTGCGAGCGCAGCCTGGTCGAGCGGCTCGGGGGCCGCGAACAGCAAGGCCTCCAGGATGCGTATCTTCTCCTGCCGGTCGGCGGAGGGGTGCGCCATTTTGATCTTGGAAGGAAACGGCAGCAGCAGAGAGCCGCGGCGGCCCTCACGCTTGTCGTCGCCGGCCTCCAGCGGCATCGCCCTATCGAGATTGTTCGCAGTCATTCATGACCTCTTTTGTTGTCGTCAGCGCGTTGAAGCGGCCTCAGGTGTGCGGCGTCGAACCAAGAGCGGCGCAAACACCTTTGCTTGCCTGATTTCAAGCGCTCCCTCCCGTGTCATCTCCAGCGTCGCGGTGAAGCCGCTCGCTAA
>CAWFLX010000025.1:0-132596 GCA_963816775.1 uncultured Alphaproteobacteria bacterium
CTGAAAAGCTCGACCTGAGTATTTGTGGTCCGCAGTGCTCTCGAAAGCGGACATGCAAGGTTACTTCATCAAGTCAGCTTCGTGCCAACGAACGGGTAAAACTCCGGACCCCTCCGACTAGGGTCTCAGACCGTCTGCTAGCGACGGATCAGGAGTTCGCGCTGTTTTCATCACGTTCCCAAACCGCTTGTAAGTCTGGCCAATAAAGCAGAAGCACCTGGAAAACATAGGCCGTGCTGATGCCGAACATCAGCATGCCAGCCACGGCTTCTAGCGCGCCCATGAGCTGCCAATGTTGATGCAGTACCAGTCCCGAAGCGCCGCGCGTGGTCATCGAATCGACTGAAAAGAGCAATGCCTGAACGAGTGTGTCGATCGCGCCTAGCCATAAATAGGCTCCCGCCCATAACGCGGCCTCAAGTCCGTGTAGGACTGCGAGCGACAGGCCGATGGCCCCGATCACCATCGTCAGGATCATGACCGCCTGCCAGAAATGAAGGGGTTGGCCCTTGAGGTAAGCGTGAACCCTCACGCCGATGAGCGACAGCACCACGATCCCGAACGAGTGCATTGCGGTCGTGAGCACAATCAACGCGAGGCTCCAGGTCCAGCTTGCAAGCATCTCGTCCTCGGTAATTGGCGGTCTTGAGGTTTAAGACTAATTTGACGGCTCAAAGGTTTGTCCGGCCACGTCTGCTTATCCCCAATCGCGACCGATACGCAGACATTCCGGATCGGCAGCTTCGTGCCAGGAGCGGACATCCGCACGTGTAAGCTGGCTACGTGCGGGCCCAGAATTCGATCGAAGTCAGGACCGGTGTGATTTCAAAGTCGATCAGATCATCCCATAGGCTAATCCACCTGCTGAGTGCTTCTTGATCGGGCGCCTCCATAACCTGGAAACAACGGTTCGCCACCGGGTCGACCCAGCTCGCGTGGTACACAATCCCTTCGGGCAGCAGTCGGCCGCTGCGCTCAAATCTTTCCCAAACAAGCATCGTGTCTCGGAAGGTTTCGATAATCACAAAAAGCATGAACTCAAAACTCCCCGATGATGATTATATTCGATTTCTATCGACCAGTGACATGCGGCTCCGTCGCTAAATACAAGCGAATGAGAGATCAGGAGACCAATTATGCAGATGACCTACGAATTGATGATGACCTTTGCCGCAGAACGCGAAGACCTCACTCTGGGTGGATGTTTTCCGGATTGCTGCGACTGGAGCGCCCTTGTTTCTGCGCTTTAGGCTCGTCCTGAGCATTTGTTGTCCGCTTCACCGCCGAAAGCAGACATTGATTGGCATCCCATCGACGTCCGCTTAGCGCCAGTTTCGGACCTCGCCGGTTCCACGGAAGATGTGCAATGGAGCTGTTCATCTGCAGGCCGATTTATGAAAGGAGTTAGAAATGACAAATTTAGTCGCCGCGCCTCGCAGTTCTCCGAAGCACCTCGAATATGACGGCGGTCGACCAACCAAACAGGAGCACGCCGTTCATCGCCGTTATTGGCCCAAGCAGTCGCCAGCGCTCCACCGGAATTACGTCGCCGTAGCCGAGCGTCGTGTAGTTCACGAAAGCGAAATATACTGGGTCAGCACCAAGTGCGGCGGCCGGGGAAACAAGATCGACGTGCGCCCAAATTGGAAAGAACAGCCGCCGAGTGAGGGCTTGACGGGAAGGCCTGAAGCTAAACCAAGAGCCTGAAGATGGTGCGGACGAGTTCCGATAGATCGTAAGGCTTCGCACAGATTGCATCGGCCACCTCATTCCACGCTGGCAGTGGAATGTGCGCTGAACATAAAATCACCTTTACTGACGGGTACTTCGCACGCACCAACTGAGCAAGCTCGAAACCGTCCAAGGTCCCCGGCATCCTTATGTCCGTCAGCAAAAGGTCAAACGATAGTCCGGCGTTCAACAGCGAGAGGGCTTTGTCGGCATTCGCCGCCTCGATGATCTCGACCCACGCGGCGTGAGTTGATCCGCTAACAGGGAGCGAATGAGCCACTCGTCCTCGAATGAAGAATTGTGGGAATGTCATTGGAGCCTTCTGGCCTGCACCCGGCTTGGTAGACAGCATGTTAGGCTAGTTGCGCGCGCATTTCGAACTCCATGGGGCTGAGGTAGCCGAGCGTCGAGTGGCGGCGCTTGGGATTGTAGAAGCGCTCGATGTAATCGAACACGTCAGCTTTGGCTTCGTCACGCGTGCGATAGGTTTTGCGCTTGGCTCGTTCGGTCTTCAGCGAGGAGAAGAAGCTCTCCATCGCCGCGTTGTCCCACACGTTGCCCGACCGGCTCATGCTGCAGATCACGCCATGATCGACCAGCAGGCGCTGGAACTGCTCGCTGGTGTATTGGCTGCCCTGGTCGGAATGATGCAGCAAGGCGTGCGGTTTGCCGCGACGCCAGATCGCCATGATCAAGGCATCGGTGACAAGCTGTGCCGTCATGCTCGCGCTCATCGACCAGCCAACGACGCAACGGGAGAATAGGTCAATGATCACAGCTACGTAGAGCCAGCCTTCCGCCGTCCAGATATAGGTGAAGTCAGCGATCCATTTGCGATTGGGGGCGGGGGCTTCGAAGCTGCGGTCAAGAACGTTCGTAGCGATGGCGGTCGGCTGCCGCTCACCCACATCGGACGGCAGCCGCCGCCGGCGCGGACGAGCTCGCAACGTCTGCAGCCGCATCAACCGCTCGATGCGATGCCGTCCGCAGATTACCCCCTCAGCCAGCAGATCGTGCCACACCCGCCTGGCCCCATAGGTGCGATCACTCGCCAAAAAGCTCGCGCGCACCTTGCCCGAGAGCTCCTCGTCAGCGCGGGCGCGCCGGCTCGGCGGCCGTGACAGCCAGGCGTAGAACCCAGAACGCGAGACACCGAGCGCCTCGCACAACCACCCGATCGGCCAGATCCCCCGGTGCTTCGCGATGAAGCCAAACTTCATGTCGATTCCTTCGCGAAGTAGGCCGCGGCTTTTTTTAGGATGTCCCGCTCGGCTTTGAGCTTCTGAACTTCACGCCGTAAGCGTTCAATCTCCAGTTGCTCCGGCTTCATCTGTCCCTTGCCGGGAAACGCATGCTGCGGATCGGCGGCAAAATCCTTCATCCATCTATGCAGCACGTTCGGGTGCACGTTCAGATCGCGGGCCGCCTGTTTGACCGCGACCCCACGCTCCCGGACTAGCTTCACCGCTTCAACCTTGAACTCACGCGTATGTCGCCTGCGATCCATGACACACCTCCAGTTCCATCATGACACCTAATCTCGGTGTCCGTGAAACCGGGGCGGCCTACGTCCGCTTTGGGTCATTAGAAGACATTGCCGCCGCATATTCGAACGTCTGTCTGTTATCCCCCCAAGAGCGGACATTGCGGAAACCCGTCTACATGTCCGCTCATGCCATAACCAGAACTCGAGGTTCCTTTCAGAGGCACGGGGATTGGGATAGCGTTGGTGTCGCCCAGGGGCACGCCATGAAACTTCCCCACCGTAGGAATTTTCTGCGTCTGGCCGCGGGAGCGGTCACGCTGCCGGCAGCGTCGCGCGCCGCATGGGCGCAATCTTATCCGTCGCGACCGGTGCGCTGGATTGTTGGATTTGCTCCTGGCGGAGGCAACGACATCGTCGCTCGTCTAATGGGTCCATGGCTTTCGGAGCGGCTTGGTCAGCCTGTCGTCATAGAAAATCGCCCCGGCGCGGCCACCAATATCGCCACTGAGACGGTTGTCCGTGCGCCGCCGGATGGCTACACGCTTCTCTTCGCGTCTACTTCCAGCGCGATCAACGCGACCCTCTATGAAAAGCTCAATTTCAATTTCATTCGCGACATCGCGCCGGTCGCAGGCATCATACGCATACCCAACGTTATGGTGGTCAATCCTTCAATTCCGGCTAGATCGGTCCCCGAGTTCATCGCTTACACCAAGTCCAATGCAGGCAAGGTCAACATGGCGTCTCCCGGCGTCGGTACATCGATCCATTTATCCGGCGAGCTGTTCAAGTTGATGACCGGCATCGACATGGTGCACGTTCCGTATAAGGGATCGGGGCCTGCGCTCACGGATTTGCTCGGCGGACAAGTGCAGGTCATGTTCGGGACCATGCCCTCGTTAATCGAGTATATCAGGGCGGGGAGGCTGCGCGCGCTCGCGGTGACGACTGCGACGCGCTCGGAGGAGCTACCGGACATTCCAAGCGTGAGCGAGTTTGTACCAGGCTACGAGGTGAGCACGTGGTACGGCATGAGCGCGCCAATGGGCACGCCTGTCGAGGTCATCGACAAGCTCAACAACGAGATCAATGCGGGCCTTGCTGACCCCAAGCTTCTAGCGCGACTTGCCGACCTGGGTGGTACGGTGCTTCCAGGCTCGCCGGCTGACTTTGGGAAGCTGATCGCCGACGAAACCGAGAAGTGGGGCAAGGTGATCCGGGCCGCCAACATCAAGGCAATGTAGTGGGGCCGGATATTCCATAACGTCCCGTTCCGCAAATCCGCCTGCGCGACTTCCGCTTTGGGTCAAAAGCGGAAATGCTCATAACGAGCCGATGATGTCCGCTTTCCACCCCATAGCGACCGAACAGCGGACGCAGTTTTATGTCGGCTCTGTGCCATAGCCCGACATTCGCCGAGCAGCGGGCTCCCGATGTGACCTTCTTCACATCCCCACCGGATGGAGCTGTGTTAGTCTTCGTTCCAGCGTAAAGGGTCGTCCGGCCTCCGTGGGGGAGCAGATGGCGGCTTTGCTCGATCAAGCTTTCATCACTCCTGTCGGCCGCACGGCGGTGGCTTGGCCGCGTGCGCGCGCGGGCCTGGCAGCGATTTGGAGTTGCAGCAACCCGCAGCTCGAGCACCCCAATACAAGCTTCACGCCCACGGCTCGCGCGAGTTCGGTCATATCCCGCCCGCCTACGGGGTGGCGGGGGTCGTCGCTGCTGATCGATCTCGCCTAACGGAAGAGATGCACGGTTAATACTCGGAGACTCACGCCGGTTCGCCCGTGTGCGCTGGATTGTAACAAGCTCAAGGACTAGGGAGGGAAACATGCCTGCTTCAACATACACAATGAGCCGGTCGGCTTCGGCCGCCGTAGTCGGAGCTTGGCTTGCTGTCAGCGCGGCCGCGCCGGCATACGCCAACGTCATCACCGATTGGGACGAGAAAGCCATTGCTGCCGTTGCCCCACTAGCCGGCGTTGCTCCACCATACATGCCATACGTGGCATATCGGATGATGGGGATGGTCCATGCCGCGATGTTCGATGCGGTCAATTCGATTGAGCGGCGCCATCAACCATATCTGGTCCAACTGCCCGCGGACGCCACCACGTCAAAGGAAGCCGCCGCGGCAGCGGCGGCAGCTACCGTATTGGCGACAGTTGATGCAAAGACAGCGGCTGCAATGAAAGCCGCGCTCGCAGACTACCTCGCGGCGATACCCGATGGGCCGGCGAAATGGGATGGCGTCAAGCTCGGCGAGGCGGTCGCAACCAAGGTTTTGGAGGCGCGGGCGAATGACGGGTGCGACGCGCCCGATGACTACCGGCCGAGGACCACGCCTGGCGTGTATGTGCCGACAGCGATCACGCGGGCCGCCATGTGGAGAAACGTGAAGCCGTTCGCAATGGTCAATCAATCGCAGTTTCGGCCAAGCCCACCGATTTCGCTGGAGAGCAAAGAGTGGGTGACCGACTTCAACGAGATCAAAGAGTATGGTGGACTGAATAGCGCGAAGCGAACGGCCCAGCAGACCGAGACTGCCCGGTTCTGGCTGGTCGCCGGGCCAGTAGCCTATCACCCCTTTGTTCGACAACTCGTGAGCGCCAAGCAGATGAATGTCGTTGAGAGCGCGCGCTTTATGACGCTCGCGGCGATTGCGATCAACGATGCACTGATCGCCGTGTTCGATGCCAAGTACCACTACAATTTCTGGCGCCCGATCACGGCAATTCGCAATGGCGATATCGATGCCAGCCCGGCCACCGAACGTGATGCAACTTGGCAGCCGATCGCTGACACGCCGATGCACCCGGAATACCCATGCGCGCATTGCATCCTCAGCGGCGCCGTCGCAGGCGTCGTCAGGGCAGCTCTCGGAACAGAGGAGGTTCCGGAGATTGCTATAACAAGTCCAACGGCCCCGGGCGTAACCCACCGTTGGACGAACATGGCGGTGTTTACCGAAGAGGTGGCAAATGCCCGCGTCTGGGCTGGCTTCCACTACCGCTCCTCGACCCACGCGGGGACGGATATGGGGCTCAAGATCGGTCAATACGTTGCGAAGAACGTGATGCAGCTCGCTTCGACAAGCTCACAATGAGCGTCGCGTCCAAATCCAACGTGGGTGAGGTCAAAGCGGAAAGGCGCGCCTTGAGCATGCGCGGCTGTCCGCTGCGCAACGCGACGCTCTGAACTGTTCGACGGGAGGCGACTGTGCCGAGCATCAGGATCATTGCGGCGGTGGGAGCTCTTGTGGCTGCGACTGCACCCGCCGCGGCGCAAGACTGGCCGACGCGGCCGTTGACAATGGTGGTGCCTTTTGCTGCCGGCGGCGCATTCGATGTCATGGGTCGAGTCTTTACGCCGCGGATGAGCGAAAGCTTGGGCCAGCAGGTAATCGTCGAGAACATCGGTGCCGCAGCGGGCATTGTCGGCACCAGTCGCGTCGCGAAGGCTGTGCCGGACGGCTACACGTTTCTACTCGGCAGCGTCGGCACCCACGCCTATAACCCAACGCTCTACAAGAAGCTGCCATACAATCCCGCCACCGATTTCGCACCCGTCGCGCTGTTTGCCGAGCAGCCAATGGTCTTGATCACGCGCAAGGATTTTCCTGCCAGCAACCTTCAAGAGTTCATCGCCTACGCCAAGGCAAACGGAGCCAAGCTGCAATATGGCTCGGCTGGGGTCGGTTCCACGACCCATCTCGGTTGCGCACTGCTCAACGCGGCAACTGGCATCAATACTACGCACGTTCCCTATCGCGGCGGCGGACCGGCGATGTTGGATTTGATCGCGGGGCAGGTGCACTACATGTGCTCGAACAGTGCCAGCGCGCTCCCGCAGATCGCGAGCAACACGCTAAAAGGCATCGCCCTATTGGCACGCAGCCGTTCGTCGCTACTGCCGTCGCTTGCAACCGCGCACGAACAAGGCCTGGTCGATTTCGAAGCGATCACCTGGAACGCGTTTTTCCTGCCCAAGGGCACCCCCGCTCCGATCATCAAGAAGCTCAACGACGCAGTGGTCGAAGCGATGAGCACGCCTACCGTGGGGAGCCGGATGCAAGAACTCGGAGTGGATCTGGTCGCGCCCGAGCGCCGATCGCCGGAGTATCTGCAAAAGTTTGTCGAGAGCGAGATCGCGAAATGGGCGGTCCCGATCAAAGCCGCCGGCGTGATCATGGATTGATTGAGGAAAACAGGCGCTGAACAGCGCTCCTTTGTGCGTGGTGACTGCTGATGCGGTGATTTGAATGCGACGCTGGTTTCTGAGTTACAATTCGCAAGACTTGGCGCTCACGCAAGCGTTCGAGGATGCGCTGCGGCGCAAGGACGCCGAGGCGCAAGTCTTTTTTGCGCCCAAAAGCCTGCGGGCAGGTGGCTATTGGTTGAAGCAGCTTGCCGATGAAATTGCGCAGGCGAACGCGTTCGTGCTCCTCATCGGAGAAAAGGGCTTGGGTCGATGGCAGTTTGATGAATACTGCGAGGCGCGCGACCGTCGAGTACCAGTCGTCCTGGTCTTGCTGGAAGGCCAGCCTGCGCCCGGCCTGCCAATGTTGCGGCAACTCCACTGGATCGTAACGGCGGAACCGGCATCCGAGCACACAGTTGCGCGGGTGTTAGCTTCGACAGAAAGCGACTCAACGCAGCCGCAAGAGTTGTGGCGGCACACCGCCCCCTATCGCGGCCTTGCGGCTATGACCGAATCGGATGTGGACTTCTTCTTCGGTAGGAACACCGAAACAGTCGAGGTGATCAAGGCGCTCGCGGCGGCGCAAAGCGAGCTTCCAATTCTCCTCGGCAATTCGGGGGTCGGCAAGTCCTCCCTCGCGCAGGCTGGCGTGCTTGCGGCCCTCGTTCGGCAGGCATGGCCGGAGGCGGTTGGAAACGCCTACGCGTGGCCGCAACCGTTCAGCGACAGCCGCCGTTGGTGCATCCTGAAGCTCAAGCCAGGAACCGAGCCGATAAGGTCGCTGGTTGAGCCATTTCTGCGCATCTGGCAGTTCGATCCCACCGACCCGCGCCTCGAAACCCGACAAGCCGAGTGGATCGAAAGTCTCATTGAGGGAAGGAACACGCTGAAAGGTCTCCTCAATGCGACCGAAGATCGATTGCAGGAACTGGGTCAAGCGAAACCGCCGGCGTTCCTGATCTATATCGACCAAGGTGAGGAATTGTACGTGCGCGCCGAGGAGCGCCAGCGCCGCTGTTTCTCAAACGTCCTCGCGCAGGGCCTCGGCGACTCGCGCCTGCACGCACTGATGAGCATGCGGTCCGATTTTCTAGGCGAATTGCAGAAAGACGAACCGCTTTACCATGTGCGTCGACAGATCGACGTGCCCCCGTTGCGTGAGGCAGAGTTGCACGAGGTCGTGAGCCGGCCAGCCGAACTTCTCGCGGCGCGGTTCGAGACCGCTGGGCTCGTTGATATTATTACCCGGCGTACCGCTGAGGATTCGGTCAAGGATGTGGGTGCTTTACCACTGCTGTCCTATACGCTCGACGACATGTGGACACAGATGGTGAAGCGCGGCGATGGGGTGCTCCGTCTAGCCGCTCAATCATTTGAGCTTGGCGGCGTTTTGGTCGACCGTGCCGACCACTTCCTCGCCGCCCAACCGAAGTCTCAGGACGAGCTTCGGCGCATCTTCATGAAGCTTGCCACCGTGCGCGAGGGCGAGGAGCCGACGCGCCGGCGCGCGCCGCGCTCCGAGTTCACGGACGGGGAATGGCGGCTGGTGTCGGAGCTTGCCGGTCATCCGAACCGCCTGCTCGTCACTGCCACCTCCGAGACCGGCGAGACATACGCGGAGGTGGCGCACGAAGCAGTTTTCCGTCGCTTGGGGAGGGTGCGCGACTGGATCGCTGCCGAGCGCGAGTTTCTCGCCTGGAAAACGGGGCTCGAAGCGGCTCGCCGCGCCTGGCAAGGGACCTCCGACAGTTCGAAAGACGACGCGCTGCTGATGGGCGTGGCGCTGGCGCAGGCCCGGAGCTGGCTTGGAAAGCGCAGGGAGGATTTGCCCGTCGTCGATCGGAATTTCATCGATCAAAGCACTAAGCGCGAGAGCAAGGTGAGAGCCCGGGCGCGGCGGGCGCAGGCCCTCATCTACGTGCTGTTGGTCGGGATCATCCTTGGGCTCATCGGCCTTATCAATCGAACGTATATCGAAGAGGCGGTGAACTGGTACTGGACGATGCAGCCCTACATGGTCGCGCAGGTTCGGCCCTATGTGCTCAGCCCCGATGCTGAGCGGGCGCTGAAGCCGGGACAGGCTTTCAGGGAATGCGCCAAGGATTGTCCACAGATGGTTGTGGTTCCGGCGGGCGAGTTCGTGATGGGATCGCCCCCCACGGAAAAGCGCCGGATGCCGGATGAAGTCCCCCAGCACACGGTCACGATTGCGAGGCCATTCGCGGTCTCCAAGTATGACGTGACGTTTAACGATTGGGACGCCTGCGTGTCGGTCGGCGGCTGCCCACGAGAAGGCCGGGCGGGCGATGTCGACTGGGGACGAGACACACGCCCCGTCATTTATGTGAGCTGGGACGATGCCCAGCAGTATGTGGCCTGGCTCTCTCTGATGACCGGCAAGCCCTACCGGCTGCTCTCCGACGCCGAGTTCGAATACGCGGCGCGCGCGGGGACGCAGACGGCCTATCCGTGGGGCAACGACATCGGCAAGAACAACGCCAATTGCGCCGGCTGCGGCAGCCAGTGGAGCGGGTCGGCCGGTACCTGGCAAACGGCACCAGTCGGTTCATTCGCCGCCAATCGGTTCGGTCTTCATGACATGGTTGGCAACATCTGGAAGTGGGTCCAGGACTGTTATCACCCCAATTACAACGGGGCACCCACTGATGGTTCAACGTGGACTGGTGGAGATTGCACCGCCCGCGTCATCCGCGGCGGTTCCTGGGGCGGCGGGCCTGAGTTTGTCCGCCCGGCGTTCCGCGACAGGTCCGCTACCAATGACCGGAATTACACCCTGGGCTTCCGGGTCGCCCGGACGCTTGTTGTTCCTTGAAGCTTTGACTCTTTGACTTTTGGGAGTTTGGGGGCGAAGCCGCCCGATCACGGCGTGGCCGTATTTGAATGAAAAGACCCGCCCATGCCGCCGCTCCGCCTATTATCTTTAGGTACAATGCAGCCGCCGACGGCGCAACAGGCTGCGCGGCCATTTCGCCGCTTGCAATGTCCGGTCTGGGTCATTAGGCGACACTGCGCGACGTCGCTGCAATGTCCGCTTTACCCCTGAAAACGGACGAGCTTTACGCGCCCCCAAGGCGGAGACCCTGCAGCGCGCTGCCCGGCAAATCTTTAGAAAGATCGAGATAACGGCCAAACGCCAGGGCGCGGATCGTGGATTATTGCGCCGGCGCCCTGTACTTGCCGACCAGTTCCATGAGCCGATCATGGTCCTGCGGCATGTTGGATCCATCCGCCAAGCGGTCGAGTATCTGCAGGATCGCGTCGTGATCTTCCGGCGAGCGCGACTCTGAAAGAGCGACCGCCCGCTCGACTGCTGCCCGGAAAACCAGATGAGGGTTCTCCGCAGTGCGCGCCAATGTGATTGTAGCCATGATTGTCCCCCATTCCCCACGCACACACTCACGGCTAACTTTGTTCGCAAAAAGGCGAAAGATCGCCTCGTCCAAGGCTCCGGAACCGCAATTGCCGGGCCCGTCGTCGCGCATCAATCGCCGCCCTGGCGCGAGCCGCAGGAAAGCAAGAAACGGAGTGACCATTGCGGCAACCCATTCCACGCTGCGCTTCTATCAACAGGACGTGCCCAGTGCGTCTCGCTCCTAGCGGTGGGCTTGCGCTCATGATCTGGATCGCCGTCGTCGTCTCGTTGCCGGCGTTCGCGCAAGACCGGCCCGCGGCGACCGGCGAGCGTGCTTCGGCCCCGAGCGCCGCGACCGCCTCGCCTGCGCGATCAACCGAACTGCTGACCGCGAAAGAGCGGCTGAGCGAGAAATGGACGGACGAGCAGCGGGTCGACAATTGCAAGGTTCCGATCGATAAGCGGGGGCCCAAGCCGCGGCCCGACACCTGCCCAAACGTTCCGGCCGAGTGATCCGCAGCTGGACGCCTAGTGTGGTGGATTTGAAGTTCCTACAACTTTAGCCGCACGCTCGCATAGGAACTTCAAATCCAAAACCACACTAGAATCACAACCTTGCTAGTGTCCCTTTGATTCCGAAGTTCGCATCAGAGGGTGCCGCAAGGTATTGCGAACTTCGGAATCGGGACACTAGCTCGAGCGCGCAATGCGGAGAGCAGGACGTGACAACCTGGACGATCGGCGCGATCAGCGTCACGCGGGTGGAGGAGCAGGTCGGATTTGCCAGCGTGCCGCCGGAAAAATACCTGGCGGGGCTGGACCGCGCGGTTCTCGCCCGGCACCTCGATTGGCTTGTTCCACATCACTACGCGCCCGCGCAGGACCGGTTGATTACCAGCGTGCACTCCTGGCTGATCCGAACCCGGCATCACACCGTTCTGGTCGACGCTTGCGCCGGCAACCACAAGGACCGGCCGGGCTTTGCGCGCTTTCATCAGCTCGACACGCCGTTCCTTGAGCGCCTGCGCGCGGCCGGCGCCGCACCGGAAGCCATCGACATCGTGCTGTGCACGCACCTCCACTCGGATCACGTCGGCTGGAATACGATGCGCCGCGACGGGCGTTGGGTGCCGACGTTTCCCAACGCCAAGTATCTTTTTTCCCGCGCCGAGAACGAGTACGGCGACCCGCGCCGCAACCCGCGCGCCGACGCCGACCCACAACGCAGCAACGCCTATCGCGATAGCGTGCTGCCGGTGATCGAGAGCGGCCAGGCGGAGCTGATCGACGGCAGCCATGCGATCGACGATGCGCTGCTGATCGAGCCGGCGGCCGGGCACACTATCGGCCATGTCATCTTGAAGCTTGCCCAAGCGGACGAACGTGCGCTGTTCTGCGGCGATGTCGTGCACCATCCGCTGCAGGTCTATGCGCCGCATTGGAACTCGGGGTTTTGCGAGCTTCCCGACGAGGCGCGCGCCACCCGCCGTCGCGTGCTGGACTATTGTGCCGAGGAACGCGCATTGCTGTTTCCGGCGCACTTCGCGGCCCCGCATGTGGCGGCGGTCAACCGGGCGGGCGATGCGTTCGCGCCGACGTTCGTGCCGGGAGCTTAGAGGATAATCGCCATCAGTTGCGCTGTTGCTGCGTGTAGCCGTAGTGCCAGGCCAGCACCCGGTTTTCGATTGCGACAAACAGCCGATTGAGCACGTAGCCGACCACCGCCAGCGTGAGCACGCCGGCGAACATGTCGCGGATCTTGAAGCCGCGCTGCGCGCTCAGGATGAAATATCCGATGCCGCTCGAGGCCGCCACCATCTCGCTGATCACCATCACGATGAGCGCAACCGCGAGACTGACCCGCATGCCGGTGAAGATATAGGGCGCGGCGGACGGCAACACGATCTGCCACAGCAACTTCCAGCCGGTCACCCCGAAGGTGCGCGCAGTCTGCAGCTGAATCGGATCAACGCTGCGCACGCCGCTGTAGGTGTTGAGCAGGACCGGAAATAACGACGCGAACGCGATCATGAAGACTTTCATTTCGTCGTCGATGCCAAGAAACAGAATCACAATCGGAAGGTAGGCGGGGCTCGGGATCGGCCGCAGCACCTCGGTGATCGGCTCGAGCAGACTGTAGAAGAACCGGAAATAGCCCATCAGCAGGCCGAGAACGACCCCGAGCGCCACGCCGATGAAATAGCCGCCGAACATGCGAAGAATGCTCGGCACCAGCTCGCCGAAGAGTTCACCGGAGACGATAAGCTCCCACCAGGTGGCCAGCACCGCGCTCATGCGCGGAAAGCTCATCGAGGGCACCCAACCGCTCGCAGCCGCGAGTTCCCACAACGCGAGCAGGAGCACGATGAAGCCGACGCCGAACCAGCGGGTCTTCCAAAGCCAGGCAATGCCGACGGCCGGCTTCGCTGGGGGAGCTACCGGCGCCGGCATGTCTGATTTAGCGGTATCGCTCACGCCGCCTCCGTGGCCACGAGCCCCTCGTCGGCAAAGAGTTGCGCCAGCAGACGCCCGCGGTACTCGAGATATTGGGGCAGCGCGCGCGTCACGATCTGGTCGCGCGGGTGCGCAAGCTCGATCGGCAGATCGATTGCGATGCGCGCGGGTGCGCGGCTGAGCGCCACCACCCGGCTCGAGAGATAGACCCCTTCGTCGACGTCGTGGGTCACGAATACGACGGTCAGGCCGAGCTCGCGCCAAAGGCTGCGCACGAGTTCCTGCAGCCCCACCCGGGTGAGCGCGTCGACGGCGCTGAACGGCTCATCCATCAGCAGCACGTCCGGGCGGCAGGCAAGCGCACGCGCGATCGCTACCCGCTGCTGCATCCCGCCGGAGAGTTGCCATGGATAATGGCGCTCGAACCCGGTCAGCTTGACGAGCGCGATGATCTCGACGCGTGCGTGACGCAATTTCATCCCGAGACAACAATTCACGGTTTTCCAACCCGAACGCGACGTTGCGTTCCACGGTCTTCCAGGGAAACAGCGAGCGCGTGTACTGCTGAAAGACGTAGATCACGCTCCGCGGCGGCCCCTCCACCTTGCGGCCGTCGAGAAACACGGCGCCCGAGGTCGGCTCGGCGAGGCCGGCCATGATCTGAAGCAGGGTTGACTTGCCGCAGCCGGAAGGCCCGATGATCGATACGAAGCTGCCGCGCGCGATCTCGAGATCGATGCCGTTAAGCGCGACCGTCGTCCCTCCCGGCGCCGCGAAAACCTTGCGTAGGCCGCGAATGCTGAGGAAAGGCTCGGACGCGCTCACCATTGTGGCTCAGGGAACCTTCATCACACGGCTCGTAATATCGATCGGTGCCTTGAGCAGGCCGAATTTCTGCATCAGCTCCATCGTCCGGGCCATGCCCGCGACATTGACCGCCGTGCCGAGCTGCGGCAACAGCACCTTGTCCTTGAAGGCCGGGTTGAGGCCGGTCCAGGCCTGATTGATATCGCGCGTGACGGCTTCGTTGGTGTTGGCGAACTGCGCGCCCTTCATCACCGCGCGCGCAAACTTCGCCGCGGTTTCCGGGTTTTTCTGGGCCCAGGGCCCAAGCGTAATGTACTGGGTGATATCCGTGCCGGGCGCGGTCTCAACGTAAGTCCAACTTACGATTTCGGCCTTGTCGGTCGCCATCAGGGCCGAACGGAACGGATCGACCTGAGTAATGCCGTCAACCTGGCCGTTCAGCAGCGGATCGTTCATCTGCGGAAATGGAATTTCGGTGAAGCGGACCTTGGTCCAGTCGACCCCGTGCTTGTCGAGAGCGGCGACGCAATGCAACCACGCCGAGCTGTTGATCACGTTCACGCCAACACGCTTGCCCTCGAGATCCTTGATCGAACTGATCTTGCCCTTGAGCACGAGCAGCGCGGTCGTCGTATCGGGCGGAGCCATGCGCACGACGGCCCCTGGCGCCAGAACGATTGCATCAAGCCCCTGCCCGATCGCCTGCAACGTCGAGACCGTGTTGCTGAGCGCGACGTCGAGGCGGCCCGATTGCAGCACCGGAACGGCAGTCGCGCCGCTTTCGAATTTGGTAATCTCGACATCCAAACCCTCGGCTTTGAAAAAGCCCTGCTTATCGGCGATCACGGCGCCGAGCGCTTCGGAGATCGGGATCAGTCCGAGACGGATTTTTTCTTGGGCAGGCGCCGCGCTCGATGTCGCGAGCAGCGCGGACAAGACGATCAATGCGGACGAAAATCCCCGCTGGAGTGCCATGACGATCCCCGTTTTATTTTATTTGCAGTGCAAAAGCTTAGAGAGCGGGTCCCATGGCGTCAACGTCGCGCCGCACAGATCAGATCTGGACTGCTTTCTGATGAGCGTCCATTGGTCGAGCTATCGACCGCGGGGGATGAGCGAAGCTAAGCTCACGCGCAACCCTGCCTTGCCCGATCCCTCGAGCGTGATGACTTTTCTTCGAATCGTCATCCCGCTCTAGCTTAGTATTGGAGCATGATCTTTTCCGAAAACCGGTGTCCACTTTTCGGGATCATGCTCTAGCGAGGACTGCCTCATGAGCAATCTGGCCGGCTTCGTCGACGACATTGCGCGCGCGCGCGTTCGCGTCGTCGATCTCACACAGACCCTGTCGCCGGATTTTCCGACCCTGGTGCTGCCGCCGCAATTCGGACAATGCGCGCCGTTTGCGATCAGCGAGATCTCGCGCTACGACGAACGCGGCGGCGGCGAATGGTACTGGAACAACTTCAGTTGCAGCGAGCACACCGGAACGCATTTCGATGCGCCGATCCATTGGGTCACCGGCCGCGACCGAGCCCATAACTCGGTGGATACCATCGACCCCCGCGATTTTATCGCCGGAGCCTGCGTGATCGATTGCTCGCGCGAAGCCGCCGCCAACGAGGACTTCGTGCTCACGGTGCCGCGGATCGAAGCGTGGGAAAATGAGCACGGCAAGATTCCCCCGCGCAGCTGGGTGTTGTTTCGCACCGACTGGCCGAAACTTCATCCCGGCAGTGCCTATCCCAATCGCCGCCAGGACGGCGCGCATACCCCCGGCCCCTCGCCGGAGGCGGTGAAGTTCCTGCTCGACGAACGGGACATGCACGGGTTCGGGGTCGAATCGATCAACATCGACGCAGGCCAGGGCCGCAAATTCACCCCGCCGAACCCGGCGCATTCCCTCATCCTCGGCAGAGGTCGCTACGGACTGCAGTGTCTGTGCAACCTCGATCAGCTTCCCTCCACCGGCGCAGTCGTCGTCGCGGCCCCGCTGAAGATCAAGCAGGGCTCGGGCAGTCCGCTGCGGGTGCTCGCGATCGTGCCGTGAGCGATTGCTTGATGAGCCACAATCTCGAAAGCGTCGAAGCTGAGACGTCAATCCTTGTGGAACACGGTGAGCTTCGGCGCTTGTGTATCGAAGCCTAGCTCCGACCAGCGCGCGGCGACGCGCTCGTAAGTCTGCTGCCGCAGCAACGTTGAGCGCGGGAACTGCTTGATATAGCGGTGCGGCTTGCAGGCGTTGATCAGAACCTTGGAGCCGTAGGGCCGCGCCTCAGGCGGATATTGACTGGGATCGAGCCCGGTCGACCAGGTGTTGCGCAGGAAATCCAGATCCTCGCTCGGATTGCAGCGAGAGCTGAGCGCCCACATGACCTGGTTGAAATCGGTTGGATCGACGTCCTCGTCGACCGCGATCACCCACTTGGTGTAATAGGCCGCCGCCGGACATTGCGCCGCCAGCGCCAGCACTTGCGCGGCATGGCCCGCGTACTGCTGCTTGAGCGATACGATCACCATGCCCCACCCTGAGGCCGCGGCCGGGTGCGAATAGGCCGACACCACGCCCGGGACGCCGATCCGCTCCAGGTCGTCAAGGATGCGGGCCGAACGCATGATCGCGTAATACGAGCCGATCTCGCACGATGGATAGGTCGCCATCAACGCCGCCGTGATGATCGGCGATTTGCGCCGGTGGACGGCCTTGATCTCAATCACGGGTTGCTTCCCGCGTTCACCGCCGTAGTAGCCAGTGAACTCGCCGAGCGGACCTTCCATCTCGGCGTCGCCGGCGTGTAGAAGACCCTCGATCACGAGTTCCGCATGGGCCGGAATCGGCAGGCTGACGTGTTCGGCCGCTGTCAGCTCAACCGCGCGGCCCATGATGCCACCGGCCACGTCGAGCTCCGACTGATCGGCGCTGAACACCTGAGCGCCGACCATGAACAGGACCGGGTCGACCCCGTAAGCCGCGACCACTTCGCACGGCTCGCCGCGCGCCCACCAAGCCTCACGATCGAGGCGGCCGTGCTTGCCAGGCGAGCAGTAAAGCCCTACCCGGGCAGGCCCGTGCACCATCTGGCGGTAAACCCCGACGTTGATGCGGCCCGTCCGCGGATCACGCGTGAACGTGATATCGCCGGTGCCGATATAACGCCCGCCATCGCCCGGCCAGAACTTTGGGCTCGGGAAGCTGGTGATGTCGATGTCGGAGCCCTGCTCGACGATCTCGTTCACCGGCGCTTCGCCCTTGGGAATATGCACCGGCGCAAGCCGATGCTTCATCAGATCGCGGGACGCCATGATCAGGTCCGACGTGCTCGCGTCGGGGTCGAGCCCGACCGCCAGCGCATAGCGTTCCTTGCTGGCGCCGAGCATGTTGGACAGGATGCGCGCGTCGGTGCGATTACCGACCAGATTGCTAAACAGCAGCGCCGGTGTTTCGGGGGTGCGGCCCGCCATGAATGTGATGGCCGCGAGTTCCTCATCCGGATCGACCGGCGCATTGATGCGCTTGAGCTGACCCGACTGCTCCACGAGCTTGAGCCAATCGCGCAAATCCCGCCAGGCGACCGGCGTTCGGTCACCGGCGCCATCTGCGGCGGGTGCCCGATCGAGAACCAGTTCTTCCATCTCGCAACTCCGATGCTTGGCGGCTGCCTGATGGTCGGACGTTAGCCCAGATCACGGCGGCTGACACGGCGCTGACTGCAATGCTGGGCGCCGGATCAAGGGGTCTCGCTGCCGGCAGTCCGGTTCGGCGCGCCGAGCGTCAACACTCCGGTCGCGTGCCAGATTTTTGTCACGAAACCTGTCACATTGGCCCGCTAACACGTTACGATTGTAGCGAAAGCGCAATGGGCTCCGCGGGGAATGCAATGGTCAATGGGACGAGGTGTGTAGGCGCGCTGTTCGGTGCGGGGCTCATGGTCGCAACTGGGATCAACTCGGTGGACGCACAGACATCAGCCTCCTCCTCTCCCGATCCAAGCCTGGTGACGCGTGGTGCCTACCTCGCCAAAGCGGCCGACTGCATGCCTTGTCACACGTCCGCCAAGGACAAACAGTTTGCCGGCGGCCTGAAGCTCGATACGCCGTTCGGCGCGATCTTCTCGCCCAACATCACGCCCGATCCCGACACCGGCATCGGCCGCTGGACCTACGAGGATTTCAAGAACGCGGTCCATGCCGGCATTCGCGCGGATGGTAGCTACCTCTATCCGGTGATGACCTACGATGCCTTCACGCTCATCACGGAGGACGACCTCAAGGCGCTGTGGGCCTACTTCCGCAGCATCCCGGCGATCAAGCAACAGAATCGCGGCAACGAGCTCGGGTTCCCGTTCGACATCCGCCTCACGCTGATGCCGTGGCGCTGGCTGTTCTTCACCGAAGGCTACTACAAGCAAAATCCAGCCAAGGGTCCACAGTGGAACCGCGGCGCCTATCTGGTCGAGGCGCTGGCACACTGCAGCGATTGCCACACGCCGCGCAACTTCATGGGCGCGACCATTGCGAGCAAATGGCTGCAGGGCGCGCGAATCGACCAATGGTACGCGCCAAACATCACCGCCGAGGCGCTGCGCACCGTCAACAAATGGGACAAGGCGCGCCTTGTGGCCTTCCTGCGCAAGGGCGCCGGCAACAACACGACCGTACTCGGGCCGATGCAGGAGGTGGTGCACGACAGCCTGTCGTTCCTCACCGAATCCGATCTCGACGCGATGGCGACCTTCCTGCTCGACCTGCCGCCCGGCGCTGAAACGCCGCCCAAGCCGGTCGCAAAGAAGCTCGCGCCCGACGTCGAGGCGCGCGCGACCAAGCTCTACTCGGACAATTGTGCGTCCTGTCATCAGGCCGACGGTAAAGGCATCGCCAACCAGATCCCGCCGCTGGCCGGCAACCCGGCAATCCTGGCAGCCAAACCGTTCGACATCCTGGCGGCTGTGCTGCAGGGCGTTCCGGCGCGCGACGACATTATTGCGATGCCGAGCTTTGCGGGTTCGCTCGGCGATCAGAGCGTGGCCGACCTCGCCAACTACGTGCGCACCGGCTTCGGCAACGAGGCCTCCCCGAACGCCACCCCCAGCATGGTGGCGGCGTGGCGCTCGACGCTATCGCTACCGGTCTACGCCAGCGCATCGGCCCGCACGTTCGACTGCCCCAGCGTCGGTCAAGGAGGTAGCGCGAGCTTCGATCCCAGCGTGATTGCCGGGCTCGGCCGCGAGCTCAGTCAGCGCTCGGTCTCCTATGCGCAACTGGTCGCCGACTATCAGGCAAAAAACCCGAAAGCCGGGCTGACCGATATCGTCAACAACCTGATCGCGGCCTACTGCCCGGTGGTCGCTGCCAATGCGTCGTTGTCGAACGAAGGCAAGAGCCGGGCGCTGGCCCGGTTCGGGCGCGAGATCACATCCTATGTCACCAGCATGAACATCACCGAGACCGAGCCTGACGTCGGGATCGTATGGGCAACGCCGCTCGGCGCATCGCTGCTCGAGCACGACCCGACGTGGCAGCCCACCCTGAAATGTCCAGCAGCCGACAAGTCTGGCGTGCCCGCTTCCCTGCTTGACGCCGCCACAAAACTCGAGGGCAAGCCCGATCTCAACATCGGCTCGCAAGCGGCAAGCACCCAGGCCGACACGTTGGCGACGCAGAACCCCAAGGCCAAGCTCGCCGACGTCGCCAACGCACTGATCCTCGCCTATTGCCAAGGCGTGAGCGGGCTCTCCGGGCTGGAGCCGGCCCAGAAGACCGCGGCGATGACGCGCTATGGTGAAGTCGTGATCGAGGCACTGCAGGCGAAGGCTGCCGCGCAGCCCGCCGCGCCGGCAGCGAAGTAACGTTTCCTAGCGCGCGACAGTCAGCTTGTTTCGGGCGTGACGGCGGAGTTGACCTCTCCGAATTGCTCCGAATTGGCGTAGTCACTCCCACAATCGCCCGGACGCGATCTCGGCGCCGTCGGCGAGTGCCTGCAACTTGGCCCAGACGATCGAGTTTGCCACCAGCGGCGGGGCGCTGCCCACGAACGTCCCGAAGCCGCAATCCACGCCGGCGATCACGCGGTCTCGACCAACGATGTCGGCGTAGCGGCAGATCCGCTGCGCGACCAGTCGCGGGTGTTCAACAAAGTTGGTGGTGGAATCGATCACGCCTGGAATCAGGATCTTCTCGTCTGGAATCTCGATCGCCTCCAAGTCCTCCCATTCGTGCTCGTGACGCGGGTTGGCGCCTTCGAAGCTCAGCGCCTGCGGGCGGGCCTTGAAGCAAATATCGATGATCTTGCTGAGCGGGAGGTCGTGGGTGTGCGGGCCCTCGTAGTTGCCCCAGCAAATATGAAGCCGCATCGCATCCTCGGGGATTCCGACGGTCGCCGCATTGAGGGCTTCGATGTTGCGTTCCGCAATCTTACGGAATTCGTCATCGGTGAGGTGACGGTATTGGTTGTTGCGCGCGGAACCGAGATCGGGGGCGTCGATCTGCAACAGAAAGCCGGCCGCGACAATCGCCTCGTACTCAACGCGCATCACCTTGGCGAGCGCCTCCAGATAAGCGGCCTCGTCGGGATAGTGCAGATTGATGACAAAGCGGGTGAGAATGCCCGGCGACGGTGCGGTCATGAACGTGTCCGCCGGCTGGGCCTTGTCGATGGCGGCGGTGAGGTGCGCAAGATCACGCTCGAGTGGCGCGCGGTCCGCATAGGCGAGTGGGCTGACGCATCCCGGAAACGGGATGTCACCAAACTTCACCATCCGCTGCATGAAGTCGGGATGGTCGAGCTGGTCACGGCCGATCATGACGTCACGCCCCTTCTCGGCGGCGCGCGGGTCCATCGCAATGCCGGTCACGCGGTGGCGGACATACATCGTGTAGGACGGCTTGCTCATCTCGCCGTCGCTCACCACGTCGATGCCACACGCGACTTGCTTTGCGACCACGTCCTCGACCGCCTTGGCACTCTGCATCTCGAACGTGGCCGGCTCGACCTTCTCGCCGCGCTCCTTGGCGAGAATGAGATCGACCAGCGGCTTCGGCCGCGGCAGGCTGCCGACATGAGTCGTGAGAACGCGGTCGGTCGAGAGTTTCATGGCAATGCGTTCCGGTGAGCGAGAGTCTCAAGGACGATTTGCGCGGCGCGCGCGCTGGGCGCAGCCTTGCCGATCTCCATGATGCTGTCGAGCCGTGCGAAAGCATCGACCTGTCGCGCCCGCTCCGGCGTTGCACCGAGCAGCGGCGTAGCCAGCGCAGCCAGGCGCTCCGGGGTTGCGGCCCGTTGCAGGAGCTCCGGTATGGCGTTCTCGCCGAGGACGAGGTTTGCGAGCACGATCGTTGATCCGCGTAGAAGCAGGTGCCCGATCGCCTCCTCGAACAGCGAAACCCGATAGACCACGACGCTTGGCACACCCGCGAGCGCGAGTTCGAGCGTCACCGTTCCGGAAACCGCGAGCGCTGCGCGCGCGGTGCGAAAGGCGCGCGACTTCTCGCCCCCCTCGACCACGATCCGCGGTCGGATTGCCCACTTCGCAATGCCTTCCTCCACCTTGGCGAGAACGCTCGGAACGGTCGGCAGCACGAGCTCGAGCGGCCCGCAGCGTGCGTCGATCAGCGCTACCGCGGCGCCGAGCAGATCAAGATGACGGGCGATTTCGCTCGATCGGCTTCCGGGCAGCACCAGCAGGACCGGCGGCGACGCGTTGCGGCGGGCGCGCTCGGCGGCGTTGGGCCGCAGATCGGTGGCGGTCTCGATCAGGGGGTGGCCCACATAGGTGCAGGGCGGGCCGCCCAGCTCCTGATGCGCGTGCGGCTCGAACGGGAGCAGCGCCAACAAGTGATCAACGTAACGGCGCATCGCGCGCGCGCGCCCCGGTCGCCACGCCCAGACGGTCGGAGACACGTAGTCGACGATCGGAATATTTGGCGCTGCGGCACGCACGCGTCGTGCAACCCGGTGGGTGAAGTCCGGGCTGTCGATAATCACCAACACATCGGGACGCTGCGTCACCACCGCCAGCGCGGTTTCGCGGATTCGGCGCAGCAACATCGGCAGGCGCGCGAACACGGCGTTGAATCCAACGATCGCAAGTTGATCGATCGCAAACAGGCTTTCGAGGCCCTGCTCGGCCATGTGGCGACCGCCGATGCCGGCAAACTCGACGGGCCGTCCGGCCGAGGCAGCGAGCGCCTGCATCAGGCCGGCGCCGAGGCGGTCGCCCAATTCCTCGCACGCCACCAGGAAAATCCGCAGCGGCCGCGTCGGTGCGGGTGCATTCACGATACCGGCCCGCCGTCGCGCACGCCTGCGACGAAGATATTGGCTTTATCCGCGAGCGCCATCACCCGCGCCGGCTCAACGATGATGACACCGCCCGCGACCACCGCGAGGCCGGCAAGACCGGCGGCCGCAATGTGCTCGACCGTCGACGGCCCGACCGTAGGCAGATCGAAGCGGCGATCCTGACTGGGCTTGGGCGCCTTTACCAACACGCCGGTGCCGGCGGCAGAGCGTATGCGGCCTCCCCGGCGCATTTCGGCAATATGCGCCAGCATGTGGTCGGTGCCTTCCGCGGCTTCGACGGCGAGCACGCGGCCGTCGGCGACTACGGCAGCCTGTCCGACGTCAAACGGCCCGGTCGCCGCCAACAGGGCCAGCCCGCGCGTGATATCTGCCTCGTCACGCGGCGTAGGCGCAAACCGTCCGACATGGCCAAGCGGTGCGAGGATCTGCGGGGCAACCTCGTGGGCGCCGACTAGTCGAAATCCGTAGTCCTCGAGAATACGTCCGATGCCCGACAACAGATGGTCGTCCCCGCCGCGGTAGGCGCGGATGATGCGGGGCATGACGCGCAGCGTCTCGATATCGAGCCGCAATTGCTGGATCGTCGGGCGCACCAGCGTTCCGATCAGCACCAGATCGCGGCAACCCTCACTTCGCGCCAGTCGCGAAAAGCGTCCAAGCTGACCGATGTGGATCCAATGGTGCCGGAAGCGCTCAACCGCAGCGGGGTCGGCCCAGCCGTGCAGCGGGAACATCACGACGCCGCGCCCCTGCCCGACGAGCGCATCGGCAACCGTCGCTGGCAGGCTGCCGCCGCCGCAAACGACGGCAACCGGATCGGTGGCTTTCGAAGCTGCGGCACCGGCAACCGCAGTTGAACTCATCGGCGCGTGCCCGCAACTCACGGCGTTTCGCCTTCCGCACGATGAACCGCCATGGTGAGCGGGCGCGCACCGGCGCGCACGAACTCAACGACCTTGGCGACCAGCGGATGATCGCTCATCGCCTTGGCCACTTGATCGAAGCGCTCCCGGAACGTTCCGACTCCAAAGAACATCGCCTGATAGGCCTGCCGCAGCGCGTGGATATCCGCCTTGGAAAAATCGCGCCGGCGCAGCCCGACCACATTGAGTCCAATCAAGTCGGCAAGCGGTCCTTGCGCGAGGCCCCAGGGAATGACGTCAGCACGCACACCCGAGAGGCCAACGATCATAGCGCCTTCGCCGATCCGCACGAACTGGCGAACCGCGGCTTGGCCGCCGAACACCACGTTGTCACCGACGCTGACATGACCCCCGAGCACCACGTTGTTGGCGAAGGTTACTGCGTCCCCGACCTTGCAATCGTGCGCCACATGCGAGCCCACCATAAAAAAACAGTGGTTCCCGACTTCGGTGACACCGCGGTCCTCCTCGGTCCCGATATTCATCGTGACGTTTTCGCGAATATCGCAATCGGTACCGACAATGAGCCGCGTCGGGCCGCCTTTGTATTTGATCGACTGGGGCGGAGTGCCGAGCGATGCGAACGGATAAATAACCGTGCGCGAGCCGATGCTCGTATGGCCAGCAACGTGCACATGGGCGACAAGGCGAACACTATCGCCGATCACTACGTGCGGACCGATGACGCAATAAGGTCCGACGAATACGTCGTTGCCCAGCACCGCGCCGCTGGCGACGCGCGCGGTGGGATCTACCACCGTCATCTTACTTGTCCGCGATGATGGCGCCGACTTCCGCTTCGGCGACGAGATCGCCCCCGACCTTCGCTTCGCCGCGGTACCACCACATCATCTTGCGCCGGTTGATCTTGGTCATGTGATACTCGACCGTGTCCCCCGGCACGACAGGCTTGCGGAAGCGTGCCTTATCGATCGTGAGAAAATAGACGAGCTGCGGCTTCTCGGTCGCGCCCAGGGACTTGAGGCAAAGCACGCCCGCGGTCTGCGCCATACCTTCGATAAGCAACACCCCCGGAAACACCGGATTGTTGGGGAAATGGCCGAGAAACTGCGGCTCGTTGACGGTCACGTTCTTAATGCCGATGGCGAAGTCGTCAGCGCGCAAGTTTACGATCCGGTCCACCATCAGGAACGGATACCGGTGCGGCAACAGCTTCAGGATCTCGGCAATGTCGACGGCCTCGAGCGTCAGGTTCGCGTCGTTCATGCGGGCTGTTCCTGATCGTCGGCTTCGTCGTCCGGGTCACGACGACTCTCGGCCAAACGCTCCAGCATCTTCAGCTCCCGCAACCACCGTTTGACCGGCTTGGCCGGGGTTCCGCCCCAACGTGCGCCCGGCGGAACGTCGCCCCCCACGATGCTGATCGCCGCGATCTGAGCGCCCTCGCCGATGGTCACGTGATTGGTTACGCCGACGCGTGCGCCCAGGGCCACGAAATCCTCCAACGTGGAGCTTCCGGAAATCCCGGTTTGAGCGACCAGCACGCAGTGCCGTCCAATCACTACATTGTGGCCAATCTGAACGAGATTGTCGATCTTGGTGCCCTCGCCAATCATGGTGTCTCGGATGGCCCCGCGATCGATCGTCGTGCCAGCGCCGATCTCGACGTCGTCCTGAATGATCACGCGGCCAACCTGCGGCACCTTCAGGTGACCGGTCGCGCCCATCAAAAAACCGAATCCGTCCTGACCGATACGACAGCCGGGATGGATAATGACCCGATCCCCGACCAGCGCGTGCGTGATCGACGTCCCGGCCCCGATCGTGCAGTCGCGTCCAATGCAGACGCCCGGCCCGACCACGGCGTTGGGGGCGATCATGGTCCCGGAGCCGATCTCGGCCTCGGGCCCAATAACGGCGCCGGGATCAATGGTGACCCCGGCCTCAAGGCGCGCCGTGCTGTGAACATGCGCATGCGGCGAGACGGCGCGTCCTCCGAATAGCGACGAGGGCCTCAGCACGCCGGCAAACAACGTGCGCGCAACCGTCACGAACGCTCGGTAGGGTTCACGCGAGAGCAGCACGGCAACGCCCGGAGGCGCCTGTTTTTCGAACCGCGCGTTCATCAAGCACGCGGTGGCCCGGGTTCGACGAAGTTGATCCGCGTATTTGACGCTGTCGAGAAATGTGAGGTCGCCGGGCGCGGCGCGGTCGAGCGCCGCGATATTGGCGATCAAGGCATCGGCGCACGCCGCCGCGACGAGCGTGGCGCCCGTCAGCTTCGCGATCTCGCCCAGCGAGAGGGGCGCAGCCACTGGTGAATACGAAAGCCCGGTCATGCGCGACTACGGGAAGCGCGTTCTGCCTGCCGGGTCAAGCGGCAGCCGGCGCCCGACCAAACGGCATCAGAACTTGCTACCCCCGCCGAAGCGGAAGACTTGAGTGTGATCGTACGGCTCCCGCGTCAGCGCATAGGCCAAGTCAAAGCGCAACGGACCGAGTGGCGAATCCCAGAGCAGGCCAACGCCGACCGACGAGCGGATCTTGTTGCTGTCGGCGACGGTCATGTTCTCGCCGGTCAGCCCCCAGAACGTCGGCGCGTTGAAGCCCCACAGCATGCCGGCATCGACATAAGTCGCGAGCCGCATACCGAAGTCCTTCGGCGCCAGGAACAGCGGCGTCTGGAATTCGAGCGATGTCGCCCAGTACTGCGTTCCACCGAGCGCATCGTTGTTCGTGCCGGGCGTCAGATCGCGCGGACCAAACCCCGCAGGCGCAAATCCGCGCACCAGATTAGGGCCGCCCTGGAAGGCGTCGAGCACGCGTACGAACTGGCCGTCCCACCCACTCATATAGCCCGCCTGCACCCGCAGGGTTCCAACGATGTCCGGATAGACCTCGCTGTAGAGACGGGAGTCCATCGTAGTCTTTATGAAGTTGACGTCGCCGCCGATACCCGCCACGTCCTGGTTGGCGGTGACGAGCAAGCCGCTGGTGGGGCTGCGGTTGTTATCGAGCGTGTTGTAGGTCAAGCCATAGCCGATGAGCGAAACGGTCACCGGACCTTGCGCGAGCTCCATCTTGATCGGGAGCGCTGCTTCACCGTCCTGATAGCAGTTGTATTGGAGCGGGGCACCAGCGGCCGCATAGAGAGCCTGTAGCACGGGATTCGTGTTGAAGGCCGCCGGAGTCGGGAACGTATTCACGAAATCCGGATTGATGTTGTTACAGTTCTGCAGCGAGTTCGGCAGGGTGATCTTCTGCTGATAGGCCGTATAGCGCACCTGGCCCGTTACCGTGTCGGTCAGCGGAATCCCAAACCGCAGGTTGCCGCCGTAGATGTTGGACGTATAGGACTGGTAGGCGGAGGCGCTCGTCCGCTTGTCGAACAGGTCCACGCCAAACGCCAGGCGCGTGTCGAACAGATAGGGTTCGACGAACGAGACCTCAGCACCTTGCGCGCGCTGGCCGTATTGGATCGCCGCCCTTACCGCCTGTCCGCGTCCGAGCAGGTTGCGCTCGCCGACGCTGATCTCGCCGAGCATGCCGTCGGACGTTGAATAACCGCCGGAGAACGAGAATTCGCCGGTGGATTGCTCCTCCACGTCGACGTTGATGATGATGCGATCCGGCGCCGAGCCGGGCTCGGTCGTTACCTTGACGGTCTTGAAGAAGTTGAGGTTCTTCAAGCGCTTCTCGGCGCGGTCCACCAACGCCCGATTATATGCGTCGCCTTCGACGAGATCGAACTCCCGCCGAATCACGTAATCGCGTGTGCGCGTGTTGCCGCGAATGTTGATCCTTTCGACGTAGGCGCGCGGGCCTTCTTCGACCACCAGCACGATACTGACCGTGTGCGATTGAAAATCGCGATCGCCGCGCGGGCGCACGAGCGCAAACGGATAGCCGCGCCGGGCGATCTCGATCGTGATGTCTTCGACGGACTTTTCAACGGCGTCTGCGTTGTAAATGTCGCCGGGGCCGAGCTTCAGCTTGGGGCGCAGCGCAGCAGCATTCACGGCGGCAACGTTGGATACGATGTCGATCGCCGCGACCTTGTAGCGCGACCCTTCTTCGATCGTGAACGTGATGTTGAAGCCCTTGGCCACCTGATCGTATTCGGTGAGCGCCGATACGATGCGGACGTCGGCGTAGCCGTTCTTCAAGTAGAATCGGCGCAGCAGGTCACGGTCGGCTTCGACCCGGTCCGGATCGAAGTTGTCGTTACTCTTGATCCAACTCAGCCAATTGCTCTCGCCGCTCTTGATCACGTCCTTGAGCCGCCAATCGCTGTAGGTATTGTTGCCGATGAACGTGATCTTGTTCACCCCGGTCTTGCCGCCCTCGTTGATCTCAAACACGAGGTCGACGCGGTTGTTAGGCAGCTCGATGACCTTGGGCTCGACCCGCACGTCATAGCGACCGCTGTGCTGGTAGACGTCCACGATGCGCTGAACGTCTGATTGCACGACCGCGCGCGAGAAGGTTCCGCGCGGCTTGGATTGGACTTCTTCGGCGAGCTGCTCGTCCTTGGCCTTGTGGTTGCCTTCGAACGCGACCTTGTTGATGACGGGGTTTTCGATCACCGTCACGATCAGGCGTCCGCCCGCCTGGCTGATCCTGACGTCCTGGAACAGATTGGTGGCGTATAGCGCCTTGAGCCCGCTATCGATGCTCTGCGGCGTCAGTGGGCTGTGAAAGTACGATCGGATCGTATCGGCTTCGACCCGCCGGTTGCCCTCGACCACGATCTGGGAGGCCGATTGCGCATAGGCAACGGTTTGCGCGCCGAAGGGCCCGGCGGGCAGCCCGAACAACAGACTTGCGAGGACCAAGCCCCCAAAGCTCAGCCCTCGAAACACCCCACCCATCATTCCCATCCGCGGTACGCCCTTGCTTCCTGCGGTTGCCCCGTCAACGCTCAGCAAGCCCCCAAGCCCGAATCTGCACGCACGCCATCAAGCTCGAAAATCTTGCAAGATCTTCAATGCCTTACAGATTGGATCAATTGCGAGACCCCCGACGCAAACCCCCATTGGCGCCGGATTAGACCCCCCGTTTGTAGCGGGTTTCCGATCCAACGCAACCCGCCCCTAGCCGCCATTAACCTTTCCCGCCGTGAGCGTTGCCGCATCGCTACACCTCACGACGTCCAGTGCAGGATGTCATTATAAGTAGCGAAAATCATTAACATTACGACGACGGCGAGCCCGATGCGGAACCCGAGCTCTTGGGCCCGCTCGGAGAGCGGGCGGCCGCGCACGGCCTCAACCGCGTAAAACAGCAGGTGGCCGCCATCCAGGAGAGGAATTGGGAACAGATTCAGGAGCCCGATGGAGACCGACAGCACGGCTGCGAGCTGGATGATCGCGACCAAGCCACCCCCGAGGCCGCCATTGTTAAGCCCGCCCTGCCATACCTGGCCGGCAATTTGGGCAATTCGGCCCGGGCCTCCCAATTGATCGGCGGATTCGCGGCCAATGACGACCCGCCCGAGATACGACAGGCTGTTGTCGATCACGAACCACGTTTCCTGCACGCCAAGCCGCAGCGCGGTCAAAAGATCGACGGGCTTGATAGCGGATTCGCCCTGGCCGACGGGGGCGCGCGTAATTCCAAGCATCCCTTGGCGATGCACGTTTCCGAAGCCGTCCTTCATCTCTGAGAGGACCGGCGTCGCCATCAGGGTTTTGCGCTCGCCCTTGCGCTCCACCACGATACTGAGGGGCTGCCCGGGATTGGTGACGACAATGCGCTGCAGTTCGCCGAAGGATTCAATCGGCTGGCCGTCTATCGACAAGACGAGATCGCCTGGCAGGAAGCCGGCGGCCTCGGCGGCGCTCCCCGGTTGGACCGAAGCGACGCGCGCCGCGATCAATTCCTTGCCGTAAATCGCGAAGATCCCCGCAAAGATCGCAATTGCCAGGATGAAATTTGCAATCGGCCCGGCGGCGACAACGGCCGCCCGCGCCGCAACCGGTTGATGAAAGAAGCTGACCTCGCGATCCGCCTCGCTCATCTGCGCGATCGCCGACGGGTCGGGAACACTGGCGGCGTTCTCATCGCCGAAGAACTTGACGTAGCCGCCCAGCGGGATTGCCGAAATCTTCCAGCGGGTGCCGTGGCGATCGTTGCGGCCGATCAGTTCGGGGCCAAAGCCAACGGAAAACACCAGGACCCTGATTCCGCATGCGCGGGCGATGAGGAAATGGCCGAGTTCATGGAAGAACACGACAATCGTCAAAACCAATAAAAACGGGATGATGTACCCGACAAAACCGGCGCCCAAAATGTTGAGACTCCACAGCAAATTAGTCCCCATCGGATTCCGCTCGCCCCCGCGCGGCCGTTTCTAAGCCATTGCTCGGAAATGCTTTACGATGCCTTTGCGGCAATTTCGGGCAACAGCGCGCGGGCCAAAGATCGCGAAACATGGTCAACAGATAGTGCATCCTCGACGCTCGCGGGTTCGCCCATGAGCCCGCGACCTTGCGCCTCATGCAGCGTTTCCTCGACGAGGTTGGCGATTCCCGCAAATCCGAGCCGCCGGTCCAAAAACGCCTCGACGGCGATTTCATTGGCCGCATTGAGGACGGTTGGAGCCGCGCCCCCCGCTTCGAGTGCACTGCGTGCCAGCCGCAACGCTGGAAAGCGGGCAGGATCGGGCTCCTCGAACGCCAAGGTCGCGACCTTGGCGAGATCGAGGCGGCGGGCGGGCGTGTCGACGCGATCCGGCCACGCGAGGCAGTGCGCGATCGGCACCCGCATATCCGGTGAGCCGAGTTCGGCAATGAACGCTCCGTCGCGAAATTCGACGAGGCCGTGCACGATCGATTGCGGATGCACCAGCACATCGATCTGAGCCGCCGGCAGCCCGAACAAGTGATGTGCCTCGATCAGTTCAAGGCCCTTGTTCATCATGGTGGCGGAATCGATCGTAACCTTTGGGCCCATCGACCAGTTTGGGTGGCGCAGCGCCTGGTCGACCGTGGCGGCCCGCATCGCCTCGAGTGGCCAGGTTCGAAACGGGCCCCCGGACGCCGTCAGAATGATGCGCCGGACGTCCTCCCGGCGGTTCGAACCCAGCGCTTGGAAAATAGCATTGTGTTCGGAATCGACCGGCAGCACCGTCGCCCCGACGTCGCGGGCGCGGCGCATGAACAGCGCGCCGGCGCACACCAGACACTCCTTATTGGCCAGTGCGACGACTGCGCCGCGCTCGAGCGCCGCCAATGTCGGCTTCAGGCCTGCGGCCCCGGTAATGGCGGCAATCACCCAGTCGGCCGGCCAGTTCGCGGCTTCGATGACCGCGCCTTCTCCGGCAGCGGCCGCGATGCCGGAACCCGCCAGGCCCTCCTTCAGCTCGGCATAGCAGGACGGATCGGCGATCGCCGCAAAGCGCGCCCCGATCTTGCGCGCGAGTGCGGCCAAAGCGCCGGCGTTGCGCGAAGCGACCACCGCCTCGACGCGATAGCGATCGCGCGCGTGGAGCAAGAGATCGATCGTGCTGCCCCCGATCGACCCGGTGGCCCCCAGCAATGTCACCGACCGCGGCCCATTGTGCGCCTTGGATGTGCTCGCCCCGCTCATTTTGCTCACCAGACCAAGAGCCCGCGCGCTGCCGCATCGGGGCCGCCGCGCAACACGCCAATGACAGCTGCCACCAACGCGGCGGCGATAAAGCCGTCCAGGCGATCCATCACGCCACCGTGGCCGGGAATGAGATCGCTCGTATCCTTTGCGCCGAATTTACGTTTGATCGCCGACTCCAAGAGATCTCCGCCCTGGGCCACCATTGAAAGGATCATAGCCAGGATAGCAATGGGCACGAGTGGAAGCGCCCCCCAAGTGGCGACCCCCAATCCCGCCACCAGCGCACCGGCGACGCCCCCGATCGCCCCCGACCAGGTCTTGTTCGGACTGATCGCCGGCCAAAGTTTGCGGCCGCCGACGGCGCGACCAACCATGTACCCCATGATGTCGGTCATCCACACGATCGCAAACAGAAACACAATCGCCAGGAACCCGTAACCGGCATCGGCGCGCAGCGTCAGGGGCGCGAGCAACGTGACCGCGGCGTAGAGCACGCCGGCCGCGAGCCAAAGCCCACGATTGTCGCCACGGGCAACGAGCTTCGTCCATTCCCATGCGATGAGGAGTGCCGCCGCAGCCCAGAACGCGACAAAGATCGCTCCGCCGATCCACGCGACAATGAGCGCCGCCGGCGCGAGGACGAGGCCCGACGCCAGCCGGACCGGGAAGTCGTCGTCGGCACGATTCGTGCGCGCGTCGGGAGGTCCTCTGTCCGCCGTCACGAGGCGTTGCGCGCGGCAAGTCCGCCGAAGCGGCGCTCGCGCGTCCGATATTCGGCGATCGCGCCCTCAAGCGCCGCCCGGTCAAAATCCGGCCAAAAGACCGGCACGAATACCAGCTCGCTGTAGGCGGCCTGCCAGAGCAGAAAATTCGACAAACGCTGTTCCCCGCTGGTGCGGATCACCAAGTCGGGGTCGGGCAGGTCGGACGTATCGAGGCGACTCGCCAGCAGATCCTCAGTAATCTCCGCGGGACGCAGCCGACCGGACGCAACGTCCTCAGCGAGCCCGCGCGCGGCGCGCGCAATCTCCTGGCGGGCGCCGTAGTTGAACGCGACCACGAGCACGAGGCCGGTATTGGCGCGGGTGAGGCTTTCAGCTTCTTCGAGGAGGCGCGCGATATCGTGGTCGAGTCCTTCCCGTTCGCCAATGACCCGCACACGTACGTTGCTGCGGTGGAGATCGGCGAGATCGTTGCGGATGAAGCGCCGCAGCAGCGCCATCAGGTCGAGAATTTCGGAACGCGGACGTGACCAGTTTTCCGAGCTGAACGAGAAGATGGTCAGAATTCCGATACCAAGCTCGGTGGCGACGCGCACCGTGTTGCGCACCGCCTCGACGCCGCGCCGGTGCCCCTCCCCGCGCGGCAGACCGCGCTGCGCGGCCCAGCGCCCGTTGCCATCCATGATGATGGCGACATGATGAGGAATACCGCGCCCGCTTCCGAGCTTGACCTCGCTGTTTGCCATAAGTGCTGCTCTGGGCGGCCCGCTACACCGTCATGATCTCTTTTTCTTTGGTCGCCAGCGATTGATCAATCTCGGCAATAATCTGATCGGTGGCCTTCTGCACCTCGTCAGCCATGCGCTTCTGGTCGTCTTCGCTGATGCCGCCGTCCTTTTCCATCTTCTTCAACAAGTCGAGGCCGTCGCGTCGTACGTGGCGCACCGCCACGCGCGCGGTTTCCGCGTACTTGTGCGCGACTTTGACCAATTCCTTGCGCCGGTCCTGGTTCAGTTCGGGGATGCGCAGGCGAATGACCTGGCCCTCGGTCGACGGGGTGAGGCCGAGATTGGCCGTGAGAATCGCTTTCTCGACGGCGTGCACCATCGACTTGTCCCATACCTGCACACTGATCAGCCTGGCTTCCGGCACGCTCACGGTTGCCAACTGGTTGAGCGGCATGTGGGTGCCATAGGCTTCGGCCTGAACGTGATCAAGCAAGCTCGACGATGCGCGCCCGGTGCGCAGACCGCCAAGCTCCTGTTTGAGCACCTGGGTTGCACCATGCATGCGCCGCTTAAGCTCGTTTAAGTCATAGGTCGTTGTTGCCATGCGGGCCTCCCGAGAGCGGCACACCCTTTGCTCAAAAGCCGGGATCGCCGCGAGAATGTCCGGTGCTCAGCCGGAGGTCAAAACCGTGGACGCTTGGCGGCTCATCCCCGCCGAGGCTACCCAACCCTGGTCGCACGGCCCTCTCCGCGCAACACCGCCGTCACCGCACCCACGTCCTGGATCGAAAACACTATGATAGGCATATGGTTTTCCTGGGCAAGCGCAAACGCGGTTGCGTCCATAACCCGCAAACGGCGCGCGATTGCGTCGTCGTGGGTCAGGGCCTCGAATCGTTTGGCCTGCGGGTCCCGCTTGGGATCTGCACTGTAGACGCCGTCCACGTTGGTCGCCTTGAGCACCGCGTCGCACCCCATCTCGACCGCGCGTAGAACGGCAGTGGTGTCGGTCGTGAAATAGGGGTTACCGGTTCCGCCGGCAAACAGGACGATGTGACCATCACCCAGGTGTTTGGCCGCCCGCTGGCGCGAATACGCTTCGCACACTTGCGGCATCGCGATGGCGGACAGCGTGCGTGCTGGAGCGCCGGCGCGCTCAAGCGCCGCCTCCAACGCAAGCGCATTCATGACCGTCGCCAGCATTCCCATCGCGTCACCGGTCGTGCGGGAAACGCCGCGAGCTGAGACCTCAACGCCGCGAAAAATATTGCCGCCTCCGACAACGACGCCAAGGGTGATCGGTAGCGCGCGCGCGGTCGCGAGGTCGGCGGCGATGCGGTCGAGCGTCGGCTGGTGCAGGCCAAACGGCTCCGGGCCGCTCAACGCTTCGCCGGAGATTTTGACAATGACACGCCGGAAGGCGGGCTCAGGCATCGGGTGCTCCCCCGAATCGCAAGCCTAGTATGGCGGATTTGACGTTCCTACCAGCATCGCCGCGAGTCCGTCGTAGGAACGTCAAATCCAAAGCCACACTAGAATCGTGGAGTTGCTCGCGTCGGAAGCGGGACACTAGAGCATGATCCCGAGAAGTTGCAGACTTTTCGGTTATTTTTCGATGCCTTCGCCGAGCGCAAAACGCGCAAAGCCCACAACCTTGATCGGCGCGCCTGCCTTGCCCTCGCTGTCCTTCACGGCCTGCGCGACACTCTTGGCAGGGTCATGAATGTAGGACTGGTCGAGCAAACACACTTCTTTGTAGAAGGTCTTGAGTCCCAACTCGACAATCTTGCCGATCATGGCCTCGGGTTTTCCCTGGGCGCGAAATTTATCCGCGAGCACATCCTGCTCGCGCGCCACAACGGCCGGGTCGAGACCGGCCGGATCGACGGCGAGCGGGCTCGCGGCCGCGACATGCATTGCGACCTTGCGGCCGAGCTCGGCAAGTTCGTCCGCCTTGCCCTGCGACTCGAGCGCGACAAGCACGCCGATCTTTCCGAGCCCATCGGCGACCGAGTTGTGCACGTAACTCGCCACGACGCCGTTGCCGACGCTCAGTCCGGTCGCCCGCCGCAAAGTCATGTTCTCGCCGACTTTGGCGACGGTATCGGCGATCGCCTCCGTAACCGTAATACTTCCCGCCTTGGCAGCCTTGATCGCTTCCAGGTCCGCGCCAACTTTAAGCGCGACCTGCCCAATCATCTTGACGAGGCCCTGAAACAGATCGTTGCGAGCGACGAAATCGGTTTCCGAGTTGACCTCGACGAGAACGCCCTTGGTCCCGTCGCGCACGACACCGATCAAGCCGTCCGCCGCAATGCGATCGGCCTTCTTGGCCGCCTTGGCGATGCCCTTCTTGCGCAGCCAGTCGACGGCGGCTTCCTCGTCGCCGGCCGTTGCCTCCAAGGCAGCCTTGCAATCCATCATGCCCGCGCCGGTCTTCTCGCGCAGGTCTCTGACCATCGTGGCCGAAATCGTTGCCATAGTGTCCCTCCCCGGTTTCAAACATCCGGGCTCTCTCAACGCGCGTCCGTCAATTCGACGCGCCGTACATATAGGTGGCGAGCGTCGATCTGCTCGCGCCGGTTCGTCACCGCGTCACTCGGCGCTCAATTCCTTGGCTTGCGCGATCCATCCGCCCACGCGCCCCGGCAGGCCAACCTCTTCGCCGACGGTGTGCGCGGCCTCAGGTGAAAATGCGGCGATCTGCCAATAGTGGAAAATGCCGAGATCGTTGAGCTTCTTCTCAATCGCGGGCGAAACGCCGGGCAGCTTCTTGAGATCGTCAGATACCCCGCGCGGTCCTGACAGCACTTCGAAGCCCGGTCCGTCCGTCTTCTCAGCCGGCACGTCCTCGATGACAGGCGCCTCGGCAGCGCCGATGTCGACGCCCATTTCGCCTTGAG
The DNA here is from genome assembly GCA_963816775.1 of uncultured Alphaproteobacteria bacterium. Classification (GTDB taxonomy): domain Bacteria; phylum Pseudomonadota; class Alphaproteobacteria; order Rhizobiales; family Xanthobacteraceae; genus JAFAXD01. The sequence goes on from CAWFLX010000025.1 coordinate 35,181, forward strand.
CGCGTGAGATACCGTCGATCGCCGCCTTCGAGATCAGGTCACAGTAGAGCGTGATCGCGCGTCCGGCGTCGTCGTTGCCGGGCACGAGATAGGTGATCCCATCCGGATCGCAGTTGGTGTCCACGATCGCGGCGACCGGAATATTCAAGCGCTGCGCTTCCTTGATGGCGATGTCTTCCTTGTTGGTATCGATGACGAACAACAGGTCAGGCAGCCCGCCCATGTCCTTGATACCGCCGAGCGCGCGGTCGAGCTTGTCGCGCTCGCGTTGCAGGGTAAGACGTTCCTTTTTGGTGTAACCCTGAGCCTCGCCCGAGTTGAGCATCTCGTCGAGCTTGCGCAGCCGCTTGATCGATTCCGAGATGGTCTTCCAGTTGGTGAGCATCCCGCCGAGCCAGCGCGAATTGACGTAGTATTGCGCCGAACGCTTGGCGGCGTCAGCGATGGAATCCTGGGCCTGCCGCTTGGTGCCGACAAACAGGATGCGACCGCCCTTCGCGACGGTCTCGCTGACCGCGTCCAAGGCGCGATGCAGCATCGGCACCGTCTGCGCCAAGTCGATGATGTGGATGTTATTGCGGGTCCCGAAGATGTACTCGCGCATCTTCGGATTCCAGCGATGGGCCTGATGGCCGAAATGAACGCCAGCCTCCAACAGCTGGCGCATCGAATAGTCGGGTAGCGCCATTGACGATTTCTCCGGTTCTGCCTCCGCGGACGTGTGGGCGTTCGGAAAGAACGCCACCGGACGGCAAAGACCCATTGTCGGGGCCCCAACCAGCGTCCGCGTGTGAGATGGCGGGGCTTATATAGGGAGGAATTGGTGGAAGCAACCCGGTTCGGGGCGACCGTCTTGGCCGATCAGACCGCTTCGACCTGCACGACACCCGGCACTGCCTTGATGGCGCCGGCGATCTGCGGCGAAACCTTGAACCGACCGGGCAGCCGCACCTCGACTTCGGCGCCACCCGCAAGCAGCAGCACCATGTTGACCTCGCCGTCGGCCTTGCTGACGCGGCCCGGCGCCGGCTCCAGGCGCTTGTTGACGGCCTCGAGCGGCTCAACCGACCGCAGGAAAACACGCAGCCCTTTTTGTACCTTTTCGGCGGCCGCATCGAGCGGTTCGGCTGATTGTATTCGTGCCCGCACCTCATCGCCCTGGGCTTCCGCGGTCAGGAACAGCAGCAGCGCCGCCCCCGGCTCGAACAGGTCGCGGTACTGCAGCAGGCCTTCGGCAAAGATAATCGCCTCGTAATGCCCGGTGGGGTCGGAGAGGCCGATGATACCCATGCGGTTGCCGGTTTTTGTTCGTCGTTCGATGCGCGAGACCACGGTCGCGGCGACGCGACCGGCCGTGGCGCCGGCTTTCACGGCTTGGCAGAAATTTGCCCAGGACTGGAGCCGCAGACCCTTGAGCAGCGGCGCATAGTCATCGAGGGGATGCCCGGTGAGAAAGAAACCAACCGCGTCGTATTCTTTTTGCAACCGCTCGGCCGGCAGCCAAGGCTGGGTCGCCGGAATGACGAGATCGCCGCGCTGCGCAACACCGCCGAAGAGCTCGTTCTGACCGAGGCTTGCGGCCTCGTGCGCGCGCTGCGCCGCGGCCATCATGACGTCTATCGCCGCAAACGCGCGCGCGCGATCGGCCTCCAGGCAATCCAGCGCGCCGGCGGCAACGAGGCTTTCCAGCACGCGCTTGTTGATCGCGCGCGGATTGATGCGACCCGAGAAATCCGCGAGGTCGGCAAACGCGCGCTCGCCGCGCGCCGCCACGATGGTCTCGACCGCTTGCTGGCCAACGCCCTTGAGCGCGGCCAGAGCGTAGTGAATGGTGCGGTCGCCGACCGCGAACGTGACGCCGGACTTGTTGACCGATGGCGGCTCGACCTTGATACCGAGACGTACTGCCTCGCTGCGAAATTCCGCCAGCTTGTCGGTATTGCCCATATCGAGCGTCATCGACGCCGCCAGAAACTCGACCGGGTAGTTCGCCTTCATGTAAGCGGTCTGATAGGCGACCAGCGCATACGCGGCCGCATGACTCTTGTTGAAGCCATAGTCGGCGAAACGCTCCAGCAGCTCGAAGATCGTCTCGGCCTGGCCGCGCTCGACGCCGCGCTCGACCGCGCCGGAGACAAAGCGCTCGCGCTGCGCCTTCATTTCGGCGCGGATTTTCTTGCCCATCGCGCGTCGGAGGAGATCGGCTTCGCCGAGCGAATAACCGGCGAGCACCTGGGCGATCTGCATCACCTGTTCCTGGTAGATGATGACGCCGAACGTCTCGCGCAGGATCGGCTCAAGCTTGGGATGGATATAGTCTGGCGCCTCGCTGCCGCGCTTGCGCGCGCAGTAGGTTGGGATGTTGGCCATCGGACCTGGGCGGTAGAGCGCCACCAGCGCGATGATGTCCTCGAAGCGGTCGGGGCGCATGTCGACCAGCGCCCGCCGCATGCCCTGCCCTTCCACCTGGAACACGCCGACCGTTTCGCCCCGCGCCAGGAGTTCGTAGCTCGGCTTGTCGTCGAGTGGAATGCGCGAGAGGTCGATATCAATGCCGCGCGCACGCACGTGCTCGACCGCGGTCGCAAGCACGGTGAGCGTTTTCAAACCAAGGAAGTCAAACTTCACAAGGCCGGCCTGCTCGACCCATTTCATATTGAACTGGGTCACCGGCATGTCGGTCTTTGGATCGCGGTAGAGCGGCACAAGCTCGGACAACGGCCGGTCGCCGATGACGATGCCGGCGGCGTGGGTCGAGGCATGCCGGTGCAGGCCTTCGAGCTTCTGCGCAATCGCGAACGCACGCGCCACCACCGGCTCGCTGTCGCGGAACGCCTGCAGCCGCGGCTCGTCCGCAATGGCGCGCGACAGCGTGACCGGCTGCGCCGGATTGTTGGGGACGAGTTTGCACAGCTTGTCGACCTGCCCGTAGGGCATTTCCAGCACGCGGCCGACATCGCGCAGCACACCGCGAGCCTGCAGCGTACCGAACGTGATGATCTGCGCGACCTGCTCGCGGCCGTACTTTCGCTGCACATAACGAATGACGTCGTCGCGATGATCCTGGCAGAAGTCGATGTCGAAATCGGGCATCGACACGCGCTCGGGATTGAGGAAGCGTTCGAACAGAAGCCCGAAGCGCAGCGGGTCGAGATCCGTGATCAGGAGCGAATAGGCGACCAGCGAGCCCGCCCCGGAGCCGCGCCCCGGCCCCACCGGAATGCCTTCATTCTTCGCCCACTGGATGAAGTCGGAGACGATCAGGAAATAGCCCGCATAGCGCATGCGCTCGATAACGCCGAGCTCGAAAGCGAGGCGCTCGCGGTAGTCTTCCTCGGTGCGGCCCGGCGCTACCCCGTGCGCGGCGATCCTGCGCTCAAGCCCATCTTCGGCCAGCTGCCGCAACAAAGTCGACTCGTCGGCCGCGGCTGCGCCGTCCGCGGTAAAGCGCGGCAAGATCGGCGTGCGTGTCTTGGGCCGAAAGGCCGAGCGCTCGGCAATCTCGACGCTCGAGGCCAGTGCCTCCGGCAGGTCGGCAAAAAGCGCTGCCATTTCGGCACGCGATTTGAACCGGTGCTCCGGCGTCAGCTGGCGGCGATCCGTGTCCGCGATCGGACGGCCTTCGGCGATGCTGATCAGGGCATCGTGCGCTTCGTAGTCATCGACCGCGCCAAAGTATGGCTGGTTGGTCGCAACGAGCGCGATATTCCTCGCATAGGCAAGGTCGAGCAGATGCGGTTCGACCGTGCGCTCTGCCGCAAGTCCGTGGCGCTGCAGCTCGATGTACAGCCGATCACCGAAGAGCTTCAGCAAGGCCGCGCAGCGAGCTTCAGCCAAGTTGAGTTGCCCGGCAGCGATGGCCTGGTCGAGGGCTCCCGTTGGGCCGCCGGTGAGCGCAATCAGGCCCGTGCTCGCCTGTGCGAGCGCGGCCAGCGTGATATGCGGCGGATCGTTTGCGGTCGGTTCCAGGAATGCGCGCGACGAGAGCCGCATGACGTTGCGATAGCCGTCTTCATCGGCCGCCAGCAGCACCAGTCGCGGCAGCGCGCGCGGATGCCCGGGAGCGCGGCGGTCCTCCTGGTCGGCAAAGTCGATCGCCAGCGAGCAACCAATGATCGGCTGGATGCCGGCACCGGCCATCTTGTCGGAGAACTCAAGCGCGCCAAACATGTTGTCGGTGTCGGTGAGCGCGAGCGCCGGCTGTCGGTCGGCCTTCGCAAGCTCGGCAAGGCGCGCAATCGTCAACGCGCCTTCCAGCAGCGAATAGGACGAATGAACGTGCAAATGCACAAACTGCGGGTCTGCCGCCACGGCTATACGAGTCCAGAGCGTTCAGGTCAGGGCGATTCGAGTGGAGCCCGATGGTGCGGGCGTGGCTATCGCCTGTCCACGAGGAATCACCGGCCGGCGTGGAGGACGCACAACTTTGCGCACGCCGGCCGGTGTAAGGCCTCGTCGGGGCACACAACGAGGCGGGGGGACGCCGAAATGGATCAAAGCGCCGCGAGGACCTGGGCCCACACGACGACCATGCCGAGAAACAAGGTGATGGACGCCAGCGTGGCGGCCTCTTCAACGACAGCGCGCAACATGACACGACCCCAAGACGCAACGGAACATAGGAAGAACATAGTTCATCTTTTGTTCTTAAGTCAAGCGGTTTGTAGCTGCGTTTCACCCATCGTCGTTGGGCCGGGCCGAACCAGGGCTAGCCTTGAACTTCGACCACTTGCCCGTCCTGCAAGGTGACCTGGCGGTCCATGCGGGCGGCAAGGTCCATGTTGTGGGTCGCAATGATGGCGGCGAGACCCGATGCGCGCACCAGCTGGGTGAGCGCCTCAAACACCCGGTCGGCGGTGCGCAGGTCGAGATTGCCGGTCGGTTCGTCAGCCAGCAGCACGCGCGGCGCGTTGGCGACCGCGCGCGCGATCGCCACGCGCTGCTGTTCGCCGCCGGAGAGTTCGGCGGGCCGATGGGTTAGTCGCTCCTTGAGCCCGAGGTAGGACAGGAGCTCAGCCGCACGCGCCGCGGCGTCGCGCTTGCCAAGGCCGCGGATCATCTGCGGAAGCATCACGTTCTCCAGCGCAGACAATTCCGGCAGCAGATGATGCGCCTGATAGATGAAGCCCATCTCAACGCGGCGAATGCGGGTGCGATCGACATCGCTCAGTTGTGACGTCGGCCGGGAATTGACGAACACTTCGCCAGCATCCTGCCGCTCGAGCAGGCCTGCGACGTGCAGCAGCGTGGACTTGCCGGCACCTGACGGCGCAATCAGCGCCACCAGCTGCCCGGGCCACACCGCAAGCTCGGCCCGACGCAGAATATTGAGCAAATTGTCGCCCTGGCGATAGGTGCGCTCGATTGCCTGAAGGAACAGGACGGGTTTGTCGGCGGGCATCGGCTCACTCGTAGCGCAGCGCCTCGACCGGATCGAGCCGGGCGGCGCGCCACGAGGGATAGAGTGTCGCAAGCAGCGAGAGCGCGAGCGCCATCACCACCACTGCAGTCGTCTCGGTCAGATCCATGTCTGCCGGAAGTCGCGATAGGAAGTACAGGGTCGGCGGGAACAGCTCGGTGCTGGTGAGCCAGGACAAAAACTGGCGGATCGCCTCGATATTGCGGCAGATCACGACTCCGGCCAAAAGGCCAACCAGGGTCCCGACGACGCCGATCGATGCGCCTGTGATCAGGAAAATGCGCATGATCGCGCCCTGGGTCGCCCCCATCGTGCGCATGATGGCGATGTCAGGGCCCTTGTCCTTCACCAGCATGATCAAACCCGACACGATGTTGAGGGCCGCCACCAGGACGATCAGCGTCAGGATCAGGAACATGACGTTGCGTTCGACCTGCAGCGCGTTGAAAAACGTCGCGTTGCGCTGGCGCCAATCGATGATGAAGATCGGACGCCCGGCGACCTCGGAAATCCGCTTGCGATAGTAGTCCACCTGGTCTGGGCTATCGACGTAGACCTCGATCGCGGTGACGTCGCCGGAGCGGTTGAAATAGGCCTGTGCCTCCGTCAGCGGCATGAACAAGAAGCCGAGGTCGTATTCCGACATGCCGATCTCGAACACCCCGGCCACCTTGTAGGTCTTGATCCGCGGCATCGTGCCCATCGGCGTAACGGCGCCACGCGGCGCGACCAGGGTGACATTCTCCCCGGCGTGGACGGTGAGCTGATCGGCAAGCCTGCGGCCGATGAGCACGCCCTGCCCCTCGTCAAACCCCGCCAGCGTACCCTGCTTGAGATTGTCGGCGATGGACGGGAGCTTGCGGAGGTCGGCGGCACGCCAGCCGCGCACCAAGACGCCGCTCGAGCCGAATGGCGACGATGCCAGCGCCTGTCCCTCGACCACCGGCGCGGCGAGGCGGATACCGGGAATCTTCGAGATGCGCTCGGCTACCGCTTCAAAGTCGGTGAGCGGCGCGTCAAGCGGTTGAACAAGCAGGTGGCCGTTGAGGCCGAGGATCTTTTCGAGCAGCTCCTGCCGGAAGCCGTTCATCACCGCCATCACGATGATGAGCGTCGCCACTCCGAGCAGAATGCCGATGAACGAAAAACCGGCGATGACTGAAATAAAGCCTTCCTTGCGCCGTGCTCGCAGGTAGCGCAGCGACAGCATCCACTCGAAGCGGGAAAACGGCTGTGTGCCGGTCGTTTCGCTCATCGCTGCTCCCCGGCTCTGATTCCATCTGATTCTGGCGGTTTCAAGCCACCGACAATCGCGTCTGGTTTGGCGTCACACACAGGGTTCATTTCATCAGCAGGTCGGCGGCCGCGGCAGGCGAGACCAATTCGCGGCTGCCATCGGCACGGCGCTTGAGTTCGACCTTGCCCTCGGCGAGCCCCTTCGGACCGATAAGAATTTGCCACGGGATGCCGATCAGATCGGCGCTCGCGAACTTTGACCCCGGGCGCTCGTCGAGATCGTTGTAGAGCACGTCGAGACCCTGCCGCGTCAGATCGCGGTAGAGCGTTTCGCTCACGCCGTCGGTTCCGGCATCTCCCTGCTTGAGATTGAGGATCGCGACGTCGAAGGGCGCGACGGCCTGCGGCCATTTGATGCCGGCATCATCGTGGAACGCCTCGATGATCGCGGCCACGAGCCGCGTCGGCCCGATTCCGTAGGAACCCATCTGGACCGGATGCTCGACGCCGTCCGGTCCGGTGACCACGGCCTTCATCGGTTCTGAATATTTGGTCCCGAAGTAGAAGATATGGCCGACCTCGATACCGCGTGCCGACACCTGCTTGTCGGCGGAAAGCTTTGCGAACGCGGCCGGGTCATGCTTTTCCGAGGTGGCAGCGTAGAGCGAGGTCCAGGCGTCGACGATCGTTTGCAGCTCGCCGACGTCGTCGAAATCGACATCGTCGCCGGGAACCGGCATCGCCAGATAGTCGCGGTGGCAGAAAACCTCGCTCTCGCCAGTCTCTGCCAGAATGATGAACTCGTGACTGAGGTTGCCCCCGATCGGCCCGGTCTCCGCCACCATCGGAATCGACTTCAAGCCCAAGCGCGCGAAGGTGCGCAGATAGGCGACGAACATTTTGTTGTAGGAATGGCGAGCACCCGCCTGGTCGATGTCGAACGAATAGGCGTCCTTCATCAGGAATTCGCGCGAACGCATGGTGCCGAAGCGCGGGCGCACCTCGTCGCGGAATTTCCATTGCAGGTGATAGAGGTTGAGCGGCAAATCCTTGTAGGAGCGCACATAGGCGCGAAAGATCTCCGTGATCATTTCCTCGTTGGTCGGCCCGTACAGCATGTCGCGTTCGTGCCGATCCTTGATGCGCAGCATCTCCTTGCCGTAGGCCTCATAGCGCCCGCTTTCACGCCAGAGGTCGGCCGATTGGATCGTCGGCATGAGCAGCTCGATCGCGCCGGCGCAATTCTGTTCCTCGCGTACGATCTCGCAGACCTTGTGCAGCACACGCAATCCAAGCGGCAGAAATGCATAGATGCCGGCGGCTTCCTGCCGGACCATTCCGGCCCGCAGCATCAGACGATGCGACACGATCTCCGCCTCTTTGGGCGTCTCGCGCAAAATCGGCAGAAAAAATCGGGAGAGGCGCATGGGTTAATGATGTCGGCGGTCGATTGGAGGCGCGCCGAGTGAAAGCGGATTGGCAGTGAAAAGACAAGGGCCGCAGGACGAAGGTTTCGTTGCGCGGCCGAGCGGCCGATGCGCGCGCCCGGTGGCGGCGTGAGACACGCCGTCGCTTACCCGGCGGCACAACCGCGGGGCCGAAGCCGACAAGACGGCTCAAACGAGCGCGTGGGCAGAGGCGCCATCAAAAGTGGGCAGCTCTCGATACGTAGAAAGTGGGATGTTTTTTGCGGCGCACTGTGACCCCCATGACAGTAGCCCACCACTTGGTTTAGGTTGTCAGTCTCCGCAGCGTTGGAAATATCCCACGCACCGGTCCAAGTCCTGGGAGGAACTAGCCAAAAGGCGCGCCTCGCAGCGCCGTCCGTCGCACCAAGCTAGACGGAAATCAAAGGCTGGAGAGAATTCCTTAAGAGCAGGGTGGGCCCTGCTCTTTTTTTGCCCACAGCGCTCCTCGGTTGCTGCGCCGCGCACCGTCACTCCGTTACCGTTCAAGGCCGTTATTTTCCGGCGCGACGTACCTCGCTTTCATCGCTTGGGTTGAGGAGGCCTAAGCCCGGCGAGCGTCGCGCTATTTTCCAGACGCCCGAAATCGCCATGGCAAAGGTGGCGCAAATAGAGGAGACTTGAATAGGGTTCGTCAGCAGAAAACAAACGCGACGAGCGATATCGCTGGTGCATCCAACCCCGCGCCCGCGTTCAAGGAGGCGACATGCGTGTTATTGTTTTGGTTGCAGCCGCCTTGACCATCGCAGCGAGCGTGGATTCGGCCCCAGCGGCGACCTATCCCTGGTGCGCTCATTACATGATGGGAAACGCGCCGCAAAACTGCGGGTTTTCCACACTGGAGCAGTGCCGCATGACCGTCGCAGGTATCGGCGGAACCTGTGAATTCAACCCGTTCTATGCGACCTCGCCGCCAGGGGCCGCCCCGCCAACCTCGCGCCGCCTGCGCTCACGCGGCGGATAGTGACGCCGCGCGCGGCTGCATCTGATCCGCGCGGCAGCCGGCGATCACCGCAATATCACCGCATCCCGAAGAGCGCGCCCAGGTCGTCGAGCGTGATCAGCCGCGTGACGTAGCAGTAGTAGAAGACGCCGAACAAAGCGGCCGAGATCAGCGTCGTCCAAACAAGCTTTTTTCCGAGTGCCGGAACGCTCGGGGCGCCAGGGTCCGTTCCAGGCGCAGCCTCGCCGGTCTCACTCTGAGAACGCACGCCCCAGGGCAGGACCGCGAACAATACGGTCCACCACATGATGAAATAGATCGCGGCGAAGGTCGGCCAAGACACGACCGCTCACGCTTGCTCAAGCTCAACCAGCGTACCGCAGAAATCCTTGGGATGCAGGAACAGCACCGGCTTGCCATGCGCGCCGATCTTCGGCTCGCCGTCGCCCAGAACGCGAGCACCCTGCCCCTTGAGCCGATCGCGGACCGCGATGATGTCGTCGACCTCGTAGCAAATGTGGTGGATGCCCCCGTCGGCGTTGCGTTCGAGAAATTTTGCGATCGGGGAGCCGTCCCCGAGCGGCTCGAGCAGCTCGATCTTGGTGTTGGGCAGGGTGACAAATACGGTCGTCACGCCGTGGGCAGGCTGCGGCACTTTGTCCGACACTTGGGCCGCGAGTGTATCGCGATAGACCCGGGTCGCCGCGTCGATATCGCGCACCGCGATCGCCACATGGTTCAGCCGTCCGATCATCCGCACCTTCTCCATTCGTCCCGGCCGGCGCTAATTTATACGGTCGAAACGTGCACGAGACATAGTGGCTTCTTGCCCCAATTCTCGGCGATCGCCGAACGGACTGCGCCGCGCACCGCCTGCATGACCGCTTCCGGGTCGCGTCGCCGCGGCTTCGGTAGTTGCTCAAGCGTGCCGGTTACGACCTCATCCACGATATCCGCGATCCGCTCGCCGGCAGCGCTCAGTTCGGGAATTCCGATCATCTCGACCTGCGGGTCAGCCACCATGATCCCCTTGTGGTCCAGTACGATCGCCACCGATACGATCCCTGCGAATCCCAACCGGCGGCGGTCTGCGACCGTGCGTTGCTCGGCATCGACAATCAGGCGACCGTCCTTGTAGAGGCGACCGGCGCGCACCTCGTCGACGATGCCGGGGGATCCGGGCGCAAGCCGGACCAGATCGCCATTGGCGCAAGTGATCACGTCTTTGACCCCGATCGCGCGCGCCACTTTTGCATGCTCGGCGAGGTGCAACGCCTCGCCATGGACCGGAATGGCAATCTTTGGCCTGACCCAGCGGTACATGTCCTCCAGTTCGCCGCGTCGCGGATGCCCGGACACGTGCACCAGATGCGTGCGGTCGGTTATCACCTCGATGCCTTGCCGGACCAAACCGTTGATGACCCGCGCAATCGCCTTCTCGTTGCCGGGGATCGGACGCGCCGAGAAAATCACCCGGTCGCCCATCCCCAGCGTCACCTCGGGATGTTCGTCCTGAGCGATACGCGACAGCGCGGCGCGCGGCTCGCCCTGGCTGCCGGTGCAAAGCGCCACCACCTTGTCGGGCGGCAGATAGCCGTAGCTTTCAGCGGGCCGGAAATCTTGCACGCCGTCCAGATAGCCAGTCTCGCGTGCGACCTGGACCACCCGATCCATCGCGCGACCCACCACGACGACCTCGCGATCGGCAGCGCGCGCCGCCGCGGCGACCGCCCGGATGCGCGCGACGTGCGATGCAAACGTCGTGACGGCGACACGGGCGGGCGCGGTCCTGATCAGATCGGCAAGCGTCTTTGCGACGTCGGATTCGGACGGCGAGCGGCCGTCGCGCACCGCGTTGGTGGAATCCCCGACCAGGGCCAGGCAGCCCTCCTCGCCCAACGCCCTCAATTTGGCCTCGTCGGTCGGCGGTCCGATCAGGGGGGTGGGGTCGATCTTCCAATCCCCGGTGTGCAGCACGGCGCCAAGCGCGGTCCGGATGATCAGGCCGTTCGATTCCGGAATCGAATGCGCGACCGACACATATTCCACGTCGAACGGCCCAAGCGTGATGCGGCCGCCGAGGGGAACCGCCCGCACGTCGACCTCAGGCGCGCCGGGTTCGGACAGTCGCTTCGCTTCCAACAGGGCCGCCGTGAACGGCGTCGCGTACACGGGCACGCGCAATCGCGGCCACAGGTCGAGCAACGCGCCGAAATGATCCTCGTGGGCGTGGGTAAGCACGATTCCGACGATGTTGCGTCGTTCTTCGATCGGATAGGCGATGTCGGGCATGATCAGATCGACCCCCGGCAGGTCGTCGCCCGCGAATGCAACGCCGAAATCGACGATGAGCCACCGTTTGCTGCGCTCGGATCCGATCCCGTAGAGCGCGAGGTTCATTCCAATTTCGCCGACGCCGCCGAGCGGGGCAAATACGAATTCCTCGTTGGGGCTCGACATAGACGGCTATGTTGTCGACGTAGGAGCTGGTCGGTCGATCTCAAACACATCGCCCGCGGTAATCACCTCGACGGAGCCGTCCGGCAGGCGAAGCAGTAATCGTCCGGCGTCGTCGAGCGACTCGAACCGCCCGCGCAGCTCCCGCTCGCCAAGGCGCACCCGAAGCTCGCTCCCGGCCGGATGCGCGCGGGCCAGCCAGTCGGCGCGGACCGATGCGAAACGCATCCCCCGGTCCCATTGCGCGACTCGCCGCCCCAATGCGGACGACAACGCCGGGAGCAGCGCTTTCGGCGTCGCCGGGATTCCCTGCGCGCGCAAGTCAGTTGCCGGATAATCGGTATCGTCGGGATGGTGCAGGCAATTGATTCCGATGCCGATTGCGACCGCCAGGGGGGTCCCCTCGCCTTCGATCAGGATTCCGGCAACCTTCCTCCCGCGCAACAAGACGTCGTTTGGCCATTTCAGCGCCAAGGGTAGCGGCGCGTCGGCGGCAAAATTCAAAATGGCATCGTAGACCGCGAGCCCGCCGACAAACGAGAGTTGCGCTGCAAGCTCGGCCGGCGCCGGATCCGGTAGCAAAAGGGTCGCGTAGAGATTGCCGGGCTGAGAGACCCAGGCGCGGCCGCGTCGGCCCCGGCCAGCGCTCTGCGCACGCGCGGTGATCCAGAGCGGCCCCGCCTCGCCCGCGCGCGCACGTGCGAGCGCTTCCGAATTGGTCGAGCTCACAACATCACAGACGATGTGCCTGATCGGAGCGGAGTCGCCATAAGGAACGCGGTCAGGCGACGCCGCACCGCCAAGATCGGTACTCGTTGCGGTCGATGCCGCGGACGGCAACGGGCCCCTCACCTTGCCGGCGAGCGCTTCTGGTTCCATCAGAACAGCGATTTGGCCGCGGCGGCCGCCGCGTTCACCAGCGGACTTGGCACCACAAAGAACAGCAGGTTGAACAACCCGGTGATACCAAGAACGACTTTGAGCTCGGTCCGCATGGGGGCAAACCCCGGCGCCGGTTCGTCGAAGTACATGACTTTGACGATCAGCAGATAGTAGTAGGCGCCGATAACGCTTGCGATAACACCGATGACGGCGAGCACGTAAAGGCCCGCCTTGATGGCCGCGAGAAACACGTAGAATTTCGCGAAGAAACCCGCGAGCGGCGGAAGGCCGGCGAGTGAAAACAGCAGCATCGCGAACAGGAATGCCATCGGCCCGTTGGTCCGCGCGAGCCCGGCAAGATCGGAAATGGTTTCGATCGGACCTTCCTCGCGGCGCATGGCCAGGATGCAGGCGAACGCACCCAACGTCATGGTCACGTAGATCGTCAGGTAGACGAGCACCCCCTGGACACCCTCGCTCGTCCCCGCCGCCAACCCAATCAGGGCGAAACCCATGTGCCCGATAGACGAATACGCCATCAGCCGTTTGATGTTGGTCTGCCCAATAGCGGCAAATGCGCCAAGCAGCATCGAGGCAATCGCCACAAACGATAGGATCTGCTGCCATTGCAACATGATTGCTGGGAACGCCGTGAGCGCGACGCGCAGGAAGATCGCCATGGCGGCGACTTTCGGCGCTGCCGCGAAGAATGCGGTGATCGGGGTCGGCGCCCCTTGGTAGACGTCGGGCGTCCACATGTGGAATGGCACGGCTGAGATTTTGAAGCATAGGCCGGCAAACAGGAAAACCAGGCCGAACGTCAGACCTACTCCGCCTTCGGTGGCGGCGCTGGCAATACCGGCAAAGGTCACTGTCCCGGTGAAGCCATAGATCAGCGAACAGCCGTACAGCAGCATCCCGGACGACAAAGCGCCGAGCACGAAGTATTTCAGACCAGCTTCCGTCGATCGCACGTTGTCGCGATCGATGGCGGCGACGACGTAGAGCGAGAGACTTATCAACTCAAGCCCGAGGTAGAGCGCAATCAGATCCCCGGCGGAGATCAAGACCATCATCCCGGTCGTGGCGAGCAGGATGAGGACCGCGTATTCGAACATCTGCCGGCTCGGCAACTCAAGAAAGCCGATCGACATCACGATCGCGGCGCCCGATCCGATCAGGGCCAGGACTTTCATGAAGCGGCCAAATCCATCGACCACGAAGCTTCCCCCGAACAGCACCGATTTGTCCGCCGGAATTGCCAGCACTAACAGGCCGACGATCAGCAACAGGAACAGCGCGCAACCAGTCACCAGGTTGGTCGATGTTTCGCCGAGCACCGCCCCCACCATCAGAAGCGCCATGGCGCCGACCGCAAGCAGCAGCTCCGGCAGCAGCGGATAATAGGCGGACAATTGCATGGCTCGCTCTTCCCTGGTCTCACTTCACCGGAGCTATCGCTGCTCGTTGCGACAGCTGGGATTCAGGCTTGCTCTTGATGTATTTGATCTTGACCAGCGTCTTTTCCGGATCGGCAGGCAGCATTTCGACCGCGCCGACCGGGAAATCGACCTTGGAATCGGAGGCCTGCACGGCCGGCTTACCCGCCACCCTATGCTGATAATTCTCAAGGAGCGCGGTGACCGACGCCGCCGACATGTCCAGCACCGGCTTCGGATAGACGCCGAACAGGATGGTCAGCACCAGAAGCGGAGCAAATGTCACGATTTCGCGTCCGCTGAGATCAAGCATGTGGGCGAGCGACGGTTTGTCGAGGACCCCGAAGATGACCTGGCGGTAGAGCCACAGGGCATAGCAAGCCGACAGAATGAGTCCGGTGGCCGCCAAGGTGGCCACCCAGGTATTGACCTTGAACGTGCCGATCAGCGAGAGAAATTCGCCAATGAACCCGGTGGTGCCGGGCAAGCCGACATTCGCCAGCGTGAACACCATGAACACCGCGGCGTAAAGCGGCATCCGGTTGACCAACCCGCCATAGGCCGCGATCTCGCGCGTATGCATCCGGTCGTAAACGACGCCGACGCATAAGAACAGGGCGCCGGACACCAGGCCGTGCGAGATCATTTGGAAGATGCCGCCGGCGATCCCTTGCAGGGTGCCGGCGAAGATGCCCATCGTCACGAAGCCCATATGCGCCACTGACGAGTAGGCGATGAGCTTCTTCATGTCTTGCTGCACCAGGGCGACCAGCGACGTGTAGATGATCGCCACCACCGCCAACGCGAACATGAGGGGAGCGAATTCCTGCGAAGCCAGCGGGAACATCGGGAGCGAGAACCGCAGGAAACCGTAGCCGCCCATCTTGAGCAGGATCGCCGCCAGGATAACCGATCCGGCCGTCGGCGCTTCGACATGCGCGTCGGGGAGCCACGTGTGCACCGGCCACATTGGAAGCTTGACGGCGAACGAAGCCAGAAATGCAAACCAGGCCCAGGTCTGCAGCGAGCGCGGGAACTCGTGGTGCAGCAGCGTCGGGATATCGGTGGTGCCCGCGCTCCAATACATCGCCATGATGGCGAGCAGCATCAGCACCGACCCAAGCAGCGTGTAGAGGAAGAACTTGAAGCTTGCATAGACGCGACGCGGGCCGCCCCAGATCCCGATGATCAGGAACATCGGAATGAGGCCGCCTTCGAAGAACAGATAGAACAGCACCAGATCGAGCGCCGAGAACGTGCCGACCATCAGCGTTTCGAGTACCAGGAACGCGATCATGTATTCCTTGACGCGCCGCTGCACCGCCTCGAAGCTCGCAATGATGCAGATCGGCAGCAGTCCGGTGGTGAGAATGACGAACGGCAGCGAAATGCCGTCGACGCCCATATGATAGGTGATGGCACCGCCGAGCCACGGACGCCGCTCCACGAACTGGAATTCGGCCGAGCTCGCATCGAAGCGCCAGATCAGGACCAACGAAATTGCGAATGTGATCAAGGTCGTCCACAAGGCGACCCAGCGGGCGTTGCGCTCGACCGCGGCATCGTCGCCGCGCAACGTCATAATGAACAGCGCGCCGACCAGCGGCAGGAATACGGTAACGGATAGGATCGGCCAGCTCATCAGTAACCGCTCCAGAACATGAACCATGTCACCGCGGCGGCGACGCCAATGAGCATGGTGAAGGCGTAGTGATAGAGATAACCGGTCTGTAGGCGCACGACGTTACGGGTCACGTCGACTACCCTTGCCGACACTCCATCGGGGCCAAAGCCGTCGATCAACCAGCCGTCGCCGTAGCGCCAGAGCACGCGGCCGAGCCAGAATGTCGGCCTAACGAAGATGAGATCGTAGAGTTCGTCGAAGTACCACTTGTTGAGCAGGAAACGATAGAGCGGCGCCTGCTGGCGCGCGAGCTCGACCGGAAGTGACGGATTGCGGATGTAGAACTCCCACGCCACCGCGAACCCGATTGCCATCATGATGGTCGGTATGACGGAAATCAGCTGCGAGATGTGCTCCATTTCCTCGAAGATATGATTGCCGGCGCTGAACTTGAGCGAGTCGCGGAAGAACGCCTCGACCCCCGGACCGACGAACAACCCCTCGAACGGCCAACCCGCCAGAAAACAACCGGCCATCAACGCGCCGAGCGGGATCAACATGGTGAGCGGACTTTCCTGGGCCGCATCGTAGTGCGCCTGATCGTGCGGGCGGCCGTGGAAGGTTTTGAAGATCAACCGCCAGATATAGAACGCCGTCAGAGCGGCCGCCGCGGTGGTGCACAAATACGCGTAGGTGCCGACGAGGCCGAACGAGGTGGTGCTGACGAACGCGGCCTCGATAATCGCATCTTTCGAGAAATAGCCCGCCGTCAGCGGAAACCCGGTCAGCGCCAGCGACCCGACGACCATCGCCACGTAGGTGAACGGCAGACGGCGGAACAGCCCGCCCATGTTGCGGATATCCTGCTCGTGATGCATGGCGGTGATCACCGACCCGCAGCCGAGGAACAGCAGCGCCTTGAAGAAAGCGTGCGTGAACAAATGGAACATGCCGATCGAATAGGCCCCGACCCCCATCGCCACAAACATGTAGCCGAGCTGGGAGCAGGTCGAGTACGCCACGATCTTTTTGATGTCGTTCTGCACCAACGCGATGGTGGCGGCGAAGACGCAGGTCGTCGCACCGATGAACGTGACGAACGCCTGGGCGTTCGGTGCGAGGTCGAATAGCGGAGACAGCCGCGCCACCATGAACACGCCCGCGGTCACCATGGTGGCGGCGTGAATGAGGGCGGAGACCGGCGTCGGGCCCTCCATCGCGTCGGGCAGCCAGGTGTGCAGCAGGAATTGCGCCGACTTGCCCATGGCGCCCATGAACAGCAGCAGACAGATCAAGGTCAGCGCATCGACGTCCCAGTTGAGGAAGTGGATCGACTTGCCGACGAGCGAGGGCGCCTGCGCGAACACTGTTTCGAGATCGACCGCCCCGGTCATCAGGAATATGGCAAATATGCCGAGCGCGAATCCGAAGTCGCCGATCCGGTTGACGACGAAAGCCTTGATCGCCGCCGCGTTCGCCTCCGGCTTGTGATACCAGAATCCGATCAGCAGGTAGCTTGCGAGCCCTACCCCCTCCCAGCCGAAAAACAGCTGCACCAGGTTGTCCGCCGTCACCAGCATCAGCATCGCGAAGGTGAAAAACGACAGGTACGAAAAGAAGCGCGGACAGTAGGGATCCTCGCTCATGTACCCGATCGAGTAGAGGTGCACGAGCGCCGACACCGTGGTCACCACCACGAGCATCACAGCGGTCAGCGTATTGATCCACAGCGCCCACTCGACCTTGAGGCTGCCGACGGTGAAGAAGTTGGCGACCATCACGTGCGCGTCCTGGCCGCCGAGGCCGACCTGGACGAACGAAACCCAGGCAAACACCATCGATATGAACAGCAACGCGGTGGTGATCACCTCGGCCGAGCGCGTTCCCATGGCGGCCGGCTCCTGGGAATGCCCGTCGTGGCCCGACGAATGACCGGTCCCCGGTTGCGCGTGATGGGTGTCCGCCGGATGAACCGCGTGCTCGCCGCCTGGGGCTGGATCGCCGCCCGGGCAACGCGCGCGCGCGCCGACGATCGCAATCGCGGCAGCGAGCACACACCCCAGCAGAGGCAGGAAAACGATGGCGAGATACATCGTCAGCCTTTCATCAGGTTGATGTCTTCGACCGCGATCGACCCGCGATTGCGGTAGAACACAACCAGAATGGCAAGTCCGATCGCCGCCTCCGCCGCTGCCACCGTGAGTACGACCAGCGCGAACACCTGGCCGACGAGATCGCCCAGGAAAGCCGAGAACGCCACGAAGTTGATGTTGACCGCGAGCAGAATGAGCTCGATCGACATCAGGATGACGATCACGTTCTTTCGGTTGATGAAGATGCCGACGATCCCCAGCGTGAACAGGATCGCGGCAACCGTGAGATAGTGCCCAAGCCCGATCGTCACGTTAGATCCCCTGCCCCGGACGCACCTGGCGAATTTCGATCGCGGTCGCCTTGGTGCGCGCGACCTGTGCGGCGACGTTTTGGCGCTTGATGTTGGCCTTGTGCCGTAGCGTCAGCACGATGGCCCCGATCATGGCGACCAGCAACACCAGCCCGGCCGCTTCGAAATAGTAGACGTAGCGCGTATAGAGCACGAGACCGAGCGCCGCGGTATTCGTGGTGTTCTGGGCGATCGGCGTGGCGATCGCCCGCGGCGCGGTCGGGCTGATCACCCAGGACAACCCGATAAACACGAGCTCAATCATAAAGATGACCCCAACCGTCCCCGCGACCGGCAGGTAATTCAGGACGCCCTGCCGCAATTCCACGAAGTCGACGTCGAGCATCATCACGACGAACAGGAACAGGACCGCGACGGCGCCGACGTAAACGACGATCAGGATCATCGCCAGGAATTCCGCCCCCAGCAGCACGAACAGCGCCGCCGCGTTGACAAACGTCAAAATCAGGAACAACACCGAATGCACGGGATTACGCGCTGCGATCACCATGAAGGCGGACGCGATGCACACCCCGGCAAACAAATAGAAAAACAACGCGGGAAAGAACATTCCGGCCACTCACCGATACGGCGCATCGAGCGCGATATTCCTGGCGATCTCGCGTTCCCAACGATCACCGTTCGCCAACAGCCGCTCTTTGTCGTAGTAGAGTTCCTCGCGCGTCTCGGTCGCGAACTCGAAGTTCGGCCCTTCCACGATGGCGTCCACCGGGCACGCTTCCTGGCACATCCCGCAATAGATGCATTTCACCATGTCGATGTCGTAACGCGTGGCGCGGCGGGTGCCGTCGTTGCGGCGCGGTCCGGCTTCGATTGTGATCGCTTGCGCGGGGCAGATCGCCTCGCACAGCTTGCAGGCGATGCAGCGCTCCTCGCCGTTCGGATAGCGTCGTAGCGCGTGCTCGCCGCGAAAGCGCGGGGAGATTGGATTTTTCTCGAACGGATAATTGATCGTGCGTTTCGGCTGGAAGAAATAGCGCATCGACAACACGATGGCCGATACGAATTCCTGCAGCAGCAGCGCGCGCGCAACGCTATCGATCCTCATCATGTCCTCGAATCCGGGCTCATTTCGGAGCGAGCCCGCCAAACTGCAGAACCGCGGCGACAATCACGATCATCGCCAACGACAATGGCAGAAAAACCTTCCAGCCCAGCCGCATCAGCTGGTCGTACCGGTAACGTGGAACAAACGCCTTCACCAAGGCGAACATGAAGAACACGAAGCTGGCCTTGAGCACGAACCAGATGACGCCGGGGACCCAGGTGAACGGCGGCACCGCGAGCGGCGGCAGCCACCCGCCGAGGAACAGGATCGTGGCCATGGCGCACATGGTCGCGATCGCCACGTACTCGCCCAGCATGAACATCATGTAAGGGGTCGAGCCGTACTCGACCATGAACCCCGCCACCAACTCGGACTCCGCTTCGACCAGGTCGAACGGCGGTCGGTTGGTTTCGGCGAGCGCCGACACGAAGAACACGATGAACATCGGGAACAACGGCAGCCAATACCAGTTCAACACCGTAAACCACGGAATGCCGATCAGGGTCGCGATCCCGTAGCGCTCCTGCGCGCCGACGATGGCTGACAAGTTGAGCGAGCCGACGCACAGCAGCACCGTCACGAAGACGAATCCGATCGAGACTTCGTACGACACCATTTGGGCGGCGGACCGCAGCGCCGAGAGGAACGGATATTTGGAGTTCGACGCCCATCCCGCCATGATCACGCCGTAGACCATGAGCGAGGAGATCGCGAAAATGTAGAGGATGCCGACGTTGATGTCGGCGATCATCCAGCCGACGTTCACCGGGATCACAGCCCAGGCTGCAAGCGCGAGCACGCAGGTCACGAGCGGCGCCAACAGAAACACGCCTTTGTTGGCGCCGGACGGAATCGTCGGCTCCTTGAGCACGAATTTCAGAAGATCGGCGAACGATTGCAGTAGGCCCCACGGGCCGACCACGTTCGGTCCGCGCCTGATCTGAACCGCCGCCCAGATTTTACGATCGGCCAACAGCACGTAGGCGATTGCGATCAGCAGGATGACCAGCATCATGACGCTCTGCGCCACCATGATGATGACTGGCCAAACGTAGCTGATGAAAAAATCCGACATCATCACTCCGCCGCAATGCTGGTTGCGGAACGACGCGCCAGCGTGCCGCATTCCGCCATCACGGCCGACGCGCGCGCGATCGGATTGGTCGCATAGTAGTCTTCGACCGGCGAATGGAACGCCGCATGATCAGGAGTGCCGCCGAGCTCCGCAAGCCGGCGCAAATCGGCGGGATCGGCCGGCGCAACCGCATCGAGCCGCGCAAGCTGCGGGTGCGCCTTGAACAGGGTCGCGCGCAACTGCGCCAACGAGTCGTAAGGGAGCCGGCATCCGAGTCGATCAGACAGCGCCCGCAATATCGCCCAGTCTTCGCGCGCGTCTCCGGGCGGGAAACCGGCCCGATTGAGCAGTTGAACGCGACCTTCGGTGTTGACGGCTAGCCCGGTCTTTTCCGTGTAGGCGGCACCCGGAAGAATAACGTCGGCCCGGTGCGCGCCGCGGTCGCCATGGGTTCCGATGTAGACGACGAAAGCGCCGCGGGCGACATCGATTTCATCGGCGCCGAGCAGGAACAAAACGTCGAGCGTGCCATACGCTGCCATTTCCTGCGCGCTGATCCCGCCGGCGCCCGGCACCAGGCCGATGTCGAGACCGCCGACACGCGAGGCGGCCGCGTGCAGAACGCTATAGCCGTTCCAGCCGTCCTTGACCGCGCCGAGATCCAAGGCCGCGCGGGCGGCGAGCGAAGCAATCGCTTTGCCGTCCGGCCGCGCCAATGCACCCGGCCCGATCAGGATCAGCGGCCGCTCGGCCTTCTTGAGGGTCTCGGCGAACGGATGGCGGCCGCTTGCAACCTCGGCCAGGGTGTCGGGACCGGCGCCGAGATGATCGTACGCGTAAGTCAGATCGGCCTTGTCGCCGATGAGCCCGATCGGAAACCGCCCTGCCCGCCAGCGCTTCCGGATGCGCGCATTGAGAACGGCGGCTTCCCGGCGCGGGTTCGACCCGATGATCAGCAGCGCGTCTGCCTTCTCGATTCCCGCGACGGTCGCGTTGAAAATGTAGCTCGCTCGACCCCACGCGGGGACGAGATGCGACCCGTCCTGCCGGCAGTCGATATTCTTGACCTCAAGCCGCGTCATCAAATCCTTGAGGGCGAACATCTCCTCAAGCGCAGCCAGATCTCCGGCGATCGCCCCGATACGCTGGCGCGAGGCGGCATTGACCTTGGCGGCGATTGCCGCGAACGCCTCACTCCAGGTCGCGGGGCGTAGCCGGGCGCCGTCGCGCAGGTAGGGCTGATCAAGCCGCTGGGTACGCAGCCCATCGACGATGTGGCGGGTCTTGTCGGAGATCCACTCCTCGTTCACCTCTTCGTTGATGCGCGGCAGGATGCGCATCACCTCGCGGCCGCGGGTGTCGACCCGAATGGCGCTGCCGAGCGCATCCATAACGTCGACCGATTCCGTCTTGGTGAGCTCCCAGGGGCGTGCGGCGAATGCATAAGGCTTCGAGGTCAGCGCGCCGACCGGGCAGAGATCGACGACATTTCCCTGCAGCTCGGAGGTCATGGCGGTTTCGAGGTAGGTGGTGATCTCCATGTCCTCGCCACGATTGATGGCGCCGAGCTCGGGCACGCCAGCAACCTCCGTGGCAAAACGGACGCAGCGCGTGCACTGGATGCAGCGGTTCATGGAGGTCTTGACCAGCGCACCGATGTACTTGTCCTCGACCGCGCGCTTGTTTTCGTGGAAGCGGCTCGCGTCCACCCCGTAGGCCATGGTCTGGTCCTGCAGGTCGCATTCGCCGCCCTGATCGCAGATCGGACAGTCGAGCGGATGATTGATGAGCAGGAATTCCATCACCCCTTCGTGCGCCTTCTTGACCATCGGGGTGCGGGTCTTGACCTGCGGCGGCTCACCCTTGGGACCCGGCCGGCAATCGCGCACGCCCCAGGCGCAGGAGGCGACCGGCTTGGGCGATCCGACGAGCTCCACCAGGCACATGCGGCAATTGCCGGCGATCGACAGACGCTCATGGAAACAGAAACGCGGAATTTCCGCGCCGGCCGCTTCGCACGCCTGCAGCAGCGTGTACTCGGGCGGGACGTCGATCTCGGTGCCGTCGACGATGAGTTTGGTCATGCAGCTACTCCGCCGCCTCGCGGATCGGTTCGGGATGCGGATTTCGGGCGTACTCGTCGATGCGGCGCTCGATCTCGGGCCGGAAGTGGCGCAGCAGCCCTTGCACCGGCCAGGCGGCCCCATCGCCGAACGCACAAATCGTGTGGCCCTCAATCTGCTTCGTCACTTCGAACAGCATGTCGATCTCGCGCTTGTGCGCGCGACCTTCGGCCATGCGGGTCAACACGCGCCACATCCAGCCCATCCCCTCACGGCAGGGCGTGCACTGGCCGCAACTCTCGTGCTTGTAGAAGTAGGAAATGCGGGCCATGGCGCGGACGATGTCGGTCGTCTTGTCCATCACGATCACGGCGGCGGTGCCGAGTGCCGATTTGACCGCCGCCAGGCCGTCGAAATCCATCTTGAGGTCGTCGCATTGAGCGGCCGGCACGAGCGGCATCGACGAGCCTCCCGGGATGACCGCCAGCAAATTGTCCCAGCCGCCGCGCACGCCGCCCGCATAGGTCTCGATCAGCTCGCGCAGCGGAATGCCCAGCGCTTCCTCGACGTTGCATGGCTTCTCGACGTGACCGGAGATGCAATAAATCTTGGTGCCGGTGTTGTTGGGACGGCCGATCGAGGAGAACCAGGCCGCGCCGCGGCGCATGATGTCGGGCGCCGCTGCAATGGTCTCCACATTGTTGACCGTGGTCGGACAGCCATAGAGCCCGACATTGGCCGGGAACGGCGGCTTGAGCCGGGGCTGGCCCTTTTTGCCTTCCAGGCTTTCGAGCAGCGCCGTCTCCTCGCCGCAGATATAGGCCCCGGCGCCGTGATGAACGTAGAGATCAAAATCGAAGCCGGATCCGCACGCGTTCTTGCCGATCAGGCCGGCCTCGTAGGCCTGGTCGACCGCGACCTGCAGGTGCTCGCGTTCGCGGATGAACTCGCCGCGCACATAGATGTAACCCGCGTGCGCCCCCATCGCGAAACCGGCGATCAGACAACCCTCGACCAGGAGATGCGGGTCGTGGCGCATGATGTCGCGGTCCTTGCAGGTACCAGGCTCGGACTCGTCGGCATTGACCACGAGGTAGTGCGGGCGCCCGTCGGACTGCTTGGGCATGAACGACCACTTCAGCCCGGTCGGAAAGCCGGCGCCGCCGCGGCCGCGCAAGCCGGACGCCTTCATCTCGTTGATGATCGCGTCGCGGCCCTTGTCGAGAATCGCCTTGGTGCCGTCCCAGGCGCCGCGCGCCCGCGCGCCCGCGAGGCCCCAGTCGTGCAGGCCGTAAAGGTTGGTGAAGATGCGATCCTTGTCTGCGAGCATCATCGCCTCGTGTCGGAACTGTCGGCCGCCGGCGGTTTCGGAATCGGCTCTTCGCGGACATTCGCCGCAGCACCCGGCTTTTTCGCACTCGCATCCGCGAGCACCGGCTCCTGCGGCCTTCCGTTGCCGGGCATCTTCCAGAACTGGCTCGGATCGGTCAGGACTTTGGGGCCGCCGATCGGGGCTGATGTCTGCCGGTCGATCTGAGGCCCGGGCTTTGGCGGGCGACCCCTGGCGATGCCGTCGAGCACATGTTCGAAGCTCTCGGCGCTAAGGTCTTCGTAGGTATCGCGCCCGATCAGCACCATCGGCGCATTGACGCAGGCGCCGAGGCATTCGACCTCTTCCCAGGAAAAGTCACCGTCGGCCGAGACGTGGAACGGCTCCTCGTGGATGCGCCGGCGACAGACCTTGAACAGTTCCTCGGCCCCGCGCAGCACGCACGGTGTCGTGCCGCACACCTGGACGTGCGCTTTGCGCCCAACGGGCGCGAGCAGAAACATGGTGTAGAAAGTCGCGACCTCGAGGACGCGGATCCTCGCCATGCCGAGCATGGCGGCCACCGCCTCGATCGCCTTCTGCGGCAGCCAGCCGCCGTTTTGCTCCTGCGCACGCCACAGCAGGGAAATCACTGCCGAATGCTGGCGGCCTTCGGGATATTTTTTGATCTCGTGCTGCGCCCACGCGAGATTCTCCGGCGTGAAGGCAAACGCCTTCGGCTGCAGGTGCTCTTCGGCGAGGCGGCGGACGGCCATTAGCGATCCACCTCCCCGAATACGATGTCGAGCGAACCGAGGATCGCCGAGATGTCGGCGAGCATGTAGCCCTTGCAGAGGAAATCCATCGCCGAGAGGTGAGCAAAGCCAGGCGCGCGAATCTTGCACTTGTAGGGCTTGTTGGTCCCGTCCGCGATCAGGTAGACGCCGAACTCGCCCTTGGGCGCCTCGACCGCCGCGTAAACTTCGCCTTCCGGCACGTGGAAGCCTTCGGTGTAAAGCTTGAAATGATGGATCAGCGCTTCCATCGAGCGCTTCATCTCGGCGCGCTTCGGCGGCACGATCTTTGAGTCCAACACGTGCACCGGACCTTGGCCATCCGCCAACCGCAGCTTTTCCACGCATTGCTTCATGATCCGAATGGACTGGCGCATTTCTTCCACGCGAATGCAGTAGCGATCGTAGTTGTCGCCGTTCTTGCCGACCGGAATGTCGAAGTCGATTTCCGCATAGCACTCGTAGGGTTGCGCCTTGCGCAGGTCCCAGGCGGCGCCCGAGCCACGCACCATTACGCCGGAAAAGCCCCACGCCCAGGCGTCGGCAAGGCTGACGACGCCGATGTCGACGTTGCGCTGCTTGAAGATGCGGTTGTCGGTGAGCAGGCCCTCGATGTCGTCGCACACCTTCAGGAACGGATCGCAGAACGCTTCGATGTCGTCGATCAGCTTTGGCGGTAGATCCTGGTGCACGCCGCCGACCCGGAAATAGGCCGCATGCATACGGCTGCCGGACGCCCGCTCATAGAACATCATCAATTTCTCGCGTTCCTCGAAGCCCCACAGCGGCGGGGTCAGGGCGCCGACGTCCATCGCCTGGGTGGTCACACAGAGGAGATGCGACAAGAGCCGTCCAATCTCGCAATATAGAACGCGAATGAGCTGCGCGCGGCGTGGGATGGTGACGCCCAGGAGTCTTTCCGCCGCCAAACAGAAGGCGTGCTCCTGGTTCATCGGGGCCACGTAGTCGAGCCGATCGAAGTAAGGAATCGCCTGCAGGTAGGTCTTGTACTCGATCAGCTTCTCAGTGCCGCGGTGCAGGAGCCCGATATGCGGATCAACCCGCTCGACCACCTCGCCGTCAAGCTCGAGTACGAGCCGCAGCACGCCGTGTGCCGCGGGGTGCTGGGGCCCGAAGTTGATCGTAAAGTTGCGCAGCGTGGCGTCTTGCGCGGTCATGCAGTCGCCTCTCGCACAACGAGACCGTCCCACGTCACCATCAAACGCGCGTGACGCCCCCCTTTATGGATGAGGCGGCGGGCAAGACCGGCTTGGGCCGTCGGTTTCATCAGCTTGTCTTGGCCTTCTCGTCGCCCGGCAGGATGTATTCGGTTCCCTCCCAGGGAGAGAGGAAATCGAAATTGCGAAACTCCTGGGCGAGCTGCACCGGGTCGTACACGACCCGCTTCTGCTCATCGTCCCAGCGCACCTCGACAAAACCGGTGAGCGGAAAATCCTTGCGCAGCGGATGCCCCTCGAAGCCGTAATCAGTGAGAAGCCGGCGCAGGTCGGGATGGCCTGTGAACAGCACGCCGTAGAGGTCGTAGGCTTCGCGCTCATACCAGCCGGCGCCCGGAAAGACCCCGATGATCGACGGGACCGGGGTCGCCTCGTCGGTTTCGATCTTGACGCGAATGCGGACGTTCCGGGTCGGCGACAGGAAATGATAGACGACGTCGAAACGCCGCTCACGCGCCGGCCAATCGACCGCTGTAACGTCGATGATTGAAACGAATTGGCAGCGCGGATCGTCGCGCAGGAAGGTCGCCACCTTGACGATGTCGGCCGCGCTCGCCGAAACCGTGAGTTCGCCGAGCGCAATGTGATGGCCAGTGACCGCGCCGGGCAGCGCGCCCGCGATCAGGGCGCCGAGTTCATCGAGCTTTGTATCCATATCACTGCTCGCTGGCGGAACCCGCCGTCATCGTTCGATGGTCCCGATGCGTCGGATCTTCTTCTGCAGCAGCATCACCCCGTAGAGCAGGGCTTCGGCCGTAGGCGGACAGCCCGGCACATAGATATCGACCGGTACGATCCGGTCGCAGCCGCGTACGACCGAGTAGGAATAGTGGTAGTAACCGCCGCCGTTGGCACACGATCCCATGGAGATCACGTAGCGGGGTTCCGGCATCTGGTCGTAGACCTTGCGCAGCGCGGGCGCCATCTTGTTGGTCAACGTGCCGGCGACGATCATCACGTCGGACTGGCGCGGCGAGGCGCGCGGCGCGAAGCCAAAACGCTCGGCGTCATAACGCGGCATCGACATCTGCATCATCTCAACCGCGCAGCACGCGAGACCGAACGTCATCCACATCAGCGAGCCGGTGCGCGCCCAGGTGATCAACTCGTCGGTGGCGGTGACCAGGAAACCCTTGTCGGCGAGCTCGGCGTTGATGCCAGTGAAAAACGCATCATCCTCGCCCACCGGCCTTCCGGTGCGCGGATCGATGATGCCGGTTGCGGCCGGCGCGATTGCGGCCTGGCTCAATCCCATTCGAGCGCTCCCTTGCGCCACTCATAGATAAAGCCGATCGTCAGCACTGCCAGGAAAATCATCACGGCCCAGAAGCCGAATGCCCCGATCTCGCCAAAGGCCACCGCCCACGGGAACAGGAACGAGACTTCAAGATCGAAGATGATGAACAGGATCGCGACCAAGTAGAATCGCACGTCGAATTTCATGCGCGCGTCGTCGAACGCGTTGAACCCGCATTCGTAGGCGGAGAGTTTTTCGGGGTCCGGTTGTTGGTAAGCGACGATGAATGGTGCGATGAGCAAAACCAGCCCGATTACGGCTGCCACCGCGACGAAAATGATCAGCGGAAGATAATCCTGAAGAAGCCCGCTCATCCGCACGTCCCGCGTACTGGCCCGCTCCCGTCAGGAACCCCACAATAGCCCGATTACCAACGCTTTGGCAGCCGGTCTGGGCGAATGCAACGCCAATCCTGACGAAGAATTTTTGCTGCATGGGGCGTGGCCGGGGCAGGCTTAGCGCAGTGCAACATAGGTGGCAAGGTCGATCCGCCGCAGCCTCGCCGGCGCGCGCCGCGTCAGGTCAATTTTGTGGGAGCGGGCCTTGCGCGTTGATTGGGGAGAGGCCGCAGGGATACTTTGATTCGAACTGGAGACACCGATGTCGGCCCTCGTCAGCCCACGTACGCCGGTTGAGCCCGGCCTGCGCTGGTGGTGGCAGCTCGAAGGCCTGGGGCACGTCATTCGTGCGCGCCTGCGGCTGATCAGTGCGCTCGTCCTGCTGACATTCGTCGTCTGCCACCTCACGAGCCACATCTTTCTTCTGGTTTCGATCCCTTTGGCCAGCGGCGCTCTTGGCGTCCTCATGACGTTCTGGTGGACCGAGATCGGGGGCATTTTGCTCGCGACCGCCCTTCTGCTGCACTTTTTCAACGCGCTGTGGTCGATCTACGTGCGGCGTTCCCTGCGACTCTCGCGCTGGGAATGGGCGCAGTTG
The DNA here is from genome assembly GCA_963816775.1 of uncultured Alphaproteobacteria bacterium. Classification (GTDB taxonomy): domain Bacteria; phylum Pseudomonadota; class Alphaproteobacteria; order Rhizobiales; family Xanthobacteraceae; genus JAFAXD01. The sequence goes on from CAWFLX010000025.1 coordinate 62,871, forward strand.
GGCCTTGGTCTCGCAATCATACCGCTGATGGTCGGGCACGTGGTCGGGACCAGGATCGCGTCGGAATTTCTCGGCGTCAGCGACACGTACTATTCGGTGCTGGTGCTGCACTGGGTGGTCAGGCCGGAGTACCCGTTCCTGCACATTGCGGCCGTGCTGACCGTCTGGGTGCATGCTTCAATCGGAATCCATTTCTGGCTGCACACCAAGAGGTGGTACCCGGCCTGGCGCGCCCCGCTCGCCGTGATCGCTTTATTGATTCCGACATTGGCGATTGCCGGATACGTCGCCGCCGGCAACCATATCGTGCGCGAAGCCGAAAAACCGGGGTTCGTCGCGGCGACGTTGCGCGCCGCCAACATTACGCCGGCTAAGACCGCCGAAGCCCGCGCGATCGAACGGGGGATCATGCGCGCTTACTTCACTTTGCTGCTGTTGCCATTCGCCGGCCGCGCTGTTCGAGGCTTGATCTATCGGCTGCGGCAACCCCCGATGCTGACTCACTCGAATGGCAAGCGCATGCGCATCCAACCAGGTGCCACCGTGCTCGAGACATTGCGCGCCAACCGCATTCCGCATGCATCCGTTTGCGGTGGCCGCGCCCGCTGCACCACCTGCCGAATTCGGGTGACGGAGGGACTCGAGGCGCTGCCGCCGCCGACCGGGCTCGAAGCCAAAGCGCTGGCCCGCATCGAGGCGCCCGAGGGTCTGCGGCTCGCCTGCCAGATTCGGCCGACCAGCAACATCGCGATCCTGCCGCTACTCGCAGCGGATGTGGGCGCCGCCGACGGCCTCGTTCGCGGCGGCCTCGAAGGCAGCGAACGCCTGATTACGGTCGTGTTCGTGGATCTGCGCGCGTCGACAACGCTTGGCGAGGCCCGCATGCCGTACGACGTGCTGTTCATTCTCAACCGCTTCTTTGCCGAGATGACGAAGGCGCTCGCCGATACGACGGGACATTATTCGCAATTCACCGGCGACGGCCTCATGGCCATCTACGGCCTGGACGCGCCCGACCCTGCGGTCGGTCCGCTCCAGGCATTGCGCGGTGCTCGGGAAATGTTGGCGCGTCTTGGTCAGCTCAACGAGCAGATGCAGGCCGAGCTACGGCACCCGCTGCGCATCGGCGTGAGCATCCATTTCGGGGAAGCCATCGTCGGTGCTATGGGGCCACCGCGTTCGCAGATCATCACCGCGATCGGAGATACCGTGAACACGGCCGCGCGGCTTGAAAGCCTGACCAAGGACTATGACTGCGTTCTCATTCTCTCGCGGCGTGCCGCAGAAGCTGCCGGACTTGATTTGAAAACCCACAAGCTCCACGAAGCGTCCGTCAAGGGTCGGACTCAGACGGTGGAGTTCTATGCGCTTGACGCGGTACCGGAGACGACCGCGTAGTGTGGTGGATTTGAAGTTCCTATCATTCATGCGGCACTCTCGTCATAGGAACTTCAAATCCAAAGCCACACTACAATCATATATTTGCTAGTGTCCCTTTGATTCCGAAGTTCGCCACAGAGGGTGCCGCGAGATAAAGCGAACTTCGGAATCGGGACACGAGTTGATGCCGACACTGCCGCCGCCGGTCACGAGGAGGTACAAGATGGGAATACGCTGCGCGGGGCCGAAAGCGCTGCATCGCGCCGCCGCCTGGTGCGCACGTAGGCGTACACTGGTTGCGGCACTGCTTCTCGCCGCCGCATTTGTTGAGGTCGGCGCCGTCTCTGATGAAGCGCGCGCTCAATGCCTTCTGTGTCGCTGCATCTACTCGACCGATTATTACGGCACACCAGCGCGGACATCGAGCCCGTTCGCGGCGCAGGGCTCTCCGGAATGTTTGTCCCGCTGTACCGACGTCAGGCTGAACTGCGTCTTCCCGGGCGGCGCCTGCTACCCCGTTACGAGCCGCCGCGTTTATCAGGTGCTGGGTGGATTGCCTGAGAATCAGTGTCCAAATCCGCCGCCGTATACGTCCCCCTACCGCCGGGGAAGCATTGTTTATTAGGGCGAGATTCGCGAACCGGCCGACAGGCCGCCCAGCGTCGGCAGGCGCGTCCATAGCCGAGTATCGGCGTTAACACCCGCACCGTTTGCCCTCAAAACGAGGCCTAAGTCATTGATTTTTAAAATGGCGGGAGCGACGGGACTCGAACCCGCGACCTTCGGCGTGACAGGCCGACGCTCTAACCAACTGAGCTACGCCCCCGGGGATGCCGCCAAACGCGGCCGCCGTGGGAGCGGTGAGATAGGGCTTGCAGCCCCTACAAGTCAAGGTGCGGCGCGGGTTTTCGTCATTCGTCTGTTGGAAAGCCCCTAAAAATCAGGCTTTTTTGCATTTCGGCGTGCCAAAAGCCGCGAGAATCGGGTATGCGTGCGCCGTTGTGCACTTTCCGAATGATCGAAAGGAACACCCAATGGTGGCCAAGACCACTGCAACGACCGTCACTCTCAAGCATCTCGCGGCCGCGCTCGCCACCGATCACGAGATCCCCAAGAAACAGGCAGAGGCCATGCTCAACGATCTGGTTGGGATGATGGTGAAACATCTCAAGAAGGGCGAGCGCATTCGCATCGGCGGATTCGGCATCCTGCAGGTGCGCAAGCGCGCCGCGCGCATGGGCCGTAACCCGGCGACCGGCGAACCGATCAAGATCAAGGCCAGCAAGAAGGTCGCGTTCCGCGCCTCGAAGGATCTCAAAGAAGCGGTCTGACCGGCTCCGCCTGATTTGCGTCGATAATTTCTCGACCGGCGCGCCGCGCCACGTGGGCTGATCGCGCCGGTCGCTTCTGTCATTCAGTTGGCTGCGCTTAGACCGCGGCGATTTTTGCTTCACTCAAGCCGCGCCGGACATTGCTTTGGCCTAATAGCCTTTGCATGGCCGCGCCGGCTATTTCCTGCACGTGTGAAGCTTGGTGGGCGGTGACGGACTCGAACCGCCGACATCCTGCGTGTAAAGCAGGCGCTCTACCAACTGAGCTAACCGCCCGAAGGCGCCGTTATCGCCCCGCGCGTCACAGCGTGCAAGCGCGCTGGCGCGCGCTGCGACGCCGTCTGGGTTTAGGGCATCAAAGCTGTGTCGGATTCATGGGCGCCGGGACGACACTACGGTTGTCCCGCGCGTGCCCCGCAGAGGGTCGGTGGTTGGAAGGCCCGCCGCTGTAGGTTCGCAAAAGCTCCCAAAAGCCAAAAAAGGCCGCGCAGGGTGGCGAGTGGCGAGCCCGCGTCCTTCTCGTCAAGGGATGCGGGTTCCGGGCTCACGGCGCGGACGATTATTGATGACTTACTCGCCTTCTCGGCGCTCCGCCCCCTTTGGGGAAACGGAAAAAGAAAAAGAGAGCAAAGGGCGGCCCGGCACTCAGGCCCGTCGCGATGCGGAGCGTTGGCTCTTGCGGGCTGTTTGACATCGAGAGTTGCTTCAAAAACAAACGGCGCCCCGCACGGGACGCCGTTGAAGCTTTCCGCCTTCAGCCGGTTCAATGCGCCGTCAGGCCGGGAGGCTCTTCCTCGACCGCGGGTGTTTCCACCGCAGCCGGTGCCGGCTTGGCTGTGCTCTCGTCCCACTCGATTGGCTCGGGCGCGCGCATCAGCGCACGCGCAAGCACTTCGTCCATGCGCGACACCGGGATAATCTCGAGCGAGTTTTTCACCGAGTCAGAGATATCGACGAGATCCTTCACGTTCTCCTCCGGGATCAGCACGGTCTTGATGCCGCCCCGCAACGCCGCCAGCAGCTTCTCCTTGAGGCCCCCGATCGGGAGCACGCGTCCGCGCAAGGTGATCTCGCCAGTCATCGCCACGTCGCGGCGCGCCAGGATGCCGGTCATTACCGACACAATGGCGGTGACCATGCCGACGCCGGCGGATGGGCCGTCCTTCGGGGTCGCGCCTTCAGGCACGTGGACGTGAATGTCACGCTTGTCGAACAACGGCGGCTCGATACCGAAGTCGACGGCGCGCGAGCGCACGTAGGATGCTGCCGCTGAGATCGATTCCTTCATCACGTCGCGCAGGTTGCCGGTGACCGTCATGCGGCCCCTGCCCGGCATCATGGCGGCCTCGATGGTCAGCAATTCGCCGCCGACCTCGGTCCATGCGAGACCGGTGACCACGCCGATCTGATCTTCTGCCTCGACCTCGCCGTAGCGATATTTCGGCACGCCGAGGAAGTCCGACAGGTTCGCCTCGGTGACGCGCACGGTCTTCTCTTTCGAGAGGATCAGCTGCTTCACCGCCTTGCGGGCGAGCGAGGAGAGCTCACGCTCCAGATTGCGCACGCCCGCCTCGCGGGTATAACGCCGGATGATCGTGAGCAGCGCCTCATCGTCGATCGCCCACTCCTTCGCCTCCAGCCCGTGCTTTGTGATCGCGTGCGGGATCAAATGCTTGTGCGCGATCTCCAGCTTCTCGTCCTCGGTGTAGCCGGCGATGCGGATGATCTCCATCCGGTCCATCAGGGGCGGCGGAATGTTGAGCGTGTTCGCCGTGGTGATGAACATCACGTTGGAGAGATCGTAGTCGACCTCGAGGTAGTGGTCGTTGAACGCGTGGTTCTGCTCCGGATCGAGCACCTCGAGCAGGGCCGAGGACGGGTCGCCGCGGAAGTCGGCACCCATCTTGTCGACCTCGTCGAACAGGAACAGCGGGTTCGAACTCTTGGCCTTGCGCATCGACTGGATGACTTTGCCCGGCATCGAGCCGATATAGGTGCGCCGGTGGCCGCGGATTTCCGCCTCGTCACGCACGCCGCCAAGCGACACGCGCACGAACTCGCGTCCGGTAGCGCGGGCGATCGACTTGCCGAGCGAGGTCTTGCCGACGCCGGGCGGACCGACCAGGCACAGGATCGGGCCGGTCAGCTTGTTGGCACGGCTCTGCACCGCCAGGTACTCGACGATGCGCTCCTTGACCTTCTCTAGCCCGAAATGGTCGGCATCGAGAATTTCCTGGGCATGGACCAGATCCTTCTTGATCTTGGTTTTCTTGTTCCAGGGGATCGAGAGCAGCCAGTCGAGATAATTGCGCACGACAGTGGCTTCCGCCGACATCGGCGACATCTGACGCAGTTTCTTGAGCTCGTGCGTGGCCTTCTCGCGCGCCTCCTTGGAGAGGCGCGTCTTCTTGATCTTGTCTTCCAGCTCGGCAAGCTCGTCGCGACCCTCGTCGTCGCCGAGTTCCTTCTGGATCGCCTTCATCTGCTCGTTGAGGTAATACTCGCGCTGGGTCTTCTCCATCTGCCGCTTGACGCGCGTGCGGATGCGCTTCTCGACCTGCAGGACCGAGATCTCGCTCTCCATCAACGAAAGCACCTTTTCGAGCCGCTCGGTGACGGTCGGCATTTCCAGCACGGTCTGCTTGTCGGGGATTTTCACCGCCAAGTGCGAGGCGACGGTGTCCGCGAGCTTGGCGTAGTCCTCGATCTGCTGAACGACGCCGATGACCTCGGGCGACACCTTCTTGTTGAGCTTGACGTAGCCTTCGAACTCGTTGACCACGGAGCGCGCCAGCGCTTCCGCCTCGACGCGCTCGCCCAGATTATCCTGCAGCACCACCGCATCGGCTTCGTAGAAGTCGCTGCGTTCGCCATAGCGCAGCACCTTGGCGCGCTCGGCGCCCTCGACCAGAACCTTGACCGTGTTGTCGGGGAGCTTGAGGAGCTGCAAAACGCTCGCGAGCGTGCCGACCTCGTAGATCGAGTTGGTCCCGGGATCGTCGTCGGAAGCGTTCTTCTGCGTGGCCAGCAGAATGTAGTTGTCGGTGCGCATGACCTCTTCGAGCGCGCGAATCGACTTCTCGCGGCCGACGAACAGCGGAACGATCATGTGCGGAAAAACGACGATGTCGCGCAGCGGCAGGACCGGATAGGTCCGCGCTTCGCCAGGCTCCGGCAGTGCTCGCGGTTTCGGGGTCGTTGTCATAATAAAAGTCCCCTTCTCGTTGTGCCCCCAGCCCACGACAATCCGATGTCAGTATCGCGGGTTAAGCCCACACACTTCTGGCCGTTCTTCGCACTTCTGGCCGCTCTTCCAAACGCCCTGAATTTGTTACGCGAATCGCGCCTAGGCTAGCATAGGTGGCGTTGCGTCCCGGGCGAGTCAAGTCAGCCAAGTAAATCAATCGAGTAGCCCCCACTGATCTACCGAGCCGCCCGATCGCGCCGGCCGTGTCTGGTACGATGGTGCGTGTCTGTGCGGTCGCGGCACGCCGCCCCTCAAGCGGTCGCGCCGGCGTCTCCCGCGCGGTCGGCGTAGATGTAAAGCGGGCGGGCCGCGCCTTCCACGACTTCCTTCGAGATCACCACTTCCTCGACCCCTTCGAGGCTTGGCAGATCGAACATGGTATCGAGCAGAATGCCTTCCATGATCGAACGCAGCCCGCGGGCTCCGGTCTTGCGATCGATCGCCTTGCGGGCGATCGACGACAACGCCTCGTCGGCGAAGGCGAGCTCGATGTTCTCCATCTCGAACAGGCGCTGGTACTGCTTTACGAGCGCGTTCTTGGGCTCCAGGAGGATGCGCTTGAGAGCGGCTTCGTCGAGGTCCTCGAGCGTTGCAACTACCGGCAACCGTCCGACGAACTCCGGGATCAGGCCGTACTTGAGCAGGTCTTCCGGCTCGACGTAACGGAAAATCTCGCCTTGCTTGCGGTCCTCCGGCGCCATCACCCTGGCGGCGAAGCCGATCGAGGTCGAACGCCCGCGCGCCGAGATGATCTTTTCGAGTCCGGAGAACGCGCCGCCGCACACAAACAGGATGTTGGTTGTATCGACCTGCAGAAATTCCTGCTGCGGATGCTTGCGTCCGCCTTGCGGGGGAACCGACGCGATCGTGCCTTCCATGATCTTGAGCAGGGCCTGTTGCACGCCCTCGCCCGAGACGTCGCGGGTGATCGACGGATTGTCGGACTTGCGCGAGATCTTGTCGATTTCGTCAATGTAGACGATGCCGCGCTGGGCGCGCTCGACGTTATAGTCCGCCGCCTGCAGCAGCTTGAGGATGATGTTTTCCACGTCCTCGCCGACGTAGCCGGCCTCGGTCAGCGTGGTGGCGTCCGCCATGGTGAACGGCACGTCGAGGATGCGCGCCAGCGTCTGCGCCAGCAGGGTCTTGCCCGATCCGGTCGGACCAATGAGCAGGATGTTGGACTTGGCGAGTTCGACGTCGTTGTGCTTGGTCGCGTGATTGAGCCGCTTGTAGTGATTGTGGACGGCGACCGACAGCACCTTCTTGGCGTGATCCTGGTCGATCACGTAGTCGTCCAGAACCTTGCGGATTTCCTTCGGAGTCGGGATGCCGTCGCGCGACTTCACCAGCGAGGATTTGTTTTCCTCGCGAATGATGTCCATGCACAGTTCGACGCACTCGTCGCAGATGAACACCGTCGGCCCGGCAATGAGCTTGCGCACTTCGTGCTGGCTCTTGCCGCAGAACGAACAGTAGAGCGTGTTTTTCGAGTCGCTACCGCTGACCTTGCTCATCTGATCTTCAACCTGCTTTGACCGTTATGCCCGCCCCTACGCGTTCCCGACCGGTCCGGTGGCGCATCCGCCCTGACATCATTTTCAGGACCTCCCAATGGAAACCGGCGCCGAACCGCGCTGTTCGACCGGTTTTCCCCTCCAACGCCGCCGATTCTAAACCAAGCACGCTAGCCACCCGACAATCAAGATTCCTTTAACGATCACAAGGCCTGCGGCCCCGACATGTCGCGGATTCCCCCGGCCGTACCAAGCCGATTTTCCACCACCATTTGTGGCAGAATGATAGTACAAGGCCTGCTCTCAGCGGGAAATCCATAATTTCCAACGCGGTTGCGCTGCAAAACCCATGCCGCGCGACGGCGTTTTGCGGCCGTTCCGGAGGCCTTAGGAGTGCTTTACCGCGGCGATGAGTTCGCCCATGTCCTCCGGACGCTTTTCCATCACGTTGTCGATGATGCCGAACTCCTTGGCGCCATCGGCCGTGAGGAACATGTCGCGCTCGAGCGCATCCTCGATTTTCTTAAGCTGCTGGCCCGTATGCTTCACGTAGATTTCATTAAGCCGCCGCTTCAAGTTTAAAATCTCCTGGGCATGCAGCATGATGTCGGTGGCCTGCCCCTGAAATCCGCCCGAGGGCTGATGCAGCATGATGCGCGCATTCGGCAGCGCAAAGCGCATGTCCTTGTGGCCGGCGGCGAGCAATAGCGAGCCCATGGAGGCCGCCTGGCCGATACACAGCGTCGAGATCGCCGGCCGGACGAACTGCATGGTGTCGTAGATCGCAAGTCCGGACGTCACCACTCCGCCCGGCGAATTGATGTACATCGCGATTTCTTTTTTTGGGTTCTCGGCCTCGAGAAACAGAAGCTGTGCGACCACCAGCGAGGCCATCCCGTCCTCCACCGCGCCGGTGATGAAGATGATGCGTTCCTTGAGCAGGCGCGAATAGATGTCGTACGCGCGCTCGCCCCGGTTGGTCTGCTCAACCACCATGGGCACGAGATAACTCATATAGGTGTCGGCGGGATCGCGCATGGGTTTGGCCTTCTTGTTACTGCGCCTCTATGTGGTAGCCCTCAAGCGTGAGCGCTAGCTCGGTGGCGTCGCCGGCGGCGCGCTCCGCCTCGCAAGAGTTCATTTCTTCTCGTCGTCCTCTTCCTCGCGGAACAGCTCGTCGCGCGACACCGGCTTGTCGGTGACGCTCGCGAGCTCGACGATGAAGTCCACCACCTTCTCCTCGTAGATCGGCGCGCGCAGCGAAGCGAGCGCTTGCGGGTTCTTGCGATAGTATTCCCAGACTTGCTGCTCCTGGCCCGGGAACTGCCTCGCCCGGTCAGCGGCGGCGCGCGAAAGCTCTTCGTCGTTGACCTTGATATTGTTCTTCTCACCGATTTCGGCAAGTACGAGGCCAAGCCGCACGCGCCGGTCGGCAATGGCGCGGTATTCCGCTTTCGCCTTTTCTTCCGTGGTGCCTTCGTCGGCGAAGCTTTTACCGGAGCTCTCGAGGTCGGACAGCACGGTTTTCCACACGTTATTGAACTCGTCCTCCACCATCGTGGGCGGCGCGTCAAACTTGTGCAGCTCGTCGAGCCGATCGAGCAGGACGCGCTTGAGCTTCTGGCGGCTTGCCGCCGCGTGCTCGCGGGTGAGCCGGTCCTTGATCGCGTCCTTGAGCTTATCGAGCGTCTCGAGCCCGAGCGATTTTGCAAACGCGTCGTCGATCGTAACCTCGCCGGGGGCTTCGATCGACTTGGCGGTGACCTCGAACACGGCGTCCTTGCCGGCGAGTTTTTCGGCCAGATAGTTGTTCGGAAAGCGCACGTTGACGGTGCGGGCCTCGCCTGCCGCCATCCCGATCAACTGTTCTTCAAAGCCGGGGATGAACGTGTTCGACCCGACGTTGACCACGATGTCGTCGCCAGTCCCGCCCTCGAAGGCCTCGCCGTCGATCTTGCCCACATAGGATATTGTGACGCGATCACCGCTCGCGACCTTGCCCCCGTCGGCCCTGGCGGAATAGGGCCGGTTCTGATTGGCAATGCGGGACACCGCCTCGTCGATTTCGGCGGCAGTCACCTCAGCGACCGGGCGCTCGATCTTGATGCCCTTGAAATCGGCGAGGGTGATCGGCGGCAGAACCTCGAGCGCGACGGTGTATGAGAGGTCGGACTGCCCGGTGAAGACGCTTTCGATCTCGTCCTTGCCCTCGGGCAGCGTGACCTTGGGCTCCATCGCGAGCTTGAACCCGTTATCCGTCACGATCTTGGCGTTGGTCTCACGCACCAGGGCTTCGATCGCCTCTGCCATGAGGGAGCGGCCGTAGATCTTCTTAAGATGGGCCGGCGGCACCTTGCCGGGCCGAAAACCGTTCAGGCGCACGCTGTCCTTGATCTCGGAGACGCGGTTGTCGAGCCGAGCTTCGAGATCGCTCGCCGGCACCACGATCTTGAATTCGTGTCTGAGACCGTCGGAATGGGTTTGCGTGACCTGCATTGGTGCAACTCGTTCGTTCGTATCGCCGGGGCTGTGCCGGATGCGGGCGTAGCGCGCGTGGTGCGGGCGGAGGGATTTGAACCCCCACGACTTGCGTCACTGGAACCTAAATCCAGCGCGTCTACCAATTCCGCCACGCCCGCGGCTTCGGGCGGCGCGGCTTATAACATAGTGAGGGCGCGCGCCTAGCACAAAAATAGGCGTCCACAGCCGGGAGTGCGAGGATCGGCCACCATTGGGCGTCGGTCTAGAGCAGTACCAAACGAGCTGGGATTCCGCGCGACCAACAGTGGGACCGCGCAAGGGCACGCCGTGTAGCGGATCGCGCGGTGGCGCCGGAGGCAATCGGCCGCAATTCAAGTGTGTTAACCCATTGCACACACACATGAATGTTGCCTCGCGGCCACAGCCGTCCGGAAACGTCACCTGAAACCGGACTGCAACGCCTTTCCGGCTTGAGTGATCGCATCCTGCCTCGCTAGCGTTCGGGCGGGGGCGTGGGGATTTATCCGATGAACGTGGTGCTGGACCGCCGTTGCGGTGACGGGGAGGTTTTGTGCCTCGCGCGCGGACGCGTCGGTCTTGGCGCGCGTGCCCGCAGGGCGCTGTTTGCCGGCACCGCGCTCGCGGGCGCTCTCGCGGCGTCGCTCCGAGCGCCTCGCTGCGCAAAACGCGACCTGGACCGGCGGCGCACCGGCGGGACTGGAACACCAAACGGCAATTGGTCGCCGCGAGCGTGCCAACCGGCACGCGACGTTTCGCAACACCGCTCTGACACAGGCGCTTACGTTTTCGGCGGACGCGTCGATCAACGGCGGCACGCTGAAGGCTGGGGCGACACAACACGTTCTCCTCGGCCAGCGCCGTTCACGGTCGCCGCCGGCGCGCTCGTCGACCTCAACGGCTTCGACCAAGGCACCGGTTCGCTCGCCGGCGCCGGAACCGTGGGCAACACCGGCGCCACCGCTGCGACCCTGACGACCGGTGCCGACAACACGTCGACCACGTTCAGCGGCACCATCATCGATGATGCGCCCACCGGCCTCACCAAGATCGGAAATGGCACGCTGACACTCTCGGGCACCAACACCTATTCGGGCGCGACCGACGTCGACGCCGGAACGCTGCAGGGCGGTGCCGTCAACACGTTCTCAGCCGCAAGCGCGTTCACGGTCGCAGGCGGCGCGTTCCTCGATCTCAACGGACTCAACCAGGTGATCGGTTCGCTCGCCGGCGCCGGCACGGTGACAAATGCCGGCGGCGCCACCGCAACATTGACCACCGGGGCGGACAACACCTCGACCGCATTCAGCGGCATTATCCAGAACGGAGCCTCAGCGATCGCGCTCACCAAGTCCGGCACCGGCATACTCACATTGTCCGGGGTCAACACCTACACAGGGATCACCACCGTCAACGCCGGCACGCTGTCGATCACCGGGGATATTTCGAGCTCGAGCGGCGTGACCGTGAACACCGGCGGAACGCTCAATGGCACTGGGAGCGTCTCCGGCGTCACCGTCAACAATGGTGGCACCCTTGCGCCCGGCCTGCCGCCGGCGATCGGCGCGCTCTCGATCAAAGGCAGTCTGCTGCTCGCGAGCGCGGCGACCTACATGGTTACAGTGTCCCCCGCGGGCGCGAGCAGCATTTCAAACATTACCGGAACTGCCAATCTCGGGGGAACGCTCGCCGTCACGGCCCTCCCCGGCAGTTATTCCTTCGGCACCAAATACACGCTGCTAACCACCACAGGTGCCGGACTGGTTACTGGAACGTTCGCCGGCCTCACCGTCGCCGGCAGCTTCGGATCGAATGTGAAGCCGGTGCTGAGTTACGATGACCACGATGCCTTCCTCACCCTGACCCCCGGATCGAGTCTGCCGCCCCTGCCACCCGGTGCATCCGGCAACCAAGGCAACACCGCCAACGCGATCAACGCCTTTATCGCCTCGGGCGGCACGCTGCCGTCCGGCTTCGTGAACCTGGCGAACCTCCCGTCCAATCAGCTCGCGGCGGCGTTGACGCAGCTCTCAGGTGAGGCCAACGCGGGCGCCGGGCAAACAGCGGGCTTTCAAATCACCAACCAATTCATGTTGGCGATGCTCAACCCGTTCGGATCAGATCGAAGCGGCGGCATCGGGGCCGCAGGCTTCGGCCCGGCCGGGACGGGCGCCGTCAGTCAGTACGCCCCCACACGCAACCTGCCTCCCAAAGTCGCGCAGGCCTATGCGGCAGTGACGCCACGCAGCGAGGGGTCAATTCCATTTTCCACGCGCTGGAATGTTTGGGCCCTGGCCTTCGGTGGCGCCAACAACACCAACGGCGACCCGAATGGATCAGGCAGCCATGATACGTCATCCCGCACGGCAGGCGTCGCTGCCGGCCTCGACTACAAACTGACGCCCGACACCCTGCTTGGCTTTGCACTCGCGGGCGGCGGCACCGGCTGGTCCGTTGCTCAGGGATTGGGCGGCGGCCAAAGCGACGTTTTCCAAGCCGGTCTTTATGGTTCGCAGCAATTCGGACGGTGGTACGTTTCGGGCGCGGGTTCGTTTGCTAACTACTGGATGTCGACGAGCCGCACCGTCACGATCCCGGGCACCGAGACGCTCAACGCAGGTTTCATTGCGCGGAGCTGGGGCGCGCGCGCCGAGACCGGCTACAAGCTGGCTTGGGCGTCAGTGAACGTCACGCCCTATACAGCGCTTCAGGTACAGACCTTCGCGACGCCGTTCTATAGCGAGCACTCGACCTCAGGATCAGGGCAATTCGCCCTGTCCTATGCGGCGCACCGCGCAACCGTCACTCGCGCCGAGCTCGGGAGCTGGGCGAGCAAAGACGTGCTGCTTGCCGACAACGCCGTCATGACCGCGTTCGGGCGCGCTGCTTATGCACACGATTGGCAACCCGCCACGCAGGCGAACGCAACCTTCCTCGGACTGTCGCCGATTGCAAACTTCAGTGTCGGCGGCGCCAAGCCAGCAGCCGATCTCGCCGTCGTCACTGCCGGGGCCGAAATCCAAATGATGAGCGGCTGGGCGCTGATGGGTAAATTCGACGGCGAGTTCGGTGTGGGAACGCAAACTTATGTTGGAACAGGGCGCGCCCGCTATGCTTGGTAAGAGGCCGGGTAACGCCCGGCCAAAATTCCCGGCCGGGTGGCGAACGCTTGAAGGGACCCCATCTGATGCTGCCGATCATCTTCGAGCCAACCGCACGACGTATCCGGGTCGAATTCAACGGCGTCATGATCGCGGACAGCACGCACGCGATGATCAAGATCGAAACCCCAATTCCGGTCTACTACCTGCCGCTGGGCGACGTCCGACATGACCTGCTGGTGGCGAGCGATCACACCAAGTTTTGTCCGCGCAAGGGGCAGGCGCGGTTCTGGTCGATAAGGGTTGCGGACAAGCTCGCCGAAAACGCCGTGTGGAACTATCCGCAACCGCTTCCGAATGCTCCGCCGCTTGCGCCTTACGCGGCGTTCGCGTGGGACGCTGTCGATCATTGGTACGAGGAGGATGAGGAAATCTTCCGCCATCCGCGCAATCCCTACAAACGCGTGGATGCGATCAGGAGTTCGCGCCGCGTCCAAGTCATCGTCGGCGGCGCCGTGGTTGCCGAAACGCGGCGAGCCGTCTTTCTGTTTGAGACCGGCCTGCCGACCCGCTACTACATTCCGAGCGAAGACGTTCGACCAAACATTTTGGAGCCGAGCGAACGCCGGACCCGGTGCCCCTACAAGGGCGTTGCCGCGTATCACAACGTGACGATCGGGAGCCAGCGATACCCAGACCTCGTCTGGTACTACCCCGACCCGATCGACGAATGCCGGAAGATCACCGGATTGCTGGCGTTCTTCAACGAAAAGGTTGACGCCATCCTGGTCGACGGCGAGGCCATGGATAAGCCCGTTACGCCGTGGTCCTGATCGCTCTTCATTTGAGCGGACACGCTCTATGGCGCCGGTTCCAGCCGAACGTAGGCTTCCGCAGTCAGCGGCATGAGCGACCAGAAGTCCTGAGCGGACCAGCTCCGTCCGGGAGCAAGCTCGACCGCGCCTTTCATGGCGTTGAGGAAATTGGCGCGAGCCCGGCCTTCGTCCACAAAGATCGCATACGTGCAATTTCGACTCATCCGGATGAACACCGGCTGCGCGAGGCGCAATGCGAACGACTTCGTGCACGCCGGATCGCGGAGATCAACGAAGTCGCCGGGATCCAAGGTTCGGTCAGACGTACTCTTGAAGAGTGCCGAGAGATCGACATCGTTGGTCAAGGGCGGATTGAAGGCGGCGCTGATGTGAGGTCGAAGCGGGAAACCAATCAACGCAACAAACACAAAAGCCGCCACTAACGCGAGGACACGCTTTCGAGCGAGCAACCGCTTGCGAAATTCAGCCACATCGCCCTCGGCGCACTCAGCCCTGCCGCGCCGGACGCGTTCGACCGATGGCGTTGAATTGCGCCTTCTGCTCGTCGCTGAGCGAACCGTAGAAATCATTGAGCGGCGCGCGAACGGTCTGCACGGCCGCCAGGATTGTCTGCAAGCGTTGTTCGATCGCCGAAATGCGCGCCAACGCCGTAGCGGGCATTTCGCTCGGACAAGACGCCTGCAGGATGTCCTTGGCTTTGGCTGCCGCGGTTTGCAGCGTCGCAAGACTTGCCTGCTGGGCCGGCGTTGGCCGCACGCTTCTCTCGATCAGCGCCGTCGGCCAGTCAGGAATCGCGCGGTTCGTGCAGTTGGTGGCCGGCGATCCTGGTGCGTTCGCTGCCGGCACGCCCGGAGATTGAGGTTGTTGCATCTGACCTTGTTGCCCCAACGCGTTGAAGCGCGACCGCTGCTCGTCGGTGAGCATGTTGTAGAACTTCTCGAGCGCGGGCCGCATCACTTTCACGGCGTCGAGCATCGATTGTACGCGTTGCTGCATCGCCTCCATGCGACCGACCGGGGCTAGTGATACGTCCCTCGGGCAAGCCGCTTTGACGATCTGCGCCGCTTGGACCGAAGCATTGCCCAGATCGTCGAGCGCGGCGCGCTGCGCGTCGGTCGGGCTAACCGCGCGCTGAATGTCGTCGACCGGGACGCCCGCGACATCGCGCGAGTCTTGGCCGCAGTACTCGGTGTAGCGGCCCATCGCAGACTGGGTTGTCCCCTGCACGTCGGCCGCGGTTCCGCCCCGTGGATCGCCGCCAGGCGGTACGCTGGCGTAGCGCTGTCGGGGCGGCGCATAGCCGGGCGGACCGTAGCTTCCGGCTGCATAGCCGCCGCCCGAATAACCGCCTCCGCCGTAGGCGACGGGCGGCGGACCAACGAAGTCGTCATAGCCGTAAGGCCAAAAAATCCCGGCGTAGAGGTCCGGGTAGCCGTAGTACCAGAACGGGTCGTAGAAATACGGCGCGTAAGCGTAGGGCCAGAACACGCTACCAAACAAATCGTAGTAGGCATAAGGCCAGAACACCGGCCCCCACCAGCCGAAAGCCGGCCGATAACGCCACCAATTGCGGTACCAGCCCGCGTGCCCCCAGCGCGTAGCCAGAAAGCGGCCGCCGATCGGACCGTTGCGTGACCAGCCGGCACGCGCGAAGCGACCTGACGTCAGGGCGTTGCCGGCAACGTGCCCGCCCAGCGCGCGTCGGCCGGCAAATGCCGTCCGGGCTCCGTTACGGGCGAATGTTCCACTGTGAGCCGTCAGCCGCGGGTTGGTGCCGCGAGAGAACGAGCGCCCTGCGGACGGATTGAAGCCCGTCCGGCCGAATGAACGTGCGCCTCCGTTGAACCCGCGGAACCCGCTGGCGCCGGAAAAGTTGCCGCCACGAAAGCTATTGGCACGAAAGCCGCCACCACCCCCGGAATAGCCGCCATGATATCCGCCGCCGCCGTGATATCCGCCGCCACCATGGAATCCGCCCCCGGCGAACCCGCCGCGAGCTAGGGCCGTCGTTCCGGTCATCGTCAGCGCAAGGATAATCGCGCCTATGCCCCCTACGCGCCGCATGACAATCCCCCGAAAATGCAGCGTTCTCGATGCGCAACAATCTGCTTTAAAATGTGGCACGAACCCGCGAATCCCAAAGAAAAGCGGCGCGAGACCGACCCCGCCTAAAAAATGCGCGCCTTCCGCCTTCCCGTTGCCGCAGGTGCTAAGCTTCGATAAAGTTTTTGCGAACTATCCGCCCCCAAAGGCCAACCAAGCAAAGGAGACTGTCATGATCAGCAAGGTGTCAACGCTCGTTGCCGCAGCCGCACTGGTGACCTACGCCGGTATCGCGTCGGCCCAAGTCGGTGTCGGCGGCAATGGCGTGCCGAGTTACCCCACAACGGCCGCTTCGAAAAACCATAAGGTGACCAACCATGGCGTTGGCGGCAATGCAGAACCGAAATACTCGGCGATGCCGGCATCGAAAAACCAAAAGGTCACCAACCACGGTGTTGGCGGCAACGCGGAGCCAAAATATCCGGCAACGACCAAACAATAACGCCTGATACCGAGATCACGAGGGCTGCGAAGGGTCGCTGCACGCGGTGCGCTGCGTTAAGCATCTTGCAGCCTCACGAGGCAGCCCCGTGGTCTTGGACGTTGCCGCGGTTCCAAGTTCTGGATTTTCGTAAGTTCGGCGGCTCCTTAACACCTCGCGCCGTTTCAGCAAAGCTGACGGAGCCAGTTTTGCATCGGGGTCGACGTAAAATGTCATTTCCGTTTTTGGCGGCTTCGTCGCGCACCGCATGACGGGCATCGTCATCGGCGTGGTCTTTGCGGCAGCGTCTGCACTCACGCCGGCGCCCCAGTTCACGCAGGACTGGGTCTGGTGCGCGAACACTGGTCATGTGTTCTCACTCGATCTATCAATCAGCGGCTGCACGGCGGTCATTCGGTTTGGCCGAGAGCCGCCGCACAATCTGTCCATCGCATTCCAGAACCGGGCGAACGCGCACTTCGGCAAGGGAGACTTCGACAGCGCAATCGCCGATTACAACGAGGCGATCCGGCACGATGCCGAAAACGCCTGGGCGTTCGGAAACCGTGGCAAATCATTTGCCGCCAAGGGCGACATGGATCGGGCAATCGCGGATTACGATCACGCAATCCGGTTGGCGCCAAACCGCGGCATTACGTTTTCGCACCGCGCGGATGCCTATCGGGTCATGGGTGACAATGATCGCGCCATCGCGGACTACAGCGAGGCGATCGAGCGCGAGCTGAAAGATGCGTTGATATTCTTCAACCGCGGCAACACTTACGGAACCAAGGGCGACGTTCAACGCGCGATCTCCGACTTTAGCGAGGCAATCAAACTCGACCCGCAATACGCCCACGCGTTCCACAGCAGAGCTCTCGCCTATTACAGCCAGCATGACTATCTACAAGCCGCCGCGGACCTTACCCGGGCGGTGGAACTCGAACCCGCAAATGCCGTGGCATTCTATACGCGCGGCCTCGTTCACTACGCCCAGCGCCATTACAATCGCGCCGTGGCCGACTACAGCGAAGCAATCCAGCTCGACCCGGATTACGCGTTTGCCTATGGGAATCGCGCCCGGGCGTACCGAGGCCTGGGCGATCTCGATCGCGCAATCGCCGACTTCGATCAGTCCCTCGCGCTCGACGCGAGCAACGCAAACGACTTCAACGGCCGCGGTGTGATCTATCTCGACAAAAAGCAATATGCGCGCGCAATCGAAGACTTCGACCAGGCCATCCGACTGGATCCCGAGCAGGCGTTGGCGCTGAGCAACCGTTGCTGGTCAAAAGTCCTCGCTGGCGCACAGATGCTGCAGGCGCTCGCGGATTGCAATGAAGCGCTCAGGCTCAAACCGCTTAACGCGGGCACGATCGCCAACCGCGCTTTCGTCTATCTAAGGCTTGGCGAACTCGACAGGGCGTTTGCCGATTACAACGCGGCTCTTGAGATTGACCCGAAGAGCGCACACGCCCTCTACGGCCGCAGCCTCGCGCAGCGCCAAAGCGGAGACACCGCGGCCGCCGAAGCCGACGCGGCGGCCGCAAAGCTTATCCAGTCCAACGTCGAGGCGGAATTCGCAAACAGCGGCATCAACTAGGCGCGGCGGTGATTGTTATTTGAGCGTCCAGTAGCTTTTTTGATTCGCCGCCAGCCGGCGAATTGCGCTGATCGGATGAAAAAACGCGACATCGACGTTTCGTCTGCGTTCGGCGTCTTCGAGACACATTGCCGAAAAAAACATTCCAACAAAGCGATACTGTCCGCGAATGAAACCGAACACCGGAGCGGCCGACATACCTTGGCATGGTAACTCGCTCTCCGCGCGCGGATACCCCCTCGCCTCTCCGGGCGGCAACATCATCAGGTACGAATTGTCCATCCGATCCTGTATTTTTTGAATGAAATGTTCGTATTCGTGCGATGACATGCCCCGTCTGTTCGTCTGAGGAATTTCTGCCAGCGCGCCGCGGATGAACTGCGGCGTCATCTTGACAGCGACCCCCGGGTACACCTTTGCCCCATCCATGTCGCCCCACGGATCCGGATCCCTCCCGACAATACAGACCAGGCTGCCATGGATATCCGCATCAGAAACCGACGGATCGTCACGAATAACTTGTTCCGGTGATCGCGCGGCGAAGTGCGGCGCTACGCTGGCGACGCTGATGTCGAAGCCATCTCTCCGCAAGCTATGCCAGCTCTCGGGAAACCGCTCCGCGAGGTGCTCGGTCGTGACAATTGTATCCGGCGAGTTCCAATAGAAACAATTGCCGTAACCGTCCGACAGATATCCATCACGCCTGAAGGACGCGTCGCGATCTTTGTCGATCGCTGGGATGACCCTGGGCGACACAACGTGCCGGTGACTATCTGCAGCCACGCTCGTCACACCTAGCTGGACCGGGTATCTGCGACGCAAATCGGAGTAGTCGTAAGTGGTGTCGTCGAGGTGGGCGGGCAGAATCGGAAGCTCGAGAGCACGGAATAGAGCGGACTGCGGAAACTCGCCCTGCCACTCCAGGGCCTCCAGAACAGAAGCCTGATCCAGGGCCTCGCGCGTAATCCCAATCGCTTCGTTGACGAAGCGCTCCTTTACGTCGCGAAAAGCCTCGTGCGGCGTGACGCCGTTTACGCGGCTCGCATTTTGTTGCGCGAACGCGCGGTGCGCGACGGCCTGAGCGCCGATCGCTACTGCTGGGACCCCCAAGATGAGATTGCGGCGGACGTTATCCACGGTCATTCAGTTCGTCAAAATCGGCTTGCTCGATGGACGTCCGCCCCACGCGAATCTCTAATGGAAGACGACACCGGCGAACAGCACTTATGCCGGAGATTTGCAATCGCGCATCTGATATGTGCTGTTCGCAAGGCACGAGGACGACTTCCGTTTCGCGCCACGACGGTCGGGGATTTAGTCAGATTCCAAACCCTAGTTCGCGATAGAGCTTCTGGTAAACCGCAGGTAACGTTTCCGCGAGGTCCTCGGAAATAAGTCCAGGGCCGAATGCGCGTGCGGTTTCGCCATGCAGCCAGACTGCCGCGCACGCTGCCTCAAAGCCTGGCATGCCTTGCGCTGTGAGGCCGGTGATAAGCCCGGCCAACACATCGCCGGATCCGGCGGTCGCAAGCCAGGGCGGTGCGTTCTCATTGATCGCAGCGCGCCGATCCGGCGCCGTGATCACCGTGTCCGCCCCTTTGAGCACGACGATGGCCCCCGAAAGTGCCGCCGCTCGACGGGCCTGCTCAAGTTTCGAGCGGACTTCGGCAATATCCGGCACGCCCCCGAATAGCCTTGCGAATTCTCCGGCGTGAGGCGTGAGGATCGTGGCAGCCGGCGCACGCGCTTTGATGGCGGAAAAAAGTCGCACGGGCTCGCCGGCGAAGCTCGTGATGGCATCCGCGTCAACAACAACCGCGCGCTCGATATCGTCTCGACTCCCATCAAGTGCAGCGAGTGTCATGTCGCGCGTTTGCGCATTGACCCCGCAGCCCGGACCGATCGCGACTGCGTTAAGCCGTCGGTCCGTCAACAGCGTAGCGAACTCGCGCGCGCCGTCGGCGACCCGAACCATCACCGCCAAATTGCTAGCAGCGTTGATCGCAAGCGCGTCGCGCGGTGACGCGATCGTGACGAGCCCCGCGCCGGCGCGCAACGCCGCGCGGGCCACAAGGCGCGCGGCGCCCGTGAACGAGGCCGCTCCCGAAACGACGACCGCGTGGCCGCGTGAATATTTGTGGCCGTCGAGCCGCGGCACGGGGAACGACGCGCGCCAGAGCTTGGGCGCATTAGCAAAAGTTCGCGGGGCAATGCGCGTCAACACATCGCGCCGAATACCGATGTCGGCGACACGGACTTCGCCGCAGTGAATTCTGCCCGGCAACAAAACGTGCCCGAACTTGCGCCGGAAGAATGTCACGGTCTTCTGCGCCCTTACTGCGGCGCCGAGGATCTCGCCGCTGTCACCGCTGATGCCGCTGGGCAGATCGACGGCAACAACCTGGCGCGCGCTGTTCATGGCGTCGATCATGGCGCGGGCGTGACCTTCGACTGCACGGTCGAGACCAGTGCCAAACAGCGCGTCGACAACGATCTTCGCATCGACGAGGCCTTCGGGTGTGGCCGGTTCGCTCCCACCGCCCCAGAGCTTGTATGCTTGCGCTGCGTCCCCCTTGAGCCTCGCAACGTCGCCTACCAGCAGGACCCGCAGCCTATAGTTACGTTCGCGCAGTATGCGCGTCGCAACAAACCCGTCCCCGCCATTATTTCCGGTGCCCACAACGACAGCGACGTGCGCGCCGGGCGGGCAAGAGGCCGTGACCGCGTTTGCGACCGCCGCGCCGGCCTGTTGCATCAATTCGAGGCCCGACGTCCCGCCGGCTATCGTGAGCCGGTCCGCTTCGGCCATCTCGGCATTGGAGAGAAGTTCGAGCATGGGCTTTTTCGGCCGTAAATCTTCGAAATGCCAATCGGGTATCGGAAATACTGCCACGCCAGCAAATTGCGGTCTTGATCCAGCTTCCAGGATGCCTGATTACAGAATGTGCAAATTGGCTAAAGTGCAGGCACACGCGAATGCACAGTCTGCGGGCTGATCCCGGCAACCAGCATTAAGAACCTGATTATGATGCGGTTTTCCTCGGTCACCAAGCTTGGCACAGACCCTGCTAACGCGGAGCGCGGCTCCGGTCGGCGGCACTTCCGTCGGCCGCCCAGGAGACGGGAGCGATGAAAAAAATTGAAGCGATCATCAAACCGTTCAAGCTCGATGAGGTAAAGGAGGCGCTACAGGAGGTTGGTCTGCAAGGCATTACGGTGACCGAAGCTAAGGGCTTTGGTCGCCAGAAAGGTCATACGGAACTGTATCGCGGCGCTGAGTACGTTGTGGATTTTCTTCCCAAGGTCAAAATCGAGATCGTGCTCGGCGACGATATGGTGGAACGAGCGATCGAGGCGATCCGGCGCGCCGCCCAAACCGGGCGGATCGGTGACGGCAAGATATTCGTCTCCAGCATCGAGGAAGCTATTCGGATCCGAACCGGAGAATCCGGACTAGACGCAATCTAGAGCGTGTTTCCCGCCCGCCCTCGGGCCTGAGGGCGGTTGCCGGTTTTTGCGGCCGAAACACGCTCAAGGGCCATATGCCACGCCGCCGGAACCTAGGCCGAGCGGCGGGCTGAGAGAAAGGACATCGCATCCATGACGACGGCCAAAGACGTGATGAAGTTGATCAAGGACAACGACGTGAAGTACGCCGACTTCAGGTTCACAGATCCGCGCGGCAAGTGGCAGCACGTCACCTTCGATATTTCCCTCATCGAGGAGGACACGTTCGCCGAAGGCCAGATGTTTGACGGTTCTTCGATCGCCGGCTGGAAGGCGATCCACGAGTTGGACATGTGCCTGATGCCGGATCCCGCGTCCGCCACCATCGACCCGTTCTTTGCCGAAACAACGCTTGTCCTGGTCTGCGACGTGCTCGAACCGACGACCGGCGAGCCGTACAACCGCGATCCGCGCGGCATCGCCCGCAAAGCCGAAGCCATGGTCAAGCAGATGGGTGTCGGCGACACGGTGTTTTTCGGTCCGGAAGCGGAGTTCTTCATCTTCGACGACGTGAAGTACTCGGCTTCGCCCTACAATACCGGCTTCAAGCTCGACTCGACCGAGTTCCCGACCAACTCGGACACCCATTACGAAGGCGGCAACCTCGGCCACCACATCGGCTTCAAGAAGGGCTACTTCCCGGTTCCGCCGCAGGACTCGGTCCAGGACATGCGTTCCGAGATGCTCGCCGCCATGGCCAAGATGGGCGCCGTGGTCGAAAAGCATCACCACGAAGTCGCCTCTGCTCAGCATGAACTCGGCTTGAAGTTCTCTCCACTGACCGTCATGGCGGATCGGTTGCAGATCTACAAATACTGCATCACCCAGGTCGCCCAGATCTACGGCAAGACCGCAACCTTCATGCCGAAACCAATCTACGGCGACAACGGCTCCGGCATGCACTGCCACCAATCGATCTGGAAGGACGGCAAGCCGGTGTTTGCGGGCAACAAGTATGCCGACCTTTCGGAGACCTGCCTCTCCTACATCGCCGGGATCATCACCCACGCTAAGTCAATCAACGCCTTCACTAACCCGACGACAAACTCCTACAAACGATTGGTCCCGGGATTCGAAGCGCCGGTATTGTTGGCCTATTCGGCCCGCAACCGCTCGGCGTCATGCCGCATCCCATATACGACCAACCCGAAGGCCAAGCGCGTGGAAGTTCGTTTCCCCGATCCGCTCGCCAACCCTTATCTCGCCTTTGCGGCGATGCTGATGGCCGGCCTCGACGGCATCAAGAACAAGCTCGATCCGGGCGAAGCGATCGACAAGGACCTCTACGATCTGCCGCCCAAGGAGCTGGCGATGATCCCCACAGTGTGCGGGTCGCTGCGCCAGGCGCTCGAGGAGCTCAAGAAGGATCACGGCTTCCTGCTTGCCGGCGGCGTGTTCGATCAGGACTTCATCGACAGCTATATCGATCTGAAGATGACCGAAGTGATCCGGTTCGAGCACACCCCGCATCCGGTCGAATTCGAGATGTACTATTCGGCTTAGGCTTCCTCCCAGATCGCGGACCGCGATCCACCTCGGGGCGCCTATGGGCGCCCTTTTTCTTTTCGGTGGAATGGATTGAGCGCAGCGAAACCCATCGTCGGCGATCCCAAGCTGCAAACAAGTTGATGGGCTTCGCCTTCGGCTCAACCCATCCTACGAGATCGCGTCGAACTTATTCGCTCGCCACCAACCCCCGGCTGGTGGAGACCAGCCAATAGTTGCCCCAACGTACGATCGAATCGACCCGGCCCAGTCCGGGCACGATGTCGCCGCGCGCCGCGCGCCAGGTTCCGTCGGGACCTTCCAGAGCAGCGACGCTGCCCGACACATCACGAACCGTCCATCCCTCGATGGTCATCGGCCGCGTCTCGGGTACAGGCATGAGTCGAGGCAAGCTCCTCACGCCGCTCTGGAGCGCGACCGGAGCGGAATCAGGCCTGCTCGCGAGCGACGACGATAACTTGCGCACGCTCGGCGATACCGCGTCGCGTGCCGTGTCGGAACTTGTACGGCCCTCGGCGCGAACTGCGGCGTTCGACCTTTGCTTGAGCGGCGAGGTAGCCGGGTTTGGCGTGAACAAACGGTGCGATGCCGAACCGCCGACCCATCCGAGCCCGAACGTGCCGAGCAGCGCGCCGGTGAGCAACGCCGCGCACATGCGCTGGCCCGCGCGCCGGTAGAAGCTGCCGGAACTCTTGTTGACGGCGTCGAACGTCTGGTTCGGCCGTACGCGCCAGGAAAATTCGCCGGCAGGATCGGAAGAAAACGTACCGGCGGTGCTGTCGTGTGCCCAGCTTGGCGCCTGCTCTGGAATTGGAATGGCGACGTCCTCGAATTCCAATGTCTCGGTGCGTTTTGCGCGGCGGTCGCCCCCGAGCGCCGTAGCGATTGAAGGCGCGAAAAGCTCGGGTAATTCGGCGTGCCCCGTCACGGGCACCTTGTGTGCCGTCGCGCCCGCTGCGACCGCGCGCGCACCTGTCGGTGCCGCGGGAAGCGCCAGCCGCTCGTTAACCATGACCAATCCTCTGGTTGTCCCGCCAGAGCATCGTGCCGGAAAGCTAAATGGAGCCTTAAACGGTGGAGGTAATTTCCGCTTGCGCGGTTAGCAGAACACTAACCGCGCCTGCCGATCTTCGTGTGCTCAATACACCACGTTCGCGCGCGCGAGCAGGCAGCCGGCCAATCGAATGGAGGCTTAGCGCTTCGAGAATTGGAACGAGCGCCGGGCTTTGGCCTTGCCGTACTTCTTGCGTTCGACCACGCGCGAGTCGCGCGTCAGGAAGCCGCCGCGCTTGAGCACGCCGCGCAGCTCCGGTTCGAAGTTCGTCAATGCCTTGGACAGGCCGTGGCGCACCGCGCCAGCCTGGCCGGAGAGACCGCCGCCCGAGACCGTGCACACCACGTCGTACTGACCGTTTCGGTTCGAAGAGACCAGCGGCTGCTGGATCATCATGCGCAGCACCGGACGGGCGAAGTACGACTCGATCGCGGTTTCGTTGATCAGGATCTTGCCGGCGCCGGGCTTGATCCAAACGCGCGCGACCGCGTCCTTGCGCTTACCGGTGGCGTAGGCGCGGCCCTGCTTGTCGAGTTTCTGGACGTATTTCGGCGCCTCGGGCGCCGCCGGCTTCAACGCGGACAGCTGGTCGAGCGATTGCATGGTCTCGGCCATGGTCAGGAGCTCCTGGTGTTCTTGCGGTTCATCGCCGCCACATCGATCTGTTCGGGGTTTTGCGCCGCATGCGGATGCTCGGCGCCGGGATAGACCCGCAGGTTGGCGAACTGCTGACGGCCGAGCGGTCCGCGCGGCAGCATGCGCTGCACCGCTTTTTCGACGACGCGCTCGGGGAAGCGCCCCTCCATGATCGACTTCGCGGTGCGCTCCTTGATGCCGCCGATGAACCCGGTGTGATGGTGATACACCTTGTTCTGCAGCTTGCGCCCGGTGAGCACCGCCTTGGCGGCGTTGATGATGATGACGTTGTCGCCGCAGTCGACGTGCGGGGTGAAGCTCGGCTTGTGCTTGCCGCGTAGCCGCAGGGCGACAATCGAAGCAAGCCGACCAACCACCAGCCCGTTGGCGTCGATCACGACCCACTTCTTCTCCACCTCGGCGGGTTTGGCCGAATAGGTTTTCATCGGTTTGGTCCGGAGTTTAAGAGCCGCGCATTGCGCGTCGGGCGGGCTTCTATACCGGCATGCGTTTCGGGTCAACGCAGTTACCGGAATAAATATGCAATTAGATCAAAATATTATGATTATGGTATTATACAACCATCACTGCGGCGGGATTGAATAGGTCGAGGTCGCATGGGCTACGAGGTCTTCGCCCTCCTCCGACTGAATGCTCACATCCCCGACCGCGAGCCGGCGGCCGAGCTTAATCAGCCGGCACTGCGCGATCAGCGCCGCGGGCGGTGCTTTGCGCAGGAAGTTTATGTTGAGGCTGGTCGTGACCGCGAGCGGCTTCCAGCCAATCGACGCCAGCACCGCGACATACATCGTGAGGTCCGCCAGCATCATCATGGTGACGCCGGAAATGGTGCCGCCCGGGCGCAGCGTGTTCGACGAATAGCCGAGCCGCACCCGACAGCCGCCGTGCCAAGCCTCTAGGATTGCCAGCCCGCTCTCGCGATTGAAGCTTCCGGGAAATTCAGCCGACAGCCGACCTTCCAGGTCCGCCACGCTCAGCGCCGATGGCCGCACGCCTCCTCCCTTTCCGGCACGACGCCCGGTGGAGCGTCCCTGTGATCCGCACTACATTAGCCCTGAAAGGCCGGTCGCGATGCAAGCCCCCGTTCGCAGCACTCCAGCCAACGCGATCCTCCTGCGGGAGGCCATCGGGCCAATCGCGATTGTGACACTCAACCGCCCGCAGGCCCGCAACAGCCTCTCTGAAGATCTGCTCGCCGCTTTGAGCGCGGAACTAGCCGCAATCGCCGGCGACCCTGGCGTGCGTGCGGTCGTCCTTGCGGCCAACGGACCGGCGTTTTGTGCCGGCCATGACATGCGGGAACTGCTGGCGCGGCGCACCGACCCCGACGGCGGCCGCGCCTATTTCGCACAACTCATGGACCAGTGCTGCGCGGTCATGCTGGCGATCGTGCGGTTGCCGCAGCCAGTGATCGCCGCGGTCCAGGGCGCCGCGACAGCGGCCGGCTGCCAGCTGGTGGCAACCTGCGACCTCGCGGTTGCTTCCGCAGCGGCTGGATTCTGCACGCCCGGGGTCAACATCGGGTTGTTCTGTTCAACCCCGATGGTGGCGCTCTCGCGCGACGTCTCGCGCAAGCACGCGATGGAGATGCTGCTCACCGGCGACACGATTTCGGCCGACGAGGCCAAGCGCATCGGCCTGGTCAACCGGGTGGTGGCGCGCGGGCAGGAGCGCGAGGAAGCGATCGCGCTCGCGAGGAAGATCGCAAGCAAGTCAGCCGCGACGGTGAAGCTCGGCAAGGAGGCGTTCTACGCGCAGAACGAGATGAACCTCGCCGATGCTTATCGGTACGCGTCACGCGTCATGGCCGAGAACATGATGATGCACGACGCCGCCGAGGGGATCGGTGCATTCCTCGAGAAGCGCAACCCCGCGTGGGAGGACCGCTGAAACGCATGGACCACGATAGCTACGACGACGATTACATCCGCGGAATCCTCAACACGGCGAAGACCATCGCGATGGTCGGCGTGTCGGCCAATGTCAGCCGGCCAAGTTACTTTGCGTTCAAATATCTGCTCGAGCGCCGCTACCGCATGATCCCGGTCAACCCGGCGCTCGCCGGTGGCGAGCTTCTAGGACGGAAGGCCTATGCAACTCTGCTCGATATCCCCGAGCCGGTCGACATGGTCGATATCTTTCGTGCATCGCAGTTTGCGCTCGAGATCGTTCAACAGGCGCTGGGGATGAACCCGCGGCCGTGGGTGATCTGGATGCAGCTTGGGGTGCGCAACGATGACGCAGCCCGGCTGGCCGAAGCCAACGGTCTCAAGGTTGTGATGAACCGTTGTCCCAAGATCGAATACGGCCGCCTGTCGTCCGAAATCGCCTGGATGGGCGTGAACACGCGCACCCTGACCTCCAAACGGGCGAGAATTCTCGGCGGCGGTATCCAGCGCATGGCGCTCGATCGTCCCACCACCGCAGGCGGCGCCACGCCGGCGGCACAACGGGCCGAACGGGTCGAGGGTCAGAGCATGATCCCGAAAAGTGGGTAGTGGTTTTCGGAAAAGATCATGCTCCAGCAAAAGGCTAGACCAGGATGATGTTTCGAAGAATCATCATCCTGGTCTAGTGCGCGCGAGGTCCGCCGATCGGGTGACGCGCCTGCCTTGACGCTTGGCCTAAGTCCGATACATCCAACTAAGCCGGTCCGCCGGCGCTCAATGCCGACGCGAGGACCAGCCCATGACCGACCGGCTTCCGGGGTTTGCCACACTTGCGGTTCACGCGGGCGCGCAGCCCGACCCCACCACGGGCGCACGCGCAACGCCGATCTACCAGACCACGTCGTTCGTGTTCGAGGACGTCGATCACGCCGCTTCGCTGTTCGGGCTGCAAACATTCGGCAACATCTATACGCGCATTGGGAATCCGACCAACGCGGTGCTGGAAGAACGCGTGGCGGCACTCGAGGGCGGGACCGCCGGCCTTGCGGTCGCCTCCGGGCACGCTGCGCAGGTGATCGTGATGCACACCCTGATGCGCCCGGGCGACGAGTTTGTTGCGGCCAAGAAGCTCTACGGCGGTTCGATCAATCAATTCAATCACGCGTTCAAGAATTTCGGCTGGCAGGTGGTGTGGGCCGACCCCGACGACATCTCGACATTTGAGCGCGCCGTTTCCCCGAAGACACGCGCGATCTTCATCGAGTCGATCGCCAATCCGGGCGGCGTCATCACCGACATCGAGGCGGTCGCGGCCATTGCCAAGCGCGCCGGCGTGCCGCTGATCGTCGATAACACGCTCGCCACGCCCTACCTCTGCAAGCCGATCGACTATGGCGCCGACATCGTCGTGCATTCGCTGACCAAGTTTCTCGGCGGCCACGGCAACTCGATCGGCGGGCTGATCGTCGATGCCGGCACGTTCAACTGGTCGCGCGAGAAGCGCTACCCGATGCTGTGCGAGCCGCGGCCGGAATATAACGGCATCGTGCTGCACGAAACGTTCGGCAATTTCGCCTTCGCCATCGCCTGCCGGGTGCTTGGATTGCGCGACCTCGGGCCGGCGCTCTCGCCGTTCAACGCGTTCCTGATCCTGACCGGCATTGAAACGCTGCCTTTGCGCATCCAGCGCCATTGCGACAACACGCTCGCGGTCGCGGAATGGCTCGCCAAACATCCCAAGATCGCGTGGGTGAGCTATCCCGGCCTGGCGGGCGACCGCTATCACAACCTCGCCAAGAAATACGTCCCCAAGGGGGCCGGCGCGGTTTTCACCTTCGGGCTCAAGGGCGGCTACGATGCAGGCACCAAGCTCGTGGGGAGCGTGAAGCTGTTCTCACACCTCGCCAACATCGGCGACACCCGTTCGCTGATCATCCATCCGGCCTCGACCACGCACAAGCAGTTGACCGACGCCCAGAAAGTGCAGGCCGGCGCCGGGCCCGATGTGGTGCGGCTCTCGATCGGGATCGAGGACAAGCAGGACATCATCGCCGATCTCGACCAGGCACTGAACGCGGCGTGATTGTTTGACGTCGGCCGCGGTCACTCCGCGCGGATGTTGTTCTCGCGTGCAACCCGCGACCACAGCGCAAGCTGGTCTGCGACCAGCGTGCGCATCTCGTCCGGCGCCATCGCGCGCACGTCGCCACCGAAGCTTTCGAGCCGCGATTTGACCTGCGGCACCTCAATTGAGCGGCGCACTTCCGCGTTGAGTCGCGCCACGATGTCCGCCGGCGTCCCGGCCGGGGCGGCGAGCCCGGACCACGACGTCATCTCAAAGCCGGGCACCCCTGCCTCCTCCACGGTCGGCACGTCAGGCAGCTTCGCCCAGCGCGCGCGGCTGGTCACCGCGAGCGCGCGAAACTCGCCGGACTCAACGTGTGAGACCGCGACGGTCGGCGTGGAAATCAGGAAATCGATGTCGCCGGTCAAAAGCCCGGTCGAGGCCTGCGCTTCGCCACGGTAGTGGATGAGCAGAAATTTCACGTGAGATGCATTGCCGAGCAATTCGGCCGTCATGTGCTGGATCGTGCCGATCCCTGACGAGCCGAACGACACCGCCCCGGCGTTGGCGCCAGCGGCCGCAAGCAATTCGGCAAGCGTGTGAAATTTCGAATCCCGGCGCACGCAAATCACGAACGGATAGAAGCTCACGGTCGACACCCAGGCGAAGTCGTCCACCGGCCGATACTTCAGGGTTTGATAGATCGCCCCGGTGACCGCGTGCGCACTCGGCACCAGCAACAGCGTGTAGCCATCCGGCGCCGCATGGGCCACGGCCTCGGCGGCGACGCTGCCGACCGCGCCCGCCTTGCTTTCCACGACGATCGGCTGACCAAGCCCATTCGACATTTCCTGCGCCATGATGCGCGCGATCACGTCGACGTTTCCGCCTGGCGGAAAGCCGTGCATCATCTTGATGAGATGGGTCGGATACTGCTGCGCGCGTGCAAACCCGGCGAGCGCAGCGAGCGTGAGGAACACGACAGCCAGCGTCGCTTTGCGCATCATCTCAACCCACTGGCTGCACTGAGCCGGAGCCGACAGCCGCCACCGACGTTCGCCGCACGCTCGTGAGGCCGGCGGCATGCACCACGGCGATCGTCAGCACCCCGATCGCTGCCGCCTGGTGCAGCAGCGCAAGTGCGATCGGCGCCTGGTTGATCAGCGTCAGCACGCCGAGCAGAGCTTGCGCGCTCACGGCTGCGGCGAGCACGATCGCGGAGCGCGCCCCTGCCCGCTTCGCCGCCGCGTCGATGGCGTGCCAGAGCGCGAGACCGAGCAGCGCATACGCGACCATGCGATGGTCGAACTGCGCGGTCAGCGTATTCTCGAACAAATTCCGCCACAGCGGGGTTTCGAACCAAAGCCGGCTCGCCTCCGGCACGAGGCGGCCGTCGATCAGCGGCCAGGTGTTGTAGATCAAGCCGGCGCGCAGGCCGGCGACGATTCCACCCAGATAGATCTGCAGCAAGATGAGCGCGACAAGTGCGATCGCGGTTGCGCGGATGCGGCCGGGCACGGCCTCGGTCCTCGCCGCAAGGCGCTGCGCGGTCCACACCAGCGCCACCAGGATGAAGCACGCGAGCAGCAAGTGCGTCGCGAGGCGATATTGCGAGACCTCGGTGCGGTCGGCGAGCCCAGAGGCGACCATCCACCAGCCGACTGCGCCCTGCACGGCGCCCAGTCCGAAGATGAACCACAAGCGCCCGCGCAGACCGGGCGCGACCCAACCGCGCCACAAGAAGAACAGGAACGGCAGCAGGAACGCTGCGCCGACCACGCGTCCCAGCAGCCGATGGGTCCATTCCCACCAATAGATCGTCTTGAACGCCGCAAGGTCCATGCCGGCATTGCGCTGTGTGTATTGCGGGATCGCCTGGTACTTCTGAAATTCGGCTTGCCAGCCGGCGCCCGATCCCGGCGGCAGCACGCCGGTGACGGGCCGCCACTCGACGATCGACAGGCCGGATTCGGTCAGACGCGTCGCACCGCCGACCAGCACCAGCGCGATGACGAGTACCGCCACAGCCCAGAGCCAGAGCCGGATTGACCGTGCATGGTTATCGCTTGCCGATGTCATGTCGGCGGGACCATATAGAGAGCCCTGCACGCCGCAATTGCGACCAAGTACCTAGTGCCGCCGATTTGAAGTTCCTACAGCGGGGCGGCAAACTCGTGAAGGAACTTCAAATCGAAAAGCGGCACTAGAATCATATATCTGCTGGTGCCCCTTTGCTTCCGAAGTTCGTGTCAGAGGGTGCCGCTACGTATCACGAACTTCGGAAGCGGGGCACCAGGACCATATGCATATTCGCACCCGCAAGCTGATCGGAACCATTGCTCTTCTGGTGCTCGTCATCGTCTGGGCGCTGCTCGCCATGGGCTTTGCGCAAATGCTTCCGCTCTCGCGCAACCATCTGATCGAGATCGCGTACTACATCGTCGCCGGACTTGGCTGGGTGTTGCCGGCGATGCCGCTGATCAGCTGGATGTCGCGCCCGGATGCGGAAACGCCGCAGACCGACGACGGATGATTGGCCTTCGTCACCGGGACACCGAGACTCCCGACATCAGCATCGGCACGTAGCGCAGGTGTTGGAAGTCGCCGGCGAGCGACATGCGCGGCAGTGCCATCATGTGGGCGCTGTGTCGGGCGCGCACCGCGCCCGGTCGGGTCGTCAGCGCGGCACGAAATCCGAGTGCGCCCGCAATCTCAAACTCGCGCGGACCGGCCTCGCCCTTGCGGCCGAACGGGTAGGCGAAGTAGCGGGGTCGCACCCCGACGGCGCTCTCGATGACTGACTGGCTCATGGTCATTTCAAACCGGACCTTGGCTTCCGGGAGCTTTGCGAGAATTGGGTGATTGACACTCTGGGCCCCGACGGTGACGAGCGGATCCGCCGCCAGCGCGGCGATCTGGGTCCAGCTCATGCAGACGTCGGCGCAGATCGCCTTGACGTCGACGCCGTAGCGCGCCGCGAGATCGTCAAGGTAGCGGCTGATCTCTTCGTTCGTCGGACGCGCCATCAGCCACGACCACAGGGCTTCGAACAAGCGCGCCTTCTCTGAAGCGGTGCGGCAATCGATGCGCTGCTCGCGTCCGTCGATCAGGAGCGCCAGGCGATCGGTTTTTCCGATCACCGCCTCGAGCATGAGCCACCACAGTTCCCCGATCCGGTCCGGAAACGCGGTCGGGATGAAAATGGCAAACGGCGCGTCGTGCTTGCGAAAGATCGGATGCACGAAGGCGTGATGATCGACATAACCGCCGTCGCAGGTGATGCAGGCAAACCGCTTCGCTTTCCGATCAGGCTCCATCAGGCGGCGGTGCATTTCATCGAGCGAAACAATCTCGATCTTGCGCCGCCGCAATTCGACGACCAGGGCTTCCAGAAACTCCGGCGTCATTTCACGGCAGCGATTGGGCACGAACCGGCCCGGCCGTCGCGGACAAACGCGCTCGACCTTGAAGATCACGCCCGCGACCCGGCGCAGCGGCCGCAGCAGCACATGCGCGCGGGTAGCAGCGAGCGCTTCGAGCGCAGCCCTGCCTGCGAAGCTGCCGACGCGATCCACGGCTTACGGCCCCTCCTCCGGTCGGACTTGTCGTCCGGTGATTGAGGTTTATCGGTGCGGCCGCGCCGGCGCCACTTGGTTGCGCTGTGCAGGCACGATCTTTATAGTCCGCGGCCGTTCGGAGCGTAGCGCAGCCCGGTTAGCGCACCAGTCTGGGGGACTGGGGGTCCCGAGTTCAAATCTCGGCGCTCCGACCAACAAAATCAAAGACTTAGCCCAAAATTTACGAGGCTCAATCTTCCCAAAAATCTAGCCGGGAATGATCCGGGAAGAAAATAATTGCCTCCGCCCTCGACGCGGGTCCAGATTGCCCAAACTGATTTGCATCAACAGGGCGGGAATCTATGGAGCAGCCGCTCGGGACTTGCCGCACGTCCGATGATTTGCGGGCGATTCTGCGGGCTCGCTTCGCGGCGCTCGGGGTATCGCTCGAAACCGTCGATCACATTGCGGGATTGCCGACGAGATATACGGCTAAGGTTATCGGTTTGCAGCCAACGCGGAGGTTCGGGCAATTCAGCCTGGACGGCTTGCTCGGCGCGGCCGGGATCAAGCTGGTTGCGTTCGAAGATACTGAGGCGCTGGCACGCGTCCAAGGCCGCCTTGCCCCCCTACAAAGGGTAGATTGTGGCGTCGTCAGCCGTCGGCGCATCATCATTAAGTTTACGCCCGATTTCATGCGCAAAATCGGCAGGCTGGGCGGATTGAAAAAGGCTGCGGTCGCATCCCGCAAAAAGCATATCAGCGAAGTCAACCGGCGGAACGCGTTGAAACGCTGGCAGCGCACTACTGCCAGCCGATCGGAAGGCGCAGCGCAAGCCGATAGTGCCTAGGGCTCCTGCTCGATCAGCTTGCCGTCGATGCGGCCGACGAGCTTGTCGGCTTCGATGCCCATTTCGGCCGCCAACTTCAGAGCGAACTCCATCATGCGCCGGTCGTCGACGTGCTCGACGGTGACGTGATGCGCTGTTTGCACCGGATGCTCGCGATCGATGATAGCCTGCGCGGCCTTCAGCCGATCCTTGTGCCGCGGATTGTCGAGAATCTCATACATGGCGTTAATCGCATCCGGCACGCCCTGCTTGAGAAGCTGCTCGCCGAGTTCGTGCAGGGCCGCAAGCATGCGCGGGTCGTGAAAGATTTTGAAGGCGGTTGACTTCAGGCTGTCCGGTGTGCCGACGAACCCGGCCGCTCGACACGCCGCCGTGTTTTTTCCGTGGTTGCCACCCTTCACCATGAATCGCGCCACGGCAGCGGCTCGCCATCGATCGGATGGCAATTTCCTCATCGCCGGGCCGAGCGTTTTTAGGTCGATCGGCACCCGCAGTGCATCGCGCTTGAGCTTGAGTCGTGGCTTAGCGGTCATCCGTCCTCACTTAATAAGTGCCTCGCGCGGGAGGGTTTCATACCTTCTGGATCGTCAACCCGCGCGAGGTCATGCGCGTCGGCCTTGCCATGTCTGCCCCGCCCGCCGGAGCCCGGGAGCGGGATGCGGGATCAAGACCGGGCGCATGTTTTTCATCAGTGCAGTTGCACCCGCGTGATGCTCGCCAAATCGGGATCAAACCCGGCGGGCACGCAGCGTCTCGCCTTCTGCATGGTGTAAAGTTTGGCCACTGGGCCATCGATTCCGAGATTGCGCCGCGCGTCGGCTACCTCATCGTTGTCAAGCTCAATAACGATGGTGCGGCGCTCGCGGGTTTTCGGATGCACAAATTCGCAGACGTATTTCACGGTTATCCCTCCGCAATCGGCGATGACAACAACACAGAAAGCAAATTGTGCTGGCGCGTGGCTTCGTAATCGCCGCTCAGCAATTTGCCGCGCCACTCGGCCGTGCCATGTAGTTTCGCTTGGAGCGCCTGCGCTGCCATGAACTCGGAGCGGCTGATCGGCGGCAGATTGACGGCCTGCGAAATGCTTTCGTCGTTTAGGCCGCTGTCGCGCAAACCGGAAATCGCGGCCTCGACGTGCCGGCGCGGAAGCTCACCGTTTGCGGTCGTCTCAAACAAAGGCTCCGCAGGCTCGACGACTCCGACGACGGCATCACTAACACTGTCGCCGCCAGCGGCCTTGGCGACGAGCTCGTCAAACTGTTTTCGTGTTTCCACATTTCCCTTGAGCAAACTTTCTGCCCACGACGGGTTACGTGTGAGCAAATCCAACTGAGCCCTCGCGTCCTGTGCATCCTGCGGGACAAGTGGCGCCGGCGGATGGATTGCGGCATCCATCGCGGCGAGCGCGGCGGTCGCCTGATCTGGCGTCATCGACCAGGGATCAACAGGGGCAGGCGCGGCGGGAGTGTCGGGCATGTTGTTTGCTCCTTATGAAAGCGCGGCGATTTGGGCGATGACGGCCCGGTACATTTCCTCACCGGCCGGGGTCATATCTTCGGCCAATCTGGCCTGTTCGCGCAGCAACTCGGCTAACCGCTCTTGCTGATCGCTGCGCACCGGGGCAGGCGCCGCGTCATTAGCTGAAGCCGGGGTTTCGGCCGACCCGCCGCGCATGATGCGCGAGGCCATGCGCGACCCGTCGGCAAGCACGTCAGTAAGTGAGGGGATTTGATCGACCAGACCTCTAAGCCGATGGTCCGGGCACACGCCGCCGGGAAACCCAACCTCCACCTTCTCGCCAGGTCGACCAAGAAGGGGCGGGCGCGCTCCTGTACGATACAGTTCATGCGACACAGCGCGTCCGATCGTCGCTCCGCTCATCAACATCGGAAGCAAGTCGGATGGCGGCCAGGGCCATGCCGCTGCGCTCGCTTCAGAAAACCGGATCAACTCGCGGAACTGGCGATCGGCTTCTATCAGTGTGTTTTGCAACCGGAGGCCCGCGGCGTCACGTTCCGCCAACGTCTTCTCAATGCGCTCAATCAACCCCTGCCGTTCCTTGACGCGGCGTTCGTTGGTCTCGCGTTCGGCTTCCTGCTCAAGCAATCGAATCCGATCAGCTTGACGCACGGCCGCTTTCTGCAAGTTGGCCAGCTCGACCTCGACCGCATCGAGGCCGGTGGCGTCGTTGGCGAGCAGGAGTTGGTCGCGACGGCGGCCGGTGTCGGAAAGCTTGGCGTTGGTGTCGAGCAGCTCCTGCTGGGCTTCTGCCAATATGGTTGCGGCCTTCTTGGCCATCAGGCGGCCTCCTCGATATCGGGGATGGTGATGATGCGGGCGGAAATGCCACCGGCAGCGCGATCGAGCTGGGCGCGTGTGATCGGCCCGCCCAGGCGGGACTCGACGCTGGACAATTCAGCAAACAAGACGCCGCAGCTATCGACCGTCAGCGGGCCAAAGGTGCCGCGCCGCATGTGTTCGTGCGCCCACTTGCGGGTGCGCAGGGCGAGCTTGGCGATGACGGGGCCGGAAATCAGAACCATGCGGTGACAATGGAGTCACCAGTTTGGCCGAGCAACGCGCCAACGGTGTGCTAGCCTAGCAGCTCCCTTTCGGGAGGGATGGCCATGAGGCGGCGCGAGTTCATCGCGGCTCTTGGCGGCGCGGCCGCGGGGCCGTTGGTAGCCCGCGCGCAGGACACGATGCGGTATCTCGATCTCGCGTCACCTGACATGGTTTCGGCCGAGATGACACGCGCGGATGTCGAGGCCGCGCTGGCTTCCCACCAAACCGATTTCACCGGTAAAAGATTGTCCGGCCTCGACCTGTCTGGACTCGACCTCTCTGGCGTCGGGCTGCGAGCTGCACGTCTCAATAGGACCAGGCTTATTGGTGCGAAGCTCGACCGCGCCATCCTGGACCAGGCGTGGTTGTTGGATGCCGACTTGAGCCATGCGAGCTTGCGGAAAGCCAATATTGTTGCGGCGCAAATGCAGCGGGCGAAGCTCGATGGCGCGGACCTGTCAGGTGCCCGCATCACTGCCGATCTGACCCGCGCAAGCTTGGTCGGTACTGTTCTGACAGGCGCGAATCTAAGGGCCAACGACCAGTCCATGGGTCTCATGCGCGCCGTGCTGCGATCCGCCAATCTCAGCGGCGCAAATTTGCAGCTGGCCGATCTGTCGGGCGCCGATCTCGAATTTGCATCGCTCATCACAGCCGATTTGACCGGCGCCTCATTGCGCTATGCCTTACTCGGGGGAGCCAACCTCACTGGTGTCACCATTACAGGGGCCGACTTCTTCGGCGCAGACCTCGCGTCCGCCCGGCTCGTGAATCCGATCGGGTTCGACGCCGCCAAGAATTTTGACCGGGCCATCAACAAAGATCGGCTCTTGCATGAATGAAAAAAGGCATCGTGCTCGCCCGCGCCGACGAGGTGATCGAGTGAAGCCCCAGCAGCCGCCCGGCCCGCGGCCGGACCTCTGTCATGTAGCTGACTGGCATCCTGATCACTAGGAGGGAAATAAAGCGATGACGATAAACAAACGTAGGTACAAGAAAGGACCGGCGCAGCGCGCTCGTCTTCTTGTCAAACGCAAGAGAAGAGAGGAACTGCGCAAAATGCGCGCAGAACGGCTTCGTAATGGTGGTGTAGGTGGGGGAACGCGGTAAGGCAATGTCCGGTCATCCGGATAAGATGACGCTCGGCAAGTTGTGGCACTCCCAACTCGTCCATGTGGCGGTGGTTTGTGTGCCAATCCTTGTGTCGGGTTGCGCGGAAACCGATTTGCTCTCGCCTGTGGCACCAGGGAAATATGATTTTCTGGACTGCCCCAGCATTACTAAGCGGCTGGCCAGGGCCTTGTATGAAGAGGCAAACCTAGCCCGATTGATGACCCGCGCCAGCGAGGCCGCTGACGGTGCCTTTGTGAATGCCATCGTGTATCAGGACCAGTACAACACCGCGCGTGCGGAGCTGCGAGAATTGCGCAAAGCGGGAGAAGTAAAAAAATGTTCGCCGTCGGAAATGAATCCGCCACCGGCCGCGCCACCATGAGTGGGATGGCTCCGAAGCAACGACATCCACCCGGCCCGGCGATGACGCTCGGCAATATGCGCGGTTCGAGATGCTGGAAGCGTTCGAGGCCCGAGAGCAGGCCGCCTAACTCACTTGGAGGCCCGACTTTTTGAATGGCGCACGGCATCCGCCAGTGTCAGCCATTCGGCCGCCATTTCGCGTTGGACGCGCCGAATCTCCTGATCTTCTGTTGAGGCCACCATTTCCAAACAATGCTCGGCAAAGCGGGCGTATTCTTTGTGTTTGTCTTTGTTCAAAATGGTCATGGTCCCTCCGGCACGATATCCAGAACCCGTAGGATCGATGCAGGAGTTTGCAACCCTTGCCAGATTGAGTCTGAGCAAAATTGAACGCCTTATCTGGCCCCCGCATTGCCTACCTGCGCTATAAAGGGCAATGGCACCCAATCCCAAGCACCTCCTGGCCCGGCGATGACACTCGGCAATATACGCGAATTGGGCGTGCAGCGGCTCGTCGCGTCGTGCCTTAACGATGCCTGCCGGCACCAAGCCCTGATCGACGTGTCGAGCTATCCGGCCGACACCGAGGTGCCGTATTTCAGAAGCCGAGTGATTTGCGCCAAGTGCGGCGGCCGAGGCAACAAGATCGACGTTCGCCCGAACTGGAAAGAGCAGCCGACGCAGCGGAGCCTGACAGGCAAGGTGTGGCGCTGATCGGCGACACTGGAAACCGCAGACGCGCTGCGTGCTGCCCAAAATGGACAACAAGAGGGTTGACTTCACGGACCCAATAGCCGGCATGTGGTCTGTGTCACATATTTCGTGATTGATGATTTTTCAGGTGCGCCGCTCTCTCATCGACTAGCAAAGGTGTGACGATGAGACCATTGGCAACGTGATGGGGCCAGAAGCCTATGATACTAGACACAATCGCCTTGGTTGATGTCGTGCTTGGCGGGCTCCTGCTCGCGGCCCTCTTCATCATGCAGCACTGGTAGCGCTAATAATAGCCCGCTGGCGCGTCGCACGACGCAAACTCTCGTTCGCCTAAAAAGCGGTTCAGCCCGTGAGCGCGGCTCGATACGATTCCACCTTGGCCGCCAGCGCGCGTTCCTTCGCAGCAACCTCGCTCTCGCGCTGGTCGAGCTCGGCTGAGCGCTCGTTCAATACCTGTTGGCGGGAAACGTTCGCCCCACTCGCCACCGAAAGCTGTGTTTGAGCCGCGGTCAGCGCAGCCTCACGTTCGGCCACTTCCGCGGCTTGTGCTTGAACACCCGCGAGCGCGGCTGCGGCGTCCTGCGCCTCCTTCGCTGCGGCAGTGCTAGCGGCAGTCGCGGCGTCAATCGCCTGCTTGTGCTCGGCCATCTGATTCAGAACGGTCTGCACGTTGCCGGCATTGCCGAGTGCGGAAATCAGCGCAAGCGCGTTCACTAGCGCATCGTTGCTCGGCACGCTTGGCGGCAGATTCGGGGCCATCGTGATCATGTGGTTACTCCATCAAACTGTGACGCCGCCTGACCGGCCGGCGAAAATGGCATTGGCATATCGTTCTCCTATCGGTTCGACCCCCGCTCGACCTGGCGCTCGCGCTCGCCGTCAACCGCGTCCAGAATCAAATTGCGAACGTACTGGCTGACCGGCCTACGATCCGACGCCGCGGCCGCCTCAAGCGCCGCCCGCAACGCCGGCTCAATCCGAACCGCCAACTGCTCACTCTTGCTGATGTGCTTAGCCATGTCCGGCAGCGTAATTGTTTGACGGTGGCGAGCAACGCACCATGTCCGCCAGCAATGACAGCCAGAGGTTTGTGCCATAGCGACACAAACCCGTTACGCCCAGGAGGTTGTGGTGGATAGCCGATGTGTGTACGCTGCCCGAGCGCATGGAATTCATGCGTTTCTCTCAATGTGATCATGACTGGCCCCGTTCGCGCGGGGCCAATTCTTTTGGCGGGGTAGGCCAACTGTTAAATCCGGAGGCCGCAGGGAAGCCCGCCCATCCGGCAATGGAGCGTTGCAGAGACAGGCATTGCAGGCGGGGCGCCGCTGCGCTGCTATTCGGCTTCAGACGACCGGGCGCGCAAAGCCCCCGTGTATCCTCGCGCCCGAAGACTCCAGCCCGCCCTGTGCAACCGGCGGGCTTTTTCTTGACTCAGCGCGCCCTCTAGACCCGACAAGAAAAAGAGCCCCGTCTCACCTGGCGGGGCTCAATAGGGAACAAGGGGGGTTGGCCGTGTTGGGACGACCAGCCCTCACCGTAAGTCAGCCGCTAGAGAATCGACACCCCAACGTCGGTACGGTGCGAGACTTAAGGGATCAGCAACCGTCCGGGAATGCACGGGAGGTTACCCCAACGTTAGAAAACGTGAGCAAACTCTATCCAACGATATATTCCTCTGGCTGCATTTCTACCGGATACAATTGATTGATGGGGCAATGGCGGAGGGCAAATAATGCAGCCCGACGAATATCGCCGCCTGTACGCGACCTGCCTCACAATGTCCGAGCAATCCAATTTGCCCGACGTGCGTGCCCGCTGGCTCGTTCTGGCGAAGGACTGTGAAGGCTTGGCTGAAAGTTCAAGTGTTACGAAGCGTGGGTCGAAATCGCTATCGACGCGCGTGAGCATGCGGGCAACTGTTAATTTGTGCGCTGCCTAACAAACGTTCAGTGACGACTATCAACAACAAAATTCGTCCTGGACGTTTGTTCCCCGTGCGAGCGGCAGGAAATCTGAGGCCCCAGCTTCCCGCCGCTCAGCAGGACAAGACCGCCGGCCAAACGGAACTGCCCCACCGAGGTCAATCCTCGCCGATAAAATAGGCGGTATTCAATCTATCGGTGGATAACCCTAATGAAATACCGGGCACGAAACGGCTCTGCCCCGAACTCGTAAATTAATCGCCGCCGGCCCCTGACTCCGCCAAGCCCGCTCACAACAAAAAGCCCCGCCAAGTGTGGGTCACCTCGACGGGGCCAAGTTTGTCAAGTGGAACCCCTAGTCCGCAGGGAACTGGGCCACAGACAACGACGTATAAGAGTCGGCCCCTTGAGTCAGCCCGCCGCCCCCTCCTAAGCCCACATCCGCCTGAGTCACCAGCGACTCGCGCTGAGTCAGCACGGGCCATTCCACGGAACACCAGGCAAAATCAGAAGCCCAACTTTCTGAAACGACGCCGTGTAGGGACGGGGGAGGTGATTTGATTCCTGTCTGCCCCACCCAAGGATCGATGACATGTTATGGGGTGGACCGAGAGCCCGACGATCGCATTGGGCGAGCACCGCCGGCACGACACCCGACGGGATCAGGCTTGAGATCGACGCGCGAAGAGATCAAAAATGGCAGAGGATCACGTTAGCAAGCTCAAAAACGCGAGGGATGAACTGGTAAGGCAGCGCCGAGCCTATATTTCAGCGTTGGCAGAAGGCGACATACATGCAGAACACCAACTTGATACCGTGCTCAGGTATCAGGAGGCAATTGAAGCAATCGATCGTGCAATCAAGGAAGAACAACGTGCCGCTGAACGTGCCGCCGAAATCGCTGCTGGCGTGCAGCCCCTAATCAAATACGAGGACTGATCCCTACGCCAACGGAGGCGACCTACGTGGCGCCCTCGTCGGGCTGGGCTTGCTGCTGTTGTTGGACCACCGGCTCGCTTCCGCCCACCTGTTCGGCGAGGTCAAAGTAGTCGGCCGCAATCGCCCGAAACCGGTCGGCTAGGTCAGGGTCGGAACTGCCCCTTGCTATCCCTAGATAGTATTGAGCGAGCAACCTGTAGTTTTGTTGTAGCGAGGCCACCGAACCGAGCCCCCCGGCTATGTAAAACGACAGAATCAAAAGTCGGTAAAAGCCGAGTTGTTCCAATAAATTAGGACGGATGAGCGTCACAGGTGTCTTGATACGGTTAGACTTTCAGACAGCCCGCTGTAGGGATGCGGGAGGTCGATTTGATGCCCGCGACTGCCCCCAACCCCCCCCTGCCACCCCCCTTAGATGGTCGCCGGGACGCGGGGAGGGCCAATCCGCACGTTGCACGCAGCACGTGTCCAAGCGCTGCGCCTCGGGCCATTTCAAAATATCTACAGCAGCGATGGGGAATGAGATTGCCCGATCTGCTGAACTATACGTTGTTGCTCCTCAGTAGCCGCGGCCCCCGCCGAATAGCGGCGAGAACAAACTCTGCGCCGCAGCAGAGCCGCCGGTGCCGCCAATACCCATGAGCCGTTGTTGCTGCATTTGCTGCAGCCTCCGCCGCCGTTCTTCCTCGGTCTCGTCCGCGGTTTGCCCGGCAAGCGCGGTCCCAAGGCCCGGTATGCTGCCGAGACTGAGGCTTTGCCCGGCCGGCGAAAATGGCATCGGCATAGTTCTCTCCTATCTCGACGCCCGCGCGCCTTCACGCTCGCGCTCGCCGTCCACCGCGTCCAAAATCAAATTCCTGACATACTGGCTGACCGGCTTGATCCGATTTCGCCGCAGCCTCAAGCGCCGCCCGCAACGCAGGCTCAACCCGAATCCCTAGCTGCTCAGTCTTGCTGATGTGCTTTGCCATTTTCGCAGCGTATTTGTTGGACGGCGTTTAGCAACGCACAACGATTGCATGCACGCGCCCGCGGTGGTCTAATCGCCCCCGCAAGACCGGGCGCATACCCCTCGGTAGACCGCCCGCACTCGCGGCGGGCTTTTTCTTTGCCCGCGCTGTGATCCGGGTCACGAGGGCGTCCCTGGCACGCAGATTATCTTTGTTGTGGTCCTCGGGCCGCTACCTGTCTGGTAGCGCCTCAAGGCCCGTTTCTCCCTGTGAGACTAGCCCCGTCCAATTCGACGGGGCTTTTTCTCGCAAACCGCCGTCGTCGCCGCTCAAAAAAAGAGCCCCGCCAATGAGACGGGGCTCAACTACGCAAAACAAAGTTCAAGGACTGGTCTGTCTGAGGGGGACGACCAGACCTCAATCGTAGGTCGGCCGATAAGAGGCAGCCACCCCAACATCAGTACGGTGCGAGACACAATGAAAAGCCCCGCCAAGTGTCGTCACCTTGACGGGGCCAAGTCGTCCATCAATCGGGGGCGCTGACTTAGGGAGAGCCAACGCCAATTAAAACCTATCACGATCGGCTCTGTGAGTCAGCCCGCGCTACCCCTCAAGCGCGACTTCGCGGAAGCACCGCTGGTGGAGTTAATCCGAGCCGAGGGCTGTCCGATGGCGGAAACGGTCCAGGAACTCACCAGCGGACTCGCAGCGCCGCCGCCATCCTGCACGCTACCTTTTATTTTCTATCCAATCCTCGGGAGGAAGCGCTTCGGCGAAGCGACCATCCCGCGTCCACCAAGTGTGCTCCAACCGGCAATAGGGACATTGCGAGTTTGTTTGCGCTTCCGGAAGCCGCCGGAATTCGTCACGATCTATCAGAATGCCAGTGGAGAAATCTCGACCCGTCACTGGGCATCTCATAACAATCACGCCCATCGATGCCTCCGAAACCTGCTCAAGGGGCGACGGACCCAGGGGAGCCGGCGGCTAAATGCTGTGCCGATAGTCACTCATGCGCACAACATTCGCTCGTGACCAATGCGTCCGCGCGCGCTTACAGGCCAGAGCCATACTCACCTCGTCGAGAGCCGCCAGGACGTCGCTCACCGACAGGTCGGGGTCGCGCTCGTAAAACCGATCGATCGCAGTGCAGAGTTCAAACACAAGGGGTGACGGATCGCTCATCCCGGGAAATCCTTCCCGCTCGCTAGGATTTGCTGAGTGGCAGGAAGATGGGGCCTCAACCTTCCTGCCGCTCGGATGATGCGCCGCGGTCGATAGACAGGTCTGTCCAATATTGCTCACGTCGAGTCGTAGGAAGCCCGCCCATGCGCTCGACACCCCGAGGGCCACCACACAGCACCCCGACCATGATTTCGGAATCAGCGAGTCCCCGGCGCACCCGCACGACGCCTCCTACGCCGGGGCGACCACTGCGCTCACAGCAGCAATCAAGATTTTCAGAAAGCGGCCGCGAAAAAGGGGAGTGAGGCGAAATATGCCATGCTCGATTCTTCCTCCCCCCCTACCCCCACCACCCCGGGTCTTTGGGCTAGGCGGTTATAGGATCTCGCTCGCACCGCGTTTCGCCAGGCTCGCGATCGTCACCTTCGATCTTCCCGTAGTCTTCCCAACCAATTGGATTGCAGCGTAGGTTTCACACAAGCCATTGCGTTAGCTGCTGAATTGCAGACTACACCATCAGTCTGGGGGACTGGGGGTCCCGAGTTCAAATCTCGGCGCTCCGACCACTTAAATCCAACAAAACCGCTGGTTTCTGAGACGAAAACAGCAAAGGGCAACGCTGGCTAAACCGGCCTGGGGGAATGCCAGGGGAATGAGCGCGACGAGTGTCGAGGCAGCATGCCAGCCGCCATAGCCTCGCGGCACCTACTGCACCGGAGCGAAGCAGCCCGACAGGATACGGCGAGCACATGTGTTTCCTCCACGTGGCCGCCAGGCCATCGAGGCGCCTCCTGCCCTCCCACCGCCACCCCAACGCCGCAGATCGGTTCGTCGTGAAGGACCTCTACTAATTTCTCGTGGTTGGAAATGTTCGGGCCGACAGCATCATCGGCGACCGCTGGCGGTAGTGGGTCAGCGATTGCGGCGGTTCTGTTGGCATCCGTTCATGCGCTTTTTGAGTGAGTAACGGCCGTTGTGGTCGACGAATGTTCCGCACGACGATGGATTTCTTGCTCTTGCCGGTCGAGAAAGTCACGCAAATCGCGGATCAACATTAGTTGGC
This sequence comes from uncultured Alphaproteobacteria bacterium, assembly GCA_963816775.1. Taxonomy (GTDB): domain Bacteria; phylum Pseudomonadota; class Alphaproteobacteria; order Rhizobiales; family Xanthobacteraceae; genus JAFAXD01. Next base: position 106,818 of record CAWFLX010000025.1, read on the forward strand.
CAGCGGACGGTAACGCCCGAAGAGCCGTTGTGACGTTCACGATGCAGTGGCCGAACCAGGTCATGCCCGGAGCCTTTCGTATGATTGGGCGCGATCTCATGCGTGGCAAATAAGATGCCTGTCCCCGTGGCGGTATTGTCCGAAGGGGCAGGTCTCCTTAAATTTCAGCAATGTCGGGCTACACAACCCGATGGCGCACGTCCTTCGTCGAAGAACCGCCGTCTTGCAACGCCTTCCCAGCGGTTCGCGCCAACAAGGAAAAACAACATGTCCGATTGCCTGCACTGCGACATCCATGACCTGATGGAAAGTCACTTACAAAACGAGGAAACGAATTTGGCTGAGATCGCAGCAAAGGTGACCGAAGTGCTTGCAGATTTGATTTTATTAGCTCCTCCCGATGACCGTGGCACGCTTATCGCCGACGTACTCGTCAATTTGGGTGAGTTCGTTTTACAGAAAGCTGAAAACGGAACGGGCGAGCCTAATCCACGTCGCCATTGATCCTAGTCGCCCCGCAGGCTTTGGTGCTGCCCTCGGCGCCAACGCGCGACCGACGAACTGGAAAGAGCGCAGAATTAACGCGCAATAAGGAATGGAAGCTCACAATGCCAATGAAACTCGTCAATACGACGATTGTTGCTATCGCTTTAGCTGACAATGGAGATTATCGCCAGTGAGAGACGGTCAAAAAAAGCGGTGGGGAGGGAGTTGCAACAGCGGGCACACTCCGCTGACCAGGTTCTACGAATTTAACGGCCCGGACGTGAAGATCCGCGGGACGGCTTCTCACGTCGCCGAAAAATACCAACAACTCGCTCGCGACGCGCACGCCTCGGGCGACCCAATCGCGGCCGAAGGCTACCAACAGCACGCCGAGCATTACAATCGCCTGATCGCCGAGGCGCAGGAGCAACTCCGCTAGTATGGATCGGGATAGCGGAGACTGGAACTACGAGGCCGTGATCGGAGGTGCCGGCCGACATGATCGTGCGTGACCGTCCGCCATGGTATTGCACCCGCAAGCCGGATAGTCTGCCGCTTGTTGCAAATGGAGACTGCCATGACCACCGGAACGGTTAAGTTTTTCAATACGCAAAAAGGATTCGGTTTCATCACTCCCGAAGGCGGGGCTTCGGACGTTTTTGTTCATATCAGTGCTGTCGAGCAGGCGGGGATGACGACTCTTCACGAGGGACAACGGTTGTCGTTCGATGTGGTGACCGATCAGAAGCGCGGTAAGACCAACGCCCAGAATCTGAAAGCCGTCTAGACTACCGCGGAGCCGATTCCCTAGCTGGCCCCCGCGCGCCTGATAGCCACTCGGCCCAAAAAACGCACCAGCGGGCTTCTGTTTAGTCACGGACAGGCCGGCTGCTATGGGGCAGCACCCTGCGGCTTCCGTTTTTATTTGCGGTGAGCGCAATCTTCCCTGTTCGTACCTATATGAGGCGTAGGCCCGCAATCAGCGACGCCCGTAAATTTTAGGTATTCACCATGCAAAACCTTACTCCACGACACGTTGAGGCCGCTGAATTGAAAATACTCGGCATTGAGCAGGGATGGTATGGCGTCAAAGTTAGTGGGACAATCATGACGGGGCGATCTTCAACCCACGAAAAATGCTTGGAGACGATCGGGCTGTTACCTGACCCTGTGATCAAAGGTCCAGCGCTGACGCATGACGCAGTGCCGACCCACAACGATGATGAATCCTCTGTGTCGTCCCGTGCTTCAGCCCCTCAGTACGTGCGGACGGTTTCTCTTTATCAAATTGGCAAGAAACGAGACCGAACCCTCGGCAAAGGCTAAGCGCGCGGAAGGACGCCCGTTCGCGAAGCTCGAAATGTTGACGGCAGAGCGGCCGCGCCGATGACCTTTGCGGCTCTAGTGCGCGGCGAACGCCGTGTTCACCATCCATCATGTAAAAATAGACTTGTCGGTCCGGAAAATCCCTCCCGCTTCGACACTCGGCAACATGCGCGCTGGGCGTGCGCCGGCTGCGGAAAAGTCTAGGCGGTTTTCATAGGTGAGCGATATTGAACAGCTTCATTGCGATTACGGTGCAATATTTTGAGAAATGATAGCATCTTGGGACGAGCCCAGCCGGCCCTGAAAGGGTGGGCCTCTTATGATTACATTCGCAACATTGCTCGTTGGCTCCGGCCTCGTGATCAACGTGGCCGACACTGTTCCACGATATGATCTCAAGCCCACATGCCGCGCAGCGACCGACTTGGCGGCAGGCCCTGGGGGGAGAACGATAGAGAATTGCATGGCCGGCGAGAATGCGGCGCAAAAGGAACTGGCAAAGGACTGGTCAAAGATTCCGATTGCTGAACGGGACCAGTGCGTTGCAACGATGGCTAAGGGCGGGTTCCCAAGTTATGTCGAGCTTGTGATCTGTACTGAAATGATGAGAGATTCGCGCGTGCACCGGGAAGAGGAGCGCGCAGCGAATTTAAAATTGAAAAACAAAAAACTTTGATCCGAGTTCTTGCCCGCGCATGTTGCCGAGCAGCGGAGCGGATGCCCGATGTATGATCGGTTCGAGCCACAGAAACACGGAGAGATGCCATGAAGGGTCTGCTCCTGTACGTCGGATTCGTGATCGCCTGGACCGCCGCTGGCGTCCTTATCGCCTCGTATATCGATCGCGTCACATCCCATCAAATTGGCAGCATCGTGTTGCTGGCAATGTTTTTCTCAGGCCTCGTCGTTTCATGGATAGCCACTGTTTTTGTCATGGATGGGTCGCTTAATAACTTTTTCGCCGAGCGAGAGCAGCTCGAAGCCGAGAGGGTTGGTAAGCTTTACATGAATAGGACCAACCCAAAGGACTAAGACCTACCCGCCGGGGACGAACCCAGGGCGGCATCAAGCTATCGGCCTCGCGTCGTCACGAAGTCGTCGTCTGATAGGCGCTTGGCTTGCCGCCGAACTTTCGTCTCGGCGCTTCCAGCCCGCAAGGTTTGCTAGACGAGGCATCCGGTGCGCCCAATTAACATCAGACTTCACTTCGCGAATGCCCAATATTGAACAGATTTTCTCTCTGAGCGCAGCGCAATATTCTGATGGGGCGGCACATGAGGGTAGAACCCATGCACGCATCTCAACACACCATCCAAACCAAGTCTTCAATCGCACGCCGTTCTTGTCCGATATGCGGCAAAGACATGAGGGTTACGCGCATCACGCCTGAGAGACCGGGCTTCGAACAGCGCGCCTTCGCGTGCGCTGCGTGCGGGGACGAAACGATCTTGATGGACCCGATACGATATGGGCGTGAGACACCTTGGAACCCCAGATGAGACACTTTGGGGCGGCCGCCAATCGAGCGATTTTGTTTGATCGTGACTAGGGCGTGTACTCATAAACGCGCAGACATTTGAAGGTCCGCTTTCGGGGGGAACCCGGACATATTGTGCTCATTCCGAGCCTTTCCGCTTTTGACCCAACTCGGACATCAGTGGGCGGCTTCATTGCTCATTCTTGGATTGCCGCTTGGGGCGTAACCGGCTTACTTTTGGCCTCGGAAGCCCAGTTCGCGCTACTGCCCTGATGGAAGTTCCAGGGGAGGCGGAGGCAATGTCTGCCAAATGACCCAACTGAGACATGCGCAAGGCGATCCGCTCCCATCATGGAACGATGGTCCGCCCAAGCAGTCGATCCTGAGCTTCGTCGCTGCGGTTAGCCGCGAAGGCTCGCCTGATTTTGTCCCGGCGCCGCAGCGCATCGCGACCTTCGACAACGACGGCACGCTGTGGTGCGAGCAGCCGATGTATGTGCAGCTTGCCTTTGCACTGGATCGGGTGAAGGCGCTGTCCGATCAACATCCTGAATGGACGGACAAGCAACCATTCAAGGCCGTGCTCGAAAACGATATGGCTGCCCTCGCGGAAGCGGGCTACAGGGGTTTGGTTGAGCTCGTCATGGCCACTCATGCCGGCATGAGCACAGCGGATTTCGAGAAGATCTGCGTTGGCTGGCTCAAGACCGCGCGCCACCCCAGGTTCAATCGACCCTATACAGAACTGGTCTATCAACCAATGCTGGAGTTGCTCGCCTACCTGCGCAACAGCGGCTTCAAGACCTTCATCGTGTCGGGCGGAGGCATTGAATTTATGCGGTCGTGGACCGAGCAGGTCTACGGGGTCCCGCCTGAGGAGATGGTGGGCTCAAGCATCGAGACCCGGTTCACTGTACAGGACGGCCGAGCGGAACTGATACACTTACCTGAGATCAATTTCATCGACGACGGCGCCGGCAAGCCGGTCAGCATCAACCAGCATATCGGCCGGCGCCCTATCGCGGCGTTCGGAAATTCCGACGGCGATTTCCAGATGCTGCAATGGGCGACGATGTCGAGCGGACGCCGCCTTGGGCTGATCGTGCATCATACTGACGCTGCCCGCGAGTACGCCTACGATCGGATGTCGTATTTTGGGTACCTCGACGAGGCACTAGATGCAGCGAAGCAAAGCAACTGGACACTGGTTAGCATGAAAGACGATTGGAAGCGTGTCTTCCAATTTGAGTAGGCATAAAGCAGCCGACAGCGTTCGACCTCCCGCTATTCGGTCGCTGTCGGGTGCAAAGCGGACTTTGAGCAAGCCGCATCCCAAGATGCTCGATTTATGGGTACACGCCCTAGTTAATCTGGTGAGCACCCTAATTGCCCTACTCGCCAACTTTTCAAATTGGCGACCGAAGTGGTCGGTCTCCGCAGACGAATAAACCGGCAGCGTCTGATAAGCCTGCGGCCTCGGCTGCCGTCACGACAACTCGGCGGCGAACGAACGCCGCATCTGATATTCGCGCCAGAAGGCGATAAAGCAGGCCACCGTCCACATCGAGCTGATATGAAGGTAATTGAGCCAGCTCGTCGCCATCGGTTCGTGGATCATGATCAGCCCATGCAACGCGCTTATGGCCGCGCCTATCAGGACTGTCAGAACGAAGCGCAGCGGTATAGCGCCGAGAGCACCCAATGTCAGCATGAAGTTCATCGTGCCGTTGCCGTTCTCGATGGAAAACGGCGTATCGAGGCTCAGCAGCACCACGCTGATGTAGACGCAAATGGACATCGTGACCGCAAACGCGGCAATAAACAGCTGTGAATGCTGCCTGGCGAATTCCTTGTAGCTCAGAAAGTAGAAGGCCAGCAGCAACGGACAAGCGACCATGTAGCGAAAGCGGGTGGAGTTTATAGCCGCCTCGCTTGCCAGATCTGAAACGCCGTAAACGAGGTAGGTGATAAAGACGAGCAAAAATCCGATTTGCGCTATTACATACGTTCGATCCCTGAAGTAATCGCGAAACTCCCGTTCGATCACCTTCTCGGGAAAGCGTAGACCCGCCGCCGCCAAGCCGGTGTCGAACATTCTCACGAACCGGTTTTGCTTGGCACTGGCCTGCGGCGGCGCAACAGGTTCCTTCGGCCGCGCAGGGATGGCGGCTGCGCCGAGCGCCGGCCCGCCCAAAGCACCGGCACGGTCAAGCCGTTTGGCAAGTACCGTTAGCAGCCGCGTGAAGGCTTCGTCGTGGCCGGCGCCGTTCCAACCGTCGAAATCGATCGTTTGGATGTGATGGAATTGCAGCGGCGGCGCGCTCTTGTCGATCGCGATGGTCACGAGCTTGTGCTTGCCGAGCGCATAGGCTGCTTCGGCCCGCACCCAATGCGATTTGACCGAATGCTGCGACCACACCACGATGACGACACGGGTTTGCGCAATCGCGTCCTCGATTTGCGTGTCGTAGGCGTCGCCCTCCTCGATGCCGCTGCGGTCGATCCAGACCGACACGCCTTTCTCCTCCAGTGCCGCCGCAAGGGCCTGCACCGTCGATGAATCGAGGCGGGAGTAGCTGAGGAATATCTCCTTCATCGCAGCGGCACCACGCAAGGAACGGTAGCTGCACCGATGGCCTTCACTGACACAGAGGCATTAAGAAATAGACTATTGCGAGCCGGTACCCCAGGGCCATCCCGGGTCAACGTTCACGTTGCGTGAACCGGGCTCGTTTGGCACGACGCGATAGCCAAGCGCTGGCCCTGCCTACGTTCAAGACTAGGACTGCCGCGCGGGCTTGTCCTGGTACGCATACGCAGCACTCACTGGACGTGCTGAATATAGTGCCTTTGCCTTTGTCACGCGATGTGAGTCCGGTTAGCCTCCCGCCATGGGCCCGAACCGCCTAGCACAGGACCGTCAGCGCGCCGCCGCACAGAAAAACTGTGGCGATCTGGAATGCCCGCTAGGCCGGTGGGTTACAGAGGGTATCAGACTGCGCAAGCAGCAATTCTCCCGAGAGGTCTCCCAATGCGAACTTTATATGTCGCGGGTTTGATGGCCGGGATCGTCTTCACACTGGCTGCAAGTACACGGCCAAGTGCCGCCGTGATCATCTATCCCTGGTGCGTCAACTCTGGCGGCGGGAAAGGTGCCGGCTCCCAAAGCTGCGGGTTCACATCGCGGGCGCAATGCGAGTTGACCCGCGCAGGCAATGGCGGCTTTTGCGTTCAGAATCCCTATTACGAGCCGTATCCACCGCCGCAGACGTATGCGCCGCCTATCCGGCGATGACGGTCTTCGCACGGCTCGAAATGTTGACGGCAGAGCGACCGCCGGCGCGATCACGATCCGCCTGCACTCGCGCCGCCTGCGCAACAAGATGCCTGATCTGACCCGCAATGGTGCGATCCTCCTGCTCGGCAGCACGTTCCACAAACTCGCGCAGGTCCGCCGGTAGCGGAACACTCACCTGATGGTCACGCTTGGCCATGCATGTCCTCCAATGTCGAGCGTCAGAATGTCTGATCGGTGAAATCCGGCAACGCACCAATGCGAAATCAGACATTGCGGGCGCCTCGCTAACGCAGTGCTATTAGCTCACGCGACCGAGCGCGACCCCCCTCCGAACTCCCGTTGCGCGCTCGATGACCTTGGCCCGCTTAGCGCCCAGCGCGGCGGGCCTTTCTTGTCAATCAGCGTGCCGAGTTGGTGAAAGTCGGCAACGCACCAGCGAAATTCACGACACTCACTGACTTGAGCCTCAAGGATGCCCGTACAGCGACGCACCGCGCGCAGGCCATCACGCCAAGCACAGATCAAATAAACGCACCGGCGTGGTGCCCTCGATCAATGACCGGAATAAAAAACCCCGCCACACCGTGGCAGGGCAAGGTTTGGGAGTGCGGCCTCCGGCATAAGACGGGGCCGCAAACAATGCCTAACTCATTGCCGACCCGTACCTTGTGTCGTGGGTCACAAACTTGGCGATGCACCCGGAAATAAAAATGACGGGTCCCCGAGACTCAGTTGAAATCACCTTGCATGTACTGAACTGGAAGGTCGTGGGGCTTCACGTTGAGCTGCATGTCATATGGTGAAATTGTTGTCGGGGAGATGACGGCGTTGGCCTCAGCAAGGCGCGGGTGAGCCATTGTAGATGCTGTCCAGCCAACGCCAAAAGCGGGGACGGCCGTTGCGGCGACAATTAAGGCAATCTTCAACATGATGAACCTCCATGGAACATTTGGTCCGCAACCAATGTTCGTGTTGGTCTTCCTACTTCTGATTTGTATTAGCCAGGTGTGATGCGGTTCACAGTTTTTGATTTAAAAAATTCTGAGCGGTAAAGAAGCCCGCCACATTCCAGTGGCGGGCGAAGTCGACGGGAAGGTCTCTGATACAGGGCCGCCTAGGGGACTCGCGTCACCTTCTGCGGAACAGCGTTTTCGCCCACCTCGGTGTAGAGTGGCCCAACCGGCTGCCCGGTCATCGCCTCAACTTCATTGGCGGTCGGCATTTGCAATCCTTGAGGCCCCCAGAATGCGATTACGAGCAGGCAACCTGCGACAACTGCGGCCAGTGTGATAAAAAACGTTTTCATTCTATGTTCCCTGTTCTTGGTCGCTATCCCTACATCAATGCCAACCGGCAACATGTGACCCCCGTCACATCCTGCTTAATAAGACTGACGACGAGGATTTCGGGGAGGGGACCGCGAAATTCGGGAACGACATCGAACTTTGAGAGCGCGAGCGCGGGCGGGGGTACCCCCCACCGCGGGGTTTGCATTCCGCTCAACCTATCCTGCACAATGATCGCGAAGCTGCTTCTGATCCCGCTGGCCTGCGCTCCGACCAAAAACGCCCCGCAATCAGGGAATGTGTGCGCCTCCGAGTGAAGCGGAAACAACTGGCTGGCCCGCCGCTGTCGCTCGGCAACATAGGCGCGCTCGCCCTACGCCGGATCTCCCGGAGAAGGATCCTCATGTCACTTTTCCCCACCAAAGAGTCCGGCAATTGGGAAGCACGGACCGACAACGTCTATTTCGTCATGACGAGTGGCGGCCATCGCGTTCGTTGCGGTGTTACGGGCCAGGCGCTCGAGGCCCTGGAGCCAAAGCTCGAACAAACAGGAAGAAGGCGGCTGGATGCGTTCGAAGCGCATCGAGCAATCGTCGAGCGCATCGCGAGTGAAAAGTTCGACAATAGTAAATGGGAATGGGACGGCATTACCGTTCTTGTGAAGGATATCGACATCAGACGAGGTTGATTGATCCATTTAGCTGCTCAGGGCGCGCCACGGGCGTTCACCCGCGCTCCGCTCACAAGCGCTCAAGCTTCACGACTGGCGCATTCGGTGAGCGCGGCCGGCATCAGACTGACTGGATGATGGTGGGGCCTAACCCATCACGGCTTTTTGGGCGGCCGCTTACCAAAGGCGGCGTCGACCTCATCCGCTTTGATGCGCGCCGCCGGATTTCCGCGCTCGTTGAGATTTTGTTCTTCGGTGCCGTCGCCCATCATTCCGGGATGGGAAACTCCTGATTTTTTCTGACTAGGTTTCGGAGTTGGTTTCTTTGTCATGCGACATACTCCGTGCGGGTTTGGACAGGTCTGGCTGGTCTGGACCGCATGCGCGCGGCCACTTTGCCTCGTGATGGAAGGCTACCCAGAGGACCACACCAACCGCAAGGGCACGGGCGCCGGATGGCTCCAGAACGCGGCGTTCGCTTTCAGAACTTACCGTTCAGACCGAGCCCTCTGGCGCCAAGCCCGAATGTGGTATCGGGCGCAACCGGGATCCCGCGCCGTGGTGCGTCTTGGGCTTGATTGGGTTTACCCGCATTGTTCGGCTTGGACGCATCGGCCGCGTTGGCGTCAGGCCGCGGCGCTGGTTGCGCGCAAGGCTTCATGATGGTCGGCTGGCATCCCGGCTGCGCGGATGACTGCGCCACGCCGACGAGCAATACCGTGGCGCTCACCGCGAGGACAACGGGACGCACCATCACCGGTTCACGATTTCGGCTTGCGGGCCGCAGCTCCCGTCGGTTGCATGAGCGCGTTCACGGGATTGGGCTCGACCGTTGTCGTTTCCGACGAATACCAGTTCTCTTTCTTGACCGACACTTTGATCGGAATCGTCTGCGTCGTATGCCCGGCGAGGCCGAACGTCACGTTGTAATCGCCGGTCTTGTCGGGAGCCGGCAACGTGCACGGCGTGCGGCAGCTTCCCCCGCTGGATAGGCTCGCGTTCGCGCCCGGTGGATTCGACTCGAGCGACACCTTCGGTGGATCGCCGCCGAGCCCTGGAATTTGGGAGCACCCCGCAACGACCGCGCCACACACCGTCAACAGCAATAGCTTGCGCACAGAAATCCCCCGCTCATCTATTCGCTGGCGCCAGACTAGGAAGAAATCCCCTCGTCCGCAACCAGCTTCCACCGCCACCCGGCGAACAACATGGGATGGCGGCAAACTCATGGAAGCGACACGAAAATCGTTAAGACACCATGTACGAGATTGACTTCCGTCCGTTGCAGGCGGCCGACCTGCCCCTGCTCACCGCGTGGCTGGCCGAGCCGCATGTGCGCCGGTTCTACCAGAAACAGCCCGTCACACTGCGGGATGTGGCCCTCGAATACGGCCCGACCATCCGCGCCGAGGAGCCCTCGCTCAGCCATCTGGCGATTCTCAACGGCGCCCCGTTCGCATATCTACAATGTTACCGCAACGTCGATTACCCCGAATGGGGCGCCATTATCGATGTCGACGACGGCGTCAGCGTCGATTTGTTCATCGGCGATCCGGCCTGCCTTCGGCGCGGGCTCGGCCGCTTGGCACTGGGCGGGTATCTTCGGCAGGTCGCCTTTCCGTCCTACCCGGAGGAAACGCGCGCCTATATCGGCCACGAGCTGATCAACACGGCGGCGCTGAAATGCTCACAGGCGGTCGGATTCCGGCCGCTGCGGCGGTTCCTGGAACACGGCCTCGAGATGATGCTGCTCGCCTTGGACCGTGAGCCATAGACGAGAGCCGCCCGCCCGTGCGAGCGTTCGTGCCACCAAGAGAGCGCTGCGAGAAACGACATGTGCCGAAGCATCAAAACGCTACACAACTTCGAACCGCCTGCGACCCACGAGGAAATTCACGCCTCCGCTCTGCAGTTCGTGCGCAAGCTGAGCGGCTGCACGCGGCCGTCCAAAGCGAACGAAGCTGCGTTCACTCGCGCGGTGGATCAGGTGTCCCAGGCGGCGCACGAGCTGTTACATTCGCTCGTGAGCAACGCCCCGCCGCGCGACCGCGAGACCGAAGCGGCGAAAGCACGAGCCCGCGCGGCAGATCGCTTCAGGTCGGGCGCGAGCGCGTAGCCATCATTCAGCGGGGCGGCGCTCCGGCATGGCCGTGTCAGCTGCGCGTTTCGGTGAATGTCCCTGCAGCCAGCGATTGACCCGCTCGAGATAAATGAACACCACCGGTGTCGTGTAGAGCGTGAGCGCCTGGCTCAGGATCAGCCCGCCGACCATCGCGTAGCCGAGCGGCTGGCGCAGCTCCGAGCCGGTTCCGGAGCCGAGCATCAGCGGCAATCCCGCGAGCAGCGCCGCCATCGTGGTCATCATGATCGGCCGGAACCGCAGCAGGCAGGCTTCGCGTATGGCGTCTGGACCGGAAAGACCGCGCGCGCGTTGAGCCTCGATGGCGAAATCCACCATCATGATGCCGTTCTTCTTGACGATCCCGATCAGCAGAATGATGCCGATCAGCGCGATCACCGAGAAGTCGAAGCCGAACAACATCAGCATCAGCAGCGCGCCGACGCCGGCGGACGGCAGCGTCGACAGAATAGTCAGCGGGTGGATGTAGCTCTCATAGAGCATGCCGAGAATGAGATAGATCACGACGAGCGCGGCCGCGACCAGGAGCGGTTCCGTTGCGAGCGAGGACTGAAACGCCTGGGCATTGCCTTGGAAGCTCCCAGCCAGCGACGCCGGCACGCCGAGCTCGGATTCCGCCTTCTGAATCGCTTGCACCGCGTCGCCGAGCGCCACACCAGGCGCGAGGTTGAAGCTCAGGGTGACCGATGGAAACTGCCCCTGATGGTTGATCGAGAGGAATGTGGTCGGCTTGGTGGTCCAGCGGGCGAGCGAGCTCAACCGCACCTGCTGGCCGGTCGCCGGCGCATTGACGAAGATGCGATCGAGCGCGTCGGGCGCGTTCTGCAGCTCGGGCAGCACTTCCAGGATCACGTGGTAGCTGTTCACCTGCGTGAAATACTGGGCGACCTGACGCTGGCCGAAGGCGTCGTAGAGCGTGTCGTCGATCAGCTGCGGTTGAATGCCAAAGCGGGCGGCGGCGTCGCGATCGATCGTCAGTGTCAGGGTGTCGCCGCCGGTCTGCTGATCGGTCGCAACGTCAGCGAGCTCCGGCAACGTTTTCAGCTTGCCAAAGATCTTGGGAGCCCACTGGTTGAGTTCGTTCAGATCCGGGTCCTGCAGCGTATATTGGTAAAGTGTCCGTGTCGGCCGCCCACCGATGTTGATGTCCTGCGCAGGCTGCAGGAACAGCGCGGCCCCCTGCACTTTCACGAGCTGCGGCCGCAGCCGGTCGATGACCTGCATCGCGCTCGCGCTGCGCTCATCGCGCAGCTTCAAGGTTATAAAGAACCGACCATTGTTCTGCGTCTGCTGGCCGGTTGCGCCGGCATTCATGCCGACCGTCGCCACATCCGGGTCGGCCGCCACGACCGCGGACAGCGCCAGCTGGTAGCGCTTCATCTCGGCAAACGACACGTCCTGCGCAGCCTCCGAGGTACCGAGAATGAGGCCGGTGTCCTGCTGTGGAAAAAATCCTTTTGGAATGATCACGAACAAATAGACCGAAAGCGCGACCGTGCCGATGAACACCAAGAGCGTGATGAAGCGATGGCGCAGCGCCACGTCGAGGCTGCGCCGGTAACCCGCGAGCATCACGTCAAAAGCCCGCTCCGAAAGGAGGTACAGACGGCCGTGGCGCACGCTGGTCTTCGGACGCAGAAAGCGCGCGCCCATGACCGGCGTCAACGTCAGCGCCACAAAAGCCGAAACCAGAATGGTCATCGTCACGGTGACGGCAAACTCGCGAAACACGCGGCCGACGATGCCCCCCATCAGCAGCAGCGGAATGAACACCGCGACCAGCGACAGGCTGATCGACACGATGGTGAAGCCGATCTCGCCTGAGCCTTTGTCGGCTGCCGCGACCGGGCTCAGTCCCTCGTCGACGTGGCGCTCGATGTTCTCCAGCATCACGATCGCATCGTCGACCACGAAGCCAATCGCGATGCTCAACCCCATCAGCGACAGGTTATCGAGGCTGTACCCAAGCGGATACATGAGGGCGAACGACCCGATCAGCGCCAACGGGACCGTCACACTCGGAATCGCGGTTGCCCAGAAGCTGCGCAGAAAGATAAAGATGACAAACACCACCAGCACAACGGTCAGGATCAACGTGAACTGAACGTCGCCGACGGACGCGCGGATGGTCGTCGTCCGATCGCTGAGCACATCGACTTTGACGGCAGTCGGGATGGCCGCCTGCAGTTGCGGCAGCAGCGCCTTGATGCGATCCACCGTCTCGATGACGTTGGCGCCCGGCTGCTTGAGGACCGCCAGCAGAATGGCGGGCTTGCCGTTGGCCCAGGCCGCGATTTTGTTGTTTTCCGCGCCATCGACGGCACGCCCAATGTCGCGGATACGCACCGGCGCGCCATTGCGATAGGTCAGGATGACGTCATTCCAGGGCTCCGCGCTCAACAGCTGATCGTTGTCATAGATCGTGAACGTGCGGGTGGCGCCATCGATGCTACCCTTCGGACTGTCGGTCGTTGCGTTCGCGATCACGGCGCGCACGTCTTCCAGGCCCAGCCCCATCGAGGCGAGCTTTTCCGGATCGACCTGAATGCGCACCGCCGGCTTCTGCTGACCGTTGACGCTGACCTGGGCAACGCCTGGAATTTGGCTGATGTTCTGGACCAGGATGTTCTCGGCGTAGTCGTCGACGACGGTGATCGGCAGCGCGTCGGAATGCAGTGCGAGAACGAGGATCGGCGCGTCGGCCGGATTGACCTTGCGATAGGTCGGGGGCGACGGCAGCGTTTTCGGCAATTGCCCGCCGGCGGCGTTGATGGCGGTCTGAATGTCCTGCGCGGCGCCGTCGATATTGCGGTTGAGATCGAACTGCACCGTGATCGCGCTGTTGCCGAGCGTCGAGGATGACGTCATCTGGGTCACGCCGGGGATCTGCGCGAACTGGCGCTCCAGCGGCGCAGTAACCGAGGACGCCATGGTGACGGGATCAGCGCCGGGAAGCTGCGCCGTTACCTGTATGGTTGGAAAATCGACCTGCGGCAGCGGCGCGACCGGCAGCAGCGGATAGGCCACCGCGCCGATCATCAACACGCCAGCCATCAGAAGCGAGGTAGCGATCGGCCGCCGGATGAAGGGCGTGGAAATTCCCATCGCCGGGCCTCACGACCCGCCGGAGGGTTGCGCACCTGCCGGGGCTGGCGTGACCCGCATGCCTGGGGCAAGGCGATATTGACCGGCAACAACGATCTTCGCGCCGGCGTCGAGCCCCTTTTCTATGACCGCGATGCCTTGCGACATTTGCCCGACGGTGACCGGCGTCATCACGACCGTCGAATCCGGCCTCACCACGTAGACGTACATGCCGTCGGGCCCGCGCTGCACGGCTGTCCCGGGCACCGTGACGGCCTGTTGCAACGTGCGCAGCAACACCTGGATGTTGACGAATTGGCCCGGCCACAGCGCGTGGTTGTCGTTCGGGAACGTCGCCTTGAGCTTGATCGAGCCGGTGCTCTGATCGATCTGGTTGTCGACCAGCGCCACCGTGCCCTCGCCGAGACGCCGCGCGTCGGAACGTGCCTGCGCAAAGACCTGCAGCGGCGCGGCTTGCATCTCCTGGCTGACGGCGCGGAGATAATGTTCCGGCAAGGTGAAGATCACCGAGATCGGCTGCAGCTGCGTGATCACCACCAGGCCATTCGGATCGGTGGCGTGGACGATGTTGCCCTGGTCCACGAGACGAATTCCGGTTCGGCCCGATATGGGCGCCTTGATCGTCGTGTAATCGAGCTGCACCTGCGCGCTGTCGATCGCAGCCTGGTCGCCTTGAATTGTCGCTTCGAGTTGATGGACCAGCGCGGTCTGGGTATCGACGCTCTGCCGGGTCGCGAAGTCGTGCAGGTCCTTGAACCGCACCAGGTCGAGCTTGGCATTCTCAAGCTGCGCCTCATCCTTGGCCTTGGTGGCTTTGGCCTGATCGAGCGCGGCCTGGAAGGGACGCGGGTCGATCTGCGCCAGCACGTCTCCCGCCTTGACGTCCTGGCCTTCGGTGAAATCGACCTTGTCGAGCTGACCGTCGACCCGGACTTTCACAACCACGGTGTTGAAGGCCTGCACGGTGCCGAGTCCGACCAGATAGACCGGCACCGATTTCACTTCCGAAACGCCAATTGTCACCGGAACGGCGGGTGCCGCGGTTGTGGAGGCAATGCCGGGCGAAGCTTTGGGAGTTGCACGCAGCGCGTACCACGAAAGCGCACTGGCGCCGATCACGAGCACCGCAACGGCTGCCCAGATCAAACCGCGACGCGGACGGCGGTGCTGATCTTCGTGCGGCGCGAGCCCAGAGTCCGCCTCGGATCGCACTGGCGCAAGCCGATCCTCTCGTTCCGATCTGTGCGGCAGACTCGCCATGAATTACCGACGCTGGTTGCGACACATCCGATGCGGCCCGCCCCGAACGGGTTGTAGCATCAAAATAGTCGCCAAGCATTCCGCTCACTAGTTAAGGTCGCGTAATGACACGCATGTTCACGTTTGCGCGCGCTTCGCTTGCCTGCCAACAACAAATTCCCACATCACGCCGGCGAGCATCACACGTAGCACGCACACCGAGCAAGGTATGATAATCAGGATCACCATAGCTGCGGCCCTGATGGCTTTTGCGGCATCCGCGTTCGCGGCGTCGCCGACGGCAATTCACCGCGGCGTGACCCGTCACGATCCGTTGATGGGGTACAGCGCGGTTGATCCAACCGTCGTCGTGACCGACGGCGCCTATGTGGGGCGCGATCCAGATCCAAATATCCGCGCTGAGCTGCGGCGCTTTCCTGGCCCTTATGTCAGCGGCGGATTCTGAACGCTGTTCTGCTCGGCCATTCACCGAGGTACGCGACCCTTAATCGTGTCATTTCCCTTGCGGCCGGTTGCCATCAATTGACTGATCCTTGCTGGGTAAGCAAAACAACACCCCGTCCTACCTTGCTTTTCCTTGCGGCTACTTGATAAATCATTGTCAGTCGTTTGTAAACGATTTGCACCGAAACTGCTTACCCACTGCTTACCCGAGACAACGTGACGAAAAATCACGGCGCCGGTGCCGGGTAAGCGCCCCCGCGAGGACAATCCATGAAATCAAAGCTCACCCCCGGCCTGGTTCTGCGGGCCGCCTGCGAGCCCGGCAAGCCGCGCACCTACTTCTGGGACGACCGAGCTTAAGGGCTTCGGCCTGATGGTCACGGCCAACAAGTCAAATCTTACGTCGTGCAGTTTCGCGCCGGGGGTCGCAGCCGGCGCATGACGCTGAGCGCAACGCTGGCGGTCGCGGAGGCCAAGCGCGAAGCCAAGAAAATTCTCGGTGAGGTCGCCAAGGGCAACGATCCGGCCGACGACCGCCGCAAGCAGGCAGCCACGGCAGAGGGAACATTCCTGCACGTCGCCGAGAACTATTTCAAGCGCGAGGGCGCGAAAACTTCGTAGCCTCGCGGAACGCCGCCGCGTATTTGAGCGGCTGATCTATCCGACATTCGCAGCGCGCCAGATCGACAGTATCGCGCGCCGCGATGTCATTGCGCTGCTCGACAAGATCGAAGATCAGAACGGCCCGCGCCAGTCGGACTTGGTGCTCGCCTATCTCGGCAGACTGTTCAATTGGCACGCCATCCGCGACGACGGTTTTCGCAGCCCGCTTGTGCGGGGGATGGCGCGGACAAATGGGAAAGAGCGAGCGAGGTCGCGCATCCTGACCGACGACGAATTGCGCGCGGTTTGGAAAGCCGCCGGCGAGATCAAACGGGCCGTTCGGGGCGTTCGTGAAATTTGTTTTGTTGACCGCCGCAAGACGCGACGAAGCGCGGTGCATGACGCGCAGCGAGATCGAACGGCGTTTGGACAATTCCGTCCAGCAGATACAAAACGAAAATTGATCATGTCGTGCCGTTGTCCGGCGCGGCGCTCGCGGTGTTGGCCGACCGTCCCGCAGATTGGCAAGTGCGATTTCTATTTCACCACCAACGGCAGAACGCCGACCAAGCAGATGGGAAAATTCAAAAGCCGCCTCGACGCGGCTTCCGGCGTTCACGGTTGGGTTTTGCATGATCTTCGCAGGAGCAGCCGTCAGCTTGATGAGCCGCGCCGGCGTGAATGCCGACATTGGCGAAATGTGTCTCGGCCATGTGCTCAGCGGCGTTCGCGCTACTTATGATCGACATTCCTACGAACAAGAGAAGCGCATTGCTTTCGAGAAGCTGGCGACGCTGATCGAGAACATTTGCGATCCGCAGCCGAACGTGGTCGCGATTGCCCGGCCGCCAAGGGTGCCGGCATGAACACCGCGGACGACGATCCGTCCTGGTTTCCTGAGCCGGAAGCTTCGGACGCGACATGTCAATTACAAAGCGCGAGGCGCTATTTAACGAAGCCTGCCACCGGCTTGCCGATTTGATTGATCCTGGTAACACCGGCCCACGGCAGATTGTTTTTAAACACTCCAAGGGTCAGCCCCCGCAGCACTCCGCGAATTTAAAAATATTTGACAGCATAGAGAAGCGCGTCAAAGACGGGCTTAAAGTCACCAAGGCCGTCGAGCAAGTGGCCGAAGAGAATGGGCTTTCCACTGACCGGATTTGGGATGTCTGGGCCGTTTACAGGCACCTGAGTAATCGCTGATTTCAGTTCACTGGACTGTAATCGCTGATTTCTGTCCAGTGATTTTCATTAATTGTTGTTGTTTGGTGGCCGTCACGCACCCGGTTGTCAGGTGCTGATTGAGGGCCGCCATGTCAAAACTTACGCGACGCCAGCTTGCCGGGTTCCTGACCGAGAACGGCTATCCGACCAGCATTCATCTCCTTAATCGTTTGTGCCAGCCAAGCGTGAACCAGGGGCCGCCGCTCGCCGGCCGCTGGGGCGCCAGCGATATTTACGATGGTCCAGAGGGGTTGGAATGGGCCGAGCGCCGCTCCGCGGCGGCGAAAGACCGACCCCGCCACGCAATTCAAAAAGCACCAAATCGCGCGTAAGCCGCCGCGCTCGAAGCGGCGGGCATGACTGTCATGGAAGACGATTTCTCTGATGACCCGCGCACGCATTGGAGCGTGGCGAAAGTGTACCCGCATCACAAGCCGCAGAACGTGAAGCTGACGAATAGGCTTGTCGGGTTTTCCGGCACCAGCACGGCGGCGAAGCTCACACCGCCAACTGGGCCGAATGGGAAAAGCTGCTCAAGGACAAGCTCAGTCTGAGCACTGGCCGCGCTTCGGAACTGATGCAGATTGCGGACGGCCGCAAGACGGTGGCCGAGGTTCGCTCCGGCAAAGCCGAGAGCGTCAGGAAAGTGCGGGTGTCTTCTTCACTACGTAGTGAAGAAACTCGGGAAGTCGTTCTTGATATCCGGCACGACGTGCCGACCACCGGTCGCGAGGTGCAGATTACGGTCCAGCCGCCGGACGCCCAGCCTGCGGCGGCCAAGCCATCTACGTTAACCGCCGATCTCACTCCGCTGTACGAACGCCTGTTCGCAGAGGGCGCAGAGCCAGCCACGTACGCACTGGGCGCGTTGCTCTGGTTAATAACTGCGGTTGGTCACGATCCGGAGCTGGTTGAGCACCTAACGACCAAGGTGGCTGCTCAAGTGAAGCCTCTCGCCCCTCACCTCACGGCCATCGATGACGTGATCTCGCTCTTGACCGGTGTCGCTGCGCGCTTGCGCGCTAAGGAAGTCGCCGACCGTCCCGTTGAGACCGCGCCACCACCGGCACCACCGCCGCCGCGATCACTGACGCCGGCAGAGCGGGTTGGAACCAGTTCCAAAAAGGGTCGTGGCAAGGCGCAGCGATCCCTCGATCTCATCGATGCGATGTACTCCGCGGCCAAGGATGCACAGCCGATCACCGGGCGCGGCATTGGTTACAAGCAGTGGGAGCTGAACGCCGAGGCCAGCGACTACTTCGGGCTAACCGATTCATTTGCGAGGGCGTGCAGTCTCGCGGATGCGGAGGCGCGCGACCGTCAACGCAAACCCGCCGCTAGGCCAGCGGTCGCGGAATCGACGTTAGAGGCGTCGGACTATCTCGTTCGGCTTGGCGACCCGAAACGTCTTGAGGCCTGGCTGAGCGGACACAGCGCAAGCGAGCGCGTCGGCATCATTGCCCACATCGAAAAAAAGTCGGGCCCGAAATGACAATCACACCCGAGATCGAGGCAGATTTGGCACGTCACCGAGCGCCGCCGCCAGATCAGACCAGCAACGGCAATGGCCGCGGAGAGGAACCGCCGCGCGATGATGTGCCGCCGATTTCAGGGCCGCAGGATTTCAACTTGCCGCCGGAAGATGCTGACCTAAACGAGCCGCCGCCAGCAGACACGCCGTTGCCGTTCATCGATATGTCGGATTGGGACACCGTGCCTGTGCCAGAGCGCGAGTGGGCGGTGCGGGACCGGATACCCTTGCGGCAAGTCAGTTTGTTCTCGGGCGAAGGCTCAATCGGAAAGTCGGTCGCCCTGCTGCAACTATCGGCCGCGCATGTGCTGGCCAAGGATTGGCTGGGGACAATGCCGGAGCCGGGACCGGCGCTGTACCTCGGCGCCGAAGATGCCGCCGACGAAGTGCACCGTCGAATTGCGGCTATCGCTGCCCATTACGGCGCACGCATATCCGAACTGGTAGGCCATCTGCACCTTCTCGATTTTGCCGGTCAGGATGCCATTCTCGGACGCGCTGATCGCAACGGCCTGGTTCACCCGACCAAGATATTTGCGCAGCTCAAGGAAGCCGCCTGCGACATCCGGCCCAAGCTCATAAGCCTGGATACTGCCGCCGATATCTTTGCCGGGAACGAAAGCGACCGCGCCCAGGTGCGGCAATTCATCGGACAATTGCGCGGCATGGCAATCGCCGCCAATTCGCCCCTTGTCATTGCCAGCCATCCGAGCCTCACAGGCATCAACACCGGGACCGGCTTGAGCGGATCAACGGCGTGGCACAACTCCGTGCGCTCGCGCATGTATTTCAAGGCAGCCACTACCGAAGCCGGCGAGGAACCGGACCCAGAACTGCGCGAACTGCAATTCCTGAAAAACAACTACGGACCAAAGGCCGAGAAAATCCTGCTGCGCTGGAAAAGTGGCGCGTTTGTCCCGGCCAACGTCATGGGATCGCTCGACAAGATGGCAGCCGACCAGAACACCGAGCGCGTATTCCTCAAACTTCTCGGCAAGTTCAATAACCAGAACCGAGACATCAGCCCAAAGCCGAGCAAGATTTATGCGCCTACCCTATTCGCAGCCGACCCCGAGGCTAGTGGCATCAAAGTCAAGGCATTCGAACAGGCAATGTCCCGGCTGCTGGACGCAAACAAAATTCACATCGTGCCCGAGGGGCCACCTTCACGCAGCCGCCCTCGCCTCGTTGTCGGAGCCGCAGACGACAGATTTTGACACCGCAATCACCGCTTCCAACTCCCTGCCAACTCCCCTTCCATTCCACTACCAACCCCCTTCCGATGGGGTGTGTGTTCCATCCCCCTATAACCCCCTAGGCGTTGGAACAGGCCAACGCGGGGTTGGAACCCCGCTGGCCCGTTCGACCGCCTCAAGGCTCAACGAAAGTACGAGAGCAGCAGGAAGACCAGCACAAAGACCAGCACAATGCCAACGAGGCTGATCGTCGTCAGCGCGCTCATGTTTCCGTTGTTACGCATGTTCAAGGCCGGGCCCAAGCCCGCCGGTGAGCTCTGTCGGGCTATCCGAGCAAGAGCAGCCAATTCGCCAACGCTGCGGCAAATTTCGCCTCCAGCACGTCCAGCAGAGGCTGGGCGGCATCGGCAGTAGCGATCGCTTGTATCCAAGCCTCACAGAGCGAGCCGGTTAGGATGCCGGCTTGCCCTGTGATGACGACGCTCGTCTGTGACTGCCCGGAAAGGCCCCGAAGTTAATCGTGGTCTAGACCTTGGGCACCCATGTCAGCACACTAGCGCGCCAAACATATTAGTCGTGCAGGTTGTTGGCGGCGGAGAGCTGCCAGTGCCGCCCGGTGAGCCGGATGAGCCGCTGCTCGGGGGCTTGTCCAGTTGGACCGCAGAGAGGATCAGCACCACAGGGAGACGGTGGGGGCGTGGGAGTGGTCACTGTCGCAGGTGGACAACCACTCACTAGACCAAAAATATCGACCGCGCACTGCGCATTGGCAGGCGACGCAGCGAACAGTGCAAGTCCAACTAGGAGGAGATAGAGGGCCTTCATCTTCCACTCCTTTCATATGCCAGCGAGAACGCCTGGGCTGGTAAGTTGAGCTTGACTATCTTACTCTCCTGAGTTGATTTGTATACCGAAAGATATACAAAGATATACCCCCGCGCTTCCCGGTAGCGCGGCGCGCGTGCCCTAATGTAGCCATGTACCACCGCATCGGACGCATCCATGTCGTTGCGCTCCTAATCCCTCAGTCTGAACACTGCGTTGGATGCCAACATCGTTGAGGCAGCGATGGGCCTTCGCCGGAATTTTGAGAACGGCGGCGTCACCGGCGGCTGAGGCACGGGAGCATGGGCTCTCGGCGTCACGCCTGATCCGTAGGGAAAGGCGCGTGCATCAGATGCGAGCGCGATTACTCGACGTATTGCTCGCCTGGGATAGCGTGTCGGCCAAGCTCAAGGCCAAACTCAAATCGCGCAGCAAGGAGGTCACACTGAGGGTCGCGCACACCTACACACACGCACACCCCTATAGGGTTGGGGTGTGCTGTGCGTGCGCTGTGGCTATCGCACGCCTTTGCACAGTTCGCACTTGTGCAGTTTGTGCAGACTTATGCAGACACAAAGCCAACCCCACTGCCCTCAGCACCAAGTTCGGTGGCCCTGTTCGATACCGCTGGGAAAGCAATCAAGGTCGAGCCTGGGAAACACCTCATTGTTTGCATGCATGGCAAGGATAGCACATCAAGATTCATTTCTTGCCTGAGCGGCAGTCGGTGCCCTCGCCGGCACGCGCCCTGTTTTCAGCTTCAGAGTACCTAAACACCACAATGTTCATGATCTGAACGCTGGCGCGGGCTGGTAGCCCGCGGGAGGGTTCGTGGCCTTCGGGCTAGGCGCTGGGCGACAAAGCGCTGTTTTGTGTCGGCTGACACATTAACCCAAGCGCTAGTTGCATAGGGTGGGGTTTCTCAATTCCACCGCGAGGCAGATTGCAATGAGCGAACGCAGGCGCGCCATACGAGAACGCAGGTTTGCCGCCGGCAGGATCGAGTTCGGTCATGTCGGCGGGGTTGGGTGCATGATCCGCAATCTCTCTTCGACGGGAGCACTCCTCGAAATTGGAGCCCCCACTGACCTTCCCAATAAATTTGCTTTGGTCGTTCTAAGCAATCACAATCGACAAAATTGTGAGGTGGTGCGGCGGCAAGGACACCGTTATGCAGTTGCCTTCACCGGTGCTAAATCTTTCGGTTCCACCACGACAGATCCCGCCCGACGAGCCTTGGTTCCGGCCGTCGCCAGGTGAGTTGCCCCCAACGATGAAGGGCGAACGTCGGTCGCTCGCCCGTAGAGTGGCGGCGACGGTGCCGTGGGAGACTCGCTGGTGCGCTTGGCGGCTGTGTGCGCCATCGGACAGCCTTTGGCTTGGATTAAGTCACCGGCGGGCTTGCCTAAGTCACGGCGGCGCCTTGATTCGGATGTAGACCGCATCGTGCCGGGGTTTTCATTGGGGTGCCCCCAACTGGTGGCTCGATAGCCTCGACGGGATCCCCCGGCGCCCTCCATCCCAGTGCGACCTTTGTCAGGGCTTGGCGGCAAAGAAAAAGCCCGCCGGTTGCACAGGGCGGGCTAAGTCCTCGGGCGCGAGGATAACACGGGGGATACGGCGCCCGGTCGTCTCAAACCGAATAGCAGCGCGGCGGCGCCCCGCATGCAATGTCTGTCTTTGCAACGCTCCATTGTCGGGTGTGCGGGCTGGCGGCTGACGCCGGTCTAGCGTTCCGGGTATCGCCTCACGACGGTCACGGTTTAGGTCCCTGGGCGACAAAGAGGTGTTTTGTGTCGGCTAACACATTAACCCAAGCACTAGTTGTGTAGGTACCAGCTCTCAATTCCACGCGATTGTATTCGGGCTAACCTTCATCGGTGAGGCATCACATGGCGGAAGCACCGATGATGGCGTTCGACAGCCAGGGCATTGCGCTGATCCATGATCGTGGCCGTCCTTGGCCTCGTGGTCGGGGGCGCCGCCTTGTGGATCGAATTACCCTGACAATTCCGGCGCCTGATCCGGTCCGTTTCGTGCCGCCGGCGCTCGCCGATATGATGCGAGCAAGGCCGTCGGTCGGATGTCAGACGGATAGGCACGAAAAGTATAAGCACTCGCCCGCCGTTTCGACCACTATGTAGACCCACCATGCTCTGGCGTTCTCCCGCTCCCGTCCGTCACCCCGCCGGCTTCATCGAGCCCTGCCTGCCGACGCTCGGCCACGCGGTGCCGTCCGGCCCGCAGTGGGTGCATGAGATCAAGCACGACGGCTACCGGTTCATTTGCCGGGTGGAAGGCAATCGCATTCGCGTGTTTTCCCGACGAGGCAATGAGTACACCGAGCGCGTGCCGCGGATCGTGGACACCCTTGCTAGGCTTCCCGCATCTTCGGTGACCCTCGACGGCGAAGGCGTTGCGTGCGATCCCAACGGCGTGGCCGACTTTGAGCTACTGCGCGCGGCTCTCGGCCGCCCTACCAAACGCGAAGTGTTCCTCTACGCCTTCGACCTGTTGGAGCTTGACGGGCGCGACATGCGGCGCGAGCCGTGGTCGGAGCGGCGCGCGAAGCTTGTACGGCTATTACGCGGCGCCGGTCACGGCGTCCAACTGTCGGATCACATCGAAGGGAACGACGGCGAGGGCGCGTTCCATCATGCCTGTGCGATGGGGCTCGAAGGCATCGTCGCCAAGCGGCGGGACAAGCCGTATCGCTCGGGGCGCTCGCCGCACTGGATCAAAGTCAAGAACCCGGACGCACCGGCCGCGACAAGGCTGATCGAAGGTTGATGGTGCCCGTGTTAGCCTAGCCACCCTTTCGGGAGGGATGGCCATGAAGCGGCGCGAGTTCATTGCGGGGCTGGGTGGTGTGGCGGCTTGGCCGGTGGTGGCGCAGGCTCAACAACTCTCTCGGATTCGCCGCATCGGGGTTCTTATCAATTTCGCAATGGACGACCCCGCGGCGCAGTCCCGCCTTCAGGCATTTTTGGAGGGCTTACACTCCCTAGGTTGGATCGATGGCCGCAACGTGCAAATCGACCTTCGTTGGGGTGCTGGAGACGTTGATCGGGTTCGAGTTTATGCGGCCGAGCTTGTGTCGCTCAGGCCAGACGTGATTTTCGCCAATGGCGTAACTTCAGTCGGCGCTCTACAACGAGAAACGAACTCTATTCCGATTGTGTTCGTGCAACTTGCCGATCCGGTTGGTAGCGGAATTGTCGCAAGCCTCGCGCGGCCGGGAGGGACCGCTACCGGGTTCACTCACTATGAGTACTCGTTCACCGTAAAATGGTTGGAGCTGCTCAAGGAGATTGCTTCTAATGTTGCGAGGGTAGGAGTCGTTGACTCTCCAAATGATGCGGCGTGGGCGGGATACATGCGGACGATCAAGGCAAACGCATCGGTACTTGGCCTCGAAGTAAGCACCATGAACGCGCACGACGCTGCCGAAATCAAACAGGGCATCGAAGCCTTCTCGCGTGACTCACACGGTGGACTAGTCGTTCTCCCAAGCGCGCTCAGCGCGGCCCAGCGTGATCTGATCATTTCCGCCGCCAACGACCGTGGGCTACCTGCCATCTATCCCTATCGCTATTTTGCGCAAGCTGGGGGCTTGGCCTTCTATGGAGTTGACCTTAATGATCAATACCGGCGGGCCGCCTCGTATGTAGATCGCATTTTGCGCGGCGAGAAACCTGCTGAACTTCCAGTGCAAGCACCCGTCAAATTTGAACTAGTGATCAACCTTAAAACCGCAAAAGCACTCGGCCTTCCGGTGCCTCCAACTCTACTCGCCCGCGCCGACGAAGTTATCGAATGAAGCTCAAGCACCCGCCGGCCCGCCGCAGCGATGGCGATGAGTAAACGCGATTTCAAGATCGGTCAGTCGCTCTTCTATCGGAAGGGGGCGCGAAAGCGAGGGGGCGATACGTGGTGCTCGCCGTGCTTCGTCAAACACGCGGTGAGGTTTGCTACCGAATCAGAAGTCAGGACGACGAATTGGCTGAGCGCATTGCGCGCGAAAGCGAACTGAGCACCACGTAGGGCCACCATGGCAAAGCCCAAGCACCCCGCCGGCCCGCCGATGACGCTCGGCAACATGCGCGAGCTTGGCGTGCAGCGGTTGATATTGCCGCACATCATCTGATAAAATTTCGATCATGAGCGATGAAGAGTACACGCCCAAAGTTGTACCAGGACGCAACTGCGGCGACTGTTCCATGTGCTGCAAGGTTATGCAGGTCGATGAATTCGACAAGCCGCAAGGTGTTTGGTGCCGGCATTGCGCCCCAGGCCGTGGCGGATGCACCATGCATGAGACGCGGCCTGCCGTTTGTCGCAATTATTTTTGCGGTTGGCTTTTGAGTTCCTACCTGGGACCGGAATGGCAGCCTTCAATCTGCAAAATGATGATAAATTTTGAAAAAGATCGCGTCCGAATTTCAGTCCACGTTGACCCCGGGCATCCGACAGCGTGGCGACGTGAGCCCTATTACAGCCAATTCAAAAGCTGGTCGCGCGAGTTCGAGGCTCAGAAGTTTGTCGTCGTCTATATAAAGCAAAGGGCGATAGTGGTTCTTCCAGATAAGGACGTTGATTTGGGATGGAAGGAATCGAACGAGGATATTCAAATCTTCTCGCGAATGACTCCTCAAGGCCGGACATGGGGCGCTGTAAAGATACCGGCGAAAGAAATTCAAGTAGCCTCTTAGGGACGCGGCCAGCGTTCCATCGCCACCAACTGAACGGCGAGCGCACCTAGTAGTGCCTCGAATGAAATCAGGCCGAGATTTCTGGTCGGCTCAATCGACAGAAGCTTGGAACAATAGCGGGTCGGCAGGCCGCTGATTTCGTCCAGGGTGTCCAAAGATATGTTGAGTTCGACTACGCGCCGACGGAATAGTT
>CAWFLX010000026.1:0-66113 GCA_963816775.1 uncultured Alphaproteobacteria bacterium
GATCAGATCGTTCATGACTGGGGCAGTACACCAATAGGGCACGGGTGTGAGCTGTGCCTGCACTTCAGACATGAACAGCATTCACCAAAGATGTGAAGCCGAACCTATTCCGGCGTTGCCGAAGGTCAGCTTCGCGCTTCGGGCTTTTCAGATACGCGATCAGTTCCTTGAGCGTATTGGGCTCGAGATCGGGCCGGCCGATGATAGTCATCGGCGCGGCGGTGACGAGCCCGATCGGTGCAAATGCCGACTTGGTGTCGTACGGCAATTTGCGGTAGAGCGTGGCGGCCGTTGACAGTCCGACGTGGTAGATCAGCAGCGTGTAACCGGTCGGGCTCTGCGCGGACGACGCGGCCTGTTCCGATGGTCCCGCCGGCGCCTCCAGCGTTTTCGATCGTGATGTCTGCCCAAGGATTTGCGACATGGCCTGGGCCGTGATCCGCGATATCGTATCGGTCGGCCCGCCCGCGGCGGCCGGAACGACAATATTGATCGGCCGCGTCGGATAGTCCTGCGCCGATTCGGAAGCGGATGGCGGACGTGAGCGCGGCGACAATCATCAGCGAGCGCATGGCAACCCCCTTCAATGATCTCATTTCAGAAAAAGGCATCAGCGGTCTCGGAATGCATGCAAGTTGCTCCAATGGGCGTGCCCGCTTCGCTGTCGACATTATCGGCAGCGTTCAACCATGCAGTGAGGTAAAGGGCGCGCAGCGTGCCGCGTACGTACCAGCCGGCCGCCGAGGACGGCTGGGTACGCTGATCAGCCAAGATGCAATCGCTTAGCTCGGCACCGGACCACTAAGCCGCTGTATGCCCATAATCGGGCGAGGTCGAGCGTAACGATGCCCAACGCGCGGTTCGCGAAACTCGAAGCACTTACAACCGAGCCGCTATAGCTAGCTTGTGACCCAAGTCACAAAGGCAGCGACGATGCTGTGCCATGGTGCCGACAATGATGCTGTCGTAGGCCGCGCGGACGGGGGATTAGATGAAGACGATAGCGACTGCTGGGCTGCTCGTTTTTGTCGCCACGTTTGCGGGAACCGCACCTGCGCGAAGTGAGCCGCAACTGCCGATTAATGAATTATTCCCCTGTGAAGTCGTTCTGCATGAACTAATAGCCGATCTCAGGAAGTAAAGGGTCGTCGCGAAGCAGCCTGCGGTTGGCCGCAACGACGAAGATCAAAAAGAACAGGTGGCTCACAAGGCGGCTGTCCAGGCGTATGACGAAGCCATTAGTGCCGCTACAAAAAAGTTCGATCGCTGCCCATGATGTAAAACCCCATCTCCTCGGCCAGATTTTTAAGCTCCACAACAAATCGACAGCTTGAGTGACCCACGTCACATCGAAGCGACTGGGTACTACGGCACAGTGTGAGCGGATGCCAAACGAGGGGGCGCAATGCTGAGCTCAGTGGTCTGGCGCTGTGCGCGCCGCTTTGTGGTGTTCTTGCCTCTTGTCTTGTTTGCGGGGGCACGCGGCCGGGCAATCGCCGCGATGCCTAAGCACGTCCGCCGCGCACGCTGCTGCTGTCGCGGCAGAGGAAACGCAGACGCCCCCGACCGCCCTCGAAACCCTGATTTGGAAAACGATCACCGTCGGTGGCTCGAAAGGCGTCAATGCCATCCGTCTAGCAATGGAGACCGCTCCTTGTCTGATACTAGTGGGCGACGATGCAGACGAAATTCTGGGTCGCCCTGCATTCCCATATATCAAAGCGCCCGTTGAACTGGACCTCGTCGTCCTTTCGGTATTTGACCTTGGATTTGATGACCGCGCTTCGCTCCACGACATCTATGCCCGAGCGGTCGCACAAGGATTTCAACTGTGTCCGGCGGAAGCTGGCCCAGCATTGCGCCTTAATTACCTTGACCAGCCGGTTGGTGAGTTTCTCCACATCGCTATGCGACCTGTCGCGCGATATACTGGGGAATTAGTTGATTTATCCGTGGGCAATGCGGGGGCAGGGCTCCTACTTATCGGTGGCGACGGTCAGCCTGATGAGGTCTTTTCTGGAGCAGAACGGTTCGTTTTCGTTCGACCGCGTGCCGACACGATCGTAAGCGGTGCCACGCGCGCGACGGGTGAAGCCTTGGCAAAACGCTAGCTTTGTCCGCGGCACCGAACTCGTCAGGTCTCCGGGCGATGCGGCCGCGTGTGGCCGTTGGCGGCGCGCGCGCAGCACACGTCCGCGGTTCCCGAAATTAGCCCTGTTGGAGGCGTCCATGAAACGTCGCGATTTTCTCAAGACGGCCGGCCTCGGAGCAGCTGCCGCCACGGTTGCGAAGCCCGCCATCGCCCAATCCATGCCCGAGCTCAAGTGGCGGCTGACCTCGAGTTTCCCGAAATCGCTCGACACCCTCTATGGCGCGTCTGAAGTTTTTGCCAAAGCGGTAGCAGACGCTACCGACAACAAGTTCCAAATCCAGGTTTTTGCCGCTGGCGAAATCGTGCCGGGTCTTGCCGCCGCCGACGCGGTCCAGAACGGCACTGTCGAGATGTGCCACACCGCGTCCTACTATTATTTTGGCAAGGATCCGACCTTTGCATTCGGCACCTCAGTTCCTTTCGGGCTCAACGCGCGCATGCAGAATGCCTGGATGTATTTCGGCGGGGCGATGGACCTAATGAACGATTTCTATAAGAAGTTCAACATCTACGCGATCCCGGCCGGCAATACCGGCGCTCAGATGGGCGGCTGGTTCCGCAAAGAAATCAAGGACGCTGCCGACTTAAATGGCCTGAAAATGCGGATCGGCGGCTTTGCCGGCGTGGTCCTGCAAAAGCTCGGCGCGGTCCCGCAACAGATTGCTGGCGGTGATCTCTATCCGGCGCTGGAGAAGGGTACTATCGACGCCGCCGAATGGGTCGGCCCCTACGATGACGAGAAGTTGGGTTTGTACAAGGTTGCCCCATACTATCACTATCCAAGCTGGTGGGAGGGCTGCGGAATGGTCCACAACTTCATCAACATCAACAAATGGAACGAACTCTCAAGCTCTTACAAGTTGATCGTCCGCACTGCATCCGCGCTTGCCAATGAATGGATGCTGGCGAAATACGATGCTAACAATCCGGCAGCGCTGAGGCGTTTGGTTACCGCCGGTGCGCAGTTGCGGCCGTTCAATCAGGCCGTCCTTGAGGCATCATACAAGGCAGCCAATGAGATTTACGCCGACACGTCGGCCAAGAATGCGGATTTCAAGAAAGTGTATGACAGCATGGTGGCTTTCCGCGGCGACGAGTACCTGTGGTGGCAAGTTGCCGAATATGCTTTTGATACGTTTCAGATAAGGGCGCGCCGCAATTCGGGCTAGCAGGCCGTCCCCCCGCGTTCTGATCCCTCGTACTAACGTCGATACGGAACCTTGGCGAACGGGGCCGACTGGAGGGGGCGGGCGGGCCAGCAGACCGCTCCGACAAAGACGGAGCGCCTGACGTGAACGGCCGGCGGAGGTCAGCGAATGCATGAATTAAGGTCAAGAACCCGTGCGCACCGGCCGCGACTAGGGTCGGCGAATAAGGCGAGTGTGCTAGCCTAGGCTCCCTTTCGGGAGGGATGGACCACGAAGATTGAACTAGTGATCAATCTCAAAACCGCGAAGGCGCTGGGCATCACGTTCCCACTCTCACTTCTCGGCCGCGCTGATAAAGTCATCGAATGAACTCCAAGCACCCCGCCGGTCCGCCGATGACGCTCGGCAAGACCAGATTTTACCTCGCAGTGCTTGCCGGTGTCTTGCTGGTCATCACGGGGTGTACCAATGCCGATCTTGAACGCGTCCGAGGCCGAACCCCGGATCAAGTGAAACAGGCGTGCGATCCGCAGCGCCAAACCCCCGAAGAATGTTCAAGAACGTTGGACAAGTGAGCGTGGACAGCATCGTCG
The DNA here is from genome assembly GCA_963816775.1 of uncultured Alphaproteobacteria bacterium. Taxonomy (GTDB): domain Bacteria; phylum Pseudomonadota; class Alphaproteobacteria; order Rhizobiales; family Xanthobacteraceae; genus JAFAXD01. The sequence goes on from CAWFLX010000026.1 coordinate 3,894, forward strand.
CCAAGCGCCGGGACGTGAGCAGAGACAAGCCTAGCACAAGCCGAAAGGCCGGTTGCTAGCAAACCCTGGTCGGCAGGCGGTCAATGCGCTAAAGCTTAAAGTGCTTCATGATCATGAAGCTCGTTCGACGACTATTCTCTCATTCATGACTGGCCCCGGTGGAAGCCGGGGCTTTATTTTTGCCGATCAGCCATCGGTACAATGTAGGTTAGGCGGCGGGGCAGCATTCACACTCGCCGACGCTCGGTCATTGGGGCGCAAACAAAAACCCCCGATCAAACGGGAAGATCGGGGGTGTGAAGTGGAACTCTAGCTACATCAACAAGCAACAATATCGCTCCGATATTATATTAACATATACCTGACGATAGAAGCTTGGTGCGGTGCATCAAACAAATCACCTATCATCCGATAGAGTGACCCGCCGTCAACGTTGGCTTAGTTCTGAGATCGGCAGACGAAATCGGCCCTACCCCACCAGAAGCCGATACACCCCACCGCTGCCATCACGCGCCAGGGAGCACATGTTCCCTGGCGCGACCATCCGGCCTCGCTGATGACGCTCAAGTTTAAGATCGGCCAGCCCCTCCTCTATCATCCAACTAATCGGATGAAAGCGCGGGGACGGTTCATCGTCATACGGCTATTCCCGCAGCCGGATGGCAAAGTTCATTAGCGGATACGGAGCGAGAACGACGTTTCCCTTGAGTACACGGCCGATTCCAGCGAACTTCGTGCAAGCGTCTTCCCGCGACCAGGCGGCCAATGATTGAAGGAATGGTCCCGACCGCTGGGGGTGGGGGCGAAGGGAAGCGGCCGGGACCGTAGGCTCTTTGGGAGGAGCCGAAGGCCTCGATACGCTTAGCGTGATCTGAGGGCCAATAAACCCTGCTCACGAATTGGCGAGGGTTGGGTGACCTTCTCAAATGCCGTTCGATGTTGGCCTATGGTAGCCTAGCGCTCCCTTTCAGGAGGGATGGCCATGAGGCGGCGCGAGTTCATCGCGGCTCTTGGCGGCAGCGTCCTCTCTGTGTTTCTTTGTGTAGACGCAGAGGCACAAGACGGAAGTTACGGGGTGGGCCACGGTAACTGGCATCAGGAGTTCTACTCGAAGCTCCAAAGAAATGACGGCAAAGGTTCGTGCTGCAACCTGTTGGATTGTCGCCCGACCCAAAGTCGAATGGTTGACGACCACTATGAAGTAAAAGTGGAAGGCGAATGGGTGCGGGTTCCCGTTGACACGATTAACAACGTGATCGCGCCTGATGGCGGTGCCCACGTCTGCGCTCCGCGACAGGAAGGCCGCAGCAAAGGCGTGCTATACTGCGTCATCCTCCCGCCGGAGGGCTGAGGTCCTACCCTTCTTGCGTGAGCGTGCAAACCGGAGGGCAAGGAAATGTCGAAGGCAGCTTGGCTCGCGGCGATTTTCATCCTGACGGCGACCCCGTCATTTGCTGACGGCTACATCAGCGGCAACGATCTGTACCCACTATGCAGCGCAACCCCGGAAAATGTGCCTGGGGATCAGCAGGCGAATGCCTCGACACAATGGGGATTTTGTAGGGGCTACATTGCAGGTGTTGCTGACATCTTGGAAAACGGAGAAGTAGCTGGGTACAGGGCCTGTATAGCGGCGCCCCCCGTAGAGATCGGCCAACTTGCTGAGGTTGTAACAAACTTCCTTCGCGATCACCCCGACGAACGGCAACTCACCGCAGCAAGCAACGTTGCCTTCGCGCTTTCTAAAGCATTTCCTTGCAAGCAGTGAGGTTGCCACGGACTTGGCCAGGAAAGCTCAACGGCCCACCGATGACCCTCGGCAACATACGCGAGCTTGGGGCCTCGATGTCATGTGCCTCAACTGAGAACACAGTGGAGGTTCGCTTATGCCGATGCGACCTGAAGACATCCCTCGCCAGAAGGAACGGTTGATCCTGGCCGATGCCACACAGAAGTTCGAGCGCTTGTTGATTACCCGCATCTTCGCCACGCACGACATAGCCGCGTTTGCTGAACTCGCCTACATAGCGCGGGCTGTGTGGTCTGGAACGTTGCGAGGTCGGGCTCTCACGGCTCAACAGATCGCACACACAATCGGGATGCCGCGCACAACTGTGTTGCGCAAGTTGCAGTACATGTTGAAGCACGGTTATGTGACGCAGGACGGCAGCGCGTACCTCATTAGCGATGCGGCGCTCAAAACAACAACTCCAGCGCTATACAGCGCTATCAAGGCTGATAACCACAATCGGAAGACACAGACGACCGCCCCAGGAAGTGCCGATCACCACGACAAGGTGAAGCTGCTTAGGAAATACGCGACCACGCTTCGGGATAATCATTCCCTAAGTCTGGCGATCACAGCCTTGTGCATGATCGGGCGCAGCGTGGGCCCCGCCAAAGAATAGCCCCCGCCGAGCTAATTGGGCCGAGGTCGGGGGCTAAACGCCGAGGGGCAAGGGGTCCCTTGCTCGTCAGCAAGAGGACCGTAGCAAATACATCGTTCGACCGGACTGTATCGAACGATATACCACTCGCTAACATCAGATAGAGTGACCAGCCGTCAACGTTGGATTAGTTCTGAGATCGGCAGTTCGTCGGCCCCCAAGGCCGACACCCCGACTGCCATCACGCGCCAGGGAGCACCTGTTCCCTGGCGCGACCACTTTCGTCAGAAGAGTCAGTATCCAACGTGAAACCGGCCTTGATGGTCCGCAGTCCGGTAGCTGTTCTGCGTGGTGTCAGTCCTGGCGTGGTTAGGAGCCGCGTTGGCGGCGCTAGCCACAAGCAGAACAGTCGCGATAGCAAGCACGATTTTCCGGCGCATGATCAACTCCTATGTTCCGTCGCCATTTCAGTGTGCTCTACATACGCGACAGCGCTGCACATTCGGTGTGCGCTAGATCACGCTGGGGTCTCTTGCCACATCCGAGACGATCTGTCGCAATGGTGGAGTTGTACGAGCAACTACAGACAACCAGGCCGACGGTGAATTTGAATATCACATCAAACATACCAGTGAACGGCACGTCAAATTCAAGGTTTAATCAATTGAAATTTCTGTGCTTACAAAGTATTTGGAAAAGACTATGACCCTCGAAGTTCCTCCGCAGTATCAGAAAAACAGGGGCGGACGCCCTCCAGGCCCGCGCCCGATCGCTGATCGTGTTGTACGCTTACAGATGGCAGCCGCCGCAGCTCGCCTCTATCCGAAAGTGCTGGCGTTCTGGGAAGAAGTACTCGAGGGCACCGCGACTTACGAGCAGGACGGCAAGAAGTTTTTGAAGTACACGACGGAAGATCGCTTCGAGGCCACGCGCATGATCATGGCCTATGGTTTTGGCAAGCCGGTTCAGCCGTTGGCGGGGGCGTTCCAGGAAGAGCGTCGTCAAATTCTTGAAGTTAGATGGTTGCCGCCGAGGGCTGACGATCATTCCAAGTGCGTCGATCTCGCCCCGGGTGACTGACCATGGACGACATTGCGTAAATGACTGCGCTGCAGCCGGAACTGCGCCGGGTCGACGCGCAATGAACTGGTGTCGTTGCTCTAAGAGGCCATCAAGCGCCGAGCGGCTGGTGAGACGTTGGCGTCGATCGCCAAGAGCTACGGTGTGAGCCATCAGACGATCGGGCGGCTCTAGGCACGGTCAGAACAGGACCCAAGCAAGGACTATGGCCAGGCAAACAGCCTGCGCGAACGGGATGCGAGACTGATCGAAAGTGTCGGTATGCGGTGGTAGAGCGTCCATCTCGTTGACCTAGGCTCGCAGCAACGATTTTGTACCGGTAGAGTGGCGAACAGACTATTCCGTCAGATCAAACAATCCCTCGAACCCGCGCAACCGCTAGAACCAGCCAGCGCATACGCCCGCCTTGAACCCAAGGAATGGTCCCGACCGCCGGGGATAAGGGGGCGGGGGGAAGGCGACCGGGACCGGGGCTCTTTGGGGGAGCCGAAGTCCTCGATACGCGTAGGGTGATCTGAGGGCCAATAAACCCTGCTCACGAGTTGGCGAGCGTTAGGTGACTATCTCGGATGCCCGTCCGATGTTGGCCTATGGTAGCCTAGCCTTCTTGAGGGATGCATGAAACGGCGCGAGTTCATCGTGGCTTTGCTAATTGCTTTGAGCGCGAGTTTCGGCTTTTGGTATTACCAACATATCGTGTTTGAAGCACCTTTATCCAAGGATGTTGATCTCTCAGAACTCTTTAAGAGCGGTCCCAACGAAACGATGGGCCCTGGTTATTTCCTCGAACTGCCCGATCCCGCGTGCACAAAATCCTTTTCGTTGCAACTGACCCAACCAGTGTTCATCCGAATAAGTCGCAATTGCACCTACTCGCTGTATGTTGATATCGGACGGGTCAGCGCTAATTTTTTAAATCAGACTAAGGGTTCGGTAGAGCTTGCGCCCGGTCGTAGCTGGACAGCCAGGGATTTCTGGTCAATCACGCCGCTCGCACCAAGCAGCTATGTAAGGCTGGAACCAGCTCGGTAGCGAGGCTACTCAAGCAGCAGGGCGCGCGCCGACAATGCTCGGCAACATAAGCATAAAGGCGTCATACAAGTGAGGTTGATCAGCTCTTAGCAACGAGCGCGTCAGATCGGGCGCAAACGTCAGTTCGTTCGGCAGGGAGACAGCACGCAATCAGTTGGTGCGCCAAAAACCTTAAGCCCGCCGGGTGGCTCACACCGACGGGCTTAAGGGGCGGCGCCGCGGCATTCGTGTCATCGCACCACCTGAGATTGCTCCCGGTAGGCGCAACTTCAAAATTGCCGCGAGCGCCACGGCGATGATCCGCCCGTGGGGGGACGAACGTCAACTAAAGCGGTTTTTTGTCCCCGCTATCCACCGCGCCGCACGTCCCGGACGCTACATCAAACTTGCCAATCGCGGACGCTGGCGCAGGCGGGTGGTCGTCATGGACCCCTTCGACCTCGGATTTGCCGTAGCTTGGCTTGGGTTGGCCTATTTCGCAGGCGCGTCGTAAAGCGGCGCTCCCTTGTCCACGACATGGACTGCTAGATATTTGAAAACGCACACCGATGGGCTGGCAAAACTTTGCGACGGTGGTACGGTATTGCCAACGCGGCGAAGGCCGTTTTGCCGAAAGCTCGTTTCGCGACGGGCCGCCGCGCATCAATACTTTTCCGGCGCTAGCGGAGGCGGCGATGGCTGCTGTTGCATTCCGGGATGATCTCGCTCGATTTCCTGTCATAGGCTCGACGCGTCGAGAGCACATCGAGCGCTGGATGGAAGACCCGCGCGTTCAGGAGGTTTGGGAAAAGCTCGCGGCGACGGCTCCTGATCTTGAACCAAAAGCCTTCATTCACTTCGTGCTTATGCTGCGACAGGGCGTCTCTGACGCCTCCGCACAACGATATTACATCGAAAAGTGTAATACTTGGCGCGCGAAGTATAACAAGGTGCTCAAGCGTTTGGTGTCCTTGCAAATGCCTGATTTGGAGCTTGCGCGCCAACTGGAGAATGTGGTCGAGGGTTTGCAACTGAACGCAGCTATCTTGTCCTTCGTCACTACGTTGGGGCGCGATAATTCAGGCCAGCAAGAAGAGGATGGCGCTCGGGCAAGGAAGCTATTTGAAATGGAACTCGGCAGATACTTTCAGGATATTTGTGGTCAATGGCTCGATAGGGAGGTTGCGGCACTTACTGAGATTGCGTTCCCAGGCAAGGAGATTAACGAGGACATGGTCTAGGGGATGCGCCGATCATGCGCAAAGGTGCAAGTAAGCCTGCGTGTGCCCTCGAACGACGTGTCGATAGTTCCGGATCAGTGAAGTGTGGGCCGCGTATCTACGAGTGTTGGTCCACGCTAATGCGCCGTCTCTCCCATAAACCCGGCCTTCGCCCGAACCGGTGCCCTTAATTCCTGCTGCATCCGGCGCTGCAATTTTCATGGATGCGATCGAGTTCGCAATCGAAGCGATCGACGGCGGCGGAATGAAGTAGGCCGCACCGCTGACCGGACGGCCTATCACCGGTAAAACCGATTTGATCGCGGCGATCAGGGTGTCCCATAAAAAGGGGAGCTCCGGTGGACTAGATCGGCAGCTCCCTAGCGTCTAACCGGTCCGTGCGACCGCGGTGGAGGTTCTTACGTTGACTGAGCTTGACACTGATAAGCACCAGGCCGCTTTACATTCACTCTGGAACTTGAAGGAAGCCCTCGAAAAGGGTGATTTGACTGCATTGGAAAAAACTCGCGCGGAACTTCAATTTCGGGGTGGTGGATTTAGTGCCGAACAGGACGGCGCCATCGATAAAGTTCTCGAGCTCAGCGGCAGGTGGGCGCGCGGCGTCGATAGAACTGCCAAGGCGGCAGTTCAGGATGCGATTGAACGAGCTATTTGCACGCTTTAAAAGAACACCTAGCGACCAGTTTGGGCGCAATCGATAACCTTCACCACACCTTGCCTCATGCCGAAAGACGAATTGATCGTCCAACTGTTGAAGATCGGGCTTGGCCTCGCGTTTGCGACCTATTTTATCTGGTGGAGTTTGGCGGTTCTCCACCGACTGCCGCCGCCACATTAAGATCTTCAGTTACACCGGCGTGCGACGGCCCGACCGCGCTCAAAAGCTAGTCGGGGCCATTTCCTTTTTAGCCCCCTTGCTGAGAGATTGCGGCGGGGCATAGCCTGCCGCCATGGGCCCCCACCGCGCCAACGCAATCGCCGCATGGTTCATCGCCATCATCGCGACTTGCCTGCTCGTAAGGCCCGCCGTCGCGGGTGATGATGATGCGTCCCATTTCATGGTCTGCCGGGCGAGCGAGTGCGTTGATCTCCCGTCGATGCGCATCATTCCGAGGCTAGAGACACCTGCCCCGACACCACCAGCCGCCAATGCGGATACGCCGCTGATCCCTGGTGAACCCGCACCCGACCCATTTGCCCGCGAAATCGAAGCCGACATTGCCGACTTTTGCAACAAACACCCCGATGAGCGGTTCTGCGGCAAGCTGGCGCTGTGGATGCGCCAACATGGGACGACAGGGCCGTGAAGCGACTATCGCGCGGCATGCCGCGGTCGGCGACCCGCGAGTTTCGCAGATAGCGTTCCCGCCATGGGGCCGAACCGCCGTGCGCAGGAGTGCCGCCGCACGGTGCCACGGCTGACGCCCCTCAAGTCTCCTCTTCGTCCTCGATGTCTCCGCCGATGATCTCCGACACGTCGGTGTCTTCTTCTTCCTCCTGCTCGATGATTGGGCCCTCGGCGTTGTCCTCGATGGCCTCGTCCGCCTCCACCTCCTCGGCCGGCTCCGCGTGCTTGCCCTGAGCCTCTGCGTCGGCTTCCTCGAGCGAGATCAGCTCGGCCCCCTCAACCTCCTCGGCCTCGACCTCTGGCTCGCGCGACGCCGCTCGTTTATCGGGGCGCGGTCGCGTGGTCGCCGGAACGACCTCAAACGGCGTGCCGCATTTCGGGCACGCGATCGGGGTCTTGTTCAGGTCGTAGAACTTTGCGCCGCAACTGGCGCAGAGGCGTTTGCTACCAAGCCCGGGTTTCGCCACCGTGTGCGATCCTTAAAGACAGGGTTGTTGGAAAAGGGCTCTCCCCTAGGCTGCCCGAGGAGCGGCTGTCAACAGCGGCGGCACCCCGGTGCTTCGATCTCGAGCTTGATCCCGTCGGTCTCCTGCCGGCGGTGCTCGCCTAACGCCCCGTTCGCAAAGCTTGAAACGTTGACGGCGGACCGGCCGTGAATGTCAATTCGCAAAAGCTATTGGGGAACAAACGTCTTGCCCGACGGCCCAACACCAGTGACTTGAATTATCACCTCACCGTCCTTCGCCCATGTGTAGTGCGGAGCCTTTGAAGGCTCGGAATAGAATGTGCCCGCTGGATACGCTTTGAATTTGGTTTCATCCCACTTCTCTCCTGAAGCGAAGTAGAACGTGCCTGATAGGACGACAACAGTGCGCACTTCATCGGGATGCCAATGCGGCATGTCTTTCCAGCCAGCCGAGAACTTTACGCGCGTAACAAACACGCCCGGTTTGGTGGGGTCGCCATACAGAATGGCGGTTTGGGGCGCGCCTGTTAGGGGGCCCTTGAACTCAATATCCTGCGGGAGTTTGAGGACACTCGTATCCGTGCCCTCAGCGTAGGCCAGCGTCCCTAGCGCACAAAATATCAACAACCCGGACGTTATCCTCATTTTGTCCCTCCCTGCCTAATGGGACAAGGTAGCAGGTGAAGAACCGACGACCGCTGCGTCAAATTTGCCGGTGGCGTACCGGTCAGGACGTTCGCCGGATTGGATCAAGGTCAAGAACCCCGACGCGCCTGCGGCGACGCGGGTTATCGAATGGTGAAAAGCAATTGTTAACGTTTTTCAGTTGGCATCTGATTGGTTGCAACCTGGTCTTGGAGCGAATGATGGCGACCAACAGACCTTTCTCGTATCGCCTCAAGATGGAGGTCGAGCCGCAATGGGCAGAAATAATTAAACGGGTCGTAGGCCTGGAAGATGCGAAGGAACAGGAAAACTTTGGCAACAACCTTAAGGATTACCTGCAACCTGACCGAATGCTCCATCGACGCTATGATTTTACCGAATTTTTTGACGCCGCATCTGGAATGACGATTAGATTTCAACGCGTACATATCGATGACAAAATCTACAGTGGATTTGTGGGCGAGTTTGGGGACGCGGGTTATCTCTTGGGACGCAACAATCCGCTAATGCCAGAGAAACAGACAGAGAAGTATCAAATTGCAATCTCTGAATACGCAATCGATACTGAATGCTTCGACCGCCATACAGGAAGATTAATGACCCTCGGCGGAAATAGGCTCTTTTCTTTTCCCATCGATGCTGTCCTAGAGTTTGGCATCGCCCTGAACTTGCGATTTCCCGATTTGAATACTAACCACGTTATCAAGTGGCCGGATAAGGTCGAGACGGCGCTGCAAAAAGCGGGGACTAAATACGAAACGATGTTTGATTTTTCGCCGGACGAACGCAATCTCGAAACGGAAGACCAACAGTTTTTTAGGGATTACGGTCGGCCCATGGTGGCGGAATATGAAAGTTGGCCATCCCCATCGTTTAAGGGACCGTGTTGTAGTTACGGGATCGAACTTGAAGTGTTCACTTCCGAAACCGCGAAGAAATCGTCAAGATTGGCTTATCCGAACCTCACAAGAGAAAGCCTGCTTGACCTTTAGCATGCAGCCAAGGCGCTCTAAATGAAGCCCAAGCATCCGCCGGCCCGCCGATGACGCTCGGCACATGCGCGATGCGCGGGCCTCAAGAGCGGCGGCAAATAAACGCAAAAAGCCGCTCGGGATTGGCCGAGCGGCCCGTTGTTAGGAACTGCCGGGCTTAACCCGGTTCCGTTCCTACTCAACAACGCATTGCTGCCCGTTATGTTCCGCGCGGCCCACATCTTCGCGACATGCGTGCGCGCTGGCTTAGCCATCGATCAGAGTGAGCTATTTAGTACAGACGGAGGAAAGAGACCGGCTCAAAGTCACAAATGCCGGGCGCCTTCCCGAGCCCCCAAGCCCCTAGGTGTCCGTGCGTTCGAAGGCCTTGGCTGTGCCCCCCACGGCCGAGGCCTTTCTCTTATAATTCACGCCCCCGCCTCCCGGCTGAGGCCGGTGTGTTCTATCGATCTTTGCGACGCCTTCCCGGCTTCAAGTCGTGCGCGAGCATGCGCGGCCTCATTCGTCGTCGGCCTCGAGCAGCCGCGGTGCCTGTTCGATCGTCAGCGGCGCGCAAAACTAGGAGACAAAACGTGCCCAAGCCCCGTCCGTGGTGGTCTGAGAGCTCTTTCAAAATTCAGGAGGCGATCATTGCCGTTGGTGAGGCTATCGACGATGAAGCGGATCCAGATGATCCCGAAGCCGCTGACGTGGAGCTAATGATCCAGGAACTTAGAGAAGCGGTTGATGCTTTTGAACGTCTAGCGAACGCCAAACGGGCCGGCATCTAACCGGGCCTCTTCCGCGTTGTAAATGCCGACGATACCGAGACTGATAGCGACGCTTAGCTGGCGAGCCACATGGCCGCAATGAATAGCGCCGACAGCCCGAGCATGATCACCATCATATCGTAGTGCTCATCGGCTCGCGTGCGCCGCCGCCGGTTGTCGTTGTCCGCCTCGAGCCTCATCAGGCAAATCTACCATTTATTATCGCTCCTGCCATCGTGCTCGAGCGCCGAGTTTGCCGAGCCGCGTGCGCTCTGCTTTCGTCAGCATTCCGATACGCGCCTTGCCGCCACGCTTTCCTCAGCAATCCGATTGTTCGTCCTCGATCACTATCGCCGCATCGCCGAGCTCAAGCGTGGGGGGAAATGATGGCACCCAAGCCCAAGCACCCCGCTGGCCCGCCGATGACGCTCGGCAATCGGCCGTATCGGTGATCAAGGTCAAGAACCCGGACGCGCCGGCAGCGACGCGGGTGATCGCATGAACGCGGATGAACTTTACACGGCCCTGTCTGCGCGGATAACCGCTGATGCGATGGGGCGCGAGACCAACAAGTGGCCCGACTATTACAATGGATTGCGGGATCTTATCCGTCGTGTCGTTACCGAGAGCACCGAAAGCGGTCTATCCGCGGACGAGAAAGACGCACTCATCGAGCGGCTCTTGAAGTATGTCTCAGCTTTGGAGGAATGGTGGCCGCCAAAACTAAAACCGAGCCGATGACACTCGGCAACATGCGCGAGCTGGGAGTGCGTGGGCACGGACGTGGCGGAAAATATCGGCACGTCCTCTCGCGAACTACGCGACAAGTGTTGCAGTGGCAAGCATCGCTTGAACGTCCTTACCTGATGCCGACTTTCCGCTCCAACACAAAAAAAGCCCCGGCGGACTAGGCCGGGGCTTCGAGTTGGGTGTGGTCAGTAACAGACCCAAAGTCTCACAGGAGGGCCGCCGCATCAACAAAGTGGCCAGCTCAAGGTTATCCGTCGCTAAATGCGTTAGCACTGCGTTAATTTGAGCTACACCGGCCAGGCCACGTCGCCGCCCAACCCCGCGATGAAATGCTAGAGGAAACCGCGCCGCCCGCACTTGTGCGCTTGAAATCATGCGAGCTTTGAGCACAGGAACTTCGCACTCGCTCCCGGCTTCGAAGCAGCTAGAAGGGTTCTAGTTGATGTAGGCCTCACCTGGGCCTCGGGTGGACCATCGTCACCATGTCTGCTCTCGGCCCTGTGTAGGTGATCGCCACGGGCCAAGTGAACACATGGGTACTATGGCTGCATCGTTTGATGCGTTGGCGATGCTGGATGACACGAGTGGGCCAGGGAGAGAGCCGCTGTGTTGTAGATCGGCCGCAGCCAATTAGCCCTCGTTGTCATCCTTATCGCTGATCTTGGTGACGGTTATTCGGTTTCTACGCGCTGGCTCAATCTCATAAATCTCGATAGCCGCCTTGATTGCCTCTTTCTCGTTGGCAGCGGCAACGGTGCCGAGATGTTCGGAACGAGAACGGAGAATATCGACGCGCCAGCGAGCCATAGGTCACCACCCAATTGCCCAAGCGATCATGTGGAGAACCGTTACGATGATGATGGCGGAAGCGATAGCAACAAGTGCATCGAAGAGAACGCTATGTCTTCGTCGTAGCATCCTGCGGATGCGTTTCATCGCCGCACCTTCCCGGTCAGGCTCTGCTGTGCCGGTTGCTCCTTCCAGTTCGGGCGCAAGTCGATCTTGTTACCACGGCCGCCACACGAGGCGGTGGCCCGGGCAATGTGTCGTTCCCCGCCTCGCGCTGCTTGAGTGGAGTTGGTCACAACCGCGAAATCATCGAGATATCGACCGCAATGCAGGCAGGCTCTTGTGGGGCAGCCCTATATCAACGCCGACCACGTCACGGCGTCCGCCGCTGCAGGCGGTCCACAAATCGCATCATGCCCATCATGGAACGCGCGTCAGCCACGTCGTGGGCGCGGCGAAGACGGTCATAGGTGCGCCAGTGCATCCCTTTCGGCCTGTTCGGAAATGGTTCGAACATGCTCTGGCACCCTCCCAATTGCATCCGGATCTTCTGCGCCCTTCCAAGACCGCGCTGGCCCACGGGTTCTTGCTGGGTTTCATAGGCCAAGCCGCAGCAGTGCCGACACGCGAACAGTTCTCCAGCACCGTAAAGAACCGCAACTCGACGCCCACAAGGACAGATAAACCAGGGACGTCGTCCGCCGAGGTGGCAGGCCGTCCAGGTGATCGGCACCCGCCGCTCGACTGATTTCCACTCGCTGCCGTCCCAACTCTGCGATCGATAGATCAAAACCACCGCGTCCCATTCTGGGCGCACCCCGATGCTGCCGACGTGTCCAAGGTACGGTCGAGGAAGTCATAAAGCGCGGCGATAATTGCTTCAGGGTTCTGGCTGTTGTCCCCACTCAACAACCCCTTCTGAATAAGAGCGCCAATTTCCGTTTCGCGTAACTCGATTGTGAGGCACCGAAGTCCATCGCGCTGGCGCTCGCGATGACGGCGCATTCGCTCCGCCGCGGGCGAGGGAACGGGTGATGTGGCATCCGTCGTCATCGATCATCCCTCGCCGCGACTTGCGGCCGATGCGCGGCGCAGTACCAGCGACCCAACCGACCCGCACGCAGATTTACGCCATAACCATACGCGCCCCAGGCACCGCACTCGGCGCAGAAATGCAAAAAAACCCCGTCCCGATATTCCGCTTGGTCACGACGCCGGGCGCACGGCTCATTGAAGCTCTGCTCACCGATGCCTGGTGACGCGGCACGCCGAAACCAAGCCGACGGCGCAACTATTTCGGCGTCGGGCGCGGCACCTCCTTCTTCAGCCGGCAACCTGTCAGTGGGTCGGGTCGCGAGCGTTACCAGGAGTTCGGCCTTCGCTTCGCGGATGCGACTAACAAGACCGGCGGGGATCGCAGTAGGCACCGGCGCGCAGGATGATCCGGTCGCCCGCTGGCTCGATGCTCGCTCCGATCACGGCAAGGTCGCCGAGTAGATCGCGGGCCGCGTTCATATTGCCGCCTCCGCGCCGGGCGGCACGTCGGCGTCGTCAATGGCATCGGGCATAGGACCCATAGGACTCATCTGGGACGACAGCCCGGCCGGCATCGGGCCCATGGGTCCTATGAGTCCTATGCCCCATGGGGTCGGTAGGCGCAGCCTTGGCTGAGCGCGTAGGTGGCCGCAGTCCACTTGCCGGCCGGCTCCTGCCGCGTGAGCACGAACCCGGCAGCGTGAGTGCCGGCAAGCCCGGAAACGAAGGTCGCGAGATATTGCCGCCCTCGTCCCTGCGGATCGGCGATCGCCTTCACCGGCTCGGCGAGATCGTTGGCCTTCACCGGGGTCGCGCCATGATGCTCCCACCACGCGCGGAACAGTTCCCCGATGCGCTGGCGACGGGGATCGTTGGCCTTGAGTAGCCTCGATGCGCTCGACGGGATCGCGACACCCGAGGGCTCAGCAGCGGATCGCGGCACCATTCTGCCCAGGTCTCGAAGCTCCCCAGCGGCTTACCACGCGCAGTGAGCCGTCGCATTCTGGCGACCCCACCGCCAGATCGTGAGCACCGCAGTCAAGAGTTCAGCGCGGCGCCGCTCGATCTGTTCGAGAAATCCCGCGGCGAACGGGCGTAACTCTGGGTCTTCGCAGCGGGCGTCAAGCTCGCACGGAATGAACCGGCGGGCCAGGTCTTCGGTGACGGTCAGGCCGTTGCCGGTCACGGCCACGAACGCGGTGCTGTTCAGCGGCACCATGCGCGTCTGGCCGAGCAGGCGCACCCTGGCCGGACGCTCGGTCAGCACCGACGCAAGCGTATCGGACCGCAGCGCGACTCCGTTTGCGTTGTCCAGGAATAGGGCAGGCTGGGCCTCGATCAGTTCGGCCGCAAGCCGCTTGTCGAGTTCTTGTCGTTCGCTGCCGGTGGTGAACGCGCGAGGGCGGATGCCGAACGCGATGGTGCAGATCGCGCGGACTAGCAGGCCCTTGCCGCTGCCCGCTCCCGACACCGCCGGCGCCGTGACGAGCATCCCCGGCGCGAGCCATAGGCTGGGGCGACAGACCGCGGTGAGGAGGGCGACGAGGAAAGCGCTCTCGTCCCGTCCCGGTGGTTCGGTGATGTCGATGACCTCGACGCCGAGGGAGGCATCCCAGCGCCGCGCCGCATCGGCAAAGGGAAAGGTGTGAAACGCCTGACGCAGTAGCCTAAGCGCCGCCTCGGCGTCGGCGCGAGACGGGCGTGAAGGCAGCCGTCAGCGTCGGAACGCTACAACACCACAAGCGCGGTCTCGGGGTCATAGCCGTCGGCCGCGCGCACGCTCCCGTCCGCGAGAGCAGCGGCGCGGTGCTGACGCCGGCGAGCGGCGGCAAGTCCCACTCGCCCGACATGTCGAGATACATCTGCGCGACGCGATCGGGCAACGTCACTGGGACGTGCTCTCCGTGGGAGTTGAGCTTCACCGGCTGGCAAAGCCGATGCGCCTCAATGACAACGTTGTGCTTCGTCAGCGGCATTGCTGACGGCGGGCCGCCATCCGCAGGCTCTGACGACACGCACAGGCAGGCCGCGGTCGAATAACTTCCCAGATGCCGCGAGCAAATCACGCAATGCCTCCGCCGTTGCGGGCAGGTTGCCAGCATGAATGATGAGTTCCGGCTTAGGCTTGAGCGCGAGATCGACGATCTCCGCAGCGGGGCACTGCTCGGTCATGTCGCGCACGGGGCAAACCCTCCGGTGGCGCGGATGTTCCTCTGCGAGCGCCAGGTGGTATCGTCAGCAATCATCGGGCTGCACCTTCGTCGGTCTGGACCTTGCGCTTAGCGGCGCCAATAACACGACCAGTGAGCGGTAGGTGATGAGCGTTCGCCGCCCGATGTGGACCGTCTCAAGTTTCTGATCTTTGATGAGTCCCCAAATTGTCGTGTTGCCGAGCCCACTGATGCGCCGGGCGGTGGCCACGGTGACGGTTAGCGGTGCTAGGGCGTCATCGGCCCTGGCGGCGCTCGCAGATACGTCGGTGACTGAGGGAGACATAGGGTCGTGCACCATCGCTCAATGCATCCCGGCGAGCATTCTCGCATCAGCACGGGCTTTGGCGATCTAATGCCCTACGTCGAACGCTTTTTGCGGGATTTATGAACGAGCTTGGTCTTCTGCTTTGCGTCCCGATTTAGCCTCGGGCCTCATGAATTGCCTTCGCCAATGCCCCAGGCGATTGAGTGGATCGCCGAAATTGAGCTGGGATGTTTCGCTGTAGTTCGCACACTAGCCCAACAAAAGGTGAAGACCTTCCAGCCTTGTCCTTGTCGGCGTCCTTCCGACTTCCCGTCGGTAGCTTTCGCTTCTTGAGTATTTCAGTCAGCTTGCGCACCCACAATTTCCACGTCTCACCCTTGCTTAGCCCGTGATTTTTAGGATCCTCCAAGTGGGCAAGCGCACGATTGCAGGCCACGATCAATGAAGTCATGCCTGTGGCAAGGAAGCGCGGTCCCTGAGAATTTCGTATACGCGGATCTTGAAAATTCCGTTTGATCAAATGATCGGCGTAATTTCTGGCGTCCCATCGGGTATCTTGAGGATTCCCGAATATGGTCTCCTGAAACTCTGCCGCCACTTTTTTGATTCGCACAATTCTATCGCGTGCCTCGGAAACTGGTCGCCCATACTCGCCTTCAACAAACAAGAGCAGCGATACAGTCGCTTCGCAAATTTGTTCTCGCACATCTATCGGCAACGCTCGGCCATAGGCGGATTCAATCCGCTGCCAATCACCATCTGAAATCATCAGTCCAGGATAACCGCCTGCAATCGTCGCAATAGGAATTGTCGATGCGGCCCGAGCCATTATACCACCGCCCAGCCACCGCGAGAAACGTCGGCGCGAGGCACCGGACCGGTGGTGTGTCCGAGCGACGGGCTGCATGCCCCGCGCCAAAAAGATATTAGCTGATTCGGAACACCATTCTGATGAATCGCTTCGTTGCATGTTAGGGCAGGGCGAAATGAAGTCGACATGCGCAACCGTTTGTCGCTACTGAGAATGTTACGGCCGCACTAGACCGGAGATCGAAGCGCGATAACCTTCTGCTGTCCTGCCCCTCCGTGGCGTGGCGCAGAACTTCGCCCATTCGGCCATAATGCGGCGACGGCGTTCGAACAGGTCACCTCGTCGATAGGCTGCCTCTACCTTGTCTCCGACCGTGTGCGCCAATGCCATTTCAGCCACCTCTGCTGGGAAGTTTGTGCGCTCGGCTACCCAGTCGCGAAATGACGAACGGAAGCCATGCACTGTCAGGTCACCGCGGCCCATGCGCCGTAGTACCGCTATCATTGCGGTGTTCGATAGTGGTTTTCCGCGCTTTGCACCATGGAACACGAAGCCTTCGCCCGCGTTCCCATTCGACTTCATCTCGTTGAGGATTGCGAGAGCTGGGTTGGAGAGAGGCACGCGATGCTCCTTGCCGGCCTTCATGCGATTGCCCGGCACTACCCAGACCTTCTCGGCTTCGCAGATCTCGTCCCAAGTCGCTCCGATCGCCTCTCCGGTGCGCGCTGCAGTCAGTATCGTAAACTCGAGGGCCCGAGCCGCGATGCCTCCCTGGCCGCGTAGCGCGACCATAAAGTCCGGCAACTCTGCGTATGGCAGCGCGGTGTGGTGCTTTACTTTCCGCACCTTGGATCGTGCAGGCAAGAGTTTGCTCAGGTGCCCACGCCAGCGCGCCGGGTTGTCTCCCTTGCGATAGCCGCGCACGGTTGCCCAGTCGAGCACCGCCTCGATACGCCCGCGTAGCCGGCTCGCCGTTTCAGGCTTTGTCGGCCAGATCGGCTCCAGCACTTTGAGAACCAATGCAGTATCGATCACCTGCAACGAGAGATCGCCGATGATTGGGTTGGCATAGGTGGTCAGCGTCGCGCCCCACTGCCAGATGTGTTTCGGGTTGCGCCAGCCGGCTCGATGCGCATCGATGTAGGAACTCGCTGCGTCCTTGAACGTCAGAGTCGATGCCGCATCGAGCCTCGCTTGATCCCTCTTCTTTTTTCGGACGTCGATTGGATCGACGCCCTCCTGACGCAGGCTGCGGCATTCTGCGGCTTTCGTCCTCGCGTCTGCGAGGCATACGGCTGACAGTGAGCCGAGCCCCATCTCTCGTTCTCTCCCGCGCAGCATGTACCGATAGATCCAGGACTTCGCCCCTGTACCAGTGACCTGCAAATAAAGTCCGCCACCATCGGCGTACATGCCGGGCTTGATGGCGCGTGAGACTTTCAAAGCGGTAAGCCTGCCGATGACCCGCGCCATATTCTTACCCCCGAATCTACCCCCGACCGTAGTGTGTATTATGACGAATGGGAGCGAACAGGGAAAGATAAAACCCCTGTCAATTAAGGGCTTCTGCAACACTTTTCAGATGGCGGCGGATGACGGCGAAGGGTGGTCTGGTGGAGCCGAGGGGATTTGAACCCCTGACCTCCGCAGTGCGATTGCGGCGCTCTCCCAACTGAGCTACGGCCCCGTCGGCCCACTCCGGAACGGATTGGGCAGCAAACGAGTGGGGCCATTTACGGCGCGGGTCTGCCGGTGTCAAGGATCGGCGGCCGCAACGGCGGCTTGTTCGCGCATCGGCGACCCGCTACATGTGCGCATCGTTCATTTCCGGGTCCCGCCCATGCGCGCGCTGTTTCTGGTCATCGATCTCGCTCTCGACATCTACATCTGGCTGTTGATCGCGGCCGCAATCCTGTCCTGGCTGGTCGCTTTCAACGTGGTGAATACCCGCAATCAGGTCGTCGGCATGATCGGCGACTTCCTTTACCGGATCACGGAACCGGCGCTGCGACCGATCCGCAACCTGATGCCGGACCTGGGCGGCATCGACATCTCGCCGGTCATCCTCATCCTGGTCATCATTTTCATTCGCTACGTGATCGCTCTCTACATTCTCCCGAACGTCTATTGACCAGAGATCCATCGCGGCCCTGGACGGTCACGAGCGACGGTATCGTGCTGACCGTGCGGCTTACGCCGAAGGGCGGGCGCGATGCGATCGAGGGCATCGATCAAATGGCGGACGGGCGCAGCGTGGTGAAGGCGCGGGTGAGGGCGGCGGCGAGCGAGGGCGAGGCCAATGCCGCGCTGGTAAGCCTGATCGCGCGTACGCTCGCCGTGCCGCCATCGCGTGTCACGCTGATCGCCGGTGCGGCCGCGCGGATCAAACGGCTCAACGTCATGGGCGATACCGGCGCGATCGCGGCCGCTTTGGAGAGGATCATGGGAGTAGTGAAATGACGGCCACAGTCATCGACGGCAAGGCAATCGCGGCGGAGACGCGAGCCAAGGTCGCGGTCGAGGTCGCGCGGCTCGCCCAGCAGCATGCGGTCGTGCCGGGGCTTGCGGTCGTGCTGGTCGGCAACAATCCGGCGAGCGAAGTCTACGTCGGCAGCAAGAAGAAGATGACGGTCGAATCCGGAATGAAATCGTTCGACCACCACCTACCTGAAACGATCAGCGAGGCCGAGTTGTTGGAGCTCATCGCCAAGCTCAACGCCGATCCGGCCGTCAATGGCATCCTGGTGCAACTGCCGTTGCCGAAACAGATCGACGCCCAGAAGGTCATCAACGCGATCGATCCCGGCAAGGACGTGGACGGATTTCACCCGCTCAACGCCGGCCGGCTCGCCACCGGCCTGCCGGCGCTGGTGCCCTGCACGCCGCTTGGCTGCATCATTCTGGCGAAGTCGGTGCGGCCATCGTTGGCGGGACTGGACGCCGTCGTGGTTGGCCGCTCCAACATCGTCGGCAAGCCGCTGGCGGCGCTGCTGATCGCGGAGAGCGCAACCGTGACGGTCGCACATTCCAAGACCGCCGATTTACCGGCGGTGTGCCGGCGCGGTGATCTCCTGTTCGCCGCCGTCGGCCGCGCCGAAATGATCAAGGGCGATTGGGTGAAGCCGGGCGCTACCGTGATCGACGTCGGGATCAATCGCGTTCCGGCGGCGACGCCGGGCAAGACCCGCATTGTCGGTGATGTCGACTATGCGCAAGCGGCCGCGCGGGCGGGCGCGATCACGCCGGTCCCGGGCGGTGTTGGCCCGATGACCATTGCGTGCCTTCTGGTCAATACGCTGCGCGCCGCCTGCACGGCGCACGATCTGCCGGCGCCGACGGTTTGAACTAACTATAGTGCGGCGGATTTGAAGTTCCTGGCACCGTCGCGGCGGGCGGATGAACTCGCGCGCAAGCCTGCGGACGAGAAGGCGCGCACATTCAGGTGCGGACTCGATAAGCCGCAGTCAGTGGGAAATCGTCCGCCGGATGATTGATCAGGAATGTCGGAGAACGCAGTCTTACGCGTTCCAGGCGTAGGCCACCTTGTCGAGCACCTTGCCGCCGAAGGCTTCGGACGAGCGCGCCACCGCCTGACCGCCGAGTGCCCGATAGAATTGGACGGCGGGTTCGTTGTCGGAGAGCGCCCAGACCACCAGGCTCTTGACGCCGCTTTGCAGGAGATCGCGGCGAGCGGCGCTAAACAGCCGGCGCCCAAATCCGAGACCCTGATATTGCGGACGCAGATAAAGCTCGTAGATTTCGCCTTCGTAATTCAGGCTGCGCGCGCGATTGCGGCCGTAGTTCGCGTAGCCCGCGACCGCGTCGCCGAACACGAACAGCGAGACGCGACTGCCTTTGCGGATCGAACCGTCCCACCACGCCGCGCCGCGCCTGTTGATCAGGCGTTCAAGCTCGAGACCAGGGATTATACCCTGATAAGCGGTGCGCCAAGCCTCGTCATGAGCCGCTGCCACGGCTCGTGCATCGGAAGGCCTCGCGCGCCTGATCTCGATGAGTGTTGTGCTCATGGTTTGATTGAATCAATTCGAGGGGCTGACGGCAAGTCTTTCGTTTAATGTTTGGATATGTCGGCGAGATATTCCAAAAAGGTGTTGCGAATTTGTCGCGCTGTCGCGCGGGCAAAGGGCGAATCGCCGTGGTTTTACGCCTGCGTCTGCTTGCTCGGCGTCGGTGTCGCAGCTTTCGGTGGTACGCCGCCGGCATGGTCGCAAACGGTGCACGCCGGTGATGCCGGCACCGTAGAACGCACGCTCATCCCGTTGCCGAATCTCGGAATTTCGATGGCCACGCGGATCGTCCGCCCGCCCGGTGCCGGGCCGTTTCCACTCGTGGTGATCAACCACGCGTCGACCGAGAGCGCCGAGCGTCGCGCGCTGTTGCCGGAGCCAAGCTATGCGGCGTTGACCGAATGGTTCGTAAAGCGTGGCTATTTGGTGGCATTGCCGCAGCGGCCCGGTCACGGCCGCACCGGCGGTCCTTATCTCGAAGACCAGGGCGGATGCGACGACGCCGATTACGCACGCGCTGGCCGCGGCGGCGCGACCAGCATCGAAGCCGCGCTCGCCGCGATGTTCGCGCGCCCCGATGTGCGCAAGACCGGCGCACTCGTCGTGGGACATTCGGCAGGCGGATGGGGCGCGCTCGCGCTTGCGAGCCGCAATCCGCGCGGCGTTGCGGCGATCATCGATTTCGCGGGCGGGCGCGGCGGCCGTTCGTTCGACCACGCCAACAACAATTGCGCACCCGAGCGCCTGATCGAAGCTGCACGCGAATTCGGCTCGACGGCGCGCGTCCCGACCTTGTGGATCTACGCCGAGAACGACAGCTATTTTGCGCCGTGGCTCGTGCAGCGCATGGCCGACGCCTGGCGCGCCCGCGGCGGCCGCGTCGATCTCGCAATCGTGCCGGCCTTTGGTCTTGAAGGGCATCGGCTCGCGGAGGCGGATGACGGCCCGGCCGTGTGGGCGCCGGTGATTGCGCAATTTCTGGCGCGATTGAAGTGATCGGTGTGGCGACCGCGCCGTGCGCGGCTAGACCCGGAATTCGGTGATGCCCGCGATCGATTGGTTGGAAGGCCGGCGTGGGGTTTCCTCGAGCCCGTCACTGTAGACGTATTTCGCCGCCGGCCGCGCCAACAGACGTTCCCACCATTCGTTGAGATGAGGGAACGAGCCTCCGCCGAGTTTGTCCGGATAGATCTCGCGCGTGCGATGAACGATGGCCGCCATGCTGATGTCGCCGAGTGAGAACGTCGGGCCGGCGAGCCACGGTCCATGCTGCGCGAGCTCCTGCTCTATCTGCCCGAACACGAACAACACGCTCTCGAGTGATTCCTGCAGTTGTTCGGCCGAATAGCCGCGCTCGATCAGTACCCGCCATCGCTCGCGCTTTTCCGGGACCGGCGTGTGCGCCAGCATGAATTTCTGATCCGCGGCGCTGAGATCGCGGATCTTCGCCTGCATCATATGGGCGTGCGACAGGCGCGCGATCGCGTGATGGACATCGTCCGCGGTCCACGCCCAGTAACGCATGCGCGCCCGCCCGCGGGCATCCGCTGGGCGCAGCGCGGGCTGCGGGAATGCGTCCTCGAGGTACTCGTTGATGCAGAACGAATTGATGATCGGAACCCCGTCGTGCACGAGCGTGGGCACCACGCCATTGGGATTGAGCTTGAGATAGTCCGGGCTCAGATTCTCATAGCGCCAGAGCTCGACATAGCGACTCTGATACGCCAGTCCTTTCTCGCGCAGACAATGGCGCACCTGCTTGGAGCAGGTGGTCAATCCGCTGTGGTAGAGCTCCAACATCGCATTTTCTCCCGCTTCATCCTTACGGACACGGATGACGATTGCCGTCGGAGCCCAGATAGGTTCCGGTCTGCGGGTCATACGAGCGGTAGCGTTGCTGGCAATACGCGGTGCGATCTTCTCCAGCCGGTATGTTGGCGCGCCGGGGCGCAGCTGCGGGCGCCGGCGCTGCCGCCGCCGCGGCACCCGTCATCGGCGGGTCCCACAGCAATCGCGCCATCGTCGCCGTCACCGTGACGTAGCACCAGCTCGCGCCAGGCCCGGAAACGCCGAGACCGATGCCCATCAGCAATGCCTTCCCGCTCGGATCGATCTGATAGCCGCCAACGCAGGTTCCGCCGCTCGCGGCTCCGCCGGTCTTGGCGACGATGCGTACATTGTCGCTTTGCACCGCGTAGGTATTGTCGGCGCTCATCGTTCGCGCCCCTTCGATGAAATACCAACCGTCTTCGGCGTCGCGCCGCTCGCTGATGTCCCAGGCCCGGGCGCCCGTGCGTTCGTCGGCGTAGCGAGACAGCACGTTGATCTGATTGCCATCGGGATGCGCGGCCGCCCAATCGGAAATCATCTTTTCGGTCGGCCATGCCTTCTGTTCGCCGCGCAAGGTTGCGCGCGGCGCGAGATAGGCGGGGACTTCTTTGGTCTCCTTGCCGTCTGTGAGCGGTAGCGCCACGGTGCCGGTGATCCAGCGCGAGACGGTCTCGATCTTCACGACGCATTCCTTGCCGGGCGCGTAGCTAAAGTTCCGCAGCAGGCACTCCGACCCCTCGGTGATTTTGCCCAGCTTCGGATCGATCGGGAGTGTGCGCGCAACCTTCAGGGCGGGGAGCTCAGGTCCATTCTCCGGACGGCGATAGTCGATGTGCAACGCGACCGCGCTGCCACCCATCGACTGGAAATAAGCGGTCAACCCGCCGCCCTGATCCGCGAGGCATTGCTGCCAGGCTTTCAGGATCGGCTCCTGCCCCGACGCAAGCAGCACCGCGGCGCGGTTTTGATAGATGGTCTGCCAATCCGTCGGCGCCAGCAGCGGCCGTAGCAAGTGGTCCACGTCGGTCGGTGAAAGCGCCGCCGTTATTCCGTCGAAAGTGAAGGGCGCGTCCGGTGGGCTGTCGCTTTTTTGCGCGACGTCGGCCGAAAAGCGGGCGAGCCAGTAGAACGTATCCTGCTTGACCTCCGGATTGCTGAACACTTGCCTCGCCAAAACATCCTTGCACCGATCCTGCGCTTCGGTTTGGGCAATTCCCGGCACGACGCCCAGCGCGATCGCGAGTGCAGCCCCCGAACAGGCTACCAGTGTTCTGGTCATGAATGCCCTCCCTTCGCGCCCATCCGTCCACGGTCCCATCGCAGCGGGCCACGATACCGCGTTCTTATACGGTCAACAAAGACCTATGCGGGAATGTGCAGCAATTACCGGGCGTTGTCATCGCACCGAGGCGCGGTCGTGGTTCGTAGATGGGTTTCGCTGCGCTCATCCCATCCTCCGGAGGACGTGATCACACCCCCGCAGCTTCCTTCTGCCGCTCTTCCTTCTTGCGGTCGTTGGGATCGAGCGTCTTCTTGCGCAAGCGGATCGACTTCGGCGTCACCTCGACCAGTTCGTCGTCCTCGACGTAGGACAGCGCCTTTTCCAGCGTCATGCGGATCGGCGGCGTGAGCCGCACCGCTTCGTCCTTGGCGGTGGTCCGGATGTTGGTGAGCTTCTTGCCCTTGAGCACGTTGACCTCGAGGTCGTTGCCGCGGGTATGTTCGCCGACGATCATCCCGCGATAGACCTTCCAGCCCGGCTCAATCATCATCGGGCCGCGGTCCTCCAGGTTCCAAAGCGCATAGGCGATGGCCTCGCCGGCATCGGTCGAAATCAGCACGCCGTTGGAGCGCCCTGCGATCGGGCCACGATGTGCCCCATAGGCGTGGAACAGCCGGTTCATCACCGCGGTGCCGCGCGTGTCGGTCAGAAGCTCGCTCTGATAACCGATCAGGCCGCGGGTCGGCGCCAGGAATGCGAGCCGCACGCGCCCGCCGCCCGACGGCCGCATCTCGGTCAGCTCGGCCTTCCGCTCCGAAAGCTTCTGCACGACGATCCCGGAATGCTCCTCGTCGACGTCGACGACCACCTCTTCGATCGGCTCCAGCAGATTGCCGCGCTCGTCGCGCCGGAACAGCACTTTCGGCCGCGACACCGAAAGCTCAAAACCTTCACGCCGCATGGTCTCGATCAGGATGCCGAGCTGGAGTTCGCCGCGGCCGGCGACCTCCATCGAATCCTTCTCGTCCGATTCACTGACTTTGAGAGCTGCGTTGCCCTCGGCCTCGCGCAGGAGCCGTTCGCGGATGACGCGGCTCTGAACCTTGTCACCCTCGGTGCCGGCGAGCGGTGAATCGTTGATGCGAAACGTCATCGCCAGCGTCGGTGGATCCATCGGCTGCGCCGGCAACGGCACGCTGACTAGCGGATCGCACAACGTGTGCGACACGGTCGCGTCTGGCAGGCCGGCGATGGCGACGATGTCGCCGGCTGTGCCTTCATCGATCGGCTGGCGTTCCAGCCCGCGGAAGGCCAGCACCTTGGTCACGCGGCCCTGCTCGATGAGATTGCCCTCGCGGTCGAGCACCTTCACGCTCTGGTTCGGCTTGATCGAGCCGGAGCGAATGCGACCGGTGACGAGGCGGCCAAGGTAAGGATTGGCCTCGATGATGGTCACCAGCATGCGGAATGGCCCATCGTCGATCTTGGGCGGCGTCACGTGACTGACCACGAGATCGAATAGCGGCGCCATCGATTGCTTGGGTCCCTCGAGGCTCTTGGCCATCCAGCCTTCCTTGGCGGAACCGTAGAGAATCGGAAAGTCGAGCTGCTCGTCGGTGGCATCGAGAGCCGCGAAGAGATCGAACACCTCGTTGACCACCTGCACCGGACGCGCGTCGTGGCGATCCACTTTGTTGATGGCCACGATTGGGCGCAGCCCCATCTTGAGCGCTTTGGAGACCACGAACTTGGTCTGCGGCAGCGGGCCTTCGGCGGCGTCAACCAGCACGATCGCCCCATCCACCATATTGAGGATGCGTTCGACCTCGCCGCCGAAATCGGCGTGCCCCGGGGTGTCGACGATATTGATGCGGGTATCGTGCCAGACCACCGACGTCGCCTTGGCGAGAATCGTGATGCCGCGCTCGCGCTCGAGATCGTTGGAATCCATGGCGCGCTCGGCCACCCGCTGGTTCTCGCGAAAGGCGCCGGACTGCTGCAGCAGCCGGTCGACCAGCGTGGTCTTGCCGTGGTCGACGTGGGCAATGATGGCGACGTTGCGAAGCTTCATGCGGGGGTCCGGAAAACGAATCGCGGGCATTTCGCCCGCGTGTTGCGGCGCAATATAGTCACGTTCGGCCCCGAGGCAATGGGGTCCAAGACCGCATGCGCGTCGTCATGGCGCTGGTACGTTGAAGCCATATGTCGCTGCTGACGTTTTTCTGGAATCGTACCGACCCGAAAGACCCACCCCTGCCCAAAGGAGAGGCTTTATGGATCCCGTATCACGTCGTGGTGTACTCGCCGCAGCCGCTGCTGGTACCGTCGCAACCGCCGCCGCGGCAGCCAACGCCGCGAGCTTCGGCAATCCCGACGAGCCGCCGCAAGGCCAAATCAACACGACCACCAATCCGTCGAGCTTCACCGACCCGGGTCCGCAGAACCCCGCGCTCGCCTCGCAGTTTCCGGGCGCATTTTCGCCACCGCCGACCGACGTCGGCGACATGCCGATGTTCTGGGCATCCTTCAACAACGCGCCACGCCGCATTCAGAACGGCGGTTGGGCCAGGCAGGTCACCCAAGCCGATTTCCAGATCGCGGAGGAGATTTCCGGCGTCAATATGCGGCTCATTCGCGGCGGCATCCGCGAGCTGCATTGGCATCAGGCTGCCGAGTGGGCCTACGTCACCAAAGGGGCGGTGCGCGTCACCACCATCGACGTAGAGGGGCGCGCCAACGTCGAAGACATCGGCGAGGGCGGACTTTGGTATTTCCCCTCCGGCTTGCCGCACTCGTTGCAAGGGATTGGCGAAGACGGTGCTGAATTCATTCTGGCCTTCGATAACGGGCGTCAGACTGAGTACAACACGCTCCTGCTCAGCGACTGGTTCGCCCACACGCCTCCCGACATCCTGGCGCAGAACTTCAATGTGCCGGCCGACACGTTTTCCAAAATTCCCCTGCACCAGCTCTACATTTTCCCCGGCCAGATGCCCGGCCCGCTGGCGGAGGAACAGACGCAAGCCCAGGGGTCCATGGGTAAGATGCCCAATCCGTCGACCTTCGCGCTCTCAAGCATGCCGCCAGTCCGCAAGACTGCCGGCGGCGAAGTCCGCATCGCCGACAGCCGCAATTTCAAGGCGTCCGTCACGATCGCGGCCGCGCTCGTAACCGTGCATCCGGGAGGCTTGCGCGAGATGCATTGGCATCCCAACGCCGATGAATGGCAGTATTACATCGCGGGGCAGGCCGCGATGACGATCTTCAACGTCGGGCCGCGCGCCGTGACCCAGAACTTCAATCCCGGCGACATCGGCTACGTGAAGAAGTCACTCGGGCACTACATCAAGAACACGGGCAACACCGACTTGGTGTTCCTGGAAATCTTCCGCGCCGATCGGTTCGAGGACGTGTCGTTGTCGGATTGGCTGACCCACGCGCCGCGTTCGCTCGTGGCCCAGCACCTCAACGTCGATCCGTCGGTTATTGCGCGGTTCCCCAACAACAAGCCACTCGTGCTGCCGGTGTAAATAGCCAGTCTCGGCTTTCGGTTTGCGCCCGGCGGCGCAAACCGCCCCTATGCGCGTTTCGGCTCAAGCCTCGTCGACCACAGCGCGTTGTCGTCCCAGTCCTTGAGGGTGACCGTCATCACGCCGGTTGCGCCGTCGATCGCCACGTGACCGAAGAACTGCAGCCCATATGTGGGCGCCGCGTTCTGGCCCTGCTCCTTGGTTGGCGCCTTGATGTAGACGAGTTGCGGACCGAACGTGTTGTCGAGCTGGTTCGGGCCGAAGCTGCCTGCGTGAATCGGGCCGGAGACGAACTCCCAGAACGGCTCGAAATCCTGAAATACCGCCTTGTTGGGATCGTAGTAATGGGCGGCGGTGTAGTGCACGTCGGCGGTAAGCCACACCGTGTTGGTGATGCCGGCGCGCCGGATGAACGACAGAAGGTCGGCGATCTCGAGTTCCCGCCCGCGCGGCGGACCGTCGCCTTGGGCGACGGCTTCAACACCCCAGTTGCGATCGCCGTCGTAGACTACGATCAGGCTGATCGGCATATCGGCGGCAATCACCTTCCAGGTCGCGCGCGAATTGAGCAGCTCGCGCTTGAGCCACGCGGTTTGTTGCGGCCCGAGAAAATACGCCGCCGGACCGTAACTCGTTTCATTGCCTTCGCCGTTGGGTCCGCGGTAGCTGCGCATGTCGAGCATGAACACGTCGAGCAGCGGCCCATAGGCGATCTTGCGATAAACCCGGCCGGGCTCCGCCGGCGGGTCGATCAGCGGCATGAACTCGTGAAACGCGCGGCTGGCGCGCGCCGCCAGCAGCAGCGCGTTGGGGTCAGCGTATTTCTTGCGCTGATGTTCGGCGCGCGTGAGCGGTTCGCCCGGCCACCAGTTGTTGGTGACCTCGTGGTCGTCCCATTGGCTGAAAACCGGGACCTCGGCGTTGAACGCCCGCACATTCGCGTCGATGAGATTGTATTTATAGTTGCCGCGGAACTCGGCCAGCGTCTCCGCCGGCTTCGACTTTTCCTCGGTGACGATGTTCTTCCAGGTCTCGCCGTTGGGAAGCTTGACCTCGGCCACAATGGCGCCGTCCGCGTAGATGTTGTCGCCGGAGTGAATGAAAAAATCCGGCCGGCTCTTGCGCATGGTCGCGTAGGTGCGCATGCCGCCGCGTGCCTCGTCGATGCCCCAGCCCTGGCCGGCCGTGTCGCCCGACCAGACGAACGAGATCGAGCGCAGGTCGGCCGGCGCGGTGCGAAAGCGCCCGATCACGGGGTCGCCCGTGATGGTCGGCTGCGACAGGTCCTGGAATCGGATCCGGTAAAAAATGTCCTGGCCGGCCGGCAGGCGCTCCATAAGCGCCTTGGCGGTGAGATCGCTCTCCGGCAGCGCATCGACGAATACGCCACCGCGGATGTCCTTGAACGAGTCGGTGGTGGCGAGTTCGACCTGCATGCGGGCCGGACGATCGGCGCGCGCCCACACCACTCCCGAGTTGATCGACACGTCGCCGGACTGCACCCCGTGGCTGACCTGCGGCCGATCGCCCGCGCGGCTGATCGCGGGGCAGGCGACGGCGCCGACGGTGCCGGCGGCCGCCGCGGTCTTGAGGAATCGTCGCCGCGAGACCAAGGGCGCCCGCAGGATGGTTGGCTTCCCAATGATGCGCATTCCGCCCTCCTGATTCGTCCAGCAAAACCGCATGATGGGCGCGAATTTTGACAGGACGCTAACAGGCTGACGGCAACGCAATTCGGTAACCGGATGACGCGTGAGCTGTAGGAATTGCACCGAGCCGTGTCGCGACCGCTAACCCGCGGGCTCGTTCGCCGCGTATTTCTGCAGCAGCGGATATTGCAGCGCTGCGAACACGAACGTGAGCGGCAAGAAGCCAAAGGCCTTGAACGCTACCCAGGTGTCGGTCGACTGGGTGCGCCAGATGACCTCGTTGAGGACGGCAAGTGCGAAGAAGAACAGCGCCCAGCGGATGGTGAGCTTGCGCCAGCCCTCCTCATTGAGGTGGAACACCTGATCGAACACCATGGCGAGCAGCGGCTTGCCCATCAGTTGCCCGCCGAGCAGCACCGCGCCGAACAACACGTAGATGATCGTCGGCTTGATCTTGATGAAGGTCTCATCTTGGAGATAGAGCGTCAGCGAACCGAACACGAGCACGATGATCGCGGAGACCAGCGGCATGATTGGAATGTGCCGGGTCAGCGCATAGCCGATGACCAGCGCCAGTACGGTCGCGACCATGAACACCGCGGTGGCGCCGAAAATGCCGAGCTTCCCGTTGGCGATGAAGAACAGCACAAGTGGCCCGAGGTCGAGGGCGATCTTGAGAAACGGGTTGATCTGCGGTTTTTCAGACATTGGTGATCGGCTCTTTGTGCCCCTGGTGTCCCGATTCCGAAGTTCGCTTTAACTTGCGGCGGCCTCCGTAGCGAACTTCGGAATCAAAGGGACACTAGCAAATATATGACGCTAGTGCGGTTTGGATTTGAAGTTCCTATGACGAGAGCGCTGCAAGAACGATAGGAACTTCAAATCCACCGCACTAGGATCGGAATCGTCCCGGCGAGTGTCAAGGAGGGTTGGGATCAAATGTCGGCGCGCATCTTGCGCGCTTCAATGGTCGAGTCCCGCGATTGCGCGCGCGAAATCCGCGGCTGCGAACGGCGCCAGATCGTCAACGCCTTCGCCGACACCGATGAAATGCACCGGCAGACCGTATTTTGCGGCCAGCGCCACGAGAATGCCGCCGCGCGCCGTGCCGTCGAGCTTGGTCATCACGAGGCCGGTTACGCCGGCGGTCTTTTGGAACTCGCCGACCTGGGACAGTGCGTTCTGCCCGACTGTGGCGTCGAGCACCAGCAGAACCGCGTGCGGTGCCGTCGGGTCGAGCTTCTTCACCACGCGCACGATCTTGTCGAGTTCGCCCATGAGCGCCGTCTTGTTCTGCAGGCGTCCGGCGGTGTCGACGATCAGAACGTCCGTTCCCTTTGCGCGCGCGGCTGCGAGCGCCTCATAGGCAAGCCCGGCGGCGTCCGCGCCGGTCTCGCCCGACACGAGGCCTGAGCCGGTGCGCTCGCTCCAGATTTTGAGCTGCTCAATCGCAGCGGCGCGAAAGGTATCGCCGGCCACCAGGGTAACGGTCTTGCGCTCGCGCGTGAGCCGCGCCGCGAGCTTGCCGATGGTCGTGGTCTTGCCGGAGCCGTTGACGCCGACCACCAGGATCACAAACGGTCGTGCGTCGGCGGCAATCGCGAGCGGCTTAGCAACGGGCGTGAGAATCTTTTCGACTTCCGCGGCCAGGATCGCTTTCACGTCATCCGGCGAGGCGTCTTTGTCGTAGCGGCCTTCCGCGATGGCGGCCGCCACCCGGCCGGCGGTGTCGATCCCCAGATCGGCGCGGATCAGCACTTCTTCCAGATCTTCGATCGCGGCGGCATCGAGCTTGCGCTTCGTCACCAGGTCGGTGATCGCGCCCCCGATCGACGACGAGGTGCGCCGCATCCCGCCGGTCAGGCGCTGCCACCAGGTCTTGCCGGTCGTGTTTGTGCTGTCGTCCATGCTAGTGCCGCCGATTTGAAGTTCCTACAGTGGTCGGGGCGCGCTCATGAAGGAACTTCAAATCGGGGAGCGGCACGCGCGCGACCAGCAAAAGTGGCTTCCGGTTTTGCGTCCGGTCGCGCGCTAACTATAGGGGGTGCATGATCTTTTCGGCGAACCGGAGTCCACTTCGCCGGATCATGCGCAATCATATATTTGCTAGTGCCCCTTTGTTTCCGAAGTTCGTGTCCGAGGGTGCCGCCATGTATCACGAACTTCGGAAACGGGGCACTAGTCGTCGTGATAGCGGTTTGCAGATGATGGTGAAAGACGCCATGCGCAATGGGCTTGACGCCGACGAAATGCTGGCGCGCGTGCTCTACCGCGACGGATTGATGCTGGTAATCGACAAGCCCGCAGGCCTCCCGGTGCATCGCGGCCCCAAGGGCGGCCTGAGCCTCGAGGACCATTTCGACGCGCTGCGGTTCGGGCTGCCACGCGCGCCCGCGCTCGCACACCGGCTCGACAAGGATACCTCCGGCTGCCTGGTGCTCGGCCGCCATCGCAAGGCGCTGGCGCACCTTGGCCTGCTGTTCAAGCACGGCAAGGTCGGGAAGACCTACTGGGCGGTCGTCGAGGGCTCCCCCGAGACGGATCAAGGCACCATCGATCTGCCGCTCGGCCGTCTCAACGACGTCCGCGGCTGGTGGATGAAACCGGACCCGCACGGAATCACGGCGGTCACCCGGTGGCACGTGATGGGTCGTGCGCCCGGCCTGACCTGGTTGGCACTCGAGCCGCTGACCGGGCGCACCCATCAGCTGCGCGTGCACTGCGCCGCCATGGGCTGGCCGATCGTAGGTGACACAATCTACGGCAAGGCGCCGCGCGTCGGCGGACCGATTTTGCACCTGCACGCGCGCGAAGTGGTCGTGCCGATCTCCAAGAACCGCGAACCAGTACGGGTCACGGCGCCAGTGCCGGCGCATATGCATGCACAGCTTAGGGCTTGTGGGTGGGCCTTGGACTCGGCGCATGCGGCGCCGACTGCGAGTCAAGCCGCCATCAGTTCGCGCCCGTCGTGACCGATGATCGCGACCTCGATGATGCGGCCGGCCTCGACCGGCATCGCAAACCGCACGCGGCTGAACTGCTCGGTGTGGCCCGCTGCGTGCGATTCAGTCAGCACCTGTCGCCGAGTGCCGACCTGCAGCTTGCAGGTGGGCGCTCAGCGCCGCGTCGCCGCGCTGACGCAGCCGCCGGGCGCGGTCCTTGATCACGGTGCGATCGACCTGGGGCATGCGTGCCGCCGGCGTGCCGGGGCGCGGCGAGAACGGAAAAACGTGCAGGTGCACGAGGTCGCACTCCGCCACAAGATCGAGCGAGTGCGCAAACATGTCCTCGGTCTCGGTCGGGAAACCCGCGATGATGTCGGCGCCGAACACGACGTCGGGGCGCAGCCGCCGCACGTTGGCGCAAAAAGCGACCGCGTCGGCGCGCAGATGGCGGCGCTTCATGCGCTTGAGGATGAGATCGTCGCCGGCCTGCAGCGACAAGTGCAGATGCGGCATCAACCGCGGCTCGTTGGCGAGCGCGTCGATCAGGTCACGGTCGGCTTCGACTGAATCGATCGAGGAGAGCCGCAGCCGCGCAAGCTCCGGCACCTCGCGCAGAATACGCTTCACCAGCATGCCGAGCACGGGAGCGTCGGCTGTTGCGTAACTGGTGATGTCGACGCCGGTGAGCACGACTTCGTGTACGCCCAGCTCGACCAGCCGGCGCACCTGCGCGACGACGGTTGCGACCGGGGTCGAGCGCGAGTTGCCGCGCCCGAACGGGATGATGCAGAACGTGCAGCGATGGTCGCAGCCGTTCTGCACCTGCACGAACGCGCGCGAACGCCCCTCGCGCGCTTCGACCGGCGGCGACGCATTCGTTGACGCCGCCATGATGTCGCTGACCGCAATTTTCAGCGCGCCGGCCACTGCCTGGCGCAACTCGAGCGCGATGCGCGCCCCCGCCCAGGCCTGGGCAGCAAGCTTGTCCTCGTTGCCGATGACGCGATCGACTTCCGGCATCGCCGCAAAGCTTGCCGGATCGGTTTGGGCCGCGCAGCCTGTGACGATGACGCGGGCACCCGGACGTGCGCGGGCGTGAGCCCGGATCGTTTGCCGTGCCTGCCGCACCGCTTCGGCGGTGACCGCGCACGTGTTGACGACCACGATATCGTCAAGGCCCGCGGCTTGCGCGTGGTGGCGGATCGCGTTCAACTCGTAGGCGTTGAGCCGGCAACCGAAGGTAACGATGTCGATGCTCACGCGGCGCCTTGCTTGGCAAACGGCTCGCCTTCGAACCGCCCCTCGAACTCGTATTCGACCGGACCGGTCATCAGCACATGCCCGTCGCTTTCGCGCCAGTCGATCAAGAGGTCGCCGCCCGGCAATGTCACCGTCACCTTGCGACCGGCGCGGCGCGTGCGGGCGGCCGCAACCGCGACCGCGCACGCCGCCGAGCCGCAAGCCTTGGTCAGCCCGGCACCCCGTTCCCAGGTGCGCACGATCACGTGCGATGCCGATGCCACGACGGCGAGCGAGATGTTGGCGCGCTCGGGAAACATCGGATGGGTTTCGAGCGTCGGGCCGAGCCGCGCCAGGTCGTAGGCGTCAACATCATCGACCCAGAATACGGCGTGCGGATTGCCCATGTTGACCGCGGACGGCGATTGCAGCACCGGCTCGTCGAGCGGTCCGATCGCCAGCGCGATGGCGCTGGTGTCGCTGCATTCCTCGGCGAGCGGGATTTCGTGCCATGCGAATTTCGGCGCGCCCATGTCGACGGTCGACACCTGCTGGCGTTCGCCGGGCCAGCAATTCACGCGCCCGGCCTTGGTCTCGAAGGTCAGCACGGCTCTCTCGGTTTCCCGGAACAGAATGTCGGCGACGCAGCGCATGCCGTTGCCACAGGCGCCCGCCTCCGACCCATCGTTGTTGTAAATGCGCACGAACGCATCGGTTTCGGGAACGCGGCCGGGGTAGAGCACCATCAACTGATCGAAGTGAACGGCGCCGGCCGCGATGCGCACGTCCGCGGTGGTGATGACGACCGGGGCGGCGCGCATGTCGACAACCACGATCTCGTTGCCGAGGCCGTTCATCTTCAGGAAACGGTAGTTCGCCAGGGCGCTCATGGCTGCACCTTATATGGGCAATAGCCGTAGGGGGGCAATGACGCGCGTGGCTGCGGATCTATCGCAGATACTTGATGTGGCCATGCGTCGGCGACCCCGTGACTTGAGGTGCCCATTGGCCGATAGTCGAGCGCAGCCGTTGATTCCGATCCTATCGGCGGGGAGGTTAGGATGTTGTGCTCTCGCAGGACCATTTTTGCGCTCGCCGCGGCCTTGGCTGCTGGCGTGGCGCCGGTCTTGGGGCAGCCGGCAACTCCTGCGCCGCCGAAATCCGCCGACCCGCCGGCCGATCCGTTCGGCGAAGAGGTCACGTTGCCGGAAAAGAACATCATCTACTTCAGCGGCACGGGAAACTGGGATTCGGCGTTCGAAACCATCGTCGACGCGTTCAAAACCGTGAATGCGTTTCTGGCCAAGCAGGGCATCAAGCCGGATGGTTCGTCGATGACGATCTACACGTCAACCGACGACACCAGCTTCCAGTTCCAGGCCGCGGTGCCGGTGAGCGAACTGCCGGCGGATCCGCCCAAGGGCGATATCGCAGCCGGCAAGTCGCCGTCCGGGCGGGCTTTCAAATTCGTCCACCACGGTTCTTATGATGCGATGGACTCGACCTACGAGGCCATTACCAACTACTTGGACGACAAACAGCTTGAGGCCAAGGACCTGTTCATCGAGGAGTATGTCACCGACCCGGTCACGACACCGGAGGACAAGCTCGTCGTGAACATCTACGTCCCGATCAAATAGTCGGCGAACGAGCCTCAATAGGGCGGAACGCCGAAACGCGCCGCTGGTGGCGGTGCGCTGACAGGTTGACTTAGCGGCCGGGCTCGCCTACTTGTCCGCCGATCTCGTAAGAGACGGAAATCCTATCGCCCCGACCGATCCTGTGTGATCGGCGGCCAACGCCCGACAGCGCGATGCGCCCTCGGGCGCGAAACCTGTTGGAATAGCGCACCCGGAAGGGACCATGTTCGACAACCTGTCGGAAAAGCTCTCGGGCATTCTCGACCGCCTCACCGGACGGGGCGCGCTTTCGGCCGCCGACGTGGACGCGGCCGCGCGCGAGGTCCGGCGTGCGCTGCTCGAAGCCGACGTCGCGCTCGACGTGGTGCGAGCGTTCGTCGAGAAGCTGCGTGAGCGCGCGGTCGGTGTCGAAGTCATCAAGTCGGTGAAGCCCGGCCAGATGGTCGTCAAGATCGTGCACGACGAGCTCGTCGCCGTGCTGGGCTCGAACGCCGATCCGATCGACCTCAACGCGCCCGCGCCAGTGGCGATCATGATGGTCGGGCTGCAGGGCTCCGGCAAAACCACGACCACCGCCAAGATCGCCAAGCGCCTCACCGAGCAGATGCGGCGCAAGGTGCTGATGGCCTCGCTCGATACGCGCCGGCCGGCCGCCATGGAGCAGCTCGCGATCCTCGGTCAGCAGGTTGGCGTCGACACCTTGCCGATCGTCGCCGGCCAGACGCCGGTGCAGATCGCGCGGCGCGCGCTCGAAGCCGGCCGGCTCGGCGGCTATGACGCTGTGCTGCTCGACACCGCTGGCCGCATCACGCTCGACGAAGCCATGATGGCGGAGGCGGCCGAGGTCGAGCGCGCTGCCAATCCGCACGAGGTCTTGCTGGTGGCCGATGCGCTCACCGGCCAGGACGCCGTCAACATGGCGCGCGCCTTCAACGAGCGCGTGGGCCTGACCGGCATTGTGCTCACCCGCGTCGACGGCGATGGCCGTGGCGGCGCCGCGCTCTCGATGCGCGCCGTCACCGGCAAGCCGATCAAGTTGATCGGTACCGGCGAAAAGGTGGACGCGCTGGAGGATTTCCACCCCGCCCGCATTGCCGATCGCATTCTCGGCATGGGCGATATCGTGTCGTTGGTCGAGAAGGCGGCTGCGACGATCGACGCCGAGAAGGCCGCGCGCACCGCCGAGCGGATGCGCAAAGGCGCGTTCGATCTCAACGATCTGCGCGAGCAACTCGGGCAAATGCAGCGCATGGGTGGACTTGGCGGCCTGATGGGCATGTTGCCCGGCATCGCCAAGATGAAGAATCAGATCGCGGCCGCGAATCTGAACGAGAACATGCTCAAGCATCAGGTCGCGATCATCGATTCGATGACGCCGCGCGAGCGGCGCAATCCCGACTTGCTCAAGGCGAGCCGCAAGAAGCGCGTCGCCGCCGGCTCCGGCGCCAAGGTCGAGGACATCAACAAGTTGCTCAAGATGCATCGCACCATGGCCGACATGATGAAAGCGATGGGGAGCGGCAAGCGCGGTCCGCTCGCGGGCCTCGCCAACATGATGGGGATGGGCGGCAGCATGCCGTCGCCGGAAGAGCTGGCGAAGCTCGCCGAGAAGATGCCGGGAGGAATGCCGCCAGGACTGCCGGGAGGCTCACCTGGCGCGCCAGGTCTGCCGCCGACGATGCCAGGCCTGCCGCCGAAATTGCCCGGTGCATTGCCGGGTGGGTTGCCTGGCCTGGGCGGCAAGCTGCCCGGCGGCGCATTGCCCGGACTGGGCGGGTTTCCCGGTCTCGGAAAAAAGAAATGAGTTCTGCAATTCGAGTCGATTGAAACGTTGTTCGTCAGAAAGGAACCACAATGTCTCTGAAGATCCGTATGGCCCGCGCCGGCACCAAGAAGCGGCCGATCTATCACATCGTCGTGGCCGACAGCCGGTCGCCGCGCGACGGTCGCTTCATCGAGCGGCTCGGATTTTTCAATCCGCTGCTGCCGAAGGAGAACAAG
This sequence comes from uncultured Alphaproteobacteria bacterium, assembly GCA_963816775.1. Classification (GTDB taxonomy): domain Bacteria; phylum Pseudomonadota; class Alphaproteobacteria; order Rhizobiales; family Xanthobacteraceae; genus JAFAXD01. The sequence goes on from CAWFLX010000026.1 coordinate 39,781, forward strand.
GAGCGCCTCAAGGTCGACTTCGAGAAGGTCAAGAGCTGGCTCGCCAAAGGCGCCCAGCCGTCGGACCGCATCATGCGCTTCCTCGACGCCGAGGGCATCCGCAAGCGTGAGCCGCGCAACAATCCCGAGAAGGCGGTCCCGCGCAAGGAACGCAAAGCCCGCGCTGAAGCCGCCGCCAAGGCCGGCGGCGCCGCGCCGGCCGCGGCTCCGGCTGCTTGAAGCGCATCTGCGTCGGCAGGATCGGCGCGCCGCATGGTGTGCGCGGCGAGGTGAAGCTTTGGCCGTTCACCGCCGACCCGCTGGCAATCGCGCGGTATGGTGAGCTTGCCAACGCTGACGGCACGCGCACGTTCGAGGTCGAGGCCTTGCGGCCGGCGCGCGATCATGTGGTGGCCCGCCTCAAGGGCGTGCGCGATCGCACCGCCGCGGAGGCGCTACGCAACCTCGAGCTGTTCGTGCCGCGCGAGCGGCTGCCCGCGATCGACGCGCCGGACGAATTCTATCACGCGGACCTGGTCGGTCTGACCGCGCTGGCGCGCGACGGCGCCGCGCTCGGGACCATCACCGCGGTCCACAATTTCGGCGCCGGCGATCTGCTCGAGGTCAAGCCGCGCGATGGCGGCGAGACCGTGCTGGTGCCGTTTACGGAGCGCACCGTGCCGGAGATCGATGTCGCGGCCGGCCAGGTTGTGATCGACTACGATTTCGACGCTGCGAAATCCTGAGCCCACATGATGTGGCGCGCGACCGTTCTGACCCTCTTTCCGGACCTGTTTCCAGGTCCGATGGCGGCGAGCCTTGCCGGCAAGGCGCTGGCTTCCGGGCTGTGGTCGCTGGAGCCGCTCGATATTCGCGCGAGCGCGACCGACCGCCATCGCACGGTCGACGACACGCCGGCCGGTGGCGGCCCCGGCATGGTCATGAAACCCGAGGTGCTGGCACGCGCGATCGACGCGGTCCCGCCGCAAGGGCGGCCGCGTCTGCTAATGAGCCCGCGCGGCAAGCCGTTGACGCAGGCGCGGGTCGAAGCGCTTGCCCGCGGGCCCGGGGTCATCGTCGTGTGCGGCCGGTTCGAGGGGATCGACGAGCGGGTAATCGCGGGCCGCGACCTTGAGGAGGTCTCGCTCGGCGACTATGTGCTGTCCGGCGGCGAGGTTGCGGCGCTGGTCCTGCTCGACGCCTGCGTGCGGCTCCTGCCGGGCGTGGTCGGGGCGCAGGCGTCGGTCGCGGACGAAAGCTTCTCCGACGGGCTCCTGGAGTACCCGCAGTTCACGCGGCCGCAGGTCTTTGAAGGCCGCGCAATCCCGGAGGTGCTGGTCTCGGGCGACCATGCCAAGGTCGCCGACTGGCGGCGCGCCGAGGCCGAGCGGATCACCCGTGAGCGACGGCCCGATCTCTGGGCCAGCTATCGGGCGCGGCGGCCAAAAAGCCCGGGCGAAACCCCGTGACGAAAGGGTGACAAGCGGGGGAGTTTAGCGTAGAAGCCTGCCCAACCCGAAACATACGCCGACGTGCGCCCCGCATTAACCGGCGCAGCCGACGGAGAAATTCCAATGAATCTGATCGAACAGCTCGAAAAAGAGCAGGTGGCGAAGCTTTCCGCCGGCAAAGAGATACCCGACTTCGAGCCGGGCGACACCGTGCAAGTCAACGTCAAGGTGGTCGAAGGCGACCGCAGCCGCATCCAGGCCTACGAGGGCGTGTGCATCGGGAGGTCGGGGCACGGCGTGAACGAGAACTTCACGGTCCGCAAGATCTCTTACGGCGAAGGCGTCGAGCGTGTGTTCCCGCTCTACTCGCCGATGGTCGATTCCATCAAGGTGGTTCGCCGCGGCAAGGTCCGCCGCGCCAAGCTCTATTATCTGCGCGGCCGGCGCGGCAAGTCCGCCCGTATTGCCGAGGGATCCGGGCATGGCGGCGGCGAGGCGGCCGAGGCCAAGGCTGCGGAGTGAGCAACGCGGCCGTTCGACCGCGAAGGATTGGAAGTCCGCAATCAATGGTTAGATATGGTCTGCCAGATTGGTGATTGCCGACCCGTCCTGATTACTGGTTACTGATGCCCATGCGTACCCTCTACGACAAGATCTGGGACGACCATCTGGTCGACGAAGCCCCGGACGGAACCTGCCTGCTCTACATCGATCGCCATCTCGTGCACGAGGTGACGAGCCCGCAGGCGTTCGAGGGATTGCGCACGTCCGGCCGCAAGGTGCGCGCGCCCGAAAAAACGCTTGCCGTGGTCGATCACAACGTGCCGACGACGGATCGCAAACTCCCCAATCCGGATCCGGAGAGCGCCGAACAGATCAAGACGCTGGCAAAGAACGCCAAGGACTTCGGCATCGAATATTTCGACGAGTTCGACCGCCGCCAGGGCATCGTGCACATCATCGGCCCTGAGCAAGGCTTTACGCTGCCCGGCACCACGATCGTGTGCGGCGACAGCCACACGGCGACACATGGCGCATTCGGCGCGCTCGCGTACGGGATTGGGACCTCGGAGGTCGAGCACGTGCTCGCCACCCAGACGCTGATCCAAACGAAATCCAAGAACATGCTGGTCGAAGTCGACGGCCGCCTGCCGCCCGGCGTCACCGCCAAGGACATCATCCTCGCCGTCATCGGCCAGATCGGTACCGCCGGCGGCACCGGTTATGCGATCGAGTACGCGGGCGAAGCCGTGCGGGCGCTCTCGATGGAAGGGCGCATGACTATCTGCAACATGTCGATCGAGGGCGGCGCGCGCGCCGGCATGGTGGCGCCGGACGAGAAAACCTACGCCTATCTGAAGGACCGGCCGAAATCACCCAAGGGCGCAGGCTGGGACGCCGCGATGCGCTACTGGGAAACGCTTCGCTCGGATCCCGGCGCGGTGTTCGATGCGGTGGTGAAACTCGACGCCGCCAAGCTGCCGCCGCTGGTCACCTGGGGAACGAGCCCCGAGCAGGTCACGTCGATCGCCGGCCATGTGCCGGTCCCCTCCGAAATCGCCGACGAACACAAGCGCAAGGCGGCCGAGACCGCGCTCGCCTACATGGGATTGGCTGGCGGCGAGAAGGTCACCGAGATCGGGCTCAATCGCGTCTTCATCGGTTCCTGCACCAACGGGCGGATCGAAGATCTGCGCGAGGTTGCGCGTATGGTGAACGGCAAGACCGTCAACCCCAATGTCAGTGCCATGATCGTGCCCGGCTCAGGTTTGGTGAAAGAGCAGGCCGAAGCCGAGGGTCTCGACAAAATATTCGTCAAGGCCGGTTTCGAGTGGCGCGAGCCCGGCTGCTCCATGTGCCTTGCCATGAATCCGGACAAGCTCAAGCCCGGCGAGCGCTGCGCGTCGACCTCGAACCGCAACTTCGAGGGACGTCAGGGCTACAAGGGCCGCACGCATCTGGTGTCGCCCGCGATGGCGGCGGCCGCCGCCATCGCTGGCCACTTTGTCGACGTGCGCGAGTGGCGCTGAGCCTCAGATTCGAAGAGAAGTCATCACGCTCTAGTAACGCCCGTACGCGTAGCGGTGACGCCAGCCGTAGTGATGGCCGCGATACCAGCCGTAATGTCTGCCATGATACCGGGCCTTCGTTACGCCTTGGTCAGGTAGGCCGCGCTCGACGCTGGCATTCGCCGATGCGCTCGCGAGTGGCGTAGCCTGGACACTGCCGGCAAGCGTGCCAGCGAGACATAGCGCTGCACCAAACATAATAAGCTTGTGCATGTTCTCCTCCGGAAAGCTGTTTCTGCTCTAAGAGCGAAACGTCTCCGTAGAGGCGACGGTTCCGGCGCCAGCGCTGTGATAAATACCACCAAATACTACTAATACGCGTAGTAGCGCTTCGCCCAGCGGCAGCGCATGCGCGGCACGACCGTCGGTCCGGTTAAGCGCGGCTCGACCACGTAGCCGTCGACGCAATCGCGATAGTACTGGACGCGTACGCGCGGCGTGATGTCGACCCGCGGCAATGGACGTGTCGGCGGCGGCAGATAGACGGAGCCGGGTGCGGGTGGATAGCCTTGCGCGAGCACCGATGTTGCTGCGGATGCAATCGCCAAGGCTGCTGTTGCCACGATCGGGATCAGTGTTCGCATCTGCTAGTGCCCCGTTTCCGAAGTTCGTGATACATCGCGGCACCCTCTCACACGAACTTCGGAAACAAAGGGGCACTAGCAAGTATTTGATTCTAGTGCCGCTTATCGATTTGAAGTTCCTGAACGGGCTCGCGGCAGATGATGCAGGAACTTCAAATCGGCGGCAATAGCGCCCCTCCGTGAAGCGACGCTCGCGCATTGTTGCACCGGCGTCAACTTGGCCTCGAGCCGGATTTCCTAATGCTGTTGTGGCATGTTCCGCGCCGGAACCGGCATCCGCCGAAAAATGTTCCGGTCGCAAAAATGCGCTAGAACGCTCCTATGCCGCAAACCCCGCGATCCGATCCGTCGGCTTGGCGCGCCGTGCATGCGCCTTCGCTGGCGGAATTCGAACTCCTCGCCTCGGAGGTCTTTCGCGGGCTGCCCGAGAAGTTTCGTGCGCTATGCACGGACCTGGTGATTCGGGTCGAGGATTTTCCAACGGATGAAGTTCTGGACCAGATGGGGATCGAGAGTCCCTTCGATCTGATGGGACTGTTTCACGGCATCGGGCTGCCGTTTCGATCGGAAAGCGCGTCGGGCGTCATGCCCAACATGATCTGGCTCTACCGCCGACCAATTCTGGACTACTGGGCCGAACACGAAGAATCACTGGGCGCCGTGGTCGCGCACGTCCTCGTGCACGAAATCGGCCATCACTTCGGTTTGTCGGACGCCGATATCGCGGAGATCGAAGCGGGGGCGGACTGAAGTTTGACCGGCGGTGTTCTGCTGGCTTCCAGCCTCCGGAGGCGCTCGTCGATATCCGCGAGCCGCATGGCAAAGCGGAAGCCCATGGAGATAGCCACATAGATGAGCGGCAGCAGGCCGACCCCGAGCGCCATCGCCTCTGGCCAATCGCCATATTTGGTGCCGATGAACGGGACGGCCGACAGGCCGAAACCGCTCAATGTCAGACATACCCCGACGATTGGCCAGTCGGATTTCTGCCAGATAGGATCGCTCACTCCACGCCCCATTCTTACTCTGCTTCGCCCCGGCGCCATTCAGGCGCATTCGGGCTCAAAGTCAACCCGCACACGCGCATGGCCCGACTTGACTGCGGCGTCCCAAAACGTCATGTCCTGGTTATTGGAGAAGCCCATGGACAAGTTTACCACGCTCGAAGGGGTTGCCGCGCCGCTCGATCAGATCAATGTCGACACCGACATGATCATCCCCAAGCAGTATCTAAAGACCATCAAGCGCACCGGCCTCGGCAAGGGGCTGTTTTCGGAAAAGCGCTACCGCGACGACGGCAGCGAGAACCCGGATTTCGTGCTCAACAAGCCGGCTTACCGCAAAGCCAAGATTTTGGTTGCCGGCGACAACTTCGGCTGCGGCTCGTCGCGCGAGCACGCGCCCTGGGCGCTGCTCGATTTCGGCATCCGCTGCGTGATCTCCACGTCATTCGGAGACATCTTCTACAACAATTGCTTCAAGAACGGCATCCTGCCGATCAAGGTGTCGCGCGAAGATCTCGACAAATTGTTCGACGACGCCGACCGCGGCGCCAATGCGACGCTCACCATCGATCTCGCCAAGCAGGAAATCCGCGGTCCCGACGGCGGCGTGGTGACGTTCGAGATCGACCAGCACCGCAAGCATTGCCTGCTCAACGGCCTCGACGACATCGGGTTGACGTTGGAGAAGAACAGCAAGATCGACAGTTTCGAGAGCCAGGCGCACGCGCAGCGGCCCTGGGCCTAACTTTATTCCGCCTTCCCGTAGCCGTAACCGGCGGGCGCGACGTCGATCCCCGGGATACGGCTTTTCTCGATGGCTTGCGCCAGAAAGCCCGATGCGCGCACGTCATCGATGAACTGATTGATCTCGGCGAGCACGCCGGTCTTTCCCTTCGGCACGATGATCGTCTGCGGCACGTCGAAGATGTTGTCCGGCAACATCCGGTACCCGGGCAGCTCCGCCATCAAATTGGTCAGCCGTTGACGGTTGGCGCCGAACGCATCGATCTCTCCAGCCGCAAACTTGCGCTTGGCGTCGGCCGGCGTGTTGTCGGTCTCGATCAGCGTCGCCCGTTTGAGGGTTCGCGCCAGAAACAGCGTGATCGAATCGCCGCGCCCGCCGCCGATCCGGCGGCCGGGCTGATCGATGTCCTCGACCGACCGGATCGGCGAGTTCTCCGGCACCAGAAAGCTTTGTCGCACCAACATGTAGGTCTGTGAGAAGTCGACCGTGCCGGTGCGCGAGGGCGCATAGGCGACAAACCCGATATCGGCGTCGCCTTTGCTAACGGCTTCGATAACGGTTTGCGGATTGGCCGAGGGGATAAGCGTCACCGGCACGCCAATGCGGCGGCCGAGCTCGCGCGCCAGATCGGCAGAGGCGCCGCGGATCTCGCCACTCGCCGGATCGCGTACCGCCTGCGCCGGATTGCTCGCAAGATAGACGGCGCGCAGCGTGCCGGTCGGAGCGATGTCGCTGGCGAGCGCAGTTGCGCTTGTGGCGAACAACAGCGCGACACCCGCAATGCATCCTAGTTGCACAGTCCGCTCCCGGCAGCCGTTCTGTTCAGCATCGATTATATGCTGGCCTCGATCGCATCCGCCACCGCAACCGTGCGGTGCGCGATGTCGGCATGCATGCGCTCGACCATGCGCCCGTCGATCTGCACGACGCCCTTGTCTTTGTTCTCCGGCTGCGCGAAGGCGGCGATGATCTTGCGGGCCTGGCTGACTTCGTCGGGCGTTGGCGAAAACGCGGCGTTGCACGGGTCGATCTGGTTAGGATGGATCAAGGTCTTGCCGTCAAAGCCGAGATCGCGGGCCTCGGCGCATTCACGTGCAAACCCCTCGGTGTCCGCGAGGTTGTTGTAGACGCCGTCCAGGATATCGATGCCGTAGGTGCGCGCAGCAAGCACACAGGTCGCGAGCCAGGCCAGCATCGGCGCGCGGCCCGGCACGATGCGCGCCCGCGTTTCCTTGGCGAGGTCGTTGGTGCCCATCACAAAGCCGCCGAGCCGATCTTCCGAATCGCGCGCCTGCGCGGCCAGCGCCACCGCGTTGAAGATCGCCAACGGCGTCTCGATCATGGCCCAGATGCGAATGCGCTTGTCCGCGCGCATGTCGAGCAGCCGCTGGCCGATCAGATCGAGTTGCTGCGGCGTTGCAATCTTGGGCACCAGGATCGCGTCCGGCGCCGCATGCACGGCGGCCTCGATGTCATCGGAAAACCAGGGCGTATCGATGCCGTTGACGCGAATGAAAATCTCGCGCTTGCCGAAGCCGCCGGCCTTGACGGCTTGGCTGACCTGCGCGCGCGCCGTTTCCTTGGCGTCGGGAGCGACCGCATCCTCGAGGTCGAGGATGAGTTCGTCCGCGGGCAAGGTCTTCGCCTTCTCCAGCGCCCGGAGATTCGACCCCGGCATATAGAGCACGCTGCGGCGCGGGCGGATGGTCATGGCGCACACCCCTGTTTCAAGCTCAGCCTAAACGGCGTGCAGGACGTGTGCCAGCCGCACGTGTTGCTGTTGCATAAGCGTCAATGTCGCCGGATACCGTAGGGGCGCACGACTTGCCGGGCTACGGGCACAGGGTTTGCACGCCCGAGGGCGGCCGAAGGGGAACCGACATGCACTTGCCGCAGGATCTGATCGAAGGCTACCGGGCGTTTCGCCGGGGTCGCCTGCGCCGCGAGCAGGCGCGTTACCGCGATCTCGCCGATCACGGCCAGGCGCCGGAGACGATGGTGATTGGCTGCTGCGACTCGCGCGTATCGCCGGAGGTGATTTTCGATTCCGGGCCGGGCGAATTGTTCGTCGTGCGCAACGTCGCCAACCTGGTGCCGCCGTATTCTCCGGGCGAGTCGTTTCAGGGCGTCTCGTCGGCGCTCGAGTACGCCGTGCAGGTGCTGCAGGTGAAGCACATCGTGGTGCTCGGCCACGCGCGCTGTGGCGGCATCAAGGCCTTCGCGGAGCGCGGCGCGCCTTTGACGCCGGGCGACTTCATCGGCAAATGGATGTCGTTGATCGCGCCGGCCGCCAAGGCGGTCGAGGCCCGAAGGGAACCGGGCGATCATCTCAAACAACTGGAACAGGCGTCCTTGTCGACCACGCTCGATAATTTGATGACGTTTCCGTTTGTGCGCGACCAAGTCCAAAGGGGCGCACTCACCCTGTGCGCGGCCTATTTCGACGTGTCATCCGGAGAGCTCAGCGTGCGCAACCCGATAACGGGCTGGTTCGACGCGGTCGCGCGGAGCGCCGCATTGGCCGAGGCGTAGCCTGCGAGGCCGCCGGTTCGACCGGGCGGCGCGGGTGCGTCTGCAGCCCGGACAGTTCGGTGATTATGCGGCCCGGCGCTTGGCTTGGATCAGCTTGCGGTTGACCAGGCACTCGGCGATCTGGATCGCGTTGAGCGCGGCGCCCTTGCGCAGGTTGTCGGAAACGCACCAGAACACCAGCCCGTTGTCGACGGTAGGGTCCTCGCGGATCCGGCTGATATAGGTCGCGTCTTCGCCGGCGGCCTCGTGCGGCGTGACATACCCGCCGGGCTCGCGCTTGTCGATGACGATGCAGCCGGGGGCGTTGCGCAGAATGTCCTGCGCTTCCTCGGCGGTGATCGGCTCCTGAAATTCGACGTTGACCGCCTCGGAATGGCCGATGAACACCGGCACCCGCACGCAGGTCGCCACCACCTTGATCTTGGGGTCGAGAATCTTCTTGGTTTCGACCACCATCTTCCATTCTTCCCTGGTGAACCCGTCCTCCATGAAGGTGTCGATCTGCGGGATCACGTTGAAGGCGATGCGCTTGGGGAATTTCGTAGGCGTGATGTCGCCGACCGTGAACACGGCCTTGGTCTGCGAAAACAACTCGTCCATTGCGTCCTTGCCGGCGCCCGAGACGGATTGATAGGTCGCGATCACGACGCGCTTGATCTTGGCCTTGTCGTGCAGCGGCTTGAGGGCGACAACGAGCTGCGCGGTCGAGCAATTCGGGTTGGCGATGATGCCCTTGCGACGAAAGCCTGCGACCGCGTCGGCGTTGACTTCAGGAACGATCAGCGGGACGTCGGAGTCGTAGCGCCAGCAGGACGAATTATCGATCACCACCGCGCCGGCGGCGACAATCTTTGGCGACCATTCCTTGGAGACGGCGGAGCCCGCCGACATCAGGCAGATGTCGACGTCGGAAAAGTCGTAGTGATCGAGCGCCTTGACCTTGAGCTCGCGGTCCCCATAGGAGACCTCCTGACCGAGGCTGCGGCGCGACGCCAGCGGAATCACCTCATCCGCCGGAAACGCGCGCTCGGCCAGAATGTCGAGCATTTCACGCCCGACGTTGCCGGTGGCACCCACGACCGCGACCTTGTAACCCATCAGTTGTCTCCGAACGAACGCGACTGCTTTCCTATCGGCATTCGCCGATCTGTGACACGTAACCTCTTATAGGGTTAACGTCAGCGCGCGCCGCATGTAAGCCGGAAGTGGCGCCATTTCAACGTCAATCTGATTGTGGCTATTTCGCCACAACTGCCAGCCAAGTCGACGGTCGGACGTCCGTTTGCGTACGTTTGCTTGTACCGCCCGGTCGAACACACTAGACTACTCGAATATTCATGGGATTAGGCAACATGCGCCTCAAGTTCGTTGCAGGGCTTGCGGTTCTCGCCGCTGCGAGCGCCGCCCTTGCGCTTCCGGCGCAGGCCCAGTCGCGTCGCGCACCCGCGGGCGCGACCGAAACCATTACGGTTATCGACGAAACCGGCAGGACCCGGACCAAGGTGACGGTGCGGCCCCGCTCGTGGCTCGATCCCGGGCCGGAGGAAATTCCGGGCAGCAACAAATCGCTCGATTACGCCATGCCGCCGAACTATTCGGTCTTCTACGACCGCAACAACTACAACGGCACGTGGTCGCGCAACCCGCTCCCCGGACCGTTCGACGTACCCGGCGGCGGCTGGAATACCGGCTTCTGATCCTTCTCCCTACGCGGCCAACTTCTCCATCTCTGCCACGATCGCGCCGCCCATCTCGGCGGTCCCGACCGTCGTGGTTCCCTCGGACTTGATGTCGGCGGTGCGCAGACCCTTGGCGAGCGCCGCCGCGATTGCGCGGTCGACGAGATCGGCCTCCTTGCCCATTGCGAACGAATAGCGCAGCGCCATCGCGAACGACGCGATCATGGCGATCGGGTTGGCGAGGCCCTTGCCGGCGATGTCGGGCGCTGACCCGTGCACCGGCTCATAGAGCGCCCGCCGCTTCTTGGTCTTGGCATCGATCTCGCCGAGCGACGCCGACGGCAGCATGCCGAGCGAACCCGTGAGCATCGCGGCGACGTCTGAGAGCATGTCGCCGAACAGATTGTCGGTGACGATTACGTCGAACTGTTTGGGCCAGCGGACGAGCTGCATGCCGCCGGCGTCCGCGAGCTGGTGCTCGAGGGTGACGTCCTTGTAGTCGCGCTGGTGCAGCTGGGCGATGACCTCGTGCCAGAGCACGCCGGTCTTCATCACGTTGCGCTTTTCCATCGACGTGACTTTATTGCGGCGCGCGCGCGCGAGCTCGAACGCAACCCGGCCGATGCGCTCGATCTCGTAGGTGTCGTACACCTGGGTGTCGATGGCGCGCTTCTGGCCGTTGCCGAGATCGGTGATGGTCTTGGGCTCGCCGAAGTACACGCCGCCGGTGAGCTCGCGTAGAATGATGATGTCGAGGCCGTCGACGACCTCGCGCTTGAGGCTGGAGGATTCCGCCAGCGCCGGATAGCAGAGCGCCGGCCGGATGTTGGCGAACAGCCCGAGATCCTTGCGCAGGCGCAGCAGCCCAGCCTCCGGCCGGACCTCGTACGGCACGCTGTCCCACTTGGGGCCGCCGACCGCGCCGAACAGCACTGCGTCGGCAGCCTTGGCCTTGGCCATGGTTTCGTCGGTTACCGCAACCTGATGGGCGTCATAGGCCGACCCGCCGACTAGCGCTTCCTCGGTCTCGAACCGGGCGATGCCGCGCTGGTTCATCCAGGCAATCACACGTTTGACCTCGGCCATGACCTCGGGGCCGATGCCGTCGCCGGGAAGTAGAAGCAGATTAATGGCTGGCATATCGCTCACTTTCCTAAGGGGTTGCGCGAAGTGCTATCGAGCGCGGCCGCAATTGGCAAGGCGGCGCTAGCTTCCAGAATTGCGAAGCCTGGCTATGCGAATCGTCAATTGCGCCGGGCCGCCGCGCGCACGATTTTCATCTGATGCTGCCGGATCAACATGGCGACCGTGCGCTTTGGCGCGACGGCGCAACCATCCTGATCCTCGCCTTGGCGCCCGCGATCGGCGTCGGGATCGCGCGCTTTGCCTACTCGCTGGTGCTTCCCGACATGCGTGCCAGTCTCGATTGGAGCTATGCGGCGGCAGGCTTCATGAACACGATCAATGCCGTCGGTTATCTGGTTGGCGCGCTGGCTGCCGCCGCCGTGATCCGGCGCATCGGCCAATTCGGCGCGATCTTCTACGGCTCGCTCGCCTGCGTGATCGCGCTCGCGGTCTCGGCGCTGTCCGGGAATTTTCTGTTGCTGAGCCTGGCACGGCTTGCGGCCGGCATCGGCGGCGCGATTGCCTTTGTCGGCGGGGGAGTTGCGGCGGCGCGCCTGTCACAGAACCACCGCAACCACGCCGCGTTGCTTCTGAGCCTCTACTACATCGGGCCGGGCATCGGCATCGTCCTGTCCGGAATCGCCGCGCCATTGGTGCTGGCAGCGTTGGGACCCGGATCATGGTGGGTCGTGTGGGGCGCGCTCGCGGCCATTACCGCGCTACTTTGGCTCGCGCTGGCTTCCGTGCGCACCGAGAAGGACGCGAGCGATCTGGCGAAAACACAGGCGCGCGCCGCGCTCGCGCCAATGGCGTTGGTTCTCGTCAGCTATTGTGTCTACAGCGTCGCAACGATCGCCTACATGACGTTCATGATCGCCTGGCTCGCCAAGGCCGGGGCGGGGGCGTCGACGCAAAGCGTGTTCTGGATACTGCTCGGGCTCGGCGGCGTTGCGTCGCCGTTCCTGTGGTCGTGGACGATGGTCTCGACCCGCGGCGGGCGCGCGATCGCGATGTTGACCACGTTCACGTTCGTTGCCGTTATGGTCGGCCTGTTCGCCAACGTGCGTGCGTTGCAATTTCTGTCTGCGTTCGCGTTCGGGTCGGTGTTGCTCGCGGTCGTCGCCGCAAGCACCGCGTTCGTGCGACGGAATTATCCACCCGCCGCGTGGCCGAGCGGTGTCGGCGCAATGACGGTGGCGTTCGGACTTGGTCAGGCGATCGGGCCGATCCTCAGCGGCGCAATTGCGGATGCGACCGGCGATCTATCAATCGGCTTGCGGTCCTCAGTCGCGTTTCTGGCGGTTGCGGCGCTCTTGGCAGCCTTCCAGCGCGACCTCGCGCCGGTCAGCTCCCGCTGAACCAGTTGTAGCCCTGGTCTTCCCAATAGCCGCCGCGGTCCTCGTTGGTGACCGCCATTGCGACCACGTGTTTTGGATTCTTAAATCCGAGCTTGGTCGGGATGCGGATCTTCATCGGATACCCGTACTTCCGCGGCAGTATTTCGTCGGCAAAGCGAAACGTCATCTGGGTCTGCGGATGCAGCGCGGTCGGCATGTCGATCGTGTTGGAGTACCCTTCCGCGCAGATGAAATACACGTATTTCGCCGTGAGATCGGCGCCGATGCGGGTGAGGAAGTCCGACAGCCGCGTGCCGGTCCAGCTGCCGATCGCGCTCCAGCCTTCCACACAGATGTGCCGCGTGATCTGCTTTTCCTGCGGCAGCTGATAGAGCTGCTCCAAGGTCCACGGCTGCTTGTTGTCGACGAGCCCGGCGATCTCGAGTTTGTAGGTGTCGCCGTCGACTTCGGGTGCTTCGTCCTCTGAATAGTAGGCGTTGAACGGAAACGGTTTGGTGATCGCGCTCTCCGGGTAGGTCGGGGCGAGCTTGTGCGGCTGGAACATCCGCGCCTGCACCCAGTCGTTGAACGTCGACACGACCCGCAGCGCGTGTTCGGCCGACGGACTGTCTAAAATGTCGCAGCCGGTGAGGAACGTCAGCGCGCCCAGGCTGGTCGCGCCGCGCAGGAACCGCCGGCGCGAGGGGTCGGGCAGGAGCTTCGCCGCATCCTTGATCAGAAGCTTCGCGTCGACGCCGGGGACAAGCTTACGCGCGCGCATGTTCACCTCCCGATCACCATGGCCCGCAGGCTCTTGGGAACGATCAGGGCCAGCAGAATGTGGATCACCAGGAAACCGACGATCGCCGTCATGGCAAAAAAGTGCACGTACCGCGCGGCGTCGTAGCCGCCGAACAGGGCGGTCAATTCCTGCACTTGCACCGGCTTCCAGATCGACAGCCCCGAGAGCACCGCGAGAATTCCCGCCAGGATCACCCCGAGATAAAGCAGCCGCTGCACCGCGTTGTAGACCGAGAGATCCTCGTGCGAGAGCTGGCCGCGCAGCGCCGCCGCGAGATCGCGCACGACCTGCGCGGGCCGGATCGGAAACAGTTTGCGACGGAACCGGCCGGTCGCGATGCCGAGCGTCAGATAGACGACGCCGTTGATCGCCAACAGCCACATGGCGGCAAAATGCACCAGCAAGGCGCCGGCCAGCCAGTTGCCGATCCCGACCGGGAACACAAACGGAAACAGTGGCGACGCGTTGTAGATCGTCCAGCCCGAGCCGATCATGAAGATCATCGCCAGCGCGTTGATCCAGTGGGTGACGCGCACCCAGACCGGATGAACGATCTTCCCGGCGGGGCTCGCGCGCGTGGCGATTTCGAAAGCTTGGGCGGACATGATGGCTTCCGTGGTGCTGCAACCTAGCAAAAAGACCAGGTTGGCGTCGCGTCACATCAACTCACGCCTGCGCGATCGGTTTCTCCGCGAGGCAATCGCATAGGGCACCGCGTTGCAACGCGGTAACCTCTCCCCGCTTGCGGGGAGAGGTCGGCGCGCAGCGCCGGGTGAGGGGGCATTTCCGCGCGTCTGAGCGCTAGGACAGTCCCCCTTACCCTGACCCTCTCCGTAAGCGGGGAGAGGGATCAGAGACTCCATGCCAAGAGGCAAGGCCGGCTCACATCGGCAGCAGCACGGTGTCAATCACGTGGATCACGCCGTTCGACTGCAGCACGTCGGGAATGGTGACGGTCGCGACGTCGCCCTTGGCGTCGGTGACCGAGAGCTTGCCGGGACCGGCTTGCTTGATCCAGATGTCGCCGCCCGCAACGGTCTTGAACTTGGCGGTGCCTTCGCCGTCCTTGATCGCTTTCATCAAGGCGACCGCGGTCAGACGGCCCGGGACCACGTGATAGGTAAGGATCTTGGTCAGCGTGTCCTTGTTCTCGGGCTTGACCAGGTTATCGACGGTGCCGGCCGGCAGCTTGGCGAACGCCGCATTGGTCGGGGCAAACACGGTGAACGGGCCCGCGCTCTGCAGGGTGTCGACCAGACCGGCGGCCTTAACGGCGGCTACCAGCGTGGTGTGATCCTTGGAGTTGACCGCGTTCTGGACGATGTTCTTGGACGGATACATCGGCGCGCCGCCGACGTTCACGGTCTTCTCACTCATCGATTCGGCGGAGGCCGGGATCGAGGCGAGCAGAAGGGTCGCGACCGCGGCCGACGCAAGCAGGCTGAAGCGAGACATGGGGAGCTCCTGATCAGGTTGTCGAGGGGCACGAAACCGCCCGGTTGAGACGAACAAAGACACGCGCGTCCGACCACGTCGGCGTCGGACGCATGTCATCTCGTCGTCGCAGGCAGTTACGGGCGCGCCCTGCGTGGGTTTTGGGGAGCCGCGTCGCCTCACGCGCTCGTGATGGGTTCACGTCAGGGACGTGATTGCGCAGCCGTTCAGGCGCTCCGTTTCGCCGTGACCTCGATTTCCACCCGCATTTCGGGCCGCAGCAGACCGGTTACCACCAGGATCGCGGCGGCCGGCCGGATGTCGCGAAACACATCGCCGCAGACCGCGAGCACCGCATCGGCGTCGGCGCGGTCGATGATGTAGTAGCGGGCACGTACCACGTCGGTAAGCCCGAAGCCCGCCTCGTCCAACGCCCGAGCAATGGTGCGGAAGCAGTTGCGCGTCTGCTCCCCCACGTCCTGCGGCATCTGCATGGTGGCGTAGTCGTAGCCAGTCGTCCCGGCCACGAAGCAGAAGTCGCCGTCCAGGACCGCGCGGCTATAGCCGGCGCTCGCTTCGAACGGCGATCCGGTAGAGATCAGGCGGCGACCCGGAGGATGCATGGCGCAGGTCCTTGCTGCGGTTGGCGAATGGTAGCCTTTGGTTTGAAGTTCCTATCCGCAGTGATGATAGGAACCCAGCCCCATTGTAGTAATTTAGCGCTAGCGCCCCGAGCCCGAAGTTCGCGTCGAACGTGCTGCAATGTGTGGCGAACTTTGGAATCGGACACTAGTCCACCGATTGAGTTGTGAGATGGGCAAAGCCAATCCGGGCAACTTTTTCGAGGATTTTCGGATCGGCCAGGTCATTCAGCACGCCACGCCGCGGACGCTGACGGTCGGCGACGTCGCACTCTACACCGCGCTCTATGGGCCGCGCTTTGCGGTGCAATCCTCCGACGCCTTCGCCCAGGCAATCGGCTACCCGTTGGCTCCGATCGACGACTTGCTGGTATTCCACGTCGTGTTCGGCAAGACCGTGCCGGACATCTCGCTCAATGCGGTCGCCAACCTCGGCTACGCCGACTGCCGCTTCCTGGCGGCGGTTTATCCCGACGACACCTTGAGCGCCGCGTCCGAGGTGATCGGTCTGCGCGAAAACTCAAGCCGCAAGACCGGCGTGGTTTATGTGCGCTCGACCGGGACCAATCAGGACGGCACCAAGGTTCTCGAATACGTGCGCTGGGTGATGGTGCACAAGCGCGATGAAGCCGCGCCCGCCCCGGGCGACCACGTTCCGGAGTTGCCGAAAAGCGTTGAGACGAGCGCGCTCGGCAGTGCGTGCCCCGCAATCGACATCAAGGCCTATGACACCGCCTTGGCGGGAAGCCAGGCGCGCTGGGGCGACTACGCGATCGGCGAGAAGATCGATCACGTCGACGGCATCACGGTCGAGGAGGCTGAGCACCAGCTTGCCACCCGGCTCTACCAGAACACGGCGCGCGTTCACTTCAACCTGTTCACCGAGGCGCAAGGACGTTTCGGCCGCCGTCTGATCTACGGCGGACACGTCATCTCGCTGGCGCGCGCGCTGTCGTTCAATGGACTTGCGAACGCGTTCCACATCGCGGCGATCAACGGCGGCCGCCACGTGGCCCCATTGTTCGCCGGGTTGACCGTGTTCGCCTGGTCCGAGGTGCTGGACAAGGCGACGCTGCCCGAGCGCGACGACGTCGGTGCGCTGCGGTTGCGCACGATCGCCACCAGGGATCAACCCTGCGCCGGGTTCCCGTTGCGCGCCGGCGACAAGGATGATCCCGCGGTCATTCTCGATCTCGATTATTGGGTGCTGCTGCCGCTGTGAGATTCCGTAGGGCGGGTTAGGCGCGAAGCGCCGTAACCCACCAACTCAATCGCCGCGTGCACTGCCGCTAACCCACCTACAAATCACGGGCGTGCGCGCAGATAGTCCACCAGCTGCCGCGCGTAATTCGGCAGTTCCTTGAGGTCGCGCACGCAGATCGTCAGTTCGCGCAGCGCCCAGGCATCCTTGAGCGCGACCGTCGCGATCGCCATCGTCTTGGCAGCACGCCGCGCGGTCGTCTCCGGCACGATGCCGATCCCGACGTTGCTTTCGACCATCCGGCACACCGCGTCGAAGCTGCGCAGCTGGATACGCAGGCGCAACGGCTTGCCGATGCGGGCGGCCTTGTCCGACAAAAACCGTTGGATCGCGCTCGACCGGTCGAGCCCGACGAAATTCTGCTCGAGCACGTCCGCGAATGCGATCTCACTGCGCTTCGCGAGCGCATGCCCCCGTGCAACCGCCAGCACGAAGCGATCCTTGCGGAATGGAAACGTGGTCAGCGCGCCGGTGTCGACCGTGCCGGCGACGATGCCGATGTCGGCGACCCCTTCCGCGATCTGCCCGACGATCTCATCGCTCAGCCGTTCCTCAAGCTCGACGCTGACCTGCGGGTGCGCGGCCAGGAATGCGCTCAGCGCTTCCGGGAGGAACTCGGCGAGTGCATTCGTATTCGAGAGAACCCGGATCTGCCCTGCCGAGGCGCCGGCGAACGCGCCGAGGTCTTCGCGCAGACGCTCGGTCTGTTGCAGGATCGCGCGCGCGTGCGTGAGGAGCGCGCGCCCGGCCTGCGTCGGCGAAACGCCCTGGCGGCCGCGCGTGAGCAGCGAGGCGCCGAGCGACTCTTCCATGTGGCGGATGCGTGTCGACGCGGCACCGAGCGCGAGATTTGCCTTCAGGGCGCCACGCGTAATGCTGCCGGCCTCGACCACGTGTCGGAACAGGCTGAGATCGACAAGGTCGAAATGCATGGTCTTCGTGATCCGCGAAGGAACCCTACGCCATACGCCCATTGCAGACGGCCGTTCTCAAACCTATTGTTTCGCCATCGGCGAAGCAAGTGGTAGCCCGCGCGGGAGCCGGTGGTTTCGGCCCGGGACATGCAAGCCCCGCTCGGCGTGCACAGATCGGCGCGGCGCAGACATTGCATCGGTGCGTAGGCCCGTATTGCGACCGCGGGTGGCATTCGATAGGAACGTGCGGGTTCTCGGAGATTGAATATGGCCAACTCGAAAACTCCGTCCGACCTCACCCGCCCGCTGTCACCGCACCTCCAGATCTACCGCCCGATGCTGACGATGGTGATGTCGATCGTCCATCGCATCACCGGCGGCGCGCTTTATGTCGGGACGCTGCTGCTGGCATGGTGGCTGCTTGCGATCGCGTCGGGGCCCAATGCGTACGCGACGTTTCAGATGGTGGCCTCAAGCTTCATCGGGCGGCTTGTGCTGTTGGGCTACACCTGGGCGCTGATCCATCACATGCTGGGCGGACTTCGGCACTTGATCTGGGATACCGGGCGCGGGTTCGGTCCAGCCGAACGCGAATGGATGGCGCGCGCCACCCTGTTCGGGTCGATCACGCTCACGGTGCTGCTGTGGCTCTTCGTTTATCTGGTCACCGGGGGGCTGCGATGAGAGAGATGCGCACACCACTGGGCCGCGTGCGCGGGCTCGGGTCCGCCAAGACCGGCACCGAGGACTTCTGGCATCAGCGCCTGACCGCAATGGCCAATATCCCGCTGGTCATCGCCGGCGTCGTCATCGTGATTTCGCTGGCCGGGCGCAATCATGCGGCGGCGGCGCAGATTCTCGGCTCGCCGCTGATCGCCATCCTGATGCTGCTGTTCATCATTTCGGTGACCTTTCACATGCGGATCGGCATGCAGGTGATCATCGAAGACTACGTGCATGAGGAAACCAGCAAGATCGCCCTCATCATGCTGAACACGTTCTACACGGTCGCGGTTGCGCTGGTGTCGGCGTTCGCCATCCTGAAGCTCTCGTTCGGAGTCTAGAGCATGCCTGCCAACGGAAGCGGCGCGCCCTCGGTCGGTGGCCGGGCCTACCCGATCGAGGACCATTCCTACGACGTCGTCGTGATCGGCGCCGGCGGATCAGGCCTGCGCGCGACCGTGGGCTGCAGCGAGGCCGGGCTCAAGACCGCGTGCATCACCAAGGTGTTTCCGACCCGTTCCCACACGGTGGCCGCACAGGGCGGCATCGCGGCCGCGCTCGGCAATATGAGCGAGGACGACTGGCGCTGGCACATGTACGACACGGTCAAGGGCTCCGACTGGCTCGGCGACCAGGATGCCATTGAATATATGTGCCGGCACGCGCCGGCCGCGGTCTACGAGCTCGAGCATTGGGGCTTGCCGTTCTCGCGCCGCGAGGAAGACGGCAAGATCTACCAGCGCCCGTTCGGCGGCATGACCACGCATTACGGCAAGGGCACCGCGCAGCGCACCTGCGCGGCCGCCGACCGCACCGGCCATGCGATGCTGCACACGCTCTACGGCGCGGCGCTCAAGCATAAGGCCGAGTTCTTCATCGAGTACTTCGCGATCGACCTGATCATGGACGACGACGGCCGCTGCCGCGGCGTGGTCGCGCTCAAGCTCGACGACGGCACGCTGCATCGGTTCAGCGCGCACATGACCATCATTGCGACCGGCGGCTACGGGCGCGCCTACGCGTCCTGCACCGGCGCTCACACCCAGACCGGCGACGGCAACGCCATGGTGCTGCGGGCCGGGTTGCCGCTCCAGGACATGGAGTTCGTGCAGTTCCATCCAACCGGCATTTACGGCGCCGGCTGCCTGATCACCGAAGGCGTGCGCGGGGAGGGCGGCTATCTGGTCAACTCGGAGGGCGAGCGCTTCATGGAGCGTTACGCGCCGTCCGCCAAGGACCTCGCCTCGCGCGACGTGGTCTCGCGCGCCATGACCATCGAGGTCCGCGAGGGCCGCGGCGTCGGCGACAAGAAGGACCATATCTTCCTGCACCTCGATCATCTCGACCCCAAGATCGTGCACGAGCGGCTGCCGGGCATTTCCGAGAGCGCGCGCATTTTCGCCGGCTGCGACGTGACGCGCGAGCCGATCCCGGTGATCCCGACCGTGCACTACAACATGGGTGGCATCGCCACCAACTATCACGGCGAGGCGGTGATCAAAAAAGACGGCAACGTCGATCACGTCGTGCCCGGCCTGATGGCGCTCGGCGAAGCCGCCTGCGTTTCGGTGCACGGCGCCAACCGGCTCGGCTCCAACTCGCTGATCGATCTCGTCGTGTTCGGCCGCGCCGCGGCCATGCGCTGCGCCGAATTGATTCAGGCCGACGAGAAGCACAGCGACCTACCCAAGGACTCGGCCGAGCGATCGCTCACGCGGCTCGACAAGTTCCGTCACGCCAGCGGCTCGACGCCGACCGCCGAGCTGCGCGCGCGCATGCAGGGCGTGATGCAGACCAATTGCTCCGTGTTCCGCACCGGCGAGATTCTGCAGGAAGGCTCCAAGCTCATCCACGAAGTGATGGGCGGCGTCGCCGACGTTCGGGTGTTCGACCATTCGCTGATCTGGAACTCCGATCTGGTCGAGACGCTCGAGTTCGACAATCTGATCGTGCAGGCGGTCGTAACCATGGACTCGGCCGGCAACCGCACCGAAAGCCGCGGCGCGCACGCACGCGAGGACTATCCGGAGCGCGACGACAAGGACTGGATGAAGCACACGCTGGCGTGGCTCGACCCCAAGAGCGGCAAGGTCACGTTCGATTTCCGGCCGGTGCACGCCTACACCATGACTAACGAGGTTCAGTACATCGAGCCGAAGGCCAGGGTGTACTGATGACGAGCGTAGCTGCACGCTGAGCGACGCCTGAACATGATCGAGGCATAGGAACACCGTTATGGTCCAATTCACGCTGCCCAAGAACTCCAAGATCATGGAAGGTCAGACTTGGCCGCTCAAGCACAAGGCCAAGGGCAACAAGGGCACGCGCGCCTATCGCATTTATCGCTTCGATCCCGACAGCGGCGCCAATCCGCGCTTGGACAACTACACGGTCGATCTCGACGATTGCGGGCCGATGGTTCTCGACGCGCTGATCTGGATCAAGAACAAGATCGATCAGACACTGACGTTCCGCCGGTCCTGCCGCGAGGGCGTCTGCGGCTCCTGTGCGATGAATATCGACGGCACCAACACGCTCGCCTGCACCAAGGACATGGGCGATGTGACCGGCACTATCCGCATCTACCCGCTGCCGCATCAGCCGGTGGTCAAGGACCTGGTGCCCGACCTCACCAACTTCTACGCCCAGCATGCCTCGGTCGAACCCTGGCTCAAGACCGACAGTGCGACGCCGCAGAAGGAATGGCGGCAGAGCCACGAGGATCGGGTTAAGCTCGACGGCCTCTACGAATGCATTCTGTGCGCGTGCTGCTCGACCGCGTGCCCGAGCTATTGGTGGAACTCGGAACGCTTTCTGGGACCGGCCGCGTTGTTGCAGGCGGCGCGCTGGCTTGACGATTCGCGTGACGAGAAGAGCGGCGAGCGGCTCGACGATCTCGAGGATCCGTTCCGGATCTATCGCTGCCACACCATCATGAACTGTGCCAAGGCCTGCCCCAAGAGCCTCAATCCCGCCAAGGCCATCGCCGAGACCAAACGCAAGCTGGTCGAACGGCAGGTGTAGCGCTTGTCGTTTTCGTAGGATGGGTTGACCCCACACTTGATGCGGGGGAAACCCATCACCTTTCATTCCATCCGATTGATGGGTTTCGCGAGAGCTCAACCCATCCTACGATGCCGGCATGGCATCGAAAGCGATCAGTGCTGAACGTCGCCGCGCCGCGTGCTGGCTCGCCCTGGCTCTCGTTGCGTCAAGTCCAGCGCTCGCCGAGGACTATCCGGCACGGCCGGTGCGGATCATTTCGCAAGCCGGTATCGGCAGCGCGCCCGACGTCATGGCCCGCATCGTCGCCGACCAGTTGGGCAAGGCCTGGGGCCAGCAGGCCATCATCATCAATCGTCCGGGCGCGAGCGGCGCCAACGCGGCCCAGATGGCGGCGGGCGCGGAGCCGGACGGCTACACATTATTCATGGCGAATTCGTCGACCTTCACCATCATGCCGGAGACGCAGAGCAAGCTCTCCTTCGATGTCGGGCGGGACTTCGTGCCGGTCGGGTTTGTGGCCGAGCAGCCGATGTTGATCGCGGTCACGGCCGGGCTCCCGGTCACGACGCTGGCGGATCTGATCGCGCTTGCGAAGGAACGTCCCGGGCAGCTGCTCTACGCCGCCAATGCCGGCGGGTCGACCCCCAACATCACCGGCGAATTTTTCCGCGAGCGCGCCGGCATCGATATCACCTATGTGTCGTATCCCGGCGCCGCCGCGGGACTGACCGACGTGGTTGCGGGCCGGGTCCAGATCATCGTCGAGGGATTGCCGGCGCTGCTCGGCGCGGTCGAAGGCCGTTCGATCCGGCCGCTCGCGGTGCTGGCGTCGACGCGCTTGCCGAATCTTCCCGACGTCCCGGTTGCGGGCGATACGCTGCCGGGCTTCGTGGCGACCGGCTGGTCCGCGCTGCTGGCGCGCGCCGGAACGCCGCCCGAGATCGTGCGCAAGATTTCAGCCGATATGATCGCGGGCCTCGACGGACCGGACGTGCGGGCGCGCTTCGCGCAGCTCGGAGCTTATGTCAAACCGATGTCGCCCGAGGCTCTCGCTGCCTACATTCAAACGCAGCAAACACTGTGGCGGCCGATCGTGCGCAAGGTGTTGGCCAAGGGCCATTAGCGCATGTTCCGGAAAAGTGGATGCCGGTTTTCCGAAAAGGACATGCGCAAACATAAGACCTTAAAGAGCATCCCGATTTCCGTCCAATCGGGATGCGCGCTAGAAACAACGGAGGGCGCTGCGCATGATCGACCATATCGGCTTTCCGGTCTCCAACTACGAGCGCTCGAAGGCGTTCTATACGTTGGCGCTGGCGCCGCTCGGCTACACGCTAATCATGGAAGTCGGTCCGGACCAGACCGAAGGCGGAAACGTCGCTGCCGGCTTCGGTGCCGGCGGTAAGCCAGATTTCTGGATCGGATCGGAGGGCGGGACCAATCGTCCGCTCCACGTTGCGATCGCTGCCAAAGACCGCGCCGCGGTTGACGCATTTTATAGTGCGGCGCTTGCGGCCGGCGGCAAGGACAATGGCGCGCCCGGTCTGCGGCCGCACTACCACCCTAACTACTACGGCGCATTCGTGCTTGATCCCGACGGACACAACGTCGAGGCGGTCTGCCACGCACCGGCCTGATCATCGCGGCGGCGCGCGGCCACAGTTTGCGTAGGATGGGTTGAGGCGCATCGCGACGAAACCCATCTCTTCCAAACGCGCCGGATATTTGATGGGTTTCGCTTCGCTCAACCCATCCTACGACCTGACTGGGTGCGTTGCGCACTCAGCGGGCCACAAACGCAGACCTCATCCTGAGGAGCGAGGCCGCAGGCCGAGCGTCTCGAAGGATGGCCGCACGCGATAGGTTCCCTACAACTTCAGCTTCTTCTTGCGCTGGCCAAGCGTGCGCAGGCGCAGCGCGTTGAGGCGAATGAAGCCGGCGGCATCGCGCTGATCGTAAGCAACGGCGCCCTCCTCGAATGTGACCAGATCCTGATCGTAGAGCGAGTACGGGCTCTCGCGCCCGATCACGCCCACGCTGCCCTTGTAGAGCTTGAGCCGCACGTTGCCGGTCACATACGCCTGCGATTTGTCGATCGCGGCCTGCAGCATCTCGCGCTCGGGCGTGAACCAGAAGCCGTAATAGATCAGCTCGGCGTATTTCGGCATCAACTCGTCTTTGAGATGAGCGGCGCCACGGTCGAGCGTGATCTGTTCGATGCCGCGATGCGCCGCCAGCAGAATGGTTCCGCCGGGCGTCTCGTACATGCCGCGTGACTTCATGCCGACGAACCGGTTCTCGACGAGGTCGAGCCGGCCGATGCCGTGCTGGCGTCCGAGCCGGTTGAGCTCGGCCAGCAGCGCCGCGGGCCCTAGTTTCTTCCCGTCGATCGCAACCGCGTCGCCGCGCTCGAATGCCACCGTGATGACGGCGCCCTCCTCAGGTGCGTCCTGCGGATCGAGCGTGCGCGAATAGACGTAATCCGGCACTTCCTGGGCCGGATCTTCCAGCACTTTTCCTTCCGAGGACGTGTGCAGCAGGTTGGCGTCGACCGAGAACGGCGCCTCGCCGCGTTTATCCTTGGCGATTGGGATCTGATGCTGCTCGGCGAACTCGATCAACCTCGTGCGCGAAGTGAGGTCCCACTCCCGCCACGGCGCGATCACCTTCACGTCCGGCTTGAGCGCATAATAGGTGAGTTCGAACCGCACCTGGTCGTTGCCCTTGCCGGTGGCGCCGTGCGCAACCGCATCGGCGCCGACCTTCTCGGCGATCTCGATTTGCTTCTTGGCGATCAGCGGCCGCGCAATCGAGGTGCCGAGCAGATATTGGCCCTCGTAGACCGTGTTGGCGCGGAACATCGGAAATACGTAATCGCGCACGAACTCATCGCGCAGGTCTTCGATGAAGATGTTCTCCGGCTTGATTCCGAGCAGAAGCGCCTTGGCCCGTGCCGGTTCGAGCTCCTCGCCCTGGCCGAGATCGGCCGTAAAGGTCACGACCTCGCAGCCATAGGTCGTCTGCAGCCATTTCAGAATGATCGAAGTATCAAGCCCGCCCGAGTAGGCGAGCACGACTTTCTTGACGTCGGTTCGGGGCATGAAGCCGCTATGTCCTTAATATTGGCGATGCTGTCACGGGTCGCGCCGGACTATAGGGAGAACAAGCTGGCCTGCAAGGCCGGATAGGTCACAAGGCCCGCCGGCACTCGGGGGCGAGTTGACCCAGTCTTGCGCCGATAAGATGCTGCGCCGCGGTGGCGCTTCCCGTCCCGGATGACGCCCGCGTTCACTGCCGAAGGGCACGCGATGTCCGGCACGCTCGACTTCTTCTTCGAGTTCGCCTCGAGCTATTCCTATCCGGCCGCTATGCGCATCGGCGAGGTTGCGCGTTCCGCCGGCGTGAACGTGCGTTGGCGGCCGTTCCTGTTGGGTCCGATCTTCAAGTTGCAAGGGTTTGATACATCGCCCTTCAACGTCTTCCCGGACAAAGGCCGCTACATGTGGCACGACCTCGCGCGCACCTGTGAAGGCCTTGGGCTTCCGTTTCAGCGACCGGATCCGTTCCCTCAGAACGGATTGTTGGCGGCGCGGGTTGCGCATGTGGGTCTCGCGCAGGATTGGGGCGAGGCGTTCTGCCGCGCTGTCTTCACGGCCGAGTTCGGTCAAGGGCGCGAGATTGGAAATGAACACGTCATCCGCGAACTGCTGGTCGGGCTTAAGCAAACGCCCGAAGGGGTCCTCGCGCGCGCCCGTTCGGACGAGATCAAGAACGCACTGCGGGCTGCGACGGAAGCGGCGCAGCGGCTCGGGATATTCGGGGCGCCTAATTTCGTGGTGGGCGACGAGTTGTTCTGGGGCAACGACCGGCTCGAACAAGCAATCAAGTATGCGCTGCAACGCAGCACGGACAAGCGATCGTGAGGCCGGCGTGACCGGCACATTTGATCAAGATCACTGACCGGCGGCACAGGGTGCGCTATTTAGCGGAATACTGGTTGACCGCCGGGTTTGGTAGAAGGGCGGAGCAGATCGCCGCATTGGTCAGTCAGCCCGTGAACCTGACGGGTTCGTGCCCCGACTTATCCAGAACGAGATGTGCGGGCGGTGTTGGACGTCAGCTGCGACCCCGAGGAGACTAACATGCGCATGATCCGCGTTCTTACGCTTTTGGCGACGGCGGCAGTTGTTTTCTCGGCGAGCGCCAAGCCGAGTGCCGCAATGGTTATCTATCCGTGGTGCGCCGAATACGGGGGAAAGATGGGCGGTAGCGAAAATTGCGGGTTCGTGAACTTCCGGCAGTGTTTGGCGACGATTGCCGGCAACGGCGGCTGGTGTAAGCCGAACCCCTGGTACACGCCGTATCCCCCACCGCCCAGTGGCGCCAAGCCGATTTGGCGATAAGCGGCCGCGAGGTGGCTAGGATGCGTTCGTCTCAAATGCTGGTGCTCGTCGCGATGACGATCCTACTTACCGCGGCGAGCGCGCGGCGGAGCGCCGCAATGGTCATTTATCCCTGGTGTGCCGAGTACGGCGGGCGCAGTTTCGGCGGTGAGAATTGCGGGTTCGTGACGTTCAAACAATGTTTGGCGACGATCGCGGGCAACGGCGGCTTCTGCAAGCCAAACCCATGGTACACGCCGTATCCGCCGCCTCCGAGCGGCGCGCCGCCGATACGACGGTGAAGTAATAGCTGTGATCCTGGCGAGGTTTTGGTCATGAGGCTCATCACCGGATTTGGTCTCGCAACCCTGGTGGCGCTGGGGTTGGTCACGAGCGCGCAACCGAGCGCCGCGATGGTGCTCTATCCCTGGTGCGCCAACTATAGCGGGCGCCCGGGCGGTCAGAATTGCGGCTTCACAAGTTTCAAGCAATGTCTCGTTACGCTTGCGGGCAACGGCGGCTTTTGCGTCGCGAATCCGTGGTATCAGCCCTATCCGCCGCCGGCGAGTTATGCGCCGCCGTTGACGCGATGAATGGGCGCGAGCACAGCGCGGACGTTCGCCGCGCAAAAGTTGCCGCGCTCGCAACACTGGTTGCGGCGTCAC
>CAWFLX010000027.1:0-74249 GCA_963816775.1 uncultured Alphaproteobacteria bacterium
TATGTGCGTCAAGCCGGGAACGTGCAGGCCGTAGACGTCGGTTTGCAGCTCGGGGACGTGGAAGCCATAGCCCTCAAGCATGCGTCCCTTCGATAGACCAGACGCCGACGGTCGTGTCCCAAATTGCCAGCACAAAGCGGCTCACGCGCGGGCGCGCGCGGCGCGCTTCTAGCTCGTCCGCCCAGGCAACATCCAAACCCATTAAATCCTCCCGTAAGGATCGCGCGGTTTCGGCCGGCACAGTTGCCACACCTCGTCCATCGTGAGCTCATTGATGCCGCGGATTTTCGGGAAGGTCGGCTTTTGCCGGCGCTTTGCCCTTGCGCATCACGTCGAGCAGCTGGCCGATCAGACCGAGCGCACGCGAGTTGTGCTTCTATCCGACGATCGGCGCCGCCATCGCGGCTGGCGTTCCTTGGCTCACCTACTCGTGCCCCGCGTGCCAGCAAGTCGGCGCTGTTGATCTCCGCACGCTAGATCGGTACCCCGGTGCAGCGATCTCAAGCGTCATCCCGTCCGTCTCATGCCGACGGTGCTCGCCCAACGCCCCGCTCGCGAAACTCGAAATGCGGACGGGTGAGCAGCCTTAATTTGCAGGCGTGGTCAGTCGGGAATCACACGCGCCTCTATTACATCGACGCTTTCAATGTAACTCTTGCCCGACCAGCCCCTCGCATTCTTTTGTGCTCGCGCCAGGCTGCCGGCCCATTCGGCACGGCTATAGGGCTCGCGAGCGTTGAGGCCGTCACGCGCTGCGTGGCCACGAATATGGATCACCACGCAATGCGTGTAGGTCGAGTTAGGGCTCCATCGCGTGTAGACGTGCCCCCGGCTGTCGGTCGCCTCGAAGTTGGCCATGCGGTTGTCCGTTTGTCGGCGCGAGATGCCGATCAGACTGGCGCGGCCGTGGCTATTTGGAATGCCGGGCAAGCCGGCGGCATAGCTGATCTTTTCGTGCCCGGCGTGCGAGCAAATCGGCACGGTTGATCGTGATTGAGCGCTCTGGAAAGAAAAGGCCCGGACTGAGGCGCGCCGGGGCAAGAGATAGTCTGATGTGTGGGCTATCCAGGCGCGTTTCGATCGCTGGCGGCAACGCCTCTCTAGGTACGATGGCGCACTGACCCGCTGGCATGAGAGCGCGCCACTTGGCACGAGGTTGGGAGTCCAGCTACGCTACGGGCGGGCACGGCCGGGCTTGAGGCGCAAAAACGACAAGGAAAGCGCCAATGTTCAACGCTATCTATTTCCGCACTCTCGCTGCCCGTTGCTGCACGGCAGCTCGCGATTGCTCCGATCCGTTTGCCAAGGAAGAATTTCGACGCCTTGCCCAGGAATTTGAAATAAGAGCTGATCAGTTGGAATGCTCGGTCCCGCCCGCTGGACAGACTGGCTGGTGGCCGACTCCGCGCGAACAGCCGCGCGGATTTGAGGGAGACCACTGATACTCTGCTGTCCCGGCAAATCTGCCCCGATACAGAGGGTCAGACACTTAGCATGGTGCAGTGAGGCTTACCCGCTCGGCCCTGCTCTGCCACTTATCCCTTTGCTCACGCATATCCGCGAGTTCGGCGCGCATGAGAGCGACGACCTGTTGCAGGTCCGCAATCTGCTCCTCAAGCGCCACGGTATCGCTCAGCCCCTTGGGATTAACCCGCTCAGTCATACGCCCACCCCACAAATAAATCACCCTCCGCTACCTACAAACCGTGGCCGAACTGCAACTTTTTTTTGAAGAATTGGCGGATCGTGCAAAGACGGCCCAGTCCAAGGTCTAACGCGCCATTCGCCAAGCCTGAACAGAGGTGTTTGTCCTCATTTGAAATTGTAGGTATCCCAATTAGTGATTCGCTATTTGTTCTATTAGCGCGGACTGTGCGCCATCACCGGCCGAGGGCCTACCCTGCAGGCGTCGGTGGCTGAGAGTTCGGTCGTGCTCCCGCCTGATATTTGGAGCATGCGCCATGACACGTTTACAGCCTGATACAATCCGACCGGAATGCCCGAAGTGCGGCACGCAAATGCTGCTTGCTCGCAGCGTGCCAGACAGCCCAGGACATGAATTGCTCACCTTTAAATGTCCCATGTGCGAGCACGCGGAAAGCACCGTAGCAACCATCGAATAGCCCCTGACCCAAAGAAGAACGTACCCCGCGTAGTACAAAAGGATAAAGGCTAGTGCCAGCGCGATGTTATTTGGTTCGAAGACAGACGTTTACGCGTGGCCACCGAGCCAATCAAGCCAATCAAACGAAAACCACCGGTAACCCAGAATAATTCACGCAAGATGACCAGGAACGGGTAGGCGACCCAGGGCGAAATCACATAGACGTTCCATAACCAGTCCTGCTTCCACCACGCTTTTGTTTTTTGCGGCCTCATTCATCCTGGTCCCAAACTAGCGCAGTCCCCACAAACGATCTGCAAGTCTCTCAGTTTCCTTCGACCGCGATGATGACATCGGTTGCTGCGCTTCGGCGCAGCGCGATGAGAGGCTGATAATCCGGCGAGCCATAGAGCGCCTGTATTGCCGCCATGTCGGGGAACTCAATAATGACGACCCGATTGGGACGCCAATTCCCGTCCAGCACTTCGTGCGCTCCAACGCGCGTGAGATAGCGTCCGCCGAAGCGCTCAATGATCGGAATTGCCTTGTGCAAATAGCTTTCGAATTTCGCAGGGTCCGTGACAGCATGCTCGCCGATCCAATAGGCTACCATGTCGATCTTTCTCGCGGCCCCGCGGCGACTTGTGTAAAGGCGAGCTAGAGCGAGTCGATGCACCAGGGATTGCGTTACGCCACGTCCAGCTACGCGCGTTTATTTTGCCCGTCGACCCCGATCACTTCTGCGCTTCCAGCCAGATCGCTTGCCGCGCGGTCTCGCTCAGCATGCAGTCGGCGAAATCGAGCGATGCAGCACTGCCGCCGTGTTCCTCGTACGGCAGGTCGCAGAGCGCGTCGCGATAGGCGACCCAGGCGCGCTCGAGCTTCCTCCGCGTGGCGCAGAACTTGTCGTCCTTGCCCTGGCAGCTCTGCAGCATCGCCTTGTAGGCGGCGTTGAGGCGCTCGTCCCAGACCCGCTGCTCGCGCGTCAGGCAATCGAGCATGTCCGCGGTGTTCCCGCTCACGCCGCCGGGTTCGCGCTGCAGGCAGGGCGTGCTGACAACGCCGACGCAGGTCGATGGGCCGGGCTTGGGCGTGCGCGCGTAGTATGCCATCCAGGCGGTCGGATCGGCCTTGGCCCCGGTCGGCGAAGTGCCGTCGTCGCGCGGCACGCCGGCCGCGATCTTGAGGCAGGCCGCGACCGCGGCGCGATCTTCCGGGCGCACCGCGTCGTCCGCGGCCTGCGCGGAGAGACAGCCGAACGCAAGGGCTGCGAGCGCGGCACCGAGAAGCCGCGCGGTCACGGCTAATCGGCCTTGATGAAATAGCGGCCGCGGTCGTCGCGCTCGAGGCCGTGGTGGCCGTTACGCAGCGTGGCGAGTTCGCGCACGATCTCGCGGCCGTCGCGGCTACCGAGCGCCGCCATCAGCTCTTCGAACAGTTTCGGTCCGTCTTCAAGCGCGGCGTGGACCGAATGGAAGTGCTTGCCGGCGTAGGACGGCGGCTTCGGGATCGCGAGATCCCAACGCCCGGCGTGCTGCATCGGCCAGGTCAGGTCATATCCCGCCTTGGCGCCGGTCGCGGCGCCGTGCAGCGAGGGATCGAGCGGCGAGGCGCGCACGCCGGTGATCACCAGAATGTCGCGGTCGGGCTGATAGCGGGTGCCGAACGCCCATTCCATCTGCCGGTCGGAAAAAACGTCGATGTCGGGATCGACCACGAACACGTTCTTGACCCCGACCGAGCCGAGCACCGTGTAGAGCGCGGCGCGCGCCTCGCCCGCATAGCGCTGGCGCAACGAGATGCGCACGCTCATCGAGCCGCCGGCCGACACCGGCGCATAAACCGCGACCGGCTCGCGCACCACGGTCTCGAGCGCGCGCCAGACGTTGAGCTCGGTGCGCAGCGCCTCGAGGTTCGAGGTGTCGGTCATGTCCATGAAGCTGCCGCTGATGGTCGCGGTCTGAAACAGCGCATCGCGCCGGTGCGTGATCGCGGTGACGTGGAACACCGGGTTCTGCTTCACGACCCCGTAATAGCCGAGATATTCGCCGTACGGCCCTTCCTTCTCGACGTAGCCGCGGCCGTCGATATAGCCCTCGATCACGAGCTCGGCGTCGGCCGGGACGCGGATGTTGTTGGTGCGGCACTTGACCACCGGCAGCGCGCCGCCGCGCAGCGACGCGACGAGGCCGAGCTCGTCGACCGGAATCCGCATGGTGGCCGACACGGTGTCGATCGGATGCGCGCCGAGCACGAAGGCGACCGGCAGCTTCTCGCCGCGCGCCGCCGACGCCTGATAGATCGCGCGCAGGTCGCTCGGCGCATTGAGGTCGACGCCGGCCTCATGCGGGCCGCGCAGCATGAGGCGGCGCATGCCGGAATTGGTTTTGCCGGTCGCCGGATCGATGCAGTAGTCGATCGACGCCGAGATATAGGGGGCGCCATCGAAGCCGTGCTGGAGGTGTGCCGGCAGGTGGGTCAGGTCGGCATGCTCGCCGAGCAGCACGACCTCTTGTACCGGCGCGTCGGCCTGGTCGAGCTCGATCAGCTCGGGCGGAAGCTGCAGGCGGCGCTGGATCTCCTGGATGATCTTGTCGGGCGAAACCCCGAACGCGCGCGCCAGGCGCGAGCGGCTGCCGACCACGTTGCCCGCCAGTTGCAAGGTCGAGCCGTTGATGTGACGGAACCAGACCGCCTTCGGATTGCCGTGCAGGATCGCGGCGATGTCGGCGAGATCGACCGGGTCGTTGCGCACGTCGAGCTCGTCGTTGCCGAGCTCCTCGATGAAATTGCGCAGACGGAAACGGTCGAGATCGTTGCGCGCCAGCTGCTGCGGCGAGGTGCGGTCGTCCATGGGAATCCTCCAGGCTTTGTCCTTGTCACGCCGCGTTTGGCCGCGGGGCGTCCACGTGAAGACATCGGCATTCCAAAACAAAAGGAAGGCGCGGATGGCCGGGGCGAGCCCGGCCATGACGCCGACACTCTAGGCGCGGCGCATGACAGCTTCAAGCAGCCGATGCCGATGCATGACGGACATTTCCTGCTATCAATGCAGCCGAGAACGCACAGCGGTGGGAGGTAATCATGGCCAAGGTTCGCAGCGGCGACCGGACCGGCGCCGGCATGTACGCGGTCAATGACGACTGGCTGCGCCAGCACGACGAGCCGGTGCTCGAACCCGACCTGCCCATCGTCGACCCACATCATCATCTGTGGGATCGCGACAGCCGGTATCTCCTCGACGAGCTTTTGGACGACGTGGACAGCGGTCATAACGTGCGCGCCACGGTATTCATCCAGTGCCGCTCGATGTACCGCGCCGGCGGGCCGGCTGAGCTGGCGCCGGTGGGCGAGACCGAGTTCGTCAACGGGGTCGCGGCCATGAGCGCCAGTGGGCATTACGGCGGAACGCGCCTGTGTGCCGGCATCGTCGGCCACGCCGATTTTCGCATGGGGCCGCGGGTGCGCGAGGTGCTTGAGGCCCATATCGCGGCGTCGAGCCGGTTCCGCGGCATCCGGTTCTCGACGCCGTGGGACGAGCACGTCCAGCTTACGCCGCAGCGCCCGCCGCAGGGCATCATGGCAGACCCGACGTGGCGGCGCGGTTTTGCGCAGCTGCAGCCGCTTGGGCTGACCTACGACGCGCTCCTCTTCCACACGCAAATTCCCGAACTGATCAATCTCGCAACGGCGTTCCCGCAGACCCTGATCGTGCTCAATCACGTCGGCTGCCCGATCGGAGTCGGTCCCTACGCCGGCAAGCGCGACGATGTATTCGCAGCCTGGTCGAAATCGATGCGCGAGCTGTCGCGTTGCGACAACGTCACGGTCAAGCTCGGCGGGCTCGGCATGCACGTATTCGGTTTCGAATTCGACAAGCGCAAGACGCCGCCGACTTCGCAGGAACTCGCCGACACCTGGCGGCCGTACGTGGAAACCGCGATCGCCACGTTCGGTCCCGACCGGGCGATGTTTGAGAGCAACTTTCCGGTCGACAAGATTTCCGGCACCTACAAAGTGATCTGGAATGCGTTCAAGCGGCTGGCCGCGGGCGCGTCGTTGAGCGAAAAACGCGCTTTGTTCCATGACACCGCGGCCGGCGTTTACGGCTTGACCAACCTGTGAGGAGTTGTTGCTCGATGCCGCTACCACGAGCTCCGTCATGCGCGGGCTTGTCCCGCGCATCCACGTCTTACGATTTTGCAACAGGTTAAGGCGTGGATGGCCGGGACACGGCCTTCGGCCGGCCCGGCCATGACGACGGATTGAACACGTAGGGAGGAAGCATGCAGGATCTGACCGGCAAGGTCGCGGTCGTCACCGGCGCCGCGTCGGGGATCGGGCTCGGCTGCGCCCGCACGTTCGCGCGCGCCGGAATGAAGGTCGCGCTCTGCGATCTACGCGCCGATCCGCTCGCCGCCGCGGTCGACAACGTGCGCGCGCTCGGCGGCGAAGCGATCGGAATTGCAACCGACGTCTCCAAGAAGGAATCGGTCGAGCAGGCGGCCGAGCGGGTCATTCGTGAATTCGGCAAGATTCATATTGCGATGAACAACGCTGGCGTTGTGCTGCGCGGACTGCCGATGACCGACATTACCGACGAAGGCTGGAACTGGGTGCTCGGCGTCAATCTCTATGGGGTCATTCACGGCATCCAGAGCTTCGTGCCTCGCATCCGCGCGCACTACGAGGGCGGCCACGTGATCAACACCGCGTCGATGGCCGGGCTGCACGTCGGCAACCGCCAGACCGGCGCCTATGCGGCGTCGAAATTCGCCGTGGTGGCGTTAAGCGAAGCGCTGGAGAAAGATCTCGCCGGAACCAACATCGGCGTCTCGGTGCTCACGCCGGCTGCGGTCGCAACCAACATCTACGCCAACTCGGCGGGCCTGCGCGGCACGGTCGGCGGCCCCAATCGGTTTGCGCAGACGCCGGCCGACATCGCGGCCGGACTTGCGCCCGACGCCGTCGGCGAGCGCGTGCTCGACGGCATTCGCGCCGGGCAATTCTATCTGATCACGCATCCCGACACCCGCGACTGGGTCACCGAGCGGCATCAACGCCTGATGGCGGCTTATGACTTTGCCGAGCGAAGGGAAGCGGAACGCGGGCGCATTGGAGGGCCTTGATGGTCTCGCAAGCACAACCAAAGCCGTCGGCGGAGTCCGATCATCCGGCGCGCGCGCGGCGCTTCTCCGAGCAGCGCTGGCTCCTCGACAACATCATCAGAGCGAACGGCGTCGACTGGGATCAGCCGCGCACCACCTATCTCAACGCGCCCTGCGGGATCGAAGCCAACGCCGATTTTGTTGCGATCCGCGCGCGCGTGCAGAAATTCGCCGACTGCTCCCCCGCGTTCCAGGATGCGGCGCGCCGGCGCGAGGCACGGGCGAAAGCGGCCGAAGACGCTGGTCAGAAAGTCACCGCGCGCGAGAACTATTTCATCGCCGCCGTGCACTGGGGCGCTGCGCAATGGCCGTTCGACGAGAACAATGCGGAAAACCTCGCCTGCAATGAGCGCAAGCGCGACTGCTACGGCCGCTATGCCAAGCTCGCCGATCACCACGTCGAGCCGGTCTGGATCCCGTTCAAGGGTCAGGCGCTGCCGGCCTGGTTTCACCTGCCTGCAGGCTATGGGGGCGGCCGGTTGCCGACCGTCGTCACGATCCCCGGCATGGACAGCTTCAAGGAGCTCAGCGTCGCGATGCACGGCGATCGCTGGCTCAACCGCGGCATCGCGGTGCTCGCGCTCGACGGACCGGGCCAGTACGAAAGCCCGGTGCTCGGCATTCATGTGAGTGTGCCGAACTGGACCGCGACCGGGGGGGCGGTGATGGATTGGCTCGCGGCGCGCCCGGAGGTGGATGCGCAACGGGTCGGCGTCGCCGGCAACAGCTTCGGGTCGCTGTTCTCGACCCTGATGGTCGCGCATGAGCCGCGTTTCAAAGCCTGCGCGGTTTCGGCGCCCTGTCTCGAGCCCGGCTGTCACACGATCTTCGAGGAAGCCTCGCCGACCTTCAAACAACGCTTCATGTATATGGCGAATTTTTCCGACGAGACGGCGTTCGACGAATTTCGCCAGGCGCTGAGCTGGCGCGGCCACGCCGAGCGGATTCGGATTCCTTATCTCTGCATCACCGGCGAATCCGACGAACTGAGCCCGTTGGAGTTTGCCGAGCAGATGTTTCGCGTCATGTCGGCGCCGCGGCAACTTGTCATCTACCAAGAACTCCCGGCATGGGATTGGCAATGTGCCGTCGGCCACGCTGGGGCCATTCGTGCCGACCCTGGTCGCGGACTGGATGGCGGTTCGGCTCGCCGGCGAGCCGATGGCGAGCGAGCGCTGGTTCGTCGACGCGGGCGGACGGGTGAACAAGACCGCGTTGTAGGATGACTAGGACAAGACTATAATAGATGCGTATAATAGTTGCTCCGGTCAACGGATAACACCAGGGAGGAACGAGCTAATGGCCAAGACCACATTCGACCGCCGTTCAGCGTTGAAAGTCATGGGTGGCGCCGGTGCAGCCGGGCTCGCGTTGCGCGCATTCCCGTCGCCGGCGATCGCGCAGGGCGCGCCGGTCAAAGTCGGCTTCATGCTGCCCTACACCGGAACCTACGCGCCGCTTGCCAAAAACATCGACCAGGCGTTCCGGCAATACATCGCCGAAAAAGGCGACAAGCTCGGCGGCCGCGCGGTCGAATATGTGATGGTCGACGATCAGGCCGAACCGTCGAAGGCGACCGACAACATGAACAAGCTCGTCGATCGCGACAAGGTCGACGTGGTGGTCGGCACCGTGCACTCGGGCGTGCAGATGGCGATGGTCAAGATCGCGCGCGAGACCGGCAAGCTGATGATCATTCCCAATGCGGGCGCCGATGCGGCAACGCGCGCGGCGTGCGCGCCAAACATCTTCCGCTCCTCGTTCTCGAACTGGCAGCCCTGCTATCCGATGGGCAAGGTGATGGCCGACGCCGGGCACAAGACCGCGATGACCATCACCTGGAAATACGCGGCCGGCGAGGAAGACGTCACCGCGTTCAAGGAAGGTTTCGGCAAGGCTGGCGGCCAGGTCGTCGGCGAACTCTGGGTGCCATTCCCGGAGGTCGAGTTCCAGTCATTCCTGACCCAGATCGCCGAGAAGAAGCCGGACGGCGTGTTTGCGTTCTTCGCCGGCGGCGGCGCGGTCAAGTTCGTGAAGGACTATGCGGCGGCCGGCTTGCGCAAGTCGGTCCCGCTCTACGGACCAGGCTTTCTCACCGACGGAACGCTGCCGGCGCAGGGCGATGCCGCCGACGGCCTCAAGACCACGCTGCACTACGCCGACGATCTCGATAACCCGGCCGACAAGGCGTTCCGGGCGGCCTATCAGAAACGCTACGGCGCCGAGCCCGATGTTTACGCGGTTCAAGGCTACGATGCGGCGGCCCTGCTGGTGCTCGGGATGGACGCCGCCAAGGGCGACGTCAACGCCAAGGATCCGCTCTACGCCGCGATCCGCGGTGCCAAGCTCAACTCGCCGCGCGGACCGATGACCATGTCGGCCGCCAACAATCCGATCCAGAACATCTATCTGCGCGAGGTCAAGAACGGCAAGAACGCCTACGTCAAGATCGCGGCGGAAGCGCTCTCCGATCCCGGCACTGGCTGCAAGATGGTGTGAGGGGCTGGCCCGCTTCGCATTTGATTCGTGTTATCCCTGGCGCCGTCATGGCCGCGCTTGTCGCGGCCATGACGGGCTAGGGATCTCTTCATGTCCCCGTTCTTCTTCTTCGTTCAGCTGCTCAACGCCGTTCAATACGGCCTCATTCTCTATCTGGTGGCGAGCGGGCTGACCTTGCTGCTCGGCATCATGGGCGTGATCAATCTTGCGCACGGCGCCTTCTACATGGTGGGCGCCTACATGGCGTTCGCCGTGGTCCAGCATCTGGCGAGCTTCTGGCTGGCGCTGCCGCTCGCAATCGTGCTGGGCCTCGCGCTCGGTGCGCTGCTGGAACGCTTTCTGCTCTCGCGTCTCGAAGGTGCCGATCACCTGTCGCAGGTGCTGCTCAGCTTCGGGCTGATCCTCATCATCAATGAGGGCCAGCGCATCATCTTCGGCAACGATCCGCACGGCATCGACGTGCCGCCCGCGCTCAACTTCTCGATCCCGTTGAGCGATACGTTCGCCTACCCGGCCTACCGGTTGTTCGTCTGCGCCATCGGTATCGCGTTTGCGGTCGGCGTCAGTCTGGTGATGGCGCGCACCCGCATCGGCATGATGCTGCGCGCCAGCGCCGAGAACCGCCCGATGGCGCGCGCGCTCGGCGTCAACGCCAAGCGCATGTATCTCGGCGTCACCGCGGCGGGCATCGCTTGTGCGGTGCTGGCCGGCGTGATCGCAGCGCCGATCGCCTCGGTCTATCCCGGCATGGGCGATCAGGTCCTGATCCAGTCGTTCGTGGTGATTGTGCTCGGCGGCATCGGCTCGCTTCCCGGCGCGCTCGTGGGCGCGATGCTGCTCGGATTGGTCGACGCATTCGGCAAGCAATTCTTTCCGAACTTCGCGGCGTTCCTGGTCTATGCGGCGATGATCGCGGTGCTGATCGCGCGGCCGCAAGGCCTGTTTCGGGGAACCGGCACGTGAGCCAGGATCGCGTCGACGCAAGTTTGCTGATCCTGCTGGCAGTGGCGGCGCTGCTGGTGCCGTTCGTCTGGTCGGGCTACGAGATCAAGCTTGCCACCACCATCACGATCCAGGCGGGTCTCGCGATCGCGCTCGGGTTCGTGGTCGGTCCGGCCGGGCTGATCAGCCTCGGCCACGCCGCGTTCTATGGAGTTGCGGCCTATCTGTTCGCGATGGTGGCGGCGGAGTCCGAGCCCGCCAACGTGTTCACCACCGCGCCGATCGCGATCCTCGGCGCTGCCGCGCTGGCGGCCGTGGTCGGCGCGGTGTCGATCCGCTCGCGCGGGCTCTATTTCATCCTGATGACGCTGGCATTCGGCCAGCTCGGCTATCACTTCTTTCACGATACCGGGATCGGCGGCAGCGCGGACGGCACCTACATCAACTTCCGTCCGGAACTGCGCCTGCCCGGCCTCGCGATCAGCCTCGATAAAGCGGCAAGCTTCTATCAGTTTGTATCGGTCGTGGTGCTGGCGGTGGCCGTGCTGGCCTGGTGGCTGCGGCGTTCGGCGTTCGGCAGCATCCTGGTTGCGGCGCGCGACAACGAAACGCGCACGCGGGCGTTCGGCTACTCGCCCTATCTGATCCGCCTCGTGGCCTTCGTCATCTCCGGCGCGATGGCGGGGGCGATGGGATATTTGACCGCCGCGCAGCACGGATTTGTCGCGCCGCAGATGCTGGCCTGGCAGAATTCCGCAACTGTGCTGGTGATGGTGCTGATCGGCGGCAAGGATACGACCTCCGGGCCGGCGCTCGGCGCGATCCTGCTGCTGCTCGCCGAGGAAGTGCTGCAACGCACGACCGAGCACTGGCTGATCGGCGTCGGCCTGATCATCGTCGCGCTCGTGATCACGGCGCCCAACGGCATCGTGCCTTACCTGGCGCAGGCGCTCCGTTCAAAGCGAGTCCAGCATGCCTGAGCCGGCGCTGCGCGCCTCCAACCTGAGCAAATCATTCGGCGGTCTGGTCGCGGTCGATCGCGTCAACCTCGATTTGTTTCAAGCCGAGGTGCATGCGGTCATCGGCCCGAACGGCGCCGGCAAGACCACGCTGCTGGCGATGCTGGCGGGCGACCTTGCGCCGAGCTCCGGCACGATCGAGCTCGCCGGACACGACGTGACCAGACAGAGCGTCGAGGCGCGCACGCGCTCCGGCATCGGGCGAACGTTCCAGCGCAGCGCGGTGATCCCGCGGTTTGCGGCGCTCGACATGGTGCGGCTCGCCGCGCTCAACAACGCGGGCCTCGCGCTGCTGTCGTCGCTGTCGGCGAACAAGCCCGCAACGGCGCGCGCACGCGCGGCGCTCGGGCGGGTCGGACTTGCGGAACGCGAAAGCGTTGCCGCCGACGTGCTCAGCCACGGCGAAAAACGCCGGCTCGAGATCGCCGCGGTGCTGGCGCTCGAACCCAAAATCCTGCTGCTGGATGAGCCGCTGGCCGGTCTCGGCGCCGACGAGAGCCGCGACGTGGTGGCGCTGATCGAAGGTCTCAAGCGCGACTGCGCCATCATGCTGATCGAGCACGACATCGACGTGGTGTTTGCGCTCGCCGACCGCATCACGGTGCTCGACAACGGCCGCATGATCGCATGCGGCGCGCCCGCCGAGGTTCGCGCCAGCGAAGCCGTGCAGCAGGCCTATCTGGGCCTCGATCAGCCGTGACCGCGCTGCTGCAGACCGAGCGCTTCGAGGCCGCGTATGGGCCGGTGCCGGTGGTGCGCGGCGTCTCGCTCGAGGTGGCGGCCGGCGATGTGGTTGCGCTGCTCGGCCGCAACGGCATGGGCAAGACCACGCTGATGCGCGGCCTGATCGGACTTGCGCCGGTGCGGCGCGGAACCGTCAGGTTCGCCGGCACGGACATTATTAATGCGCCGCCCGAGGCAATCGCCCACGCCGGAATTGGTTACGTTCCGGCCGGGCGCGAGATTTTCGGCACGCTGTCGGTGCGCGAAAATCTGCTGATGTGCGCGCGCCCCTCGTCGGATGGCGCGAGCGCCTGGACGATCGACAAGGTGCTGGCGCTGTTTCCGCGGCTTGCTGAGCGTCTCAGCAACGGCGGTCAGCAGTTGTCCGGCGGCGAGCAGCAGATGCTTGCGATCGGCCGCGCACTGATGACGAACCCGCGCCTGCTGCTGATCGACGAAGCCACCGAGGGCCTCGCTCCGCTGATTGCGCGCGATATCTGGGCACGGCTTCGCGAGATTTGCGCGAGCGGCGTCGGCGCCATCATCGTCGATCGCGACGTCAAACGCCTTGCGCAGATCGCCGGACGCGCGATCGTGCTGTTCCGCGGCGAAGTCGCATTCGCCGGCGCGCCGGCGACGCTCTTGGCCGACAGCGCGATGATGGCGAAGTACGTCGGATTGTAGGATGGGTTGACCCCGCACTTGATGCGGGGGAAACCCATCAGCTCAAATCGTATCGCCGTGATGGGTTTCGCAAGCTCAACCCATCCTACTGCTCAGTCTCCTTCGCCGTGTCAGGCTTCCGCTCGGCGGCCGGCTCGGACTTGTTGTCGAGTTGGCGCAGCAGCTCGGCCATGCGGTCGGGGATCGGTTCCGAGAGATCATAGTAGCGGCGCAATCCGCGGCCGATGCTGGTCCGAATAGCACGCTCGTAGAAAGACGGGCCTGTATCGCGATCTCCCGAATCGGCTTGGTCATCGGGGTCACGTCTGGATCGCATTGGCGCTCTCCCCCCGGCGGCGGGGTCCAATAACGCGAGTCGATCAAACCATATTCGTTTCGCAAACGGAACCCCGCGCTGCGTCGCGGCGATCGAGCGGCGTGCTTGTCGGTACTTCTCGCACTCGATAAGTTCGTTGCATAGCGGCTGCGCGGTTCTCTCAATGCCTTCCCTGCCAGACACCGGAACGCTCGATCTCGGCGATCAACAGCTTGAATACCGCTGGATCGGACCTGATCCGAGCGCTGCGCCTACGCTCGTGCTGCTGCACGAAGGGTTAGGATCGGCCGGCTTGTGGGGCGATTTTCCCGACCGGCTGACGGCTACAACCGGTCTGGGGGTGTTCCTCTACTCACGCGCGGGCTATGGCGCTTCGAGCACGATCGCGCTCCCGCGCCCGCTCGACTACATGCACCACGAAGCCAAGCAAGTATTGCCGAAGGTCCTGTGGGCGATCGGGTTCCAGCGCGGATTGCTGATCGGCCATTCCGACGGCGCATCGATCGCGACCCTCTATGCGGGCAACACGCAAGATCATCGCGTCACCGGGCTGGTTTTGATCGCCCCGCATTTCTTCGTCGAAGACATGGGGCTTGCGGCGATCGCGCAAGCCAAGGTCGCCTTCGAGACCGGCGATCTGCGGGCGCGGCTCGCGCGCTGGCACACGGACGTCGATGCCGCATTCAAGGGTTGGAACGGGGCCTGGCTCGATCCGGGTTTTCGCGCCTGGGACATCACCGACGCGCTCGCCTACATCCGGGTGCCGGTCGCGATCATTCAAGGTGTGGATGACCAGTACGGAACGCAGCGCCAAATCGCGGTGGCCGAGGAGGAGTGCTATTGTCCGGTGGAGGTCACTTTGCTGCAGGGCGTGCAGCACACGCCGCAGCGCGAGGCGCCGGAGCGTGTGTTGCAGGTGATCGCCGAGTTTGCAAGGCGGACCTTGAATGACACCGCTGCGTGACGGTGAAACCAAATGCGGGCTACTCGCATGACCATGGGTCGCTTCGGCCCCATCCTCGCATGGACTGCCTGCGCGCTGTTGGCGGTCCCGCTCGCAAATTGCGCCGGCAACGGACACGCCCGCTCCGACGAACGCGCCAACGTCTATCCGGAGAATTACCGCAACGACATGATCGGTTTTCTGCACACCTACATCAACGACCCGACGCAAGTTCGTGATGCCGCGATTGCCGATCCGGTTCTGCGGCTGGTCAGCGGCAGTCCGGACCGCGGCAACAGCCCATTGGACAAGATCAGCCGTTCGTTCGAACGCGGCACCGGTTCGCAGGAGCGCTACATCGTGTGCGTTCGCTTCAACGCGAAGGATCGCGACGGCCGCTACACCGGCCTCAAAACGGGAATGGCGGTCTTCACCGGCGGCCGCTTCGAGCGCTTCTACGAGCAGCGGCAAGGACCGTGCGATCAGGCGGACTACAAGCCGTTCCCGGAACTGGAGACGCTCGGCCACTGACGCGCGGCTGCGGCCATCGGTACCAATTGCCTTAAATAATAGAGCCCTTGAATGAATAGTTGACAAGGGCAATTATTATTGTAAGTTACGATTTAGGAGAGATCGCCCATGGCGCGTGTGACCAAGCTCGCCACCAAGCCGGTCCCGGCGACATTCGCGTCGAAGGTAGCCGCGCCGCGCGGGGAACGGCTCGCGCTCGGTGAACTCGACGAGCACATCGGCTATTTCGCGCGCCGCTTTCAGGTCTGGATTTTCCAGGATCTGATCAAGGCGCTTTCCGCCGCCGACATCCGCATCTCGCACTACTCGGTTCTGGTGATCATCAAGGCCAATCCGGGTCTCGCGCAGTCCGAAATCGCGGACGCGGTCGGGATCGAGCCGGCCCGGCTGGTGCGCGTCCTCGACGAGCTTGAACGGCGCGGCTGGATCGAGCGCATGCGCTCGGCTTCCGACCGCCGCTCGCACGCTTTGTTCCTGACCGCCGACGGGCAGAAAGCGTTCGAGCGCATCAAGCGGCTGGCCCGACAGCACGAAGACAATGCGATCGCGCGGCTCGGACCCGCGAAGTACAAATCCCTGCTGCGGCTCCTCAAGGAGATCAACGAGGATCCGCAGGACTAATAAACTTCGACACGAGCGCGTCGAGGAAAGTCGCGTAACGGGACGAAACGCCATGGCTGAACATCAATTGTCGAACGGTGCCGTGCGCATCGATTTTCAGACCGAACCGGCGCGCTATCGGCACTGGAAACTCGCCGTCGATGGCGAGATCGCGACGCT
Source organism: uncultured Alphaproteobacteria bacterium (assembly GCA_963816775.1). GTDB lineage: Bacteria > Pseudomonadota > Alphaproteobacteria > Rhizobiales > Xanthobacteraceae > JAFAXD01. The sequence continues at coordinate 15,710 of CAWFLX010000027.1, forward strand.
CTCGCTCGACGTCGACGAGGACGCCGGGCTGTTCGAGGGTTATCAGCTCAAGCTCAATTCCTACGACCTCGGCGTCGATATCGAACTTGCCGACGCTCTCCAGCGCCTGCGTTTCGAGCATCCGTCGGTAAAAGCCGTGCTGCTGCGCTCCGCGAAGAACCGCGTCTTCTGCGCCGGCGCCAACATCCGCATGCTGGCCGGCGCGTCGCACGCCCACAAGGTGAACTTCTGCAAGTTCACCAACGAGACCCGCAACGCCATCGAGGATGCGAGCCGGAATTCCGGACTTTCGTTCGTCTGCGTGATCAACGGAACCGCGGCCGGCGGCGGCTATGAGCTCGCGCTCGCGGCCGATCACATCATTCTGGTGGATGACGGCTCGTCGGCGGTCGCGCTGCCGGAGCTTCCGCTGCTCGCGGTGTTGCCTGGGACCGGCGGCCTCACGCGGGTCACCGACAAGCGCAAGGTGCGGCGCGATCACGCCGACGTCTTCTGCACCATCGAGGAAGGAATCAAAGGCAAGCGCGCGGTCGCGTGGCGGCTGGTCGACGAGGTCGTGCCGCAGACGCGGCTCGAGGCGCGCGCACGCGAATGTGCCGGCGAGCTCGCGCGTCAGTCGAGCGGTCCGAGCGGCGCGAGCGGCATTACGCTCTCGCCGTTGCGGCGCAGCTTTAATGACGATGCGGTGGACTACGGGTTCGTGAATGTCGCGATCGACCGCGCCAAGCGCAGCGCCACCATCACGTTGCATGGACCCGATCAGGCGCCGCCCGCAAGCGTCGATGCGATGACCGCGCTCGGCGCTGCGTTTTGGCCGCTGCAGGTCGCGCGCGAGCTCGACGACGCCATTTTGCACCTGCGCAACAACGAGTTCGAGATCGGCACGCTCGTGTTCAAATCGGCCGGCGATGTCGACCGGGTGTTGGCCTACGATGCGTTCCTGGCCGACAACGCGGCGCATTGGCTGATCGGCGAGATTCGCGCGCTCTGGAAGAACGTGCTCAAGCGCGTCGACGTGACCTCGCGCAGCCTCGTGACCTTGATTGAGCCCGGCTCCTGCTTCGCCGGCACGCTCGCCGAAATCGCATTGGCCTGCGACCGTTCCTACATGTTGATTGGCCAGCGCGAGGGCGACAACAAGCCGCCCGCAACCGTGGCGCTGAGCGCGCTCAACTTCGGCGCCTACCCGATGAGCAACGATCTCACGCGCCTGCAATCGCGGTTTCTGGGCGAGCCGGCGCGCGTCGAGGAAGCAAAGGCCAAGATCGGCGCCAAGCTCGACGGACCGGACGCCGAAGCGCTCGGCCTTGTCACTTTCGCGCTCGACGACATCGACTGGGACGACGAGATCCGGGTGTTCATGGAGGAACGCCTGAGCTTCTCGCCCGATGCGCTCACCGGCATGGAAGCCAACCTGCGGTTCGGCGGCCCGGAAACGATGGAGACCAAGATTTTTGCGCGGCTGACCGCCTGGCAGAACTGGATCTTCCAGCGCCCCAACGCGGTCGGCAATGACGGCGCGCTCAAACGATACGGGACGGGGCAGAAAGCCGCATTCGATATGCGGCGGGTGTAATCAGGAGGTCCACGATGGACACCGATCGCGTCGATTACTCAACCAAGATCCCCAACAACGTCGGCCTGACCGAGGATCGGCAGGTGCTGCGTGCGCTCGAAGGTTGGCACCCCGGCTACCTCAGTTGGTGGAAGGACATGGGCCCGGAAGGCTTCCAGGAGGCGCTGGTCTATCTGCGCACCGCCTACGCGGTCGACCCGCGCGGCTGGGCCAAGTTCGATTATGTGCGGATGCCGGACTATCGCTGGGGCATCCTGTTGGCGCCCGCGGAGGAGAATCGCAAAGTTCCGTTCGGCCGCCATTTCGGCGAGCCCGCATGGCAGGAAGTGCCGGGCGAATATCGCGCCATGCTGCGCCGGCTGGTGGTGATCCAGGGCGACACCGAACCGGCCTCGGTCGAGCAGCAGCGCCATCTCGGCAAGACCGCGCCGTCGCTCTACGACATGCGCAACCTGTTCCAGGTCAACGTGGAGGAAGGCCGTCATCTGTGGGCGATGGTCTACCTGCTGCACAAATATTTCGGGCGCGACGGGCGCGAGGAAGCCGAGGAATTGTTGCGGCGCCGCTCGGGCAGCGAGGACTCGCCGCGCATGCTCGGCGCCTTCAATGAAGCAACGCCCGACTGGCTGTCGTTCTTCATGTTCACCTACTTCACCGATCGCGACGGCAAGATGCAGCTGCATTCGCTCTCACAATCGGGATTCGATCCGCTGTCACGCACCTGCCGGTTCATGCTGACCGAGGAAGCCCATCACATGTTCGTGGGCGAGACCGGCATCACCCGCACGGTGCAGCGCACTTGCGACGCCATGCAAGCGGCCGGCATCGAGGATGCAAACGAGATCGCCAAGGTGCGCGCTCTCGGCGTGATCGATCTGCCGACCATCCAGAAGAAACTCAACTTGCACTACACGCTCTCGCTCGATCTGTTCGGATCGGAGGTCTCCACCAACGCCGCCAATTCGTTCAACTCCGGCCTCAAGGGGCGCTATCGCGAAACCCAGATCGAGGACGATCACCGACTGGAGAATGCGACCTACCCGGTGCTCAAGCTCGTCGACGGCAAGATCGTCAACGTCGACGAACCGGCGCTGACCGCGCTCAACATGCGGCTGCGCGACGATTACACCGCCGACTGCGTGAAGGGGCTGCTGCGCTGGAACAAGGTCATCACCACCGCCGGCATCAACTACGAGCTCAAGCTGCCGCACGTTGCGTTCCATCGCCAGATCGGCGAGTTCAAGGACGTGCACGCGACCCCGACCGGCGACCTGATCGACGAAAGCGGCTGGTCCAAACGCAAAGCCGAGTGGTTGCCGTCCGCGGACGACGGCGCCTTCATCGGAAGCCTGATGCACCCGCAGTCGGAGCCCGGACAGTTCGCGAGCTGGATCTCGCCGCCGAAGGTCGGCATCGACAACAAGCCGGGCGATTTCGAATACGTGCGGCTCGCCGCGTAGGTTCGCCTTGATGTGCGCGCGCGGACGATCGACGTGTCGATCATCCGCATGGCTCCCGTGACTTCGAATCCGAGGAGAGGCGGTCACATTCAACAAGCGGCCCGCAAGCCGTTTGCTGACGAGCGCTTGCGGGCCTTGCCCGAAGCCACTGGAGGGTCCCAATGAATCGAGCTGCATTATCCTAACACAAATTTGCGGGACTTCAGCAATACCCTTCTGAGCGACATCGAGCGATTCTACTGTTCAAATCTGGACGCGTTGCCTTTGCCTGCGATCAAGGCGCTACCTTCCCGGCGCTGCGCGTTGAGCGCGCGAACGGCGCAGCAAGTTGCGCCGCCCGCCATTCGGAAACGCTGCAACCAAACTTTGCGCGGAACCATCGCGAGAACGCGCTGAGCGCGGAAAATCCGAGCAACTCAGCCGTCGTGGTCAGTGAGCGATCACGATTGTCGATGTATCGCGTTGCGAGCTCGCCGCGCACCGAATCCAAAAGCGAACTGAACGTCTCGCCTTCCTTGGCAAGATGCCGATGCATCGTGCGCCGATCGGTGCCTAACCGCTTAGCCACGTGAGCAGCCGAACAAAGGCCGGAGGCGAGCATCATATAGATGCATTCGCGCACTTTGGCGCCCATGGTCGCGTGTGGACGCGACGCGATCGTGTCCAGATAGTCTTGGACATGGCGCGCCATTCTTGGATCGGCGGTCGGAACCGGAGCATCGATGTCGCGCGCGTCACAGATGATCCCGTTGAATTCCTGGTTGAACTCAATCGTTGTTCCAAAAAACCGCCGATATGCATCGGTTCGATGCGGTCGCGCGTGGGCGAAGTAAATCGCATGCGGTCTCCAGTTGTTGCCCAGCAGTTGCTGGAGACTGCGGTGAAGAAAGCCCAGGCCGAGTTCAATTCCCTGGCGCACAGGCACCGGCCGCCCAACGTCGATGGCAAACTTCAAAGTCGCCGTTCCGCGCTGCTCCTCCAACGTGAGAAGAAGGGCCTCGCTGTGCAGATACATGTAGCCGATGAGGACCTCAATCGCGCGCCGGATCGTCGGCTGCTCTCTGACGAGCAGCGCCACCGCGCCGATATTGGACAGGCTTCGTCGCTCCGCGAGCCTCAGTCCGAAGTCGACCTTTCCGGATTGCCGCGCCAATTCTTCCAGCAGGTGGCCGATGGCCGCCGCCGGCACTTTAACTTCCGGATCGGTCAGGCATGCAGCCGGCAACCCGCAGCGGGCGATCATACCGTAGGGGTCGAGGCCAACCGAGCGCGCTACCTCGATATAGCCGCTAAGGACTGCACCGCGGATCAGTCGGGACAAGAGGCCCTCCGAGGTTCCGTTGTCCCAAAATGTTAAATCCGCTGTCCCAAACGGTCAAACGTCCTCCGTCACATCCCGTAAGGTTCAATCCCGAACGCAGCCTTCGATGCTGCGAGGGCAATACGAACGTACAGGGAAGGAAAGCGTCATGACGAGCACAGCTCCAGCCGTGGGCAAAGCGCCAGCGTACGTACGCGCCTCAGCCCTGACACGTACTCCAAGCGTTGAACCGCTCACGTGCGCCATCGGCGCGGAAGTCGTCAACGTCAATCTCGGCGTGGCATCGCGCGACCCGGGCCTCATGGCCGAAGTCCGATCACTGCTGTTGCGGCACAAGGTCCTGTTCTTCCGCGATCAGAACATCACGCGCGCCGAGCACGTCGCGTTTGCACGCTGCTTCGGCGACCTCGAAGACCACCCTGTGGCGGGCAGCGACCCGGACCATCCCGGTCTCGTGCGTATCTACAAATCGCCTGATGCGCCGAATGATCGTTATGAGAACGCTTGGCACACCGATGCGACCTGGCGCGAGAAGCCGCCGTTTGGATGCGTGCTTCGCTGCATCGAGTGCCCGCCGGTCGGGGGCGACACCATGTGGGCGAACATGGCGCTCGCCTACGAGAGGCTGCCGGATGCGATCAAAACCCAGATCGCCGATCTGCGCGCTCGCCACAGCATTGAAGCGACGTTCGGTGCCGCCATGCCGATCGAGAAGCGCCTCGCCCTCAAGGCTCAGTTCCCCGACGCGGAGCATCCGGTGGTGCGCACTCACCCGGAAACCGGCGAGAAAGTTCTGTTCGTCAACGGCTTCACGACGCACTTCACGAACTTCCACACCGCCGGCAACGTCCGCTGCGGCCAGGACTACGCCCCAGGCGGCTCGCAACTGCTCCAATATCTGATCAGCCAGGCACAAATTCCCGAGTATCAGGTTCGCTTCCGGTGGAAGCCGAACAGTGTGGCGTTCTGGGATAACCGCGCCACTCAGCATTACGCCGTCATGGACTACCCCCCGTGCCATCGCAAGATGGAACGCGCCGGCATCAAGGGCGATGCAACTTTCTGACGGCATCCAACGACATCGCACTGTCGAAGCCAGATTGAACCGATCAAACGAGAGGAGAGAACAATGAATTTTCTGGATGGCGCGCTTTTCCCGGAGAACCAGGAGAAGCTGGTGATCACCGCGGCTCCATATGGTCCGGAGTGGTTTCCTCGCGACTTTCCCGAGGACATCGCGGTGTCGATGAAGGATCAGGTACAGAAAGCGGTCGACTGCTACAACGCCGGCGCGACGGTGCTGCACGTGCACGTGCGCGAGGAGGACGGCAAGGGATCCAAGCGCCTGTCGAAGTTCAATGAGCTGCTGGCGCGTCTGCGCGAAGCGGTGCCCGACATGGTTCTGCAGGTCGGCGGTTCGATTTCATTTGCGCCGGAGACCGAAGGCGAGAAGGCCAAGTGGCTTTCGGACGATACCCGCCACATGCTGGCTGAACTCAAGCCGAAGCCGGACCAGGTGACAGTTACGGTCAACACGTCGCAAATGAACGTGGTCGAGCAGATGGAGTCTGCCGATATCGCCGGCACCTCGATGGCCGAGCCGGAATTCTACAATGCCTATCGGGAAATGGTGGTGCCGGGCGGACCCGGTTGGGCCGAGGAGCACGTGCGACGGCTGTCGGCGGCTGGAATCCAGAGCGCGTTCCAGTTCTACAACATCAACAGTTTTGAAACCGTCGAGCGCATGATCCGCCGGGGCGTTTACAAGGGCCCGCTGGTCATGAATTGGGTCGCCATCGGCGGCGGAATGGATGCGCCCAATATCTACAACCTTGCCAATTTCGTGCGTGCCACACCCGACGGCGCCGTGCTGACCCTCGAAAGCTCCATGCGCAATGTGCTGCCGATCAACATGATCGCAATTGCCCTGGGCTTGCACGTGCGGTGCGGCATTGAGGACAATCTCTGGACCCAGGACCGCCAGAGCAAGATGGGCACGGTCAAGCAGATCGAGCAACTCGTGCGCATTTCGCGCGAATTCGGCCGCGAGATCGCCACCGGCAAGGAGGCGCGTCGCATTTGCAAGATCGATACATTTTACAGCAGCGTCGACGAAACGCTTGCCAAGAACGGCTTTGCGCCCAATCGCGCAAGCGGCCAACGTGGTTTCCCGCAGCAGAAGGCTGCGTGAGCCCCTTCGCAACGATACGGCCCTGATCGGTCCCTGGCACATCGCCGGGGGCCGATCTGGAGCGCCAACCTCCCAAAATTACGGGAACATCAACATGTCGCGTGCGATCCGATTTCACCAAACCGGCGGTCCCGAAGTGCTCAAGCTCGAGACCACAGAGGTGGGCGAGCCGGGACCCGGCCAGGCGCGCGTGCGGCACTCATACGTGGCCGTGAACTTCATCGACGTTTACTTCCGCACCGGCCGCTATCCATTGCCGCTGCCGAATGGCCTGGGCTCGGACGCGGTCGGTGTGGTCGAGGCCGTGGGTTCGGGGGTGACGGATGTCCGCGTGGGTGACCGTGTCGGCTACCTGCTGGGGCCGCAAGGCGCCTACGCGGACGTTCGCGTCATGCCGGCAGAGGTGCTGATCCCGTTGCCCGACGGCATTTCGGACCGCAGCGCATCGGCCCTGATGATGAAGGGGCTGACAACGCAGTATCTGTTCCGTCAGGTGTTCCCGCTCAAGGGCGGTGAAATGATCCTGTACCATGCGGCTGCCGGCGGCGTCGGCTTGATCGCGTGCCAATGGGCACGGGCACTTGGCGTCACGATGATCGGGACCGTCAGCACGGACGAGAAAGCGGAGATCGCGCGCGCCCACGGCTGCATGCACACGATCGTAACCTCGCGTGAGAATATCGCCGAGCGTGTGCGCGAGATCACCGGCGGCAAGGGCGTGCCGGTGGTCTACGATTCGGTCGGCAAGGACACGCTGATTGCTTCGCTCGACAGCCTGCAGCCGCGTGGAACGCTGGTCAGCAACGGTACCAGCTCGGGTCCGGTCGTGATCGACACGATGATGTTGGCGGTCAAAGGCTCAGTGTGGGTCACGCGTCCCGCCATGATCCATTACGCTACGCCGCGCGCGCACATGCTGGAGATGGCCAAGGAGCTGTTCGACCTCGTGCTCGCCGGTAAGATCCGCGGCGAGCCCAACCAATCATTCGCACTGGCAGATGCCGCCGAGGCGCATCGCGCGCTTGAGGCGCGCAAGACCGTCGGCGCGACCGTGTTGGTGCCTTAGATCCGCTCGGCCGGAGGCGACGCCATGGACCTGCATTCCTTCGATGCCAACCGGCGCGGGGCCGACGATTATTTGTTCAGCCGCGGCCAGGCCTGGTTCGCGCTGGCGATGACGCTCGCGCTGATGATCTTCGATTATGTCGACCGCCAGGTCATCGTCTCGCTTTTCCCCTATCTCAAGGCGGCATGGGGACCGTCGGACAAGCAACTCGGCGCGCTGGTTTCCGTGGTGTCCCTCACGGTCGCGCTGGGGGCCGTGCCAGTGGCGTTGTTCGCAGACCGGGCGAGCCGGGTGAAAAGCATCGTCGTCATGGCGGTAGTCTGGAGCCTGGCCACGATCTCATGCATGGTCACGCGGAGCTACAGCCAGTTGCTGGCGGCGCGCGCATTCGTCGGTTTGGGCGAGGCCGGTTACGGTTCGGTGGGCGCCGCCTTGATCGCCAGCCACTTTCCGTCGCGCATGCGCGGCGCCCTGCTGGCCGCGTTCTTCGCTTCGGCGTCGGTTGGCTCAGTACTTGGCGTTATGCTGGGCGGCTTGATCGCGGCGCGTTGGGGCTGGCAGGCCGCCTTTGGCGTGGTCGGCCTTCCAGGTCTGGTACTTGCGTTGCTCTATATGAAAGTACGCGACTATCCGACCGTGGAACTCACCCCTGCTCTGGACCAAGCAACGCGTTCGATCAGCCAAGTCGCCCGGCACATTGTCGGCACGTTAGCTGGCTCACGCACCATGTTGTGGGTGTGTCTCGGAGCCGCCGCCCAGTTGATTGTGGTCTCGGCGGTGTGGTCCTGGCTGCCGAGTTTCCTCAACCGCGTCCACGGCGTCGCGCCGGGAGAAGCCGGTGTGCGCGCCGCGCTGGTCGTGCTGTGCGGGGCGATCGGCAGTGTGGTCTGGGGCGCAGTGGTAGATCGCGCCGGCCTGCGACGGTCACACACAAAATTTATCGTACTTGCACTCTTGTGCATCGCGTCGCTTGCCGCGCTGGGGCTCGCCTTCGGGGCGCCGCGGTTCGGGATTGCGTTGTCTGCACCCGCGCAATTCGCAATCATCGCCTTCGGCGGCTTCTTGATGACGTGTACGGTGGGACCGGTGTCGGCAATCGTCATAGATGTCGTTCACCCCGGCGTGCGCGCGACCGGATGTTCCGTGCTGGCGCTGTTTCAGAATCTGTTCGGGCTCGCCTTGGGGCCTGTAATCGCCGGCACGCTTTCGGACGCGTGGGGCCTCGAAACAGCGCTGACGGCGATGCCGGCATTCAGCGCCCTCGCGGCGATCGCTTTCATGTTCGCGTCCCGGAGCTACGAGATTGACAAACAGCGTGCGAACGATACCCCTCCCAAGCCGGTCGCGAGAGTGCCGGCCGGAGCAAAGGCATTCGCCTAGCGCTCCGGTCGGGCCCTGCGACGGAAGTGACGAGGCGGGGCTTGATTATGCACGAGAGTAAGCCGCCTGCATACAATCGGCGGGTTCGCATTATTGACTCTTTGAAGCGACTTCTCCCAGGCATTCTGCTTTGCATTGCGATCACGCTCGCTGCGCTCCTGCTGGAGCGGTTCGAAATCTTCCTCATTGATCAGCGCTATCTCGAAGCCCTCGTGCTCGCTCTCCTTCTCGGCGTGGCTGTCCGCACCGTTTGGAAGCCGGGGTCGATCTGGAACGACGGCATCAACTTCAGTGCCAAGTTTGTGCTCGAATTCGCGATCGTCCTGCTTGGAGCTTCGGTGAGCGCCACCATGGTTGCGGCGCTCGGTTCGATTCTGATCTTGGGTATCGCGTGTATCGTCACGCTGGCGATCGGCGCGAGCTATCTGCTGTCCCGCGCTTTTGGCCTGCCGCAGCGGATGGCTATCCTCATCGCCTGCGGAAATTCCATCTGCGGCAATTCCGCGATCGCGGCGGTTGCCCCCGTAATCGGCGCTGATGCCGACGACATTGCGTCATCGATCTCTTTTACGGCCGTTCTTGGCGTCGTAGTTGTTCTTGGCCTGCCGTTGCTCGTTCCGATCCTGCAGCTGTCTTTGACACAATATGGCGTGCTCGCCGGGCTGACCGTGTACGCGGTCCCGCAAGTTCTCGCGGCAACATTGCCGATCGGGGCGTTGAGCAATCAGGTCGGAACCGTCATCAAGCTCGTCCGCGTGCTGATGCTCGGACCCGTGGTGCTTGGGCTTGCGCTTCTGGTACGGCGCGTCAGACCTGCCCCTGATCGAGTAGATCGGAGCAGACCTCGTCTCGGCGAACTTGTACCCTGGTTTATCGTCGGCTTTTTAACTGTACTTGCGATCCGGTCGATTGGCCTGATCCCGCAGAGCATCCTGCCGGCAATCACCAGCTTCGCGGCCTTGTTGACGACGATTGCGATGGCCGCCTTGGGGCTCGGCGTTGACGTCCGGGTCGTTGCACGAACAGGAGTTCGCGTGACTCTCGCCGTGAGTGCGTCGCTGGCCGTTCTTGGCCTGATGAGCTACGAACTCGTTCTCCTGTTACGATTGCCATGACGGTACTGGATTGGAAAAGCCGTCCACCCGAAGCGGACATGGACCCGCCTCGTGGAGGGGGTCGCGGGGGCGGCCACGCTTACTCGTCCAACGTTCTGGAGCATTCTTCCGCAGTATGGGCTGGCGCGGATGCTGCACAACACGCGTAGGTTCAGAGCCCGTATTTTGCGATTATGGCCACGGTCGCGATGAAAGCCGCTCCAACAAAACACTGTACGATCATGGACAAGATGTTCCGAATTACGGGACGTCGGTCGGTCATGAGCATGTGCTGAACCCCCTACAGCTACAAGTCCGAGCGCACCATTGGCGCTCCTTTATGTTCTTCAAATGTCACGTGCTATTGGATTTTTTCCTCGGTCAATACTTTTGCAACGAGTCCCATTCGAGTTGGTCGGTTTCCGTCTTGAGCTGATGTATGAAATTGGTAATCACCACGGCCATCACTGCCGCCTGCAAGATACTCAAGCGGAAACGTGATTATCGGGCCCCTAGTCGAACCGAATCTGTTCAATATTGCTCACTCCATAGCGGGCCGCGTCAGGTCGGCAGAGCCGACGAAGTCCTAGCGTGCCCATCAGTTATTGCGGCAAGCACTGGGAGGTAAACGCCTGGAGTATCTACTCGCGCTTCTCGCTTTTATCAGAACGGCGCAATTGGACCACGGTTCATCCCGGTCTGGAAATCGAGAACGACGTCAGGGAGTTGAAGAGCTCGCACAAGGAGCTCGCTTAACTCGTCCTGCGTGATATAGTTACAAATTATCGCGAGATTCTCTTTGCAGGACAGCTTTCATGGCAACTATCGTTGGGGGCGCCGTAATTTCTCATCAGCCGACTGGCAAGCTTCCAGTTTGGTTGGTGGATGTCGAAATCGATGGGGCGCGCCGTTCCATACATGTGACGGCTTCAGACACAATAGAAGCGCGCAAAGCCGTCGCAGAACGCTTAGGAATACCCTTCCGAATTCCTGAGGCTTCTGTTCAAAATCGCGGCAAAGCAAAGGCAACACGCCGGCCCGCCGATGACGCTAGGCAATAAGCCCTCCGCGTCCGCCGGCCTAGCGTGGTCAACATAGCAGCTGACCTTGAAAGATTGGCAGAGGCCGCTGGAGGGGAAGCGCTGCTGCGGCGTTGCCGCCCTCTTTAGCCTATCAACGTCACTTCGATGCTGTCGCGTCTCGCGACGCTCGCATGGTCGTGTCGGTTTTCTTGCTGCCGGATCGATGTATGCTTTTCACAGGAATGGGCGGAGTGCCCGACTTCTCCGCAATGAGCCGATCCTGTTCTTCGATGATGGCGCGCGCCGCGGCATCGCCATCGAGGCCACCAAGGCTTGTGCTCGGCACTCTGCGGTTCGACCGCTGAGAACCGTCTTCGTACACCACGTCGAAAAGAACGAATTCAGCACGTGTTGCTGGCTTCCGCGCCATTTTGGTCTCCTGCAATCGCTTACCGATGGCTGCTCGACACATTGGCGGGCGGCATCGTGGTCATCGACGCACATCCGGCCAGTGTAAAACCGCCCGGTACCGTGGCACCGGGGGTGGTAGTCTCACTCTTAGAGAGATTTAGGCTAGGCCACCTGAAGGTTCGAAGCGGCCAATTTGCCGCGCTCGCTCACAACATCATAAGTGAGCTCTTGCCCCTCGTTGAGAGTGTGCATTCCGGCACGCTCGACCGCGGAAACATGGACAAATACGTCCGGCCCTCCATCGTTCGGCTGAATAAAGCCAAAACCCTTTTGTGAATTGAAAAACTTGACTTTACCTTGAGCCATATCTGGCCTCCTCTGAAACCGCCGGTCGGCGTCTAAGACCGACGCGACATCGCGTAGGCCTACGTCCGACTTCAACGTTGTCTTTGGAAGTGCCCTAGGCAGGCAAATTACAAGACAGGCGAAACTCGAACATCGCCATATATATGGTTGTCGAGTAGCAAATCAATCCGCACACAACGGAGAACCAATGGCATTCAAACCAAACTACGGGAGAGACCGGGCTGAACGACAGCGGGCAGCGCGCGCACGAACCGAGGACAAACAAAGAATGAGGGACGAGAAGGCTGCGCTGCGCAAAGCAGAGCGCGAGGCGGCGGAAGTCTCGGCGGATGACAAGCAAGGTTAATGCGCAGACTTGAAATTTAGTGCAACGGCTAAACCGATTATCTACACGCGGAGGCGTCTGGGCTGGCTCGGAAAGAAAACGTCTCCGTGTGGCGAGGGGCTTCCGTTGCCGACGTGGGATTGCGGTCTCACGTGAGCGGCCGGAGCGAACCCCTTGTAACCGCGCCGAACTGTCGCCACGTTAAGGTAGGATGAACTGCGGGGAAGACTTTGTCGCGTTCATCCGATGGCTGTTGACCCACTACGTCTATCGGCGTTGTCCCGCTGCGCCGTACCTCGGCGTTGAAAAACGCATAGCGAACCGCGTGCGCATAGTCAGCGGCAGCATTGTCGATGACGCTCGACAAGATAGGCAAAGGACCAAACCCATGCCGCTTTCTTCCACAGGTGAGTCGGGCAATTGCGAGCTTTATAACGACAACGTCTATTTTTTCATGACGTCCGGCGGCCACCGCATCCGTTGCGGCGTCACCGATCTCGCCCTTGAGGTTCTGGAGCCAAAACTCGACCGGACGACCGGAAAGGGACGGCTGGCCGCGTTCGGGGCGCACCGGGCATTTGTCGAGCGTATGGCGAGCGCGAAATTCGATAAGAAGATATGGGAAAGAGATGGTATCACCATTATCGTGCGGGAGATCGACATCAACGCACATGCGGCAGCGACCGGATAGATGCCCCCACTTTTCAGTTATGAAATCGTTCGTCTTTTGCGCAGATTCGCAAAAGGCCCTCGTGAAAAAATCGATCTACCAATCCTGGCGCAGGCCGCAGACGAGATTGAAGGGCTCCGAGCCCTTCTGCGCGAATGCAAGCCATTTCTGTCCGACGGCGATGGTGCGCTAATTGCGCCCGAAGACTTGTGCGAGCGCATCAACGCCGAAATCGAAGAATGAGGCCCGACGAAATGACAATGAGCACCGATGACAAAAAGGCCCGCGCAAGCGCACTGTTTAAGGAAGAGAAGCAGCAAAAAGGCCGCGAGGCGATGACCGAATATCAGGCGCAGCAAAAGGCCGTTCGGGAAAAGACGGAGCGGCTGCGGGCGCAGCGCCTGACCCGCGATGCCGCAGCGGCGACCGAGCCAGCCGCGGCCGAAGCCGAAGCGATATCGCCGATGGAGGCCAAGGCCACGAACGGCGACGTGCCCCATGTGCGGCTGCATCGCGTAAAGGGCCGGCGGGCGCCGAAGAGGCGGTGAAGCCGCACCTTGCCGCGTTTATCTGAACATCAACCCACTTGCGGGCCTCATTAAATGCGCCCTGTGGGGGCCAGCGTAGATGCCAGACTTAAAATCCGGTGGAAGAAGAAGCACGGCGACCTATTCGTCAGGTACGCTATGCTAGCTCGTACACCTAATGCGTCCAGTTCTCGCCTCTAATTCTGGATTGATCATGACAAGCAAAATGCCTCCCGTGCCACCAGGTAACCGCAGCGACAAAGGCACGGCAAACAGATCAAGCGCCACATCAATAGATAAATCTGTGACGCATGAACATCATCCCAACTCCGCTGAGGAGGGAGAGACTGCCAATATCAAACAAAACACAACCAATAAAGGGTTCTTCCGTGGCCGTCGTTTCGAAAAATGATCGTTGATTGTGCATTTCCTGCTTTGGCGAGATTGCGCAAAGGAACATGGACGACCGAAGACTGCGCTGCCCACGATGCCTTCGAGCGCTATGGCGCAGCGGCGCTTGGACGGGCTTGCTGCGCTATCCGACGTAACGACCACTAATTCGGGGCAGGATCTTACTCGTTATCCGACGCGCGTCGCAGCTTGCGCAGCGTGGCACGCACACTCATTCGTCTCTGTGCATAAGACTGAATTGAGTTGCTTCCCAGCGATCGGCGGCAGAAACCTTTTGCTGTCGCTTCTGAATCCAGGCGTCAGCTTCCCCCTTGGTCCGAAATCCTTCAACACGATAGGAGACCTCATTAAAATCTTGGATTTCGACGATAAACGCCCCAACTGGCTCTTCGATGATCGAATATTGAATCTGAACCATGCCGCCACTATGCGCCCGAAATGTCTCCATGCCACCCCTAAAAAGCAAAAAACCAAGCGGATCAGTTGGAATAAGCGGCCGCTTTGATGCCGCTAGCTGTCCGGATGAAAAGGGCGCATGTTGCTAAGCATGGCCGATCCATCGAAATTCGTCCCGCAAGAGGTGTTTAGGTGTCCGCACTGTCAGATTCGTTACGCCGTCACCTACATCAAGACCCCCACCCGCGATAGCGGCAGTGCATATTGCAAAAACTGTCGCCAACGAATGAGCCAGTGGAGCGCCTACAAGCAACCTTCCTATGCCCTACTGGACCAGATCGGGCGCATCGAATGACCAGCCACTGGAACGGAACCAGTTGAAAGAACTACGTCGCGGTCGAGCCTCGCGGGCAGAATGTGTTGAGGCTAGATTGGGATGCAGACGCCATGACCGATGAAATCAAAAATACAAACAGCCGAGTAGAACGATCAGCGAGCGGCGGATTCGTCGCGGTCTGGCGCGGACAAGTGGTGTACGAGAATGGACGAGTCAAGAAGTTTGAAGCTGAAAAAGATGCCCGCGCCCATCTCGACCGCTGTGATGCGGCCGGCAAGATCGTACATTAGATCTGTATGGACGACGCCGTCGCAGTTGGAGAATCGGGGCGGCCGGCCGATCGCACGACTGGCCGGCCGCCCTAATGAACGCAATCTTGTCGATTGAAATCGCCGCGAAGCAGATGCTCAGTAGTCGATATTGAACTGGTTCTGGAAGCTCTCGGCACGATTGGTGCTTAGCGCCCCATAATTCTCGAGCAAGTAGACCCTGTCGTTAAGGGTGCGAGCACGCTTGGCAGAGGCGCCAGTCGGGCTGACGCTGAGATACGTCCCGTGCCGTTGCTGATATGATTGAGCGGAAACTGGGGCCGCGAGCACAGCGGTACCCAAGGCGGCCAAAAGTGCCAGCTTTATTGCTGAGGTCATCCGAAAATCTCCATGTTTATTGCCGCCACCCTGACCCATAGATAGAGACCCAACGGGCTCAAAGAAGACCATCTCTTCGCAAGTGCGAACACGATACAGTGATGCATTTAGTATGGGCCGAAATCGCCGGAAATACCGTTTATTTTCTGATATTTACTTGGGACGCAATCGGATGTCGAAAGTGTCTCATTGAGGGTTAATTTGAGGCGATTTTGCTGCGTTGCACTCAATTGTCCCCGAGTGCGACTGCCAATCCGCTGCGGAATGCCATTGAGACGGTAGAGGTTCCGATCGCCGCGAGTTGGTCGGCACCAGGACGCCTGCGGCCGACGGAATGAATGAGCGCCGCACTGGATCAAAATTCGGATCGATCTCCGTTTCTGGC
Source organism: uncultured Alphaproteobacteria bacterium (assembly GCA_963816775.1). Lineage (GTDB taxonomy): Bacteria > Pseudomonadota > Alphaproteobacteria > Rhizobiales > Xanthobacteraceae > JAFAXD01. The sequence goes on from CAWFLX010000027.1 coordinate 31,295, forward strand.
ACAAAGCTGACGTCGCGAAGCGACCGAGCGAAGTCCGCTTTCGGCGGGATAGCGGACAGCAAATGCTCAGGGGGAGCTTTTCGCTTTGACCCAAACGGACATCGAGCCCGAGCCCGCTGTTTGCGCTATTGGCCCTCAACCCGTTCCAGTCCCAGTGAAGCCATGCTGTTAGGGGGTACGGCGCATTAGGTGAACAGTCCGAACGGATCACGAAATTGCGTCTTGTCAGTCCCGGATCGCTGGTATCGAATAAAATCGCGTTCTTAGCGGTATCCTCTCGGAAGCGGCGTATATAGATTGGTTCAAATTGCGAGGACTAATTCATGAAAATCGAGATCGAATACTGCGGTCAATGAGGCTATGAACCGCGCGCCCGTGAGGCGCGAGCACTGATCCTAAAGCTGCAACCCTCAGCACAAATAAACGTTCAGCGGTCAAGTGGCGGCGTCTTCGAAATTCGAGTTGATGGCCGACTAGCGTTCTCAAAGAAGGTGACCGGTCGCTTTCCAACGAGCGAAGAGATAGCTGACTGTTTCACCTAAAGGCGTGCGCTGAGCGGCTCAAATCCGGTCCTAGGCCAACGGCTTCACTAGCTGATCGAATAGGCGGTCGAGTGTCTGCTAATGGCACATCGCGGACGACTTAGACGTCCGCTGATGCCGTCCGAAACAATTGCCATTCATCTGTTTGCCACCATCAAACGTTCGAATAGAGGGCATTAGGAACTCTCATTGGTTCACGGAGAGTTGTGACTGTACGCTCTGAAGGGATTGCCATGTACCTGCCCGATCATTTTCGCGTCGCCGATTTGCCGGAGATGCATGCGCTGATGCGCGCCAGACCTCTTGCCACGCTCGTATCGGCGGGCTCGATGGGTCTCTATGCAACTCATCTGCCGACTGTGCTTAGGGACGATGGGCCATATGGGGTCATCGAGTGCCATCTTGCGCGTGCCAACCCGCACTGGAAGGACCTCGCCGAGGGCAACGACGCATTGATGATCTTCCAAGGACCCGAGGGTTACATCACGCCTAACTGGTATCCATCGAAAGCCGACCATGGAAAAGTTGTGCCGACGTGGAACTATGCGGTCGTGCACGCTTATGGTCGGCCCGAGGTGATGGAGGACAGGAGCTGGCTGCGCCGCCACGTCACTGAGCTTACCGCTCAGCAGGAGACAAACGAAGTCAAGCCGTGGGCGCTGTCGGACGCACCTGAGTCGTTCATCGAGGTCATGTTGCGAGGAATCGTTGGCTTCCGCTTTGCTTTCACGCAGCTCGAAGGCAAGTGGAAGATGAGCCAAAACCGTCAGGCAACGGATCGCAATGGTGTTGTGAGAGGCCTTCGCACGCGACGACAGGGCGACGATCTTGAGGTGGCCGAGCTCGTATTGCGTCAAGCTACGCCAAACGACTGACGGCTGGATTGCTGCAGACTGTGGTTGTCCGCTCCTGGCACGAAGCTGACGATTTAGGATGTCCGCTCACTCGTCCGCTTTCGGCGGGATAGCGGACAACAAATGCTCAGGGCGAGATTTTCGGCTTATGACCCTAAGCAGAACATCGCCGGCCAATTACTGTGAGGCGCAACACTGCGGCAGCGGCAGAGTTCGCCCTGCTCTTCGCCTGCGTGTGGAATTGCTGGTAAGCCTCGCTCCACGCGAACCGGCAGCTCATTCCGCTGCCAGATGCGCCGGCGCCTGGATCTCTTTCAGAGTATCCTTTGGCCACCACTTGTCTTCGTACTCGCTGAAGCGATGGCGCAGCTTCGGCGCCACCTCCTTGGCAAAGCGAGTTGTGTTGTAGAGCACGGTCTCGTGCTTCATGTTGCCGAAGTGCATGAGCAACATAACATGTCCGACCTTCATGCGGTCGGCCATGTCGTTCAACCGGTCGATCACGGTCTGCGGTGAGCCTGCAACTACGCAGCCGCTGTCGATGATCTCCTTCCATGCCAGGTCCTGGCCTTGCACCTTGCGTGCGGCCGTCCGCACCGCCGACTGGATTCCTTGGCGCATGGTCTCGATTGAGGTGTAGCCGGGGGGCGCAACAAAGCCTGGGTCAAGGTGGAAACAGCGGTTGTAGAAATATTGCGCAGGCGCCGCGTAGAGCTTTTCCGCCTCGGCATCGTTCTCCGCCACGCCGACGAACTGCAGAAACGCGCAACGGTACGGGTTGAACTCCGCGCCCATCCGCTCGACCGTTTCCCAATAGCCGTCGATAACCGAGATGCCGGCCATGTAGCCGAAATAGGTGAGATAGGCATAGAGGAAATCGTTCTTGATGCACCATTCCCAGGTCTCGACCGACCCCCCGCCCGGGATCCACACCGGCGGGCGCGGGTTTTGGATTGGCACCGGCCATGGATTGACGTAGCGCAGCTGGGTGAACTTGCCGTTGAACGCGAACGGCTTCCGCTCCTTCCAGGCCCGCACGATCAACTCGACGCCCTCGCGATACTTGTCGCGCAGGGTCGCCGGATTGGCGCCGTAGCAATAGACCGTGTCCATCGGCGTGCCGACGGGGAAGCCTGCCACCAGCCGGCCGCCCGACATCACGTCGAGCATCGCCATTTCCTCCGCGACACGGGTTGGCGGATCGTAGAGGGCCACCGAGTTGCCAAGCACCACGAGCTTGGCTTTCGACGTGCGCCGCGCCAGCGCCGCCGCCATCAGGTTGGGCGAGGGCATCAGGCCGTAGCCGTTCTGGTGGTGCTCGTTGACGCAGATGCCGTCGTAGCCGCAGCGCTCGGCATATTCGAGCTGGTCGAGATAGTCGTTGTAGACCTGATGGCCCTTCACCGGGTCGAAGAGCTCGCCCGCCGGCGGATCGACCCACACCGAATGGTACTTCTGCTTGAAGTCATCCGGCAGATACGGATAGGGCATCAAGTGGAACCAATGGAATTTCATCGGTCGATCCTCCGGGCGCTCGCGCAATTATCGTCACCTGGAGCTACCTAGCAAGGCCGCACCATGTCCGGCCTAGTGCCGCCGATTTGAAGTTCCTGCATCACCTGCCGCAAGCTCGTTCAGGAACTTCAAATCGAGAAGCGGCACTAGAATCAAATACTTGCTAGTGCCCCTTTGTTTCCGAAGTTCGTGTCTGAGGGTGCCGCGATGTATCACGAACTTCGGAAACGGGGCACTTGCCGTGGATCGACGGTGGTCTGCTATGCTTACTGCAACACATGAGTTGGGAGGGACGCGTGAGAATCCCTGCGGCTGGTTGGACGGCTGTTGTGATCGCGGCCGGATTGGCGGCGCTACCGGCTCCCGCCATGGCACAGACTGAGCCGTATCCAGGCAGGGTCGTGCGCATTATCAGCGACTCGGCGGCGGGCAGCGCCACCGACGCGTCCGCGCGCATCCTCGCGGACAGAGCTGTCGGCGATCTGGGGCCAGCAGGTGCTCACCGTGAACCAGCCGGGGGCCGGCGGCGGCATCTCGGCGCGCGTTGCTTCGCAGGCGGCGCCCGACGGCTACACGCTCTACATGCCGGCGACCTCGCCGTTCCTCGCACTGCCGGGCGCACCCGGCGTTGCGCCCAACCTGCCGCTGGAACTGCCGCGCGACTTTGCGGCGATCGGATTCGTCCTGCAGCAGCCTCTGTTCATCGGCGCCTCGCACAAGAGTGGCCTCACCAGCATCGGCGAGCTGATCGAACGCGCGAAGGAGAAGCCCGGCGAGATCAACTATGCAGCGACCGGGCGCGGTCGGCTGTCGCATCTCACCATGGAGCTGCTGCAGGCACGCGCCGATATCAAGCTGCAACTGGTGCCCTATGTGGGCGGGCCAGCCCAGGCCATGAGCGACGTGATGGAAGGACGCGTACAGCTCGTGCTTGACGCTTACGCCGGACTGGCCTCGGCGATCCAGGGCAACCTGATCAAGGGGCTTGCCTCGACGGCGCCCACGCGGCTGCCGGGTTTCGAAAATCTGCCAACGATGGCGGAGACCATTCCGGGCTTCTCGGTCGGCGCCTGGGCCGTACTGGTGGCGCCACTCGGCACGCCCGACGGCATCATTCGCAAAGTCAATGCGGACCTCAACAAGGCAGTCGATGACCCGGAGCTGCGGGCGAAATTTGCGGCCAACGGCGCGTTCGTTCGGCACATGACACCGGAAGAAGTCACCTCCTTCGTACAGATTGAGCAGGCAACTTGGCGGCCAATCTTGGAGGCGATTGCCCGGGAAGTGCCGAAATAGTGTCGGGCCGCCACCGGATGGCAGAGCGACCGTGACGGGCAGTGATCGCCTTCCCTCTGTTCGACAGAGATCCGGTGTTCAATCCCGGCTTGAGAGGGTAATGTTCGGTAATGGAAAAAGCTGCTGGATTTTACGAATCCGGAGCGAAATGGGAGGAAACAATGCAAACAGGCTGTTGGACCAGCAGCGTCGTGCTGTTGTTGGGTGCGAGCCTCTTCGCGCAACCCGCCGCGGCGGGCCCGCAGGAAGACGTCGCGGCGGCGGGGCAAAAATGGGCCACGGTCTTTGCTGACAACAATCCCGACACCATCGTGGCACTCTATGCCAAGGACGGTGTGCTGTGGGGGACACTCTCACCCTCGGTACGATCAGACCCCGCCTCAGTGAAGGCTTACTTCGTGGGTGCGTTCCAGGCGCTGCCGAAGGCCACCGTTCAATTTGGAGATCAGTTGATCCGCGTGTACGGAGACACTGCGGTCAACACGGGCTACTACACGTTCTCCTACACCAAGGACGGTGAGACCAAATCGATCCCCGCCCGCTACAGCTTCACCTATGTGAAGGACGGAAACGATTGGAAGATCGTGGACCATCACTCCTCCGCGATCCCGGCGCCGCCCGTGCAGCCGGCGCCGCCAAGGTGATTGAAGACGTCAATGATGCTGAAGTTACGAAACCTGCGCAAAAGGACTAAATGGCCCCCGCACCGCAAATGAGACCGCTATGAAAAAAGGGGTTCCTGCGAAGAAAAAAGACGAGAGCCAGCCGAAGGACAAGAGCACGTCAGATGCAGAACTATCCAAGGATGAAGGCGGTGAGAAAGCGCCCGACTCACCGTCAGGTTATAGTCGGGGCGAAGGCCAAAAACCGGTTTCGAAGGCTTATAGGGATAACTGGAACGCGATCTATGCAAAGAAGAAGAAACGATAATTTGATCAACGGAGCCGCTATGGCCGTTGTCTAGGATTGCCGACAGCGTTGGATTTGGAGAGAACATGCAAAAGAATCCCGGCAAGCCAAAAGTGAAATGCAAGAATTGCGAAGGCAAAGGTCTTCTCAAAAAGGGTGACAAGAAAGTTAAGTGTCAGAGATGCGGCGGGACCGGTTTTAAGTCGTGATCTATCGAACGCCACGCGTCCGTTGTTGGCACCAAGCGGACTTGCGGAGATCGCACGCGAATGTCGGCTTTCGGGGTAAAGCGGACAACATGTGCTCGCAGTGAGAATTTCCGCTTTTGACCTATAGCGGACGCGACGCACCCCAGCGCGGCAGGCTATGAGCGAGCCTACGGTCGAAAGTCCCCCGCCTTTTTGGTATTACGCCCCGCCATTTGTGGTCGTCGAACCCCTCCGGCCACTAGTCATTTTTTTGCAGCGGCTTGGAAGTGTTACTGCCGCGACTGTCGCTGGCCCGCGAGCACTCGCTTGGTGATGAGATATCCTTTGACGACTTGCCGCGTTCGCTAAAGCCGGCAGTGCCAATGCTAGAGCCCTGTGAGTTCTTCTCAAACTGACCCATCTCGGGACCTCAGCCGCTCGCTCAGCGACTAGTTCGCGCGTTCCGCCAAGGCTTGGCTGAAAACTGGATTCCTGCGCCGCTCACCTAGGGTCAGGTACTGAATTTGTAGATGATAAAGAGTACGATGATGACGCCAAGAACTAGCGCCCAATTGGGAATCTGATATCCAGCGATCGATGTTTTCTGGCTAAACCATTCCATGACTTTTCCTCCCATTCCTCTTGTGAATCTCCAGGGCCCCTCGGCCGGTTTCCGTGAGTGTGTAGTGGATAGTTTTCGGACTGAAGCTGTCGTGCTCAGGAAGGACATAACCGGCTTTGATCAGCCGATCGTATTTGTTCCCAGAGATGGCGAGTCGGCCACCCTGGTCCTGAAGCCTACTAAGGAAGAGGCTTTCTTTTTTGGTGAGTTTGGCCATTTGCATCTCCGCGCGCCATTCTGACTCAGGCTCGGCGCGTTAGAAATTTGCTTGCGTTCGCTTTTTGATATGCGGTTGATCGTGCAGAACAACGCTCAACAGCGAACTGTGGACTTCCATGCTGCCGTTGTAATCAATGAAGCCCAATTCTCGAAATTTGTTCCTGAAATGGCTCACACGGGAGGCCGCCGCGCTAGAGCGGTAGCGTTCCCAATCGTGCATGGTAGCCTCCATTCGCCCCGACGTGTTTCGGTGCGGACTCACCTTGAGATGGTGGCTTGATCAGGGGAGGTTGGGCTCGCAACCAACGGCCGTCTGTCCAAAATTGATCACTTGGGGTCTGCCTTATTCAACCTCACCCACTACCAGCTAGCGCGGCCAATTTTGATATTCCCAACCCGACATGCTGTTTTGGTTAAACAGTTGGGGAGCCAACCCAGCCGAAAAAACACCCGAAGCGGACATCATTGCCACGCACCCGCCCACCTGGACGCGCAGGTCGAGCTACTCAAGCTCAATCAAGCGGGAAGTGTTTGAAGCGGTCTACGTGCGTTTGCGTGATTGGCGGTGTTGCCGACCCCTCGGCATGTCGAGCGGCTTGTGCAGCCGCTGTCCAAGTGAGCAAGTGTTCACAGCTACCGAGCGATGTCTCCTGTTGACCCAACTCGGACATAGTCCGTTGGGTCACGCGACGCGCCCCAAAGATTTTCCCTACAGCGAGCTGCCCTTTCGTGCTGCTCACGCTCAATTGATCGGTGCATACCATCTTTCCTCAATCTCGCAGCTGTGGTCCTCCAATCGACGGACGCGGCGCGTTTAATCTTTCGCCACTGTGGCGCCGATTCTACCGAAGGCGAGATCAGGGATCGGCACAGCCCATGAGCTTCCCGTCACAAGTCCACCCTCACAGTGAACGATGAGGAATTGCGATAAAATTTGCGTTGAGGAAATATCGGTGAGCAAAAACCATGACCAACTTTACGAGAAGATTGCCGATCATCGATGCGCTGGTTGCGCCTTGATGGCGACCATTTCCTTTGAGCCCAAATTACTGGCTCGTCTCGGGACGACGGACGACGAAAACGAGCGCACACCAGGGAATAAGGCAATAACTAGCCCGTCTCATTTCGCTAATTTGGTGCGCGAGCTGGGCCAGATCAAAATACGCGCCGTTGCCGTTGTGCTTTCGATCGGTTTGTTTTTCACAACTTTGGCACCGGCCGCCAACGCGGAAGAGCTTGTTTCGCTTCGCGGAGCAGGTTCCACGTTTTCCGCTCCGCTCTATAAGAAGTGGATCGATGAGTATAACGTGTCGCACCGCAACGTCAGCATCACATATGACGCGGTTGGCAGCAGCGAGGGGGTAAAGCGGTTTCTCGCTGAAGCCGTGGATTTTGCCGGCAGCGATGAAATTCTATCCGACGGTGAGAACACCCAATTTCCGGGTGCGATAATGCTGCCAGTGACGGCTGGAATGATTGTGCTTGCCTACAATATCCCCGGCGTCAACAGCGAGATCAAGTTGCCGCGCGATGTTTACGTGGACATCTTCACGAGGAAGATCCGGAAGTGGGATGATCCGCGGATTGCGGCGGCGAATCCTGGAATCGTGTTTCCGCGCCGCGACATCGCGCTTGTGGCACGCTTGGAAGGCAGTGGGACGACCGCTGCCTTCACCAACCATCTTGCCGCGCTCGGTCCGTCTTGGCGCGCAGCAGGAATGGGGGTAGGCAAGCTGTTCGAATGGCCGAGCGGTGTGTTGCTCGCCCCTGGCAATGAGGGCGTTGCCGCGCGCATTCGGCTCAGCGAAGGTTCGATCGGTTACGTCGAATATTGGTTTGCACAGCGTCTCGGCCTGCGGATGGCTGCTTTGCAAAACAGATCGGGCGAGTTCATAACACCGACCGCCAATTCAGGCCAAGTCGCACTATCTGGGCGGGTTGCTCAGGTGAAGGAGTTGGCTGCTTCAGTGTTTGATCCGACGAGTCCAGGGTCCTATCCAATCACGACCTATAGCTGGATGCTTCTCTATCCCCAGTATCGCGACCGGGCAAAAGGTACCGCCGTGCAGGAGTTTGCCCAATGGGCTCTTTCGCAAGTGGGACAAAACTTCGGCGCGCAACTCGGTTATCTTCCGTTGTCGGACGACGTCGTGTCGATCGGCAAACAGGCGCTCGGGCCAGTCGTGCACTGAGACGAGGCCTGACGGCACAGGCCCTGGTCGAATACGAACGCTCGCTAAACTCGGCACCCAATCGCTTTCACGGGCTGGCCGGCGCCGCGGCGGCCGCGGAACCGGCGGGCGATGCCGCCAAGGGGAAATCTACCACGAGAAGCTTGTGCAGTTCGCAGCCGCCGACCGCGATCGGCCTGAACTGCGAGCGAAACGCGTCCTGACGGAGCATTGAGCTCGCGGTCAGATTTGTCAGACAGTGGTGACAAAGACGGGCAAGTCGCGCGCATCGCCGACAAACACCGCGGCGGTGCGCCCTAAACTCAAGCCGCCCCAATTCATGTTTCGCTGACCTCGCCGCGCCGGATTGATTGGCACGCGACCGATGCCGGCTACCGCGCTGATTGAGGCAGGTCAGTCGTCCGCGGCGGCGGTGGAGAGCGGCGGCGCGGCACCCATGACTTGCTCAACACATCATCGGCCAGCTTCTGGTCGAAATACGGATAAATAAGCTGGTGAAACGCATAGTCGACCTCGGCCCATTCCGTTCTGCATGCGGGGAGCCGGTTCTTCGGCAGATAGTTCTTTTCGACCACATAAGAGAACAGGTTCGGGTCTGACCCATAGGCGAGACACAACAAGTTGTACATGCGCTGCATAGGAGCGCCATGCACGTCAGCGAAGGCGGTTACAGGGACTGTAATGGAGGGGTTCTTGAAGTACTCCTTGTACATGTAGGCGGCGCCCTCGATCAACCGGGGTGCATCCTGCTTTCCGATGGTCACGAGGGTGTGAGCGGCGAATTGATCCGCGTCAGCCTCCGGTGGGCCGAACAACGGCACGCTCAAAAGATCAAATACCGCATGCCCCATCTCGTGCGACGCCGTGTAAAGGAATTGCCCCACAATTGCATCAACGGGTGTTATTCCGTCCGGCGACGTTTCCTTCGGCGCGGTCTGCTCCATTTCGCGCACATATTCATAACAGAGAGTGATCGTTGGGCGCTGGTACCACGCGTTGGAGACCCCGCACTCCTTCGTCCTCACGGTCAACTCAACTGGCAATCGCAGCGGGCTGAAAATCTCCCGAACCCTTTGCAAGGGTCGGCGTCGCAGCATCACCCAGTAGACGGGCTTGAGCTCCTCGCTGCTCGGCTGCTCATATTCGATGCGGATCCGGTTTGGCTGCAAGTCGGCTTGCTTGTCGCCAAGAAGCGTCGACCAGGTTTGCTGCGGTGTCTGGGCTTGGCCGTGAAAGCTCGAAAGCAGTCCAATCCCAACGGCGACGGCGACACAGAGGAGCGCCGTAACAGTAATTTTTCTCATGTCCGCCTCCTGAGCGCAGCCAATTCCTCGCAAACGCGGCGCCAGGCCCTGACGCCCCGTTAAGTCGCCTTGCTTGCTGAGCTTCCGGATCGTCGCGCGGGCCGTGCGCGGCCCACGCAGCCTCGCGCTCACTCACATCCCGCGCCCTCAACCGCCAGTTTCTATTTCATGACAGATATATAACGGAAGGTAAACGGCAAGGGCAGCGTGCGATTTCTTGTGCCGCCGCTGTCCGAGTGAGCAAGTGTTTACGGCTACCGAGCAACGTCTCCTGTTGGCACATAGCTGACGAGGGCCGATGTCTGCTCACGCGTCGGCTATCGAGGCACAAACGGACACGGCCGAGAACGAGCTGCATCCCGGGATGATGTGCTCGCTCAGCGCGGAGACACCGCGACGCCACTAGAGCGGCCTTAACGGATCAAACCCGAGCCATGTGCGCGGTAGGACCCGGGCGTGCAAATTCTCAAAAGACAACCGTTGGGGTTGAGTTTACTTTGCACGAGCGAACCATAGGCGATCCTGACCTCCGAGATGCACGCTCCCCAACGGACACACGTGGGCGCGACACAGGATGGTGGTGGAGAGCGGGGCATGACCTGCGACCCGATATACTGATTAAAACTATAGTAGTTCAACACGACGGGGTCACAGTTCAGACTCCAGATATCCTGGGCGGATACTTCAGACCAAGTGAAGCCATGGCGCAAATCGACCGTCACAGGCGACACCACGATTGCAGCTATGAGTAGCCAGTGCAGGCGTCCAAACATTGAAATCTCCCATTGTGCCAACCCTCACTTCACGCGCGACAGGGGCGCATTGCAGCGATTAGCCCTCCACCCAACGAAGCTCGCTTTCCCTTGCGGTGAATTCATGCGGTCCGTTGATATGTTTGATGCGATATTCAAACTCGCCGTCACGCTCGGGCAATTTTGCGATCACCAGGTAAAGCCCAAGCGGAGCAATGAGCCCCCTGGGTGGGGTATATCCGACGCCTTGGCCGAGAATGAGCTTATGGGGCATGTGACATGGGGCCGACACGGCGCCCGGACTTCACCACTTGTGGAGTATCGGCACAATCGGACGACACGGTGTCAATCAGATTCCGACTTTGCAATTATAGAATTGCTCTGAAAACGCCCGTATGCGTCGGCGTGCTGCGCGAGCTTTTTCGACCATGCTTTGCCCCAACGCTTGAGAAGCCCGTAGAAGATACGATTACGCTCGGCGTTGGACCGGAAGACCACCCCGTGCGCTTGGGCTCAAATGCCTCCGAGTGTTCTCGCCCGCGCCGAGGTGATCAAATAACCGCTGAGGATGTCCGCTATTGGCACTTAGCTGACAATCTTCGACGCTGCTCACTCGTCCGCTATTGGGTGATAAGCGGACCTGATTTGCTCAACGTGAGTTCTTCCGCTTTTGACCCAAAGCGGACACTGCCGGCGCGCCGCATGTCCCGCCAATCGGACCAGTCTCCTTCGAACGGGTGACGCGCCCGGGCGCGCGGCATGCCAATCACAGTTCGCACAAATGTTCGCGGGAGCACCAAAAAAGAGCGGGTAATATCATGCGCAGGTTACGGCCGCCCGATTGAAACGAGCTCCTTGATGTCTGGAGCACAGATAACCCCGGTGAACGAACTAACTGACACCGGGCAGGCGGGCGCGTCGGCGATGGCTAATTCGAACGGCTCTAACACAAAGATTGGAAATGCTATTCGCGCCCTGGTGAACAAGGCGCCAGCGATCGGGGAGACCAACATGGCTCAACTTGACGAAGACAAACTCCAGCAATTCGTCGGCAAAATGCTGGGTGACCTCGGTGGCGCATTCAGTGTGCCGACGGTCCGCATCGGACTAAGACTAGGCTTATTCAATGCGCTACACGAAGGCGGGCCAGCTACGTCTGATGAGTTAGCGAAACGGGCGGGCGGACTGACGGAGCGATATGTCCGCGAGTGGGCACTCGCTCAAGCGGCGAACGGCTTCATCGATTATAACGCGGCCTCACGTAAATTCAGTCTGTCGCCGGAACAGGCCATGGTCTTTGCTGAAAAGGATAGTCCGGTTTATCTGGCCGGAGCGTTCGACATCGTGGCCGCCATGATCGAGGGCGAGCAAAAGGTCGAGAATTCGTTCCGAACAGGTGCCGGTGTGCGCTGGGGCAATTCGGCAGGATGCCTGTTCTGCGCAACTGGTGCATTCTTCCGACCGGGCTATGTGAACAACATTGTACAGAACTGGTTGCCAGCTCTCGGCGGGGTCGAAGCCAAGCTAAAGTCGGGGGCCAAGGTCGCGGATGTCGGCTGCGGCGTCGGCTTTTCGACTCTGCTGATGGCGCAAGCTTTCTCCAAAAGTCAGTTTGTCGGGTACGATTTCCACGCGCCTTCCGTTGAAGAGGCGAATCGACATGCTGTCGCACATGGGCTTGGTGATCGCGTAAGCTTTAAGGAGGCGCGTGCCAAGGACATAAAGGAATCCGGCTTCGACCTCGTTACATCCTTCGACTGTTTGCATGACATGGGTGATCCTAGGGGTTGCGCGCGTCATATGCGTCGCATCCTGAAGGCTGACGGAACTTGGATGATAGTCGAACCAATTGCTGGCAATCGTCCGGAAGACAACATGAATCCCGTTGGGCGGCTTTATTACAATGCTTCGACTATGATTTGCGTCCCGACATCACTGGATCAGGAAGTAGGCGAAGGCTTGGGTGCGCAAGCGGGTGAGGCCAATCTCACCGAGGTCATTCGCGACGGTGGATTTACGCGGATTCGAAGGGCGACGGCGGGGCCATTTAACATGGTCCTTGAGGCTCGCGCCTAGTCGAGCGCTCGGCATTCCCCGTACCGGCGGCAGTGGCGGCCGAGAGTGCCTTATTTGCCAGCGATGCTGTCTTGTCCGTTGTTGGCACAAAGTCGACGTCGCGGAGCGACCGAGCGAAGTCCGCTTTCGGCGGGATAGCGGACAACAAATGCTCAGGGCGAGTTTTCCGCCGTTGACCGATAGCGGACATCGACAGGTCACCACGACAACGCACCGGCGCCCTGTCCGGGCTGGTCTGCGTGCCGTGGCCGACGCAGCACGGCTGGGCGCGGTGGAGGAATGGACGATCCGCAACACCCACAAGCACGACGACCATATGTTCCACATCCACACCAACCCGTTCCAGGTCATCGAGATCGGCGGTCAACCACAGGCCGATCGGACGTGGCGCGATACGGTAGTCGTGCCGCGGCCGGCCGCGGGCGGCAGCACCGTCATCCGCACGCGTTTCCTCGATTACACCGGGGTCTTCATGATGCACTGTCACATGATGAACCACGAGGAGCTGGGCATGATGCAGTCGGTCGAGGTCTACAACGACGCGGATGGACCTGTCGGCTTTGCAGGTGGCGAGATCTGCTCGTCGACAAAGAAATGAGCAACCGACGCCCATCGCACCGCAGCCGATTGCGCCCGCGGCCTTCACCAGGTTGGCATCGTCGGGGATTGTAGGTTTTCTCAGAACACCCAGCACTGACCTTTCTCGTGGCCGCCGTGGCTGGAGATCAGCAATCACGCAAGGTGCCGGCCGAAGAAATCCAGGGTCAGCGCGAGCGCGCGGTCGGCCTCTGGCTTGCTGTAGGTCTTGCCGCCGAGCCGCGCGAACGCGTGATCCGCGCCGGGGTATTTGTGAATGGTGACCCGCGGATTGACCGACAGGCGCCGTTCCAGCAGGTCATTGACCTCTGCCTGCACCCAGCGGTCGCGCATCGCCATGTGCAGGACAAACGGCCGATGCAGGTTCGGGGCTTCGCGAATGTGGTGCTCGATGTACGTTCCGTAATAGGCGACCGCGCAATCGATATCGGTGCGGCAGCACATCAGGTAACAGAGCTTGCCGCCAAGGCAATAGCCGACCGCCCCGACCTTGCCGTTGCACGCCGTGTGCTGTTGCAGAAACGCGCGCGTGTCCTCCATGTCACGAACCGCGAGGTCGTAGTCGAAGTCGTAATAGAGGTCGAACGCCTTTTGGACATGTCGGGGGTCGGCGTCGGACAGTTCGACGCCGGGTTCCTGGCGCCAGAACAGGTCCGGCACCAGACAGAGAAAGCCCGCCTGCGCGAACTCATGCGCGTGGTGCCGCATGGTGTCGTTGACGCCCCAGATCTCCATGATGGCGATGATTGCGCCAACCGGCGTGCGGTCGGGCAGCGCCAGATAGGCGCCCATTTCCCCATCGCGCAATGCGACCTTGATGTTGCGAGTCTGCATGAAAGCGCTTCGCCTATTGGAGTTTCAGAAGCTTGCGGGCGTTGCCGGAAAAAATCTGCTCGCGATCGGCCGTCCCGATCTCGAGCGCCTCGACAGCGGCAATGGTGCTGGCGATCAGCCTCTTGCCCTGCTCCGGGTCGAACGGCGCGTCGGTTGCGAACAGGCAGTGCGGCGTGCCGAAATAGGCGTGGCCGCAGCGGGTCGCCGGAGCATCGCCGTTGAGCGCGGTATCCGCATAGAGGAGCTTGAAGTAGTCAGCAGACGGGCGTTTGAGTTCGCCCGCGCCAGGATTGCGGTCGCTGGTGCCGAAAAAGATCTGCCGAAAGCCGAGCCCGATCCGACCCGCAAAGTAGGGAATCATCCCGCCCATGTGGTGGGTGATGATCTTCAGCCCGGGCAGCTCGTCGAACAGGCCGGAAAAGATCAGGCGGGTCATGCAGGCGGTGGTTTCGTAGGGCCAACCGAACGTGAACCAGATCTCGTTTTCCGAAGCCTGCTCGGTTGTGTAGTCGGAGAATTGCGGCCCGCGCATGGGATGCACCCAGATCGGCAAGTCGTGCGCAACCATCCGAGCAAACAAGGGGCGATACTGCGGTTCGCTCAGCGGCGCACCCGCCACGTTGGTGAAGACCTGGATGCCCTTGGCGCCGAGCTCCCCGATAGCGCGATCAATCTCGTTGAGAGATGCCTCGATGTTGTTCATCGGCAAGGAGGCAATGAAGGTCGGGAACCGATCGGGATGTCGGCGGCAGAGTTGCGCCAGTCCGTCATTGGCCATGCGGGCGAGATCCGGCGTTTCCGCGGGCGTGCCTAAGAACTCCAGTGGCGGGTTGGCGAGGGAGAGTACCTGCTGGTAGGCGCCGAATAGATCGAGAAGGCGTAGCCGCGTATCGATGTCCCACAGGGTGCGCAGGCGTGGAAACGCGGTCGCGGCGGCGTGCCCGGGGGCGAGGCGCTGCACTCGCTCGAAATAGGGCGCCGGCATGAAATGATTGAAGACGTCGATGATCATGTTGAGCCCTCTCGGTTGCTGCAACCGTTAACTTTCTGATCTCATCCGAAGAGCGCGACCGCCAGGTCAACGGTGCCATGAGAGCCGGTGTCGAAGAGCGCGCGGGCTCCTTACGATAAGGCCGCAATAGAATAGCCCGGCAATGTGCCCCGCCACACTAATTTCAGGCAAAGACAAAATGCTCTAAGCTCTTCCCACAAGAATGACATAGGGGGACGGCCATGGACGGTACCGCCGGGAAGTCGGCTGAGTTGGTCGGGCGCCTCGAGCGGCTCCCATTCTCGCGCTGGCACCGTAATTTCTTCATACTGGCCTTCCTTGGCATCATGTTCGATGCCGCCGATTTCGCGTTGTTCGGCGCCGCGCTGCCGCCGATCGCCCGCGAGTTCGGGCTTGGCCCCGCACAGGCTGGAGGGCTTGCAACCATCGGTCTCGTCGGCGCATTCGCCGGCGCGCTGTTCTGGGGAACGGTTTCCGATTACATCGGGCGCCGCGCGTCGTTTCTCGCGACGGTCAGCATCTTCGCGCTCTTTACGGGCCTCGTCGCCGCATCCTGGAACGTCCTGGCGCTCGCCACCTTCCGGTTCCTGTCGAACTTCGGTCTCGGCGGTGAAGTCCCGGTCACCCTGACCTTGGCGTCGGAATTCAGCCCCGGCCGCATCCGTGGCCGCATGACCGGGACCATGATGGCGGCGTTTCCAGTCGGACTCGTAGTCGCCGCCGCTCTCAGTCTGGCGATCGTGCCCAACCTCGGTTGGCGCGCGCTGTTCGTGGTCGGGGTGGTCCCGGCGGTGCTGCTGTTCTTCGTGCGCCGCTACATGCCGGAGTCGGTGCGCTATCAACTGAGCCGCGGCGAGGTCGACGAGGCGCAGCGCACGGTTGAGGAGATCGAACGCCAAGCGCTCGGCTCAGGGAAGTCGGCTCCGATGCAGGCTATCGCTCCGGCCGGCGCGACGGCCGACACGGCGAAGCGCGGCGTCACCGTGTTCGCGCTGTTCGAGGATGGCCGCGCCCGGCGGACGATTCTGCTGTGGATCGTTTCATTCTGCTTCCTTTGGTCGTCCAATGGCATTCTGTTCATGCTGCCGACAATTCTGACCCAGCGCGGATTTGCCCTCACCCAGGCGATCAGCTTCCAACTGGTGCAGTCGCTCGCGGCGGTCGTTGGTTATGCGGCGTGCGGATTCCTGATCGACTGGTACGGACGCCGGCCGGTGCTGTTCCTGTATTATTTTATCGGCGCCTTTTTCCATTTGTGGTTCGCGCAGGCGACGGGACTTTGGATGTACGCGGCGATTGCCGCGGTGGGCTGGGTCAATCCCGGCGTGTTCGGCGCGACCGGCATCTATGTCAGTGAACTGCATCCGACCTACCTGCGGGCGACGGCGGTCGGCTGGTTCTTCGGCGTCGGTCGAATCGGGTCGTTCCTCGCGCCACTGATTGTCGGCGTCATGCTGCAGTATGGGCTCGGCGCATACGTGCTGCACACGTTCGCGCTGACGTTCCTGATCGCGGCGATTGCTGTGTGGCTCGTCGGCGTCGAGACCAAAGGTCTCGTCCTTGAGCAGATTGCCGCGCGGGCGACGCCGGCCTAGCGCGCGTCCTCGCGCACCATCGCGGCGCCCTTCTCGGCGATCATGATGGTCGGCGAGTTGGTGTTGCCCGACGTGATCGTCGGCATGACCGACGCGTCGATCACCCGCAGGCGTTCGAGCCCGATCACGCGCAGGCGTTCGTCGACGACCGCGAGCGGATCGGTATCGCGGCCCATCTTGGCGGTACCGACCGGGTGAAAGATGGTGGTGCCGATTGCGCCTGCGGCCTTCACCAGGCTGGCATCGTCGTCGGGCGCGACGTCGCGGCCCGGCAGATATTCGTGCGGTCGATATTTGGCGAGCGCCGGCTGATCGACGATGCGGCGCGCGACCCTGATCGAATCGGCGGCGACCCGACGATCCTCATCGGTCGACAGATAGTTCGGTTTGATCACCGGCGCCGCGGCCGGGTCGGTCGAGCGCAGGCGCACGAACCCGCGGCTGGTCGGCTGCAGGTTGCACACGCTCGCGGTGAAAGCCGGGAATGTGTGCAGCGGGTCGCCGAACTTATCGAGCGACAGCGGCTGCACGTGGAACTGCAGATTGGCGCGCTCGCGCCGTGAATCTGAGCGCGTGAACAGCCCAAGCTGCGACGGCGCCATGGTGAGCGGTCCGCGCCGGCGCAGCGCGTAGTCGAGGCCCATGCCAACACGGCCGAACAGCGAGTGATAGCGCTCGTTGAGCGTTTGCGCCCCGCTGACCTGGTAGATCAGCCGCAGCTGCAGATGGTCCTGCAGGTTTTGGCCGACCCCGGGCTTGTCCAGCACCAGCGGTAACGCAAAGTCGCGCAACTGCTCGCCCGGACCCACACCGGAAAGCAGCAGCAGCTGCGTCGAGCCGAGCGAGCCGGCCGCCAGGATCACTTCGCCGCGGCAGCGGGCGCTGCGACGAGCGCTGTCCTGGCGCCAGCGCACGCCGACGGCGCGCTTGCCGGCAAACTCGATGCCCTCCACCAGGCAACTCGTCTCGAGCCGCAGGTTCGGCCGATGGAGCACCGGCTTGAGGAAGCCGCGCGCGGCCGACCAGCGCCGCCCGAATTTCTGGTTGACGTGGAAATAGCACGAGCCCTCGTTGTCGCCGGTGTTGAAATCGTCGATCGGCTTGATGCCGGCTTCGGCGGCCGCCTTGCGAAACTCCTTGAGCAGGTCCCAACTCACGCGCGGCGCTTCGATGCGCCATTCGCCGCCGACCGCGTGATGCGGACCCGCTCCCAGAAAATGATGTTCATGCTGCTTGAAGATCGGCAGCACGTCGCTCCAGCCCCAGCCGGTGAGCCCAAGCTGGCGCCAATGATCGTAGTCGGCGGCCTGCCCGCGCATGTAGATCATGGCATTGATCGCCGACGAGCCGCCGACCACCTTGCCGCGCGGATAGGCGAGGCTGCGGCCGTTGAGTCCCTCGTCCGGCTCGGTGCGGAACATCCAGTCGGAGCGCGGATTGCCGATCGCGAACAGATAGCCGACCGGGATGTGGAACCAGATCCAGTTGTCCCGCCCGCCAGCCTCGAGCAGCAACACGCGCTTGCTTGGATCGGCTGACAGCCGGTTGGCGAGCACGCAGCCGGCCGAGCCGGCGCCGACGATGATGTAATCGAAGTCGCCCTCGATCGCGGTGGCGCTGTTGTCGGACATGATCGGCGTTCTCCGCGCGCTTCCGGTCGCAACAATAGCTATTTCGCGCGCCACCGGAAGCGGCGGACCGCGCGTGTCCCGCGCCGGAGCGCGCGACGCCAACGCGATCCGGATTTCGGCACCTCGGGATCCGGCTCCGCCAATCGCAGGCCGACATTGGTCACGCGGCCGTCGCTGACCGTATGGGCGACGAGCGCGATCGGTCCGAGCGGCAACAGATGGCCCTGGTGGGGACGCGGGCCGGACTTCTGCGCGAAATAGTCGGTGAGCGACGTGTCATTTTCATTGGGCGCGATCTCGAGCCCATAGATTTCTGCGAGCGTGCCCAAGGTCGCACTGCCCGGGACGAAGAAATCGCCCAACAGCCGCGGATCGGGCGCGACCGGCGGCGGCATGTCGACAAAGAAACGGTCGAGCGCCTGCGCCTTCTCGGGCGGCGCCAGCAAATAGAGATGATCGCCTTCCCGGATCGCGCCGGCTTCCTCGCTGCTCAGCACCTGCTCGTTGCGCACGACCAGCATTGGTTTCGCCCACGACGGCATCAGATGGCGGCGCAGGTAGGGATTGTCGCGTCCGATGCTGTAGCCGACGAGCTCCTGCGCAAGCTGGCCAGGCAAATCGAGTTCAACCCGGCGTGGGGGCGGGTCGTGATGCGGGAGCGCGATGTGCAGCCGCCGGGCGGCCGGCGCAATGGTCCAGCCCTGGGCAGCAAGCGACACCAGCACGACCACGAAGCCGACGTCGAAATAGAGCAGCGCATTCGGCAACCCGACCAGCAACGGGATCGCGGCGAGGAAAATCCCGACCGCGCCGCGCAAGCCGACCCACGAGATGAACAACTTTTCGCGCAGCGAGAAGCGGAACGGCGCCAGGCACGCGAACACGGCGGCCGGCCGCGCCACCAGCATCAGTCCGAGCGCGACGATGAGGCCCGGGACGATATGCTGCGGGAGACGCTCCGGCCAAGCCAGCAATCCGAGCAACACGAACATGACGATCTGGGCGAGCCAGGTCGCGGCGTCGAAAAATACGACGATTGTGTTGTGGGCGCGGGTCGGGCGGTTGCCGACAACGAGCCCCGCCACATAGACCGCCAGAAATCCGGAAGCATCGATCGTCTCGCTCAGCGCGAAGATGACCAACACACTGGTCGCAACAAACGGCGCGTGCAGGCCTTGCGACAAGCCTAATCGATTGAGCGCCCAGACGGTGGCGCGCCCGCCCGCAAAGCCGACCGCGGCGCCCCCCAGGCCTTTGCCGGCGAGGCTCAAAAGCGGCTGCCACCAGGGTTCTCCCCCGATGAGCAGGATTTGCACCAATGTCAGCGTGAGAAAAATCGCAAACGGGTCGTTGGTGCCGGACTCAACTTCAAGCGTGGCGCTGACGCGCGGGCGCAGTCGCAAGCCGCGCGCGTGAATAAGGAAGAACACGGCTGCCGCGTCGGTCGACGCCACCATCGCGCCGACCAGTACCGATTCCTTCCAGCCGAGCCCGAGCGCGTAGCGGGCAAACGGGGCCGCGAGCACCGCACTGATCAGCACGCCGACCGTTGCCAAGGTCAAGGCGGGCCCGAGCACGCTGCGAAAGGTCGTAAGGCGCGTGCGCAGGCCGCCGTCGAACAAAATGAGCGCGAGCGCCACCGATCCAACCAGATAGGTCGTGCGCACGTCGTCAAACTTGATCCCAAGGCCGCCCTCGCCGGCCGCCATGCCGAGGATGAGAAAGACGAGCAGCAGCGGCGCCCCGAAGCGCAGCGCGACGAGGCTCGACAGGATGCCGGCGAGTACCAGGGCTGCGCCAAGCAGGATGGAAAGGCTGACGGTGTCGAGCGGTCCCATTGGGATTCTTCGATTTCTACCGTTCCGGTGTAGCCCCGATTGAACGACCGGCGAAATCCGCTACCGAACCGTCCTGTGAACCCTATTGGCGCTCGGCTGCCCTTTCTTGACAATCGGTATCCGGATCGCCATAACCCCCGCATAGCGCGGGTCTTTTGGCCCGCCTCTTTGTTTTGGCCGCAAATGCGGCCAATCGCAAAACCGAAACCCCGACTGTCAAAAAGCCGGTCCGGATTCGTCCGAGCACCGGGTTCGAACGCGAGGCAAAAATGTTCGCAGTCATCAAAACCGGCGGCAAGCAGTACCGCGTCGCCCCGGACGACAAGCTGAAGGTTGCGCGGCTCGACGGCGAGCCGGGCACGATCGTTGCGCTCACCGACGTGCTGATGGTGGGCGGGGATACGCCGGTCGTCGGCAATCCGGTACCGGGCGCGAGCGTCGCGGCCGAGGTGGTCGAGCACAGCCGCGGCCCGAAGGTGATCGCGTTCAAGAAGCGCCGGCGCAAGAATTCACGCAGAAAGCGAGGCTTTCGGGCGGAATTCACGCTGATCCGCATCACCGAGATTCTGACCGACGGCAAGAAGCCTTCGCAGGACGCAAAACCCAAGCGCAAGCGGAAGGCGAAACCCGCGGCCGAGACCAAGGCACCGGAAGCTGACGCTTCGTCCACGCCCGAAGCGTGACCGCCAGTTTAGTGATGATTTCGTCACAAAGCTGAGCTAGACCCTAGATCGAACCAGGAGACCCAGATGGCACACAAAAAGGCGGGCGGATCGTCGCGCAACGGGCGCGACTCGGCCGGCCAGCGCCTGGGCGTCAAGCTTTTTGGCGGCGAGCGTTGTCTTGCCGGCAATATTATCGTGCGCCAGCGCGGCACCCAGTGGCACGCGGGCGAGAATGTTGGTGTCGGCAAAGATCATACGCTGTTCGCACTGATCGAAGGTCGGGTGGAATACCAAGCCAAAGGCAAAGGCCGCACCTTCGTATCCGTTGTTCCGATGACGGAGGCTGCGGCCGAATAAACGGTGGACCATCGCAGTCCGCCGGCATCCAGTCAGAACCGGCGGAACCTAATATCGGGTTCTTGAAAGGGGAGACGGGATGCCGGATCCCCTTTTCGCTTTCACCAGGAGCCCGTGCCATGACCTTACTGGAAGAAATTCGCGACACTTACCGAGAAGGCAGTACCCCCGTCCTCGAGACCGAGCGGCTTGTGCTGCGTGCGCCGCGCCTCGAGGACGCTAAAGCCGTCGTCACGCTCGCGAGCGACCGTCGCGTCGCGGAGAACACTGCCCGCATTCCGCATCCCTACCGGCAGGCCGACGCCGACGAGTGGATCTCGTGCGTCAACGCGGAGCTCGGCAAACAGACATTCCTGATCACATTGGACGGCGCGCCGATCGGCGCGTGCGGCATCGACCTGCGCGACGGCCCGACGCCGGAACTCGGCTATTGGCTCGGCGCGCCGTATTGGGGGCGAGGTTTCGCAACCGAGGCCGCACGTGCCGTCATCGATCACGCCTTCGAACACCTCGAACACGAGGCGTTGCAGGCCGGCGCGCGGGTCAGCAATCCGGCATCGCGCCGGGTGCTTGAGAAATGCGGCTTCCAATGGACCGGCGTTGGACTCTACCGGATCCGCGCCATGAACTCGTCCGCGCCGTGCGATCGCTTTCGACTCGATCGCGGGATCTGGTCCTCGCTCAAGAGCTGGCGCAGCACCCGCCGGATCGCGTGACGATGTGCACTGCCGGCAACCCTCTTGGGGGTTGACAGCGTCCTTCAACGGGAGGACGCTTTAGTCGGTTGCGGACTTTCGGTCTGCGGCACGCGACGAAAGGAAGGTCTCATGCCCCCGGGCCAGATCGGCCGCGTTGATCGCCACGGCGGCGTTCGGACCGTGGCGTAGCGGCCAAGGCGACACGAGCGATACGTTCGGGAGCGGCCTACCGGGCACCATCAGTAGGGCACAGCCCACCTTGGCCCCTCCCGGCGTAGTTTTTGGGTACGACCTTCCCACAATCTGGAATTCATGGTTTGTCGAGCCGTCGGCCGTGCGCCAGTGCTGGCGCTTGGCATGACCCGTTTTGGCGCAGATCATGAAATTTCTCGACCAAGCCAAGATCTACATCAGCTCGGGCGCCGGCGGGAACGGCTGCGTGTCGTTTCGGCGCGAGAAGTTCATCGAGTTCGGTGGGCCCGACGGCGGCGATGGCGGCCGCGGCGGCGATGTGGTCGTGCAATGCGTCGACGGGCTCAACACGCTGATCGACTACCGTTACCAGCAACACTTCAAGGCGAAGAGCGGCGGCCATGGCATGGGGCGCAACCGCTCCGGCGCGCGCGGAGCCGACGTGGTGCTCAAGGTTCCGGCCGGCACGCAAATCTTTGACGAGGACAATGAAACACTGCTCGCCGACCTCACCACGCTGGGTGATCGCGTGGTGCTGGCCAAGGGCGGCAACGGCGGGTTTGGCAACGCGCATTTCACATCGTCGACCAATCGCGCGCCGCGCCGCGCCAATCCGGGGCAACCCGGCGACGCACGCACGATCTGGTTGCGGCTCAAGCTGATCGCCGACGCGGGCTTGGTTGGCCTTCCGAACGCCGGCAAGTCCACGTTTCTCGCGGCGGTAAGCGCCGCCAAGCCGAAGATCGCCGACTATCCGTTCACCACGCTGCATCCGCAGCTTGGCGTGGTCCGGCGCGACGAGCGCGAATTCGTGCTCGCCGATATCCCGGGCCTGATCGAGGGCGCGCACGAGGGCGTCGGATTGGGCGATCGCTTCCTCGGTCACATCGAGCGCTGCCGCGCATTGCTGCATCTCGTCGACGGCACGCTCGAGCACGCCGGCGAAGCCTATAAGACGGTGCGCGCCGAACTCGCCGCCTATGGACACGATCTCGTGGACAAGCCGGAGATCCTCGCGCTCAACAAGGCCGACGCGCTCACGCCCGAACAGCTCAAGCAACAAGTCGCGCGCCTCAAGCGCGTCGCCAAAACGAGCCCGCTGATCGTGTCAGGGGCAACCGGTCAAGGCGTGACGGAGGTCATCCGGGCGCTGGCAACGGCGATCGACCAAGCCGCTGCGCCGGCACGCGAGCGCAGCCCGACCGGCTGACGGGCCGCTCCGAACTTTCAGCCCCGCGGCACCAGTTCATCCTTCAACATTTGGCTTTGCTCCCCGCCCGCGCTGCTGCGCAGGGCCGATATCATGCAGGTTCAGGGCTGTTCCGATGAGCGCGAGATGAGAAAACGCTTGCGGGAAATTGCCCACCTGCCGCTGCGCCTGAGGATCATATTCTTCCGCGAGCAGGCCGACGTCGTTGCGAAGCGATAGCAGGCGCTCGAACAGCGCGGATGCTTCGGCGTCGCGGTTCTGCAGTGTGTAATTGTCGGCAAGCCAGAAGCTGCACGGGAGAAATACCCCCTCGCCCGGCGGCAGACCATCAACACCTGCCTTGGTTCGATAACGCAGCACGAGGCCGTCGACCATGAGCTCTTGCTCGATAGCCGCGACCGTGCCGCGCACGCGTGGATCGTCCGGCGGCAGGAAGCCAACGACGGGCATCAACAGCAGACTCGCATCGAGCTCGCTGCTGCCGAAGCTTTGCATGAAGGAGTTGCGGCTGGTGTCGAATCCAAACTCGCAAATGGTCGCGTGCATGTGGTCGCGGACGCGTCGCCAACGGTCCAGCGGTGCGTGCAATTTGAACCGCTCCGCATCGCGCACCGTACGATCGAGAGCAACCCAGGCCATGATCTTGGAAAAGGTAAAATGGCGGCGTCCGCCTCTCACTTCCCAAATTCCATCGTCCGGCTGCTCCCAGATTTGTTCCAGATGCTCGATCAACGTCTGTTGCTGGGCCCAGGCTGACTCGACGGGAGCAAGGGCGCCGCTGCGCGCTTGGCAGATGGCGTCCATGAGTTCGCCGTACACATCGAGCTGGAGCTGATTGGAAGCGGCATTGCCGATGCGCACCGGCGCGGCACCTTGATAGCCCGGTAGCCACGGCACCTCCCATTCGGTGAGCTGCCGTTCGCCCGACAAGCCATACATGATCTGAAGCTGGTTCGGGCTTCCTGCCACGCTGCGTTGGAGCCAGGCGCGCCACGCCTGCGCTTCCTCGCGATAACCCGCGGACATCAACGCCATCAGTGTCAAGGTGGCATCCCGCAGCCAGCAGTAGCGGTAGTCCCAATTACGCTCGCCGCCGAGCTGCTCAGGGAGCGACGTGGTGGGAGCCGCGACAATCCCGCCGGTCTCCGCGTAGGTAAGTGCCTTCAATGTCAACAACGAGCGCTGGACCGCCTCCTTCCTGCGACCGGTGTAAGAGCAACGGGCCGACCAGCCGTGCCAGAACGATTCCGTCTCCTGCAGGGCGGCGCGCCAATCAATCGCGTCGGGCGGTGGCCGGTGGGACGGGCCGTGCGTCATCACGAACGGCACGCATTGCCCTTCGGCAACATCGAACTCAGCGACGGTCGCGAAATTCTTGCCCCGCAACGCGACCGGGGAACGCAGCACCACCCGGCTCGGCCCCGCAATGGCGCTCAAGCCGGACCTGTCTTCGAGCTGCGTCACCCACGGCACGGTGGTGCCGTAGTCGAACCGTAGTGCGAGGTGCAGTCGCATCGCCACTTTGCCGCGTTGCCCCTGCACCAGACGAATGACCGAGGAGTTGGCGCGGCCGATTGGCATGAAATCGATCAAGGCGACACGGCCGTCCGTCGTATCGAAAACCGTCTCCAGCACCATGCTGCCGTCGCGGTACGCACGGCTGATACGTGGTGCCGGATCGGCGGGACAGATCTGCCACCGTCCATGTTCGGACGTGCCAAGCAGAGCTGCGAAACACGCGTTAGCATCGAAACGCGGCCAGCACAGCCAATCGATGGAACCGTTGCGACCGACGAGGGCGGCAGTTTTGCAATCGCCAATCATCGCATAGTCCGCAATGTCCAGTGGAAGATCGGATCTGATGAACGTTTGCCTCCCACCACTCGGCCGGGGGCCAATGCTTTGATCCGTTTCCTTCAGCTCCGGCTTGATTTGCGGGACAGCGGGTCGCTCGGTGCGATCGCGGGCGACGATCGCCGATCCACTCTCCGAGGGCCCGGGACCGAGCGCGTGCACGATCTCCGCAACGGTGTCCTCAACCAGCCGACTGACGTCGATGCAGACCGGGTCTTCGTCGAGGTCGGGCTCCTCCAGGATTGCGAACTGGCTGTCGAGGAGGCTCGCCGGCATAAAATGCCCTTTGCGGGCGGCCAGGCGCGCGGCAATCACCGGCCGGTCGGCGTACAAGTAGACGACGCGCACCTCCGGTCGCCCACGGGTCAGGAAGTCGCGATAGCTGCGCCTGAGCGCCGAGCAGGTGATCACGCCGGACGTGCCGGCCTGCCGCCAGGAGTCGATCCAGTCTGCGACCTTCTCCAGCCAGGGCCACCGGTCGCGGTCATCGAGCGGATGGCCGGAATGCATCTTGGTGATGTCCGACGCCGGATGGAGCTCGTCGCCTTCCTTGAACGGCCAGTCGAGTTGTTGGGCGAGGGCTGCTGCGATCGTCGTTTTCCCGCTGCCTGATACGCCGGTGATGATGAGGATTGTCGGATCGTCAGCGAGGCCGGCTTGGTCTGCCTTCGAGGCCGCTCGAGGGGTCGCCTCGGGCGTGGCTGGGACGGTGGGCGATTGGCCGGCATCTTCTTTCGGGGTACCGGGACCGCTCGCTCCAGCCATGGCTTATCAAGTCCTTCCGCCGCGCGACAGCGCGCGATTGTTCAGCAACGCAGACAGATTGGAGTTGAGTAGATCACCGATCTTGGCCAGCTCGATGTCCGCAGGCGGATACTCGGCCAGAGCGTTCGGATCAAACGCATAGTGGCCCTGCTTGGGAAATACTGTCGTGACTCGTTCGCCCCAGATTTTCTTCACCGCGGCCAGGATACGCAATTTGTCGTCGATCAGTACGTAGTGATCGGCGGGATACAGACGCTCAACGTCAGCAAGTTCCTTTTCCTTGTGGACGTAGATGAGGACGCGGTTCTCGAACGCGTGCCAAAGGCCGGATCGTTCCACTTTGCGCGGCTGGAACACGGCATCGCCGTCCGAGAGGATGACGGCAGTCCCCCACTGCTGGACATGCTTCACCGCGTCCAGAGCGCCGGGATACAAGCGGTCGGCAAACGGGTAATCGACCAGCCAACTCGACATGCGCAGCACGTCCGGGCGATGGATCGTCTCGATCCGAAAGCGCTCCAACGCGCCCAGGTAATCGACGTATCCCAATTCGCTGCGCAATTCCTCAAGGATGTCCCAGTACCTGTCGCGGGCGGCGGCCCCGTACGCCTGCTCCAAGTGCTCCTTGAGGTGAGCCTGCACGCGATCGTTGTCGATGAGTGTGTTATCGACGTCGAATAGGAAGACGATAGCGGGCGTTTTGGTCATCGCAGTACCGTTTGCTCTTGGACGCAGCGTCGCCACCGCCGTGTTTTAGCTCTTCTTGGCCTTGCCAATCAGTTCTTTCGCAATCTCAGTCACACGCTCCGGCTCGAAGCCGAATTTCCGTTGCAGCTCCTTGAGCGGGGCCGACGCACCGAACGTCTTCATGCCGATGACGCGGCCGGACCTGCCCACATAGCGGTCCCATCCGAAGGTCGATGCCTGCTCCACGGCCACTCGCGCCGTCACGGCGGGCGGCAGCACGCTATCCTGGTATTCATTGGTCTGGTGTTCGAAAATATCCCAGGACGGCATCGAGACGACGCGCGAGCGGATGCCCTCGGCGAGCAATTGCTCGTGGGCCTGAACGCACAGACTAACTTCGCTGCCGGACCCGATCAGGATCACTTCCGGGTTGCCGCCGGGGGCGTCGCCGAGCACATAGGCGCCGCGCGCAACGCCGGACGCAGGCGCATATTTGCTGCGGTCCAACGTCGGCAGCGGTTGACGCGACAACGCCAGCGCAGCCGGCTCGTGCCGCAACTTGAGGACATAGCGATAGGCCTCGACGACCTCGTTGGCGTCCCCGGGTCGCAGCATGACCAAACCCGGCATGGCACGGAACGAGGCGAGCTGCTCGACCGGCTGATGGGTCGGTCCGTCTTCGCCGTCGCCCATGGCGTCGTGGGTGAACACAAATATCGTCGGCAGCTCCATCAGGGCGGACAGCCGAATAGCTGGCCGTGCATAGTCACTGAAGATGAAGAACGTGGCGCCGAAGGCCCGCAGTTTTGACAAAGAGAGTCCATTGACGACGGCCGCCATCGCGTGTTCGCGGATGCCGAAATGCAGATTTCTGCCACCAGGAGTGCCGGGCTCGAGGTCCCCTGCCCCCTCGAACGTCAGCGTCGTTTTGTTAGATGTGCCGAGATCGGCTGATCCGCCCAGCAACCAGGGGATGTTCTGCGCGAGGACGTTGAGCACTTTTCCTGAAGCGTCCCGCCCCGCGATGCCCTTCGAATCGGTGGGAAAGACGGGAAGACCGGACTCCCATCCGGCCGGCAACTCACGGCGCTGCATCAAATCGATCTCGGCCACGAGTTCCGGATGGTTTGACCGGTAGGCGGTCAAGAGTTCGGTCCACCGCCCGCGAGCCTGCGCGCCGCGCATGCCAATTCCGGCGGCGAAGTGCTCGCGCACCCCGTCGGGAACCAGAAACTTCGCATCCTCGGGCCATCCGTAGTCGCGCTTCGCGAGGCGAACCTCCTCCTCGCCCAGCGGCTCGCCGTGAGCTGCGGCGGTATCCTGTTTGTGCGGCGAGCCGTAGCCGATGTGGCTGTCCAGAATGATGAAAGTCGGGCGCCCCTTGGTTTTGCGAAAAGTCTCTAAGGCGTGCTCGATGTTGTCGATGTCATTGGCGTCGCCGACGCGCAGAACGTTCCAGTCGTAACCCTGGAATCTGGCGGCGATGTCCTCCGTGAAGGTGATACGCGTGTTGCCTTCGATCGTGATGTGGTTGTTGTCATAGATCCAGCAGAGATTGTCCAAGCCGAGATGACCGGCCAGCGACGCCGCTTCCGACCCCACCCCTTCCATCATGCAGCCGTCGCCGCAAATCGCGTAGATGTTGTAGTCGAAGATCTCGAAGCTGGGCCGATTGTAGCGGCTGGCGAGCCATTTCTCGGCGATGGCCATGCCGACGCTCATCGCCACGCCCTGTCCAAGCGGGCCGGTCGTGGCCTCGACGCCTGACACCCAATGGTATTCGGGGTGACCAGGGGCCTTGCTGCCGAGCTGGCGGAAGTGCCGAATATCGTCGAGCGAAACCGCGGGCTGCCCCAGCCGTTCGTACTCGGCATTCACCGCGCGGGTGCCGGTGAGGTGAAGCACCGACCAGAGCAGCATCGAGGCATGACCGTTGGAGAGCACGAATCGGTCGCGGTTCGGCCAAATCGGGTCTTGCGGATCGAAACGCATCACACGGTTCCAGAGCGTGTAGACAAGTGGCGCCAACGCCATCGGCGTGCCGGGATGTCCGGACTTCGCCTGTTGGACCGCATCGATTGACAGCGTTCGAATGCAATTGATCGACAATTGGTCCAATTGCGCGTTGGTCATCGGTCGGGGCGAATTCACCGCAGCGGTGGCGATCGTACTCATTTTTGCGCCTCCAATTTCTCGCGGGCGCCGAGCTGTTCCGCCGCCGCGCGATCAGCAAGTATCAGCGCCCGATCCTGACGCACGCGGGACGCCGGAATCGATGGATCGCTGTCGCGCAGGCGCACGAGCGTTCCAGCCTTCTCATGGCCGGTCACCAGCCATAGGACGCGCCGGGACCGGTTGATGATCGGAAACGTCAACGTCATCCGGCGCCGGCCTTGGTAGGCCTGTGTCACCGCGACGTCGGCGTCGGTGACGTCGAGCACCGGATCTCCGGGCACCAGCGATGCGGTGTGGCCGTCCGGTCCAAGGCCGAGATGAACGAGATCAAGCACCGGCGGCAAGCCTGCCAGGTCCTGCAATGTTGCGGCGTATTGCGCAGCCGCGCGCGCGAGGTCGGGGGCCTCGACCGGCATTGCGTGGATGTGATCGGCGGGCAGGGGCGCATGATCGAGCAGGCTTGCACGCAGATGCGTAAGGTTCCGGTCCGGATCGCCGGCCGGCGCGACCCGCTCGTCCACCTGAACGATATGCACGTTCTCCCACGGGAGCTGTTCGTTCGCCAATGCGCGCAACATCAGCCACGGGGTACGGCCGCCGCTGACCGCCACGATGAAGCGCCCGCGCGCAGCGACGGCCGCGCGCGCGTCGCCGGCGATAACCGCCGCCCCTTTGCGGGCGACCAAACCGTCATCAGGGTGGACCTCGATTTTCACGCAATCACCTCTAGCTGCTGCGCGCCCATCGGCACTGGCCTGGCAAGACATTGATTGGACTTGCACAGCGCGTGCCCAATGCTTGATGCCTACTCAGGGCGCTGATTTCTCCAAGTGTCCGCCGAATTCGTAGCGCATGGCCGACAGCAGCTTGTCGCCAAACGTCGCTTCGCCGCGCGAGCTGAAGCGTTCATAGAGCGCGGTCGAAAGCACCGGCACCGGCACGGCCTCGTCGATCGCGGCCTTGATGGTCCAGCGCCCCTCACCCGAGTCGGAGACCTTGCCGGCAAAGTTCGAAAGGGCCGGATCTTTCACCAGCGCGGCCGCGGTAAGGTCCAATAGCCATGACGCGATCACGCTGCCGCGCCGCCAGAGCTCCGCGATGTCGCGTAGATCGAGGTCGTAGCGATAGAGCTCCGGATTACGCAGCGGCGTCGTCTCGGCATCGATCGCGTGCTTCTGCTCGCCGACATTGGCGTGACGCAAGATACTCATTCCTTCCGCATAAGCCGCCATGACGCCGTACTCGATGCCGTTGTGGACCATCTTGACGAAGTGACCGGCGCCGTTCGCGCCGCAGTGCAAGTAACCGAGTTCGGCCGTGCCGCCGATCCGCTCGCGTCCAGGCGTGCGCGCGATGTCTCCGACGCCGGGCGCCAGCGTCTTGAAGATCGGATCGAGACGCCGAACGGCCGCGTCCGGTCCTCCGATCATCATGCAATATCCGCGCTCCAACCCCCAGACGCCGCCGCTGGTTCCAACATCCACGTAGTGGATGCCTTTGGGCGCGAGCTCGTTGGCGCGCCGGATGTCGTCCACGTAGTAGGAATTGCCGCCGTCGATGAGGACATCGCCGCTCTCAAGGTGAGGCACGATCTCGGCGATGCTCTTGTCCACGACCGCCGCCGGGACCATCAACCAGACCGCCCGCGGCTTCTCGAGCTTGCGCACGAGGTCTGCGACGGAGGACGCCCCGACGGCCTTCTCTTTCGCCAAGTCTTCGACCGCCTTCGGCGACATGTCGAACACCACACACTGATGGCCGCCCTTGAGCAGCCGTCGCACCATATTGGCCCCCATTCGTCCCAATCCGACCATCGCGAGCTGCATGACATCATTCTCCGTTAGAGTGCTATTGCGGTCCGCAGCCGGTCCATGGCGGCGGTGACGCTTTCGCTGTCATTGAAAATCGCCGATCCGGCCACCAGCACGTCGGCGCCCGCGGCAACCGCCAGCGGGGCGGTTGTCGCATCGACCCCTCCGTCCACCTCGAGGTCGCATCGGGGTTTGATTCGATCGATCATCTGGCGCGCACGCGTGATCTTCGGGAGCGTCGTATGCAGAAAATGTTGGTGTCCGAATCCCGGGTTCACCGTCATGACCAGCACCTGGTCGATGTCTTGCATGATTTCTTCCAGCACGGACGCGGAAGTCGCCGGGTTGATGGCGACGCCGACCCGCTTTCCCAACGCCTTGATGCGTTGCACGGTTCGCGACAGATCGTTATTGCCTTCCCAGTGGACCAGAAATGAATCGGTCCCGGCCTCGGCAAATTCCTCGACAAAGGCATCGGGATTCGAAATCATCAGGTGCGCCTCCAGCGGCAGACGCGTCACCCTTCGCAGCGAGTTGATGATTGGCGCTCCCATCGAAAGATTGGGCACAAAATGTCCATCCATCACGTCGACGTGAATGCGGTCCGCCCCGGCTCGCTCAGCCTCGGCGACCTGATCGCCAAGGTGAGCGAAATCGGCGGCGAGGATCGACGGAGCGAGCTTGACTGCATCAGTCGTCACGTGGCGTCCTTGAGCTTGCGGTAACGGCGGATCAGGTTGTTGGTCGAACTGTCGTGGGCGAGCTTGGGCTCGGTTTTGCTTTCGAGCTCGGGGATGATGCGCTGGGCCAAGACCTTGCCGAGCTCGACGCCCCACTGATCGAAAGAATCGATGTCCCAGATGGTGCCTTGGGTGAACACGCTGTGCTCGTAGAGCGCGACCAGTTTTCCGAGCGCCGCCGGAGTCAATCGGTCCATCAGGATGGTGTTGGACGGTCGATCGCCTTCGAACACCCGGTGCGGGACGAGCCAGTCGGGCGTTCCTTCGGCTTTGACTTGCTCGCGCGTTTTCCCGAACGCAAGTGCCTCGGTCTGCGCAAACACGTTGGCCAGCAGCATATCGTGATGCCGGCCGAGCGGGTTGAGCGCCTGCCCGAAGGCGATGAAGTCGCAGGGAATCAACCGGGTGCCCTGATGGATCAATTGATAGAAGGAGTGCTGGCCATTGGTGCCCGGCTCGCCCCAATAGATCGGGCCGGTCTGGGTGTCGACCGGCGCCCCACCGAGCGTCACGTGCTTACCGTTGCTCTCCATCGTCAACTGCTGCAGATAGGCCGGAAAGCGCTTGAGGTACTGGTCGTAGGGCAGCACCGCCACGGTCTGCGCGCCGAAGAAGTCGTTGTACCAGACGCCGAGAAGACCCATGAGCACTGGCAGGTTGCGCGCAAACGGCGCGGTCCGGAAATGCTCGTCGATGGCATGAAAGCCCTCCAACATGGCGCGGAAGTGATCCGGTCCGATCGCCACCATGGTGGAAAGGCCGATGGCCGAGTCCATTGAGTAACGGCCGCCGACCCAGTCCCAGAACTCAAACATGTTGGCCGTGTCGATGCCGAACTCAGCCACTTTCTCGCCATTGGTGGAGACTGCAACGAAATGCTTGGCGACCGCGCGGGCGTCGCCGCCGAATTCCCGCAGCAACCAATCGCGCGCGCTTTGCGCATTGGTCATCGTCTCGAGCGTCGTGAAGGTCTTCGAGGAGACGATGAACAGCGTTTCCGCCGCATCGAGATCGCGCGTCGCCTCGACGAAGTCGGTGCCATCCACGTTGGAGACGAAGCGAAAAGTCATGGCGCGGTCGCTGTAATACTTGAGCGCCTCGTAGGCCATAACCGGTCCGAGGTCGGAGCCGCCAATTCCGATATTGACGACGTTGCGGATGGGTTTGCCGCCGTGGCCCTTCCATTGGCCGCCACGGACGCGATTGGCAAAGTCGGCCATCTTGTCGAGCACGGCGTGGACCTGCGGCACGACGTTTTTGCCGTCGACCATGATGGACGCGCCCTTCGGCGCACGCAGCGCCACATGTAGGACGGCGCGATGTTCCGTCACGTTGATTTTCTCGCCGCGAAACATCGCGTCGATCTTGGCGCGCAGCCCGGCCTGCTCGGCGAGATCGACGAGCAAGCCGAGGGTGTCGTCGTCGATGCGATGTTTCGAGTAATCTAGATAGACGCCGGCGGCCTCTACGGTCATCCGTTCGCCGCGCTTCGGATCATCGGTGAACAGCTTTCGCAGGTGCAAGCCCTGCATTGTCTTGTGGTGATGTTCGAGGGCCTGCCATACCGTTTGTTTGCTGGTCGAACGCGGATGCGAGGTCCCGGGTTGTGCGGTCATCGCTGCATCCTTTCTGATCCTCAAGCCCGTTGTTTGGAACGCGCGCGGGTGGGCGGGAGAGCGTTCTCCTTTTCCCCACAGGCGAAATCCGCCTCGGAAGGCATTGCTGTTGTCACCTGCCCGAGAATGCGGCGGCAGCGCGTCGAGCTTCTTGACGTTGCCTCCCCCCAGCACTGTGTCGTCGGGCTCCAAGGCCGCGATGAGGCGTGCCACGACGTCGGCAACGTCACGCTGCCATTTCTTCTTGCCGTGGCGTTCGAGTCCGGCTCGGCCGACATAGTCCTCATAGGTGCCCTTCTTGTAAGGCAGGTGAGCGAGTTCCATGGGCTCGATAATGCCGTCGACAATCATGGCTGTTCCGAGCCCGGTTCCGAGACCCAGGAAGAGCATCTTGCCGCCCTGGTAGCTTCCCAATGCCTGCATCGCGGCGTCGTTGACGATCTTGACGGGACAACCGAATGCCGCGGCAAAATCGAACCCGACCCACCCGCTTCCCAGATTGTAGGGTTCGACAATCGGCCGGCCGTGAAGAACGGGGCCGGGATAGCCGATCGACACCCTGTCATAGGTCCAATCCCGTGCGAGCTTCTTAACTTCGGAAACCATCCGCTTGGGGGTGAGGGTTGGCCCGGATGGAATTGATCGACGCTCGCTTTGCCCGGTGGCCAGGATCTTGACCGAGGTTCCGCCCACATCGACGACCAGCACGTTCTTGACCGAAGAGCTCTTCGCGACTCCACTTCGATCTTGTCGCACCGTCCCGCGCTCCGCAGCGATCGTCGACCTCACGTTCACTGCGCTAGCTCGCCCGTTTGAGGAGGTCGGATTTAGATCCGATCACGCCCATCAGATCGTTCCACGAATTGACGAACGCCTTGGCGCCTTCGTCCTGAAGGCGGGCTGCCAGCGCCTGGACGTCGATCTTCGCCGCGTCAAATCGCGCAAGCACTTCCTGGCCGTCGCCGCCGTCCGTCGGCATGGCTGCGCCGACGACGCCGTGGTCGGCCAGCGCTTTCAGGGTTCCCTCCGGCATGGTGTTCACTGTGAATGGCGCGGCCAGGGCCTTGACGTAAAGGAGGTCCGAAGCCTTCGGATCCTTGGTGCCGGTGCTGGCCCATAGCAGGCGTTGCGGCCGCGCGCCGGCGTTATAGGCGCGCATCCATCGCTGCGAACTGAGCAAGCCGAGGTAGGCCTTGTAGGTGCGCTTGGCGACGGCGATGCCGAGCTGGTTGTGGAGCGCATCCGGTACCTTGCCGGAAACGGCGACGTCCCAGCGGCTGACGAAAATCGACGCCACCGAGCCCACATCCGGCTTCAATCCGGCGTCAATGCGGCGTTCGACACCGCGCATGAATGCCTCAGCGGCCGCAAGATATTGGTCGTCGGAGAACAACAACGTGACGTTGACCGGTATTCCGGCAAAGATCGCTTCTTCGATCGCAGGCAAGCCTTCCTTGGTGCCCGGTATCTTGATCAGCAAATTGGGCCGCTGGGCCCGCGCGTGCAGATCCTTGGCCGCCTGGATCGTCGACTTGGTGTCGTACGCCAGCAAAGGCGAGACCTCCAGCGAGACCCAACCGTCCACGCCACAGGTTCGGTCGTAAACCGGCCGGAACAGGTCCGCGGCCTCGGTCAGGTCCTCCAGCGCCAGCTCGAAGAACAGTTTCTCGCCCGACTTGCCTTGCGCGAGTTTGCTCTTGATCGCCTCATCGTAGTCTTTGCTGTTTTTGATCGCGTGATCGAAGATCGTCGGGTTGGATGTCAACCCGGTGACCGACCACTCGTCGATGTAACGCCGGAGTACGCCCGCTCTCAACAAGTTGCGCGTGATGTTGTCGAGCCAAAGGCTTTGACCCAGTTCGTGGAGCGTTCGAGTAGCATTCATGGCTCACCTCGGTCGTGTTTGGTGCAACGATATCAAGGGCGGATGGCCGTGTGTGGGTGGGTGGCCCTGATCGGCAGCCACGCACGACCGTCGCGCGCGAGCAGCCGATTGGCAGCATCAGGGCCGGCGCCGCCGGCGGCGTAGTTGGGAAAGTCAGTGGCAGGATCACGCGCCCAGGACTCAAGCAGGCCCTGCACCGCGCCCCACGCCGCCTCAACTGTATCGTCTCGCTGGAACAAGGTGGCGTCGCCGATGAGACAATCGTAGATCAGCGTCTCGTAGCCCACCGCGGCGAGTGGTCCGAAATACTCGCGGTACGCAAAGTCCATTGCGACACCGTCGATTTCGATCTCGGAGCCGGGTCGCTTGGCGCTGAAACTGATCGACAGTCCCTCATCCGGTTGGATGCGGAGAGTGAGGATATTGGCAGGCAATCGTTCGACCGGTGTGTCGCGAAAAAGCGCGTAGGGGGCTTGCCGAAAATGCACCGCGATTTCGGTCGTGCGGGCCGACAACTTCTTGCCGGTGCGCAGATAGAACGGCACCCCCGCCCAGCGCCAATTATCGATTCCGAGTTTGAGCGCCACATAAGTTTCAGTTCCGGAGTCCGGGGCAACGTTGGGCTCGTGCCGGTAGTCCGAAACTTTCTGTCCGAGCACCACCCCGCTGCCGTACTGGCCTCGCACTGCATTCTCGGGCGAGACGCGGTGGATCGCCTCAAGCAGCTCCGTCTTTTTGGCCCGCACCGCGTCGGCGTTAAACGAGATCGGCGGCTCCATGCCGATCATCGCGAGGAGTTGGAACAGATGGTTCGGCACCATGTCTCGCAGCGCGCCGGTTCTTTCATAGAAGCGGCCGCGGGCCTCGACACCCACGGTCTCGGCCGCCGTAATCTGCACGTGGTCGATATGGTCGCGATTCCACAACGGCTCGAAAATGCCGTTCGCAAAGCGGAGCACCAAGATATTCTGGACCGTTTCTTTGCCCAGGAAGTGGTCGATGCGATAGATCTGGTCCTCGGACAGCACCTTGAGGATCTGCGCGTTGAGAGCCTCCGCCGATGGAAGGTCGTGTCCGAAAGGCTTCTCGACGATCACCCGCCGCCACGCTCCCTCCGATTGTTGGGTCAGCCCTGCCTGGCCGAGCTGCTCGATCACCGGACCGAAGAACCGGTCGGCGACCGCGAGATAGAACAAGGCGTTTCGCGTATTGGTCCGCTCCCGCCGCTCGGCCAGCAGTTTCGCGAGCTGGCCGAAGGTCTCGGGCTGCAAAAAGTCTCCGGGCATATATTGCATGCGGGAGGTGAGCCATGACCAAGCCTGCACGTCGATCGCGGAGGCTTGCATGAACACCTGCATCATCTTCGTCAGGCTCTGGCGCCACTGCTCGGTCGTCTCCTCGTTGTGATCGACGCCAATGAGGGCGAACTCGTCCGGAAGCTTCCCGGCTCGTACCAGATTGTAAAGCGCCGGCACGACGAGACGCTTGGTCAGATCCCCGCCTGCGCCGAAGATCACCATGGTCGCGGGCGGCGCCTGCCGACCGGCAAGGATCTTTGCCGCGGTTGCTGCGGCTTCGGGCGCGATCGTGGTCATCGTACTCATCCCGCGACCCGGCAGTGTTTGTCGATCAGCCGTGGCGGAGCGGGAAGCGCTCGTTTGACGTCTCGGTCCATGTTGGTTTCTCCTGAGCGCCCGCTCCAATCAAACGCGTTCGGCCGCGACTTGGTTCAACTATCAAACGGTTTTGCCGGCTCGCGCGGCTATCAAAATCATGTTAGTGTGCGAGATAGCGCCCGGCCGGCAGTTTTTGGTTTCCTTCCTGGCTTGGAGTTGCGCTTCGCCGGCGCTTGAATAGCCTCGATCAAATCGGGGGCGGTCGTGAGCTGGGCGCGTTTGGACGCGACGTCGCAGCGTTCGACGAGGCCGGGGTCTCCTTTGATTACCTCAAACGCCGTTTGTCCATCCTGACGCCAAAAGCGGATGTCCAGCTTGTGCGCGCCGATGCGAAGATCACGTACCGTCAGGTCAGGCAGCCACGCCGGAAGCAACGGGTCGACGTATAACTTGTTGCGCGGCGCATCCGGCAGGAACCCCAATAGCGCCTGCGTGAGCATGAACACCGAACCCGCCGCCCAGGCTTGCGGCACGTTCGCGCCGATATACTGTACCGGAAAGTTCAACTCATTGCGCTCGGACGCCGTGTAAAGTTCCGGCAGCTGATTAAGCAGGAAGTGGGTCGCCGCCACGCTAACGTCGTGCGCGACCCGCGCCGCCTCCGCGCCAAAGCCATAGAGTTTAAAGCCCATGGCGATGATGGCGTTGTCATGCGGCCAAACGGAGCCCGTCTGATAGTTGTACGGGTTAAAGGCCGGGTGATCGGCGGACAGCGTTCGGATCCCCCATCCGGTCCACATGTCCGGCGCCATCAAGCGATCCACCACCCGCTTTGCGCGCTCGGGAGGCACGATGCCGCACCATAGGCAGTGCCCGGCATTGGAAGCAACGGTCAAGACCTTGTTCTTGTTGCCGTCGAGCGCATAGGCGTAGAAGCCAAGGTCCTCATCCCAAAACGCTTCGTTGAATCGCTCAAACAGGGCAGCGGCCTTGGCGCGCAACTCTCTTGCGCGGTCCGGCTTGCCGAGTGCATCGAAGACCTCCGCCATGCGCACCCAAGCACTGTAAACGTAACCCTGAAGCTCACAGAGCGCCTTGGGCCCCTTTACCAGCGAGCCATCAGGATACATGACCGAATCGCCGGAATCCTTCCAGGCCATGTTCTCGTAGCCCACCGGTGAGCGCGTTTGATATTCCTGAAATCCGTCGCCGTCGCGATCGCCGTATTTGTCGATCCAGGTGAGGCAACCCTCCGCTGTCTCTAAATGCTGTTCGAGTAGCGCTTTGTCGCCGGTCGCGCGCCAAGCGGCATGCAAGGTTATCAGATAAAGCGGCGTCGCATCCGCGGTGCCGTAATAGGGTGTGTGCGGAATCAGCTTGAAATGTGCAAGCTCGCCGTAGCGTAGCTCATGCAGGATTTTGCCTGGTTCAGCGTCGCGATATGGATCGTCCTCCTTGGCTTGCAGAGAGCCCAGAATCTCCAATGCGCCGCGGGCGAATTCCGGATAGATCAGGACATTCTGCAGCGAAACGAGCAGGCTGTCGCGACCAAATGGAGCCACGAACCATGGCAGTCCGGCGGCGGGGATGAACACCATGTGGTTCGTGCTCGTGCCCTTGATCGGTAAACGAAGCGCCGCCATGTCCTCCAGCGCCTGGTGAAAGAGGCGGTAGAACTCCTCGTTGCGTGTCTCGATCTTGGCCACCGTCTTCAACCAGTCAGCCGTCGTTTCCGAATGGTGTGTCTTGCTGATCTCTCCCAGGCAATCGCCCGGCGCATGGAATTTTTGCGCGCCATCTTCGAGCGTGTAGAGCAAGCAGACGTGCCAAGCCTCGCTTGGTTGAAGCGCGACGTCGAAACTGAGGCGACCATTGGCGGAGACGGCCTTGCTCGATGGCCGCGCTACCGAGGTGGTCACCGCACGATGAAAGTCCCGGTTTGAATATACTGTTCGAACCTGCTGCCGCCCGGCCGACCATTCAGTAGTGATCTGGCCGCGGCGTAGGATATGACCGGATTTCACTTCGAAGACATCGGCGAAGTCGCAACGAAAGGCTACCTCGAGCTGAAAGCGGACAGGCTTCATGCTGTTGTTGGTGATGTCGAGATCTTCGTGCAGACCACCGCCGATCGATCGGCTGATGGTGAGGCCAAGGGTGCGAGGAAGGATCGTGCCGTCTTCGGTTGGGATGGCCTTGTTGGTCAGAAAGATACGTGCGGCGTCGTAGTTGACGGGGCCTCCGTTGAGCAGCTCCCACGGCTCCCCGTTGGCGTAAATCGCCCAATTGCTGATGACGCGGGTATCAAGAAAGTAGAGGCCCTTCTCGCTCGGCCAGGTAATCTGTCCATCCGGCTCGGTGACAAGCACGGTTTGCCCCTGGTGGATGGTAATTTGGGGTGGGCCAACGTGAACCTTGAACGACATACCGTTCTCCTGGTGACCGCCCTCAGTACTGCGGCGCGGTCGACGTCATACGCAACGATCGCCCTCAGTCTTGATCATAGACCGGTACGATGGCAGCCGAAAGCAAGGCTAGCCGACGCGCCACAACATCGCGACCTCGACTTACGCGGGTTGTTTTGCGCTCGCCGGCTTGGTCTCCGGCATCCACAACCAGACGATAATGACCGCGCTCAATGCTACGCCGGCAATGCTGAGAAAGCCCATCGCGCCGCCAAAATGTCCGACGACGATCCCAGAAAATGTGGTGCTGAGCGCCGCGCCAATGCCAGCGAGCGTGCCGACGAAGCCCTGGGCCAAGTTGAATCGGCCGGTGCCCTTCGTAACGTCGGCGACGATCAGCGCCGTGAGCACCCCCAGAGTAGCGCCGCTGACACCGTCGAGCAGTTGAATGCAAGCGAGCAACACCGGATTGCCGGTCACAGCGAATAACAGCGCTCGAATCGTCAAGGCGCCGAGCCCAATCAGAAGCAACGGCCGGCGGCCCCAGGTCTGCGCCTGACGCCCCGCCCACGGGGCAGCCAGCGCGACGACGACCTGAGGTACGATGATCAATGCCGACACGACGAACGCAGCGTGGGTTCCGCTGCGATAGGCCAGTTGCTCGCCTGCGAGCGGCAGGATGGAGGCGTTCGCGAACTGGAACAGAAACAGGCAGGCGGCGAATATGAGTAAGCCTCTGTTCGTCCAAAGACTGGAACGCGGCGCGCGCGGCGGTGGTGTCAGTGCATCGTGCTCGGGCTGGCCACAGGCGCGGCCGAAATGGATATCGGTCGGGCGGATCCGGGTTAAAGCGATAAGCAACGGAACCAGGAGGGCAGCCGAGGCCAGGAATATGGCTTGATAGGTCAGGAAATAACCGATGACGCCCATGAGCGCGGTAGTCGTCAGGGCCCCTGCGGAGGCGAAGCGCTGATTGCGCCCCAGCCGTTCGGCAAGCGCCGCGTGGCCAACCAGCCCCAGACTGATCGCGGCGATTGCCGGCCCAAGCACGCCGCCGGTCAAGCCTTGCAGCACCAATGCCGCGAACACGACCATAAGCGTTGGCCAAAATGCGATCACCAGCGCGCTCATTGCGACTGCGATCGCGCCCAATGCGACCAGAAATCGTTTCGACCGGGTGGCGTCGAGCAGCTCTCCCCCCGGAATTTGGCTCAGCAAGGCGACGAAACCACCAACACTGAGGACGAACCCGATGCTCTCTTGGGTCCATTTCTCATCTGCCAACAGCACTGCAACAAATGGACCGAACCCGGCCTGCATCCCCGCGAGAAAGAAATTAACCCAATCGAGTCCGTTCCAACTCGTGGTCGCGGGCGATACGTCGATCGCCTCGGGTGATGCAGTAATGGCCATGTTGAACGGTTTCGCGGGTGTCCCTGGCAACCGATGTTGCGGCGAATCTCTTAGCACGTTCCCCGCGAATAGGCGGCCGCTCGCACACGTAAATTAGTCGATGCGTCAGCTATGCAGTTGCAGCAAGCGGTTGTTCCACTTTGGCTGAAGCAGGCGGTTGAACATTTTCCAACAGGGATCCCAGTCCCTCGGCCATGGTCGGGTGCGCCAGAATGGCGTCGCGCAGTGTCTGATACGGGAGTTTCGCCAGGATCGCGGTCTGCACCGCGGCCATGACTTCCCCGGCCTCGGCGCCGACCATCGTGAAGCCGAGAATGCGGTCATCATCTTGAGCGACAATGGCCTTCATGAAGCCTTGCGTTTCGTCGGTCGCCTCCGTGCGCAACACGGCGCTCATCGGCAGCTTCGCGACGCGCACGGGGATTCCATTGGTCTGCGCGTCGCGCTCACTCAGTCCCACGTGCGCGAGTTGCGGGTCGGTGAACATGCAGTAGGGCACGAGCCGATCGCGGGTGCTGCGCGACCCTCCGGCCAGGTTTTCGCGAACGATATGGAAGTCGTCGCCGGCCACATGCGTGAACTGTGGGCTGCCGGCGCAATCTCCCATCGCCCAGACGTTGGGCGCAGTGGTCTCCAATCGGTCGTTGACGCGAACATATCCGCGCGCATCCAACGCCACGCCGGCCTCCTTCAGTCCGATGTCCGAGGTGTTTGGAGCGCGGCCCGCCGCGACCAGAATGTCGCTCCCCTCGATCGCTTGCTCGCCGGATGGCGTGCGCACGATCACGCGGACGTCCTCTCCCGAGCGTCCTTGCACATTGCGGGCTTCGGCCTCGGATAGGAACTGGATACCTTCCTCCGTGAGGATCCGCTGGACCTCGGCCGCAACGTCGGGATCCTCCCGGCCCATTGGCCGGGACCCGGGCTCGACAATGGTGACGCGGCTGCCAAAGCGACGATAAGCCTGCGCAAGTTCAAGACCGATATAGCCGGCCCCGAGCACGATCAGATGTGCCGGTGCGTAATCGAGTTCGAGCGCCTCGATATGGGTGAGCGGCCGGGCGGCCTCGAGCCCGGGAATGGGGGGAATTGCTGCGTGCGTTCCGACGTTGATGAAAACGCGCTCGCCCGCCAGCACGCGCCTCACCGCCATCATTGAGATGCACCTCCAGCGTTTTCGGCGCCACAAAGCGCCCGTTGCCCATGATCAACTGCGCGCCGGTCGTTTTGTAGTTGTGCAGATGCGCGGCGACTTCGCGTTCGACCATGTCGCGCTTGCGCTTCACAACGGCCGCCATGTCGATGGTGACGGGACCTGTCATCACGCCGAACCGCGCACCCTGACGCGCGAGGTGCGCGACCTTCGCGCTCCAGATCTCGTTCTTGCTCGGCAGGCAGGCGATGTTGGGGCAGGACCCGCCGATCCAGCGACGCTCGATGACAGCCGTCCGCCGTCCCGATTGCGCCATGTGCCAAGCCAACAACTTGCCGCTTTTGCCGCTGCCAAGGACTAGGATGTCAAACTGTTCCGGTTGAGACATGGTCTTCCTCGCTGAGTTGCCAGGGCTACAGAGAGAATTGTGATTACCGCGATCCGCACGATCGCGAGTACAGGATCGGTCCGCCGATCTGTCGCTCGCGTCTGCTTTCCATTTGCTCGGACTCCGGCCCTTCTCATCGTCCGGCTGCCGGCATGACGAAACTGCATCCGCCGTGCTAGGAACGCGCGCGGCAGCCGATGGTTCGCCGATAGGGCATGACATGTCGCGCAAAATACCGGCCCTTGCCGACTTTCGCCGGATCGTGGTCAAGGTCGGCTCCTCGTTGCTGGTCGACAGCGACGGCGGCCGCATTCACGAAGAATGGCTCGCCTCGCTGGTGGCCGATCTCGCGCAACTGCACGGGCAGCAACGCGACGTGATGGTAGTGTCGTCCGGCGCGATATCGCTCGGCCGCGCGGTGCTGAAATTGCCCGCCGGGCCGCTCAAGCTCGAGGATAGCCAAGCCGCCGCCGCGGTCGGCCAGATCACGCTCGCCCGCACCTGGTCGGAGGCGCTCGGCCGCCACGGCATCGGGGCTGGACAGATTCTGGTCACCCTCGGCGACACCGAAGAACGCCGCCGCTATCTCAACGCGCGCTCCACCATTGCCAAGCTGCTCGAATGGCGCGCCGTGCCGGTGATCAATGAGAACGACACGGTCGCGACCACTGAAATTCGCTATGGCGACAACGATCGGTTGGCCGCCCGCGTCGCCACGATGACGAGTGCGGATCTGCTGGTGCTGCTCTCCGACGTCGACGGGCTTTACGATGCGCCGCCGCACGCGAACACCGACGCGAAGCTCATCCCGATCGTGGAGCGCATCACGCCGGAGGTCGAACTGATGGCCGGTACCGCAGGTTCCGAACTGTCGCGCGGCGGGATGCAGACCAAGATCGAGGCCGGCAAGATCGCGACCACCGCGGGCACCCACATGGTGATCGCATCCGGCCACGTCACGCATCCGCTGCGGGCGATTGCCGAGGGTTCGCGCTGCACCTGGTTTCTCACGCCCGCCAACCCGGTGACGGCGCGCAAGCGGTGGATCGCCGGATCGCTCGAGCCGCGCGGCACGCTCACAATCGACGCGGGCGCGGTCGCGGCGTTGCGTGGCGGCCGCAGCTTGCTGCCCGCCGGCGTGATCCGCGTTGATGGGCGCTTTGCGCGTGGAGATGCGGTCGTGGTGCGCGGCCCCGATGGCTCCGAAGTCGGGCGCGGCCTCGTCGCCTACGACGCCGACGACGCCGAGCGCATCAAGGGCAAATCATCAAGCGACATTGTGCTGATCCTGGGCCTCGAAGGCCGCGCCGAGATGATCCACCGCGACGATCTGGTGGTTGGGCGCGTGT
>CAWFLX010000028.1:0-76099 GCA_963816775.1 uncultured Alphaproteobacteria bacterium
CGTGCTCCGGACGTTGCTGGCCAATGGGATCCGTCCAGACGTCGTGACCGGCACTTCGATCGGCGCCGTGATTGCCGGCGTCTACGCGGCCGGCCGTCTCGACGCGTTCGAAGCCTGGCTGCGAACTCACGCGCGGCGGTGCGTTCGGGTATCTCGACTTCAGTTTCTCGGGCTCGGGCCTGATCGGCGGCAGCCGGCTCGCCGACGACCTGGTGCGCGAACTTGGCGACGTGCGGTTCGACGAGCTGCCGGTGCGCGTGGCCGCGATCGCCACCGAAGTCGGGACCGGCCATGAGATCTGGCTCACCCGCGGCCGCCTGGCGGATGCGATGTATGCCTCCTACGTGTTGCCGGGGATTTTCCCGCCTTACCGGATCGGTGGACGCTGGCTGATGGACGGCGCGCTGGTCAATCCGGTACCGGTATCAGCCGCGCGTTCGCTTGGCGCACGGCTGGTGATCGCGGTCAATCT
Source organism: uncultured Alphaproteobacteria bacterium (assembly GCA_963816775.1). Taxonomy (GTDB): domain Bacteria; phylum Pseudomonadota; class Alphaproteobacteria; order Rhizobiales; family Xanthobacteraceae; genus JAFAXD01. Next base: position 473 of record CAWFLX010000028.1, read on the forward strand.
CAATGCCGATAACTTCGGACGCGGCACCGTGATCCAAAACCACGGCCCGGATTTCGACGAGGGTCTCCAGCCGTCGACCGAGCCGCCGCCCGAAAGCCTGCGCGGTAAAGCCGAGCAATTATTCAAGCGGCGCTTCTTCGGCTCGCCCGGCAAGCCCGGCCTTTCAACAGTCATGGTGGACGCGTTCAATATCGTCCAGGACCGTATCACGCGCACGCGGCTCGCCGCCGATCCGCCCGATACCCTGATTGCGCCGCGGCTCGCCCGGTTCGGAGTGTTCGATTTTCATCGCGCCGACGAGGCGATCAAACTCGGCGTCGAGGCGACCGAAAAGGCGCTCGAAAACATCGCCGAAGCGATGCAGGCGCTGGCGTAAAGCCGCACCGGCACCAAGCAGCCCCGCGATCAAGCCGTTCGGATGTAATCCTGCAGCGCCTCCGTGTCGTGCTGCATTTCTTCGAGCCGTGACTTGACGACATCGCCAATGGAAACAATGCCGAGCAGACGTCCCTGATCAACGACGGGCAAGTGGCGGAATTTTCCTGCCGTCATTTGTTCCATCAGTTCGGCGGTGGTGTCGCGCTCGCTGCAGGTAACGACCTTGCGGGTCATCACCTCCGCGACTGGCTCCTCGAGCACGTGGGCGCCGCGGGCGCCGAGCGCGCGGACGATGTCACGCTCCGAGATGATGCCGACGATCCTATGGTCGGCACCGGTGACCACCAGGGCGCCAATACGCCGCTCAGATAAAAGCTTGGTCGCTGTCGCGAGCAGCGCTGTCGGCTCGATGGTCAGGACCTCGTTTCCCTTGCTCGCCAGAATTCGCTTGACCGTCATTGGGTCGCCTCCTTGTCTCGACGCTTTCTCCAGCGTCGCGCATCACGCCGGAGTGCGCTTGGAGAGATCACGTGGCTCGGCGCCGTTGGTCCCGACTTGCGGGTCGAAGGCTCGACGTGTGGCTTGGAAGCCCTCGCCGGCCGACACTACCGCTCCCCCGCGCAGCGGGGCAGAGCCGATTGCCATTGCCCCAATCATCCGCCCAAATCCTGCAGCGCGCAACATGCGGTGCAGCAAAGGCTGCTTTGTCGCGGGCGGTGGCGTTCGCAGTTGCAACAACTCGCAATGCAGGTATCGGTCGGATTTCCGATACCGCGCACTCGCAAATGCGCCAGAGGCTAGCTTGGCGCGCGTGGTACCGGGTCGAACAAAGGGAACAAGAGCAATCCCGCCAGAAAGCCGCCGATGTGGGCCTGCCAGGCGACGGCCTCATCGCTGCCCGGGACCGCGGCCGCCCCAACACCAAACAACAAGTTCAGGCCAAACCAGACACCCAGAAACGCGAATACGCGCGGGTTGCGCAGTACCACCGGCAACGGGGCAGCCGGAATGAGATAGCTCTCCGGATCGTGATGGCGCCAGCTGTCGAGCGGACCACCGGGCTGAAACGCGAATCGGGTCGCTGCCGCCATGAACCCGGAGATCGAGGCGGACGCGCCCACCATCGGCAGGATCGCGCCCCAGTTGGTGAGGAGGTGGGCCGCGGCGCCGGCGGCAGCCGTGATCGCGAAGAACAGAAGATAACGCCATCCGCCGAAGCGCCGCGCCACGACGGTGCCAAACGGCAATAGCCAGACCGAATTAACCCCGAGGTGCACCCAGTTGCCGTGAATGAGAGCGTAGGTCACGAACGTCCAGATGTCGGCCGCCAGTCCGCCGGGCAACGCCACGCCTGGCTCGAGCGCGGAATTGTAGCGGACCGGGATGAATGAAAACCAGAGCAGAAAATCGATGTCGTCGTCAGCCGACAACAGAAACTGGCGGCCCACTTGCACGACAACGAATGCGGCGATCGTCCCCATCACCACCGGTGGGACGTTGAAAATCGGTTCGGAGGCTTTCACGTGGAAGGTTCCGCTCACCGCTCCTGATAGAACGGCGGCAACGCGGCGGCAAGGCTGCGGTCGGCATCCCGTTGGTGGCTGCGATCGGCATCCTTAAGCCGCCGACTGAGCGGCGCAAGATCAGGTGCGCGACCAAGCCCCCGCCGCCACCAGTTGGTCCATCGCCTGATCGGTGAACTCGGCTTTCGGGCCGTCTCCGCCGATCACGAACATCAGAATGGATTCTTCGTTCGGATCGCCCAGGGTGACGTTTTCAAAGCGGCGAGCGACGCCAGGGGGGAAGGACACCACGTCCAACGGTCCGAGATCGACATATTCAACCGAGCCCTTCTCATTCTCCCAACTGCATCGCCAGGTTCCGGTCATTGGGATGAATGTTTCGTTGGTGTCGTGATTGTGCATCATCGGACCATTGCCCGGCTTCGCACGGCAATAACCGAGATTGAATCCCTCCGAGATCTTGATCGCCGCAAGCCGCGACGCGTCATCACCGACCGGAGAGGTGACCGCGCCACCCGCTTCCTTGGGCGGTTGAAATCCGATCACATTGTAGAGCGTCCGAATGCAGCCCTTCATCCGGCTGTCCGGAAGCCCGCCGTCGGAACCCTTCAACTCGCTAAAGCGCGCCACGCGCTTCATCATATCGGCGCGTGAAACGCCTGCACGTGGTAAAGTCTCCATGGTGCAACTCCCTCGGCGCGTCGCTCGTCTTTCCGACGGATCATTTGTACTCCTTCACGATACTCCGTCGTGCGTTAGGGCACCACCGCCAGAAACAAAAACGCCGCCAGGATCACCAGGTGGACCATACCCTGCAGCACGGTCGTGCGCCCGGTACCCAAAGTGACGACGCCGACCAGCAACGTCAGCGCCAGCAAAATCTCGGACTTGGTATCGAGGCCGAGCGCGAGCGGTTGCCCGATGACGACGGACACCACCGCGACCGCCGGGATAGTCAGGCCGATGCTCGCTAGCGCAGAGCCCAGCGCAAGATTGAGGCTCGTCTGCAGGCGATTGGCATGCGCCGCGCGCAGCGCCGCCGTTCCTTCAGGCAGCAGTACCAGCGCCGCAATCACAATGCCGACGACGGCCTTCGGAGCACCGAGCCAGCTCAGACCTTGTTCCACGGTCGGGGTCAGCGCCTTGGCAAGCCCGACGATCGCGACCAGCGACACAAACAGCAGCGCGGCGCTGGTGAGCGCGATTGCGGTCGAGGGCGGCGGTGCGTGCGCCTCTTCGTTCCCGCCGCCGTTCGGAAGAAAATAATCGCGATGGCGGATGGTTTGGATGAACACGAAACTCCCGTACAGCACCAATGACGCGGTGCCGGCAAAGATCAACTGCGGGGTGCTGAACTCCGGGCCGACGGTTGTGGTCGTGTAGTTCGGGATGATCAGCGAGAGCGTCGTCAGCGCGGCGAGCACGGCGAGCGCCGCGTTCGCGCCTTGCGCCTGGAACCCCTGCTCGCGATGGCGAGCACCGCCGACGAGAAGACATAGTCCGACAATGCCGTTGCACACCAGCATGACGGCGGCGAAGACGGTGTCACGCGCGAGCCCGGCCTTTTCGGCCGGGTGCGCGATCATGACTGAGACGATCAGCGCCACCTCGATGATCGTCACAGCCACGGCGAGAACCAGCGTGCCGAGCGGCTCGCCGACGCGATGCGCGACAACCTCGGCGTGATAGACCGCAGCAAATACGGTGGCGATCAGGACGATCTCAGCAGCCGTGACAACGACACCGTTCATCGCGCCGCCGAGGACGGCAATCCCCAAAACCACCCAGGCCAGCAGCGGCCAGACCCAGCTCCACCACGGCGTCGACACTGGCGTACTGCTTACCATCCCCACCCTCGATCCATCATGCGTGTCGTATCAACCGAGCCGGCGCAGACCCTTGGCGTATTGCTGATGACGCTTGACATAGATGTCTGCGCCGAACGCAATCGCGCGCATTGCGTCCTCGCTGAGCTCGCGCGTCCGGCGTGCCGGCGCCCCTATGATCATCGAATTGTCTGGAAATTCCTTTCCTTCGGTGATGAGCGCGCCCGCTCCAACCAGACAATTCTTACCGATGCGCGCGCCATTGAGCATAATCGCCCCCATGCCGACCAGCGAATTGTCGCCGATCGTGCAGCCATGCAAGACGACATTGTGACCAATCACACAGTTGGTCCCGATGGTGAGCGGGAATCCGGGATCGGTGTGCAGCGTCGAGTTGTCCTGGATTTGCGAGCGCTCACCGAGTTCGATCCATTCGTTGTCGCCGCGCAGGACAGCACCCCACCAAACACTGGTGTCGAGCTTGAGGCGCACGCGGCCGATCAGCACTGCCGTTTCCGCGACCCAGTATCGCCCATCGGAAGGAAATTCCGGGCGTTTGTCGTCCAATTGATAAATCGGCATCGAGCTACTCCGATTGGCGCGCGATATTGCCACGCCGTGTGGGCGGGCCGGGCGCTTCGCGCTCGTTCCTGCCGACGAATCGGCTTTCGCGCAAGCCGTTAAAAACCTCTTAATGGAGACGCGTGTGCTGCAAAAATTGTGATGTTTACAGGCGTTTCGACCGCGCCAAATAGTGGAGCGCAACAAGACGCCGAGTCGCAGGGAGCAGTGCGTATGGGCGCGATTACAGCCCGGTCTCCAAACCGACAGCGCGCGGCCGGCGGCCTGTTGGCTGTCCCGATCGTGGCGATTGTCGTGCTGTGTGTCCTCGCGCTCGGCTACGTGACATATGTGTTGCGGCCGCGTATCGAGGCGACGCCCGCTGCGCTCGACGCACCGCCGTTGCCCATCGTCGTTGCCGACACGCTCTTTCGCGTCCCGCCGCGCGCACTTCGCGTGGCGTTGCAACGGCGACCGGGCACGCAGGAGCGTCTTGACCTCGCGTTCTTTTGGCCAGCGATGACTCCAGCCGCCGACCCGTCAGAAGACGATCTCGCCGCTTCCGCCGGCCGCATTTTTGTGACGATTGCGCCCAACGACGGGATTGCCTCCCCGGCAGAGCGGCTCAAAAGCATTTACCCGCGCCACCTCGCCCGAACCGTCAACGTCGGGCCCGACGGACTGTCCGCAGTCGCATTTCTCGACGACACACCCTATCAGGGAGAAGACCTTTTGTACGACGAGGCCGCGCCTGACCGATTCCTAGTTCGTTGCACCCGCGACAAGCGCGCGACGGCCGGAAGCTGCCTCTATGAGCGCAACGTCGGGCAAGCCCTCGTCACGTTGCGGTTCCCGCGCGCCTTGCTGGCGGAGTGGCGTGCACTCGTCACCGGAACGGACCGACTGCTCACGCAGCTGCAAACCACCACCAAACGTGACTGACGGGATCGCCGCGCGTCGCTTGTCACGGGAACAAGCGGTCGAGCGGGCGCCGACTGGCAAAACTACGGCGAAACATCCCGTTCGCGATCGGTTTTTGCGCGCTATTTTTTTTCTGTCTGCCCGCGACTTGAAGACTAGAATCTTTCGAATGACCGCCCTAAGATACCGTCCGCACGGATGACGCGAAGAATCGCGGCGCATGAAAAGCGCCATCGTCCCTGTGTATCTGCTGTGGCCGGCCAGCGGGGCGAACGCCGACCATATCTGAATTCGATCTGAATGGGGCGCGATCAAAGTTGATTCGTGCTCGACCGGCTTGATTCGCAACTGGGAGAAAAACTCGTGCATCACGTTTCAACGATCAAATGCGGCAGCTGTGCGCTGCTTTTGTCCCTATTAGCTTTCGGAGCGGGCTCGGCTGCGCGCGCTGCCGAGCTGCCGCCCTATTTCAAGGTCCTCGCCAACACCCCGACCACGAGCCCGGCCGATATCGCAACCAAGAACGTCTTGCAGCTGAACACGTCGATGTTCGCGCTCTATGACAACTCGCTGCAGATCTTCCAGAAGAACATCCTAGCTCAACACCCGGTGATTCTCGGGTTGTTCACCGGCGCAGGCGGACGGTTCGTCCTCTATCGCCCCGGGATGCCGCCGCTCGAGGCGCCGTCGGTTCCGATTGTCTATCAATTGATGAAGTCGGTCGGCCACAGCACCATGGCGCTGGGCGAAGTGGTGATTCCCTATCTGAACAACCCCGACAACCTTGCTTGGCGCGGACCGATGGCGGCGTTTCGAACCCAGATGCAGACCGCGCTCGCGAGCCTCGACGCCGTCCCCATGCAGGACGATTGGAAGCCGACCAATCGCAGCATCCTGCAGAACAACATTGCATTCATGGACGAATGCCTGAAGAACAACGTCATCACGGTCGAAGCGCTGCAGGCATTTGCCAAGAAGCAGGCGCCGCTCTTGAAAGAAAACGTCCAATGGGCCGCCCAAACCCAGGTTCACCACTGGATGGACGTGCTCTCCGGCTGGAAGCAGATGCTCGGGGCCGACTGGGACAAGGTCTACGCGGCCAGCAACACCATCTACGTCGCGCGCCAAAACAATGTCCTCTTCAGCGTGCTCGCGCAGTTTTTCCCGCCCGACGCCATCAACGACCGTGTGATCATGATCGAAACGATTTCGTTCACGACCACGCCGGACGCGATGCTCGAGTCGATGACCCGCATCATCGCCGACCGATCGGTCGGTGCGGCGTTCTTCGGCAACTATTATTTGATGGACTTCGAGCTCATGGGTGGCGACGGGCGCCAAGCGATCATTGACGAGGACGCCAAGCGCAACCTGAAGGTCAACCTGCCCCCGCAGGTGTCGTTTGGCTCGCATCAGTGGCCGGCGCTGATCACGCCGGGGACCGGCCCCAAGACACTCGCCGATCTCCCCTGAGGCCCAGGCACTCTGGTAACGGCGCGCACTCAGGAGGTGAGCGCCGCGCCCGCGCGAAAAGCGGCTGACCACCGTTCAGATACTGAAAGGCGCAGCACAATGAGAATTTCGCGACGCGACTTTGTCACGTCGGTCACGGCGAGCGGCATTGCACTCAGTGTGTCGCGCCTGGCAATCGCCGAGGAGCCCAGCTTTGCCGCGCGCGAGACGCTACCGGGACCGCAAACCTGGAACCCGGCTGCGAACGGCCACGGCCGGATCGACGGCGTCCCCAAGGTCACGGGAGCCAAGCTCTACGCGTCCGATTTTCGCGCTGCCGATCTCCCGGGCTGGCCGCAGAATACCTCGTACGCCATGCTCATCCTGGCCCCGGACGCCACGCACGTTTACACCGGCATGGATCTCTCGCGCCTGAGCGGCGCGTTGAAGCCCGCGGTTGTGGTCACCGCCGCCGACCTCGCGCGCATCGGCACACGGGTTCCCGAATTCTATGCCGGCGACCTGTTCTGCCCGGTCGGCACGACGCCGCTGTATCTCGGCCAGCCGGTGGCTCTGTTGATCTTCGAGCAGTTCGACGCCTTCGATCAGGCGCGTCTCGCGCTGCGCGATGGAACTTTCGTGAAGTTCGGCGAGGAAACCGGCCCCATCAGGGCGCCCGACTACGGCGCTTATCGTTTCACGCGCGTGGCCGGCCCGACCCCTGACGCGCCCGATGTCTACTCGACGTTGAAGGACGGTGTGTTCAGCCCCGGGCAAGTCCAGAATACGGAACTCCCGGTATGGACACCGCTCGCGATGCCGAAGGCGCAGCCCTACGCCAAGGCCGCGACCTACGGCGAGCAGATCCGCGCTGAACTTGCGGCGAGCAATCCGGCCCTTCTGGTGCTGGACCGCGAATTCGAGACCCAATCAAACGACCCCGTGTTTCTCGAGCCGGAATGCGGCATCGCCTGGTACGACGCGGGCCGTAAGAACCTCGAGCTCGTGCTCGGCGTACAGTCTCCGTTCGAGAACGCGGAAGCCATCGTGTTCCTTCTGGGCGAAACGAGCCCCGCCTTCAAGCCGACGCGCATCAACGCTCAATTCGCCTATGTCGGCGGCGGATTCGGCGGACGCGACCATACCCCGTTCCCGTTGTACGTTGCGCTGGCGGGGATGTTCTTCCCGAATCGTCCGGTCCGGCTCGCCTACGACCGCTATCAGCAGTTCCAGGCGGGCATCAAACGGCACGCATTCAAAATACACACGCGGATCGGGGTCGATCGCGCGAGCGGCAAGATTGTCGCGTTCGCCGCCGACCACATATTGGATGGCGGCGGCCTCGCCAATTTCTCGGGCACAGTTGCGAAGGTTGGCGCCCAGATGGCGATCGGCGTCTACGATATTCCGAGAGTCGACGTTACCACAGTCGCCCTCCACACACGCGGCGTGACCGCGGGATCGATGCGCGGCTACGGAGTGCTGGAGACAAACACGGCGCTGGAGGCATTGGTCGACGAAATGTGCGCGGCGTTGTCGCTCGACCCGATCGATTTCCGGCGACGCAACGCGCTCAAGACCGGCGGCCGAACCCTGTCGGGAAATCACTACGACGTCGCGATCCGCACGCCGGAGATTCTGGACAAGCTGGAGAAGCATCCGATCTGGCAGCAGCGTGCCGATGAAAAGGCCCGGGCCCAAGCGGGGACACTCGTGGGGACAGGCGTCGCTTGCACCGCCAAGAATTACGGCTCCGGAGGGGACGCGTCGCTCTCGACGGTGGAGATCGACCCGGCCGGCCGGATTGCCATCTATTGCGACGGCGCCGAGATGGGCAACGGCATTGGGACGGCGGTGGCCAATCGGGTCGCTGCCCATCTGGGTGGCGTGGCCGACGAAGTCGCGATCTTGCAGGTGGACGGGTTCGGCCCGCTCGCGCTCGTGACCTCCGGCAACTGCTACACGATGGACCAGAAGACACAGGACGCCGCAGCGCGCAATTCGCGCTGGGTGCCGGCGATCAGTTCGGCCACCTTTGCCTCGATCGGCGCTTACGTCATGACGCATGCGGCGGCCGAAGCGGCGCGTGTCATCTTCCGCTTCGGTCTGTGGCCGGCGGCGCTCGAGCTGTGGGGCATCGCGCCGAATGATCCCAGAGCGAATGAGTGGAAAACGGCGCGGTGGAAAGACGGGCAACTGGTCATGCCAGGGTTGGCGCCGCTCGCGTTGCCGGCGGTGGCGGCGAAGGCGCATGCGCGCAACGGCGTGACCGGGGCGATGACGCATTGCTTTAACCGTTGGGCGTTCGCGCAGGCGACCTTTGCGATTTCCGGACAGGCGTGGACGGCCGACATCGATGCCCTGGCCGTGCGCCGCGGCACGGGCAAATTTGCTCGCCTCGATCGTTCCAACGTGAAGTATCCGCCAACCGATCTCAACAAGAGCGGTCCCACCCATGCGGCGACGTGCGGCGCGCTGGTTCGCGTCGAGATCGAGCGCGCAACCGGCGCGTTGCGGATCGCAAAAGCATACAGCGTGCTGGAATGCGGCCAGGCGTTGGTCCCGGAGGTCGTGCTGGGACAGGCGCAGGGCGGCTTCGCCATGAGTGTGGGTTTCGCCTTGCTCGAGTCGCTGCCGCCGTACGAGGGGGGGCCCGGCAACGGCAAATGGAACCTCGGTCAATACGTCGTCCCACGCGGGTCGGACCTGCCGCTGAATGGGCTTGAGATTGAGATATTGCCACCCGTCGATGCCGACGAGCGGCCGAAGGGGATAGCGGAAGTCGTGATGATGCCCGCGGCCCCTGCGCTTCTCAATGCCATTTACGACGCCACCGGTCACCGCTTCCAGTCCTTGCCGGTGACCCAGGCCATGATCAAGGGAGTACTCAAGTGACGATGCTGACCGTCACCATCAACGGACGCGCTTACGGCCCAAGGGACGTGCGCGACGAACTCACGATGAACGATTTCCTGCGCGAGTATCTCGGGATGACCGGCACCAAGTTCGGGTGTGGCGCCGCGCAGTGCCTGAGTTGCGCGATCATCGTCGATAATCCCGACGGGACCAGCTACACGAGTCCGACCTGCATCGTTCCGGCGACAAGCTTCAACGGCAAGTCGATCCGCACGGTGGAAGGCCTTGCCAAGAACGGCGAGCTTTCCGTTCTGCAGAAAGCGTTCATCGAGCACTTCTCCTTCCAGTGCGGCTATTGCACGGCCGGATTTCTCAACGAGAGCCAGGTTCTCCTCGAACGTTTGGCAAAGAAGCCGGTGGCGCGGGCCGAAGTCGAGAAGACCATCGCCGAAGCGCTCGACGGCCATCTGTGCCGCTGCACCGGCTACATCAAATACCACGAGGCGGTGCGCGCCGTGATCCTGGCGGATCCGGGACGCTATCTGTCCTAATTGTCGAGAAGGCCCGAGCCAGGAAGGCAGGCGAGGATGTGGTTCAACTTGCGGGTTCAGCTCTTCATTGCGGTCGTTCTCTCGTCGGTGACCCTGCTGGCAGCGCGTGCGGTGTCCGACAGCCCGTCGGATCAACTCGCGAGCGTCGAAAGCTTTTCGTCGATTGCCGACCCGGCGGCCCGGTCGGCGGCGATATTCACCGAACTGGGCAAGGTGCTGACCCACCCACGCTGTCTGAACTGCCACCCCGCGGGCGACCGCCCCCGCCAGGGTGACACCAGCCGGCTGCACCAGCCGCCCGTTGTGCGTGGCGCCGACGGATTCGGACTCCCGGCTATGCGCTGTCCAATCTGCCACCTGCAGGCCAACTTCGATCCCGCGGGCGTCCCGGGCAATCCGATCTGGCATCTCGCCCCGCGTGAGATGGCGTGGGAAGGCAAGACGCTCGGCGAGATCTGTGCACAGATCAAGGATCCGGCGCGCAATGGAAACCGGGCCCTTGCGGCGCTCATTGAGCACATCGGCGAAGACCATCTGGTCGGTTGGGCTTGGGCGCCCGGATACGGCCGGCAACCGGCTCCTGGCACGCAGAAGCAGGCCGGCGCACTCGTCGAAGCCTGGATAGAGACCGGGGCGGAGTGCCCGAACTAGACAACCGATAGGTTGGTCTTCCGCATTTGCTTGCTCAAGCGAGCTCTAACCCGGGCGCCGGATTATAGGTTCCGGAACAAAGCGGAACGCACCGTCCGTCCGAGCCACGTGCCCCAATCCAGGCCAGGGCGCGTGATAGCTGATCATCCGCAGTCGAGAATTGGCGAGCCAAGCCAGCGTTTTGGTGCGCGTGCGGATGCCGAGTTCCTTGTCGTAATCATAAGCGCTCTCACTCGCCGGAAACGCATAGGAAAGCGGGTCGTGAAACGTAACGTCGCAGGACACGCACAGCTGTTCGTCGCCTGACGATACGAGAAAGATCGTATGTCCCGGTGTGTGGCCCGGAGCCGCGATCGCCCGCACGCCGGGCAGGAATTCCTGGTTGTCGCGAAAAAAGCGAATGCGGCTGCGCAATGGGATCAGATGTTTTTGCACGCCCTCGACCACGGCTTTCATATCCTCGTCGGTGCAACGCTCCCAAAACGCGAGTTCCTTCTCCGCCATGTAGATCGTTGCGTTGGGAAAGGTCGGCGTCCCGTCATCGCGCATGGTGCCCCAGCAGTGATCCGGATGCGCGTGGCTCAGCACCATGGCGTTGATCTCGTCGGGTCGCACGCCAGCTTCGGACAGGCTTCGCAACAGACGCCCGGCCTCGGGGCCGAACAGCTGCGAGGTTCCCATCCCGTTATCGAAAAGTGCGAGTTCGCCATCGAGGTCGAGCAGCAGGACGTTTTGCTCGATGCGCATCGGACCTGGGGGCAGGAAAGCGTCGCGCAACGCGGCCTCGATCAGGTTCGGCGCAAGCGTCGTGAAAACCTCGCCCGGCGGCGTGAGCAGCAGCGGTCCGTCGGAGACGACCGCGGCCACGCGATTGCCAACAACAAAACGGTAAAAGGCCGGCTCGTGACCCGAGATGGGGCTGGGTTGCGGCATGATCGAGCAACGCCCAGGCGCTGGTCGCGCCGTAACTCTTACCCCAGATCGGTGCTCAGAATCGCCATCTGGAAATTGTAGGAGCGGTCGTCGTCTTCATCGTCGACGAACAACACGCCGATGAACTCCTCGCCGATATAAACCTCGGCTGAGTTTTCCTTGCGCGGACGCGGCACAACCCGAATGCGGGCATTTCCGAACAGCTGACGCAGATAGGTCTCGATCTTCCTGAGCTCTTGGACGTCCACAGTGCTGCTCCCCCGCCGCGCTCCAACAACCTAGATGCCGACGTCGTACACCATCTGGTCCATCGTGCGCGAGGGCTCGGCACAACCCGCTTCGCCGATGACTTTCGCCGGTACGCCGGCAACCGTGACATTGTTCGGCACATCCTTGACCACGACCGAGCCGGCCGCAACACGCGAGCAATGGCCGACCTCGATATTCCCGAGAATTTTCGCGCCGGCGCCGATCATCACGCCGTAGCGGATCTTGGGGTGACGATCGCCGACTTCCTTGCCGGTGCCACCTAACGTCACGCCATGCAGAATCGACACGTCATCGTCGATCACCGCGGTCTCGCCCACCACCACGCCAGTGGCATGATCGACAAAAATGCCGCGCCCGATGCGGGCCGCCGGATGAATGTCGCACTGAAACACTTCCGATGCGCGACTTTGCAGGTAGTACGCCAGATCCTTGCGGCCTTTTCCCCACAGCCAGTGGGCGAGCCGCTGTGTCTGAACGGCATGAAATCCCTTGTAGTAGAGGATCGGCTCGATAAAGCGGTTGGTCGCCGGATCGCGGTCGAAGGTTGCGACCACGTCGGCGCGGAACATCTCACCCAGCCCCGGCTTTTCGTCGAGCGCGTCGGCATAGATCTGCCGGATCAGCTCGCCGCTCACGATAGGATGGTCGAGCCGCTCCGCGATCCGCTGCACCACCGCGGCCTCGAGCGTGTTGGGCTGGAGCACGGCCGAATAGATGAACGATGCGATCTCCGGCTCCCGCCGCACGATCTCCTCGGCCTCGCGCCGAATGCGCGTCCAGACCGGGTCTACCGTGTCGAGCGCTGACTTGATTTGATGCTGGGCCATGCTCAAACTCCCTACCACTCCAAACACTACGTCTTAGTTAGTTTCCCTTTTAGCACAAAGCACGTGTGCTGCTCGCATTCGATTGATCAACTCCTAATGATTGAGTTTGTTCAGAAATTCGAGGATTGCACTCGAAAATTGGTCGTTTTGGTCGCCGGCAACCATGTGCCGGGCGCCGGCCACATCCGCATAAGAGGCATGCGGGACCAGGTCGAGAAAGTCTTTTGCATGATCTTCCTGCACCAGCTCGGAGGCCGTTCCCCGGACCAGAAGCACGGGCATTTTCAAGCTTCTCGCCGCCTCCGCCAATAAGGCCTCCCGCGCCTCCCGGTAGGTCTGATCGGGCCGCCGGCTATCAAGGAAGCGGGGATCCCAGTGCCACCGCCAGCGGCCGTCCGGATGTAGGCGCAGGTTCTTGCGCAAGCCCTCGTGCGAGCGGGGTCGCGGCCGATGCGGCAAATACGCGGCTACCGCTTCGGCGGCCTCCGCCACCGAGGCAAAACCTTCCTGTGCGTGCGCGCGCATGAAGCCCTGCACCTTGGCAATGCCGGCGTGGTCGACCCGCGGCGTGATATCGACCAACACCAACGCGGAGAACAGCGCCGGCTGCCCGGCCCGCGCCGCTTCGCCCTCCGCCATCAGGGCCGCTACGCCGCCGAGCGAGGCTCCCGCGACGGCTGGGCGCAATCCATTTCGCTTCGCCAGTTGGTCGGCGAGCGCGCGGGCGTCGGCCGCATAATCGGCAAATCCGTAGGCCCCGCTATCGATCCAATCCGAGTCCCCGTGCCCGCGCTGGTCGACCGCGTAGGCGGTCATGCCGGCGCCGGCGATTGCTTGCGCGGTGCGCTGCCAGGCATGCCTGGTTTGTCCGCCGCCGTGCAGCAGCAACACCGCGTGACCGCGATCGCCGAACACGTCGCCAAGCAAGGTGTTGCCGTGGGCGCCGGCAAACCGCTCAGTGCGAGACACGCCGGTCACGGCCGATCCCGCAGAAAGGCGAGTACGCCGTTCTTGTAGACCCGATCGCCCACCGCCAGCATGTGGTCGCGATCTGGAATCGAAAGGACGCGCGCCTGCGGAATGAGTTCAGCCAATTCGTGGGGTGACCCCGCAATCGTGTCCTTGGTGCCGACCGCGATCAACACCGGCATCTTGAGCGCAGCGACCTCGGCGCGCGGCAGCGGCGGCCCGCCGCCTCTCACGCAAGCGGCGAGTGCCCGGAGATCGGATTTGGTTTGTTCGGCAAACCGGCGGAACATGTAGCCTTGCGGATCAGTGACCTCGTCGATGGACGGCGCCTCGAGCGCCTGGACGACGTGCTCTTGCAGTCCGCCACCAGCGATCAGACGCTTGCCAACACCCCCGAGGATCGCGGAACGCAAACGGTCCGGATGCGCCACCGCGAGGTTCGCCGTGATGCGGGCGCCCATGGAATAGCCCATGACGTCAGCGCGGGCGATGTCGAGATGATCGAGCAAGGCGCGCACGTCTTCCGCCATCACGGCACGATCATAGTTGGCGGGCTCGTAAAGCTTGCTGGAGGCCCCATGGCCACGGTTGTCGAGCGCAATCGCGCGTCGGCCCGCGCGCGTGAGCGTCGTCACCCAACCGGGCGCGACCCAGTTCACTTCCTTGTTGGAGGCAAATCCGTGTACGAGCACGATCGGCTCGCCTTCACCTTCATCCAGGTAGGCGATCTCAACCGAGCCATGGCGGAAGGAGGGCATGCGGCGTGCGACTTATACGGACAGCTAGGTCGTTGCCAAGTCGCGGCGGTCCCCCGCGGCCCCGATCGCGCGGAGTTCGCGTGCCGCACGCCGGCGTTTTCCGCGACGTATCATCATCTCAGTCGCGCGTTCGGTAAATCCCTTCACCGCAGAACAAAATCCCAGTGCGACAAGAGCCGCGGTCAAGAGCCAACTGGCGGTGTCGAAGGCAAAGAAGCCGACCGCGAGCACGGAACGGCCGAGCAACCTCAGAATAGCGCGGGTCTTGCCGCCTTCCTTCTCAGCCAGCTTTGCGACGCGCGCGATCTCGCGCGGTTCTTCGGCTAGCCGCAGCCCATCGAGCGCCGCTCTGGTCCCGGCGCGCGCCTCGATCCGACCGACGTCGCCTGCGAGATTCACGAGCCCGCGCAGCTTATCCAGTTTGACCGCATCACGGGCCGCGCGTACCGCCAGCGCGGGCTCGGTCAGCGACGCGGTAGCGAGTGCTCGCCGCAAAGCCCCCGCGTCAACCGCCTCGCGCAACGACCGGCCGATTGCGCCGGCAAGCCGCGTACTCATGCGGCCGGTCTTGCGGGCGACCTTGGCGAGCGTGAGCCCGACACGCGCCGGCGTACTTGCGCCGAGGCTCGCATAGGTCGCTGCCGTCACGGCGATGCCGATCCCTGCAAGTCCCAGCACCGTCTCATCCGTTTCTTCCCCGCGCGCGAACCGGTAACCCTCGCGCGCCGCATCACGCACGTCACCGAACACGAACAAGTCCCCGAGCGCGGTGCCGGCAAAACCGGCGACGTCGTCGGGCTCGCCCGTAATCAAACCGCGCGCGAAATCCTTCGCGTGCCGGGTTGCGGTCGCGGTCGTTGAATTCGCGACCGCAAGCCGATCGGTGAGACGCGGATCAATGGCAACCCCGCGATCCCGCGCCAGCTCGGCAAAGCTGTTGGCAAGGTCGATGTCCTCGCCGTCGAGCGACGCCACGATCTCCCGCTCGACAACGGGTCGGGTAAACGTCCCGTCAAGCAGATGATCCGCCAGGTCCGCGGGATCATCGGCATGGACCAGCAGGAACCCGGCCTCATAGGCCTGCGGCGCGCACAGGAACCCCGCGATCGCACACACGGCTGCGACCGCGATCGGAAGACCGATCCACAGGGCGCCCGACGTAAATCTTGCCCGCAATCGCATGAAACCAGTCCGTGGGGTTCGACGACGATCGGCAATATATAGAGCGAATCGCAACGGCGTGAGGCGTCGCTCGCATCTTTTCCGGCTATGATTTGTGTCCGCCGGCCGCTATGGTCCGGCCGCACGCCCCGGCCGGCGTTGAGGATCGGGGCGGAGATGTGCTGACGCGGCGATCAAGGGCAATCATGACCGAGCACGTGGTTCCGCATTTCCACAACGAGTCCGGCCTCGTGCAGATCGAGATCGGCGCGCGTGAATTCATGTGCATCGGGGCCAAGCCGCCGTTCGATCACCCGCATGTTTTTCTGGACCTGGGCGAAGAGGACGAGATCATCTGCCCATATTGCTCGACGCTCTACAAACACAACGCCGCCCTGGACCCGCATTCGGCGCAGCCGCCCGAATGTGCCTTGGTCGAGGACGCCGCCTGACACTCCGGTGGCAACGCCGTCTCGCACCGTCGTCATCGCCGGCGCCGGAGTTGGCGGCCTTACCAGCGCGCTCAGTCTCGCCCATCGCGGATTGCGCGCCGTTGTGCTCGATCAGGCCGAGCGCCTTGATGAGGCTGGCGCGGGCATTCAACTGTCACCTAACGCGACCCGCATTCTAATCGAACTGGGATTGGGCGACCGATTGCGCACGGTGGCAGTGGCCCCCCAGGCCGTGCGCATATTGCGCGCTCATGATGGTCGGGAGATCACCCGCATTCCACTGGCCGACGCCGCCACCCGCTTCGGCGCGCCTTATTGGGTCATTCATCGCGGCGATCTGCAGGCTGCGCTGCTCGAGGCAGCGCGCACGCATCCGGACATCCGGCTGGCGCTCGGTGTCCGGGTTGATCGCTTTGCCGTTCATCAAAACGGCGTCACCATCAAGGCCGTCCGCACACATCCGGATCCGAACGGTCCCGCGGGGTTCGACGCCGACGGCATGGCGTTGATCGGCGCCGATGGTCTGTGGTCATCGGTGCGCGGGTTGCTCGGCGATAGCGCGCCCGCGCGCTTTGCCCGCCGGGTTGCATGGCGCGCTGTCGTGCCAGCCGACATGGCGCCCGCCGCGGCGCGTGAGCCGATGGTCAACTTGTGGCTGGGACGCCGCAGCCATCTCGTCCACTATCCGGTCGCAGGTGGGCGCTTGATCAATCTCGTGGCCATCGCAGACGACAACTGGCACGACCAGGGCTGGAGCACACGTAGCGCGCCGACCGATGTGCTGGCCCGTTACCGGCTCGGCGCGTGGTCACGTGCCGCTCGCGATCTGATCGGCATCCCGGAGCGTTGGCTGAAATGGGCGCTCTACGACCGGCCGCCGTTGGGTCGTTGGGGCGACGGCCCGATCACCCTGCTCGGGGATGCGGCTCATCCGATGCTGCCGTTTCTTGCCCAGGGCGCCGCATTGGCGATCGAGGATGCGGCGGTCCTCGCCGCCCAGATGGCCGCGAACCCCAACGATCCTGCTCACGCGCTGCGCGTCTATGAAGCCAAGCGGCAGGGGCGCAGCGCCCGCATGCAACGCACGGCGCGTCGCACCGGGACGTTCTACCACTACTCGGGACCGGACGCGTTTGCGCGCAACCTTGTGATGCGAAAGTTTGGCGGCGAGCGGCTGTTGAAGCACTATGATTGGATCTACGACTGGCGCGTGACCTAAAGCATGATCCCGAAAAGTGGACACCGGTTTTCGGAAAAGATCGTGCTCAAACAATAAGCCGGGAGCCGATGTTTCCGACCACCATTGCGGGCAGTCTGCCGAAACCAGTGTGGCTTGCGGAACCCAACCGGCTGTGGGCGCCGTGGAAGCTTGCCGGGGCGGAGCTCGCCGAAAGCAAGCTCGACGCGACCCTGCTTGCGATCAAACGCCAGGAGGACGCCGGCATCGATATCGTCACCGACGGCGAACAATCGCGCCAGCACTTCGTGCATGGGTTCCTGGAATTCGTCGACGGCATCGACTTCGCGCGCAAGGTCGAAATAGGCATCCGCAAGAACCGCTACAAAGCGATGGTGCCGACCGTCACCAGCCCGCTGCGCCTCAAAGGCCGCGTGCACGCCGCCGAGGCGCGCCACGCGCGCGCTCATTCGGCGCGCAAGCTGAAATTCACGCTGCCGGGGCCAATGACAATCATCGATACGATCGCCGATAACTACTACGGAGACCGGGTCAAGATGGCGTTTGCGTTTGCGCGCCTGCTCAATGAGGAGGCGCGTGGCCTCGCTGCCGACGGCGTCAACGTCGTTCAGTTCGACGAGCCCGCGTTCAACGTCTACATGGACGAGGTGAGGGATTGGGGCATCGATGCCCTGCACACGGCGATCGAGGGGCTAACCTGCGCCAGCGCGGTTCACATCTGCTACGGCTACGGGATCAAGGCCAACGTCGACTGGAAGGCGACGCTCGGCGGCGAGTGGCGGCAATACGAGCAGACGTTTCCGGCCCTCGCGGCGAGCCGGATCGACGAGGTGTCGCTCGAATGCTGCAACTCCAAGGTGCCGATGGATCTCCTGAGCCTGTTGGCCGGCAAAACCGTTCAGATCGGAGCAATCGACGTTGCAACGGAGGCCATTGAAACCCCGGACGAGGTCGCGTCTGTCGTCGCGCAGGCGATGAAACACATCCCCAAGGACAGGATCGTCGTGTCGACCAATTGCGGGATGGCGCCGATGCGGCCGGAGGTCGCCTGGCGCAAGCTCGCCGCCTTGGGGCAAGGCGCTGCGCTCGCGCGGCAACGCTACGGCTGACCCCCCTCGCGCGATCCTTGGCTTAAAGGAGCCTCCGCGGGAACCGGCTTTTGTCCGTGGGCCAGCCGGGTACGGCGGTATTTTGTTGCCGTTCGGAGGCGGTAAATTTTTCCAAGAAAGCGGCGGAACCTTTTGTGAGGGATCGCGTTTGGGTGAAAGTACCGCCAGGGGGACGTCATTCGATGCAGGGCTCATCCTATTTTCGGCGCCAAGCCACCACCTGCCTGCGTCTTTCGGAATCATGTACCGACCAGGGCTTAGCCGATCGCTTTCAAGCGATGGCAGAAGATTTCATGGTCAAAGCGGCAGACGCCGACACTTTTAACGAGGGAGCGGTCATTCCGCTCCCGCATGTGTTCAAGCGCGGGGGTCCAGGCGGGGGCGGCGCGGATCACGATTGAACTTTGATGGTGGGGTGGTGGGGCGGCGCGGCTTCGGCCGCGTCGCCCATTCATTAGGACCCCAGAACCCCGACATCACAAGAATTCCCGGCATCACACCTTGGCGGCGGCCAGTCGGCGTTCTGCAACGTCGCTCACCACGATATCGTCGACGGTCGCGAGCTTGGCCCGATCTCTGACCAGGCCGCGATGGAATTCCCCCTTCGACACAGGCGGAACGTCGGCGATGATCGTCCAGTGATCGCCTCCATCGAGGCTTTCGAACACCTGCCCGTCGGTGTCGACCGCGTGCAGTCCATAACCGCCGGGCCAAGCTTCGATCGTCAGCGCGCTGAACAGGGCGCGCTGCCCGTCTGGAAGTCCGCCCAGCAAGCGCTCCCAAGTCGTTCCGCCGTCCCGGCTGCGCGCAATCTTCCCGCGCGCGCGGCCGAGCCGGTACCAGTGCGACGGCCAGCCGACCCCCGCTGTCAGGAAGACGAGATCGGGGTCGTCCGGGTGGACGACCATAGCGTCCGGATAGTTGGCATGCGGCGGCATCGGATTTTTTCGCCATGTCTTGCCGCCATCGTCGCTCGACATCACGCCGACGATGCCGTTCGCCACGATGATCCGCTGTGGCCGCGCCGGATGTAGCAGGATGCGATGGACGTCGCACTCGACCGGGTTGGGATCGATGTGCAACTCGGTGAAGCTTTCGCCAAAATCCGTCGACACCAGCAAGGCACCAATCTCGATGCCGACCCACAGGCGGTCGTTGTCGATCACGATATCCTTGACGTGACCAATCCGGGGCGGCGGTGGAAAGCACCACTGCGAGACACTGGCGACCTTGCGCAAACCGGGAAGCTCGCGCCAGGATTTGCCGCGGTTCTCGCTGATGAAGATGTGAGCCGGCAGCGATCCGACGCAGACAACGTCGCGCCCTTGCAAGCGCCCGGCGCGCGCCGACCACAGGTCGACGCGATCGATGCCGTCGTTGACCCAGGTCCAGGTGAGGCCGCCATCCTCGCTGCGGGCAACGCCGACCCCGTGGGTCGCTGCGAACAAAGTGCCATCACCGAGACCGGTTACGGCGCTGACGGAGCAACCGGCGAGCGCGCGATGCTTGATCGTCCATGCCGCGCCCATGCGCTCGAGCAGTACGATCCCGTCCACCGTTCCGACAACCATCGTATCGGAGCGCTGCACGCCCCGATGCTGATTGGTTCCACCGTTCGACAGCAGGATCATCGGGCCCTCCCAAGCAAAACGTAACAGGCCCGAACCTACGGCTTGGGCTGGGCCGCCTCAAGTCGGTCAATCACGGCTCTTGCGCTTCTTCTTGGCGGATTTCTTCTTGCCTTTGCCCCGCTCCTCCTCGTCCTCCGGCTGCTCGCGGACATCGCCGACCTGCTCGATCGCCAGCGGCAGACAGCAACAGGGCGCCTCGATCGCCATCTCGATTTCCTCGATCTCGCAAGTCCCGTGCAAACCTGGGAAGCGCGCGCAGCCCTTGAGCACCGGATCAGCGGGGTCTAAGACTCTTGCCGATCGTCTCGGGCCTGCGCCCTTATCATGAGGTTCCGCCCCATGCTCGACATCGTCGGCAAAACGGGAAGCCAATCCAAAATCACCGTGCTCAATCCCGTCGGGTACCCGCCCAAGATAACCAAAAAGTCGGCCGCCGCACGGCTCGATACATTGGACGGCAAGACCATCTACCTGGTCGATTGCCGGTTCGATGATTCGATCGAACTGCTCAAACAGGTGGAGGCCTGGTTCGCGGAGCACATGCCGAGTGTCAAAACCCGCATTGTCTCGCTTGGCAACTACTACGGCCACGATGACCCAAAACTCTGGGAAGAGATCAAGGCCAACGGGCACGCCGCGATTCTCGGCGTTGGTCACTGCAGCACCTGCGCGCCGGCGGTCGCCACGCACGCGATCACGGTCGACACCAAGTACGGCGTGCCGACGGTCGCGCTCCATACCGACATTTTCGAACGGGTCGTGCGGTCGACGGCGCGGGTGCAGGGCCTGACGCAGCTGCCCTGCGTGTTTGTTCCACAGCCGGTGATGGGCAAGTCACACGCCGAGTTGCGCGCCTACGTGAACGGCAAGGACCCGACCACCGGCAAGCCGGTGATGCAGGAAGTGATCGAAGGGCTCACCAAGGGCCTCGCCGATGCCGCCACAGTCGCTGATCGTTCGACGCCGCGGCTCGTTGAGCCCGACACCGAGGAAAATCTGCATCAACTGTTCCTCGACAATCATTGGACCGATACGCTGCCGATCGTGCTCCCGACCGAAGCGAGGGTTGCGGCGATGCTCGCCGGGACCAGTCACGCGCCCGGCGAGATCGTCGGCCGCTTGCAAGCGACCGCGAATCGCGGGCAGTGGGAGTTCACGGTCGAGAAGGTGGCCGTGAATGCCGTCATGGCTGGCGCGCGCCCCGAGTATTTCCCGGTCATTCTTGCGCTTGCCGCATCCGGACTTTCGGCGCGCAGCAGCACCTCGAGCTCGGCCTCGTCCATGGTGGTGGTGAACGGGCCGATCCGCAAAGAGATCGGCATGAACTGCGGCATCGGTGCCATGGGTCCCTACAATCACGCCAATGCCACGATCGGCCGCGCCTACGGTCTACTGTCGCAGAACCTCCAGGGCGGATCCGTGCCCGGCGAAACCTACATGGGCTCAACCGGCAACAACTACGCCTACAACAATCTCACCTTCGCGGAGAACGAAGAACGCAATCCTTGGGAGCCATTGCACGTGCAGAAAGGCTTCAAGCCGAGCGAGTCGACGGTCAGCATTTTCTGGGGTTGCCGTTCGACGACTTTCAATCTCGGGCTGCGCGAAAAATACTGGCGTGAGCACGTCCGCGACATGCTCTACGGCACCGATGCCAATTCGGCGCCTTGCCTGTTGCTCGATCCGATCACGGCGCGCCAGTTCATTGACCGCGGCGGCTTTGATACTAAGGCCAAGCTGATCCGGTGGATCCACGAAACCGCGAAAATCCCTGCCGGGCGATACTGGGATCTGCAACTCGTGCAGAACTACATCTATCCGCGCGCGACCTACGGCGAGGAGCCGTTTGCCAGCAACCTCAAGCCCGAGGACGAGTTGATCCCGGTGTTCCAGGAAAAAGACATCAACGTTGTCGTCGTCGGCGGTGAGGCCAACGGCTATTGGCAGATCATGGGCGCACACTATCGCAAGTCGGTTCCGATCGACGCTTGGCGGTGACTCGTTAGCCGATGGCCGCCAAGCGCCCGCCGGCTCTCGATCGGATCGACATCAAGATTCTCGCCACACTCCAGCGCGACGGCCGCTCGACCATTCAGAAACTGGCGCAGACCGTCGGCCTGTCGTCACGGCCGTGCCTCGAGCGCGTGCGCCGGCTGGAAGCCGCCGGGATCATTCAGGGTTATCAGGCAATCATCGCGCCGGAGCTTTTGGCTCGGCCGGTGACGATCTTCGCCGAGATCACGTTGGAAAAGCACGGGCGCCAAGATCGCGCCGAGCATGCCCTCACCGCTGTCGAGGAACTCACCGAGTGCTGGCAGGTCACCGGCGACATCGACTATCTGGCGCGGTTCGTGTGCACCGACATCGCGCGCTATGAAGCCCTCTCCAGCGCCTTGCTCGAGGATGCGGAGCTCGGAATAGCCCGCATCGTCAGCCACATCGCGCTGCGCCCGGTGCGCCGGTTCGCGGGGTATCCAGTGGCACTGCTAGTCCAGCAACGCGACAAGGCGGAACTCTGAGAGGCGTTTTCTTCGGAACGGCTGCGTGCCAGAGTGGCCGCCCTCATCGGAGCCAACCATGACCCCGAATCAGGCTACCACCGACCCGGACGTCGTTCTCGTTGGCGCGGGCATCATGTGCGCCACGCTTGGCGTGTTTCTCAAAGAGTTCGAGCCCACGCTCACCATTGAGATGGTCGAAACGCTCGACGGCGCGGCGCTCGAGAGTTCGGACGCCTGGAACAATGCCGGCACCGGCCACGCAGCGAATTGCGAGCTCAACTACACGCCGGAACGGCCTGATGGAACGATCGATATCTCGAAGGCGCTCGAGGTCAACGTGGAGTTCGACCTGTCGCGTCAGTTCTGGGCCTACCTGGTGAAAAAAGGCGCGATCAAGGACCCGCAGTCGTTCATCCATCCGATCCCGCATATGAGCTTCGTGCACGGGCCCGAGAACGTCGCGTTTCTCAAAAAGCGCTTCGCGGCGATGAGCGCGCATCATTGCTATTACGGGATGGAGTACACCGAAGACAAAAACAAGTTGAACGACTGGGTCCCGCTGGTGATGGAGGGCCGCGCCGCCGATCAGCAAGTTGCCGCCACGCGCATCGTCACCGGCGCCGACTGCGACTACGGATCGCTCACGCGTACGCTTGTCGGACACCTCACTGGACTACCGGGCTTCACGGTTCACTACGCGCATCACGTGACCGGCCTTCGACGCGAACCGGGCGGGCGCTGGCGCATCGATATGAAGAACAAGCACACCGGCGAGACCTACTCGACCACGGCGAAGTTCGTCTATCTCGGCGCGGGCGGCGGCGCTTTGCCGCTACTACAGAAATCCGGAATCCCGGAGGGAAAAGGCTACGGCGGTTTTCCGGTCAGCGGCATCTGGCTGCGTTGCGATGACCCCGAGGTCAACAAGCGCCACCACGCCAAGGTCTACGGCAAGGCGTCAGTTGGCTCACCACCGATGTCGGTTCCGCACCTCGACACGCGGGTCATCGGCGGCAAGCACTCGATTCTGTTTGGGCCCTACGCAGGCTTTTCCACCAAGTTCCTCAAGCATGGCTCGCTCATGGATCTGTTCGAGTCGATCCGGCTCGCCAATATCGGACCGTTGCTCGCGGTTGCGCGCGACAATTTCGATTTGACCAAGTATCTGGTCAGCCAGGTCCTGCAGAGCCGGCATCAGCGTTTCGCTACCCTGCAGGAATACTATCCGCGCGCCAAGGAGCCTCAGTGGGAGCTCGAAGTGGCAGGACAGCGCGTGCAGATCATCAAACCCGATCCCGAACGCGGCGGATTTTTGGAGTTCGGCACCGAGTTGGTCGCGGCGGCTGATGATTCGCTAGTGGCACTGCTGGGGGCCTCGCCCGGCGCATCGACGGCAGTGTTCATTGCGATCGGCGTGCTGGAGAAATCCTTCAAGGACCAGCTGACGGCCAATCGCTGGCTCCCCAAGCTGAAAGAGATCATTCCGTCCTACGGCGAATCGCTGATCGAGGATGCCACGTTGCAGCGGCGCATCCGCGCGGAGACCGCCGCCGTGCTGCACCTGGAGAATGTTTGACCGACACTGTGCGCACCGCGCCTGCGGCAACGCCGCACACCGGACAGGACGCTGACCACGCGGCCCTGACCCAGACGTTGGAAACCTTGATGCATTTCGGCGCTCTGATGCTGCGCGCCGGCAACGCCGCCTTCCGCGTTCGCCAATGGATGAACGAGCTTACACGCGCCATGGGGATCGACGCGCTCGCGGTTCATATCGCGATCGGCGGCGGCATGACGGCGACCGCGCGCCGCGGTGGCGAGCACGTCACGTTGGCGAGCGAAATCGCGCCGCTCGGCATCAACGCCAGCCGTCTCGGCTTGCTTGAGCGCCTTGCCCGCGAAGCGCGCCCGGGCCTGACCACGGCGGAACTCGCCGCCAAGCTCAAAGCCATTGAGGCGGAACCGCCGTTCTACTCGCTCGCCGTCACCGCCGCGGCGGTCGGTGCCGCCTCGGGTGCGTTCTCGTTCCTCAACAGCGGTGGGCCGTCCGAAATCGTCTCGGCCTTCATCGGCGGCGCCGTCGGCCAGAGTTTGCGGTCGCTGCTGTTCCGATACCGATATAACCAATACGCCGTCACCACGCTGTGCGCCGCGATTGCGTCCGGAGTTTATGTTCTGGTCGCGCATGCGCTGGCGCGCGCGGGCTTGCCGGTGTCGCCGCACGCCGCCGGGTTTATCTCATCCGCGTTGTTCCTGGTGCCGGGCTTTCCGCTGATTGCCGGCCTGCTCGACCTGGTGCAGCACCAGATTGTCGCCGGCATCACCCGCCTCACCTACGCGCTGATGGTGCTCACCGCTGCCGCTTTTGGGCTCTGCCTCGTCGCCTCCGCCGCCAGCCTGAGCATCTCACCGCCGCCGCCGCCGCAGTTCGACGAGCTGTCGCTGCTGGGGTTGCGCGCGCTTGCGAGCTTCGCCGGCGGGTGCGGGTTCGCGATCCTCTACAACAGCACCCACCGCACGGTGCTCACCGTCGGCTGTCTGGCGCTCGCGGGAAACGAACTCCGCCTCGCCCTGCATGATGCCGGAATGCAGCTTGCGCTCGCAACGTTCCTCGGCGCGCTCGCGGTTGGACTGTTGGCGAGCGTGGTGCGATCGTGGCTGCGCGAACCGCGCATTGCGCTCACCGTGCCGGGAATCATCATTATGGTGCCCGGTACCTACGCGTTCCAAACCGTCGTGCTGCTCGATGAGGGTAATGTGCTGGCCGCGCTGCAGGCGGCTTCGTTGGGCGCGTTTGTGGTCGGCGCGATGGCGCTGGGTCTTGCGGCAGCCCGGCTTGTGAGCCAGCGCGGCTGGATCGTGGAGTCCTAGGCTTCCCGCTGACAGCCGTTTTGGTCATCTAAACCATTCGGCGCAGCCGACTCGGCTGCGGCCGCTGGCCAGTTCGGCCACATCGGCCGCGCAAACTCCTGCATGATTCGTCCAGGATGATTCGCCTGCGAGAGTGTCATGCAACCGATCGAGGCCGAGCGTCGCTACAGCGCGCGCAATTATGATCCCCTCCCCGTGGTGCTCGCCCGCGGCCAGGGCGCGCATCTCTTTGACACTGCCGGCCGCCGCTACATCGACATGATGAGCGCCTATTCGGCGGCCAGTCACGGTCACGCCCATCCGCGCATTCTCAACGCCCTGACCGAGCAGGCGCACCGTCTCGCGGTGCCGTCGCGCGCCTACTACAACGACCGTCTCGGGCCCTTCCTCGCTGAGCTTTGTCGCCTGACCGGTCTCGACGCCGCGTTGCCCATGAACACGGGCGCGGAGGCGGTCGAGACCGCTATCAAGGCGGCGCGCCGTTGGGGTTATCGCGTTAAGGGCGTGCCGCGCGACCAGGCGAGCATCATCGTCGCCGACGGCAACTTCCACGGCCGCACCACGACCATCGTCGGCTTCTCGTCGGAGCCGGCCTATCGCGACGGGTTCGGCCCGTTCGCGCCGGGGTTTCGCGGGGTCCCATTCGGTGATCTTGCTGCAATGGAGCGCGCGCTGACGCCCGAGACGGTCGCCGTGCTGATCGAGCCGATCCAAGGTGAGGCCGGGATTATCGTTCCACCGGCGGGTTGGCTCAAAGAGGTGCGTCAACTTTGCAGCGCGAATCACGTATTGCTCATTCTTGATGAGGTTCAATCGGGGCTTGGCCGCACCGGCGCCTGGTTTGCGTTCCAGCACGAGGGCATCGCGCCCGACGGGCTGATCCTGGGGAAAGCGCTCGGCGGCGGCGTTCTGCCGGTCTCGGCTTTTGTCGGACGACGCGAGGTCATGGACGTGTTTACGCCCGGATCGCACGGTTCGACCTTTGGCGGCAACCCGCTCGCGGCGGCCGTCGGACTTGAGGCATTGCGCATCATTGCTGATGAAGGATTGGTCGAGCGCAGCCGCGTGCTCGGTACCCACATGCTGGGGAGGCTGCGCGCATTGCGCAGCCCGGTTCTCAAAGAAGTGCGCGGCCGGGGCCTGTGGGCAGGTGCCGAGATCGACCCGCGCTTCGCGCGCGGCCGCGACGTGTGCGAGCGCTTGCTCGGCAAGGGCGTGCTCTCGAAGGAAACCCACGACACGGTCGTTCGCCTGGCGCCGCCGCTCGTTATCGCGCGCGCCGATCTCGACTGGGCCTTGGACCGCTTCGAAGAGGTGATCTACGACATCGCGCGGGCGCCGCCGCATCCGGTCGCCGCTTAACGCATGCTCGATCAACGCAGATTCCACGGGGCGCACGAGGGGAGCAACGGGATGTCCGCACACGAAAGATCAGGGTACGCGCGGCCGCACTTTCTGATGTGCCGGCCCGAGCATTTCGGGGTCATCTACAGCATCAATCCGTGGATGAACCCGACCGGCTGGGCGCGCGATCAGCAAGCATTGGCCGCGGCATCCCAGCAGGAGTGGGCGCGGCTGCATCGCACGCTGCTTGATCTCAACGCCGTGGTTGAGCTCGTTCCGCCAGCGGCCGGCTTGCCGGATCTCGTCTTCACCGCCAATTCGGCTGTGGTGCTCGACCGCACCGTGTTGCTCGCACGCTTCCGTTATCCCGAGCGCCAGGCCGAAGAAGCGCATTTCGAAGCCGCGTTCCGCCGGCTACAGGGCCACGGCGTGGTCGAAACGGTGGTCAGGCTCCCGGAAGGTCTTACGCTCGAAGGTGCCGGCGACTGCGTCTTCGACCAGACCCGCGGCCTGTTCTGGATGGGCTATGGACCGCGCTCCGATCAGCGCGCGCGGCCCATGGTGGCGGACACGTTCGGCGTCGAGGTCGTTGCGCTCGAGCTCGCCGATCCGCGCTTCTATCACATGGATACCGCGCTCGGTGCGCTCCCGGGCGGAGAGCTCATGTACATCCCGCGCGCGTTCACGGCCGCGGGCCGCGCCGCGATCGAAGCGCGCGTCTCACCACAAGATCGGATTACAATCGCCGAGGAAGACGCGGTCGGGCTTGCGGCCAACACGGTTTGCGTCGGCACCGATCTGGTGATGCCTTCATGTGGAGCCCGCCTGCGCGCCCGCCTCGAGGAACGCGGCTACCGAATTCACGTCGTTCCGTTGCCCTCGTTCCTGCGCAGCGGCGGCGCGGCGTTCTGTTTGACATTGCGGCTTGACCGGCGATCGGGCGAGCCGAGCGCGGCTCAGGATGCCGCGGTGGCGTAATCGCAAGCGGCGAAACTGGAACCCAGCGCCCGCCCCAGCCGAACGCGCGTCCAGGCTGTTTCAATCGGCGTCGCTAGAGGCGCAAGTTCCAATTGCGGGTCAACCGCTGCATCATCTCGCGCTCGATCTCGTCCGTCAGGCGCCCACCGGAATGTTGCAGATGGCGCGCAATCTCTTCATTGGCCCGCCGCGCGCGCGAGCGCATGACGGCGTCGAAAACCCGACGCAGAGCGCCACGTGCGTGGCCGACCGTGACGCCCCAGGCGCGGGTGGAGTCTTCCGGCGCAAACAGAACACTCATGGTCATCTCCATCGTCCATTCCGATTGAGTAATTCTCAAAGCTATGTAGTGTTGACCGGCGTCGATAGCCTGACAAACGATCTATTTTCGTTCTATGATTGAGAATTTCTCATGTATGAGCAGATGCCGCCGCTGACCGCATTGCGCGCCTTCGAGGCCGCCGCCCGGCACCTGAGCCTGACCAAGGCAGCGCTCGAACTGCACGTGACCGCCGGCGCCCTGAGCCATCAGATCCGTGCGCTGGAGGAGTTCATCGGCCTCGATCTGTTCGAGCGGCGCGTACGATCGATCGCGCTGACGCCCGCGGGCAAATTGCTCTACCCCGGGCTGCAAACCGGCTTCACACAAATCCGCGAGGCCGTGTCCAGCGTGAGACACGCCAGCGGCAACCGGGTGCTCGTGATCAGCACCCCACCCGGTTTAACCTCGAAATGGCTGGCCCCGCGTCTTTACCGTTTCGCTGGCGAACATCCCGAGATCGACGTGCGAATTTCCTCTTCGCTTGCCAACGCAAATTTCGCGGCCGACGGATTCGACCTCGCCGTTCGCAACCTGCCGATCGATCCACAGAGCGATCCCACCCTGGTGACTGAAAAACTTGTCGAGCTGTCCTTCGTGCCGGTGTGCAGTCCGCGTCTGATCGAAACCCATGGGCCCTTTGAGCAGCCGGGCGCACTCGCGCGTGTGCCACTCATCCATGATGACACGCTCGCGCACCGCGCGAACGTTCCGACCTGGGCCGACTGGTTCGCGGCGGCCGGCGTCGACGGCGTCGACGTGAGCCACGGGCTGCGCTTCAACAGCAGCGACCATGCACTTGATGCAACCGGCGAAGGCGCCGGCGTGCTGCTTGCGCACGACCTGCTCGCCTACGACGACTTACGCACGGGGCGGCTTGTGATCCCGATTGCCCTGACGTTGCCCTCCGGCCGCGCCTATCATCTCGTGCGTCCAAAGCGTCAGAGGGAGAGCGCGCAGGCGCAAGCTTTCCGTCATTGGATCAAGCAGGAAGTGGCAATGCTCGATTGGAGACAAATTCGGGAAACCGCCGGATTCGCAAGGCAGGTGCCGCGCCAAAAATCCGGACGCCGGTCGCGTTGAAGCGGACCAAGGACCGCCCGGCGGAGCCGGAAGCACTTTCGCGCACAGTGTAGCCATGGATGTCATTGCGGCTCCGTGAATGACATTTTTTGGGTGGCGGACGTCGTCCATGATAAGTCATCGCATAGCCTCAACTTTATCCGTCAATCGGGCCCAGCGACGACTAATTCTGCGACACGACATCCGTGTGCCGCGCGAAATTTGAAAAACGGGGGCGACACATGAGCATCATCGACGCACACCAGCATTTTTGGTGGATCGCCAAGCGCAAACAACCTCTGCCGCCGCTGTTCGGCTCCCGCCTCGCCCGCGATTTCACGCCCGATGACCTCCTGCCGGAGCTGCGCGCCGCAGGAATCGATGGCACCATTTTGGTGCAGTCGCTCGATGACTATGACGAGACGATCCAATACCTGGACCTCGCGGACGCGCACGATTTCATCGCCGGCGTGGTCGGCTGGGTTCCGCTCGCCGATCCGGACGCTTGCGCGCGCGCCCTCGACGCGCTGAGCACGCGATCGAAGTTCGTGGGCATGCGTCATCTCATCGCCTACGAACCCGATCCCGGCTGGGTGCTGCGCGCCGGCGTGCTCGAATTGCTGCGCATGCTCGCGCATCGGCACCTCGCTTTCGAAGCGATCCCGATCACGCATCAACAACTCGACGCGGTGATTGAGGCGGCGCAGCGCCTGCCCGACCTGCCGATCGTTCTCAATCACCTCGGCCGGCCGCCGGTGCCGGAACACGGTTGGGAGCCTTGGGCCTCGCAGATCGCGCGCGCCGCTGCTTGTTCCAACCTCAGCGTGAAACTCTCCGCCGGCGGCGATCTGGTCGCGCGCTGGCAATGGTCGACGGATCAGATCCGCCGCTACGTCGACCACGTGATCGGGCGCTTCGGACCCGGGCGGGTCATGGCGGCGAGCAACTGGCCGGTTGTGCTTCTGGGCGGGACATTCGCCGAGGTGTGGCGCGGCATCACGGAACTGGTCTCGGGGCTCTCAAGCTCCGAGCGCGCGGCGGTGCTGGGCGGCACTGCGCAGCGAATCTACCGGCTCGGTAATCTATAATATTGAATTGCAGACTCTGCGCGGTGACCCTTCGCCAAATTGACTCGCCGGCGCGAGGTATCATACTCATGGCCATGCAATGGGAGGATGTCATGTCAATGAAAACACTTCTGGCATTGGCCGGCGCGCTCGCGGTGGCGGGGGCCGGCCCTGCCAACGCCGACATCAAGATCGGCGTCGTGCTGGCTCTGACCGGCCCGAACTCGTCGCTCGGCATTCCGTATCGCAAAGGCGTCGAGCTGATGCCCAAGGAAGTGGCCGGCGAAAAAGTGCAATTGATATTTCTGGATGATGCGTCCGATCCATCGACCGCGGTGCGCGATGCACAGAAGCTGATCGACGACGACAAGATCGATCTCCTGATCGGCGGCTCCAACACGCCGGCGTCCCAGGCAATGGCTGCCATAACGGCGCGCGAGAAGGTCCAGCAGATCTCGCTCGCTCCCGCAAGCTACCCGGCTGACAATTCGCGCTGGCTGATCGCGGTTCCGCAGCCTGCGAACCTCTGGGTGTCGGCCTTGGTGAAAGACATGCTGAAGCGAAAAGTCAAAACAGTGGCGTTCATCGGCTTCAGCGATCCTTGGGGCGACATCTGCTACAACGCACTCAAGGAGGTCGGCGAAAAGAATGGCCTGCAGATTGTGACCAACGAGCGCTTTGCGCGCGCCGACACCAGCGTGACCGGACAGGTACTCAAGATCATCGCGGCCAAGCCTGACGCGGTTCTGGTCGGCGGATCCGGCACGCCTGGCGCGCTTCCGCACATCGCGCTCGCGGAGCGCAACTACACGGGTCCTGTTTATGTGACCCCGGGCGTGTTCAACCAGGATTTTCTCCGCATCGGCGGAAAATCGGTCGAGGACGCGGTCGGGGTCACTGGTCCGATCGGAGCCTACCAACAGTTGCCGGACAGCAACCCGATCAAGAAAGTCTCGGCTGACTTCATCAAGAAGTACGAGGACATCAACGGCAAAGGCAGCTGGAACAGCTTTGCCGCGTTCGCCTACGACGCCGTGCTGACCGTTGAAGACGCAATCCCGCGCGCCTTGAAGAAGGCCAAGCCCGGCACGCCGGAGTTCCGCGCCGCCCTGCGCGACGAAATTCGCGCGGTGCGGGAATTGCCGGGGACGAACGGCGTCTACGCCTTCAAGGACGACGGCTCGTCCTATGGCGTTGACGACCGCTCGGTCATCCTGGTGCAGGTCAAGAACGGCGACTGGAAGCTCCTCGCCAACTGATCGCGTATCGGCGTGCGTCGGCTGCAATCCCTGGATTTGCGGCCGGCGCGCGAAAACCGGACATTTCCCGCGTATCCTGAACTTGTCCGTTTAGCGCGCGGCGACGGGCGACCGCATGACGTTTGAGATCGCCGTCCTTCTTGTGCAAGACGCCATCGCGACGGGCGCGATCTACGTGCTGATGGCGCTGGGGATCGTGCTGATCTTCAACGTGACGCGCGTCATCTTCGTTCCCTACGGCGATCTCGTGGCCTACTCGGCCCTGACCCTTGCGTCATTTGAGCTCAAACGCACGCCAGGCACTGTCTGGCTCGTTCTTACGCTCGCACTCATGGCCGTCGTGACCGAGACCGCATCGTTGATCAGGCGCCGGCGGACCAAGGACCTACCGCGCGCCTTGCTTTATTGGGCGGTGATCCCCGCGATTCCAGCGGCCGCGACACTGGTGATCGGCGCCGATCATCTGGCAACGCCGGCCGCCATGCTGCTGACGATCGGCCTCGTCTTGCCGCTGGGGCCCCTGCTCTATCGCATCGTGTTCCAGCCGATCGCGACGGCGCCGGTCCTCGTCTTGTTGATGGTTGCGGTAGCGCTGCATTTTGCGATTTCGGGGCTGGCGCTGCTCTACTTCGGCCCGGAAGGAATGCGAACTTCGGCGTTCGTGCGCGGCGACGTTGTGATCGGATCAATTTCCGTATCGCGCCAGTTGCTGCTGATCGTCGGCGCCGCCGCGGTGTTTTCGGGCGCGTTGTTCGCGTTCTTCACCTACACGATCGCCGGCAAGGCCTTGCGCGCAACCGCGGTCAATCGCGAAGGCGCCCGCCTGGTCGGCATCTGGACCGGCCGGGCCGGAGCCGTGTCCTTCCTGCTGGCGTCCGGCGTTGCCGCCATCGCCGGGATTTTGATCAGCCCGACCACGACGATCTACTACGACACCGGACTGATTGTCGGCCTGAAGGGGTTCATCGGATCGGTCGTGGGCGGCTTCGTCAGCTATCCGCTGGCTGCCGCCGGTGGCATCGTGATCGGACTGCTGGAATCATTCGCGTCGTTTTACGCCAGCAGCCTCAAGGACGCGATCGTGTTCGGCGCGATCATTCCAATCGTGCTCTGGCGCTGGCTCTACGTGTCGGCGCACGACGCCGACGAGGAAGAGGACGAATAAGGTGGCCGCCAGTGCGCGAACGGTCGTCATCGGCGTAGTTGCGCTCGGCCTCGCGCTGGCACCGATTGCGATCGGCGGCTTCACCGTTACGCTTTTAAACTATATCGGCATCTACACGCTGGTCGCGCTCGGCCTCGTGCTGCTGACCGGCTGCGGCGGCATCACCTCCTTTGGCCAAGCAGCATTCGTCGGGATTGGTGCTTATGCAACGGCCTATCTGACCACGCGCTGGGCGGTTTCGCCCTGGCTTGGGTTTCTGGCGTCGATCGCGCTCACGTCGTTGATTGCGCTCATCCTCGGTTACGTCACGCTCCACCTCGGCGGTCATTACCTGCCGCTCACCACGATCGCGTGGGGCATCGCGATCTTCGCAGCACTTGGCAGCTTCGAGTTCCTGGGAAGCCATGGCGGAATCGGCGACATTCCGCCCGTATGGCTCGCGGGTGTGGCGCTCGACGGAATGGGCCGGCTCTACTATCTGATCTGGGCACTATGCGGATTGTCGTTGCTGGGCGCGTCCAACCTGCTGGCGTCCCGGCAAGGACGCGCGATCCGCGCGTTACGCGGCGGCCGCGACATGTCGGCAAGCCTCGGCATCGACGTTTTCTGGATCAGGCTGTCCGTGTTCGTGTTGGCGGCGGCGCTCGCCGGCGTCGCCGGCTGGCTGTATGCGCACATGACGCGCTTCGTCAGCCCGGCCGCGTTCGATCTGAGTGCCGGCATCGAGTATTTGCTGATGGCGGTGCTTGGCGGCGCCGGCACCGTCAGCGGCGCGCTGGTTGGAGCCGCGGCGGTCGCGCTCGCCAAGAACTGGCTGCAGGATCTCTTGCCCTATGTGAGCCGCAACAGCGCCAATCTCGAAATCGTGGTGTTCGGCTGCTTGTTCATTCTGCTGCTGCACCGCTCGCGCAGCGGCATCGTGCCGATGTTGCGGCAATACCTGCCGGCGGCGCCGGCTCCCACCGCCGTCGTGGACCCCAATGCACCTGCGCTGTCCGCCCGGCCAAAGCCCGCGCGCGGGACGACGCTGCTGGAGGTTGCGGGGCTCACCAAAACGTTTGGCGGCCTCATTGCGGTCGACAAGGTGACATTTTCGATCCGAGCCGGCGAGATCATGGCGCTGATCGGCCCGAACGGGGCCGGCAAAAGCACGAGCTTCAATCTGATCACCGGCGCCCTCAAACTGACTTCCGGGCGCGTCGCATTCGCCGGACGCGACCTCACCGGCGCCAGGCCACACGATGTTGCGGCGCTCGGCATGGCGCGCACGTTCCAGCACGTCAAGCTGCGCCCGACGATGTCGGTCGTCGAGAACGTCATGCTCGGATGCTACAGCCGCACGCGAACTGGGTTTGCGGCCGGCGCGCTCAGGCTTGATCGCGCCGAGGAGCGCTCGGTACGCACGGAAGCGATGCGCGAACTTGACAATGTCGGCCTCGCCGCAAAAGCCGGTGACCTCGCCGGCAATCTTGCGCTCGGACAGCAGCGGCTGGTCGAAGTGGCGCGCGCGCTGGCCGCAGCGCCGTTGCTGATCATGCTCGACGAGCCGGCCGCCGGCCTGCGTAGCATGGAGAAACAGGCGTTGGCCGCGCTGTTGCGCAAGCTGCGGTCGGACGGGATTACGATCCTGCTGGTCGAGCACGACATGGATTTCGTCATGAACCTCGCGGACCGGATCGTGGTGCTCGACTTCGGCAAGAAACTCGCCGAAGGCGTACCGGCGGAGATTCAAGCCAATCTCGCGGTTCAGCAGGCTTATCTGGGCAGCGTCGAATGACGGCTTTACTCGATGCCCGCGACGTTTCCGTCTCATACGGCAAGCTCAATGCCGTAAAGGGCGTCAGCTTTGCCATCGAGGCGTCGAAGATCGTGACCATCATCGGCCCCAACGGCGCCGGCAAGACCACGCTGCTGAAAGCGCTGATGGGGCAGCTGCCGTGCCAGGGTGACGTGCGCTTCATGGGGGACGGCATTGCCTCTGCCCCGGTGGAGGAACGTGTGGAGCGCGGCATCATCCTGGTTCCGGAAACGCGCGAGCTCTTCACCGCCATGCCGGTCGCCGACAACCTGATGCTCGGCGCTTACGTGCATCGACGCGATCGGGCTCGGGTCAGGCAGGATCTCGACAACGTTTATGCGCTGTTCCCGCGCCTGCGCGAACGCCGGGCGCAGCGCGCGGGCACGCTGTCGGGCGGCGAGCGCCAGATGCTGGCGCTCGGACGCGCCCTGATGGCACGGCCGCGGCTGTTGATGCTCGATGAGCCCAGCCTCGGGCTTGCTCCGCTCGTCGTGCGCGAGATCTTCCGGACGATTGCCCAGCTCGGGACAACCGGCGTCACCATGCTGCTGGTCGAACAGAATGCGCGCGCCGCGTTGGAGACCGCCGACTACGGCTACGTGCTTGAATCCGGCGAGATCGTGCATGAGGGCAAGGCGGCCGACCTGATGCGCGATCCGCGGGTGATGGCGAGTTATCTCGGCAAATCCGGGCCGGCCCGCTGAAGTCGCGCCGCCTGCGCTACCGGCGGCGGCCGTCCGGCCCGGTATGGACGCACTCGGCGCGCCGTAGGATAGTTGGCGATCGGAAATTCGCCGAACCGCGAGGGAGGAAGCAGATGGAAACCCAGAAGGTCATCGTCACGATCGCGCCGACCGGCGGAATGGCAAGCAAGAAGCAAAATCCCCACATCCCGACCCAGCCGCAGGAAATCGCCGACGACGTCTATCGCTGCTACAACGCGGGCGCGAGCATCGTCGCTGTTCACGCCCGCCGGCCCGACGACCAGGCGACCTGCAATCCCGACGTCTATCGCCGCATCAACGCGCTGATCCGCGAGAAATGCGACATCATCATCAACAACTCGACCGGCGGCGGCATCAACGGCGACATGGTGCGCCAGGCGCCCAACGGCTATCACGAGATCATCTGGGAGGAACGGCTCAAGGGCATGGAGGCGGGCGCCGAAATGTGCACGCTCGACCCCACCACCATCGTGGCCTCGTTCGAAGGCAACGAAATCCTGATGAACACGTCGCCGCAACGCTGTCGCCATCTCGCCGAAGCGATGAAAGCGCGCGGCATCAAGCCCGAGTGGGAAGTGTTCAGCCCGACGCATCTACTTCAGGATGTCATGGCCTGTCTCAAGGCCGGCCTCGACGAGAAACCCTATTTCATCAATTTCGTGCTGGGCGCCGATCGCGGTTTTCAGGGCGCAATGCCCTATACGCCGAAGGTGCTGCAGCAGATGGCGGAGCTGATGCCGGAAGGCGCGATCTTCAATGTCAGCGCGATCGGCATTTCACAACTCAACGCAGCGCTGCAGTCGCTGCTGCTGGGCGGACACGTCCGCGTCGGGCTCGAAGACAATCTCTACTATTCGCGCGGCCGGCTCGCCAACAACGTCGAACTGGTGGAGCGGATCGTCCGCGTCATCCGCGAGCTTGGCCTCGAACCCGCGACGCCCGCCGAGGCGCGCAAGATGATCGGGCTGCCGCGCCGGCGCGCGGAGAGCGCTGCCGCCTGACGGGAAACCGGGCCCGCGCGTCTTACCGCGGGCGAACTGACAGGTTACGGAAATGTCCGTCGGTGCCGTTGTCGACCCACAATCCCACGCTCCCATGCGCGCCGGGACCGCGTTTTAGATCGTTGACGATCAGGACAGGTTGCACGGCGGCGCCGACGTAAAACCGGGCGGTTGCGCCCGACACCTCGATCCGCAGATGCGTCCATTCGTCGGGCACGAGATCGACGTAAAACTCATACTGGCCCGGAGCTTCGTGCCGCAGGCGGTCGAAATCGAAGCCCGGATTAGAGAAATACTGGGTTGAATGGTTGCGGCGCACCTGGTCGTCGGCACGGCCGTTGGTCGGTCGAATGTAAAAGCCCTCGCAGGCGAAACCTTCGCTCTCCCCGCCGATGCGGAAGGCGACCCCGATGAACCCGCGGGCACCGGCCAGCGCGCTCGGGAGGAGCGATCCGGCAACGTCCACGTCGATCGTGCCGTCATGGAAATCAAGGTTCGGCACAAACGCGAACGTGTCCATGTCGGGGCCACGGTATGGGCCGGTCAGGCGGACTTCCAGCGCGTCGCTGCCGCGGTAGGTGACGGCCTTCACCGTCACATGTCGGGGCCGCACCGCCGAAGCGTCATTCAAAGGCAGGTCAACACCGTCTGCAAACGCTGGCGGCGCTGAAATGCCCAACAACGCGGCCAAGGTCACGGCTCGGATTTTGACGATCATTTGGGGGCACCAGTTGCTGTCACCGCTCGTGCAAGATCTCCTGCTGGTAGCGCAGCAGCGGCGAGAGCAGATAGCTCAGGATCCGGCGCGATCCAGTCTTGATCTCGACCGTCACCGCCATGCCGGGAGATAGATTGACCATGCGGTCTTCGATCCGCATTTGCGTGCGGTCGAGCGAAATGCCCGCGCTGTAGTTGAGCTCCTGGCCTTGCGGCTCGCTGCTCTCCTCCTGCGCTCCCAGCCTGCGGTCGTTGGAACGGTCCTGCGGACGGTCACGGATGACGGCATCCTGCGAGACGCTGAGCACTTCGCCGTGCAGGAGCCCGTAGCGGGTGAAATTGAAGGTGTCGACCTTGATCTCTGCTTGCTGTCCGGGATGGACAAACCCGATGTCGCGGTTCGACACCATGGCCTCGATTTCGAGCCGGCTGTCGCTCGGCACGATCACCAGCAGCGCCTGCGCGGGCGTGACAACGCCGCCGACGGTGTGGATCGCGAGCTGCTGCACGACGCCGTCCACCGGAGCGGTCAGCAGCTGAAGCCTGGTCTTCTGCTCGGCCTTGATCAGGTCCTGGGCAAGCCCGCTCGCCTTCTGCTCGGCCTTGGCGAGTTCGTCCGAGAGCGAGTGCCGATATTCCGCCACCGCTTGGGCGCGCGTCTCAATCAGTGCGGCGACCGCCGCCTCCGACTCGTGCAGGCGGCTTCGCTGCACGCCGAGATCCTCTTGTTGCTCGACCAGCTGTTGGAGCGTCTCGAAATAGGTGAGCTTGGAGCCGAGCTCCTTTTCCATCAGCGTCTTGCGGATATCGACGCGCTGCTGGACGACCGGGATCATGGTCTCGAGCTTGTGGATGGTGGCCGCGGTTGTGGCCTGTTCGGCTTCCTTCTGCGCCGCCTGGCGCATGAGCGCGGCGACCTTGGCGCGGTGCTCGGTCACTTGGTTGAGCAGGAGCGCACGCTGGGCGCCGACCAGCACCGGATCTGCGTCGGCGGGCGGCGTAAAGTCGGCCGTCGGATCATCCCCGCCGGCGAGCGCCGCGCGCAGCCGCGCGATATTGAGCCGCTCGGCCAGGAAGTCGTTGCGCAGGTGATCGCGCTCGGCCGCGTTCACGGTCGGGTCGAGCTCGATCAGCACGTCGCCGGCCTTGACTGCCTGCCCGTCGTCGACCCGAATGGCGCGCACCACCCCGGTCTCGAAGGGCTGGATGACCTTGGTACGGCCGCTCGGCACGACCTTTCCCGGCGCCGACGCGACAATGTCGATCGTCCCCCACCACGACCAGAGCAGCGCTGCGCAGAACAGCAGGATAATCATCGCCCCGATCGCACGGCCGATCGGCGACGGCGGCGTCTCGACGATTTCGAGCGCAGCCGGCAGGAACGCCAGCTCGTCGCCGCTCCGCTCGGGCGGGCGTCGAAACGGAATGACGCCGCGCGTCGGATCGGCGGGCGTTGCGGGTTTAGCCGACTTCATGGAGCCCCGCCTGTAAGCGATGCAAGGATGCGTAGCGGCCGCCGGTCTTGATCAACGCATCGTGGGTGCCGTCCTCGACCAGCCGTCCGCGCTCGAGCGTGACGATGCGATCGGTCGCGCGCACGGTCGAGAGCCGGTGCGCGATCACCAGAACCGTCCGCCCTTTGGCGATCTCTTTCATGTTCTGTTGAATGATGCGCTCGCTCTCGTAGTCGAGCGCGCTCGTTGCCTCATCGAAGATCAGAATCCTCGGATCCGTGACCAGCGCACGAGCAATGGCGATGCGCTGGCGCTGGCCGCCCGAGAGCGTCGAGC
Source organism: uncultured Alphaproteobacteria bacterium (assembly GCA_963816775.1). Classification (GTDB taxonomy): domain Bacteria; phylum Pseudomonadota; class Alphaproteobacteria; order Rhizobiales; family Xanthobacteraceae; genus JAFAXD01. The sequence continues at coordinate 39,097 of CAWFLX010000028.1, forward strand.
CGCGTTCGCCGACAATTGTGTCGTAGCCTTCGGTCAGCTCGAGGATGAAATCGTGGGCGCCAGCGAGACTTGCCGCGGCGATCACGCGTTCCATCGGCATGGCCGGATCGGCGAGCGCGATATTCTCGCGCACCGAGCGGTTGAACAGCACGTTCTCCTGCAGCACGACGCCGATCTGGCGGCGCAGCCAGGCCGGGTCCGCCATGGCGAGGTCCATGCCGTCGATCAGAACGCGCCCGCTCTCCGGCACGTAGAGGCGCTGGACAAGTTTCGCAAACGTGCTCTTGCCCGATCCCGAGGGGCCGACGATGCCGACCGTCTGCCCGGCCGGCACATCGAAGCTGACATCGTGCAGGACTTCCGGCCCGTCGATGCGATAGCGGAACGTGACGTGGTTAAAGGTGATGTTGCCGCGGATCGCAGGCAGCCGCGCACGCGCCGCCGTATAGGTCGGCTCCGCCGTGGTGTTGAGAATGTCGCCGAGCCGCAAGACCGAGAGGCGCGCCTGGTGAAAGTCCTGCCAGATCTGGGCGAGCCGCAGCACCGGTGAGCTGACCCGGCCAGCCAAGATATTGAAAGCCACGAGTTCGCCGACCGACAGGCTGCCGCCGATTACGAGCTTGGCGCCGAAATAGAGGATGCTGGCGGTGACGATCTTGCTGACAAGCTGCACGACCTGGCTCGCGGTGTTGCCGAGGCTGAGGACTCGGAAGCTCGACGCCACGTAGCCTGCGAGCTGTTCTTCCCAGCGCCGCTGCATCTGCGGCTCGACCGCCATCGCCTTGAGCGTCTCGATTCCAGTGACGCTCTCGACCAGGAAGGCCTGGTTCTCGGCGCCGCGCTGAAACTTCTCATCCAGCCGCCGGCGGAACAGCGGCGTTACCCCCGCCGAAATCGCGATGTAGAACGGGAACGAGCCGAGCACGATCCACGTGAGCAGTGGCGAGTAGAAGAACATCACCGCCAAAAACACGAAGGTGAAAAACAAATCGATGACCAGGGTCAGGGCCGAGCTGGTGAGAAAATTGCGAATGTTTTCCAATTCGCGCACCCGCGCCACCGAATCGCCGACGCGCCGCGCCTGGAAGTAGGCCATCGGCAAGGCCAGCAGGTGGTGGAACAACCGCGCGCCGAGTTCGACGTCGATGCGGTTGGTGGTATGCGCGAACAGGTAGGTCCGCAGGATGCCCAGGGCGGTCTCGAACACCGACATAACCAGGAGACCGATGACCAGCACGTCGAGGGTGCTCAGGGCCCGGTGGACCAACACCTTGTCGATGACGACCTGGAAGAACATCGGCGACACCAGCGCGAACAGCTGGAGGAAGAACGAGGCGACCAGCACCTCGCTCAGCAGATGGCGATATTTGTGAATTGCTCCCAGAAACCAGGTGATGTTGAACCGGCGGGTGACGTTCGACAGCGCGGCCCGGCGAGTCATCAGAATCAGCCGGCCGTCCCAGACCGCGGTGAACTCGGCCCGCGTCATCAAGGCCGGCCGTTGCGTCTGCGGCGATTGGACCAAAACCTTGTCCTCGCCGGCCTTGGCGAGCAGGAGGAACCCGCCATCGCGCTGGGTCGCGATGGCGGGCAACGGGGTCTTGGCAAGCCGGGACCAATTGGTCCTGTGGGCACGAGCCTTGAGTCCAAGACCCTTGGCGCACCGGAGCATTTCCGGAACGCCGATGTTGGTGGTTCCAAGCCGGTGACTGATCTGATCGGGATCAGCCGCGACGCCCTGGAAGCGCAGCAGCATCACGAGGGCTTCGAGCCCCGGATCGGCCGGTCTCGCGCTGTTGGTGTCAGTGCGCACGAGCGTTCTCCGGGGCTGCGTCGTGCCTAGGCGTGCTGCGGCGTCGTCAGCAACGGCTGTTGATTCGACTGCGGATCAGCAACCGGCGTCGCGGCGCTGCCGGCGCCGGGCGCGACGAAGCTCGAGGCCATGAACTGGCCCAGCAGGGCGGCACCGTTGGCGCTCGCCACCACCGCGGGGAGCGGCCCGGGTGGCGGCGTCGCCGCGCCTGCGATGACGACGTTGTCGCCGGGTCCGCCGTCGAGAACATCTTGCCCGCCGTTGCCGAGCAGCACGTCGTCTCCCGCGCCGCCGTGCAGGACGTCGTTGCCGGCGCTGCCGACCAGGACGTCATCGCCGTCGCCGCCATTGGCGACGAGTTTCATAGCGGTTCCCAGCCCCGACGCCTCGATCACGTCGTCGCCGCCGAGGCCGTTGATGACGATTTGATCGTCGGCGTCGAAACCGGAGATCGTCACATCGGTGCCGAGGCCCGATATCGTCAGCACGCCGTTACTCTCGGCAATCGTGATGACGTCGTCGCCGTTGGTCCCGTTGATCACAATGGTGTCCGGCTGGTTGTCGCCACTGCCGCTACCGGGGATGCCGCTGAGATCGATCGCGACGTCCTGAAGGTCAGTTCCGGTCATATCGTTGACCGTGACGGTGTCGGAGCCGCCTAGCGTGTTGAGGCGGATCTGCTCGACATCGTTGAGGTCCATGACGATATTCGCGACGTCACGGGTCATCCGGACGCGGCCACCGTTGGCCGAGATGTCGATTTTCTCGCTCACATTCGCGCCGTTGAATGCGAGCGTATCAAAACCGGTCTGGCCCTCGACCGTGTCGCTGCCGTCACCCGGGTTCCACACGAACGTGTCGTTGCCCGCGCCGAGCAAGGCCACGTCGTTGCCGCGGCCACCGATGACCACGTCATCGCCGGCACTGCCCTTGATGCTGTCGTTGCCGTCGCCGCCGTTGATCGTCAGGTTGACCAGCCCGGCCTTGAGGCCGGATGCGTCGATCGTGTCGTTGCCGGCAAGACCGTTGATCGTGAGCGAGTCGTTGGCGCCTTCCGGGTGCGCGATCGAAACCTGCGCCGCGAGCCCGTTGACGAGGACCGACGAGCCACTGCTGACGACCTTGATGTTGTCATCGCCCGCCGTGCCATTGACGATCACGCTATCCGCTGCGCCGTCACCGGCAGTGCCGCCCGGCGTCCCGCCAGGTCGATTGCGACCTGGGTGACGTCGGTTCCGGTGAGGTCGTTGACCGTGATGGTGTCGGCGCCGCCCAAGGCCGCGATCTGCACGTGCTCGACGCCGTTGAGGTCCATGACGACGTTGCCGACGTCGCGGAAGAGCCGAGCGCGGCTGCCGTTGGCCGAGAGGTCCATGATCTCGCCGACGTTGGAGCCATTGAACACCAGCGTATCGGTGCCGGCCTGGCCCTCGACCGTGTCGCTGCCGTCGCCCGGATTCCAGACGAACGTGTCGTTGCCGTTGCCGAGCAGCGCCACGTCGTTGCCGCGGCCACCGGTCACGATGTCATTGCCGTCGCCGCCGATCAGCGTGTCGTTGCCGTCACCGCCGGTGATCGTGTCGTTGCCGGCGCCGGCGTCGATCGTGAGCTGCACGGTTGCGGCCGGCAGGCCTGCGGCGGTGATGACGTCGTCGCCGCCGAGCGTGTTGATGACGAGCTGGTCGTTCGCGCCTTCGGCGCCGGTAATGGTGACGAGGGCCGGCAGGCCGGCGACAGAAACGGAGCTCCCCGATCCCGTCACCTGGACGGTGTCTTTGCCGTTGGTGCCGTTGACGATCACGGTGTCCGCCGCGCCGTCACCGACACCGCTCCCGGGCGTGCCGGCGAGGTCGATCGCAACCTGGTTCACGTCGGTTCCGGCGAGGTTGTTGACCGTGATGGTGTCGGCGCCGCCGCGCGCCGTGAACTGGATGTGCTCGACACCGTTGAGGTCCATCGTGATGTTGGCGACGTCGCGGGTGAACCTCGCCCGGTGGCCGTTGGCCGAGATGTCGATCTTCTCGTTGACGTTGGCGCCGTTGAAGACGAGCGTATCGGTGCCGTCTTGACCCTCGACGGTGTCGCTGCCGTCGCCCGGATTCCAGACGAACGTGTCGTCACCGCTGCCAAGTAAGGCCGTGTCGTTGCCACGGCCGCCGTTCACGAGGTCGTTGCCGTCGCCGCCGATCAACAAATCGTTGCCGTCGCCGCCGGTGATGGTGTCGTTGCCGGCACCGCCATCGAGCGTGAGCGAAATGAGACCGGCGAGGCCATTGCCAGCCGTAATGGTGTCATCGCCGCCGTTGGCATTGACGACGAGGTTCTCGGTGGTGCCGATGTCGAGGCTGAATGGAGCGGGAGAGACGCGATCGAACCGCACGCGCGTGCCGTTGGCGGTGATCGTAAACGTTTCGGCGCCGTTGCCGCCGTTGACCTCGGCGGTATCGGTGCCGTCGCCGCCTTCGAACAGATCGGTGCCGTCGCCGGGGTTCCAGATCATGCGGTCGTTGCCGCCCTGGCCGAAGACCTGGTCGTCGCCCGCGCCGCCGGTCAGCGTGTCGTTGCCGTCGCCGCCGAACAGGAAATCGTTGCCGCCCTTGCCGAGAAGGGTGTCGTTGCCGGAGCCGCCGAACAGCTGATCGTTGCCCGAACCACCGGTCAACGTGTCGTTGCCCGAGCCCCCGAACAACAAGGCCGCGGGCAGCGCGCCGTTGGATTCGTCGAGCGTAATGACGTCGTCACCACCCTGACCGAACACTTCGATCTCGGCGGTATTGGCGACTGTCGATGGGCCGCCGGCGACGGCGACGGCGCCGCCGTTGACGAGCAGGGTTCCGGCCGCGTTGCGGCTGACGGTAACGGTGTTCTTGGCGGCGTCGCCGAACACTGACAGTAAGCCGGCACCTGGGGAAAAGCTGGCCTTGATTGCCATGGTAGTGATCCTCTCGTTGATTGCCGCAGCGCAGATGCGCGGTGGTTGTTAAGTAGGGGCGACTGGCCCTACAGCTTGCGTGCCCGGGAAAATCGCCGCGCTCTGCTACGGAAATATTTCAGCAATCGCTAATCGTGTTACGGACGTAACGTGTGAGCGGGGCGCGAGTGCGCTCGAGCAGCAACAAGACGAAAAGTGCAGCAAAAATCTCATCAGATGTCGCAGCCGTGATAATGACAATGGTTTCAATCGCGAAGATGTGTTGTGGCGCGCCCGGCGCCGTTGGCGCAAATCAGAGTTAAAAGCCCATCCAACTCCTACCCGTTGAGAGGGCGTGAAGTGCGCCGCGAACGTAACAAAGCTTCGATTCAAGCAATCGGGCTTAAACGCCCCGGCGTAGGCAGCGCGCCAACGCCTCGGCCAGCTCCGTGCTGATCAGCGGTCTGCTCAAGAGCTCGGAAATTCCTGCTTCCGCCAGCTTGTCCAACCGGACATCGATCGCGAACGCGGTAGCGAGCAACACAGGCTGGCGTGGCGCGGCTTCGTGCAGCGCGCGCGCGAGATCAACCCCGGCCGCAGTTTGCGACGCGTCGCTGACAAGTATGACGTCAAACCGATCGGGGGTTGAGCGGCACGCCGAAACCGCATCCGCCGGGCACTCGAATCCTACCGGCTCGTATCCGAGCGCCGCCAGCATCTCCTCCTCGAACAGCAGCCGGTCCCGTTCGCTCTGGACGACCAGCACTGTCTCGCCGCATCCGAGCGGCAGCACCGCCGACCCCCCCACGGCTGTGGTGCCTGTCTTCGCCGCTGGGAGCCATGCTTCGAAGCGGCTCCCGCGATTCAATTTGCTTTGTACGTTCATGGCTCCGCCATGATCGCGAACGATCTCGCGCACGGTTGCGAGGCCCAGTCCAGTCCCTGCCAAGCGAGTCGTGAAAAACGGCTCGAACAATCGTTGCGCCACTATGTCGTCGAAGCCACTTCCGGTGTCGGTGACAGCCAAGCATACGTAGAGACCCGGCGTAAGCTCGCCATGGCTCAACGTGACGGAAGCGATCAGGTCTTTCTGCTCCGCGCCGACCCGAATACATCCGCTTCCTTGCATCGCTTGGGCCGCGTTGGTGCAAAGGTTGACGATGACCTGCTGCAGTTGCGCCGGTTCGCCAGACACTGCGATATCGACCGCGACGTCCTCGATGATGAGTTCGATCGCGGCGGGCAACGTTGCACGGAGCATGGAAGCTGCCTCCGCGAACAGGGTCCGCACCTGCACGGGTCCGGCACATGCCTCACGCCGTCGCCCGAACGTGAGAATGTTGTCGATCAGATCACGGCCACGCTCCGCAGCTCGTCGTATCTCGTCGATATACTTTGCCGGCTTGGTTCCCGGTGTGAGCTGTGGTTCGACCATCTCCGAGAAGCCGAGAATAGCGCCGATGATGTTGTTGAAGTTGTGCGCAACGCCGCTCGTGAGGGATCCGACCATCTGCATGCGGCGCGCTCGTTCGAGCCGGGTCGTAAGTTTTGCCCGCTCACGCTCGAGAAACTCGCGCTCGATGGCATTAGCTATTGCGTCGCCCGCAAGCCGCACCACCGGCGGCGGAAAAGGACTGTCCCGTGTCGACCGAAAGGCGTCGAAGGTATCGAACCCCAGTATCCCTCGCACCCGGCCCAGCCGGACCAGCGGGATGCAGGCCCACCCGCGTACGCCGGCCGCGGCCAGCGCGTCCTTGACGTTCCCAGGCGGCAAGGCGGCAACATCTCCGACTGTGACGATGTCGGGTCCGTTCGCGCCAAGGCGCTCGGATAATTCCAGTGCCTGATATGGCCACTCGGTCGGATAACTCGCTCCGTCGGCGCACCACGCATGCACGCGGGTTGGGTTTTCAGCGAGCACCACATAAGCGCGTTCCACGTTGATCGTCCGGCCAAGCTCCCCAAGCACTTGCAGCAGCCGCGCCTCGGTTTCGGCCGGGGGGCAACTGATCAGGCGCGTCGAGTTCTCGGCGATAACATGCTCGAATGCCGCTCGCCGACGCAGCGCAAGGGCGCGAGCGCGCAGCCGCAGCCCCAAATGCACGAGGATGAAGAGCAAAAACAGCGACACGAGGTATAGCAACAGCCGAGACCGTTGCACCGTCGTTTCGACAACCGCTTGGCGGCCGGCAAATAGGGCACGGGTGTCCTCGAGCGGCTGAGGGCTCGGCACGGCGACAAGGGTCTTGAGCGTTGCGTTGATTGCGGGCAAGAGGTCATGCAGCAGGCGGGCATGTGCAAGCAGGGCATGCGCCGCCTCCGCGTCCGATCCGACAGTCGGGGCTTGTGCTTCAAAGCGGTCGATCCGCTGCTTCAGCGTATCGGCAGCGTCCGGTGATGCGTCGCGCGCGAGATGCAGGATCGCCGCCACCATTGCACCGGTCGCTGGTGCGAGTCGTGCGTCCTCGGCGCCGAACATCGGCTCTGTGCTCAACAGACCAACATAAGACAGCGAATTCTGCAGAAGCGCGTTGCTGCTCTTGAAGCGCTCCGTCAACTCCTCCTGTTGTGCGACCGTCGCTGCCATGCGATCGACCGGGCCAGTATCGAGGCGCTCTCGCTGAGCGTAGGAGCGAAGACGGGCGACCGCGTCCTCGAGCGCCTCCGCGGCCTTGACCAGGGTGTCATAGTTGCGAAGCAGCCCTGCGCGCGCCTGCAGGACGTCGCGTTGGAGAGAGGCCTCGGCGAGGGCGAAATCATCGAAGGCCTTGAGCGTCATCGCATAGGCTGGTGCGTTCGTGTCGATTCCGCGGAGCAGGAGCCAAGTTAGCAGGGCGAGCAGAAGGAGAACTCCGAGCGCAACCGGCAAGATCCTCATTGGATCGCCGTCGCTGCGCGCGGTATCGCGCTGGCTGGCCCGACTATCTGATCCCGGTAAGTGCCGGTGAGCGTATAAAGAAAGGCGACGACGGCAGCGATTTGCTGATCGGTTAGCACGCGGTCGAGCTGCGCGATGCCCATTGCCTTGACCGCCTCTGGCAGCGTGGGCGTGCTACCGTCGTGGAAGTAGGGTGCCGTGGTCGCCACGTTGCGTAGGCTAGGAACACGCACCAACTCCGGCTCGGGAGAACCGAGCGGATGGAAGATACCGTGCCGTTGAAAAAGGTTTCCACCGACGTTGACGCCTTGGTGACACGAGATGCAGCCGAGCGACTTGAACAGCTGATAACCGGCGAGCTCTTCCGGGGTGATTGCGCTGGTGTCGCCGACAAGCCAATGGTCGAACCGACTGCCCGGCGTGAGGAGCGAGCGCTCGTAGGTCGCGATTGCATCCAGGAGGGCCGCGACGTCGGGCTCCTTACCGTACGCGTCGCGGAATTGTCTCACCACTTCTGGGTCGGCGCGCAGCTTGCTCACGACTTCGTCCACACTCGACGCCATGATCGCTGGATTGTGAAGAATATGCTCCGCTCCCTCTGCGAGCGAGCGAAAATTCCCTTCCCAGTTCAAGCGAAAATTCAGGCTTGCATTGAAGACCGTCGGCGTATTGAGCGGGAGCGGCTGCCCTCCGGGCGTCAAATCACGGGCGTTGGCGCTGGCACCGTTCGTTCGTATATCGTGGCACGATGAACAACTGTGTGTATTATTGTGAGCCAGGCGCCGGTCACTGAACAATCGTTCCCCAAGCTCCACACGCCGTGTGTCCTGGGCGGGCATGGCAGGGATTGGCGTGATCGGTTCCTGACTAGCGTGGGCCTCAAGAGTTGGCGATTGCGCGCCCGTCGGCGAGACTGGATTAAGGCAGACAAGCGCCAGCACGATACACGCTATCCTACAAGGGGGCCGGGGCGGGATTGCCGCTCGCGGCACAAAATGCGGAAACTGGATTGCATGGGCGAGACATCGTCGCATAACCCAGACCTTCGCGAGAGCGGTGATCGTCAGGTGTGCGTCCTCGTTGTCGAGGATGACCCTGCTTGGCAGCGGATGATCCTAAACTATTTCGTCGAGAACAACATCCGCACCCTGGTCGCATCCGGTCGCCAAGAGATGATCCGTCAACTTGGCAGCATGCAGGTGAACCTGGTGATCCTCGATCTTCGGCTCGGTCAGGAGGACGGTCTGGATCTGCTACGGGAGGTCCGGTCAAGCTCCGACGTCCCGGTCATCATGATCACCGGTCACCGCCGCGATGACATCGATCGCGTCGTCGGGCTTGAGCTAGGCGCCGACGATTATCTGACGAAGCCGTTTAACCTGCGCGAGTTGCTCGCGCGCGTGCGCGCGGTGTTACGACGGTTCGATATCGGACGCGCTGTACCGGCGCGCGGTTCCGAGCGAGGTCGCTTTCGATTTTCAGGCTGGCAACTCGACCGCAAGACCCGGCTGCTCACCGACCCTGCTGGCACTCCGGTAGCATTGACCAAAGGCGAGTATGCGCTGTTGCTGGCCTTTCTGGAGGCGCCGCAGCGCCCGCTTAGCCGCGAGCACTTGCTGCAGGCCACGCGCGTGCATGAGGATGTGTTCGATCGCAGCATCGACGTGCAGATTCTTCGCCTTCGACGCAAGCTCGAACGCGACTCCAGCGCGCCGCGCGTCATCCAGACAGAGCGCGGCGTCGGATATGTGTTCGCCGTTCCGGTCGAACGAGTATGACCATCGCGAAAGCCTGGTTCCGCGACAATGTCGCTTGCTTGACTTCTGAAAAATCGATCAGCGCACATTCGTCGCTATTCCATAGCCTGAAACGAAGCCGCCCTGGCGTCAACGGAAAACATGCCTGCGAAGACCCCGTCAGCAAGCTCACGAGCATCGGCAACATTTGATGGCTCGTAAGGACTCGCTGGCTCGCAGACAAAGAGGATCTCTCCTCGAGGCTTTAGCGGTGATGGTGGAACCGTTGGGGGCGCGGCGCCCGACATTAGAGAAGCGGACATTGCTCCAGAACGCCCCTTACCGTTGCATCTCATTCTGCTAAAGTTGAATTTGACATTCGAGGCATACAGCAATGCAAAAGGTAGCGCTCAAGACAAGCGAGTCAGACGGTGCCGATCGCGAAGTACTTGTCGAGTTGAATCGAAACTACGTTCGGTCCGCACTGGAGTCGGACGTCCGCTGGTATTCGGAGAATCTTTCCGAGGATTTTTACATCACCGCTCCAGATGGAGCCCTGCTGAATCGCGAAGCGTTTTTGAAGCGCATCGCCAATCCATATCCGGGGACGGAAGCAGAGGCTGTGGATGTGATGATACGGATTCTGGGTGACTTTGCGATCATTCACTCCGGTTACAGGGATAAGAGGCTGACCGGTGATACGGGGTATGGCCGCTACACGGATATTTACGAACGGCGAAATGGTCGTTGGCTTTGCGTCGCCGCGCACTTCATGCGCTTTCAGAACCCTCCTAAGACGTAAACATTTGTAGGGTGGCCAAGACGGTCTTTAGTCGGTCGCGACATGACCTCCTCTTTTGGCACGAAGCTGACGATCTAGGATGTTCGTTCACTCGTCCGCTATCGAGGTCAAAACAGACAACAAATGCTCAACGCGAGCTTTTCCGCTTTTGACCCGGAACGGACATTGAGTTGTCAGACAAGAGTGACTGGAGCAATTGATTGCGTTACCGATGTAACCAATTCAACTAAAAATGTCGCTAAGCTGTAACTTGCTCCTGTCTAGTTTGCTTCGCAAGCGGTCGAGCTTCCCGCCGCAGCGCTAGGGCGCTCAACTGTTTCGAGAAGGAACTAAACTCATGCAATGGTTGCTTGATTCCTCTGAGAACTACCGAGCGCAGCTTCGCCAAGGCCCGTTTTTTACCAACCTTTCCAGGGCCGACCGACCCAACGATTTGCAGTGGGTCCATCAGCTCGTTCATCAGTCGCGCGAATTTACGCAGGCGCTCTGTTTGCGTTACTCGCTGTGCCAGGACAAACGCTTCCAGCCGGTGTTTGCCGAACACGCTGTCGAGGAAGCAGACCATCCCGACCAGCTCATTGCCTGGATGAAAGAACATGGATTTCTGAGCGGCGTCGAACCCGGCAGCGTGCCTGCAACTCTTGAGACGATGAATACCTTGTCTTTCTGCTGGCGGAGCGCCATGCGAGATCCTCATGACGTGCAGGTCGTCGCGCTCAACGTGCTCAGTGAAGGTGTCGCGTTCGACTTCTATAACGCTGTCATTCCCATTCTGAAGAAGCTGAAAATCCATACCGGGCGATATTGGGGCGTGCATGCCGACGTCGACATGCACCATCTGACGATGGGTCTCGATCTTTGCGAGGAGGTCGCGCCAAACTCGCCGAAGGGACAGCTCTATCACCGCACGCTGTGGCACTCCGCCACTCTCTACCACCAGATGCTCAGTTCCTGTGTCGGTGAGCGGGTTGAGCCGATCAAACTGCTGGCCTAAACGAACTAGGTCGTCAAAAGGCAAGATTCCGGGGTGACCAGCGCACGTCCGCAGAGGCCCGGCCCATTTTCATCGACACCGGCAATCAGGATGCGCATATCGCAAGTGTACGATCATCGCCTACCTCACCGCCATGGCCGGCTCGCTATGAGCATTTCCGCTTTTGACCCAAACCGGACATGGTGGCCGCCGACGGCCGAGCGAGTAAATTTTTCATATAGGTTGACAGACGCCTCTTCGAGAAAGGCAGAAGACTATGCCCCAGGCTCACCCCTTCTACGAAGCCCATCGATCATCGATGGAAGCATCGGTGCGCCAGCGTCTGGACCTTGTGAGCGACCTGTTGGTGGCTCAGGTAGGAGAGACCGCAGTCCCTGCCATCAAGCAAGATGTCATGCGCGAGTTCGAGGTCGTCCTGGAACAGATGCCGTACGTCGGCGGCGCGTCGAGTTGGATGACTGATTTTTTTATGCGTCTTCTCGGATTCATGGCGATCGGCCGGGTCTTGAAGGGACACGGGGTTTCCCCCGACGCCATCGGTGAAATCGAGCTGGAGAGTTTCAAGAGGCAGATGCTCACAATTCCGGAGGCTGATCGAATGGAAGCGGGCCGCCAATTTATGTCGGCCGAGAATCGCGCTCTCATCCGGGAGCAGGCTGCTTGGAGCCATCAACAACTTTATGCCGGCGATTTTGTGTATGACTACGTCGAACCTGGACCCGGCGAGACTTTCGATTTCGGCATCAACTATCGGGTTTGCGGATTTTGCCAATTTGCGGCCCGGCATGGCGACGCGGATATCTTGAAGCACATCTGCGGGCTTGATTTTGCGGCGTACGACTTGCGCGGTATCCATTTGGAGCGGACTCAGACGCTTGCGGGCGGAGGCGGTTACTGCAATTTCCGTTTCAGCAGCGAGCCTGCCCCTGAGCGAGAGTGATCGTCACGTCTGCTTGGACGGCGGTTATTGGCACTAAGCGGACTTGCGAAGATCGCACGCGAATGTCTGCTTTCAGGGGTAAAGCAGACAGCATATGCTCGCGGTGAGAATTTCCGCTTTTGACCCCTTCGAGACATGAGGCTGGGCGGGATTCATCAAACGAGACGGCGTGTCCTCCCGATCAAATTAATCGATCTTCAAGCCGAGATGTTTGACGACCGGCGTCTAGAGCGCAATATCAGCTGCAAGCGTCACGTCGGGGGAAAGCTGTTCATAAAATACCTGGGCAGAAGCGGATCGCTGTGCCGAGGACGCAACGCTCAATTACGGGCAAGTCGACCGGAGGTAGCGCGGTGAGTACACCGTTCTCATTGCGGGCTGAATTAAAGGGCGTCGAGGTCGCACCGGGGGTGACCTTGCGCTACTGGGAGGCCGGTGCCGGCCGGGTGTTGGTGATGTTGCCTGGACTAGGTCATGCCGCGTCGCTGTACAAGTATCAGCTTGAGGGACTGTGCGACGAGTTCCGGGTGATTGCTCTCGATCCCCGTGGTCATGGCGAGTTGGACAAACCAGAGCGCGGCTACAACTACCACACGTTGGCCAAGGACCTCGACGGATTTCTCCGCGCACTCAACCTCAACGACGCGACGATCCTCGGCCACTCCGGTGGCTGCAAGATCATTTTGACCTACCTCGAGCTTTACGATGATTCTCGACTGCGGGCGATTGTCTTCTCCGACGATTCACCCTGCCACCTGCGTGATGGAATCTTCAGTGCGGATCAGGCGTTGGCCGCGATTGACGCCTTCCAAGGTCCCGATGCCGTCGCCTTTTCCAAGGGTTTTAGCGACCAATTCCTCACCGACGACGCGGAGGAGTTGGCGAAGGAGGCCTTCTACCGTGAGGGGCTCAAGCTCCCTCGCCCGTACATGGCCAAACTCTTTCGCTGGGCCGCCTTCGGTGATTGGTGGGATGCTTATGCGTTGGTCAAGGTGCCCACCCTGGTCATTGGTGGACGCGTGTCGAAGGTACCAGTGAAAATCGCGCAAGGGATCCACGAGGCCGTTCCGAGCTCTTCCTTCGTCGTCTTTGAAGCTGACGAAGGTGGGGGCCACGCGATGTTCTGGGAAGGTCCTCAGAAGTACAACGACTCACTGCGCACGTTCATGAGGTCTTACTAAGTCATGACACCCCTATGCGCGAAATTACAGTTTCACCGCAGCTGCTTGCTCGTGCCGACGAAGTGATCGAATAAGGGACGTCGACTTCCGTTAATAGCTATCCCCGTGCCCGCGTTAGGTGACGTCGCGCGTGGTCAATGCCTCTCGACCAGCATCCGTCAAAGTCGCCATCATCCACCAGTCCGCGGATTGGTGCAGCTTGAGAAATCCCTCGCGCTCAAGCAGTCGAGCCGGCCCGATCTGGTCGGGCCGCAGGAGTATGCGCGGCTTCTCGCGTGCTATCTCCAGGATGCTCCACATGGTGGGTGTGAATGTCATTGAGCCTCATGTGATCCCCCTTGGTAGGGTCGCACCTTACCACGTCACACACCCATTCGCGGTTCGCAAGACAAGGATTTGCTTGACGGCGCTCACGCTGCGCCCCCACGATTAAGGCCAAAATTTATCGAAATCGAGGGTGTGCGCATTCAGCTGCCCTAAGCCGACTGGCGAATGGGTGTGTGACGTCTTTGTTGCTTGTACCGTTGCGCCATGGGACCGAACCGCCGGGCGCAGGAACGGGAGAGGGCGGCGGCCGAAGCGAAGCGCGCCATGCCTGGAATACTCACCAAGCCGGTGGGTTACGGAGAGTGTATGCTGTCGAGCAAAAGCAGCATTTCTCCGGGAGGTCGCCAATGCGTATCTTGTATGTCGTGGGTTTGATGGCCGGGATCGTCTTCACAGTGGCTGCAAGTACACGGCCAAGTGCCGCCGTGATCATCTATCCCTGGTGCGTCAACTATGGCGGCCGGATGAGTGGCGGCGCCCAAAACTGCGGGTTCACATCGCGGCAGCAGTGTGAGTTGACCCGCGCAGGCAATGGCGGCTTTTGCGTTCAGAATCCCTTCTACCAGCCGTATCCACCGCCGCAGACATATGCGCCGCCTATCCGGCGATGACGATCTCCCCTCCTCATGGGCAGCGGCCAAAGCGAAACGTGCGCCGCGCCGCTCGGCCGCGACCGTCGCAACGCTCATCGCCGGTCTTTGTTGCTGGCCCGCGCCGAGTGAAGCCTACATCGAGCATCCCTGGTGCACGAGGTCCGGCAGCACCAGTTGCGGCTTCGACAGCTACGAGCAGTGTATGGAGAACGCCCGGCTGTTGACCCAAACAAACTGCGTGGCCAATCCGTGGATCCATCCCTTGCCCCAGGCGCCGCCGCACGCCCATGCGAGGGGAGCCGCCGCTCGCGGCCGTTGACCGACTCGCGGGCCCCGGCGCAGAAAAAACCCGGCCGTGGTTTCATCGCCGGCCGGGTCCCTATTCTCAGAAGTCCCCGGCCCCGTTTTTCGTGGCAATGTTGGTCCGGCCGCAAGCGCGCCGAGGGACAGTGATGGCACAACAACGACACCCACCCGGCCCGCCGATGACGCTCGGCAACATGCGCGATCTTGGCGTGCGGAACCTGCGCGCTGAGGCCGAGCGCAAGGCGATCGTCGATGCGCAGGAGATTGTCGCGATCTGGAACGCGGAACGCGTCGTGTCCCAGCTTGCCGATCGTGAGCCGCCGCCGGTAGCCTTCCTATCATGGGACCGAACCGCCGAGCGCACAGGAACGCGGCGGGCGATACCACCTAACCACAAGATGAATGTGGTACGCTGCAGACGGGCACGGCTAGGCTTGGAGCTAATAAAAAAGGAAAAAGCGCCAATGTCCGCCACGATCTATTTCCGATCTCTCGCGGCTCGTTGCCGCACGTCGGCTCGCGATTGTTTTGATCATTTTGCCAGAGAAGAATTTCATCGCCTCGCTCATGAGTTTGAAACAAGAGCTGAACAGTTGGAATACTCGACCGCACCTCGCTCACAGGCTGGTTGGTGGCTGACACGCGGCGACCAGGCGCGGGGATCTGAGGGAGATCACTGAGGGCGCGCTCAGGGGTTGGCGTCGTGCGCAAGTCCCAGCGTCGTCAGAACCGACAGGTTCACGGGAAGGCCCACCAATACCGGGCAACCAAAGAGCCCGAGAACAACCACGACGACGAAGCAACAGTTGAGCGCACCCGTCTCGAAAAAGCGCTGGAGATAGGTCTCGAGGATACTTTCCCCGCGTCAGATCCTATTGCCGTCCTTCAGCCCGGCCTCAGCCCGGCCTCAGCGCGGCGGCAGCCAATCCAAAGAAAGGAATTCCTGTAGGCGCGCGCCGTAAACGTTGGTTTCGGGCCTTTGGCCGTTGCGGTATTATGAGCCCGTGGAGCGCTCGCGGGAAAGTTCGATCGCGCCCTATGCAGAACGGTAACCAAGTCGTCGAATGAAGCCCAAGCACCGCGCCGGCTCGCCGACGACGCTCGGCAACAGCACGCTCTTGGCTGAAGACCGAGCTAGGCTCAGGCGGCGCGAGCTTTGAAGCCTTGAGGCCCCGGCCGGGGGGCACGCAAGTGCCGCAATATACGCTGCCACCTGCGGGAGGCTTGCGATGCAATTCGTCGTTCACGCTATCGACAAAGCAGACATTCTGGCCACACGCGCAAAATTCTATCGCCAACACCGAATCCATTTGGACGAGGCTGGAAAACACGGGATCGCGGTGCTCACCGCCGGCACTCTGGTCGCCGACGACGGCGAAACGCCCATCGGAAGCCTTTTTGTCGTCGATGCCGAAGACCGAACCACGCTCGACGCTTTCACCTGCAGCGATCCATACTACGTCAATGGGGTATGGGAAACGCTCCAAATCCACGCTTATCGGAAGAAGCGCGGTTTATGACGACCTCGATCTATACGGCTCAAGGGCGGATGACCCTGTGGCGGTTCACCACAATAGAGAGGCCGCCAGCCGAGGCGGCCTACCCGATCTCAAGTAACCAGCCGCTCTCCTTCTTGCGAAGCCAGTCACGAGGAACCGTCACGGCCCAAGCTCCAACAGCCAACCCGAAGGCAATCGTGGCGGTGACCTTATCAACGGCTTGCACAATCCCAGACAGTGCTTGTTCCCCAAAGAACGTCACCTCGATGAACGCACCTTTTTCCAATTTACTCTCCCGAATTTCCCCCAACGCGCACCCCGCGCGATAGTCGAAACCGAAATATGCCGAATGTCTGAAAATCGTACTGTGCAATTTTGAACACTCGGGTTTTCACCACCCGGCGCGTGGATGAGAACTTTCCGCGAAACGCGAACGGAGAGGGAGCGTCTACGCGTTTGCCTCGGCGGCAGCAGGGGGCGGCGCCAAATGGGATGCGCGATGCAGAGCGGCATGGGGGTGGCCCATCTCGCATAGCACCGGTCTTTTGCTCACCGGTTCGGGACGTGGGGGTCGCAGGTTCAAACCCTGCCACTCCGACCAAGAAACCGAACAATTCGAACATCCACCGGGTTTTCAGGCCGCACGGCGGGCGCTATCGTTCGCGCCGCGGGGATTCGCGCGGTCGGAGGGAATTGCAATGACCAATGCAGCAATAACGACGGGCGGAGAGTTTCGCATTGGCCCGATCTTCGGTCGCGCGTGGTCCGTCTACACGTCGAATTTCCTCAAATTCAGCGTGATCGCACTCGTTATTGCACTCCCGCAGCTGCTTACGGGCGACAGCCACGACGCCGGCGCCAGTGCCTCAGTCGCGGGCGGCGCGTGGAAGCTCGTCGCTTTTATCATCGGGATGATCGTCAACACGGTCGGACAGGCGGTCATCCTCTACGGCGCTTTCCAGGTGATGCGCGGCCGCGTCATGCTCATCGGCGAAGCCGTGCGGCGTGGGCTCTCGCGGTTCTGGTCGATCATCGGCCTCGCCATTCTGGCGACGCTTGGAATCATCGTCGGCATCATTCTGTTGATCGTGCCGGGCATCATGCTCGCCATCAGGTGGTCGGTCGCTTTGCCGGCGTGCGTCGTTGAAAACCTCGGGCCCCTGGCTGCCATGCGGCGCAGCGCGGAACTGACCAAGGGTCATCGCTGGAAGATTTTTGGGGTTTTCATCCTGATCCTGGTCATCGTTCTGATTGCTGCAATGATCATTGGCCTCATCGTCGCGGCCGTCGTCGGGGCCATCGTATTTGCGACGGAGGGGATCATCGCGTTGGTGCTCGCAGGCCTGCTCGGGCTGATCGGCGCGGCGGTCTATACCGCGTATCTCAACATCGTCCTGGTCATGCTCTACCACGACCTGCGCGTCGCCAAGGAAGGCGTCGACACCGATCAAATCGCTGCGGTGTTCGATTAGAAATATCCTTCGGGCGGCTGAGTTCGCACTCGGGCGGGCACTGCCCCTACTGTACCCTGCGCCGCTCGGCGGCCTGATGCTTGTCGGCGCGGCGGCGGCCGAACAACTGCTCGCGTTCCAGATAGGCGCGCTGCGCGGTGTAGAAATCGCGCAGAAACAGCGTGATCTCGGCGTCCGGTACGGTTTCCTTCCAATCGATCTTGCGGCAGATACGGTCGCACACGTCGCGCAAAAGCAGTGGCCGGTCCGGAGCTTCGGGGCGGCGCAGCAGCTCTTCCAGAACCTGCAGCTCGAGCGCGCCATAGGCCTGCAATTGCCGGTCCGCAAAGGTGAAGCGCGCCGCGGTCTCGACCAGGTCGCCGAGCAGGCGCTGGCGCGGCAGGACGATGACGACCGTGCCGGCAATGAGATCACCCGCGCGCATGCGATCGCGGTTGAAAAAGATGAGTCCCGCGAAGCAGGCAAGCCACGCGCCCAGAACCAAATACTCCCACGCGCCGGATTTGGCCGCTGCCGATGCCGAAATCAGCACCCCTAACGGAATGAAGATCTCGACTTCACGCGTCAGGTTGCGCGCGATCACGGCGGATGGCAGCAACGGGCCGCCGCGGCGGTCGATGACCCGGATTCCCACGATGCGCTTTCCCGGCGTCGCCCCGTACCAGGACAGCTCGAAATGAATGAAATAGAGGTTGCGCACAACGAACGCGGTGAACAACAGCAGCGAAATCAAAATAACGCCGCTGATGTTGTGGAACGGCGTGAACACAAGCAGGAGCAAGACCGCCGCGCTCGCAATGAGCCAGATCGTGAGGTCGATCAGGAACGCTGTTGCGCGCTCGCCATAATCCGCGAGTTCGACGGTCAGCGGTACTCCTTCGGGCGTGATGATCTGCCGTTCAGCGCGGCGGTTGCGCCGCAGAAATTGCGTGGCGACGCCGACAGCGGTCATCGACTGTTTCCAGGATTTTCGCCTTGTAGCGGTTTGAAGCGGAAGACCGGCATCCACTTTTGTGGAAAGCGCTCGAGCGCCCCCGTGAAATAAATCAACCAGCCGAGTCCTGTTAAGGCGCCGATCGTGAAGCGCCAGGGCGTGCTTGCGATCAGCTGGCGAAAGACGCCCTCCAGGATCGCCGCGACGAAGAACATCAGCACGGCGCCGACCGCGATTTCGGCCGCGCGCCGGCCGTGCATCGCGAGGCTGTCGACCCGCGAATAGCGGTCGGGAAACAGGATTTTGTCCGCGAGCACCAACCCGGCGGCGCCGCAGAGCAGCACGGCGCCGATCTCGGTCACGCCATGAATGGCAATCCAGCCCAGGAAATCGACAGTGAGCTGGCGGTTGTAGTGAAGCGCAATGAATGCGCCTAAGCTGAGCCCCTGATAGGCGAGCAACAGAATCGTCGGGATACCAGCCGCCAAACCGAAGCTGAACGTGAGGATGCCGACGATGGTGTTGTGGCTGAACAGAAAGTTGGCCACGATCCCGAGTGAGACGGCAGCCCCGGGCCACGGCGCGAAGATCTCCCCCTCCAACAGCGATGCGCGGGTGCTGCCGGGACCGCGCCCATCGGTCAGGCCGGAAGGAACCAAGGTGGTGAACCAGGCCTCATCGCCGACGGTGAGCCAGAACCCGACAATGAGGCCGACCGTGAGCGCCAGGGAAGCGATCAGCAAATGCCAGCGCGCGCTCCGCACGGCAGCGGGAAATTCAACGCGCAGGAACCGACCGGCGCTCGCCCAAAACCGGGCCGGCGGACTGTAGACGGCCAAGAACGCCCGTAGCGCCAGGTTTTCGAGATAGAGTAGGAGGTGGCGATCAAGCGCGATCGCGCGCGCCACCGACAGCGACGATAGTGTCGAGCGATAGAGCAGCGGCAATTGCTGAAGCTGGTCCGGGGTCAGCGTTCGCATCCCGCGCTTCTCGACCGCGTCGATCACCCCTTCGAGCTCGAGCCAGCTCGCCTCGCGCGCGCGGCGGAACTCGTTGCTCTTGAGCACGATCACGGGATGCTCGAGCGCCGCAACGTGGTCGGCGCTGTCGCGGTCCTGCCCGGCCTGTAAGCTCATATCAGGCCCCGCTGCTTGATCAGAAGGTAGCGATTGATCAACCCGATCGGCAAGCTGGGGCTCGGCACGTCGAGGCAATGCACGCCCAGCCGGGTCAAGCGTTCGAACACGGTGTCGCGCTCGCGCAGGAAATCGTACGCGACAACCGCCTTGGCGACGTCCTCGAACCGGTCCGGCGGCGCATCCGTGAAGCCGTGCAAGACCGCGTCGCGCAACGTCACGAACACGACGACGTGCTGCCTTGCAATTCGCGCCATGGACTCGACCAAAAGCTCGGCGGTGACGGTGTCGATGAATTCCGTGAACAGCACCACCAGGGCGCGGCGCTTGAGCCGTGCATTGAGTTCCGCAAGCGCGAGCGTGAAATTGGTCTCGGTGTGGTGGTAATCGAGCCTCGAGGTCGCGCGCAGCAAATGGCTGAAGTTGGAAACGCCGCGCCGCGGCTGCTGATATTGACGCAGCATCTCGTCGAACCCGAACAGCCCCACGAGATCACCGCCCTGCAGCGAGACCCAGGCCAGCAGCAGGCCGGCGTTGATTGCGTGGTCAAGCCGCGGCAGGCCGTCGACCGGCTCGATCATGAGATGGCCGGTGTCGAACGCCAGCACGATCGGATGATTGCGCTCGATGCGAAATTCCTTGCACAGCAGCTTGCGATGCCGCGCGGAGTGCTTCCAATCGATGAAGCGGCTGTCGAGCCCCGGCACGTAGTCGCGCAGCGCTTCGAATTCGCTGCCTTCGCCCTTGTCTTGTTGAACCTTGTTGCCGAACAGCGCTTCGCGCGAGAAGAAGTCCAGCGTCGCGCCGCGCACGCCGCGTACGTTCGGGACCACGTCGACCGAACGCGAAATCTCAACCCGGCGCACGAACTCGACGAGCGCAAGCGGGCCGCGCCAGCGCGCCCAGATCGCATCGATCGCGATTCGCCCACGCCGCTTCGGCGCCAGCACGAAGCGCGCTTGCGCGTCTTGGCCCGGGCGCAACTGCGTGCGCGCAACCTCTCCCGGGGAGGCCTCCGGCTGGCGCTCGCACAGCAGTTCGAACGAGGTCGCCCGGCGGCGACCGGGGTTTGCAATGGTTACGGCGACCGTGCCGGTCTCGCCGATCTGCAGGCTCTCGGGCGCCGTCGCGGTCAACCGCAGCAACCGACCCGGCATCGCCAACGCTGCGTCGCTCGCGATTGCGGCAAAGGCCAGGAGCGCATAGCCCAGCGATAACTGCCAAAGGCCCGGGTTGTAGATGACCAGAAACAGCGCCAGCGGAACGCCGGCAGCTAAGATCGCCACGGCGCGCGGCGTCGGCCTCATCGCGGCGCAGCCGTACGGCTGAGAATTTCGCCCACGACGCGATCGGCTGAGAGTCCTTCGATTTCCGCGCTGGCGGACAGGATCACGCGGTGGCGTAGGACCGGCAAAGCGAGCATCTTGACATCGTCGGGGATGACGAAGTCGCGCCCCATCAGCGCCGCATAGGCGCGCGCGGCGGCTGCCAACATGTTGGCGGCGCGGGTCGAGGCGCCCACCTCCAGCGAGGCGTGCTCGCGCGTGCCGCGAATGACGTCGACGACATAATCAAGCAGTTCCTCGGACAGGCGGATGCGGGCCACCAGCTCACGCATGAGCGCCAGCACCTTGGAATCGGCGACCGGACGCAGGCCGAATTCCTCCAACCGCGGCATCGCCGAACGGTGGCCGTGCCGCCGCACCACTTCGCGCTCTTCGTCGCGGTTGGGGTGCGCAACGACGATCTTGAACAGGAAGCGATCGAGCTGTGCCTCGGGCAGGGGATAGGTGCCCTGCTGCTCGATCGGATTCTGCGTCGCCACCACCATGAAGTCGTCGCCCAGTGCGTAGTCACGTCCGTCGATCGTTATCTGGCGCTCGTTCATCGCCTGCAGCAGGGCGGCCTGAGTCTTGGGCGGTGCGCGGTTGATCTCGTCGGCGAGCAGCAGCTCGGTGAAGATTGGTCCCTTGGTCAGTACGAAGCTGTTGGTCTGGAAATTGAAAAGGTTGGTCCCCAGCACGTCGCCCGGCATCAGGTCGGGTGTGAACTGGATGCGGCCGAATTTGATGGACAATGACGCCGCAAAAGCCTGGGTGAGCAGCGTCTTCGCGGTTCCCGGAACGCCTTCGAGCAGTATGTGGCCTCCGACCAGGAGGCTCGTAAGCATCAGATCGATCACTTCATCCTGGCCGACCACCGCTTTGCGAACTTCGCTCCGAATTGCTTCGGTGAGGGCGTGGATCTCTCGCAACTCCATCAATAATCTCCTGCTTCCATCGAAATATCTCCCGCGCGAGCGCCGACAGCGTCGTGCCGCCGTGGCTGCCCGACGCAAGCTCGCTGGCGGTGCTGAGCACGCTCCCGCAATCGACGTTCACGGCCCGCGCCTGCCCGGTGCGGCGCAGCCATTCCACCAAAGTAGTGTCCGACATCCCGGTCGGCGCATGCAGCTGGCGCGCTACGTCGCGAATGATCGCGTAGACGTAGCGCTTGATGATCACGGGCTGGTAACGCGCAAGCTCGAACAGTTTTGCCGTGTTTTCGATCAGCCCGGCCTTACCGGACGCCATGGCAACCGGCGGCGTCAGCGGTACGCCGAAGCGTCCCATCGTCGCCCACAACAGGAACGCGATGGCGATTGCGCCCTGCACCGTCGCCAGCACGAACGGAAACTCGAACAACATCCAGAATGGTGAGCGCGGTTGCTCGGCCAAGCCATGCACGGTTTCGTCGAATACGATGTTGCCGTCGCCCCCGCGCAACCGGTTGATCAATGTGGTCGCAAAGGCGGCGTTGCCCGGGAACCCGTGGTTCTGCATGACGTCAGGGTCAGCCAGTATCCACAGCCGTCGCTGGCCGGTCCGCAGCTCGCCGACCAGCATGCCGGTCGCGGTGGCGACCACCGGGCGCAGCAGACTGGATTTGATCAGCTGCGTGCCCCCGGTGATGCTCGGAACGCTTCCGATCTCGTTCGGCGACCAGTTTGCGACCGAAGGCACGCGCACGATCTCGGCGCCCGGCACCGCAATTCTTGCGACCTTCCTGGCCGCATCTTCCTCGAGCAACGAAGCATCCTCGATCCACCCGGCCGTTTGCTCGCTGGGGTTTCCGGTCCATTTGGGCAAGACCAGCAGCACCCTGCCGGCCGTGAACAGCGATCTCAGCTGCTCCGGCGACGTTGAGGGCAGCGGTTCGGCGACCGACGAGGACGCCGTCCGGATCGAGCTTGCCAAGGGGCGCGCTTCGGCTTTTGACGATGCGGGCCCCGAGCCGATGCATCACGTCGGCAATCCCCGCGTAGCCGATCGCCGATCGCGAGAACGCCGACGGCCCGACCGGGGTGTTGGGGTGGCCGAAGAACATGAAATAGAGCGTTGCGGCAAACAGAAGAATTGCGATCGTCAGCCAAGCCGCCAACACGCGTGGAGAGAACAAGCCGAGGCTCTTCATGGGGTGGCGCCGCCCGCGAGCGCGCGCCGCAAGTTCTCGAAGCTGCGGCGACAAGCGGCGTAGTCGCGCATTTCCGCCGGGTAGCCGCCGAAATAGGTCCATTCCACGGCGGCTACGATCTCCCGCAATGATGCGCGGCCCTGTGGCGAGAGCGTCGTTCCGCGCAGAATCTCGCGGCTGGTCAGGGAATCAGCAAATTGCACGCCGAGGCGCTGGCAAATCTCCGCGAGACTCTGCAGCAGCAGCATGTGCATGGCTTCGACAAAGCGCCCGTAACGGCTGAGCTGGTCGGCCGCGTTCAATGCGTCGACGGCGCTCGCCGCACTGCCTGGCTCCAATCCTTCCGGGGCTTCGTCCCATTGATCGCGCGAGCGGCGCCAGAACGGCAGCGAGTCGCGCAGCAGATAAAGCATCAGCGCGGCTGCGCAGATCAGCGCCAGCCATACGACCTCGACCGGAAGGTGCACGGGAATTGGCTGCCGGACTTGCCGCAACGGGAGTTCGGTCTGAAGGCCAAGCGACCGGATGCTGTCACGAGCGGTTTTCTCGGCTGCGTCTGGCGATTGCGGCCAAGCAGCCGGGCTCCATGCCAAGCCGCCCGCCAGGATCGCGGCGAAGACAAAGCAATGCACGTTGCGAACGCTCACCAGCGGGCCTCGGACCGGGAAACTCCCCCGCGCCACGCCGATGTCTACGGTTCGGGCGCGCCGCCATCATAGGCGGCGCGCGGCCTATAAGCCATCAGCCCGATTGCAGGCCCGCCGGATGCAACCCGCGATCGGAGGCCCGCTGGCCCGTCGCTCAGGCTTTGGCGGGTGGGGTCCGTCCGCTGGTAGCGGCGCCGCCTTCCTTGCGCGCGGCGAGCGAGATGCCGATCAGGGCCGCGCCGCCGAACACCAGGTCGATGCCCACGAGCAGGCCGATCGCCCAAGCCGCCGTCGAAGGCAGGCCGGCGTAGATCAGGAACGCCAGCACCAGCGTGATGATCCCGCTCGCCAACATCCAACCCCAGCGGCCGGTCAACTCGCGCCGGTGCTCGATCGCATACATGATGCTGCTGATGCCCTCGATCAGGAAGAATGCGACCAGCACGATCGTCAGCGATACGACGCCGGTCAATGGCCAGATCAGCAGCAGAACGCCGGCGATGATGGCGATAACCGCCGAGATCAGCGCCCACCAGAACCCCGGCGACGATTTGGCCTGGAAGGTCGTGAAGAGACCGACAGCGCCGCTGATGAGGAGCAGCCAGCCCACAAGCAGCTCAACCGCCAGACTGGCGATCTGCGGCACCAGGATTGCTAGCAGCCCGAGAACAACAAGGACGATGCCCTCCACCAGAAACAGCGTCGAGTGCTGGTGGACCGCCGCGGCAAACTGCGCCTGCATGTGTCTGGCGATGTCATTCGGAACCTGGCTCATCGAAAAGTCTCCCCGGTTTGCATTCGCTTCGCGAACGCTGAACAAATATAGCATGCGAGTCGTGCAGGGTCGTGGGCAAAACGCTGTTGCAGGTGTTGCTTCGGCTCCTGTTGAACGTTCCGTTCAATCAAACGGATATTGTCCCGGCTCCGCCCGATAGGCCTTCGCAATCCCGAGCATGCCGGAGCGCAGCATGGCTTCCCACAATTCGTTGGTGGTCGCGCCGATGTGGGGGGAGCCGAAGAAGTTCGGCACGTCCAAGAGCGGGTTACCGTTTGCGGGTTCGGTCGCAAACACGTCGAACGCCGCCCCGGCGATGTGTCCGCTTTCGAGCCGTGCCTTGAGCGCGACCTCGTCGACGATCGCGCCGCGCGCGCAATTCACCAAAATGACACCGGGCTTCAACTGATCAAGAACCGCGGCGCCATAGAGGCCAATGGTCGACTTGTTGCGCGACAGGTGGATCGTCAGCACGTCGGAGCGCGCCCACAGCTCGACCGCCTCGACCTGCTCGACATTCCATTCTTTGTAGAACGGCGAGAAATCGATGCGGTCGCACGCGAGAATCTTGACCCCATAGGGCTGCAGCAGCTTGACCACTTCCTTGCCGATGTGGCCGCAGCCGTGAATGCCGACGGTGCGCCCGCGCAGGTCGGCGCCAAATCCGATCGGCCCCTTCCATTCGCCGCGCCGCAGCACCGACGCGAAGAAATGCACGCGCCGGATCGCGAACACCATGTAGCTGACGGCGAGCTCGGCGACCGAGATTTTGTTGACCCCGGCCGCCCACCACATCTTGATCCCGTGTTTGTTGAGGGTCGCCGGGTCGACATGATCGGCTCCCGCCGAGCAGAGCGACACCACCTCGAGATCGGGCAGGCTCGCGCACACGCGCTCGCTGAATCGATCAAGCCCGATCACCGCCGCCTCATAGCCTTTCAGGTAGGCGATCAGGGCGTCTTCGCTAAGCGGCGTGCGGTCGGTGCGGAACTTCGTGCCCGGATAGAGCGTCTCGAATTCGGCTTTCAGCTTGGGAAAGAAATCGAAGTAGGGCGTGGTGACCGCGACGCGGGTCATCCGGGTTTCCTTTGTGCGGCAGGAAATGCAGGTGAGCTGAGACGAATTCGCAGGACGATGATCTGGCGGGGCAGCCGGCACACGATTAGTCTGTTGTCGCTATTGCGGCAATAGGCGAATTGGGGAGGACCACGGTCGATGAACCTTCACGTCGCGTCTGGGGAAGCGAAGGCCGCGCAATCTACCGCGGCGATCTCGACCCCGGTCCTGATCATCGGCTGCGGCTTCGGCGGCATCGCCCTAGCGATCGCGCTCGAGCAGGCGGGCCTCACTTCCTTCATCATTCTGGAACGCGCAAGCGATGTCGGCGGAGTTTGGCGCGACAACAGCTATCCGGGCGCTGCCTGCGACGTCGTTTCGCGCCTCTACTCGTTCTCATACGACCAGGACTATCCGTGGTCGACCGCGTTTGCCCCACGCGACGAGATTTTTACTTACATCAAGCGCTGCGTCGAACGGCACCGCATCAGGGAGCATGTCCGCTTCGAGCGGGAGGTTGCCAGCGCTGCGTTCGACGCGCAGGCCGGAACCTGGACGGTGACGACCGTTGGCGGCGAGCGCTTCGTCACGCCGGTGCTGGTTTCGGCCGTTGGGCTCTTCAACAACCCGAGCATTCCCGACATCGCGGGCCGCGATCAGTTCAAGGGCACGCAATTCCATTCGGCGCGCTGGAACCACGCCAGCACGTTCGCCGGCAAGCGCGTGGCGGTCATCGGCAATGGAGCGAGCGCGGTTCAATTCATCCCCAAAATTGCGCGCGAGGTCGCGCAGCTCCACCTGTTCCAGCGCTCGCCGCAATACGTCATGCCGAAGAGCATTTTCCCCGGCACCGGTGCCTGGGACCATTGGTTGCAAAAGCATCCGCGTCTGCGCGGCCTCGCCCGGTTGAAGATTTTCCTCATGTTCGAGCGCTTCATCTGGCGCCGGCGTTGGCGCCCGCACCTGCGGCTCAATGCCGAAGCGGCATTCCGCAAGCTGCTGGAGACGAAGATCAAGGATCCGGTGCTCCGCCAGAAGCTCACGCCGAACTATCCGATGGGCTGCAAGCGCCAACTCGTGTCGGATGAATGGTACGACGCGCTGGTGCGGCCGAACGTCGAGGTAGTCGACACGGCGATCGAGCGTATCGAGCCCGACGGCATCCGAACCCGCGACGGAAACGTCCGGCGGGTCGACGCGATCATCTATGGGACCGGCTTCACGCCGACCGCGTTCCTCACGCCGATGCGGATCACCGGGCTCGGCGGCCGCGACCTCAACGAGGCCTGGCGAGACGGCGCCGAGGCCTATCTGGGTCTTACGGTGACGGGCTTTCCAAATTTTTTCATGATGTACGGCCCTAACACCAACGCGGTCGCGAGCATCATCTACATGCTCGAGTGCCAGGCCCGCTACATCGTAAGCGCGGTCCGCACGCTTAGCCGTCGCGGCGCGCGCTTCATGAACGTGCACGCGGACACTCAGCGGCGCTTCAACGAAGAAGCGCAGGCGCGGCTTGCGACCACCATTCCGGCGCGGCCGGATTGCTTCACCTACTTCAAGCAACCGAACGGCCGCATCACCACGCAGTGGCCGGGTTACGCGCTCGAGTATCGCATCAGGACGCATGCGGTGCGGTCGGGGGATTATGAGTTTGTGTAAACGACGTTCATATTAGGGCAGCCGGCCTTTGGCCGCGCTATTGAGAGCCGGGAGTATCAATCAATGCTGTGGTCAACCGCACGCGGGCTCGTTATCGCGACGCTAGGCTTGTCGTTTGCTGATGCCGCGGTCGCGCAAAGCGTGCTGCCTGAGGGCGCCAAGTGGGAGAAGATATCGAGCGCCGGTCGCGCCTTCGGCGAAGGTGTCGTTGCTGCCAAAGACGGTTCGCTCTACCTGGTCGATCTCACAGCGGCGTTGCCGGATAATCCAGGCGGCACGATCTATCGCCATGACCCCAAGACCGGCCAGACCACCAAGGTGTTGGAGCCTAGCGGCATGGCGAACGGCCTGCATGTCGACCGCAACGGCGATCTCCTGATCTGCCAGAGCGGCAAGCAGGCGATCGCCAGGCTCAATCTGACAACCGGCGCGGTCACGGTTGTTGCGGACGGCTATCGCGGCAAGAAACTGATTGCCCCGAACGATCTCACGACCGACGATCAAGGCCGCATCTACTTCACGGATTCGCGCTTCAGTCAGCCCGAAGAGCCACAGCTTCCGAATGCGATCTATCGCCTTGACCCGGACGGACGCCTGACCGAACTCGGGACCGACCTGCTGCGCCCGAACGGCATCGAAGTGTCGCCCGACGGCAAACGTCTCTATGTGGCCGACAGCATTGCGGATCGCTTCAAGCCGAATCCAAAAGGGCCTGTGCACGATCGCTTCGGCGTAACCCGTGGCGGAGTTGCAGTGTACGACCTCTCGCCCGACGGCAACATTTCGAATGGCCGGCTGTTCTATCGTTCCGATTTCGCGATGCCCGACGGCATGGCCATGGATACGGACGGGAACCTCTACGTCGCGCTGCACGATAACCCGAACCGCGCCATCGTCGCCCTCGATCCGAACGGCAAGGTGCTCCAGGAATTCCCGCTGCCGGACGTGGGGCTCACCACGCAACTCGGTTTCGGGCGCGGCGAGGACGCGCACACGCTTTATCTGACGACCGGCGTTCCCTGGGGACTGTGGCGGATCACGACGCTGCGGACGGGATTTTACCGCTAGACGCCAGCACCCGCCGTTTCGCGGCCAGACCCAATCCGGTTCGCGGCCTTGCATCCGCGCGCGTTTTGCCGAACAAACCCGCATGCCCGACGACATCCCGTTCGACAGAAACTTTGATCTTGCGCCCGGACACGCCGAGGAGATCCGGCCCGGCGTGCGGCGTATTCTCGCCAACAATCCGAGCCCGTTCACGTTCAAGGGCACGGTGAGCTACATCGTCGGCCGCGGCCAGGTCGCGATCATCGATCCGGGGCCGGACGATCCGGCGCACGTGCAGGCGCTGCTCGACGCGGTACGCGGCGAGACCGTGACCCACATCCTGGTCACGCATACGCATCGCGATCATTCGCCGGCGGTGCGGCCGGTGAAGGCCGCGACCGGGGCGGTCGTGCTGGCGGAGGGGCCGCACCGCGCGGCGCGCGAACTGCACATCGGCGAAGCCAAGCGGCTCGACGCCAGCGGCGACATGGATTTCAAGCCGGACCACCGGCTTGCCGATGGTGAGATCGTGGCGGGCGCAGGCTGGGCGCTGGAAGCCGTCGCGACCCCAGGTCATACCGCCAACCACATGGCCTATGCGCTGCGCGGCGCCGATGTGCTGTTCGCCGGCGACCATGTCATGGCGTGGTCGACCTCGGTGGTGGCCCCACCGGACGGAGCGATGAGCGATTACATGGCTTCGCTCGAAAAGCTCGCCCGGCGCAGCGAGACGACCTACTTCCCGGGCCACGGCGGGGCGGTGCGCGATGCGCCGGCGTTCGTTCGTCACTACATTCATCACCGCCAAGGCCGAGAAGCGTCGATTCTGCATCGCCTCGCCAAGGGCGAGGCCGATATCCCGACGATCGTGCGCGCGGTCTACATCGGGCTTGACCCGCGGCTGGCGGGGGCCGCGGGCCTGTCGACGCTCGCGCACCTTGAGGACCTCGTCGCCCGCGGACGCGTTGCGACGGACGGTGCGCCGTCGATCATGGGTGTCTATCGCCTGGCCGACGGCTGAGCGCCCTTCGGCGGCGGTTTGGTTCCTGGCTTCTGCGGCCCTTTCTTGGCCGCCGGTTCCACGACCTCGGCCGGCGTCGCATCGTCGATATCGCTCAACAGGCTGATGAGCCGCGACGCGTTGGCGCCAAAGTCGTGAAAGCCGTAGCGCGACGACGAGCGTGCGTCGACGCGCGTGCCGCCGCTCGCCGGCCGAATTCGGATCACCACGTCGTCGCGAAAACCCATGATCGGGGTGCGTGCCACCGCTTCGATAATGCCGTCGCGGCCGGGCTGCGGCGGGCGTGCGTCGACAATGACCCACTTGCGCTTGGTGATCACCGAATAGGCGGTGTCGTAGACGATTTGCGGGGGCACGTCCTCCGAGAGCGGAGCAATGTCCGGATAGGCCGCGCTCTGGCGCTGGAACACGCTAAGCCCGCCGTAGGCGGTTGAATTCGCCGCGCGCGTGCGCAGGCGCTGGGCGGCTTCAAGGCGGGGCGGATCGTTCGGGTCGGTGGTGACGTCGGTGATCTGCGGCAACCGGTAGGCTTTGTACCCGAGGTAAGCCGGATAGGCGAGCAGGACCAAACTGACGAATAGCGCCACCAGCGCGTAACCCGCGCCCGCGCGACCATCGATCCAGATTCCGATCAGCGCCGCGAATGCCAGCAGAATGGCCAATGCAGCAAGTGTGAGTGCGGCCCCGAATGTCACGAGGATGGGCAGCGCTTCGAACAGGCCGGCCCGCGCCATGATGATGGCGAGCAGCGCCACCGGCAGCGAGAAGATCGCCATTCGTCGCGCCCAGAGCGCGAGCTGCGACCGCGGTTGTTCGACCAGACGGCGTCGTTGCATGATTCAGAACTTCGTATGATGGGTTTCGCTCCGCTCAACCCATCCTACGCACGAGATCCCCGAGCCGGTCGGTAGGATGGGTTGAGCGAACGCGAAACCCATCGTTTCGGCCAAACGCATACGGGGTTGCGAAGCCCCCTGCAATGGGCAGTCACCTGTAAATCAGGACGCCGCTGCCATCGGAAAGACGTAATCCTTAAAGCGCTCGCGTAGCGCGGTTTTTTGGATCTTTCCGGTCGCGGTATGCGGGATCTCGTCCACAAATACGATGTCGTCGGGCATCCACCATTTGGCGATCTTGCCCTGCAGATAGCCCAGCAGCTCCTCGCGGGTGGCCGTTTGATCCTTCTTCGCCACCACCACCAGCAACGGGCGCTCGTCCCATTTCGGATGTCGCAGCCCAATCACCGCGGCTTCGGCGACCTTCGGATGGCCGACCGCAAGGTTCTCGATTTCGATCGATGAAATCCACTCGCCGCCCGATTTGATCACGTCCTTGGCGCGGTCGGTGATCTGCATGTAGCCGTGCTGGTCGATGGTCGACACGTCGCCGGTGTCGAAATAACCCTCCTCGTCGAGCACCTCGTGACCTTCCTTGAAGTAGGCCTTGGTGACGGCTGGGCCGCGCACTTTCAGCCGGCCAAAGGTCTTGCCGTCCCACGGCTGCCGGCGCCCGGCGTCGTCGGTGATTTTCATTTCGACACCGAACGGCGCGTGCCCTTGCTTCTGTTGGACGTCGATGCGCGCGGTCCCGGTGAGCCCGCTGTATTCCGGCTTGAGGGTGCACACCGTGCCGAGCGGGCTCATCTCGGTCATACCCCAGGCGTGGATGACATCGACGCCGTAGATGTCCTGGAACTTCTCCGTGACTGTCCGCGGGCAGGCCGAGCCGCCGATCACCACGCGCTTGAGGTAAGGGAGCTTGCCGCCGGTTGCTTCCAAATGTTGCAGCAGTCCGAGCCACACCGTCGGTACCGCCGCCGTGCAGGTCACTTTGTAGGTGTTGAGGAGCTCATAGACCGAAGCGCCGTCGAGTTTCATTCCCGGCATGATCATTTGCGCACCAACCATCGGTGCTGCAAACGCGAGCGCCCAGCCGTTGGCGTGGAACAACGGAACCACCGGCATGACGACATCGCGGGCGGTGTGTCCGAGCATGTCGGCACTATTGGCGATCAGGGCGTGCAGAATGTTGGAGCGGTGCGAGTAGAGGACGCCCTTCGGATTGCCGGTCGTCCCGGACGTGTAGCACATGCCGGCGGCGGTGTTTTCGTCGAATGTCTTCCAGGCGAAATCGTCGTCGACCTCGGCCATCCAGTCTTCATAGGGCACCGCGTTCCGGAGCGTGGTGGCCGGCATGTGGGCGTTGTCGGTGAAAATGATGTAACGCTCGATCTTGGGAAGCCGGTCTGCCAGTTTCTCGAGCAGCGGCACGAACGTCAGGTCGATCATCGCGACCCGATCCTCGGCATGGTTCATGATCCACACGATCTGCTCAGGAAACAGCCGCGGATTGACCGTGTGATAGATCGCGCCGACGCCGACAATGCCGTACCAGGCCTCGAGGTGCCGCCCGCTGTTCCAGGCGAGCGTTGCCACCCGGTCACCGAGCTTGATGCCGTCGCGCTCCAAGCGCTTGGCCACCCGCAACGCGCGACTACGAATCGCCGCGTAGTTGGTGGTCTGAATTGGACCTTCGATCGAGCGGGTAACGACCTGTCGCTCGGCGTGGTTGGTGGCGGCGTGGTCGATGATGCGGTGCAGCAGCAGGGGCCAATCCTGCATCAGTCCCAACATGGCGTTCCCTCGAGCGTTGCTTTTGCGTAGTCCGGCTTTTCTATCAGCTTAAAGCAGGTTTTGACCGGATGGAATTGCCCTGAGGCGTCATGCCCCCGCGCCCGCGGCCAAGCTGGCGCAGGCCGCGCAGGCTCGCCTGCGCGGGACCTCGCACAACCTGCTCGTCTGCTCGGCGAAGCGATCAGATATAGCGCAGGGTCGTGAACATTCCGGCGTCCAGGTGATAGAGCAGGTGGCAATGCAGCGCCCAGTGACCCGGATTATTGGCGTCGAAGACGACCGCGACGCGCGCATTAGGCGGAACCAGGACCGTGTCGCGCACGGCCCCGGACAGCGGTTGGCCGTCGATCTCCACGACCTGGAATGGATGCCCGTGCAGGTGCATTGGGTGCGACATCATGGTCTTGTTGACGAACACCAGTTGCACGCGCTCGCCGGCAGCGATCGGTAGTGGCGGCGTTTCCGGTGTCCACACGACATTATTGATCGACCAGATGTAACCCGCCATTTCGCCGGTCAGGTTCAGTACGTGCGTGCGATCGACCTTGCGCGACGGCAGCGGCTCGGCTGCGCGCAGGCGCGATTCAAGCTCGAGCGTCAGCGGTGGAGACGCCATCGCTGCCTGGTCGGGAACTCGTGCGATGTCGGCGCGGCCCGCCGCGAGAATGATTCCGGTCTGGCTGCGCTCGCCTTCGAGCTGTGCCAGCACGGGGTGGGTGGCCGGCTCGCGCGGGAGCGAGAGCTGGATGTCGAGCCGCTGCGCGACCGCGATCGGAAAGCGCCGGCCGGTGACCGGGGCGATCCGGATCCCGTCGACCGCGATCAGCTCGCCGTCGAGCTGGCCGAGATCGACGTGGAATGCGCTCATCGATGAGCCGTTGATCACGCGCAGCAGCGCGCGACCGCCCGGCTCGACCTTGATGATCTCCGGATCCGCCAACGTGCGGTCGTTCGCAAGAAAAGCATCGTACGTGACGTCGTTGAGGTCGCGTTTGGCCGGGCCTAGCATCGACATCGCCATTGGCTTCATCGGCGCCATGCCGGCGGGCTGCGCGGCGGCCGATGCCGGGCTTGCGGCGCCGGCAGTGCTGCCTTTTTTCTTGAGTCCGGCGAAAATCTGATCGGGCGGTGTGAAACTGAAGTCATAGAGCATCAGGACGATATCCTGTTGATCGTTCCGATCGCGCCCGTCGTGGATGATGAGCGGAGCCGACAACAACGTCTGTTCCTGCAATCCCTGATGCGAGTGCATCCAGAAGGTGCCGCCGAACGGCAGCGGAAAGTCGTAGTCGGCGCTGCCGCCGGCTGCGATCGGCGGACCCGAGACACCGGGGACACCATCCTGTTGCCACGGCGGCGTCAGCCCGTGCCAATGAATGAGGCTCGGCACGTCGAGCTGGTTCTCCACTCGTACCCGGAACGGCGTGTTGACTGTCGTGGTCAGTCCATAGGTGCCGTCGGGCTGGCGGATCCCCATGATCGAGGCAGGCTTACCGTTCACCTCGATGGTTCGCCGCAGCAGTCGCAGGATCGTCTGCTGCTGATTGCTTGCCGGCGCGTTCGCGGCCGGCGCGTTCACCTGCGCGCGTGCGACGATCGGCGCAGCCACCGCAGCGGCGGCCACCGTGCTCAGCATGAAGTCTCGGCGAGTCAACATGGGGGATGCTCCTATGTTCTGAACCGTGCCAGTCGAAAGCGGGAGATGTCGCGTCTGGTCTGCCCGCTGGTCGCAAGCTCGGCGAGAATCTCGCCAATCAGCGGTGCGAACTTGAAACCGTGCCCGGAGCAGGGCGATCCGATCACCACCTGAGGCCAACCCGGCAGCGTGTCGATGATAAAATCACCGTCCGGTGCCATCGTGTAGAGGCAAGTGGTGGCCGCGACGAGCTTGCCGTCGGCCGCCGGGATATAGTTCTCAAGTGCCACGCGGATTGCGCGCTCGTCGCGCGGCGAGACGCTGCGATCGTAATTGTCCGGGTCGACCGCCTCGTCGAGATGGTGATGCTTGCCGAGCTTCACGCCGCGGCGCGGGTCCATCGGAAATCCATAGTGGAAGCCGTGCGGGCTCTCGATCATGAACACGGGAAAGCGGTCAGCGGAAAGCATGGCTGCGTCGTGCGGCTCGAACCAGGCAAGCACCTGCCGGGTTACCCGCAACGGCACCGGCAGATCCGGAACAAGAGATTTCAACCGTGCGCCTGCCGTCACGATCACGGCCGATGTTTCGACAACGTCATTGCTGGTGACGATGCGCACCCCGCCCGGGTGCGGTTCGATCGCACGCACGGCTTCGTTCGTTCGGATCACCGCGCCGCCGGCGCGTGCCAGTTCAACAAGCCCCAGCAGCGCGGGTTCGGCTTCCAGGAATCCGCCGTCCGGCTGAACCACGCCGAGGAAGTCGCTCGGCACGCGGAACGCAGGATAACGCCGCATCAGCGCAGCAGCATCGAGCACCTCATGCGGCAACGCATGCTGGCGGGCGGCGGCCAGCGTGCCCTTCACCAACTCGCTCTCAGGCTTGCCGATCTCGACGATGCCGGTCACGTGCAAAAGCCGGCGTCCGATCTTGGCTTCGAGCTCCCGCCACAGCGGATAGACCTCGCGCAGCAGGCTCACGTACGAGGGGTGCTCGAAATAGCCGAGCCTGATGATGCGTGTGGCGCCGTGCGAGGAGCCGCGGTCGTGGCCGGGTTCGTACTGCTCGATGCCGAGCGCACGAACACCGCGGACCGCGAGGCGGTGCAGCGCGGCGCTGCCCATCACCCCCAGCCCGATCACGACCACGTCGAAGCGTGCCATTTTCATGCCTCGCTTCCGAAGCGCTCCGCTGACCGCAACGCTACCACGCTATTGTGAACGCACGTGCTGCGGGAGCGCACGCCCCTATGGTAAGAGGTTGCCTCCTGTTATCGCTGGCTTCACGTTCGGACTATCGCAACCCATGCGCTTGATCATGTTGGGGGTTCTTGTCTGGCTCGCCTGGGGCCTAGACTTGGTAGCTGCCGCCACGGTTCCGCTGCCGCGTCCGCGCCCACTGCCGGTGGAGGCGCCCGAGCCCACGCAACCCTCTGGAACCGCTGCGCCGTCTGGACCCGCCGCTCCCGCTGGGCCATCGCAATGTTTCGCCGCTCTCACGTCGGGCCTCGCGGACGCGGAGGCGCTGCCGCCGATTGCGGCCGCGGCCGGATGCGGCGCCGACGATGTGGTGCGGCTCGACGCGGTCATTCTGAAGGATGCGCGCCACGCCGAGTTCAAGCCGCCTCCGACACTTCGCTGCAGCATGGCAGCCGCGGTCGCCAATTGGTTGCGCGATGACGTCGCCACACAGGTGCTGCCGCTGGGCGCGCCGCTTGCAGGAATTGAAAACTATGATTCCTACGAGTGCCGGCCCCGCAATCGCGTGGCCGGTGCCGAAATCAGCGAGCACGGCCGTGCCAACGCGATCGACATCCGCTCGTTCACGCTGACCAACGGCAAGCGCTACGAGTTGACCGACCCCAATGTGAAGAAAAGCGTGCGCGATAATCTCAAGGCGACTGCCTGCGCGCGCTTCATGACGGTGCTGGGGCCGGGCTCCGACGGCTATCACGAGGAACACGTCCACCTCGATCTTGCCGAGCGCAGCAACGGCTTTCGCATCTGCCACTGGGAGGTGAACCTGCCGGTACCGCTCCCGCGCCCGCGCCCTGCCGATGCGCCCGCGGGCGCAGGCGCGGGGTGAGAGTGCACTCCCGTCGATGCCATCGCCACGATGGATGGCATCCGTGATGGTACCGGCCCGTTACGCCGCGGGCGCCAGTGCGTCGCCGGGCGGGCGCGCGGCGTCGTAGCCGTAAATCCACGCGATATCCTGCAGGGCTCTGCCGCCGCCGCCCCATCGGCGCAGCGTAATGCCGGCGTCGCGCCAAAGCCGCGCCCAGGGCGAACTGAGGTGATTGAGCCGGCCGCGCTCGCGCGCGCCGAGCTGGATCTGCCGGGTGCGCGGCAGCCGCAGCGTCTGGTAGCGCTCGAGGGCCGTGTTCGGATCTTCGGCGAAGCGCTCGAGCAGGGAGGCGAGGACGCAGGCATCCTCGATCGACTGGCCGGCGCCCTGCGCCAGATACGGCAGCATCGCGTGTGCGGAGTTGCCGAGCAGCGTAACCCGGTCGCGCCCCCAGGATGTCAGCGGGTCGCGATCATAGAGCGCCCATTTGTAACAACGTTCGGTCGCTTCGAAAATCTGGCGCAGCTGTTTGTTCCAGTGCCGGTAGGTGGCCATCAGCTCGACCATGTCGCCTTCGGTCGACCAGGACTCCTCGGTCCAGCTGTCGGTCTCGATGTGCGCCACCCAATTGAGCAGTTCGCCGCGCCGGACGTAGTAGTGAACGACGTGACCGTGCGGACCCCACCAGGCGGTCTGGTCGGGATCGACCAGCCGGGGCGGAAGCCGCGCGGGATCGACGAGGCCGCGCCAGCACATGAAGCCGGTGAAATGCGGATGCTCGGTGCCGAACAGGCTCGTGCGGACTGCCGAATGAATGCCGTCGGCGCCGACCAAGACGTCGGCCTCGATTTCGCTGCCGTCGGCAAACTTTGCAATCGCCACGTTCGGCCCGGGAATGACCTCGGTGCAGCGCGCAGAGAGGCGCAGGCTCCGCTCCGGCACGAATTCGCTCAGCAGCTTCTGCATATCGCCGCGGTGAATTGAGCAGCTGGTGGCGCCGAAATGCGTACGGTAGCTCGCGAACGAGTTTTGCAAGATGACGCGGCCGCTGCGCCAGCTGCGCACCACCTGGCTTCTTGACTTAAACGCGTCGGCCAGTACGCGGGCCTCGAGACCGAGCGCCCGCAGCGCCATCAGCGCGTTCGGGGTGAGCACCACGCCGCCGCCGAACTCGCTCAGGCGCGGCGCCTGCTCATAGACCGTGACCTCCATGCCGCGCAGCAGCAGGGCGCGGGCCGCCGCCAGCCCGCCAATGCCGCCGCCGATGACGGCGACGCGCAACGCTCGCGTCATCCTAGTGTCCCGCTTCCGACGCTTGTATCCCTTTGCCGCAGACACTTTTACAAGCGCCGGAAGCAAAGGGACACTAGCAACTTTATGATTTCCAGTGTGGCTTTGGATTTGACGTTTCTACGAAGAACTCGCTGCAATGCTGGTAGGAACGTCAAATCCGCCACACTGATTGCCTCCTCCTCGTTAAAAGC
>CAWFLX010000029.1:0-229966 GCA_963816775.1 uncultured Alphaproteobacteria bacterium
GATAATCGCGGCGCACTTGGGGGTGAAATTCAGCACCACCAGGCAACAAGCCGGTACGCGCGCCTTTCGCAGCCAGGCAAACACGCTCTGGTCGGTGTCGTCGGCGATCAGCCAAAGAAAACCCTCGCTCTCCGCAATCCAGTTCATGCAGGGCAGGCAACGACTTCCTCTCGAGATGGTTGAGATCGCGGACGAGCGCCTGGATGCCCGGCATGCTCGCGTTGTTCGAGAAGATGCCAATCCAGACTACGATCGTGCGACCACTCGTTCTCCTGGCCAAACTCGCACCCCATGAAAAGCAGTTTCTTGCCGGGGTGACCGAACATGAACGTGTAATAGGCGCGCAGATTCGCGAAACGCTGCCAGCGGTCGCCCGGCATGCGGCCGAGGACCGAGCGCTTGCCGTGCACGACTTCGTCGTGCGACAGCGGCAAGACAAAATTTTCCGAGAACGCGTAGTGCATCCCAAAGACGATGTCGCCGTGATGATGCTTGCGGTGGACCGGGTCTTTTGAAATGTAATTGAGCGTGTCGTGCATCCAGCCCATGTTCCATTTGTAGCCAAACCCAAGTCCGCCGGCGTCGACCGGGCGCGAGACCATGGGCCACGCCGTCAACTTCTTCCGCGATGGTGGTGGCCGACGGATGCCTGCCGAACACTTCCGTATTGCAGCGACGAATGAACTCCATGGCCTCGAGATTTTCGCGCCCGCCATGCCGGTTGGGAATCCAGCCCCCCTCGGGACGGCTGTAGTCGAGGTACAACATCGAGGCGACCGCATCGACACGCAGACCGTCAACACCTAGCGTCGAGCCAGAACAGACCATTGGAGATCAGAAATTGACCACCACGCGGCGTCCGAAATTGTAGATCAAGGTGTTCCAGTCGAGGTGTCGTCCCTGTTTCGGATCGACATGCTCATAGAGCGCGGTGCCGTCGAAAGTCGCGAGACCATGCAGATCGTCGGGAAAATGTCCGGCGACCCAGTCGAGAATAACCGGAAGGCCCGCGATGGCATGCATCCACCAGCGCCGCAAAATCGGCCGGTGAACCAAACCGACGGTCGGCGCATAGAGACTGATCGGCTGATAGCCCCATGAACCGTCGAAGGGGTGTTCCATGATTGGAATGAATTCGATATGGGTGAAACCGAGGTTCACCGCGTAGGCTGGCAACTCGTCGGCCAGTTCGCGATATGTCAGCCACCCTTGCCGTTCTTTTTCGCCGCCACGATCCGAGATGCACTTCATAGATCGAGATCGGAGCATTCGCGTCTGTTCGCGTGCGTCGGACGGTGGAGCGCTTGGAGCTTCCGCGGTTCGTCGCGATCAAGGCCGTGACCGGCCGCATTTCGGCCTCAAAGGCGTAAGGATCGGACTTCAGCGGCGGGAGCCGTTCGTCGGAATCTCGTATTTGTACTGTGGCCCTGCGTTCGTCCGGAATGAAAATTTCCAGTAACCACCACGCACCCGCATCGCATGCCGACGTCCGTCCCAGAAGTTGAAGTCGCCAACCACACTGACCCGTCGAGCGTTCGGCGCAAAAACGGCGAAGGCGACGCCCCCCACTCCCTCCAGCTACATCGGATGCGCGCCGAGCGTTCGTAGGATTTGCTAGTGAGTGCCCTCCCCCAGCAGATAAAGGTCGAACTCCGACAGCACAGGCGGAAAACGATAAGGGTCTTCGAATTCGACAAGCCGCCCTTCCAATCGCGCTACGCAGCGTGCCACGCTCGCTGACTTCACAACACCGCAGAACAGGCCCGCATCGTGAAGCTTTACGAGTTCGTTTGCTGGTGCTGCGGGCGTCAACCACAATGACTTTCTCCGCATCCGGCAGGAACGCGCGCACGACTTGCGTTCATTTTCACGATGCGGACCAAGAGACGAAACGGATCGGCGTGATATCCTCCGATGACGGCACGCCGGCGCCAGCGCCTTCATGGGTTTGCCCGTCACCGAATAATGCGCGGTATGCGCCGAGATCGGAACCAAACCCAGTCAGGCCGGTTCGACAGTTCGTATCCGATTTCGTAGATCGCTTTTTCCACGATAAAGAAACGCAGCAATTGAGCACCAGTTGCGTCGTCCCCCGGCCACAACTGGCTTGAGCTACGCGTCTCCCGAACTCCCGCGAGAAATGCCTCGGTCGCCTGGGCGCGCCACTTGTCGAGAAAGCCCTCGAATTTTGAAAATTTCCTCGGGTGCCCTGGCAATGCGCACTAGCGCCGATGTGGCGGCATAGTCGAGAGAACGAATCATACGAGCGACATCCCGTGCTGCCGGCATTTTGGCGCGGCGCGCTTCGAGAGACCTGCTGGGCTCTCCTTCGAAATCAATAATGACGGCGTCATCCTTGACCATCAAAATCTGGCCAAGATGAAGGTCGCCGTGCTGTCGGATCTTGTAGACTTCAACATCCCTGGAAGAAGCGTTCGGATGCGATCGAGAGCTGCCTCACGCTGACTAGAAGGATGTCGATCACCACCTGTCTGCTTATCGTCAAAGCGAGCGCGACTATGATCGAGGCGGGCGAATAACTCCGCAGCGCTTGTTGCCAAAGTTTCCGTCCAGCATATCAAATCGGCAGGCGTTACCGGCTCTGGCTTAAACTCCTCCATATCGCTGCGGCTTGCGAGCGCGCTATGCAATTCACCAACTCTTCGCCCAATTTGAATGTATCCTGTTGTTGAAGGCCGTATGCCGCTCTTCCCGCCCTGTGGCATCTGTCGTCACCAGCCGCTCTTCATCCAGCGAACGGTCGAGATAACCATTGGTGAATTGCCAGGCGTCGCCTTGATTGTCGACAAATTCATGCATGATCGCCAATGGCGACACCGTGTCGCCCTCGACAAGCTCAACGGTTCCCAGCAGCGCCGGCGTATTGGCATACTCGGCAACATCGGTGAGGAACCGGCCCGAGCTCAAATTCCGGATCGAGCCCGTTGAAGTCCGCCGGTAGAACTTCAATACGAACGCGCCATCCACGAGGATCGTCGAATTCGATTGCTCGGCGCGCAATGCATGCGGACAGCCTCAATTGCCGGAAGCGGCTTCGCAGCAAACCGCCGGGACGGACGAAACCGGATGCGGCGCGCTTCGGATCCACGTCGAGACCGGTATGGATATCGACCGGCAACGGTGGCCACAATAATTTCGATCGGCCACGGCCTCCACCAGCACGCCCTCGCGGTTTGAACGCCGAACCGGCGCGATCAGGGGGCTGCCTTCGCTTCGGGAGCTGCGCGATCGTAGCGCGTCCATTCGACCGAAATGGGCAAGGCATATCGCGCCGTCTCTTCATCAGCCTGAACATTCAACGGCAGCGCAATGAGAGAATTGTCGTCATTCGTAAGGGGAATGACACTATAGACTGACGCGCTCAGTTGCTGGCTGTCCTTGTGGGCAAACCAGCGCCGCGACGCGAGGAACGGCGGGAGAACGTCGCGTCTGGAACATTGTCCGTGTCCGGCCTTCGGTCAAGGACTTCTGAGCCATCTGTGAATACCAACGTAATCCATTCGGGTACTTGCGCCACCTGATTTACATTGCTTTCTGAAGGCGATGACAATTCCAGCCAAAAGAACCCATAGGGCGCCAGCGTCAGCGCGTAAGGCCGCTCACTGATCTCGCCAAAATGTGAGCGCCCGACCATCTCCATAGGCTTGCCCGCCCACGCCCCGACAAGTCAAGCTCCACCGCTTGAGCGGAACGAGACAAGTTCGCAACGCACAGGATTGTTTCGCCTTCGTACTCTCGAACGTAGGAAAGCACTGAACGGTTCGGCAGCCGGATGAAGGATAAAGATCCGCGCCCGAACACCTTACTGGTGCGCCGAACTGCGATCATGCGCTTGGTCCAGCTCAACAAGGACGAAATGTTTCGCGCCTGTGCTTCTACGTTGATGGCTTGATAGCCGTAAACGGGGTCCATGATGGGCGGCAGGAACAACTTTGCGGGATCGCACCGCGAAAATCCGCCGTTACGATCCGGCGTCCACTGCATCGGCGTACGTACGCCGTTACGATCGCCGAGATAAATATTGTCGCCCATTCCCAGCTCGTCGCCGTAATAGAGAACCGGCGTGCCGGGGAACGATAGCAACAAGCTGTTCATCAGTTCGATCTTGCGGCGATCGTTGTCCATCAATGGCGCCAGTCGCCGCCGGATGCCCAGGTTGATGCGCGCGCGCGGATCAGCCGCATAAGTCGACCACAGGTAATCGCGCTCCGCGTCCGTGACCATTTCGAGCGTCAGTTCATCGTGGTTGCGAAGGAACAGCGCCCACTGACAATTCGCCGGAATATCCGGCGTCTGACGCAAAATATCGGCGATCGGAAAACGGTCTTCCTGTGCAATCGCCATGTAGATGCGCGGCATCAGCGGAAAATGATAGGCCATCTGACATTCGTCACCATTGCCGAAGTAGGCGGAAACGTCTTCGGGCCACTGATTGGCTTCGGCCAGCATAAGGGTTCCCGGCGCGTATTGCTGCAATTCGGCGCGCAGTCGCCTGATGACATCGTGTGTTTCCGGCAGGTTCTCGCTGGTGCTTCCCTCGCGCTCGCACAGATAGGGAATGGCATCGAGCCGAAAACCGTCGACGCCGGCATCGAGCCAGCGCCGCATCACTTGCACAATGGCGGAGAATACCTGTGGGTTCGCAAAATTCAGGTCCGGCTGATGCGAGAAGAACCGGTGCCAGTAGTAGGCCCCCGCGGCCTGATCCCACGCCCAGTTTGATTTCTCAGTATCGGTAAAGATGATCCGCGTGCCGGCGTATTTTTGGTCCGTGTCGCTCCACACGTACCAGTTTCGCGCATTCGATCCGGGTGAGCTGCGCCTCGCCCGCTTGAACCATGGGTGCTGATCGGACGTGTGATTGATAACCAGTTCGGTGATGACCTTCAGCCCGCGCTTCTTCGCCTCAAACATGAAGCGGTTGAAGTCGGCCATCGTGCCAAAATCGGGATTGATCCGCCGGTAGTCGGCGATATCGTATCCGTCATCGCGACCAGGGCTAGGATAAAAGGGCAGCAACCACAGCGCTGTCACACCAAGGTCCAGCAGATAATCAAGCTTTTGCGTCAGCCCCGCGAAGTCGCCAATACCGTCGTCGTTGCTGTCAGCGAACGCCTTGACATGCAACTGATATATGATTGCATCCTTGTACCAGTCTTCCGCGATGGCTTGAGGAGCGGCTGAGAATTCCGCAAAGACGTTCATGGCATTATCCGATACATCTAAACAGCAACGCCGGATCGCGATCCGCGTCGATCGTGAGTTTCACGCCACCCCATTCGAGCACCGTGCGCTCGCCCGTGATCAGATTTTCCAGCGCGATGATTGGCTTCTCGTCCCCCTCCGAACCTATCGTGAGATCGCCGAAGTGCAGCCAGAATTCCCGCCGGCCAGGCGCGAGGGCAATCGCGGCGGCGACCGCATTGTCCTTCGCGACGGACTTTTTGACAAAGCCGATGACGTCCGCGCTATCCACCTGCAGCAAATGAAAATTTGCGGTTTGTAGCAGCGCCGAATTCGTGCGCCGGATATCGTTCAAGCGCGTGATGTACTCGTTGATATTGCCGGGACGGTTCCAATTGCGCGGTTTGATCTCGTATTTTTCCGAATCGAGATATTCTTCCTTCCCCAGCAGCGGCGCGTGTTCCAGCAATTCATACCCGCTGTAAACGCCATAGCTCGATGACAGTGTCGCGGCGAGCGCAACACGCGACTTGAACATCCACGGTTCGCCGGCCTGCAAGTGAAACGGCAGGATGTCCGGCGTATTTACGAAAAAATTAGGTTGGAAGTAATCGCGGATAGGATGGGAAGTGAGATCGGAAAGATATTCGCTGAATTCCGCTTTCGTCGTGCGCCAGGTGAAGTACGTGTAGGACTGTGTGAAACCGAGCTTCGCCAACGCCTTCATTACCTTCGGCCGCGTGAACGCCTCGCTCAGAAAGACGATGTCGGGATCGACGCCCTGGACCTCGGCGATCAACCATTCCCAAAAGGGAAACGCTTTGGTGTGGGGGTTATCGACCCGAAAAATTTGGACGCCCTGCTCCCGCCAGAACAGGACAATATCGCGCAACGCGGTCCACAGTTCTGCTCGCTGCTCGCAATAGAGATCAGGATTGACGATATCTTGATACTTCTTGGGCGGGTTCTCCGCGTATCGAATGCTTCCGTCGAGCTGCCACTGGAACCACTCTGGATGTTCCTTGATCCAGGGATGGTCGGGCGAGCATTGGACGGCAAAGTCGAGCGCCACTTCCATACCGTTCGCGGCACAGGCCTCTACCAGCCGCCGAAAATCCCGCAGCGTACCAAGCTGCGGATGGATGGCATCGTGACCTCCTGCCGCCGCGCCAATCGCGTATGGGCTGCCGGGGTCGTCCGGCGCCGCGGTGAGCGCGTTATTTTTTCCTTTCCGGTTCGTTGTGCCGATCGGATGGATTGGGGGCATGTAGAGAACATCAAACCCCATAGCTGCAATCTCCGGTACTCGGCGAATGCAATCGTCGAATGTCCCATGCCCGGATTTGCCCTGGCTGCGCGGAAATAGCTCGTACCAGGCACCGGCGCGCGCTCGCTCCCGATCCACCACGAGGGAACCGGGGCACTGCGAGTGAGGTCCGATCGAGGTTGCGCGGCCGCCATTGCAGCCGCAAGGCTCTCGTCAAGCAGCGTCGCCTCAGCGGGATGGTCGTCGAAGGCTTGCGCCGATTTCCTGATGACCTCGGCGGCAGCATGGTTCGGCTCGACGTGGTTGAGCAGCTGGCGACCGGCCGCGAGCTCTGAAGCCACGGCGGCACCGCTCGTGCGCTTGAGGAGATAATCGCGCCGCCAGGTGCCGAACGTGTCCGTCCAGGCCTCGATGGCAAAGACGTATTGTCCAGCCGCGTCCGGCAGAAACGTCCCGTGCCAGCGGTCATTGTCCCGGAGGGTCATCGGGGAGGATTGCCATCCATCGACCTCCTGCCTGCGCCAGCGCAGCGACGCCGCCAGGACATCATGCCCGTCGCGCAAGATATCGGCCCAAACCTCAACCGGCTCGCCGGCAATG
The DNA here is from genome assembly GCA_963816775.1 of uncultured Alphaproteobacteria bacterium. GTDB lineage: Bacteria > Pseudomonadota > Alphaproteobacteria > Rhizobiales > Xanthobacteraceae > JAFAXD01. Next base: position 7,073 of record CAWFLX010000029.1, read on the forward strand.
CGCTTTAGTCGAAAGCGTCCACAGTCCACCGAAGGGTAGACATCCTCGATCAAAAAGCGCCCGGTAGTGGTCCCAGCCGCTAACGGAGCGCTCGATGTTGTTTTGGTCGCGCGCCGGACCTGCATAGCCTCAACCAAGGGGGGCTTGTGACTAAGCGAAAACCGCCTCCGAAAGATTTGGTTCCGACGATACCGCATTGCGGAACAATAGGCAGCGAGGTACGTTTAGGTAAGCCGCCTCTCAAGGCTCTTTACCGTGAACGTCGTCGTCGTATCCAACCGCATCGCCCGAGCCCGGTCCGATGATCCGATTGCAGGCGGACTAGCTGCGGCGTTGCTGCCGGCGGTGAGGGATTTTGGCGCGATCTGGGTTGGCTCGAGCGGCCGCCTCCGCAATGCCTCGCGCAATGACGCCTTCGTCCAAATCAGCGCCTTTGGTAACGGAGCGTTGGGCGCAATCGATTTGCCGCAGGATCACTACAGCGGCTACTACGACGGATTTGCGAACTCGGCATTGTGGCCGGCCTTTCATTCGCGCACCGATCTCATCCGCGCGTTGCCCGACCACTATCTATCCTACCGGGAGGTCAACGCGTACATGGCGAGCGCGCTGCTTCGCTTTTGTACACCCGATGCACTTTTCTGGGTTCATGACTATCATTTGCTGCCGCTTGGACTTGAGTTGCGGGATTTGGGTGTGGAACGTCCGATCGGTTTCTTCCTGCACACGCCGTGGCCGGAGCGGTCCTCCTTTGCGGCGATCCCGCACCACCGCGAGCTTGTGCGGGCAATGCTCGCCTACAACTTGATCGGGTTTCAGACCGATCAGGACCGCGAGAACTTCGTGGCATGCCTCAAGGAACATCCTTCGCTCGCCGTTGGAGATGAGTGTGTCGTTTCTGAACACGGCACGTGCCGGCTCGCCGTTTTTCCGATTGGCATCGACGTGCAAGCGTTCGTCGATTGGACCGCGAAGGCGGCCGTTTCACCCGAGGTGTCCCGCCTGCGTGAAAGCTTGCGGGGCACCAAGCTCGTGATCGGAGTCGATCGTGTCGACTACGCGAAGGGGTTGACCTACCGGGTCCGTGCTTTCGATCGCCTGTTAATGACGCAGCCAGCGTTTCAACGTCAGATTTGTTATCTGCAGATCGCAGTACCCTCGCGCACCGGTATCGCGACCTACAGCCAACTGCAGTCCGAACTTGCCACCCTGGTCGGCGAGGTCAACGGACGGCATGGCGATTTCGATTGGACGCCAATTCGCTACCTCAACAAGGGATTTTCACAAGCCACACTTGCTGGATTTTACCGTACCGCCAACGTGGGCCTGGTAACGCCCTTACACGATGGGATGAATCTCGTCGCGAAGGAGTATGTGGCGGCCCAAGATCCGTCCGATCCCGGCGTCTTGGTTCTGTCGGAATTTGCAGGCGCGGCAAAGCAACTCGACCATGCTCTATTGGTCAATCCTCACGACATTGACGACGTTGCGAAGAAATTGGCGGCCGCCTTTACCATGCCGGCAGAAGAACGTCGGGAGCGCTGGGAGCCGATGATGAAGCGGCTGCGTGGTTCATCTGTTCACCAATGGTTTTCGCAGTTCATCGAAACGCTCGCCGATACCAGGCTGGGAACGGTCGACGTGCCTTTGATTGAGGCACCGCGGTTCGCGGAACGCGCGCAAACTCACTAAAACATACGATGACCGGGCCGGCGGTTTCCTGGGCAGTCGAGAATAACTACGTTGACGGGCGCGGGGAACTTCAGACCGCTGATCCCGATACGATTGCTGCGATAACGGCGTGTCTCGCTCCCGAAGGCAACGGCAGGGAGCGGCGAGGCATTATCGCGCTTCGCCAAGGTGCCCCGTTCGACATTGCTTTGCCGCTGGAAGATTTCAAGGAATTTGACTGGCAGGTTAGCGACGAACGCGGGTGCGTTGCGTCCGGGCACGGTCGTGAACTCCAAACTGCGCTTACCCGACCAAAACCTGGCGATCGGGAGCTATAGGCTGTCTCTCAACACGAACAGCGGGACGCAGCGATCGTTCCCGGTCCTGGTAGCGCCGCCAATGGCCTACCAACCGGCATTCGGTGGCGGGCGTCGCCATGCTTGGCTGCTTGCCGTGCAGCTTTATGCGATCCGTTCGGACCACAATTGGGGACACGGCGATTTCACCGATTTGAGATTTCTGATTGAGGTCGCCGCCAAGGTTGGGGCGGCAGGTGTGGGATTGAATCCGCTGCATGCGCTGCCGTCCGGGCAAGCGAGCCCGTATTCGCCCAGTAGTCGACTGTTCCTCAATCCACTTTACATCGACCTCGACGCCATACCTGAATTCCCGGGACTCGAAGCCTGCGGCCTTCACGACGAGGTTGCGGTTCTCCGCCGTGCCGAGCTGATCGACTATGACAAGATCACGGCGGTGAAGTCGAAGGCACTTGGCAGCGCCTACCGAGCCTTTCGCCAACATTCAGAAAGCCGCCGCCGCGACGATTTCGAATCGTTTCGGGCGGAGCGAGGCCCGACGCTCACGCGCTTTGCCGCATTTGAAGTCCTCAAGCAACGTTTCGGCGCGGTTTGGTGGGAGTGGCCGTTGATCTGGCGCCAGCCCTCGGAGGCAGCGCTTTCCAGGTTGCGACAGACCGCTGACGACGAGATGACGTACCAGGAATACATCCAGTGGCTGGCCGATCGGCAATTGTCGGCGTGTCAAACCGCTGCCCGCGCGCTCAACTTGTCGGTCGGTCTCTATCTTGATCTGGCGGTTGGAGTCGAGGCGGCGGGCGCTGATGCGTGGAGTGCCCAAGATGCACTGACGCGCGGTCTTTCGATCGGTGCGCCACCCGATATGTTTAACCCCCGCGGACAGAACTGGGGCCTTGTATCGTTCCATCCACAAGCATCGGTCGATTCGAATTTTCTTTTTTTTCGCCAAACGCTGGTCGCAACCATGCGCCATGCGGGGGCCGTCAGGATCGACCACGCGCTGGGTCTCAATCGGCTTTATTTGATCCCAAATGGTCAGGCGGCCGAGCGGGGGGCCTACGTGCGCTTCCCGTTCGAGGCCATGTTGGCCGTGGTCTCACAGGAAAGCGTGCGCTCGCGTTGCCTCGTTATCGGCGAGGATTTGGGCACGGTGCCTCCCGGCGTGTCCGAAACATTGCAAGCATGGGGAGTGTGGTCGTATCTGGTGGCAATGTTCGAACGTGACGCGGATGGCGGGTTCCGGGAGCCGCAACAATACGCTGAAAATGCCATTGTGACTTTCGGCACGCATGACTTGCCGACCCTTGCGGGGTGGATCAAGGGCCACGACCTCACTCTCAGGAACGCAATTGGCTTGGCTGCGGGTGAAAACGCGCGAGATCGAGGCACTGCGTATCAGAATTTGCTGAGGACCCTTGATCGCCACGATGTCGGCGCCAGCGAGGACGGCGCTTTCATAGCGGTTATGCGCTATCTCGCCCGCTCCCGCAGCCGACTTATGTCGGTTGCGCTTGAAGATGTAATCGGGCTCGAGCACCAAACCAATATACCTGGTACGGTATCTGAACACCCGAACTGGCGTCGCCGCCTGCCGGTCAATTTGGAGGAATTTTGTGCATCAGGCGGCTTTGAGCCCATCGCGTCCGCCATGGCGATTGAAGGGCGCGCATCCTAAAAGCGCGAAACCCAAGGGTTCAGAGACCCTTTCTTCAAGAGCAGCCGCAAATAAGAGCGGGGAAAAGGGATCGCCTCACTGACCGGGTCCCTAATCTAATCTCGGGTGACACTGCATAATTTACGTCTGATTCGAGTCGGCCGCGACTAAGAGGCATGAGATGCGAGAGAAGTTGGAGCAAAAGCCGAGCTTTTCTCCCTTAGCGAGGCAGGTATCGCAGCTCGAGCAAGCAATTTATGAAAAGCTCGTCTATTCGGTCGGACGGCAACCCGAGCGCGCGGGTCCGCGCGATTGGTTCATGGCGACTGCGCTCGCCGTGCGCGATCAGATCGTCGACCACTGGATGGAAACTGCGGAGCGCGTGCGTGCCAAAGGCTCCAAGCACGTCTACTACCTGTCTATCGAGTATCTCATAGGCCGGCTCCTGTTTGATGCATTGTATAACCTGGAACTCGTCTCGCCGGTCCGCGCCGCGCTTTCAAAATTCGATGTCGATCTCGATCAGCTTCGCGCACTCGAGCCTGACGCGGCTCTGGGGGCCGGAGGGCTCGGGAGGTTGGCGGCTTGTTTCATGGATAGCCTCTCCGCGCTGGGAATTGCTGCGCACGGCTATGGTATTCGGTACGACCACGGCCAGTTCGAGCAACGGCTGCGCGACGGCTGGCAGCACGAACTGCCGGACGATTGGCTCGCGTTTGGTAACCCGTGGGAATTCGAACGGCCGGGCGTGAGCTATCCGGTTCGCTTTGGCGGCTGCGTCGAATACATGGGCGGCGACCGGGAGACCGCGCCGGCGTTCTGGTATCCCGACGAGGTGGTTGCCGCGGTCGCGCACGATACGCCGGTCGTTGGGTGGCGCGGACGTCACATCAACACGCTACGCCTGTGGTCCGCCCGCGCGACGGAACCACTGCACCGTCCTAAGCCCAGCAAGGACGGCGACTATGTGCGAGCCCTGGCCACGCGCGCGGAGGCGGGAGCGATCTCGCGTGCGCTCTATCCCGACGCTGAAACCGCCGCCGGCCAAGAACTGCGTTTGCGTCAGGAATATTTCTTCACGTCGGCATCTCTGCAGGACATCGTGCAGCGGCACGTCGCCGAGCGCGGCGATCTCGCATCGCTACCCGATCACGCTGCAATCCAACTGAACGACACGCATCCGGCCATCGCGGTTGCCGAGCTGATGCGCATTCTGGTCGATGAGCGCGATCTTTCTTGGCATGAAGCTTGGCGGATCACGACCTCGACGTTGAACTACACCAATCACACGCTGCTCCCGGAGGCGCTCGAAACCTGGCCGGTATCGTTGATGAATCGCCTGCTACCGCGCCATATGCAAATCATCTTCCTGATCAACTGGTTTCATCTTGGCGAGGCCAAGGCACGTGGCGCCGGTGCCGAGTTGCTGCAATCCTTGTCTCTGATCGACGAGCGCGGCGATAAGCGTTTGCGAATGGCGCATCTTGCTTTCGTCGGTTCGCGCAAAGTCAACGGCGTGTCTGCGCTGCACACGGATCTGATGCGACGCACGATTTTCGGCGACTTGGACGCAATCCACCCGAGCCGGATCGTTAACAAAACAAACGGGATCACCTTTCGCCGCTGGCTCTACCAGGCGAACCCGATGTTGACGACATTGCTCGTCGACGCTCTCGGCGAGCGCGTATTGGATGACCCCAATCAATTGCGCAGGCTCGAGCGCTTCGTCGACGATTCTTCTTTCCAGGAACGGCTCGCCAATATTCGCACGGCCAATAAAGAGGCGCTCTGCAGAGTTATTCGCGAACAGACTGGGGTGCGAGCCGATCCCGCAGCGCTGTTCGATGTGCAGATCAAGCGCATTCACGAATACAAGCGCCAGTTGCTCAATATTCTGGAAGCGGTCGCTCTTTATTATGCCATGCGGGCCAACCCGGGCGGAAATTGGTCTCCGCGCATCAAAATTCTGGCCGGGAAGGCGGCCCCGACCTATGTCCAGGCTAAGCTCATCATCAAGCTTGCCAATGATGTCGCGCGCGTGATTAACGGCGATGCGGCGGTCGGCGATCTGCTCAAGGTCGTATTCCTGCCAAACTACAACGTGAGGCTCGCTGAAACGATCGTGCCCGCTGCCGACCTGTCGGAACAGATTTCAACCGCCGGAATGGAGGCCTCCGGCACCGGCAACATGAAACTCGCGCTTAACGGGGCCCTCACCATTGGCACAATGGACGGCGCCAATATTGAGATTCGTGACAGCGTCGGTGAAGAGAACATCTTTATCTTCGGCTTAAAGGCGCAAGAGGTCGCCCGACTTCGTAGCGATGGATTCGAAGGGCGCGACGCGGTTGCGGCGTCCCCCTTGCTGGCGCAGGCGATCGAAGGCATTGCAAACGGCGAGTTCTCGCCCGACGATCGTGCGCGCTTCCGACCAGTCGTTGAAAAGATTATCGGCCGCGACGAATTTATGGTTGCCGCCGATTTTGACGCTTACTGGCAGACGCAACGGGCCGTGGATCAGCGTTTTCGGGACCGTGGATCCTGGTGGCGCGCGAGCCTGTCAAATACCGCGCGCATGGGCTGGTTTTCCGCCGACCGTGCCATTCGGGACTACGCGGAGGATATCTGGCGGGTTCCGATACCATGACGCAATAGAGACTATCTCAGCGAATTCCGTGTCCGGCGCGTCTGCCCCCGGCACGTCTTACCGCGCCCCATGAGGGTACCCTCAGTGGGGCTGCGAATTGCGCGCAGCCGATCAGGGAAGGCGCGGCATTAAAATTCTTCGCCTGGGGTAGCCTGGTCCGTAACCATAGCTCCCATTTTGCGAAATGCTGCTTCCGAGTGCGAAAGGACCACGAGGCATGATGAGGAGCCGGCGGGTCTGTTTGCCAGGATCGAGCGGCAAGCCAGCGAGAACCCGATCGCGAAACGGACGACATCGAATTGGCTGTGGCGGGAACTGCTGCGACCGTCGCATGTTCTCAAGCAAGAGGGACAACGATGTCTCGACCATCACCAACGCCGGACGCAAAGGCACGCTGGCACAGTGAGGCGATAGCCGCCATCGGTCGACGCCTGCGCCTCGTCTATTTGGCCAGCGACTACAGCACGCTACCCGCGCGTTTGAAGCGCCTGCTCAAGGCGCTGGACCAAAGAGAGCGCGGGCAACGAAGCCGCGGCGGCGTGACGGCACGAACGGAAGGAACGCCTCACGAGCGTGACGACGCAGGTTGAACGCGTTTGAGCGCCTGGACACTCGGGAGCAGCGTCGCAGCACGCTGATCTCCAGTGACGCGGATCATAATGCCGCTCCACGTTCCTGGCTTGACGCACCTATATCTCGGTGGTTATACGTCAATCAATAGCCAGCGAGTTATCGATCGCAAATGCCGAAGGCTTACGATGTGCTCTTCAGAACGCTCGCCGATCCGACCCGTCGTGCGATCTTCGAGCGGCTGTGCCGCGAGGGAGAGCAGACGGTCGGGGCGCTGACGGCTCGGGCCAAGGTCTCGCAACCGGCCGTGTCAAAGCATCTCGGGGTCCTGAAGCAGGCCGGGTTGGTGCGCGACCGCCACGAAGGTCGCCAGACGCACTATAGCGCGCAGCTCGGCGCCTTGGCCCTGCTGATCGACTGGACAAGTCAAATGGCCGGGTTCTGGCAAAACCGGTTCGACCACCTCGAAGATCTGCTCAAAAGGATGGACCAATGAGCAAACCCGTCGCTCCCAAAAGAACCTCCAAGAAGTCGGCGAAGAGCGGCTCGATGGAAGGAAAGGGAGGAGACTCTCCCTCTCAGCTGATAGATGCGAGAATCAAGGAGCTGAGTGATTGGCGGGGCGAGACGCTCGCCCGGGTCCGAAGTCTCATCAAGCAGGCCGACCCCGAAGTGGTCGAGGAGTGGAAGTGGCGAGGGGTTCCGGTGTGGTCGCACGCCGGAATCGTCTGCACCGGTGAGACGTACAGAAATGTCGTGAAGATGACCTTCGCCAAGGGCGCCTCGTTGGAGGACTCTTCACGCCTCTTCAACTCCAGCCTCGAAGGCAACACCAGGCGTGCCATCGATTTCCATGAGGGCGACAAGATTGATGAAAAGGCGTTGAAGGCACTCATTCGCGCCGCTGTGGCGCTGAACACGTCGGTGCAAGCTAAGGCTCGCCCCGTCCGCTCTCAGAAGAGATCAAAGAGCGCTTGAGGAGCGTCACAAGAGGATGGACCAATGACCGATACTGCGACCGAAACGCGCTCCGTCGTTGTCGAACGGGAGATGCCTTTTCCGCCGGAAAAGATCTGGCGCGCGCTCACGCAACCACACCTGATCGAGGAGTGGCTCATGAAGAACGACTTTAATCCTGTCGTGGGCGAGCGTTTCAATCTTCGCGCAGACTGGGGCGCTGTCGACTGTCAGGTCCTGGTCGTCGAGCCGAACAAAACGCTGTCTTACACGTGGGCGGCCCATGGTCTCGAGAGTGTCGTCACTTGGACTCTCACCCCTACGAAAACGGGGACCCACCTGCGCATGGAGCAATCGGGCTTCCGGCCGGATCAGCAGCAGGCCTACCAGGGCGCCAAGTACGGGTGGCCACGGTTCTTTGCCAACCTGGAGCAGGTCTTGGCGCGGATAGATTGAACTCTGCTCGTGTCGTGGTTCAGAAAGTCCAGGCCGATGAAGATGCCAAAAGGCAAGAAGCTCCCTCGGGCCTCGACCCTGACCACGCCACGTGAGGCGATCACGACCTGGTCGCGCGTATCAGCTATCCTCCAACCGCCTCAGCGTCGCAGTACGCTGATGACCCGGCTGGCAAAGCTGAGCCGTTCGCTCATCACGCCGATGACGTAGCGCAGCAGCGCCTGCGCCAGCGCCGGTTCGTCGCGCGCGATGCGCTCATAGGCCTCGATGCTCAGCGAATAAAGCACGCTCGCGACTTCCGCCTGGATGGTGGCGCTGCGCGGCTGGCGCGTGATCAGGCCCATCTCCCCGATCGTGGTGTGCGGTCCGAGGCTGCGCAAACGCGTCGAGCGCCCATCGCCGGTCTCGGCCACGATCCCGACGCGGCCGTCGAGGATGAAATGCATGCAATCCGCCGCCTCTCCCTGGCGGGCGATGGTCTCGCCGGCCGCAATCTCGTGGCGCTCGCAGAGTTGCACCATTCGCTTGGCGAGCGCCGGACTGCCGAGCGCCGCGGTAAGCCAGTCGAACAGCGAGCGTGCCTCGTCTTCTTTGACGCGATGGGCAGCGATGATCGCGTTCTCGCAGCTCTCGAGCGCGCGATCGAGTTCGGGCGCCAGAACAATGTCGCTGTCGATGAGGCCGCGTGTGCGCAAGGAGTGCTCGATCTCGGGCGGCAAGTGAACGAGCACGAGCTGCGCGCCGATCTCGCTGGCCGCGTGCTTGATCTGCGTAAAGCTGTGCATCACCGAGGAGTCGAGGCCGGTGACCAGCCGGAAATCGAACAGCAGAAATCGGCAATCGGGGTGCTCGGCGAGCAGCGTCTTGACATGCCGGTAGAGTCGATGCGCGGAGCCGAAGAACAAATGGCTCTGCAGGCTCATGCCCTGCAGCTGGGCGCCATGCCGGGCGAGCAGCGCCAGCTCGCTCGAATTGCGGTCGAGCGAGGAGCGGATCTCCGAGCCGTCGAAGCCGAACTTGATCACGTTGACGCGGCTCGCGCTCAGCGCAAACGTCGCGCAGCCGATGACGATGCCGATCAGCACGCCCGCGATGAAGCCCAGCTGCACGATGATCAGCGCGATGGCGACGAGCGACAGGTATTCGAGCCGCGACAGCCGCCTGGCCAACTCGATCAGCCAGCGAAACATCAGGTCGAGGCCGAGATAGAGCAGCAGGCCGCCCAGCACGAACTTCGGCACGTACCCCACAAAGCCGGGATTGGCGAACAGGACGATCGCCGAAATCGCCGCAACGGTGAGACCGGACAGCCGCCCGCGCGCGCCGGCCGCATAGTTGATCGTGGTGCGGGACAGCGAAACGCAGCTCACATAGCCGCCCAGCGCCGCCGAAACCAGGTTGGCGATCCCGAGCGAGTTGAGATCGCGTTCGAGGTCGGCCTCGCGCCGCGTCGCGAGCTCAATTCCGGCGGTGTTGAGCAGCATGCTGATCGCGGTGACGAACATCACGGCCAGCAGTTCGCCGGAGAGAGCGGGCAGCGAACGCCACGGAAAATGCGCGAGGTGGTCGGGCCGCCACGGCAGGACCAGCCCGACCGCGGCTTGCGGCGCGAACAGCCAGCCGTTGGCCTGGGCCTGCGCAAGCGACGTGCCGGCCACAACAAGACCGAGGTTCCCGGCAGCGATGAACACCGCCAATACGACTGGCAGACCGAGGCTTTTGCTCGGTCGCTGCATGGCGATGTAGAGCGCACAGGCGACCCCGGCGGCCGCCAGCAGTTTGGCAAGGCTGAAGTAGCTGGTGAGCGCGGGGAGATCGCCGATGGTGAGCGGTTCGTCGGTGATCACCCGCACCGCGCCGTTGACCATCACCCAGCCGGTCGCGCCCAGAAATCCCCCGATCACCGGATACGGCACGAACCGAATGGCGCGGCCTGCGCGGGTGAGACCAAGCCCGCACAGCAGGAGGCCGGTGAGCGCGGCGCCAAGTGCCATCGCGATCAGCGCCGGCACGACCAATTGTTCGCCCGCGACGCCGGCGCCGGCGAGCTGATGCAGCAATGTCGCGACCAGCGTCGCCGTCACCGCCGAGGTCGAGGAGTCCGGGCCGCCGATGGTGAACGGCAGCGAGCTCCGCATGGCGACGATCGCGGCGCCGACTGCTGAGGTGAGAAAGGTTGCGGCAATCCCATACCCGAGCCATGGCGCGAGCGGACCCGAAAACATGAGCGCTGCAAACGACAAGCCATACGCGATCGACAGCACGCTGCTGACGCCGCCGGCAAAAAGATCGTGGCTCGCGTTGGCGAGGGCTCCGCCCGCTGGCGGATGTTCGTTGGTTGTGATGGCCATTCGTTCCGGTCGCCCCGCGTCGGAAGTTTTTGCGCGCGCGTCAACTACCTATGACGAAATCGCGGGCCCGACCAGACCGGTTGGAGAAGGGCAGCCCGCGCGGCATTGAGGAAGATCGCTTGCGCGCGGGTCTCGATTGTTCCATGCAATGACCAGCGGGCCAGCGGCCCATCACGCGGGCAACAGGACACGAGATAAGCGGAATGAGACGGAAGATGGTCCCCGATCTTCGGGAGCGGCAGGAAGACTCTGCGCGGGCGAAAAAGGCGCTGCTGGAAAAGTTCCGCGCCGCGCCTGGGCCGGAGGATCCGGCAGTCGCCGAGCGCCGGGCGGCAAGAGAAGCCCTGCTCGTAGAACGAACTGCCCGCGCCGCCCAACGCGAAGCCGAGAAGCGCGCGCATGAAGTCGAACTCGGCCAACAAGCAGCCCGTGCCGCCGAACGCGCGGCGCAGGCTGAACGGGAAGCCGTCGAGATGAAGGCTCGGACCGCAGCCGAGCGAGCCGAGCGCGAGGCCGCCGTGTTGGTTGAACAAAAGGCCGCCCGCGACAAACGCTACGCCGCGCGCAAGGCGGTGAAAAAGAAGCGAGGCAAGACCTAGCCCACACACGGCTGGGGTTCAGCGCTGGAGGAAGAAGCGCATCATCTCGCGACTGGCGTCGGGCCCGCGCGGCTCGGTGTACGACCCGGCAGCGCTCCCGCCGGACCATGCGTGGCCGGCTCCGTGCAGAACCCAGTGCTCCAGAATCGGTCGACCGTTTTTATCCGCCTGAACGGTGCGGGTGTAACCCATCCCTCCCGGTGCCTCGCCGCGGGTGACGGTGATCCGAAAATCCGCCGCAGCCTTCGACTGGGCAATGACCTGATCCCCGTTGACGGGGTTGACGATCATGTCGCGGTCACCGTGAAACACGATGGTCGGAACAGCGGGTCTGGAGTCGTCGTGCCGGCACGGTTGCCACGCGCCGGACGACCGCCCCTGCCGCATCGCCTCGAAGGCGGAAGGCATGTCGGTGGCGGCCCCGCACGCCAAGCCGGAATGCACGCCGATGGCGGCATAGAGGTCCGGGTACGTCGAGCCCATGATTGCCGCCGCGGCACCTCCGGCAGACAAGCCGGCGATATACACGCGCCCAGGCTCGACCAGGAAGTCGCGCATGATCTGGCGGGTGATGCCCGCGATCAGCGAGGGCTCACCCTGATCACGCTGCTGGTCGCCCGCGTTGAACCAGTTCCAGCACTTGGAGACATTGGCGGACACGTCCTGCGCCGGGTAGGCGACAAGGAAAGTTTGCTCCTCAGCCAGATCGTTCATCCGCGTGCCGACGGCAAAGTCGTCCGGCGACTGCGTGCATCCATGCAGCATCACCACAAGCGGGAGCGCCCGCGCATTGTAGCCGCTCGGAACATAGAGCTTGTACGCGCGGCTTCCTGCTTCATTGGCATAGTTGCGCTCTTCAAACAGTGCGCCGTCGGGCACAGGGACCGGAGTGCGGCCGACCGCGGGTCCGACCAGTCCGTCGAGGCCGCGTACGGAGCCGAGTTGCCCCAAGCGGTCGAGGGATCGGCGGAGCGCCGCCGGGACCTCCCGTTGGCTCGCGCCGATGCGACGACGACCCGCGTGCGCCTCACCCAATTGCGGGAATGTCCAAGAACCTCCGGTTGCCGTCGTTGGCGGCAGCAGGTCGAGAGTGTGTGGCGTGTGTCCGGACGGCGGTTGCGGTTCAGCGTCCACGAAATCGGAGGAAGGGGTACTCAACAGCACTGCGCGCAGAACGGACATCGCAGCTTCGAGCCGCCCTTGGCGCGTGAGGCGGGTCACCTCCATCATGTCGATCTTGGATCGTGCGTTCATGAAAAATGGGTCCTGTGTTGGGTGGATTGTCGGCACAGCGAGAGCGCTGCCCTTCCTCGCGGAAGGGATTGATCGAAAACTGCGGATTCGCTTCAGCGAATGCGGTCGCTCAACGCCGCCTTCACTGCGGGACTGGCCTGCAAGGCACCGAGCACGTGAATGGAGGCGATGGTTTTCCGCGCCAGTTGGGGAGGGACATCTGCTGCGATCACCGCCAGCCCGAGCACCTGGATGTGAAGCGTCTCGCCGGCCGTTTGCACGGCCTCCAGGTCTTGCCGGCTGTACTGACGCAAGCCGAGGTCGAGTTGGTGCCGAGCAACGGACTGCTTGACGGCGTCGCTGTGGCGATCGAGCTGATTGCGGATCGCTGTTCGGATGAAGTCGGTGCGGTTGGAATAAAAACCCTCCTGCACCAGGAGGTCGATGTGGCCGAGATCGACATAGCCGAGATTGATCGTGATCTTCTCGCTGTCAGCCCCTTTCGGCCGAAGCTCGTGTACCTTGCCGGTCATTTTTACCATCCATATACCATCCACATGGATGGTATATGGAATACCCCGGCCGGCGTTGCAAGGGGCGTGTCGAAATGAAATCGGATTGCGTCGCGTTCGACGTTCGCGAGCGTATAAACACCTGGGTCGCATGCTCGGCTCAACGTTGGAGGCAAGCTGCCCGGAACGAGGCGCCTACTTAGTCTTCTGAATTTGGTCACGGTGAATTGGTTGTTCACGCGATCGGCGTCGAACTTCACCTTGTCGCCTGCCTTGACTGCTTTGAGCAGCCCGGGATCCTGGACGCGATAAACCATGGTCATCGGCTCATCACACGCGCGTGGCTACTTTGCGCGCGCGTAGATCAGCTTGATGAGATCGTCCAGTACGAAGCGGGCGTCGACGAGCTCCAGTCCCGCCTCCGGAATGTGCTCCTGGGTGCGGCGGTCAAAACTCGCCCCATAGGCCCAGCCGACCCACGGTTCCCAGATTTTCGTCATGGTCTTTCGCAGGGCTCCGCTCGGCCGCGTGTACTCCAACAGGCGAATAGGTCCGCCTGGTTTCACGACGCGCCCGATCTCTTTGAGCGCGGGCACTTGCAGCGCCTCCGGCAGCACGCAGAACAGAAACGTCGCAACCGCGGCGTCAAAGTGCCGATCAGGAAAATCGAGCCGAGTGATATCCATTTGTCGCAATTGCACCTCTGCGCCGGCGACCGGAAGCCGGCGCGCGGCGCATGCCAGCATGGCCGGGCTGATATCGACTCCGACGATTTTCGAATCGCGCGGATAGAACGGAAAATTGCGCCCCGTGCCCACGCCGGCATCCAGGATCACGCCGGACAGCCCTTCAAACAGGAGCGGCCTGATCGCGCGGTAGCGTCCGCGCTCGAACGGGAAGTCGAGCAGATCGTAGAACGGCGCGATCCGCTGATACCGATCGAAGGTCGACGTCACGGTATCCGCTGCTCCGATGACCCGCACGGCGGGCATTTGATGATTGATTTAGCCTATTTGTCAGCGCGTGTAACGGCCTGCTCAATTCCTCGTGCGATCTTGAGATTGCGGCTCGCGTAGGCTCTGCCCCCGTTAAAATGGAGCGCGGGCGTTTGACCGACCCACGCTCGCGCAGGAGGCCGCCGATGCGCACCAATCCGTTCAATGACGGCTTGTTTTTCCTCACGGAAGGTTATTGGGCAACCCCGGTGTTCTGGGTCGTACTCATCGCCAGCCTTGTGATCGCGGCAGTGGCGTTCCGGAGTTTGCCCGAGCAGAGAACGGTCGATCATCTGGTGCGCTATGTCGTACGCGGCGTGGTCGGCCTGATGTGGTGGCAACAGTCGCTCTGGAAGGTCCCCCCAGACTTCGAAGGCCTGCGGCACTGGACCGAGGAAATCGTTGCACACGCGGCGTTTCCGATTCAGGCAACGCTCGTCAAGGATTTGATCCTCACGCATTTCACGCCGTTCGGATACGTCATCTATTTCGCCGAGGTTGCGATCGGGATTTCGCTGCTGCTCGGCCTGTTCGTGCGGGCGAGCGCGACCGTCGGTGCGCTGCTGATCCTCAACATCTATTTCGGCCTCTACCGCTCGGAGAGCGAATGGCCATGGACCTACGCGTTCCTGGTTCTGCTCATGGTCGTGCTCGCGGTGGAGCGCTACGGCCGCAGCCTCGGTGCCGACGCCCTTATCGCGGCACGCAAGGAACCGCCGCAGGGGGTGATACGCGTGGTGTCCGCCTTGACGTAACAACACAGCGGCCGGGCGACAGGATCACTCCGGCGCGCCTTCCGGCGAGCTTGTCAAACCGTCGCCACCACCCGCTGCCCAATCACTCCTCCTTGCCCAGCTCCTCGTGTCTTGAAGTATCTTTCCGCCGCGCTCTATGGTCATGTGCGGTGGCTAATTTGGCCCGCCCCAACTGATCTTGAAAAGCAAGTCGGAGATAGTGATGAAAACGCCTTACACCGTCGCAGTGTCGCTGTTGGCGGGACTAGCGGTCGGCGCTGCCGCCATCCAGGCGCTTCATGCCCAGGCCAAGCCGCCGGCCTATGTGGTGGCGGAAATCGACGTGATAAATGCCGCGCCCTATGACAAGGAGTACGTGCCGCCCGCGGCGAAAGCGATCACGGACGGGGGCGGCAAATATATCGTGCGCGGCGGCGAGACCACGTCCTTTTACGGTGATCCCCCGAAGTCGCGCATTGCCATCATGTTGTTCGAGAGCATGGACAAGGCCAAAGCCGCGTTTGATTCCCCGGCCTTCAAAGCCGCCAAGGCAATCGGCGACAAATACGCGAAATTCCGCGTCTATGCGGTGGAAGGTCTGCCGCAATAGCGCTGCGGCTCAGTTATTGATGACAGCAACACAAGGAGATCCCATGCGATATGTTGCCCTGATATTGACGATTGTAGGCGCCACGACGGCGGCGCACGCGCAGGATGCGATTCCCGACATCAAGGGTACCTGGTCGGGTAAGGGCAAAGTCGTCGTCTTCGGGAACAACGTCCACAATCCGGGCGAACAAACGATGGCCGCGCCGCCGCGCGTGCGCGACATCGAGATGACCGACGTCGTTGAAGGTCAGGACGGCCGCCTCGCCTGGGGGCGCTCATCGTCCGCGGTCATGGACTCCAAGGAGCCGTTTGCCTGGGCGATCTCGTCGGACAACAAGTCGATCGTCGGCGCCGACACCGACGGCTACTTCCGCGTCACGCTGCTTGGCCCCGACCGCATGGAGAAGTGCTACGTCCATAGCGGCGCGGGCCCGAGCAAATCAGTGGTTGCAGCCTGCTATGCGATGGAGCGGGTGAAGAAGTAGCTGGCCAGGCTGTGACGCCGCCGTCATGGCCGGGCCGGCCGAAGGCCGTGTCCCGGCCATCCACGTCTTTCTTTCTGTTTTGACGTGCCGATGCCTTCGTGGATGGCCGGGACAAGCCCGGCCATGACGACTTCTTTCGCAGGTCCTCAAGGCGCATGCCGCTACTCCCGCGCACGTCGGATCCAATATAGAGTGAGCGTTACAGGATCGACCATCGCAACGGTCAAATACGGAACAACCGGGAGGGAACATGATGCGCAATGGTGTGGCGTGTTGCGTGCTGGCGGCGAGTGCCGTGCTGCTGGCGTTTGCTCCGGCCGCGGCCGAGCCGGTGAAGCTCAAGGTCGGCTGGGTGGTCGCAGGCGCCGATGCGCCGTTTCAACTGTTTGGTCCCAAGGGAGTGGCGAAGCACGAGGGCGTCACCTACACGCTCGAGGGCGTGCACTTCAACGGCACGCCGACCATGATCACGGCGCTCGCGACCGGCGACATCGATCTCGCGCCGCTTGCCTATTCGAGCTTCCCGCTCGCGGTCGAGAACGCCAAGATGGACGACCTGCGCGTCATCTCCGACGTGTTCCAGGACGGCGTTCCCGACTATTACAGCAACGAGTTCATGGTGCTCAAAGACGGGCCGATCAAAACCCTGGCCGATCTCAAGGGCACCGTGGTGGCGACCAACCTCGCGGGCAGCGCGGTCGACGTCGCGATGCGCGCCATGCTGGTGCAGCACGGCATCAACCCCAAGTCCGATGTGACGATCATCGAAATTCCGTTCCCCAACCAGAAGCCGCAGCTCCTGGAGAAGAAGGTGACGCTCATCGCCGCGGTGCGGCCGTTCAGCGCCGACCCACAGTTGCGTTCGCTGGCCCGCACGCTGTTCACGCAGCAGGAGGCGATCGGGCGATCGCAGATGATCATCATGACCGGTCGCGCCCCGGTGTTGGCGAAGAACCGGGCCGCGATCATCGATTTTCTCGAGGACCACATACGCGAGGTGCGCTGGTTCACCGATCCGGCGAATCATGACGAAGCGGTGAAGCACCTGGCAGACTTCACCAAGCAGCCGGTCGAACGGTTCGCGAGCTGGGCGTTCACCAAGCAGGGCGATTTCTTTCACGATCCCGCGGGCGTCCCGGACCTCAAGGCGCTGCAGGCGAACATCACGCTGACCAACAAGCTGGGCTTCATCCCGGCGCCGCTTGACCTGCAGAAGTACGCCGATCTGAGCCTGATCGACGCGGCCGGCGCGCGGCTGAAGTAGAACAGCCGCTAGCGTCTCAACCCGTCATGGCCGGGACAAGCCCGGCCATGACGGCGCCGAGATTTTGGTTCCTACGAACGACTCAATCCAGCGTGGCGTAAGGACGGTAGGATGGGTTGAGCGCAGCGAAACCCATCACTTGGATGGCATGGATGACGCGATGGGTTTCGGCGCAATGCGCCTCTACCCATCCTACGGCAATCAAGGCGCCGCGAGCGCGGCGGCCTCGGCCGCGCTGGCGGGAGCGCGCTCGATCTCGCGCCAGGCGTCGCTGCGGGCAAAGATCTCGGCGGATCGGCGCTCCAGCTTGTCGAGCAGGTGATTGAGGGTCTCGCGCTCGGCCGGGCGCAGCACGCGCAGTAATGCCTGCTCAAGTGCGCGCGACACGTCTTCGACCTTGTCGTGGATGCGCTTGCCCTTGGCGGAGAGCGACAGGATGGTCCGCCGCCGGTCGACCGGGTCCTCGCGCCGTAGCACCAGGCCCTGCTCCGCCAGCGCATCGATGCCGCGCGTGACCTTGGCGGGCTCGAGGCTCGTGTGCCCGCCCGCTTCGGTTGCCGACAGCGGGCCGAAGTAGTCGATCACGCTGAGCAGTTTCCAGCCGTTGGTCGACAACCCGAAGCGCGACGCGTGCATGTCGGCGAGGCAGCGCGTCTGCCGGCGCGAGATGATCGAGAACCGATAGGACGTGCGCGGGTCGAGGCGGCGCTGGCCGCGGTCCGTTGCATTTTGCTTCCGCATCAAAACTCATTCCTGCTCGGCGCTGGCCGTCTTGAGCGCCTGCCGCCAGTGCTGACTCTCCTGCGCGATCAGGCGGCCGAACGCGTCTGCGGATTACCGGATAAGTCAGCCGCCAGCGTCATATGATTATTTGCGAAAATCAATACTCATTTTTCGCAAATAAATGAGCGGGTCGTATATGGCACGGCGCTGGTTCTCCCTCTCCCCGCTTGCGGGGAGAGGTGACCGTGTTGCCCCCGCCGTCGTGGCCGGCCCGGCCATAACGCGCCCCTGCGGCCCGATAAGCTCGGTACGATCGTGCAGCCGATCCTCGCACGGAAGCTTGATCCGCGCGCACTTGCGAGCCGCCCGCCGCTGAACTAAATTCTTGCCGTTCGGGGATAGGCAAACTCCCCGTGAGACGGCTGCGTCCAAGCTCTGCGCAACACTCGATTGTCGAGGAGATTGCGCATGGACGAATCGAAACCCTCAATTTCTCCGCACGATCTTTACGCCCGGCTCGGCACCGCGGCCGCCCCGATCGTCGTGGATGTGCGCCACCCTTCGGCCTTTGCGAGCGCGGATCGGCTGATCATCGGGGCCGTCTACCAGGCCCCCGATCAGGTCGAGCGGTGGCGAAGCTCGCTGCCGCCCGGCCGTCCCGTGGTCGCTTATTGCGAGCATGGGCACGACATCAGCCAGGGCGTCGTCGCCGCGCTGCGGGCCGCCGGCATCGACGCGCGCGCGCTTGCCGGCGGCATCGCGGCCTGGATGGACGCAGGTCTTCCCACGCACCGAAAGATCGGAGCGACGCCCGGCAAATGGGTGACGCGCGAGCGGCCGAAGATCGATCGCATCGCGTGTCCGTGGCTGATCGCGCGGTTCATCGATCCGCAGGCGGAGTTCGTCTACGTGCCGCCGAGCCAGGTGGTCGCTGCCGCCCAGCAAACCGGCGGCACGCCCTACGACATCGATGGCGTCGAGTTCAGCCACGAGGGCGAGCGCTGCTCGTTCGATACCTTCCTGCGCATCTACGACATCCGCGATCCGGCGCTGGATCACCTGGCGCAGATCGTGCGCGGCGCCGATACGTCGCGGCACGATCTCACCCCGCAGTGCGGCGGGCTGTTCGCGATCTCGCTCGGCCTTTCGGCCAACTTCGCCGACGACCATCAGATGCTTGAGCACGGGATGGTCATCTACGACGCGCTCTACACCTGGTGCCGCAGCCTGCAGGACGAGCGCCACAACTGGCCGCCGGCAAAGCCGGCGCGGCCCGCTGAAGCTCACGACCCGACGAACTTTCGCGGCGTTGCTCCATCGAACCACGACTCCGCGGCGCGACCGGCAACGCCGCATTGAACTCACATAACGGAGGTTAATGATGCGTACTCTCTGTGCCCTCGCACTATGCGGGGCCTCGCTCGCAATGAGCACGCTTGCCAGCGCGCAAGAGATCGATTGGAAACGGGTGGATGAAGCGCTGGGCCGGACAGCCGCCGTCGGCGGCGACGTCCATCGCTATGGATTTCCACGCTCCGATCTGCAGGTGACGCTCGACGGCGTCGCCATCAAGCCCGCGCTCGCGCTCGGCGGCTGGGTTGCGTTCAAGCCGGTGCACGGCGAGGTCATGGTGATGGGCGATCTCGTGCTGCTCGACACCGAGATCAACCCGGTGATGGCGAAGCTCCTCGCGAACGGCATCGACATCACCGCGGTTCACAATCACCTGCTGCGTGCGAATCCGCCGACCTACTACATGCATGTCGGCGCGCACGGCGATCCGGTGAAGCTCGCGACAGCGATCCGTGCCGGCTTGGGCGAAAGCAAGACGCCGCTTGGGCCTCCGGCTACGGCGTCCGGCCCGGCGCCGGCGATCGATCTCGACACCGCGGCGCTCGACGCGATCATGGGCGTGAAAGGCCAGGCCAACGGCGGTGTGTATCAGTTCGCCGTGCCCCGCCGCGACCCGATCACCGAGATGGGGATGGCGCTCGTTCCGCCCGGCCCGACCGGCATGGCCAACGGGATCAACTTTCAGCCGACCGGCGGCGGCAAGGCGGCAATCACCGGCGACTTCCTGGTGACCGGGAATGAGGTCAATCCGCTGGTGCGCACGCTGCGGGCGAACGGCATCGAGGTGACGGCGATCCACAGCCACATGCTGGACGAAGAGCCGCGCATGTTCTTCATCCATTTCTGGGCGAACGATGATGCCCAGAAGCTCGCCAAGGGAATACGGGCGGCATTGGACAAGACCGCGGTGGCGAAGAGCTGAGCGGGTCGCGACGGGGGGCTGACGTGGACGCGATCGGGACCGAACACGGCACGTTGCCAGCGCACGGGATCTCGTTTCGCGAGGCCGTCGCGACCTGGGCGCGGGTCGCGGCGCTCAGCTTCGGGGGGCCGGCCGGCCAGATCGCGACCATGCACCGCATCCTGGTCGAGGAGAAGAAGTGGATCGGCGAGACGCGGTTCCTGCACGCGCTCAACTACTGCATGCTGCTGCCGGGCCCGGAGGCGCAGCAGCTCGCGATCTACATCGGCTGGCTCCTGCACAAGACCAAGGGCGGTCTCGTCGCCGGCACGTTGTTCGTGCTGCCGGGATTTGTCGCCATCATGGTGCTGAGCTGGATCTACGCCCTGCTCGGCAATGTCGGCGTGGTCAAGGCGCTGTTCTTCGGCCTGAAAGCGGCGGTGCTCGCGATCGTGCTCGAAGCGGTCGTGCGCATCGGCAAGCGCGCGCTCAAGAACAACGTCATGATCGGGCTCGCGGCGGCGAGCTTCGTCGCGATCTTCTTTTTCGCGGTGCCGTTCCCAATCATCATCCTGGCCGCCGGGGTCATCGGCCTCTTCGGCGGGCATTTCGGGGTCGCGGCGTTTCTCACCGGCGGCGCGCACGGCAAGATCGGCGATCGCCAGGTCGCCGACGCTGACAGCGCGCTCGGCGAGGAATTGCCGGCGCACGCGCGCCCGCAGGCCGGCTGGTCGATCAAGATTGCGGCGATTTTTCTAGCGCTGTGGCTGGTGCCGGTGCTGGCGCTGCTGCTGACCTTGGGCCCGGGCAATGTGTTCAGCCAGATCGCGGTGTTTTTTTCCAAGATGGCGGTCGTGACCTTCGGAGGCGCCTACGCGGTTCTCGCCTATGTGGCGCAGGAGGCGGTCGAGACCTACGGATGGCTGCGGCCCGGCGAAATGCTCGATGGGCTCGGCATGGCGGAAACCACGCCCGGCCCGCTGATCATGGTGCTGCAGTTCGTCGGCTTCATGGGGGCGTTTCGCGATCCCGGCGGTCTCAACCCGATGATCGCCGGCACGCTCGGCGGCATGCTCGCCACCTGGGTGACGTTCACGCCGTGCTTCCTGTGGATCTTCCTGGGCGCGCCCTACGTGGAGGTGCTGCGAACCAAGCGGGCGTTGAGCGCGGCGCTCGCCACCATCACGGCGGCGATCGTCGGGGTCGTCCTCAACCTCGCGGTCTGGTTTGCGCTGCATGTGTTGTTTGCCGACCTTCACGAACTCCGCCTCATGGGCCTGAAGGTCGACGTGCCGGTGCTCGCATCGGCCAACGTTCCGGCGGTGATCCTGACGCTCGGCGCCATGCTCGCGGTGTTCCGCTTCAAGATCGGGATGATTCCTGTCCTGGCGGCCTGCTCGGCGATCGGAATTGTCTACTACCTGATCACCGGGCAGGCGGGTTAGCCGCCAACGCGTCGATTTGGCGCTAGTGCCCCTTTGCTTCCGAAGTTCGCGTCAGAGGTTGCCGCGATGTATCACGAACTTCGGAAGCGGGGCACTAGTGCCGATGCTGGTGATGCATGTCGGGCACATGCGGATGCTCGTGCGTGAGTGCGCCGTGCCGGTGCCGGTGGGTGTGCGGCTCACCCGCAGGATCGCCCGGTTCATGCGCGTGCTGGTGATGGGCGTCGTGCACGTGCGGATGCGCATGATCGAGCGGTTCGTGAGCGTGATCATGCTCATGATGTTCGGTGACATGCAGCCAGACGCCCAGGCCCATGAGCGCGCCGGCCAGCAGGAGACCGAGCGTGACGTTCTCCCCGAGCGCAATGACGGCAATCACGGCACCGACGAACGGCGCGGTCGAGAAGTAGGCGCCGGTTCGAGCCGCGCCCAGGTGACGGAGCGCGAGCACGTACAGAACGAGGCTCACGCCATATCCGAAAAACCCGGTGATGCCGGCGACCAGCGCCAGCGGGGACAACGCGATTGCGCCCCCGGCCCAGAGGCCAAGCACAATGTTGATCGGTCCTGCGACCAATCCCTTCAACTCGGTGATCTGCAACGGATCGGCGAGCGAGACCTTGCGGGTCAGGTTGTTGTCGAGGCCCCACGCAAAGCAGGCGCACAGGATCGCGAGCGGACCCAGCAAATCGTGAAGGCTTGGCGCACCGGACCACGAAAGCACAAGCGCTCCGGCGAGCAGACACAGCATGCCTAACGCAATGCGCCGATCGAAGTTTTCCCGGAACACGAACCAGGCCAACAGCGCGGTGGCAGCACCCTCGAGGGTGAGGAGGAGCGAAGCCGTGGCTGCTTCGGTGCGCGCGAGCCCGAACATCAGCAGCAATGGGCCCGCCACGCCGCCCGCGGCGATTGCGCCGGCGAGCCACGCAAAATCCTTCTGGTTGAGCGGCACCTGCGGGGCGTCGGACGACGGCAGGACCGCCGGGGCCAGCCGACGCAGAAGCGCGATGCCGACGCCGGCCCCGCAATAGAGAAGACCGGCCAGCACCGCCGGGTGAATTGCGCCGAGCAACACCTTGGCGACCGGCGTTGAGGCGCCAAACAACGCCGCCGATGCGAGTGCATAGAGAATGGCGCGCCGGTTCATGCCGCGATGCTAGCGCGCGACGCTTCCCCGGCAAGCCTCCTGATCGAAATCGCGGGCTGAGCGCGCCGTTTGCATCGCAGGCCCCTGACGGCTGACGGTTGCGGCCGCGCATTGCACTGATATACGTCTCCCCGGCCTCCTCCTGAGGAACCTTGCACCTGCGGGCCAAGGCTCCTCAGGAAGAGGGCTGAAAGATTCAAAGAATTTCAGGCAATCCACACCAACGGCAGGAAACCCCAATGAAGCTCGTCTGTTTCGATGATTACAAGCTCGGCGTCCTCAAGGGCGCCGACGCGATCGTCGACGTCACACCGATCGTGCGCGGCGCCGCGCAAGGCGACCCGCGGTTGCTGATCAACGCGGTGATCGAAAAGTTCGCCGAGTATAAGAAGCAGCTGGACGGCGCGGTTGCCGACGGCAAGACCATCCCGCTGGCGTCGGTGAAGCTGCGTCCGCCAATTCCGCGGCCCGGCAATATCGACTGCATGGCGGTCAACTACGTCGAGGAGATGTTCCCGACCCCGCCGCCGATCAATGGATTTCAGAAGACCTCGAACGCCGTGATCGGACCCGGCGACACCATGATCCTGCCCGACGCACCGGCGACCATCTTCGAAGGCGAGGCCGAGCTTGGCGTCGTGATCGGCAAGCGCGCCGCCAACGTGCGCGCCGCCGACGCCATGAGCTGCGTCTTCGGGTACATCAACTTCATCGACGGCTCGGCGCGCGAACTGCCGCCGCCCGGCAACACGTTCTATCAGACCAAATCGCGCGAAACCTTTGCGCCGATCGGTCCCTATCTGGTGACGGCGGACGAGATCCCGGACCCGCACAAGCTGCAGGTCAAGCTGTGGGTGAACGGCACGCTGAAGCAGGATTTCACCACCGCCGACATGGCGAACAAAATCCCGCGCTGCATCGAGTGGGTCTCGTCCATTCATCACCTCGATCCTGGCGACATCATTGCGACCGGGACCAACCACGGCGGGCTGAACCCGTTCATGGATGGCGACACGGTCGAAATCGAAACCGCCGGGCTCGGCCGGTTGAAGTTCAGCGTTCGCGATGATCTCAAGCGCACCTGGGCGCGCGACACGCGGCTCGAACGGCATCGCCAGAAGCTCCCGACGATCACGCCGCAACTCACCGGGAAGTACGCGCCGGCGCAGAAATGAAATAATATCGGCATGCCGCGCGGTCGCGGCAGCAAGGCGGCGCACCTGATGACCCATCGGCCAGCGATCAGGTCTGACGCCGGCATCGCGGCGCCGGCGTTGCTCACCGCGATCGCCGTCGCGACATCGCCCTGCGCCGCGCAGCCGTCGGATAAGACCGACGGCCGCGGTGTCTATCTGCGGTTCCTGAGCAAGCGCGAAGCAGCCGGCGGCAACCTGCAGAAGCCGCCGCTCCTCGGGCTGTCGTTCGGCGGCAGGCAGCGTCGCGCGGTGATGGACACGGGGTCGACCGGCATCGTGGTGGCGGCGTCGTCGATCCCGGACGTCGATCGGCTCGAAAGCCGGGGGCCGGGCACGCTGACCTACACGAGCTCGGGCCGCATCATGCGGGGCGATTGGGTGGTGACGCCGGTGACGATCGCCGGCGCGAACGGGGCGAGCGTGACCACCGCGCCTATACCGGTGCTCGCCGTGCGGCGGATCGAGTGTCTCGACAACGCGCGCAACTGCTCGCCGAACGAGAACCCGCGTCACGTCGCAATGATCGGCATCGGGTTCGGGCGCAGGGGTCTGGGCCCTCCGGAACGCGACAAGAATCCGTTCCTCAATCTGGCCGACAGAGGGTCCGGTCAAGTCGGCGCCCGTCGCGGCTATGTGGTGACCCGCGAGGGCGTTCAGGTCGGACTTGGCGGTGCCGATCCAGGCAAGGACTACGTCACCGTGCCGCTGCGATGGAACGACGAGCGCCAGGACTGGTCGGGTGCGCCGGCCTGCATCGCAATCAACGATCGGACACCGGCGGCGTGCGGCACGGTTCTGCCGGACACCGGGGTCGCCGGAATGTTTCTTGCGATACCTGCGAGCCAGGAGGGCACAGACACGCTTCCAACCACGACGGATCGTACGTTGCCGCCCGGAACCAAGGTGACGATCTCATTGGCCCCGGACGCTTCAACCAAGGGCGGGATCGCGAGCTACAGCTTTCGGGTCGGAGATGCCGCAGATCCGTTGGCGCCGAGCCGGCTGACGCTCGTCGGCCACGGCGACCGTCCGATCTTCGTCAACACCAGCCTGCATCTGTTCAACGGGTTTGATTACCTGTTCGACGCCGACAAGGGCGTCGTGGGTTATCGGTGGAACGGCCGCCTCGCGGGCGGTACCGCGCCGGCACGGACCGATCCGCCGGCCCAATAAGACCGGTGTTCCGCGCATTCTGCATCCCGGCGTTTCGCCGTCCTCTTTTGTGCGCAACCGTACCAAGTGCGTGAGAGATCACGCTGGACCGGCCAACCACGGTTGGGTTTCGTTGTCGGACCGGACGCATTGTCCGACGCGCCGGTGGCGCACAACAAACATTCGAGGAGAAATCCATGTCGGTATCCAAGCGGATATTTCTGATATTGGGAGCCGGTGCCGTGATTGGTCTTTCGTCTGCCGCGATGGCCCAGGCGCCTGCGCCGAAAGCGACCGGAAAATCGACGCAAGTGACCACCTTGGGCGAGGGTGAAGCGGTCATGATCGGGCCGAAGGGCCAGCGTTTGCACAAGTCGAACTCGAAGGTCAGCGCCGCCAAGCACCAGGCCGCCGTGGCCAAGGGCGCCAAGGAGATCCCGGGCGGCGCCGTCATCTACAAGCAAAACGGCAAGCTCTACATGCTGCAGGACAATGCCAACGAGAAGGCGTCACAGACCTTCCAGGGCGACTTCGACGTCGACTACTGAGTTGGAGCTGTTCGGCTCGTCAACGCAGTTTGCGCTCTGGGGAAGAGCGTGGCGCACCCGTGCGCGCAATCCTGAACGGATAAGGCTGGTCGCGCGCGATCTCCTGGACGGCCGCTCGTGAAACACGAAGCGGCCGCAATGCTCCGGCGCGGGAGCTATGATGGAAAAATTGTCGTCAGCTTTGTTGCTGGCATTGATGCTTTTGGTGGCGAATGCGACGAATGCCGATACGGCGGCTGACGCCGGCACGGCGATCGACCGCTGGGCGGCTGCATTCAATGCCAATGACGTCGATACGCTGGTTGGGATTTACGCGGCGGATGCGACGCTGATGGGGACATCGGACGCGGCCGTCAAGCAAGGCCGTGACGCAATCCGCCGATACTACTCCCGCCTCAAAAGGAGCGGCGATCAGGTCTCGCTCGGCGAGCGCAAGATCATCGCGCTCAGCGACGACATCGTCTACGTCACCGGCGACTACGAGTTCAGCGCAGTGCGCGACGGCGAGCGCCAGATGGCGCCGGCGCGCTTCACCATGGTGCTCGTGCGGCACGGTCGCGACTGGTTGATCACCCACCACCATTCATCGCGCCAGCTCGAGACGTTCCCGGTCCGGCTGCGGCGCGCCGGTCCGGCGGCGCATGATTACGCGTGGTCGGAGGCTCCGGCCGCCTTCGCGAGCTCGGCCTCGGTTTCCTCGCGTGACCCCGCCCCGTTGAAATAGGCGTTCAGCAGGACGGCGGCGATTGCTGCGAGCACGATGCCGGAATTGAGCAACGGCTCGAGCTCTTTTGGAAGCTTCGCGAAAAACGCCGGCGCCACCAGCGGAATCATGCCGAAGCCGACCGCAATCGCCACGATGAACAGGTTGTGGCGGTTGGTCTTGTAATCGACCGACCCCAGAATGCGAATTCCGGTGGCGACCACCATTCCGAACATGACGATGCCGGCGCCGCCGAGCACGCACAGCGGAACGGCGGTGACCACCGCGCCGAGCTTGGGGATCAGGCCGAGGATCAGCAGGATGACGCCGCCCACCGCGGTCACCCATCGGCTCTTCACGCCGGTGACGCCGACGAGGCCGACGTTCTGCGAGAACGAGGTGTAGGGGAACGTGTTGAAGATGCCGCCGATGAGCGTGCCGAGGCCGTCGGTCAAGAGGCCGCGCGTAAGATCGCGCTGCTCGATCTTTCGATCGGTCATCTCGCCGACCGCCAGAAACATGCCGGTCGATTCCACCATGACCACGAGCATGACGAGACACATCGTAACGATGGCAAAGACGTCGAACGTCGGCGTTGCGAGCTGGAACGGGTAGACCACGTCGAGCCATGCCGATTTGCCGATGTCCGCGAAGCTGACCTTGCCGGCCAGCCATGCGACGACGAATCCCAGAATGATGCCGAGCAGGACCGCGACATTGACCACGAAGCCTTTGCCGAACTTCGTGATCAGCAGGATCGCAACCAGCACGAAGGCAGCGATCAACAAGTTCGAGGGATCGCCGTAGCCGGGCAGGTTCGGGGCGGCTGCCCCCGCCGCCCAGTTGACGCCGATCCGCATCAGCGAGATGCCGATCACCGCGATGATGGTTCCGGTGACGACCGGCGGAAAGAAGCGCAGCAGCGCGCTCATGAACGGCGCAACGACAAGGCCGAAGATGCCGGCGGCGATCACCGAGCCGTAAATCGCGCCGAGACCGAGCGCGGGGTTGTTGGCCATGGCCAGCATCGGCGCCACCGACGCGAAGGTGACGCCCATCATCACCGGGAGGCGGATGCCGAACGGACCGATGCCGATCGACTGGATGAGCGTGACGACGCCGCAGGCGAACAGATCGGCGTTGACCAGAATTGCAACCTGCTCCGGGGGAAGCTTCAGGGCGCGCCCGATGATGAGCGGGACCGCGACCGCGCCCGCATACATGACCAGTACGTGTTGCAGGCCGAGCGGAATGAGCCGTGGAAACGGCAGAAGCTCGTCCACGGGATGCGGTGACGGCTGTTCCATTGTGCGCCCCCTTGCTGACCGATAGGCCTGCACTGGCCGCTCAGTCAGTCAAACGGTAGCATTCGGCCACCTTGCACGGAAGTCAAAGCCGGACGGGATCCCACAGCATGTCCAAGCTCATACGCGCCTGCCGGTACTGTTTGTCCGTGTGAGATCACGACGCCGGGCGCGCGTCCTGGATCGCCTGCCAGACCTTCTGCGGGGTCGCGGGCATTTCGATGTGCCGCACGCCGAGATGCCACAGCGCATCGACGATCGCGTTGATCACCACGCCGAGCGCCGGCGTGGTTCCGCCTTCGCCGCCGGAGCGGAAGCCGAGCGGATGGGAGCTCGCCGGCACTTCACTCAACTCGGTTGCGAACGACGGCAGATCGGTGGCGCGCGGCAGCGCATAATCCATCAGCGACGCGGACAGCATCTGTCCGCTGTCGCGGTCGTACCAGCATTCTTCCATGAGCGCTTGACCGACGCCCTGGGCGATGCCGCCGTGGGTCTGGCCATGCAAGATCAGCGGATTGACCGCGCGGCCGACGTCGTCGACCGATGTATAGCGCACGATCGCGACGCTGCCGGTATCGGGATCAACCTCGACCTCGCAGACGCAAGTGCCATACGGAAAGCAAAGCCCGGGGGTCACGCGATCGCATGAACCGCTCAACGGGCCGCGCAGGTTCTCAGGCAGATCGCTACTTTTGCTGGCCGCTGCCGCGATCTCAAACAGATCGAGCGAACGATCGGTGCCCTCGATCGCAAAACGTCCCTCGGCGAACCGGACGCGCTCGATAGGCGCCTGCAGCAGCAAGGCCGCGACCTCGCGACCCTTCTGGATGATCTCGTCGGCGGCGGCGCGGATGACGATGCTGCCGAACCGGATCGAGCGGCCGGAATGCGAACCGCCGCCCGCCTTGACGACGTCGGTGTCGCCGGTACGCACCCGCACCGCCTCGAACGGCACCCCCAGCCAGTCGGCGACGATCTGCGAGAAGGCGGTTTCATGCCCTTGCCCGGTCGCCTGCGTGCCGATCACAAGATCGACGCGACCGTCCGCGTGGACCATGATATCGGCACGCTCGCGCGGCACCCCACTGGTCAACTCGATGTAGTTCGCAACCCCGATGCCGGCGAGCTTGCCGCGCTTGCGGGCGGCCTTGCGGCGCTTCGGAAAACCCGCCCAGTCGGCGATGTCGAGCGCGCGCTGCATGGCGTCGACATAGTCGCCGCTGTCGTAGGTGATGCCGACCGGATTGCGCCACGGCAGCGCCTTCGCCGGGATCATGTTGCGCCGGCGTAGCTCGACCCGGTCGAAGCCGCACTCGCGCGCCGCGAGATCCATCAGCCGTTCGATCACGTACATCGCTTCCGGCCGCCCGGCGCTGCGATAAGGAATTGTGCTCGGCGTGTTGGTCAGCGCGGCGCGCGCCCGGTAGTGCGCGGTCGGCACCGCGTAGAGGCTCGTCATCAGCTGCACCCCCTTGTTGAGGGGCACGAACGAGGCGGCGTGGGCGCCGATGTTGCTGAGGTTGGACGAGCGCATCGCCAGGATGCGGCCCTTGGCATCGAGCGCAAGCTCGGCCGTGACGGTGAGATCGCGCGCCTGATAATCGCTCAAGAAGGATTCGTTGCGGTCGGCGACGTGCTTGACCGGACGCCCGATCTGTCGGGCGGCGTACGCCACCAGCGCAAACTCGGGGTGGGTGGCATTGCGAGTTCCGAAATTGCCGCCGACGTCGCGCGGCGCCACCACCCGAACCTGCTCGGGTGCCACCCCGAGGATGGTCGCGATCTCCAAACGCACCTGCACGACGCCGAGCCCGTGCGAGACGTTGACGGTGTAGCGCCCGGACTCGCCGTCGTAGGACGCAATGACCGCGCGCGGCTCGAGGTGCACGCCGGTCACGCGCTGGACGCGGGTTTCGAGCTTCACGCGATGCGCGGCGCGCGCAAACGCCGCGTCGGTTGCCGACGCGTCGCCGATCTCGGCGTCGAGCGCGACGTTGTTGGGCACGTGATCCCAGAGACGCGGCGCGGCCGGTTCGATTGCTTGCGCGGCAAGCGTCACCGCCGGCAGCGGTTCCCACGTAATGTCGACCAACTCGGCGGCGTCTTTGGCGGCCGCGAGCGTGTCGGCCACCACCATCGCAATGCCTTCGCCCGCAAAGCGGGCGCGATCCGCTGGCAGCAGGACCTGCTCGGTGGCGAGCCGCTCGCTGCCGTCGCGGTTGCGCAACGGCACGTCGGAACCCATGTGCGAGCTGCCGACCGCGTGCGGGATCGGCTTGAGGCCTGCGTGCGCGATGTCGGCGCCGGTGTAGATCGCTAGAATGCCGGGCGCTCTGCGCGCCGGCGCAACGTCGATTGAGCGAATGTGCGCGTGCGCGTGCGGCGATCGCACAAAAACCGCGTAGGCGGCGCCGTGAACGTCGAGATCATCCGCGTAGCATCCGCCCCCGACGATCAGCCGGTCGTCTTCCTTGCGGCGCACCGGATCGCCGATCCCGGCGTGTCCCGTTCCCTGTAGGCTCTCCACGTGTCCTCCCGCACTGCTGCGCGCATGACCTACAACAGGTGAGGCACGTTGCGAAGCGCCGTGTGGCGACATTTCGTAAGCACGGTCATGCGTTTGGGCTGGCCGCCGGCCCGGGACGCGTCGCCGGGCGAGGGCCTTCGGCAATAATGGGCCGCTACCCCAATGGGCGTACGTCGGCGCCGTCGATGACGTAGCGGGCGTGGGCGAAGTCGCGGATCGACAGCACGTGGCCCGCCGCCCACTCCAGCAGGATGAAATACGACAGTCGTCCGGACGGGTCGTCGGGATTGTAAACCAGGATCGCCGGGCGCCGGTCCACAAATCCGGGAACGAGATGCCAGCCCTGCGCCTCGCCGTACCTGTGAAAATAATGCGACACCTCGGAGCGACCGTGGGCGCGCTTGCGGGAGACAAGATCGAGGCGCACCTCCTCGGCCAGCATGTCACGGATCGCATCGAAATCGCGGGCATTGAAGCGATCCACATAGGCCGCCAGCAATGCGCGCTCCGGTTCCGGTAAAACCGGAGCTGGCTGCTCGTCGCCTGCGCGCGCCAGTTCACGCAGGCGGATCCGGCCGCGATGCACGGCGGTCTTGATTGCCGCGATGTTGCTCCCGGTGACGGTCCTGATGTCGTCGAGCGAGTAACCGAGGACATCCATCAGGATCACGCTGCTGCGCTGAGTCACTGGCAGCTGCATGAAGTTTCGAAGACTTGCGGTGACGATCTGGCGATCGTCGATGCTGTTGATGGGATCGGGGACCATGTCCGTATCCTCATCCGAGTGAATGGCGGCGAGGCGCGCGCGGCGGCGCAAAAAATCCAACGCCGCATTGTGCGCGATGCGAAACAGCCACCCCTCCGCATTGGCGGTCGGGCCGGCGCGGTCGTAAGCTTCGAGCGCCTTCACGAGCGCATCCTGCACCACGTCCTCGCCGTCGATCACCGAGCCGGTCATGCGCGCGCAGTAGCGGTGCAGCTTGGGCCGCAAATCGGCGAGAAGCCGATCGAAGACCGCGCGCGGCGGGCGCGTGTTGTCGGATGCGGCGTTGATGGGTGGCGCCCGGTTCATCTGTATTGTCATCCGATCTAACCGCTCTCCCCACAGCATAGCCGATCGTTGAAGACGACTCGGAACACCTAAAAGTTTCAGCCGTAAAAAAAGATTTTCGGAAACCTTTTGTCTTTGCGAGTCGTCTCGGGAGCGCGGATGCGCGGCGGTTCCAATCCGCCACGTCGCTTACCCGACAGGAGGTCCCGATGGCGTCTTTGAGCAACAGGAATATCGTAGTGATCGGCGGCAGTCGCGGCGTGGGGCAGGCGACCGTACGCGCTCTCCTCGCCGAGGGGGCGCGCGTTCTGGCGATTGCGCGCGGAACACAAGATCTCGCCAGGCTCGCCGACGAATTGCCCGCGGTGACGACGCTAGCGCTTGACGCAGCCGACGAGAACGCGCCCGCGCGGGTGTTTGCCGCGCTTGCCCCGGACGTGCTGGTGGTCGCCGGCGGCGCCAAGCGCACCGGCGCGCCGCTGCACGAACTCGCGTGGAAGGATTTCTCGGCGGTGTGGGACACCGACGTCAAAGCCTCATTTCTGTTCTGCAAGGCGGCGCTCCGCCAACCGCTTCCGCCCGGCACGACGGTGATCCTGGTTTCGAGCGGCGCCGGGCTCGGCGGCTCGCCAATTTCCGGAGGCTATGCGGGCGCCAAGCGCATGCAGATGTTCATGGCCAACTACGCCCAGAAGGAATCCGACCGGCTCAAGCTTGGATTGCGGTTTCTGGCACTGGTGCCGCAAACCCCGATGCCCGACACCGACGGCGGCAAGGCGGCGGTCGCGGCTTACGCCAAGTATCTCGGGATAGCTCCGGAGGAATTCGTCGCGCGGCTGGGAACGCCGCAGACCGCGCAGGACGTGGCCCGTGCCATCGTCGCGTTTGCATCGCACCCCGATGCGAGATCCGGCAATGTTTTCATCGTTTCCGCCAAAGGTATCGAGGCGGCGCCGTAGCGCCGCCCGCGACGAACCGCAAATCATGCCGGTGTGACTGATCGGCTACAGCGTTCGACGCCGATGATCCGGCTCGGTGCACGACCAACATAAGATCGGACAATGCGGCGCAGCGCGCCCCCTGGCGTCTGGCAAACTTGAGTGCAATACTTCCTCCGTCAGCAGCCACATGCGGTTCTGCCAAAGGCGCAAAAGCGTCGGCCACCGCATGGCTTGTCGGAGGAAAAACATGCCTGACCGGATCCTGACGACCCATGCCGGCAGCCTGCCGCGCCCGGCGAAAGTCATCGAACTCAACCATCAACGTATCGACGGCGAGAAGGTCGACGAAGCCACCTTCCAGCGGGAGCTCAAAGATGCCGTGGTCGATCTCGTCCGCCGCCAGAAGCAGGCCGGCATCGATCTCGTCAACGACGGCGAGTTCGGCCACACCATGGGCTACGACTATGATTACGGCGCGTGGTGGTCCTATGTGATCCGGCGCCTCAACGGGGTGGAGGTTGTGCCTGTCCCGCTCTGGGAACTGAAATTGTCGGTGCCTCCGCGCGCCAAGCCGGCTCCCGGCGAGTTCGTGCTCGGCAGCTTTGGCGACCGCAGGGACTGGAACAAGTTTCATGAAGCCTACGCCGATCCCCGCACCGGCTGCGCGCTGCCCGATCAGTTCATGGCCCACTACAGTCCGGTCGTCCGCAGCCCGATCAGCTACAAGGGGCAGGAGGCGATCCAGCGCGACATTGCCAATCTCAAGGCCGGGCTCGCCGCTGCGGGGATCAAGGGCGGCTGGATGAACTCGGTCGCGCCGGCGAGCTGCGCGCGCTTCCCGAATGAGTACTACAAGACCGATGAGGAACTGCTGTACGCCTGCGCCGACGCGATGCGCGAGGAGTACAAGGCGATCATCGACGCGGGGCTGATCGTGCAGCTCGACGATCCGGCGATTGCCGAGAACTGGGACCAGGCCAAGGACGAGCCCAGCGTTGAGGGCTACAAGCGGTACACGAAGACCCGCATCGATGCACTCAATCACGCGATCAAGGGATTGCCCGCCGACCGCATCCGCTTCCACCTGTGCTGGGGAAGCTGGCACGGCCCGCATTTCACCGACTTCCCGATGGCCGATCTCGTGGACCTGATGCTGACGATCAACGCGGGCGCCTACTCGTTCGAGGCCGCGAACGTCCGCCACGAGCACGAGTGGAAAGTGTGGAAGAACGTCAAGCTGCCTGACGGCAAGACGATCCTGCCCGGCGTCGTCACTCACTCGACCAACGTGATCGAGCACCCGGAGGTGGTCGCGGACCGGATCGTGCGTTTTGCCGAGGTGGTCGGCCGCGACAACGTCGTCGCTTCGACCGACTGCGGGCTTGGCGGACGCGTGCATCCGCAGCTCGCGTGGGCGAAGCTCGAGTCGCTTGCACAGGGCGCCGAGATCGCCTCGCGGCGGCTGTGGCACTAGCGCGATCAGCAAGAGTGGTCGCCGGTTTTGCATTCGATCGCGCGCCAATAGATTGATTTGGCGCTTGATCTTGTCGGCGAACCACTCACACTTCTCCCGATCATGCGCCAGCGCTGAGCTCACGCTTTCGCGCTCGCTGATTCCGACCTGACCTGAAGCCGCGCCGGCTGCCAGGAGCCGGAGACCGCACGTTGATTTATGAGCGCCTGCTGCAGCGTCAAAGATCAACAACAATGTCGCCCTGTGGTTGGGAACAGCAAATCAGCAGGTTACCCTCGCCTGGAGGGTCAATCGGATCGGGCGCATATTTCACCGCCCCTGCGACGAGGGCCGTCTCACACGTATGACAGACGCCGGTACGGCACGACCATCGCACCGGCACGTCGCACGCTTCGGCAAGTTCGAGCACGCTGTTGTAGGCCGCCCCCCAACGAACGCTCACACCGCTGCGAGCAAACGAGACTTGCGGTCCGGTACCGAGGGGCGAGGCCGGGACATGCGGCGGGCGCCGCGGCGAAGCAGCAATTCCCGGCGTGCTCGACGGCTCGGCGCCGAATAGTTCCGTATGCACCCGGCTTGGCGCGACGCCCCAACCGCTCAAGCCGATCGTTAAATCGTTCATGAATCTGGCCGGCCCGCAGATGTAGAACTCGGCGTCTCGCGGCACGCCGAGTTGCTGAAGAACATGCAAGTCCAAGTGTCCGCGCGCGTCGAAATCCGAACCCGGCTGATCTTGGGGATCGGGCGTGCTGTAGCAAATATGGTGGTTGCCATGCGGCAACCGATTGAGAAGCGCCCGCGTCTCCTGCGCGAACGGATGCTCACGCCGGTTGCGCGTGCCATAGAGCCACCAGATTTGCCGCTGAGACGAGCTCGCCGCCAGTTCGTGGAGCATGGCAAGCACGGGGGTGACGCCGATCCCCGCGCTCAAGAAAACGAGTGGTAGATCGCCCTGCCGAAGGGTGAAAATTCCCCGCGCCGCGCTGGCGTCAAGCACGTCGCCGACCAGCAGCCTGTCATGGATGTAGGCGCCTGCCGCGCCGTGAGCTTCCCGTTTGATGCTCACCCGATAACGTTCAGCGCTGCGTTCGCCCGACAGTGAATAGCTGCGGAGTAACGCGGGTGAATCTGGTGAGGGCTTCAGCCGCAGGACCACGAACTGACCGGGCAGAGCCGCAGCCAGAGGACGTCCATCGGTCGGCTCAAGGGTCAGCGAGATCACGCTGCTACTCTCGCGGGTCTTGCGGGAAACCCGCAGCGGACGGAATCCGCGCCATCCCGGAGGCGGCCCGGATTCGCGGGCGAGCCCGGCGTTTCCGGTCGTTACGGCGCCGCGGCGCTCCTGCTCGAGCAGCGCCCTGAAGGAGCCTTGCCAGCCAGGGCTCAGCGCCGGAATGCGCAGCGCCCGTGTCAGTTGATCGGAAGGATGGCCCGGCCGGTAAAGCAGGGCGTTGATCGCGGCAACGGTCATGCGCTCGGGGTCAGCCGATACCTGGATGATCTCATCACCGGCTTGCAGCTCGCCCTCTTCAAGAACGCGAAAATAAAAACCGGGCCGACCGTGGGCGACCAGCAGCGAGGCCATCTGGGGTTCGTTCAACCGAATGCCGACGCGATAACAGGTGACGCGGGGCTGCGTGACTTCGAGAAGCACGCTACCAATTCGATAGCGATCGCCGATGCAGACGTCCTGATCGGACAGTCCCTCGACGGTGAAATTTTCTCCGAACTGCCCATAGGTAAAATCGTTACGGTGCAGTTGCTGTTGCCAGTAGTTATAGGATTCGATCTGGTAGACGAAAACGGCTCTTTGCTCGCCCCCGTGCCCGGTTGTGTCCCCTTGTCCGTCGCCATCGACATTGAGGCGCCGCACCATGCGACGGCCTTGCACCGGCGTCTTCCAAATACCGGTATGCACAGTCTGCCCTCGCCACGCGACGTCGCGGGGCAGGCCGACGTTGACCGAAAGTAAGCGTGGCATCACTTCCTTCTCCGGTACCGGCGATCGCTATTGCTTCGTTGCGTTAGTTATACCGGGAAGGCAACTCTATCCATCAGGTCACCTCGCACGGCGGACCGGCCGGGCAGCGCCGAAATCCAAATGGATATGTTGTACGACGACCGCACCGACCTACCGCTTTATGCGGAAGATGCGCCGCCAAGCCGCTTCTGCACGCTGGCACTCGTTTCAGCTCACGCTTTCGCGCTCACCGATTGCGTCCCGACCGCAAGCCGCGCGGGCTGCCACAGGCCGGCGACCGCTCCGAGGAGCGACAGGATCGCCGAGACGCCGGTCGCCGCCACGAACCCGGCCGTGAATGCGTTGGCGGAGCCGAAACCGCCGGTGGCCGCGAACACCGCGACCGCGATCGCAATTCCGGTGACGCCGCCGAGAAATCGGAACATGTTGAAAATGCCGGACGCCTTGCCGACCTCGGTGCGCGCGACCGAGTTCAACACCGCGTTCTGTGCGGCGGGCATCGCCATCGAAACGCCGGCCCCCGAGAGGATCAAGGGCGCGATCAGTTTGCTGAACGCAAGATCAGGCGCTGCGATCAGCGCAATCCAGGACATTCCGACGGCCTGCAGGATGAGGCCGGCGACGATCAGGGGCCGTTCGCCGATCCGGTTGACGAGATTGCCGGCGACCGGCGCCACCACGAACAGCATCGCGGTCCACGGCAGCAAGCGCAGGCCGGCGCCGAGCGGTCCGTAGCCCTGCGCGGTCTGTAGAAACTGCGGCAGGAAAAACAGAACGCCATACATTCCGGCAGAGTAGAGGAAGCAGGCGCCCACGCCGGACGAGAAGGCACGCGAGCGAAAGAGCCGCATCGGCACCATCGGCTGACGGGCGCGCAGTTCCCAAGC
This sequence comes from uncultured Alphaproteobacteria bacterium, assembly GCA_963816775.1. Lineage (GTDB taxonomy): Bacteria > Pseudomonadota > Alphaproteobacteria > Rhizobiales > Xanthobacteraceae > JAFAXD01. The sequence continues at coordinate 43,466 of CAWFLX010000029.1, forward strand.
GACGAAGCACGCGGCGAGCAAGAGTCCCGCCCCTAATGCACCGAGCACCTCGCCGCTGCCCCAGCCTGCAACGTTGCCCTGCATCAGGCCGAACACCAGCCCGAGCGCGGCACCGGTTACCAAAACGACACCGGTGCCGTCGATTGCGGTTCCGGCACCGAAGCTCTCGGGAATGCGGCGGTACGCCAGCGGAATCACGATGAGGCCGATCGGGATGTTGATCCAGAAGATCCACTGCCAGGCGGCCCCCTGCGCGATCGCGCCGCCGAGCACCGGGCCGACGATGAGGGCGAGCCCGGTGACGCCGCTAAAGATCCCGAGCGCCCTGGCGCGTTCCTGCGACGGAAACGTTGCGCTCAAGAGCGCCATCGCAATCGGCATGATGAGCGCTGCCCCGGCCCCCTGGACGGCGCGGGCGGCGATCAGCCATCCGACGCTCCCGGCCAGCGCGCACGCGACCGAGGCAGCCACGAACAGCACGAGCCCGGCAACAAACATGCGGGCGCGGCCGAAGCGGTCGCCGAGCGCAGCGCCCGTGAGCAGCAGCACCGCGAAGCTCAGGTTGTAGGCGTTCATGGTCCACTCCAGCGCTTCCATCGAAGCGTTGAGGTCGACCCGCATGGTGTTGAGCGCGGTTGCAACCACCATGGCGTCGAGCACCGCCATCAGCGAACCGGCCGAGGTCAGCGCCAGCACCCACGTCTTGGTCGCGCCGTCGTTTGCTTCATTCATGGTTTGATGTCCTTCTGATCGCGGGGTCTGGACATGGAAATCAAGCGTGGTGGACGTAGGAAACGTCGCACTCGAATGACTCGAACTTTGCGAGTGCCGCGATGCGCTGAAGGTAGGAGCCCACCTCGGGATTTTGGCGAAACGCCGCTATGTCCTTCGGGCTTCGCCACTGCGAATAGATGACGACGCGCTTGCCATCCTGGCTGCGCAGCAAGCTGGTTGAAATCCATCCGGCGAACGTGCTGAACAGCCCGTCTGTCGCGTCCTTGAGAAGCTCGACCAGCTTCTGCTGATTGTCCGGTTCGACGCTGAGGATGTTGATCAGCGTCGTCATGTTGGCATCAGCGCGAATCGTCGTCTCCATGTCTTCGCTCCTGTTCTGGCTTCCAGCCGGGACCACCTGCCTAACGAGCTCAATGCCGCCGGCCAGCGTGGTTGCGACGAATGTGCGACGTGAAAGTAGGGCTTTGACCGCATGCATAGGCGCTCCTCTCCGGGGCGCTTGGCCGCGAGCTGGACCGGCTTGCCGATCCCGGCGGCGCGCTCGTCCCGTGACGTCAAGACGAACCGGGAGGGCGATCCGAACCGGTGAAAAATTTTTATTTTTGGCAATTCTTTTGGCTGCCCCGAAACGTCTAGGGGTTGCGGGCGATTACCGGAGATCTCCAGTGGTCCCGGGCGGCCGTTTGGAGCACAACAGGGCAGCCACGAATGAGTATGCCAATGCCTGATACGTCCACGGATCGCTCGGATTTCGACCGCGCCCTTGCCGAACTGCGGCCGAAGCTGCATCGCTACTGCGCGCGCATGACCGGCTCGGTCATCGACGGCGAGGATGTGGTGCAGGACGCGCTCGTGAAGGCGATCGAAGCGTTGCCGCGCACCGGATCAATCGAGAACCCGGAAGGCTGGCTGTTTCGGATCGCCCATAACGCGGCGCTCGATTATCTGCGGCGCCGCACGCGCCAAGCGGCCGCGCACGCCCACGAGGACATGGATATGATTGCTGATCCGGCGGACCCCGTACGCGATCATCAAATCGCGGCGGCGAGCTTACGGACCTTCATGCGCCTGCCGGCCGCCCAGCGCGGCATCGTCATTCTCACCGACGTGCTCGGCTATTCACCGCAGGAAGTCAGCGACGTCATGGGCAGCAGCATCGCAGCGGTGAAGTCAGCGTTGCAGCGCGGCCGCATGCGGCTGCGCGAACTGGCACAGGAGCCCGACGATCGTCCACCGCCCGCGTTGTCGGAACCCGAACGCGCGCGGCTGACGACCTATGTCGAGCGCTTCAATGCGCGCGACTTCGACACCGTGCGCAGCATGCTCGCCGACGACGTGAAGCTCGACCTCGTCAACAGGCTGCGCCTGAGCGGCCGCACCGAGGTTGGCGCCTACTTCACCAACTACGGACGCGTGCACAACTGGCGGTTCGTTCCGGGGTTCGTGGAGGGGCAGCCGGCGATCCTGGTGAGCGACCCGAACGATGCGTCCGAGCGTACCAAGTATTTCATTCTGCTGACTTGGGCCGACGACGGCCTCGTCGGCATCAGGGATTTCCTGTTTGCGAGCTATGCCATGGACGGGGCCGAAGTGCGACGCTGGAATGACTACTTGCCGCGCTGACCGTCCGTCGGTTGCGGGCCCGGTTTTTTGCACTCACACGTCTCGCGCAAAACGCTCAGCCGGTGCATGGAATATGGATCGCTGCGCCCCTCGTGTATTATGATCGGGACAGAACCGTAAAAAAGCGGGCGCAGGGAGGGACGAAATGACATCCAAGGCCGCAATCGTCGCAGTGCTTGCCGGAGTGGCGCTGAGCCTTCAGCCCGCGTTCGCGCTCGACACCATCCGGGTCGGCAAATCGGTGCCGATCGCGTGGACATTCACGCCGCTCGATATCGGCGTTGAAACGGGGATCTGGGAGAAGCATGGGCTCAAGCTCGACATCACGAGCTTTGGTGGCGACGCCAAGGTGCAGCAGGCCCTGGCCGCGAACGGCGTCGATTTTGCGCTTGGCAGCGGCCCGGGCATGGGTTTTGCCGCCAAGGGCGTGCCGGCCAAGGCGGTCGCCGCCTTCGCGGGTCCGCCCGACAACATCTCGATCGTGATAGGTGCCAACGCGCCCTACAACGACATCAAGGAGATGAAAGGCAAGAAGTTCGCCGTCACCACCGTCGGCTCGCTGACCGAATGGCTGCTCCACCGCGCCGCCCTGGCGCAGGGCTGGAAGTACAACGACCTCGTGGCGGTGCCGCTCGGCGGTTTCGAAACCAACTACGCGGCGTTCAAGACCGGCCAGGTCGACGGCATCATGCTGGCGACCGAGACGAGCATGATGCTGGTCGAAAAGAAAGAGGCCAAGATCATCGCCAACATGGGTGCGTTTGCGCCCAAGTTTCATACCCATGTGATTTATGCGCGCGACGAGCTGATCGACAAGAACCCGGATCTGATCAAGCGGTTTCTCGACGGCTGGTTCGAGACCATCGCCTGGATCAAGGCCAATAAGGACAAGAGCGTCGAGATCTCGGCGCGCGTGCTCAAGCTCGACAAGCATGTCGTCAGCCGCGCCTATGACATCGAGATCGCCATGATGCAGGACAACGGCCGCTTCGATCCGGAAGCCATCAAGGTGATCAAATCGTCGCTGGTCGATATGCACATTCTCGACGCCGAGCCGACCGACGCGCAGATGTTCACCACCAAGTTCGTTCAGTGATGGTGCGCGCGCCAGAATGAAGCGCGGCGCTCGGCGAGCCGCACGGTTTCGTTCAGCACCACGGCCATCAGCGCCAACATGGCAACGAGGGTGAAGGTCGCGGGCGGATCGAAACTGTCGGCGAAGATGCGGGCATAATAGCCGACCCCGCCGGTCGAGACATAGAGCTCGGCCAACAGGACGCCGAGCAGCGTTCCCGACATCGCGAGCCGTAGGCCCGTGAACAGGCTCGGCGTCATGTGCGGGAGCACGACCCGGCGGATCGACTGCAGCCGGGTCGCACCCATGGAGCGGGCCGCGGTGAGGTGCGCGGCCTCGACGCTCTGCACGCCGGCGATCACGTTGAGGATGATCGGAAAGATGCCGTGGCTCACGCCGAACGCAATCTTGGCGCCGGCGCCGATGCCGAAATAGAGAACAAAGAGCGGCAGGATCGTCACCTGCGGGATTGCGTAGAGCAGCAACACCAGCGGCAGCGTGGCGCGCATTGCAAAACCGCTGAGCCCGATCGGCAGCCCGATCGCGACGCCGGCGACGACCGCCAGCACAAACGCGATCACGAGCTCGATGAACGAAGCCTGGAGCGCGGCCTGCACGCCCGGATCGCCGAGCACGCGCGGCATCGCCGCAATGATGGCGGATGGCGGACTGAGGAAATTGGGATCAAGGATGGTGTGACCAGCGAGCTCCCAGAGGACAAACACCAGAATCACGACGCCCAGTCTCGCAACCGTCGGATTGCGCCGCAGGAAGGTCCACGTGGCGGACTCGGCTGCCGCCGCGCCCCGTGCCGATGATGTGACGGCCGCTTCGCTCACGCGGGTCTCCGGTTTTCGCCAAACCGGCGTTGCATCTGGCTGAGTGTGATGTTGAGGATCATCGCCAGGAAGATCACGAATACGATGTAGGCGAACATCTCGGCCGTGTTCATGCCTTCGGCGAGGGTGACGATGCGGCTGCCGAGCCCGCGCAGCCCGGCGATCATCTCGCTGCCCAGGATCGCCAGGAACCCGATGGTGCAGCCGATCCGCAGGCCGGTCGCGATCACGGGCAGCGCGGCCGGCAGCAGCACCCGGCGAAACAGCTGCCGCTCGCTGGCGCCCATCGAGCGCGCCACCGTAACGAAGCGCGGGTCGACCTGGCTGATGCCGCCGATGGTGTTGAGCGCAATCGGAAAGAATGCATAAGCCGCGCCGAACGCGATTTTCGATTCGACGCCGATGCCGAAGAACAAGATGAACAGCGGCAGAAACACGACGAGCGGAACCGCGAACACGCTGGCGAGCAGCGGTTCGAATACCACAACGGCGTAGCGCGAACGGCCGACCAGATATCCGATCGTCAGGCCGCAAGTGCTCGCGATCGCGACCGCGACCAGCAGCTCGAACAGGGTTATGCCGAGGTTGCCGTAAAACGTGCTCGACTGCACGATTGCGAGAAACTTGTCGACCACGTTCGGCAGCTTCGGAAGAAATATCGGGCTGACGAGACTGTTGCGACCGACGTAGTACCAGAGCGCGATCAGCACGATCACGAACGCGGCCTGAATCGCGCGCGCCTGCCAATCGAACTTGCCGGCTTTCATCGAGGGCTTCCCGGGGCGCTGTCGCGCTGGCCCGCGACTGCGCGCCGCTCACGATCGCGCGCCGCCGCCTTGCCGACGAAGCCGCCGACGGTCTTTTCGATCTCGCCGCGCAACAGCGCGTAGAGGTCGTTGCGCAGATCGGAAAACGCCGATGAGGTCATAAAGCTCGGCTCGCGCGGATGCGCAGCCTTGACCTCGATGGTGGCCTTGATCTCGGCCGGCCGCGCCGTCATCACCACCACGCGATCGGCCAGGAATACGGCTTCCGACAAACTGTGGGTCACGAGCACGATGGTCTTGTTGGTGGTGGCAAGCAGAACCGAGAGTTCCTCGCCCAGATAGGTGCGGGTCTGTTCGTCGAGCGCCGCGAACGGCTCGTCCATCAACAGAATGTCGGTGCGCAAGCTGAGCGCGCGCGCCAGCGAAGCGCGCTGCTTCATGCCGCCCGAGAGCTGATGCGGATAGTTGTTGGCGAAGTCGGTGAGCCCAACGGCCTCGATCGCCTCCATGGCGCGCGCGCGTCGCTCCGCCGGCGGGACACCCTGAAATTCCAGTCCAACCGTGACGTTGTCGAGGATCGTGTTCCACGGGAACAACGTGTTCTCCTGGAACACGTAGGCAATCTCCTTGGGGGCCGGCCCGTGCACAGGATTGCCGTTGACCCTAACCTCGCCGGCGGTCGGCGTCACCAGACCGCCGATGATGTTGAGAAGCGTGCTCTTGCCGCAGCCGCTCGGCCCGATCAGGCACAGGAGCTCGCCCTTGCGCACGCCGAGCGAAACCGCGTTGAGGGTCTTAACCGCGCCCGCATCGGGCCGCGCGTAGGCGTGCGAGACGTTTGCGACCGCAATCGCGTCCGGCGTCACGTCAGGATACCCGCGGCCGTTTGGATTGGCATTGGCATGCTGGACCATCGGCGCACGACCCCCCGGTTCGCCCGGCGGACCCTGCCAACCACCATTCGCGCCGTCAAGGCGTGGCCGTGCGTACCTGCGCAGCGCCGCGTCTGCGGCCCTGGGCGGCGTGCCCCGTGGTGCTCAGTAGCCGCGGACCCGATCGATGACGTTTTGCATCGGCTCGCCGCGCTCCAGCCGGTTTATCTGCTCGAGCACGTTGGTCACCAGAAAGCGCGCGTCCGACGCGGCCGCATTGTGCGGTGTGATGGTCACGCGCGGATGCGCCCACAACGGACTGGCCGCCGGCAACGGCTCCTCAGGAAAAACGTCGAGCGTCGCGCCGGTGAGCGAGCCTTCGTCGAGCGCTGTCAGAATGTCGGCGTCGATTTGCAATCGGCCCCGGCCCACATTGATCAGGTGGGCGCCGCCCAAGGGGCCGTCGCGCCGCAGCTTGCGCAGCAGCGCGAGATCGAGCAGGCCCTCGGTTGCAGGCGTGAGCGGCAGCAGCACCACAAGGATCTCGCTGCGTGCGAGGAACGTGTCGAGGCCGGAGGCACCATTGTGGCAATCGACGCCGGCGATTGACTTGGGCGTGCGGCTCCAGCCCATGACGCGAAAGCCGATCCGCGTCGAGCGCCGACGCGGCGGCACTGCCGAGACGGCCGAGCCCCATGACGCCGACCGTGATGTCGCTTGCCGGCCGTTGATCGTGATCGCGCCAGATGCGGGCACGCTGCTGCGCGTCGTAGAGACGCTGGCGACGGTGCACCATCAGCACATGCAGCAACACGTACTCGACCATGCGGGAGGTGAGATCAGGATCGACAATGCGCACGATCGGAACCGGCGGTAGCGTCGGATCGTGGAGAAGATGATCAACCCCGGCCCCAAGCGAGAACACCGCCCTGAGATTGGGGAACGCCGCGAGCGTGCCGGGCGGCGGCTTCCACGCGCAGGCATAGGCGATCTGCTGGGGGGCGCCGATCTGATCGGGCCAGATGTAGACGCCGCGTGCCGGGGCGAGTGCGCGGAACCGGGTGGCCCACGCTTCGGCGTCCCAACCGGTCACCACGATCGCGAGCGCTCCCTTCCCGTCACGGACCGGAGCGGTCATGGTCCGGCTCGCCCGCAGCGATGGCGCCAATACGATGCCGATTAAGCGCCAGCCATTGCAGCGCGATGATCAGATATCCGTTGTGCAGCTTGCCGTCGGCGAGCGCTGCGAGCGCAGCATCGATAGCGACGCACAGCGGCTGCGTGTCCTCGGCTTCATGCGCCGCACCCGCCCGTTCCGGCACCTTCGTCGAGTCGACGATGGCGAGAAACATCGTGGCGTACTCGTCGTTGATGCCGGGCGCCGGCAGAAAGCTGAATAACGGGTGCAGCGAACGCGGCTCAACGCCGATCTCTTCGACGCATTCACGCGCGGCCGCCTGCTGCGGGACCTCGCCCCGTTCCACGTGGCCGGCGACGATCTCGATCAGCTCGCCGAGACCGGCCGCCAGGTGAGCGGCAAGCCTGAACTGGCGGATCAGCACGACCACATTGCGCGCCGGGTCGACCGCAAGGACCCCGACCACCTTGCCGACATGAAGGATGTCGCGCTTGAGCGATGCCACTGTCCCGTCGTGGTGCCGCAGGGTGACCTGATAGTGCGCAAAGGTGCGAAAGCCGCGCACCAGAATCTCGGGCGGCGACGTTGACGCGTCGGCCGGCGCGTCGACCAGAGCTTCGCGCGTGATCGGCGCGCTCATCCGCTACTGCGCCACCACACCCTCGGGCGCGGTCTCGAGCTTGAAGGCCGCCGCGAACAAGGCGCGCGTATAGGGGTCTTTGGGATTGGCGAACACCTCACCGGCGGGACCTTCCTCGACGACCTTTCCGTTGCGCATGACCATGACCCGGCATGCGAGCGCGCCGACGACTTTGAGGTCATGCGAGATGAACACGTAAGTGAGTTCCCTGCGCTTCTGCAGGTCGCGCAGCAGATCGACGATCTGCGCCTGGATCAGCATGTCGAGCGCGCTCGTGGGCTCGTCCAGCACCACGAACGTCGGCTCCAGCACGATAGCGCGCGCCACCGCGATGCGTTGGCGCTGGCCGCCGGAGAATTCGTGCGGATAGCGAAAGCGCGTCGCTGGATCGAGCCCCACGTCGGTCAAGGCGCGCACGACCTTCTGCTCGCGCTCGGCGGCGGTCAGATTTGGTTGATGCACCCAAAGCCCTTCCTCGATCACGTCGGCGATCGACATGCGCGGCGACAATGAGCCGTAGGGGTCCTGGAACACGATCTGCATATCGCGGCGGTGCGGCCGCATCTTTTTGAAGCCAAGGTCGTGGATCGGCTCGCCCAGGAACACGACCGGGCCTTGCGAGGAGATGAGCCGCAGGATCGCAAGGCCGAGCGTCGTCTTTCCCGAGCCCGATTCACCAACAATGCCGAGCGTCTCGCCCTTGCGCACCTCGATCGACACGCCATCGACCGCCTTGATGTGACCGACCGTTCGCCGCAGCACGCCGCGCTTGATCGGAAACCAGACCTTGAGGTCATCGGTCTTGATCACGACCGGTCCCCCCGGGTTCAGCGACGGCGCTTTGCCCTTAGGCTCCGCCGCCAGCAGTTCACACGTGTAGGGATGCTGAGGCGCCCGGAACACCTGCGCGACCGGGCCGTGCTCGACGATTTTCCCCTGCTTCATGATGCAGACGCGGTCTGCAATCTTGCGCACGATGCCAAGGTCATGGGTGATGAACAGGATCGCCATACCCATCCGCGTCTGGATTTCCTTGAGCAGGAGCAAGATCTGCGCCTGCACCGTGACGTCGAGCGCGGTGGTCGGCTCGTCCGCGATCAGCAGATCGGGTTCGTTCGCCAACGCCATGGCGATCATCACGCGCTGGCGCTGGCCGCCGGACAGCTGGTGCGGATAGGCCGTGAGCCGTTCCTCCGGATCGCGGATGCCGACTTGGCCGAGCAACTCGATCACCCGCGCCCGCGCAGCGGCGCCGGTCAGCCCGCGGTGCAGCAGCAGGATTTCCGCGATCTGCCGTTCGATCGTGTGCAGCGGATTGAGCGAGGTCATCGGTTCCTGGAACACGATCGTGATCTCGTCGCCGCGCACCTGACGCATTTGGCGCTCGCTCATTGCGATCAGTTCGCGGCCGTTGAATTGGATTTGGCCCGAAGGATGATGCGCCGACGGGTAGGGCAAGAGCTTCATAATCGAGAGCGCGGTCACCGACTTGCCTGAACCCAATTCGCCGACCAGCGCGAGCGTTTCACCCTTGGCGAGGTCGAAGGACACGCCGTCGACCGCCAGCGTCTCGCGGCCGCCTTGCCGGAACGCAACCGAGAGATCGCGCACGGAGAGCAGGGGTGGGGTGGTGGCGTCCATCGCAAATCACCCGAACGCCTTGCGCGGATCGAACGCATCGCGAACCGCTTCGCCGACGAAGATCAGGAGCGAGAGCATGATGGCAACGGTGAAGAAGCCGGTGATGCCGAGCCAGGGCGCCTGGATGTTGGCCTTGCCCTGCGACAGCAATTCGCCGAGCGACGGCGATCCCGGCGGCAGGCCAAACCCGAGGAAATCGAGCGCGGTGAGCTGCATCACCGACGATGAGACGATGAACGGCAGGAACGTGATGGTCGCGACCATGGCGTTTGGCAGCAGATGCCGGAACATGATCACCCGGTTGGACACGCCGAGCGCGCGCGCCGCCTGGATGTACTCGAAATTGCGTCCGCGCAGGAACTCGGCGCGCACCAGCCCGACCAGCGAGACCCAGGAAAACAGCAGCAGGATCCCGAGCAAGACGAAGAACCCTGGCACCAGCATCGAGGAAATGATCAGCAGCAGGTAAAGCGGCGGCACCGATGTCCAGATCTCGATCAAACGCTGGCCCAGGAGGTCGATCAGTCCGCCGAAAAAGCCTTGCACCGCACCGGCTGCGATGCCGATCACGGACGAGATGACGGTCAGGGTCAGGCCGAACAGTATGGAGATGCGAAAGCCGTAAATGATACGGGTCAGCACGTCGCGCCCCTGGTCGTCCGTGCCGAGCCAATTGTATTCAAGGTCGCTGCAGCTCTGGAGCCCCTTGCGTTCGACGACATGTTTGCACTGCGCTTCGGTCAACATCCAGGTCGGCGGCGAGGGCGCCGGTGTCGGCAGATCGAGGTTGTGGGTGTTGTAGGAGTAGCGGATCGGCGGCCAGATCATGGTTCCGCCCTTCTCGGCGATCAGCTTTTGCAGGTACGGATCGCGATAGTCAGCGGCGGTTTCGAAGTCGCCGCCGAAGGTGGTTTCCGGATAGGTCAGGAAAACCGGAAAGTACCATTTGCCCTCATAGCTGATGAAGTAAGGTCGATCATTGGCGATGAACTCGGCGAACAACGTGACCACGAACAACACCAGAAAGACCCAAAACGACACGTAGCCGCGCTGGTTGGCCTTGAAGTTCTGCCAGCGCCGGCGATTGAGCGGCGACATTTTGAGCGGGCGGAGCTCCGGTGGGACCAGCAGTCCGCCCGGGGCAACGGTCGTGATCTCAGGATTTTCGGTTGCGACGCGCACGTCCATGTCAGGCCCCGCGCGCCTCGAAGTCGATGCGCGGATCGACCAGCGTGTAGGTTAGATCGGAGATCAACCCGACCACCAGCCCGATCAGCGCGAATATGTAGAGATTTGCGAACACCACCGGATAGTCGCGGTTGAGCACGCTCTCGAAGCTCAAGAGGCCGAGGCCGTCGAGCGAGAAGATCGTTTCAATCAGCAGAGAACCGGCGAAAAACGCATGGATGAACGCGCCCGGAAATCCGGCAATGACCAGCAGCATGGCGTTACGGAAAACGTGGCCATAGAGCACCTGGTGCTCGGTGCAGCCTTTGGCGCGCGCGGTCAGCACGTATTGCTTGCGGATTTCGTCCAGGAACGAGTTCTTGGTGAGCAAGGTCGTGGTTGCGAACGCGCCGAGCCCGATGGAGATCAGCGGTAGAACCAGATGCCAGAAATAGTCGAGGATCTTTTGCCACCAACTAAGCTGCGCCCAATTGTCCGATGTCAGTCCGCGCAGCGGAAACCAATCGAGGAACGACCCACCTGCGAACAGCACGATCAATAGAATCGCGAACAGGAAGCCCGGAATGGCGTAGCCGATGATGATGACCGAGGAGGTCCAGACGTCGAACGGAGAGCCGTCTTTGACCGCTTTCCGGATGCCGAGCGGGATCGAGATCAGGTTCGCGAATATCACCATCCAGATGCCGAGCGATATCGACACCGGCAGCTTCTCCTTGATCAGATCGATGACCCGCGTATCGCGGAAATAGCTCTTCCCGAAGTCGAACGTGATGAAGTTCTTGAGCATCAGGAGAAAGCGCTCATAGGCCGGCTTGTCGAAACCGAACTGCTTCTCCAGCTTCTTGATGAACTCCGGATCGAGTCCCTGGGCGCCGCGATATTTCGAATTGGCGGAATCGAGCCCTGACGCGCCCTGCATCTGGCCGCGGGAGCCGAAGTCGCCGCCGGCGGAGCCGGAAATGCGCGAGGTGGCACCGGTGTCGGAACCGGACAACTGCGCAATCACCCGCTCCACCGGTCCGCCGGGCGCAAACTGCACCACCGCGAAGGCGACGACCATGATTCCAAGCAAGGTCGGAATCATCAACAAAATCCGGCGAATGATGTAAGCGCCCATAAATTCTCTGCCAATCCGGCTTTGGCCGTCCGGCCAGTGCGGGAATCAATTTGCGGGCATCAGCCCTTCCCAGCATCGGCACCATAGAGACATGGCTGGCCCGGACAAGCCCAACCGCGCCGGGAAACGCCTATCCGGCCCGTTGCGATTTGGTTGCCTTGTCCCGGTCGTACCACCAAGTTTCCGGCACGCCGCGCGCATAGCGCGGTTTTGTCGCGGGCTGTCCGAAAACGTCCCAATACGCGATCCAATGCGATGCTTTGTACCACTGCGGAATCCAATATCGTCCGGCGCGGAACAAGCGGTCGAGCGCGCGACAGGCGGTGACCAGCGCCGGCCGGTTGTTGGCCGCGATGATCTGCTCGATCATCGCGTCGATCGCAGGGTCGGCAACCCCGGCGAGGTTTTGCGAGCCGGGTTGCGCGGCCGCGGCGGCCGAGAAGTAGGTGCGCAGCGAATTGCCTGGCGTCGACGAGAAGCTCGCGCGCTGGACCACGATATCGAAATCGAAATCGTCCTCGCGTTTCTTGAACTGCACGGGATCGACCTGGCGCAGGCTCGCTTCAATGCCGACGATGCCCAGGTTCTTGATGAACAGCATGTGGTGTGGCTCGAACGTGGCCTCGTCGATCAGGAACTCGATCGTCAGGCGCTGGCCGTTCTGCAATACGCGCTTTCCGTCTTTGACGACGATGCCTGCATCCGTCAGCAATTGTCCGGCCTTGCGCAGCAGCGCGCGATCCTGGCCGGATCCGTCCGACACCGGCGGCACGAACGGCTCGCCGAACACCTCATCCGGCACCTTGCCGCGAAACGGTTCCAGCAGCGCGAGCTCCTCCGGCCCGGGCGGACCTTTCGCCATCATGTCGGAATTCTGGAAAATCGAGTGCGTCCGGTCATAGGCGCCGAACATGATGTTCTTGTTGGTCCATTCGAAGTCGAACGCGTAGTTGAGCGCTTCACGCAGCTTAGGATTCTTGAATTTCTCCCGCCGCGTGTTGATGAACCAACCCTGGGCGCCGGATGGAGTCTCGTCGGGCAGTACTTCCTTCTTCACGCGCCCTTCTCGGATCGCCGGGAAGTCATAACGGGTCGACCACGTGCGTGAGGTAAACTCCTCGCGGAACAGGTAGGTTTTGCCGGTGAATCCTTCAAACCCGACGTCGCGGTCGCGATAGTATTCGAACCGCAGGCGATCGAAATTATAGAGTCCGATCGCGACCGGCAGCTTGGCGCCCCACCAATCCTTGACACGGTCATAGGCGATCCAGCGGCCGCCCTCGAATTCGCCGACCCTGTAGGGGCCCGACCCCAGCGGAATGTCGAGCGTCGACTCCTCGAACGGACGGGTCGCATAGTAAGCACGCGATAAGATCGGCAGCGAGGCTACGAACAGCGGGACGTCGCGCGCGCGCTTTTCCTTGAACCGAACCACGACGCTGTGGTCGTCGAGCGCCTGTGCGTCGATCATGTCGCGCAGCATGATGGTGATCTGCGGGTGCCCCTGCTCTTTCAGGATTTTGAGCGAGTAGGCGACATCGTGGGCCGTCAATGGACTTCCGTCGTGGAAGCGCGCCTCCGGCCGCAGCAGAAACCGGTAGGTGAGACCATCCGGTGCGATGCGCACCGCGCGGGCCGCCAGGCCATAAAGCGCATCGGGCTCATCGATGGCGCGCGTCATCAGCGATGCGAAGGTTAGCTCCATTCCCTGCGCGGCGTCGCCGCGCAGGATGAAACTGTTGAGCGAGTTAAACGTGAGGAAGTTTTGATTGAAGATGATGCTGGGCCCAATCTGTGAGAACGTGCCGCCTTTCGGCGCCTGCGGATCGACGTAGTCGAAATTGCGGAAGTCGGGCGGGTATTGCAAATCGCCGAAGGCCGAGATGCCGTGCCGTTCGGGATCCTCTTCTGCCCGGGCCGCGCGCGGCAGCGGTGCGAACGAGGCGGCCAAAGCGCCGCCAAGCGCGCCGGCCCCCAGGATCAATGACTGGCGCCGCGATACTGCGCTCCCCCCTGTGGCGCGAGCGAGGATTAACTGAGAGGAACGTGCCGCGCTCATGACCGCCGTCCGAGCTTTGCGGCCTTCTCCGCATCCCACCACCAGATTGTCGGGAACGCCGCCGCACCATATTCCGGCATCTTGTCCGGTCGCCCAAAACGGTCCCAGCGGACGGTGCGCTGTTTGCCGTACGTCCACTGCGGCACGACGTAATGGTTCCAGAGCAGCACCCGATCGAGCGCCTTGGTGGCGGCCACCAGTTCATCGCGGCTCTTTGCAAAAATCACGCGATCGATCAGCGCGTCGACCGCGGGATTTTTGATGCCCGCATAATTGCGTGAACCCGGTTGGTCGGCGACTTGCGAGCCCCAGAACCCGCGCTGCTCGTTGCCGGGCGAAAGCGATTCGCCCCAGGAGTTGGTGATGATATCGAAGTCGAACTGCCGCAAACGATTTTCGTATTGTGCCTCGTCGACCGTTCGAACCGTGGCCCCGATGCCGATACGTTCGAGCGACGGCTTGAAGAACAAGGCGACGCGCTCGAATTGCGGGGATTCGACCAGAAATTCGAGCGTCAGCGGCTCGCCGGTCTTGGCGTCAACCATCGTTTGGTTGCGCACCTCGTATCCAGCCTCGCGCAGCAGTCGTACTGCCTCGCGCAGATTGCCGCGAACCGCATCCGGATTGCCCGCGGTCGGATTGTGGTAAGGCCGGGTGAAAACTTCGGGCGGAACCTTGTCGCGCACGCTCTCCAGGATTTCCAGTTCGCGGCCCTGCGGCAGATCGGTAGCCGCGAGCTCCGTGCCCTCGAAGAAGCTGGCGATCCGCTTGTACTGACCGAAGAAGATTTGCTTGTTCATCTCCTCGAAGTCGAACGCAAAGTTGAAGGCACGGCGCGCCCGCGGGTCTTTGAATTTGTCGCGACGCAGGTTGAACACGAACGCCTGCATGACGCCGACGCTGCGGATCGGGAACTCCTCCTTGATCACCCGCCCATCCTTGACGGCCGGAAAATCATAGGCGGTCGCCCACTCCTTGGCACTGTTTTCGCTGCGCCAGTCGATTCGATCCGCCTTGAATGCCTCGATCGCGACGGTCGCATCGCGAAAATATTCGAACCTCAGCTCGTCGAAATTGTCGCGACCAATGTTCACATTGAGGTCTTTGCCCCAGTAGTCCTTGACGCGCTCGAAAACGATGGTGCGCGCGGGCACGAATTCCTTGATGCGATAGGCCCCGTTGCCGAGCGGCGGATCGAGCGTCGTCGTGGCGATGTCGCGCTTGTTTCCGTTCTTGTCGGTGCCTTCCCACCAGTGCTTGGGCAGCACGTTGATCTGTCCGACGATCTGCGGCAATTCGCGGTTGCCCGGCTGATCGAAGGTGAAGGTGACCTCGCGATCACCGGTTTTTTCCCATTTCACGACGTGACGGTAGTAGGCGGCGTAGCGCGGATCGTTGTTCTTGAAGGCTTCGAACGAGAAGATGACATCCTCGGCCGTCACCGGAGCGCCGTCATGCCAGCGTGCGTTGGGTCGCAGCCGATAGGTTGCGGAGGAGAAATCATCCGGGTAGCTGACGCCGTCCGTCAGCAGCCCATACGCGGTCGACACCTCGTCGAGCGCGGACGCCGTCAAGGTGTCGTAGATGAGGTCGATGCCGGCGGCGAGCGAACCTTTCACGCCGGCGACCACCATGTTGAAATTATCGAAGGTGCCGAGTGCGATCTGGCGCACGCTACCGCCTTTGGGGGCCTGCGGATTGACGTAGTCGAAGTGAGGGAAGCCGGGCGGATATTTGACCTCGCCGAACAGCGAGAGCCCGTGCTCCCAGACCGGCTCTTTGGCCTGCGCCGCCACGCGCGCGAACCGTTGCGGCGCCAGCGTCGTGAAGGGCAGGGCAAGCGCGCCGCCTACAAGGGCGCGGCGGGTAAAGCGGATCGACACGAGGCCTCCCAGGATGTCCGTCACCAGGTGCGATGCCTCAAGATAATGCCAGAGAGGCGGCGCATCGCATTAAACTTAACTCACGTCCCAGTAACCTGCCGGTAATGGTGGGCTGGTTTCCGAAGCATGCCCGAAACGGGCTACGCGGAACCCGCCTGCTGATCGTGTGCTTGCTGATTGCGGCGTTAGCATGCCGCCGTGTGGGCGGCCTGCTACCGGGGCGCGCTCAGTTCTTCGGCGCCGCTGTCGTGTCGGCCGGCTGACCCGCCGGCTTGGCGGCTTCGGCCGCCGGCTTGCCGGCTTCCGCGGATGGCTTGCCGCCTTCAGCGGGCTTGCTCGCTGCTTCGGTCGGCAGCGGCTTGGGATTGTCGGACAGCGTATTGAGGAAAGCGATCACGTCGGCCCGCTGCTGGGGCCGCGGCAGACCTGCGAACGACATCGCGGTTCCCGGAATGTAGCCGCGCGGGCTCGTGAGAAAGTCACTCAATTCCGGGATCGTCCAGTCGCCGCCCTTGGCCTTCATGGCCGCCGAGTAGTTGAAGCCCGGCTCGACCTTGGGCCTGCCCACGACGCCCCAGAGATTCGGGCCGACTTTGTTGGGGCCACCTTTTTCGAACGTGTGGCAGGTCTGGCAGACTTTTGCGATTGATTCTCCCCGTTTCGGATCGGCGCTAGCCAACAGCTGCCCAAGCGATTCCTGCGGGGCCGCCGGTGCCGCGCCGCCGCCTTCCGGCTTCTCAGGGATCGCGATTTCATACCCGGGCTTACTTGGCTCGGGTGGGCTGAAGATCGCGCCAGCCGCAATATTGAGCCCCAGGAGACACAGGCACGTGAATAAGATAGCGCCAAGGATCTTGTTAATTTCGAACGAATCCATCGCGCGACGGCTCCGGGAATTTTCAGCTGGCCGGGCCGGAACTGGCCCCCTTGACGGCGCTCAGATAGCCGGTTTGCCCGTGACCTTGCAACCCGTATAAGCGAGCGAAACTAGTGTGGTGGATTTGAAGTTCCTACTACTTTGGCCGCAAGCTCGTATAGGAACTTCAAATCCAAAAACCACACTAGAATCATTAATTTGCTAGTGTCCCTTTGATTCCGAAGTTCGCATCCGAGCGGGCTGCAATGTATTGCGAACTTCGGAATCGGGACACTGGTACGATTTGCCTCATTGGTTTGACACCGTGGCAGACGACGTTTTGATCATCATTCCGGCTCGCATGGCGGCCACGCGTCTGCCCGGCAAGCCGCTGGCCGACATCGCTGGTCAACCGATGATCGTGCACGTGCTCCGGCGCGCGCAAGCCGCGGGCGTCGGGAACGTGGCGGTTGCCACCGACGCGCCAGCTATCGCGGAGGTGGTCGAGAAAGCCGGCGGACGCGCGGTCATGACCAGGGCCGACCATGCGTCCGGGTCTGATCGCATCTTTGAGGCGCTCACCGCGCTCGACGCGCATAAGCACGCACGTACCATCGTCAACCTGCAGGGCGATTTGCCGACCCTCGATCCGGCCGACCTGCGGGCCGCAATTGCCCTCCTGGCAGATCCCGCGGTCGACGTCGCCACGCTCGCCGCCGAGATTTCCAAGCCGCAGGAGCGCACCAACCCCAACGTGGTGAAGGTGATCGGCTCGCGGCTCGCGCCCGATCGCATGCGCGCGCTCTATTTCACGCGCGCGACCGCCCCCCACGGCGAAGGCCCGCTCTACCATCACATCGGCCTTTACGCCTATCGGCGCGCCGCGCTGGAGAGGTTTGTCGCGCTGCCGCCGTCCGGACTGGAGCGTCGCGAAAAGCTCGAGCAGTTGCGGCTGATCGAAGCCGGCATGCGCATCGATGTCGCGATCGTGCGCTCGGTGCCCCTCGGCGTCGATACGCCCGAAGACCTCGAAGCTGCCCGCGCATCTCTGTCAAAACATTGACTTCGCCACTGTGGTACGCGTAACCCCAACACGATGAATACCGTAAACAAAACAATGGCGTTTCAGGGCGAACCGGGGGCGAACTCGCACATCGCCATTCGCGAAGCCTATCCGGATTACGAGCCGCTGCCGTGCCGGACGTTCGAGGATGCGCTCAACGCGATCGCGTCCGGCGACGCCGAGCTCGGCATGATCCCGATCGAGAACTCGCTCGCCGGACGGGTGGCGGATATCCACCACCTGATGCCCACCGCCGGACTTCACATCGTCGGTGAATGGTTTCTGCCGATCCGCAACCAGCTGATGGCGCCGAAGGGCGCGACGCTCGCGGGACTGAAATTGGTCGAGAGCCACGTGATGGCGCTCGGGCAATGCCGCAACTTCCTGCGCAAGCTCGGCGTCAAGACCATGGTGGCGGCCGACACCGCGGGGGCGGCGCGCGAGGTCGCCGAGCGCGGCGACAAAGCCCGCGCTGCGATCGCCTCGACGCTCGCTGCCGAAATCTACGGCCTCGATATCCTGGCGCCGGATATCGAGGACGAGTCGCACTCCACCACGCGATTTCTGGTGCTGTCGCGCGGAGGGCGCTGGGCGCCCCGCGACCAGGGTCCGGTCATCACCACGTTCGTATTTCAGGTCAGAAATATCCCGGCGGCGCTCTACAAGGCGTTAGGGGGCTTTGCCACCAACGCGGTCAACATGACCAAGCTCGAAAGCTACATGATCGAGGGCAATTTCTTCGCGACGCAGTTTTATGCCGACGTTGAGGGACATCCGGACGATCACGGCCTGAAGCTTGCCTTGGACGAACTGAACTTCTTCTCCGAGAAGATCTCAATTCTCGGCGTCTACCCGGCACACCGGTTTCGTGCAACGGCCAATGGTTCGCGCTGACCAGAGGAATGCGGCGCGATTTTCGAGGAGTGGGTCATGGCCAAGATGGTCGCGCGCACCTTGCTGATGAAGTTCACCGCGCCGTCGATGGAGCCGCAGCAGTTACTGTCGATGATGCAGGCCGCCCAGCCGTTCTATGAACTCTTCGGCGGCAAACGCGCGCGCCTTCTTCAGAACGCGGACTACCCCACCCGCTACATTCAGACCATCGACTACGAGGCGCCCGAGGAGATCGAGGTCAACCGCCAGCGCTTCGCCAGCGACGCCCGGCTGCAGGGATTTCTACAAGCCTGGCGTTCAGTCATTGGCGACGGGATCGAAATCGATATCTACCAGGACGTCGCAAACGGCGACTGATGCACAAATGGGCAGAGCCGGGACCCCTACACCATAGCGGTAATGCCGGGTTCCAGAAGTGCACCCTGCGGGGGCGCCATGGCGGGCGCTATATTTCATCATTTAATTCAAAGACTTGAATGTGGTGCCTGGCGGCCCGGCCGGTCGCGTACTGCTTTCGTGCGGGTTAGCCTGCGCCTTATTTTCCGCCCATCACTGCGTTAAACACGCTTAAAGCTTTTGTGGGTGGGCATTGCCCACACGACTTTTTGACCAAGCGGGGCTTGCGCCCAACGCGATAATGTATAAAAGTATATAAAGACATTGTTATATGCGAATGAAGTGCACGGGGAGTGCCTCATGACCACCCTGAGTGCCTTGGCGGCCAGTCGGCGTTTTGAGCTCGGCGCGAATCCCGGGCTCAGCGTCTCGTTCGAGTTCTTCCCGCCTCGAACGCCCGAAATGGAAAAGGACTTGTGGCACGCCATCAGCCGCCTCGCCCCGCTTGGCCCGATATTCGTATCGGTGACCTACGGGGCCGGCGGCTCTACGCGCGAGCGCACGCACGCGACCATCGAGCGCATTCTCGCCGAGACCGATTTGGTGCCCGCCGCGCATCTCACCTGCGTCGGCGCCACGCGCGCTGAAATCTCCGAGGTCGTGCGCCGCTATTGGGAGGCGGGCGTCCGCCATATCGTGGCCTTGCGCGGCGATCCGCCTGGCGGCTTAGGCGTGGCTTACCAGCCGCATCCCGAAGGGTACCTCAACGCCGCCGACTTGGTCGCCGGCATCCGGCGCGAGGTTGACGCGGAGATCACCGTGTCGGCCTATCCGGAAAAGCATCCCGACAGTCCCGACGTCGAGGCCGACCTCGACATGCTGTCCGCAAAAGTCGACGCCGGGGCGACCCGCGCCATCACCCAGTTCTTCTTCGATAACGACCGCTACTTCCGCTACGTCGACCGCGTCCGCGCGCGTGGCATTGATGTCCCGGTCGTGCCCGGCATCCTCCCGGTGCAGAACTTCAATCAGGTGAAGCAGTTCGCACAACGTTGCGGGACGAGCGTGCCGGGCTGGCTGGCGCGCCGGTTCGAGGGGCTCGATGACGATCCGGCCACCCGCAAGCTGATCGCCGCGACGGTGGCTGCCGAACAGGTGCTCGATCTTGTCGCCCGCGGCGTGCGCGACTTTCACTTTTACACCATGAACCGCGCCGATCTGGTCTACGCGATCTGTCATCTGCTGGATCTGCGTCCGCAAGCAAAGCGCCAGGCGGCGTGAGCTGAAATTTCCGGATACGAGTAACGAAAGCGTTGGCATGAACAGCCTCCCCGTTTCGCCGGTCGAAACCAAGCTGCGCGAGCTTGCCGCGCAACGCATTCTGGTGCTCGACGGCGCCATGGGCACGATGATCCAGGCGCTCCATCTCGATGAGGCGGGGTTCCGCGGCGCTCGCTTCGACGCCTGGAACCGCGAATTGCGCGGCAACAACGATCTGCTCAATCTGACGCGGCCGCTGGCGATCCACGACCTGCACCTGACGTACCTCCGCGCCGGCGTCGACATCATCGCGACCAACACGTTCTCCTCGACGTCGATCGCGCAGGGCGACTACGGCACTGAAAGCCTCGCCTATGAGCTCAACCTGAAGGGCGCCCGGCTGGCGCGCGCCGCAGCCGACATCGCGGAGGCCGACGATGCGCGGCCGCGGTTTGTCGCGGGCGCAATCGGCCCCACCAACCGGACCGCGTCAATCTCGCCGGACGTAGCCAACCCGGGTTTCCGGGCAATCACCTTCGATCAGCTGCGCGCCGCTTACGCGGAGCAGGTCCGCGGGCTGCTCGACGGCGGCGCCGACATCCTGCTGGTCGAGACCATTTTCGACACGCTCAACGCCAAGGCGGCGCTCTACGCGATTTCGGATATTTGCGAGCAGCGCGGTGCGCGCGTGCCGGTCATGATCTCGGGCACCATCACCGATCGTTCCGGACGCCTGCTGTCGGGCCAAACCCCGACCGCGTTCTGGCATTCGGTTGCGCACGCGCAACCGTTCTCGATCGGGTTCAACTGTGCGCTCGGCGCCCGCGAGTTGCGGGCCCACATCGCCGAGATGGCGCAGGTCGCCGACACGCTGGTCTGCGCCTATCCCAACGCCGGCCTGCCAAACGCGTTCGGACGCTATGACGAGAGCGCCCCGATGATGGGTGCACAGATCGAGGAATTCGCCACCGCCGGTCTCGTCAACATCGTCGGCGGCTGCTGCGGCAGCACGCCCGAACACATCCGGGCCATCGTGCGCGCGGTCGCCGGCAAGGCGCCGCGCCCAATCCCGCGGATCGCGCCGCGGCTTCGGCTCTCGGGTTTCGAACCGTTCACGCTCACGCCTGAAATTCCATTCGTGAATATCGGCGAGCGCACCAACGTCACCGGCTCGGCGCGCTTTCGCAAGCTGATCAAGGCCGGCGATTTTGCCGGGGCGCTCGCGGTCGCGCGCGATCAGGTCGAGAACGGTGCCCAGATCATCGACGTCAACATGGACGAAGGCCTGCTCGACTCGGAGGCCGCAATGGTGACGTTTCTCAACCTGCTGGTGGCTGAGCCTGACATCGCGCGTGTGCCGGTGATGGTCAACTCCTCGAAGTTCTCGGTGATGGAAGCCGGGCTGAAATGTCTGCAGGGCAAGGCGGTGGTGAATTCGATCTCCCTCAAGGAAGGCGAGGCGGAGTTCATTCGCCAGGCCCGCATCGTGCGCCGCTACGGCGCAGCCGTCGTGGTGATGGGGTTTGACGAGCGGGGCCAGGCCGACACGCTCGAGCGCAAGACCGCGATTGCGCGCCGCGCTTACGACATCCTGACGCAGCAAGTCGGGTTTCCGCCTCAGGACATCATTTTCGATCCCAACATTTTCGCCATCGCCACTGGGATCGAAGAGCACAACAACTACGGCCTCGCCTTCATCGAGGCGACGCGCTGGATCCGGGAGAATTTGCCGGGCGCGCATGTGTCCGGCGGGGTGTCGAACCTCTCGTTTGCGTTTCGCGGCAACGAACTGGTTCGCGAAGCCATGCACTCGGTATTCCTGTTCCACGCCATCGCCGCGGGCATGGATCTCGGCATCGTCAATGCCGGCCAGATCGCGGTCTACGACGATCTCGATCCGGAGCTGCGCACGGCCTGCGAGGACGTCGTTCTCAATCGCAGGCCGGACGCGGGCGAGCGATTGCTGGCGCTGGCGGAGCGCTTCCGCGGCCAGGGACGGGAGGAGAAAGAGCACGATCTCGCCTGGCGCGCCTGGCCGGTCGAGAAGCGGCTCGCCCATTCGCTGGTGCACGGCATCACCGATTACATTGCGGCCGACGTCGAGGAGGCCCGCCTGGCGGCCGACCGGCCGCTCACGGTGATCGAGGGGCCGCTGATGGACGGCATGAACACGGTCGGCGACCTGTTCGGCTCGGGGCGCATGTTCCTGCCGCAGGTGGTCAAGTCGGCGCGCGTGATGAAGCAGGCTGTGGCGTGCCTGCTGCCCTACATGGAGCAGGAAAAAGGAACGGCCGGTGCGAAGTCCGCCGGCAAGATCGTGCTGGCGACCGTCAAAGGCGACGTTCACGACATCGGCAAGAACATCGTCGGCGTTGTGCTCCAATGCAACAACTACGAGGTGGTCGACCTCGGCGTCATGGTGCCGGCGGAAAAGATTTTGGAGGCCGCGACCGCGCAGCGCGCTGACATCGTCGGGCTCTCGGGCCTGATCACGCCCTCGCTGGATGAGATGTGCCACGTCGCCGCTGAGTTCCAGCGCAACGGATTTGACATTCCGCTCCTGATCGGCGGCGCGACCACCAGCCGCGTCCACACCGCGGTGAAAATCCATCCGAACTACCAGCGCGGTCAGGCGGTGCATGTGAACGACGCGAGCCGCGCGGTCGGCGTCGCCGGCGCATTGATGTCGCGCGCGCGGCGTCCGCAATACGTAGCCGACGTCAAGGCCGAATATGCCCGCGTCGCCGCGGCGCATGGGCGTGCCGAGCGGGACAAGCGCCGGCTGCCGTTGCGCGCGGCGCGCGACAACGCGCTGCGCCTTGATTGGTCGAGCTACGTCCCGCCGCGGCCGAGCTTTCTCGGCGTGCGGTCGTTTGCCGACCGCCCGCTGGCCGACCTGATCGAGTTCATCGACTGGACGCCGTTTTTCTCGACCTGGGAGCTCACCGGCAAATACCCGGCGATCCTTGAGGACAAAAAGTTCGGCGAAGCGGCGCGTGCGCTCTACGGCGACGCCCAAAAGATGCTGGCGCGTATCGTCGAGGAACGCTGGTTCCGCGCCGCCGCGGCGGTCGGGTTCTGGCCGGCCAATCAGGTCGGCGACGACATCAACGTCTATGCCGATGAATCACGCACCACACCGATCGCGGTGTTGCACACGTTACGCCAGCAACTGGAGCGCAAGGATGGGCGCCCGAACGTCGCGCTGGCCGATTTTGTTGCGAAGCCGGGAGTGCCCGACTACATCGGCGCTTTCCTGGTGACGGCCGGGATCGGCGAGGATGCGGTCGCGGATCGGTTCAAAGGCGCCAACGACGACTATTCGTCGATCCTCGCCAAGGCCCTGGCCGATCGGCTGGCGGAGGCTTTTGCGGAACGCCTGCATTGGGAGGCCCGCCGGACGTTGTGGGGCTACGCCGAGGACGAAGCGCTCACGACCGCCGAGGTCATCGCCGAGGGCTACCGCGGCATTCGCCCGGCGCCGGGCTATCCGGCGCAGCCTGATCACACCGAGAAGGACACGCTGTTTGGCCTGCTTGGCGCGACCGATGGAAGCCTTGGCGTGCAGCTCACCGAGAGCTTTGCGATGTGGCCGGGTGCCTCCGTGTGCGGGCTTTATTTCAGCCACCCGGAAGCCCGCTACTTCGGGGTCGGCAAGATCGAGCGCGACCAAGTCGAGGACTACGCGCAACGCAAAGGCTGGGCTCTCGCCGAGGCCGAGCGCTGGCTCGCGCCGGTGCTCAACTACGTGCCGGAGCCAGCCGAGGAGAGCGCGGCGGCGTAGCAAGACTATTTTATTGCTACATCCTTCGCAATTTGAGTCAAAGCTTCCTGCACGGTCGTCATGAACTGCGCAGGGAAGATGATGGTCGAATTCTTTTCAGTCGCGATTTCCGCCATGGTCTGCAACGTGCGCAGCTGCAGCGCCACCGGGTGCTGCGCGATGATGTCGGCCGCCTGACCAAGTTTCACGGCGGCCTGGTATTCGCCTTCCGCGGCGACGATCTTTGCGCGCCGCTCGCGCTCCGCCTCTGCTTCTTTGGCCATGGCGCGCTGCATGTTGTCGGGCATTTGGATGTCTTTGATCTCGACCGCGGTGACTTGCGCGCCCCAGGGTTCGGTGTGCCCATCGATGACGTTCTTGATCTGCTCGTTGATGCCGGCCGTGTCAGACAGTAGTTGATCGAGGCTGAAGCGGCCAACGACATTGCGCACCGTCGTTTGGCTGATCTGGTTGATCGCAGCGTGGACGTTTTCGATCGCAATCACCGCTTTTTCGGGATCGGTGACGTGATAGTAGGCGACCGCCGCGATGTCGATTGAGACATTGTCCTTGGTGATGATCTTCTGCGATGGAATCAGCATGGTGACGGTGCGCAGCGAGACGCGCGTCATCTGCTGAAGCGGGAGGAAAATGAAACTAAGCCCGGGTGAGCGCACGCCGGTGAATTTGCCCAGCAGAAACACGACGCCGCGCTCGTACTGCCGAAGCACGCGCATCGAGACCAGAATGTAGAGGACGATCACGATGCCGAGAATGCCGAGGAAGCCCATGGCAGTTACCCAATTTGGTGGCGGTGGGATCGAAGCGAAGCGATAAGAAACATATACTGCCGCAGCAGAGGGCGAAAAGGCATATGGGGGCTGCGGCCCTGGACGGTGGTCAGCATAGAGCTTGCCGAGAAGCCGCTCTAGTGCGCTTTTCGATTTGAAGTTCCGTCGCGAGCTTGCGGGTTGCGGTAGGAACTTCAAATCGGCGGCGCTAGACTGGGTCAAAACCAGGGAGGCCCGCCATGCTGTCACGCCGCAAAATGCTGCTCTCATCCGCGGGAGCCGCGCTCGCGGCGCCCAGCGTCGTGACCACGCTCAGGGCCGAAGAGAGCTGGCCGGCGCGCGAGGTTCATGCGATCTGCATGTTTCCCCCCGGCACCGGCGCTGACATCTACGTGCGCTTCTTCGCCCGCAAGCTGCAAGAAGCGGTCGGCAAGACCGTCATCGTCGAGAACAAGGTCGGCGCCTTCGGCAACATCGCAAACGAATACGTCGCGCGTTCGAAGCCCGACGGCTACACGATCTATATCGCACCCACCAATCTGCTGGCGATCGCGCCGCACCTCTACACCAAACTTTCATACGACCCGCTGAGCGACTTCGAGACAGTGACGACCTTGTTCAAGCTGCCGTTCATCCTGATCGTGTCCGGCGACAGTCCGTTCAAAAGCGTGGCTGACCTGACGGGCTATCTCAAACAGAGAGGTGACCAGGCCTCGTACGCGTCGGTTTCGACGGTCAGTCTGGTCAGCGCCGAACTGTTCAAGGCGCAATTCGGGCTCAAGACGGTCGAGGTCAAATACAAGGAATCGAGCGCAGCGCTCGCCGACCTTTGGGGTGGCAACGTCGTCTTCCTCTATCTCGACCCCGCCGGCAGCGCAGCACATATCGCGGCCGGCAAGCTACGCGCCCTGGCGGTGACCACGGCAAATCGCGTCGAAGCCTTAAGCGACATTCCGGGCTCGGCCGAGGTCGGAATCATGAACTCGGATTTGTTTTCCTGGTGGTCGGTGCACACGCCGAAGGGGGTGCCCAAGCCGATCCTCGACAAGCTGGAATGGGTGTTCAATCAAATCGCGGTCGAGCCGGATACCAAAGCGTTCCTGGCGAAAACCGGCTCCGACGTTTTTCCCGGCAATGCCAAGCTCGCGCGCGAGCTGCTGATCAAAGGGGTCAAGGACTGGGGCGGTTACGTCAAGCTCGCGAAGATCGAGCCGCTGTCGTGATCGCAGCCGGAATCGTCGGGCTCGGCTGGTGGGGACGGATTATCGCGGCCACGCTGGCGGACAGCCGCAATATTCGCCTGGTGGCGGCGGCGGATCTGAACCCGGACGCGGAGACGTTCGCAGGCGCGCATGGTCTGACGTTCACCATCGATTTCGACCAACTGATCGCGGATCCGCACATCGACGCCGTCATCTTGTGCACGCCGCATACGTTGCATTGCGATCAGATCGTCCGCGCCGCCGCTGCCGGCAAACACGTGTTCTGCGAAAAGCCGCTGGCGCTGACCCGCGCCGACGCAGTGCGCGCGATCGAAGCGTGCAACGCGGCTGGCGTCACGCTGGCGGTCGGACACGAACGGCGGTTCGAGCCGCCAACGCTCGATCTGCGCCGGCGTGTTGAAGCGGGGGAACTCGGGACGCTGCTGCAGATCGAGGCGAACTTCAGCCAGGATAAGTTCCTGACACTCCCGGCCGGCAATTGGCGGCTATCCGAGCGCGACGCGCCGGCCGGGCCGATGACCGCCACCGGCATTCATCTCCTCGACCTCGGCGTCAGTTTTCTCGGACGGCCGACGGCGGCCCTGGCGCGCGTGAGCACGCTGAGCGGCAAACTGCCGAACGGTGACACGCTGGCGGCGCTGGTGAGCTTCGAGCACGGCACCAATTTGTTGATCAGCGCCATTCTGGCAACGCCGTTCGAGGGACGGTTTGCCGTTTACGGCACCCGCGGATGGGTCGAAATTCGCGACAAGAGCCATCCCGAGCATCCGACCGGTTGGACGGTGATCCGGCAATTCGCCGGCCGTGACCGCGAGGTCGCCGACTACGCGCCGTTGTCGGGTGTGCGCAACAACCTCGAGGCTTTTGCGAAGGCTGCCGCAGGCGGACCGGCCTATCCGATGCCGCAGCAGCAGATGATCGACAACATCGCCGCGCTCGAAGCGATCTTCAAATCGGCGAAGAAAGGCGCGATCGTCGAGGTTGAGCGCTAATTTCCACAGTCGACCGAGCGCCCGTCAATTCGGCAACGGCCGAACGGCTGGCCGTGCGTGCCGTAGTTCGTGATGGTCCATTGGACGGGTGCCGCATCCGGCGTGCGCTCAAGCATTGAAAAGCCGAACGTCCGCGGCTTGGCAATGCCGGCCTTGATGTGCATGCCGTTCACCACGAGTCCCACCGGATTGGTCGGCGCATTCGGTGACAGCAGATCGCCACCGTGTCCGGAGATGATCGCCACCGGAATGTCTTCCACATAGGCGTCGACCTCGAACTTGTGCTGATGCCCGTTGAGCATCAGCTGCACGTTGCCCGGAATGTTGCCTTTGGCGGCAAGCGCCAGCGTCTTGTTGTCGCCGCCGGATTTCTCAGGCACTTCGGTCCCGTCGGTCGACCAGATGACGCGATGGAACGCGAGCCAGACGATGCCGCTCGGCGCCAGCTTGGCCACGGATTTGAATTGCTCGCGATAAAGCGCCGCCTCCTGTTCGTCAGCCCTTTCCTCGCGCGCACTCGCTGTGTCCATGACCACAACCGAGACCCCGCCGATGTCAGCGACGAATGGATCCGCAGTCTTGAGGCAGCCATCGCGCCCGGCCTTCGGATCGTAAGGATAGGGATCGAGCGTGCGGACCCAGCCGAGGCCGCCGCGCTCACATTCCTCGTGATTGCCGCGCACGAATACCCAGGGCGCCGTCTCGAGCAGCAGACGGGCCGGCGAAAAAAAATCGGCGCGCCACGACGCCCAAGTGTCGCCAAACGGGCTGCCGGCGCAGCCGAGGTTGCCAGCCGGGCAAGCGGTCTCGCGGTAATAGAAATCGCCGACGTGAATGACGAGATCGGGCCGCAGCGTTGAGGCGACGTCGGCGCCGACCTGGAACGGCCACAAGACTGAATCATTGCAGGCCTGCACGAGTGAATCCTTCAGGCGGCAACCGGTGTCGCCGATCAGCAGAATGCAATTCGGCCGTGCGACCGGTAGCGGGACCGGAACGCCGTCGATGGTCACGAGCTTTGCGCCCGGCGTGATCGGCAGCGAGCAAACTCGTATGGGAAAATCCCCGCCGGGTTCGGAGCGGGTGCGCATCGGTACGGCGACGTTGTCGATCGCCGCTGGCGGACATTGCATCTTGTCGGTAATTGCGCGCGCTTCGATGCCGCCCGGCACGTATTGAACCCAGCGTGCATCCTCGGCCGCGGCGGAGGCGGCCGACATCGTCACGGTCAAAAGGCCGAGCACAACGACGCGCATCGTCCGGTGCATGAACTTTCCCAAGCCGTCTACAAATTGGCGCGCAGACAAGCACGGCGCGACGGCGCGCGGCAATCACTATCGCTGCTTGTCTAGAACGGTACCAAACTGTAGCGCATCCGCGCTGGTGGACGACTTGCGCTCGGTTCATGCCAACCAGCGTCAGGCGGCGTTGGGACCTTCCGGTTCGAAATTGAGGGCGACGCCGTTGATGCAGTAGCGCAGGTGTGTGGGCGGCGGGCCGTCGTCGAACACGTGCCCAAGATGGCTCCCGCAGCGGCTGCAATGCGCCTCGGTGCGTACCATGCCGTAAGTGCGGTCCTGCGTAGTCTCGACCGAGCCCGGAACCGGATCGTTGAAGCTCGGCCAACCGGTTCCGCTCTCGAATTTCTTCATCGACTTGAACAATGGCTGACCGCAGCCGACGCAGCTGAACGTGCCGCTGCGCTTCTCGTAGTTCAGCGCGCAGCTTCCCGGCCGCTCGGTCCCGTGTCCGCGCATGATCTGATATTGCTCCGGCGTGAGCAGGCTGCGCCATTCGGCGTCCGTGTGGGTCACCGGGAATTGCTTGTTCTGCACGTTTGCCTCCTCCGCGCAAAAACACTAGTGCCCCGCTTCCGAAGTTCGTAATGCATCGCGGCAATCTCTGACACGAACTTCGGAAGCAAAGGGGCACTAGCAAGAATATGATTCTAGTGCCGCTTTTCGATTTGAAGTTCCTGCACGAGTTTACAGCAACCGCTGTAGGAAATTCAAATCGGCGGCACTAGTTCGTGTTGCTCGCGGTTACCAGCACCGGCGTCGGGCGATAGCGATCCGGAAACAGCCGCTTCAGGTTTTCGATCTTGGGCAGGTCATTATAGACGATGTAGAGATTGCTGGGGTGCAGGGTCGCGTAGTCCTGGTGATAGCCCTCGGCCGGGTAGAATGCGGCCAACGCCCCGACCTTGGTTGCGATTGGTTGCCTGAAGGCCCCGGCGTGGTCGAGTTGTGCAATATAGGCGGCGGCAATTTTTTTCTGTGTCTCGTCCTTCGCGAAGATCTCCGAGCGATATTGTGGTCCTTCGTCCGGTCCCTGTCGGTTGAGTTCGGTCGGGTCGTGGGCGACCGAAAAATAGATCTGCAGGATCGTCCCATAGCTGATCACGCTGGGATCGAAGGTGACCTCGACCGATTCGGCATGGCCGGTGCGGCCGGAGCTGACGGCCTCGTAGTTGGCGCTCTCCTTCGTGCCGCCCGCGTAGCCGGAAACCGCTTTTGTGACGCCTTTGGTGTGCTGGAACACGGCCTGCACTCCCCAGAAGCATCCGCCGGCAAGTACCGCGGTCTGAAGCCCGCCGGCCTCGGCGGCTGGCGGGTCCACGGCAGGCCCTGGCAGCACGGTTGCGGCTTCCGCCAGCGCAGCCGGGGCCATGAGCAGGCGACCGGCCCCAATCAGCGCGATGGCACCAGCGACGACAAGCAAGAGATTTCGCCGAATGAGCATTTTCCTGTCCTCCCGAACAAACGTGCCTCAAAATTGAAGATAGGGACCCTCGAGTGCGGCCGCCAATAACAAAGTTTCACAGCAACTTGATGCAGGTGTCCCTGGTGCCCCACACTGCCGGTCAGGCCCAACTAAGCTTCGATAACGTGCGATCCGAGCCGCCAAGATGCCTTCATTCAAAGCCATCCGCGCCCGTGCCGCCAAGCGTAAAGGAGGCGATACGGTCCTCGCCGCCCTGCTCCCGAAGGTGGTAAGTCCAAACAAACTGGCCAAGCTGCCCGACAGCCAAGCCTTGGCGGAGATGGCCAAGCGCATTTTTTCAGCGGGTTTTGTGTGGCGTGTCATCGAAGCCAAGTGGCCTGGCTTCGAGGAGGCATTCCTCGGTTTTGAACCGGAAAAACTCAATTTCCGGCCCGACGAATTCTGGGAAGGTCTCGCTCGCGACAAGCGCATCGTGCGCAACCCGCAAAAGATCAAGGCCATCCGCCACAACGCCGCGTTCGTCGTCGACATTGCGCGTGAGCACGGCAGCTTCGGGGCGTTTCTGGCAGACTGGCCAAGCGCTGATCAGATCGGCTTGCTTGATTTCCTGGCCAAGCGTGGCGCGCGGCTAGGCGGACGCACCGGTCAGTACTTCCTGCGCTTTACGGGCAAGGATGGTTTCATCGCGTCGCATGATGTCGTGGCGTGCCTGCGGGACGCCGGATTGGATATTTCCGACGACCCGAGCTCCAAGAAGGAGCTGAGGAAAATCCAGGACCAGTTCAACGCCTGGGCGAAGGAAACCGGCCTGCCGTTCACCCATTTGTCGCGGATCTGCGCCATGTCGGTCGGCGAAAATTACGATGCCGCGACCCTGCGTCGACGCGGCGCCGAGGGGGATTAAAGCGGGCCGGGACCGAGGGGTGCGGTGGGCGCGTTGTGGCAAGAAGGCGCCGGTCGCTCAAAATCAACACGGCGGACGGCCTAAACCCCGAAACACTGCTCCGTTACCGCACGGTCTATGCCATTAATGGGCTCAAAAGACCCTGGGGCGGGAATTTATCGAAACTTCAAGGAGTCGGTTTTTGGGCGGTCGGGACGAGCATCCCGTTCGCCAAAACGGTCTTTGGCCGCGGGTTGGGGGCGATCGTGCGGGCGTTGCTTCTGGGTGGGGTTGCGCTGTTCGCGCTCGGGTGCAGCGAGGCGGCTCGCTGCGCCGAATTGACCGTGCCCGGTATCCGGCACGTCGAACCCCAATGCCTATGATTGGAGTGGTTTCTACCTAGGTGGCCACATGGGCTACGCCTGGGGGCGATCTAATTTCACCGCGACGTCAACCGGGCCGGCTGCCCCGCCGTTTGCCGGCTCGCTGGACTTCTCCCCCCCGCCTAGCGGGTGGACCGGGACCGGCAGCTACTTCGCCGGACTTCAGGCCGGCTACAACCTGATGCTCCCGTCCCGGTTCGTCGTCGGCTTTGAGACGGACATGCTGTTTCCGAGTCTGGTTGACGGCGGGCAAGCCATCCGGACGGTAAGGCCCCGCGATGCCGGCTTTGACGAAGACATGTTGATCGCGGGAACCGCGCGCGGGCGTCTCGGCTATGCCATCGGCAACTGGCTGCCCTATGCGACCGCCGGATTCGCCTGGACGTTCGATCGGTCGACCTGGACCGAGTTCGAACGCGACGGGGCGCACACGGCCGAGCGCCAGCTCCTGTGGCGGTTCGGGTGGACAATTGGCGCCGGTGTCGAGTTTCCGTTCGCGCCGAACTGGACCGCGCGGGCGGAATATCTGTTCGCCGAATACGACGGTCACGGCGCGACATTTCCGCGTGCGGCCGAGCACGTCCAGACGTCCAACCTCAGCACATCTCAGGTTCGGCTCGGCCTCAACTACCATCTGCCCAGTGACAGCGCGGGACGGAACGTGATCACGAGCCAAACGCTCGCTCCGGACCTGGGAGAGAATTTTGCGATCCACGCGCAAACGACATTTATCGGCCAATATGCGTTGCCGTTTCGCAAACCTTATGAGGGACGCAACAGCCTCGCGTCGAACTCGGGGCGAGAGGGTTGGGACGTCACGCTCTACGCAGGTTTCCGGCCGTGGGAGGGCGCCGAGATCTGGATCAATCCGGAGATCGACCAGGGGTTCGCGCTCAGCGATTTTCATGGCGTCGCCGGATTTGTGAACAACGACCCGAGTAAAGGGGCGAGTTATCCGTTCGCGCGCATCCAGCGGGCCTTTTTCCAGCAGACCATCAATCTCGGTGGCGAGGTCCATAAGGTCGCAGCGGATCTCAATCAGTTCGCCATGGCGGAAACTGCCAATCGGCTGGTCATCACCGCGGGCAAATTCGCGGTCGGCGACATCTTCGACCTCAACAAATACGCTCAGGACGCCCGCACGGATTTCATGAACCTGGCGGTGGTTTCTACCGGAACCTTCGACTACGCGGCAGACACATTCGGCTACACCTATGGTGCCGCCGCCGAATGGTACCAAGGTCCCTGGACACTTCGGGCGGGCTATTTCGATCTGTCGCGGACCCCGGCTGGAGAAGAGTTGGACCCCGGATTTCGCCAGTACCAATGGGTCGGAGAAATCGAGCGCCGCTACGACCTCTGGGGGCAGCCGGGAAAAATCCTGGTCACCGGGTTTTCGAGCCGCGCGCGCCTGGGCACCTACAACGACGCCGTCTCATTGTCGCAGCTGACCGGCCAGCCCGCCAACCTCGCGTTGGTCGCGCGTCCCAACAGCCGCAGCGGCATCAGCGTGAATCTTGAGCAGCAAATCACGCCCGACCTGGGCTTCTTCACGCGCGCCGGAATGGCCAACGGCAACGTCCAGGACTACGAGATCACGGACATCGACCGGACGCTCGCCGCGGGACTCTCGCAATCGGGCAAGCCGTGGGGCCGCCCAAACGACACGGTTGGTCTGGCCGGTGCCGTCAACAACATCAGCAGTGCGCACCAGGCTTTTTTCAACGCCGGCGGTCTCGGCATCGTCATCGGCGACGGGATGCTTCCGCATCCTGGTCTCGAACAAATCATCGAGACCTATTATCGCTACGAATTGTCTTCGCTTTGGGACGTCACGCTCGACTATCAGTTCGTCAACAACCCGGCCTATAACCGCGATCGCGGACCGGTGTCGGTGGTCGCCGTGCGCCTGCACGCGGATTTCTGACCGCGCTCACGGCACGGCGCGAGCGGCTGTCACTTCGACCTCGACTTTGAATTCCGGACGCGTGAAGCCCGAGACGATCACCAGCGTGGAGGCGAACGCGTCGCCCGCGACGTAGCGCGAGCGTACCGCACCATAGATCGGGAAATAGGCCCGGTCGGTCACAAAACCGTTGAACCGGACCACGTCCGCGAAGGTCATGCCGGCATCCATCAGGATCGCCTTGATGTTCTCAAAGCACAGCACGCATTGCGCTTCGACGTCATCCGGGATCGCGTCGTCCGGAGCAACACCGAGTTGCCCGGATGTCACGAGCAATTGCGCGCCGGGCGGAACCAGTATGCCGTGGCTATAGCGCGCTAGCGGCGCACGGATCGATGCGGGGGTGATCGGGCGGTTCATGGCTAGTGCCCCGTTTCCGAAGTTCGTGATACATCGCGGCACCCTCTGACACGAACTTCGGAAACAAAGGGGCACTAGCAAGTAAATGATCGCGCATGATCAGGCGAAGTGGCCTCCGGTTCGCCGAAACGATCATACGCCAACTATAGTTAGCGCGCGACCGGACGCAAAACCGGGGACCACTTTTGCTGATCGCGCGCGTGCCGCTTATCGATTTGAAGTTCCTGAACGAGCTTGCGGCAGGTGATGCAGGAACTTCAAATCGGCGGCACTAGGCGCCCTCTTCACGCAGCGTGAAGGCTTCGGCGCTCAGACAGAGAATCTCGAACAGGATCTGGGCGCCGGCGAGAGCCGTGATTCCGGCTGAATCAAACGGCGGGGATACCTCAACGACATCGCCTCCAACAATATCAAGGCCGCGAAATCCCTGCAGCAGACGCTTTGCCTCGTAGGAGGTGAGCCCTCCCACCACGGGCGTCCCGGTTCCGGGCGCGAACGCGGGATCGAGCCCATCGATGTCGAAGGTGATGTAGGTGGGACCGGGACCGACAATATCGCGCGTCACCTCAACGACCCTGGCGATGCCGAGATCATGAAATCGATTGATATCGATGATCGTCATTCCGGACTCGGCGGCGAACGGTTCAAGCTCGGCATAGGGATCGCGAATGCCGATGTGCACGGCGCGCTTGGGATCGAGCACGCCGGCTCGCGCGGCGTTGAAGAACGGCGAGCCGTGATGCAGCGACGAACCGGAGATCTGCTCGGCAGTATCGAGGTGGGCGTCGACGTGGATAAGCCCCACCGGCCGCGTGGAACCGAGCGCTTGCAGGATCGGGAACGATATCGAGTGATCGCCGCCGACCGTGAGCGGGACGATCTTGGCCGCATGCAGCTTGGTGTAGAAATTACGAATTTCGTCGATGATCGTCTCGAGATCGAACGCGGCTGCCATCGGAACGTCGCCGATGTCGGTGACCCGGCACAGTGCCAGGGGATTTACCTTGGTCAAGGGATTGAAATAGAGGACATTGCACGACTGGTTGCGCACCTCGCGCGGGCCATGGCGGGCCCCGGTTCGCTGGGTCAAACCTGCGTCGATCGGAAGCCCCACCAGTGCGATGTCGGTTGCAGAAAAACCGGGGTCGTATTTGGTTCGGAAAAAGGTCGCGATACCCGAGTAGGTCTTCATATACGAATTGACGGTGCAGGATGTGGTCGACTCGATCAGACTCCGCAGGGCTAGGGGATCCATCGTTGTTTTGCTCCTCACCGCATGGTCGGCCCATTGATACCGTGAGGAGTGACGCGTTGCTACGGCGCTCTGTAAAAGCGCCGCGGCGGCGCTGAACCCGGAATTGCGTTCGGAACATATGCATGCCGCATAATTTCGTTACGGTGCCGCTCGCGGATCGCTGCCGGATCGCCAACGCGCGGGTACCGGTCGACCTCGCTCCCGAACTGACGGCTCACGCGAACTCCGATCGGATCGCAAGCTGCGATATCCTGATCGAGGCGGGCCGTATCGCCGCGCTCGCAGCGCCCGGTTCCGGGTCGACCAAAGACCTTCCGGTGGTCGATCTGCGCGACGGCATCGCGCTGCCGCGCTTTGTCGATATGCACACCCATATCGACAAAGGCCATATCTGGGCGCGACGGCCCAATCCGGACGGCTCCTTCTTCGGAGCTCGTTCAGCAGTGGCAGCCGACCGCGAGGCGAATTGGAACGCCGAGGACGTGCGCGCCCGCATGGACTTCTCGCTCCGTTGTGCGTTCCACCACGGCACCGGGGCGCTGCGCACGCATCTCAACTCCATCGGCCCGCAGACCATGATCACCTGGCCGGTGTTCGCGGAGACACGCCAAGCCTGGAAGGACCGCATCACGCTTCAGGCGGTGGCGTTGTTTCCGACCGACCTCGCCGTCGACGACGAGCCGCAGTTCCGCGCAATCGTGAATACGGTCGCCCGTCACGGCGGCGCGCTTGGCGGCATCACGTTTCTCGGGGAAGCGCCCGGGCCGAAGCTCGAACTCGCGCTCGACCGCATGTTCGGCCTCGCTGCGGCGCATGGTCTCGACATCGACCTGCATGTCGACGAAAGCACCTCGCCCGACGCCCGCAGCCTCGAGCGCATCGCGCTCGCCGCGCTGCGCCATCGCTTTCGAGGCCGCGTCGTCGTCGGGCACTGCTGCTCGCTGTCGCTGGTGCCTGATGCCGACCTCAAACGCATCATCGGGCTTCTGGGCGAGGCGGGAATAGCCGTCGTGTCGCTGCCCATGTGCAACATGTATCTGCAGGACCGCAGCCCTGGTCGGGCGCCGAGGTTGCGCGGCATTGCGCCTGTGCACGAGCTCGACGCCGGTGGGATCGCGGTCGCGGTCGCAAGCGATAACACCCGCGATCCGTTTTATGCCTACGGCGACCTCGACATGCTGGAAGTGTTTCGCGAGGCGACCCGCATCGCCCATTTGGATCACTCCGATCGGCCGTGGCTGCGCCTGCTTGGCAGCGCGCCCGCCGATATCATCGGGCTTCCCGGGCACGGGCGCATCGTGACCGGCGGGCCCGCCGACCTGGTGCTGACGCAGGCGCGCACCATGCACGAACTGATCTCGCGCCCGCAAAGCGACCGCGTCGTGCTGGTCAACGGCCGTGCCATCGACACGACGCTTCCGGATTACCGGGAGCTTGATCGTCTCGCCGACAAGGCAAGTTCGTGATCGCGTCGCGTCCGCGGTTACGCCAGCCGGTCGAGCGAGAAGCGCGTCACGTCCTGCAGCAGCTTGATGAATTGCGCCGCGCGGAATTCAGCCGTTGCCTTGCCCTTCTCGGCGGTGGCGCGGGACGCATCGCCGGCGGCACCCGATTGATGGAGATCTTGGGCAATCCAGCCGAACGCGGTGTGCCCGGTCGGGCGCAGCAGCTCGAATTCGTTCGAGATGCGGATCGTTGCCGGCGCAAAATTCTCAGCCTTGTCCATACGCACCAGATCGGGCCGGAAATGCAGCATCAGCGACGTCTCGATATCGCCCGCATGAATGCCGACCGCGAGCTCCTGATCGGTATAGAGGCCCTTGGGCTGTCCGAAGCGGCCCCAATGGCAGGCGACCACCAGCATCTGCAGCCGCACACGCAAATCGCGCGCCACGATGCTGATGACGTCGACATTGCCCCCGTGCGAGTTGACCAGGATCAGCTTGCGCAGGCCCGCGCGATGCACGGCCTCGCCGATCTCGATCCAGGACCGCAGCGCGGTTTCAGCCGAGAGTGTGATAGTCCCGGGTGAGCGCAAATGCTCGTTCGATTTTCCGATCGCCTGGGTAGGCAGGAACAGGACTGCGAGGTCCTCCGGCACCTGTCGGATGGTCTCGCCGATCATGCCTTCCGCTATCGCGGTGTCGGTTGCGACCGGCAGGTGCGGGCCGTGCTGCTCGGTGGCCGCGATCGGCAGAACGGCGATTGTCGTCTCCGGATCGAGACCGACAAAGTCGTTGGTGTTGAGTTCGTTCCAGTAGCGTTTGCGCATGATTGTCTAGCCCGTTTCCGAAGGTCATACCACGCTGACACGAAGCGCACTCATCTCAGCGCTGCGCGCTCTTATCAATGAACGCGGCCCGCTCCGCGTCGGTCGCGACGTTCATGTGGTAAAGCGCATAATAATCCACGCGCGCCCGCCAGTTTGCAAACCACGGCAGATAGCGCTTGACCATTTTGCGCGGCGGATCGCCGACGGCGAGCGCCCGGATGCGCGGGCGGCCGTAGGTCGCTATTCCGGCAATGCGCCGCAAATTGCCCAGCAGTGGCCGCGAGCGCGCCGGGTCCGACAGATCGAATGCGACGCCCGGCATCATGATGCGATCGAAATAACCCTTGAGCATGGCCGGCATGCCGAAGCTCCAGACCGGGAATTGTACGATCAGCGCGTCGGCGGCGCGCAGCCGCGCGATGTAATCGGCGAGGCGGACCTGGTTGCGGGACGTGTCGTGATAATCGCGCCGCTCCTCCTCCCACATGACCGGATCGAACTTGTCCGCATAGAGGTCGAGAAGGTCGACCTCGTGGTGCGCCGCCGCCAGGCCGGCGAGCGCGCGGGTGCGGATCGCGGCATGGAAGCTCGTCGTCTGCGGATGGCAATAGAGGTAGTGCACCCGCATGCTCAGGTCCGTACCGGCACGTAGCTTCGCATTTTTCCCGGATTGAGCAGCCCGTACGGATCAACCTCGGCTTTGTAGCCGGCCTGATCGGCGTCAGCGCGCTTGTGTCGGCTGCCGTCCTCGAGCGTAAACACGTGCGGGTTGGCGATCATCACCCCGTGTTGCTCGTGCAGCGCGATGATCTCGTTGAGCCGCTCGGGATTGCGATAGCGCACGATCGGGAGCGCGCTGCACGTTACGCGTCCGCCGAAACGGATGAATTCCGTGTGCGGCAGCACCTCATCCGGGAACATCGCCCACATCTCGCGGACGGACTCGATCACGCGCTCGTGCGGAAACAGGCATTGCAGATAGGTGATCGTGCGATCCTGTTTAAGCCAGTGCAGCGTAGTGTGGTTCCAGGTGTATTCGTAGAGCGGCACCACGTTGGGCGAGTCGTCGTGTGCGACCTCATAGGTGATCGTGCCCCGATCGCCCAAAATCGACTTGAAGGTTTCGAGCGATGGCTGTGCGATCATCGCAAACACGACGCTCTTGCCGTCCGGAATATGTGCTTTAAGCGCCGGGAAGTTCGCCGGGATCGGCCAGATCATGGGCGTAAGAAGCTTCTTGATCACGCCGTCGGCGAGCGCCACGTCGTAGCCAAACCGCATGGCCTCGAAGAAATCGTCGAACGTGATGATCAGATCGATCCACGGCCAGGCCGGTGCCAACGGCATCTCCAGTGCGGTGATGATGCCGGTCGTGCCATAGGCGCGGTTGATCTTTTGCGCCGCATCGCCGCGAAGCTCGATGACGCGCGGCTCCTCTTCGGCCGTCACGATCCGGGCCGCCAGGATGTTGCCGGGTTCGCGCAGACCCCCATAAGTGACGGAGCCGATCCCGCCTGAGCCGCCGGCCACGAAACCGCCGATGGTCGCACTGCGCTTGGTCGAAGGGTGCATGCGCAGTTCGAAACCCGCAGGGCGGGTCAGCGCGTCGATGTCATGCATCTTCGCGCCGGCCTGAACCCGAGTGATCCCCGGCTTGTGCCATTCGACGGCGTTCAAGCTGTTGATATCGAGCAGCACGCCGCCCTCGAGCGGAACCGCCTGACCATAGTTTCCGGTGCCGCCGGCCCGCACCGTCAGCGGAATGCGCAGACGCGCGCAGGCGGCGACCACCCGCACGACGTCAGTTTCGTCGCGCGGCGCTACCAGGATATCGGCCGACTTGGCAGCAAGTTGCTGGTTGAGGATCGGGCTATACCAGAAGAAATCCCGCGAACGCCGCCGCACCGCGACCGGGTCCGTCACGGTCGGAACCCCTTCGATCGCGGCTAGGAGCCCATCGATGTCGTAGCGGGCCGCGCTCGTCCGGTTGATTGCGCCGCGCGTGGAAGTCATGCCGTGTCCCAGTTCATAAGCCTCGTGTGACGCTGGTTTATTGCCACGCGGGTCTCGGCCACCGCAAGGCGCCGGGCGATCCAGCCGGTTTCCGGCGCTTGGAGCCCGCCGATTTCTGCCTATAATTCAATCGGGTGGTTGCGCTATTCGTGGGCAAGGCGCGTTTTGGCCGCGTTGCCATCGGTCGGCTGTAGCGGCATAGCTGTTGCAGCGTCGCGCGATTGGTAGTCAACAAGGACAAAGAACACGGCTCGCGGGCGCTTGCCTCGGCCTTGCACAAGGGAACACAGGACCATGAGCGTGATGAAATATCGCATCGATCGCCGTCGCGCCCTTCGACTTCTCGGGGGCACTGCCGCCGTTTCCTTGGTCTCGGTTCCGGGCGCGCGCGTGAACGCGCAGGCGCTCGACAAGGTTAGCTATCAGACCAACTGGCGGGCGGAGGCCGAGCACGGTGGCTTCTATCTGGCGGTCGCCAACGGCATCTACAAGAAATACGGCATCGACTGCGACCTGCGCATGGGCGGCCCTCAGCAAAACCCATCGCAATTGCTGCTGGGCGGCCGCGTCGACATGATCATGGCGAGCGCGTTCGAAGGTCTTAACTACGTGAAGGAGAACCTGCCGTTCCTCTGCATTGCGGCGATCTTCCAAAAGGACCCGCAGGTGCTGATTTCTCACCCCAACGTCGGCAACGACACGCTCGCCGACCTCAAGGGCAAGCCGATCCTGATCGGCGCCGCCGGGCGCACCAGCTATTGGCCGTTTCTGCGCGCCAAGTTCGGATACACCGACGACCAGATCCGCCCCTACACCTTCAATATGGCGCCGTTCCTCGCGGACAAGAATATCTCGCAGCAGGGGTTCCTGTCAGCCGAACCTTACGCGATCATGCAGGCAGGCGTTAACCCGGTGGTCCACCTGCTCGCCGACGCCGGCTTCGAGAACTACCAGACGACCATCAACATCTCGCGCAAGATGATGGAGGAGAAGAAGGACCTCGTGCAGCGCTTCGTCAATGCCTCGCTCGAGGGCTGGGCCGAATACATGAAGGGTGGGCCTGCCAACGAAGCCGCCAACGCCATCATCAAGAAGGACAACCCGGAAATGTCGGATGACAAGATCGCCTACGCGATCAAGGTCATGAACGAGAAGGGCATCGTCCGATCCGGCGACGCGCTCAAGCTCGGCATTGGCGCGATGACCGACCAGCGCTGGAAAAGCTTCTACCAAACCATGGCGGACGCAGGCGTGTTTCCCAAGGGCCTCGACGTGAGCAAGGCCTACAGCCTCGCGTTCGTCAACAAGGGTGTCGGGGCGTGATCGCCTAGCGCGCCACGCCCGCGGCGAAATCTACGTGTCCACGATTCCGGCAAGTACCGTAGCGGTCGCGGGGACGAGCGCTCCACCGGCCGCCGGCGGGCGCCCGCTTGTCTCGATCCATGATGTCTCCAAGCAGTTCTCCAACGGGACGCTCGCGATCCGTGGCGTCAATCTCGATGTTGCGGCAGGCGAATTCCTGAGCCTGCTGGGGCCGTCCGGATGCGGCAAATCGACGTTGTTGCGCATCATTGCCGGACTTGGAGCCCCGAGCGCCGGAACCGTGTCCTGGCCAACCTCAGAGCATGACGCAAGCGGCCAGGCGCAGCGCCGACTCGGTTTCGTGTTCCAGGACGCAACCTTGATGCCCTGGGCCAACGTGATGCGCAACGTCATGCTGCCGCTGACACTGGCGCGCAGCAGCAAGACCGAAGCGGCGCCGCGAGCGGCCGAGATGGTCGAACTCGTCGGCCTCAAGGGGTTCGAGAAGGCCTATCCGCGCGAGCTTTCCGGCGGCATGCGCATGCGCGTATCGATCGCCCGCGCGCTGGTGACGCGGCCCAGCATCCTGCTCATGGATGAGCCGTTTGCGGCGCTTGACGAGATCACGCGTCACAAGCTCAATGACGACCTGCTGGCGCTGTGGTGGAAGCAACGCTTTACAGTGGTGTTCGTCACGCACTCGGTGTTCGAGTCGGTCTACTTGTCGCAGCGCATCGTCGTGATGGCAGCGCGGCCGGGGCGGATCATGGCCGATTTCGGCGTCGACGCGCCTTACCCGCGCGACAACCTGTTTCGCACGTCGGCCGAATACGGACGGATCTGCCGGATCGCTTCGGACGCGCTTTCGCGCGCAATCGCCGCGTGAACGAGATGTCGCCCACGCCGATAATCGCCCACAACGGGACCGATGCGGAAGCACGGCCGGTCTTTCGTCAGGAGCGCCGCATCCTTGGGCTGGCGGCGAGCACCTGGCCCGGCATCATCGCTCCGCTGGTAATCGGGATCGTGATGCTGTGCGCCTGGGAAGCGATGGTTCGGATCAAGGGTATACCGTCTTACATTCTGCCCGGCCCGCTGTTGATCGTGCAGACCTTGATCAGCGATTGGGGCACGCTTTCGGAAGCGTTGCTGATTACGTTGCGCATCACCTTCGCGGCGCTGATCGCCGCCGTCACGGTCGGCGTAGCGCTGGCGGTCATTTTCACGCAGTCGAAGTGGCTCGAAAAGTCGCTGTTCCCCTATGCGGTGATTCTGCAGGTCACGCCGATCGTGGCGATCGCGCCGCTGATCATCATCTGGGTCGGCGACGTCAAGCTGTCGCTACTGATCTGTGCGTGGATTGTCGCGTTCTTCCCAATTCTGTCCAACACCATCATCGGATTGAACTCGGCCGACCACAATCTGATCAATCTGTTTCAGCTCTACGGCGCGACCCGCTGGCAGATGCTGCGCTACCTGCGCTTGCCGGCGGCGCTGCCGTTCTTCCTCGCGGGGCTGAAGATCTCCGGCGGGCTTGCTTTGATCGGTGCTGTAGTCGCTGAATTCGTGGCCGGCTCGGGTGGCAGCGCGTCCGGCCTCGCCTACCGGATACTCGAGTCCGGCTATCAGCTGCGCATCCCGCGCATGTTCGCGGCCCTGTTGCTGATCTCGCTCAGCGGAATTGCGATCTTCTTCGTAACCAGCGTGATCGCATACTTCGCGTTGCGGCATTGGCATGAGAGCGCGGTGGTGCGGGAGAACTAGCCGCCTGACTTCAACTTCATGAGCTTCCTGGCATTGCCGCTCGCGACCTTGTCGCGGACCTTCTCGTCGATGGCGGCCTTGTCCAGGAAGCGCCCCGCGGTTGCGGAATCCTCATAAGGATAATCGACCGAGAACAACACCCGGTCGTCGCCGAGCGCCGCGAGCGCTGCAATCAACGGCACGTCGTCGCATTGACCCGAGGTGGTCACGAACAGGTTATGCTTGAGATAGACCGAGGGTGGCGATTTGAGCGGCCGCTTGTCGGTGATCAACGCGGCGCGGCTGTCCAGACGCCAAAGCACGTAGGGCAGCGTCTCCCCCATGTGGCCAAGGATGATCTTGAGGCGTGGAAACCGGTCGAACACGCCCGCGAACACCAGTCGCAGAAAGTGTGAGGACGTCTCGGTCGTCCATTCCCAGGTCGGCTTGAGCAACTCGTCGCACCCCTCCAGCACATAGGGCTTTACGAACGAGTCGTCGGGGTGAAGGTAGAGCGGCACGTCGAGCGCCTGCATGCGCTCCCAAAATGGATCGTGGCGCGGGTCGTCGAGATAGATGCCGTTGGTGTGGCCGTTGATCATCGACCCCACGAAACCGAGGTCGCGCACACAGCGTTCGAGTTCGTTGGCTGCGGCGCCGGGATCCTGCATGGCGAGATGCGCAAAGCCGCCGTAGCGGTCCGGCCGCCGTTTTACCTGTTCGGCCAGCAGATCGTTAGCTTGCCGGGCGCGCTTGACTGCTTGCGCGGTATCTTTCTCGACCTGCACGCCGGGGCCGGACAACGACAGCACCGCGAACGTCACGCCGGCCGCATCCATGGCGGCGAGCCGCTCATCCCCGAAATCCGAGAGTTTTTTGATCAGCTGATCATACGACTTATGGGTGACGTGCGGCATCGCTTCGCTGAGATAGCCGAGGAAATCCGGGAAAACAAAATGTTCCTCGAGTGCGATCTTGCTCATGCGATGGACCGCAGTTGCTGGTGAAGGGACGTCAGCTTAAGCCG
Source organism: uncultured Alphaproteobacteria bacterium (assembly GCA_963816775.1). GTDB lineage: Bacteria > Pseudomonadota > Alphaproteobacteria > Rhizobiales > Xanthobacteraceae > JAFAXD01. The sequence continues at coordinate 86,149 of CAWFLX010000029.1, forward strand.
AACAGCTTGCGCGCGTTGCCGCCCGCGATTGCCGCGATCGTTTTGTCGTCGAAGCCTTCGACCGACACAACGTGACCGACCGGATCGTATTCGCCCATGTCGTAGGGATAATCCGTTCCCATCAGGATGCGATCGGGACCGAACAAGCGAACCAGATTCTCCAACTGATGCGGCGTGAACACCACCGTGTCGAAATAGAATTTGCGCAGATAGTGCGTCGGCGGCTTCGGCAGCGTGCCGTGGGAATCCGAGCGTGCGCCCCAGGCGTGGTCCATACGCCCCGAATAGGCGGCCGCAAACGCACCACCGTGCACCGCCAGGATCCGTAGATTGGGAAAGCGCTCGAGCACGCCGTCGAAGATGAGGTTATGCACCGCGATCGTGGTGTCGAGCGGATTGCCGATCACATTGTTGAAATAGTAGCGCGCCAGCCGACCCGGCGCGGTGAAGCCCTGCGGGTGAATGACAATGAGCGCCCCCAGAGCTTCGGCCTTGGCCCAGAACGGATCGAAGGCCGGATCGGACAGCTCGCGTCCGTTCACGTTGGTCAGGATCTGCGCCCCCTTGAAGCCCATCTGGCGTACGCAGCGTTCGAGCTCCGCGGCCGCGGCGTCCGCGTCCGGCAGCGGCACGGTGCCGAAGGGAACAAAGCGGTCTGGCCGCCGTGACGCGAATTCGGCGAGACCGTCGTTGATCATGCGGGCGGCCTTGAGCGCGATCTCGGGCGGCACGTTGTAGTAACACTGCATGGGCGTCGGCTTGATCGCCTGGATGGCGATGCCCATGCCGTCGAGATCGGCCAGCCGCTCAGTCATTTGGGTCAGACGGGAATGGCGATCGGCGTCCTGCTTCTGGCCGAGCGCAAGCGTGTCCTGTGCGGCCGTCGCATGCGCCGCCGGAAGGTGCGGTTTCACCAGCTCCGCGGCCGCGTCGATCATGACATGGGAGTGGATATCGAGCGTGCCCGATCGTGGGCGCCGCGCGTCGATCCTGGCGGGATCGTGCGCGCGCGCCGCGGTCAATGTGTATTTGCTCCAGATGCCCGGCATGCCGTTCCTCTCCAAGTTGTGCAGAGACAATATCAAGTTTGCGTTTGGTGTCGCCGCGTGTCCCGCACGCGCAACCAGATCGCCAGGCCGATACCTGCGACCGCCACAATGATCAGCGCCACCAGCAGCGCCGAACGTTCGATCCAGGCGACCGCGGGGACGCAGAGCCCCATCACCAGGCCCAGCAGCGACACTTGCCAATCGAGGGTGTGCACGCCGGCGATGAAAGTTCCCAAGCCCAGCAGCATCAAAATCGCGAGCCCGGTTGCATCGACATTCAGCATGGTTTGAACGCTCGGCAGCAGCACGAGATTCATCGCGCCAAGAATCGCCAGCCAATGCAGCACCTGCGTCCAGATCAGACGCATCCGCTCGCTCCTGGTCTGCATGTGTCGCCATCCCGTGACGACGCACAGGATTCCGATCACGATGGCAAGAAACTCCCAATAGGTGATGAGTGCACGCTTGGCGAAACTCGTGTAGGCAACGCCGAATATGGTGAGCACCCACACCGCCGCATGGGGCAGTTCGCGCAGCCAGAAATGCGTTTGCGAGTGCGGGGTATCGTTCATGCTGCAGTCTCCCGGCCGGCGAAAGGTCTGGGCCCAATGCTCGCCGCACTGGTCTCCCCGCACCTTCGCGAACGGGGCATAATAGCCATTACCTCGGGGGAGGGAACGCAAACCCGTGTTCGGCTATGCCAATATGCGACGGCCCGAAGCCGGGGGCGAAACCTGAGTATCGCCCGAGCCGGCACCACTGACGGAGCCCGCAATGAGTCACACCCCTGCAGCCGCCCAGACGCAAGTGGCGGCGTAAGCATCGGCACCAGCAAACCAGAGAGTTGATCACGTGGACGCAAGCACACCCAAAAAGGGCCGGCGCGAGGATTTTCGACTCGTATCGGGGCAGGGCAAATACACCGCCGACTGGAACCTCGAAGGGCAGGCGCATGGTTGGTTCCTGCGCAGCGACCACGCCCATGCCGAAATCGTTTCGATCGACACCAGCGCGGCGCTGGCGGTGCCGGGCGTGCTCGCTGTTTTGACCGGCGCCGACGTCGTCAAGGCCGCCTTCAAGACACCGCCGGCGATCATGTTCATGAAGGGCAAGGGCGGGAGCTCCTTCAAGCTGCCGCATCGCCACGCACTGGCGCACGAGCGCGTGCGCTTCGTGGGCGAGCCGGTGGCCCTTGTTGTCGCGGAGAACGAGGCCGCGGCCCAGGACGGCACTGAGCGCATTGTGGTCGACTATCGCGATCTGCCGGCTGTGGTCGACGCGCAGGCAGCGCTCGCGCCCGGCGCGCCGGTACTGCACACGGACGTGCCTGGCAACCTCGCCATGGAATACGAGTACGGTGCACTCGCGCCGGTCGAGGCGGCGTTCGCCAACGCCGCGCATGTGGCACGCGTTACACTCGACGCGCAACGTATTGCCGGCAATCCGATGGAGCCGAAGGCCTGCGTTGCGTCGTTCAATCCGAGAACCGGCGTCTATGACATTTACCTGCCAACCCAAGGGATGGCCGACGTCCGCGGCGGCTTCGCTCACGTTGCAGGTGTCGCGGCCGACAAGGTTCGCATTCACGCTGACGACGTCGGCGGCGGCTTCGGCGTGCGCAACGAGGTTTATCCGGAATTCGCCGCTCTGTTTCTGGCGACGCAACTGCTTGGGCGCCCGGTCAAGTGGGTTGGAACGCGCGCCGAAAGCATCCTGAGCGATCACCACGGCCGTGGCGCGAAGCTCACCGGCGCGCTGGCGCTCGATGCGGACGGCAATTTTCTCGGCATCCGCATCGAGTGGCTGGTCAACATGGGCGCCTATGCATCGAACGCCGGCCCGTTCATCAACACGGGCGCGGCGCCGACCTCGACCGCGATCAATGCCTACCGAATTCCCGCCGCCTATGGATCGCATCAGCTCGTGTTCACCAACACGACCCCGACCACCGCCTATCGCGGCGCTGGCCGACCGAACGTGGCCTACCTGGCGGAGCGGCTGGTCGATGAGGCGGCGCGCATCACCGGCATCGATCGCATCGCGCTGCGCCGCAAGAACCTGATCCCGAAGACGGCGTTCCCCTACAAGACTCCGACCGGCTCGACCTACGACAGCGGCGATCCGCCCGGTCTCTTGAAGCAGGCGTTGGAGGAAGCCGATTGGAGGGGCTTCGAGCGTCGGCGCCGAGATGCAAAACGACGCGGCAAATTGCGGGGCATCGGCTGCGCGGTCTTCATCGAGCCGTCCGGCGGCGTCGGCCAGGAGGAGATCGCGATTCGCTTCGACGCCAATGGCTCGCTCGACCTTTTCACGTTGTCGGGCGCGTCCGGCCAGGGTCACGAGACCGTCTTTCCCGAGCTTGTCGCGGATATTTTGGGCGTTGCGTCCGAGAAGGTCACGCTGCGCGCCAGCGACCCGGATGGCCCGCCGCTCGTCGGCACTGGCAGCTTCGGCTCTCGCTCGCTTATGAGTCACGGCGGCGCGCTCGCGACCGGGGCGCGCGAGATCATCCGCAAGGGCACCGAGCTTGCCGCCAAAGAGCTGGAAGTGGCCGAGAGCGATCTCGTCTTCGAACAGGGCCGTTACCGCGTGTCCGGGACCGACGTCTCCATCAGCTTCGGAGATCTGGCGGCGAAACTGTCAGGCGGTGGCGAGCATCCGCTCAACACGACCATCAAGATCAACACGTCGGCGGCGTTCCCGAGCGGCGCGCATGTGTGCGAGGTCGAGATCGACGCGGCGACCGGCGTTCTGGAGCTCGTACGCTACGTCGCGGTCGACGATGCGGGCACGATCTACAATCACGCGATCGTCGAGGGACAACTCATCGGCGGATTGATGCAAGGCATCGGTCAGGTCATGGGCGAGCACTGCGTCTACGAGCCGGAGACCGGGCAGCTGCTGAGCGGAACCTTCATGGACTACTACATGCCGCGCGCGGACGTGCTGCCGGAACTCAGCCTGCACGACCGCCCGGTACCATCGCCCGCAAACCCGCTGGGCGCGAAAGGCGCCGGCGAAGCGGGCACGACCGGCGCGATCCCGACGATCGCCAACGCGGTGATGGACGCGCTTGCGCCCTACGGCATCGCGCACCTCGACATGCCGTACACGCCGCATCGCCTCTGGGAGGCACTGCAAGCGGCGAAGAAGCGTCAAGGCAACGGCGCGCAAGCCCCTGGGACGTCGACCATCAGGCTTTGAAATGTTTCGATAGCTTGAGGCTTTGAGCCTGGTAGTTCGATCCGATGCCTTCGCCATAGAGCTTGTCGGGTCGCGCCAGCATCTTTTCGTAGATAAGGCGTCCGACGATCTGGCCGTGCTCGAGGATGAACGGCACCTCGCGCGAGCGGACCTCGAGGACGGCGCGCGCACCCTTGCCGCCCGCGCCCGCATAACCAAATCCGGGATCGAAGAAGCCCGCGTAGTGCACCCGAAACTCGCCCACCAGCGGGTCGAATGGCACCATTTCGGCGGCATAGTCAGGCGGCACCTGGACGGCTTCCTTCGACGCCAGGATGTAGAATTCATCCGGGTCGAGGATCAGCTTGCCGTCGCGTGCCGAGATCGGCTCCCAGAAATCGGCGACGTCGTAGCCGGCGCGGTGGTCGACATCGATCAGTCCGGTGTGACGTTTGGCGCGATAGCCGATGAGCGAGCTAAAACCGGCGAGATCGACCCCGACTGCGATGCCCTCGCTGACGTCGGCGTTGTCGTCGTCGACCAGCCGTTCGGCCGCATGCAGCGTCGCCAACGCTGCGGCGTCGAGCATGGCGGCGCCGCGCCGAAAACGGATCTGAGACAGGCGCGAGCCGGCGCGCACCAGCACCGGAAACGTGCGGGGGCTGATCTCGGCGTAGAGCGGACCTCTGTAGCCAGCGCCAATGCGGTCGAAGCCGCGCGTGCCGTCCGCAATCACGCGGGTGAAGACGTCGAGACGGCCGGTCGAGCTTTTCGGATTGGCAGCCGCCGCAATGTCAGCCGGAAGCGCAAGCCGCTCCATCAGCGGCACGATGTAGACACAGCCGGTCTCCAACACCGCACCGTCACCGAGGTTGATCTGGTGCAGCTTGAGGGCCGCGATGCGATCGGCGACCGAGGTGCCCGGACCGGGCAAGAAGCTTGCGCGCACCCGAAACGCAACATCGTCCAGGCGCAGATCGAGGCTCGCGGGTTGGATTTGCCCCGGCACCAATGGGCGCGCGGGAACGATGGCGCCGGCCCGCGCAAGCGCGTCGATCATGCGGTCGGGCAAGATGCCCTTGTCGGCCGGGTGGAACTCGAGCGCCATGCTGGGCGATGGTCTACCCAATAGCGGCCTTGACGGAAAGCCGCGCCCCTTGTTAGGAACGGGTTGTCCCGTGGTCAATTTGAGCCGGCCGGCTTGCAGCCACGTTAAACAAATCGCTAAAAGGCCGGGGGACCTGTAGGAACCCGGCTCGGAAACATTCCGGCCGGGATTTTTGTTGGAGGTCCCCATGTCCGCGCCCGCGCGCCGCTATCGTCCCGAAACCGAACTCGTCCACGCCGGCAGCATGCGCTCGCAGTTCGGCGAAACCTCGGAAGCCTTGTTTCTTACCCAGGGCTTTGTCTACGACAGTGCCGAGCAGTGCGAGGCGCGCTTCAAGGGCGAAGAGCCCGGTTTCCTCTATTCGCGTTTCTCCAATCCGACGGTCGCGATGTTCGAGCGCCGGATGGCGACCTTCGAGGGGGCCGAAGCGGCGCGCGCGACCGCGACCGGCATGGCGGCGGTAACGACTGCGCTGGTCGGGCAGCTCAAAGCCGGCGATCACGTCGTCGCCGCCAAGGCGCTGTTCGGCTCATGCCGCTGGGTGGTCGAGGATTTCCTGCCGCGCTTCGGCGTCGCTTCGACCCTCGTCGACGGCACCGATCTCGACCAATGGCAAAAAGCGGTTCGCCCCAACACCAAGACGTTCTTTCTCGAAAGCCCGACCAACCCGGTGCTCGAAGTCATCGACATTACGGCGGTGGCGAAGATCGCGCACGCGGCGGGCGCCACCTTGGTGGTCGACAACGTGTTCGCCACCCCGCTCTGGCAAAGTCCGCTCACGCTCGGCGCCGATGTGGTCGTCTACTCGGCCACCAAGCACATCGATGGCCAGGGACGCTGCCTCGGCGGCGTTATTCTGGCCTCCGAGAAATTCATCCAGGACAACATCCATCAATTCATTCGCCAGACCGGGCCCTCGATGTCCCCGTTCAACGCCTGGGTTCTGCTCAAGGGCCTGGAGACCCTGCATCTGCGCGTGCGACGTCAGACCGACACGGCGGCTGCCGTAGCCGCAGCACTGGCGGAGCATCCCAAAATCACGCGGCTGATCTATCCGGGGCGGCCCGATCATCCACAGGCCGACGTGGTGCGGCGGCAGATGTGCGGCGGCTCAACGCTGGTTGCGATCGAGGTGGCCGGCGGAAAGCGGGGAACGTTCCGCTTCCTCAACGCGCTCAAGCTCATTCGCATCACCAACAATCTGGGCGACGCCAAGAGCCTCGTCACCCATCCGGCAACGACGACGCATCAGCGCTTGACCCCGGAAGCGCGTGCCGAACTCGGCATCACGGACGGCACCGTGCGCTTCTCAGCCGGGCTCGAACATCCCGATGATATCGTCGGCGATCTGCTGACGGCGCTCGAGCAGGCGTAAGCCAAGTGTCAGTAATCAGTAGTCAGTAATCAGAACCTTCGTGATTACTGATCTCTGATTCCGGTTACTGCGTTGCTGGCCGGTTGTTGGGACGGATCACCGCAGGCGAAGCGTGGGCCGACGTAACCGCGCGCTTGGCTGCATCCGAGATGGCGGTGCAAAGAAGTTTCGCCCAGCAGCCGTAGCCCCAATCATTCATGTGCAATCCGTCGGGCGACGTGAACGCGTCGAATGACATTCCGCCGCGTTCGTGCCAATGCCGCATGACCGCGAAGCGGCGAAAGATGTTGACCTTGGTGCTGTTGGCGGTCGTGGCGATCAGCTGGACCATTCCCTCCGCTTCCGGCTTGGCAATCACTTTGGGAGCAAACTGAGGATCGACCAGCAACACGTCCGCTCCGGCGTCTTTGATCTCTTGGATGCCCTCGCGGATCAATTTGCCGATCTCTTCGATCGGCAGATCGCGCAACGCTGCGTTGGTGCCGAGCTGCCAGATCACCAGATCGGGCTTCTCGTCGATCACGTCCTGCCGGAAGCGCACGAGCATCTCGGCGGCGTCCTGGCCGTTGACGCCACGATTGAGAACAATGACCGGTACGTCGGGATAAAGCCTGTTGAGTTCGGCCGCGAGCCGGGTCGGATAGGACGCATTGGGCGAGCTCGCGCCGGCGCCCGCGGTCGACGATGATCCGATGGCAACGATCTTGACCGGCTCCCGCGCCGCCAATCGCGCTCCAACGTGGACGAGGGGCCGCTCGAGGCGCACGAGATCGATCGGCCCGTCGCAGGTCGTCGGCTCGTCCGCGGCGGCGGCTGACGTTACGCAAAAAAACAGGGCTGAGAGAAGGGCCGTGGCGCTGCACGCCCTCCGGTATTCTTGTCGCATCGTTATCGGCGTCCCGTCCTGCGGCTCGGCTCTCGGTCCGAGCACTGTCGTTTTTATTTAGTTGGTTCTACCAGCGGTGCGGCGCAACATGCTACCTTTTATTTTATTAATGACGGTCGGGCGCTCCCGGCCCTGTCATATTCGCCGCCTTCACGATCAGATCCCCCAACAGCTCCGCAATGCACTGGTGAACGTGTTCTGCCGTATCGATTTTTTTCGTTGCCTCCACGAAATCGAACGTGCCGCTTTCGACCCATTGGCGCATCACGGCGAAGCGGTCGAACAGGGGCACTTCGTGCTGCAACGCAACGAACCGCATGGCTTCCGCGTACGGTAACACCCCGATCATGGATTCCGTGCGGGGACTGTATTGCGGATTCATCAGAACGACATCGCTCTTGCCGGCCTGGATCGCTTCGATGCCGTCTTCGATGGCGGATCTGAACGTTTCCGTGTCGACGCGACGGATGGCATCGACGGTTCCGGTTTGCCAGATCAGCAGCGCCGGCTTGTCGGTGCTGACGATGTGCTCGATCTCTTTTTCCATCTCCTCCGCGGTCGTACGCGGCTTGGCATAGGTGGTGACCTTGACCTTGACGCCCGGCAGTTGCTTGCTCAGCGCGGCTTCCAGGCGCGACGGATAGGCTTCCTGTTTGCCCGCTGGGCCCGCCAGCAAGCTCGATGCTGTTCCGACCACCACGATGTTGAGCTGTTTGTTGGCGATGGCCGCCGCCACCTGTGGCAGCGGGTAATCCGCGGTGACGAGGTGCGCCGCCACGGCACATTCGTCGTGCGCCTCGGCAAAAGCGTCGGACATGCACAACAGCGCACCGATCAGTGCGATGGCCAATGCTCTCATGCCTCGCCTCCAGCGAGGTCGGCATCCGGCGGGCGTGATCCCGGGCTCCGTCCTTCTATATTCTTATACCACGACAACAGCCACGCGACCGCAACCATGAGGACAATCCCGATCGCGCTGGCCAGGACCTGGGCGGTGACGGATTCGGAAACCTGAACCATGACAAAATGCGCTGCAAACGCCAGAAACACGCCCGAGGCAGAAGATCTCCAACGAATGCTGGCCGCAGATTATCGCCGGTCGCAGCCAGGCACTCTTGAGTACCGGCCAGTCGCGCGGAACGAACCGCACCGTGATGACCGCCAACGAGAGGAAATGCACAAAGCGCAGAACGTCAAGATTGGTCTTGTCGATCGGGTACATCCAGTCCGACATCCACTTCGGTACGAGATAGCCGGCGCGCGGGAAATACCAGGTCATGACGATCGCGAACGCAAACAGCAGGTAGGCTACCGCCAGCCCCAGCACGACGGGCGAACGCATGAAGCCGGCAAGACGCTCGGCGCCACCGATCGCGCACCAAGCGCCGAATGCAAACAGCAGTTGCCAGGCGAACGGATTGAACGCCCAGGTTCCTTCCGGGTATGCGGGCAGGTTGATGTCGAACTGCAGCGCCGCGATGTAGACCAGGAGCGAGGTGGCCAGCCCCAGCGTCGGTTGACGCAACAGTACCCACAGAAACAGCGGGAACGTGGTCAACAACACGATGTAGAGCGGCAGTACGTCCATGTTGGCCGGCTTGAACTTGAGCAAGAGCGCCTCATAGAGCGTCACGTCCGGTTGGCGCAGGAAATCGAAAATGCCCATTTCCTCCGCGAACAGCGGGTTTTCGAAGCTGCGCGACACATAGGCGATCTCGGCCAGGTAGATCACGAACAGAAAGATATGCGCGACATAGACCTGCCAGGCGCGTTTGAGAATACGCGCGCTTGCCACGACGACTCCGCGCTCGCGCATCGCGCGCCCATACACGAACGCCGCCGTGTAGCCCGAGATGAACACGAAGATCTCGGTTGCGTCGCTGAACCCGTAGTTGCGGATCGTGATCCAGCTGACAATGTTGGACGGGATGTGATCGAGGAAGATCAGCCAAAGCGCGATGCCGCGAAACAGGTCGAGCCGCAGATCGCGTTCAACCCGGGACGGCGCCATGCGACTCCTCGGCGCTGCCAAATCATGGGATACTGGCGCGCCGAGGCCGGCGGGCGCAGGGGCGCCGCCGCCACGGTAAGTTCGCTTGTCCGCCGATACGTCAACCATCGGATTTCGCGCCATGTACCGGACTGTCACCCACGATATCGAAGTAACGGTGACGCCGCGTTTTTTGCCCGAGCGGTCCTCGCACGAAAAGAACTATTTCTTCTGGAGCTATACGGTCGAAATCAACAACCGAAGCCAGGAAACCGTCCAGCTCAAGACCCGCCACTGGCGGATTACCGACGCGTTCGGGCGCGTTCAAGAGGTCCGCGGCGCCGGTGTCGTCGGCGAAGAACCGGTGCTCGAGCCCGGCGCAACGTTCGAATACACCAGCGGAGTACCGCTGCCGACGCCCTCAGGCTTCATGGTCGGTACCTACGGGATGGTGAGCCGAAGCGGCGCGCGGTTCAACATCGACATCCCGGCTTTCTCTCTCGATAGTCCTGACGGTAAGCGAACCATCAATTAATTGAGCCGGTGCGCGCCGACATCCTCGGGCGCAAACACGTATTTCGAGCTGCAGAACTCGCAGGTCACCGAAATCGCCCCGTTTTCGACCATGTGGTCGCGATCCTCCTGCGGGAAGCTCTCAAGCATCGCTTTGACGCTTGCGCGGGAACACGAGCATCTCGACTGCACCGGTTGCGTGCTGAACACGCGCACGCCGCGCTCGTGAAACAGCCGATACAGCAGCCGCTCGCTGGACAACTCCGGGTCGATCAGCTCGATATCGGTCACGGTCTGGATCAGGGACCGGCCTTCAACCCAAGCTTCGTCCTCCGCCAGCTGGTGCGGCTTCATCCCATCGGGGGCATCGCCCGGGTCGAAATCGGGCCCGCGCATGCGTTCAGGTTTGGCGGGCAGGAACTGCAGCATGATGCCGCCGGCCCGCCAGCGATGTTGCGGGCCTCCCGCGCCCGAGGAGAACTCCTCGGCGACCGCGAGCCGCACCCGCGTCGGAATCTGCTCGGAGCGGAAAAAGTACTCATGCGCGGCGTCTTCCAGGCCGCCGCCGGCGAGCGCTACCAGGCCCTGATAGCGGCTCATCTCGACCCCCTGGTCGATTGTCATCGCGAGGTGACCGCGCCCCATAAGCTCGCCCGCCGACGTCTTGCCGGCGGCGATCGCGGTCGATACGCCCTCGGCATCGAACCGCGCACAGGCGCGCACGCTGCCCGGCGTGACGTAGTCGACGACCAGCATGCGCACCGGACCGTCGGTCTTGGTTTGCATGATGAAACGGCCGTCGAATTTGAGCGACGAGCCCAGTAGAACGGCGAGAACCACCGCTTCACCGAGCAGCTTTGCGACCGGTAATGGATAGTCGTGGCTCGACAGAATTTCGTCGAGCGACGATCCGAGCCGAACCACGCGCCCGCGCTGATCGAGCGCCGCGACCTCGAACGGCAGGATGGAATCGTCGTGGGCGAACTCGGCAGGTGCGCGCGACGGAATGAACAAGTCGGTCATGGCGCGTTTGCCCGCAAGCACCAGGTGAGGATGCCTTTCTGCGCGTGCAGGCGGTTCTCCGCCTCGTCGAAGACGACGGATTGTGGCCCATCGATCACGTCGTCGGTGACTTCCTCTCCGCGATGCGCCGGGAGGCAGTGCATGAACAATGCGTCTGGCTTGGCCATTGCCATCAGCCGGGCGTTCACCTGGTAGGGCTTCAACAGATTGTGGCGGCTGGCACCATCCTTGTCGCCCATCGATACCCAGGTATCGGTGACGACGCAGTCCGCATTGCGCACGGCCGCTTCCGGGTCGCGACCGATCCGGATGGACGCACCCGAGGCGCGGACCCAATCAGTCAGGACCTTGCCGGGCGCAAGCTCCGGCGGCGTTGCCACATTGAGCTGAAACGCGAAGCGTTCAGCCGCATGCATCCATGAGGCAAGCACATTGTTGGCAGCACCGCTCCAGGCCACGGTCTTGCCGCGGATCGGTCCGTGGTGCTCTTCGAACGTCATCAGATCGGCCATGATCTGGCAGGGATGCGACAGCCGTGTGAGCGCATTGATCACCGGCACGGTCGCGGAATGCGCCAATTCCAGCAGCACTTCATGATCAAGAATGCGGATCACGATGGCATCGACGTAGCGCGACAGGACGCGAGCGGTGTCGGCGATGGTTTCACCGCGACCGAGCTGCATTTCCTGCCCGGTCAATGCAATCGCGTCTCCGCCGAGTTGACGGATTGCGACGTCGAAGGACACCCGCGTGCGTGTCGACGGCTTGTCGAAGATCATGGCCAGCACTTTGCCAGTGAGCGGGCCACCCGAGGCGACGTGTGGGCGGTCCTGCTTCATGGCACGGCTCGCGTCGATCATGCCGCGCAGTTCGCCGGGCGCGATGTCGATGAGATCCAGGAAATGGCGAATCTGGCCGTTCACCCGGTAGCTCCTGACACTTTCGGCTTGCTCTTGAGCGACCGCTCGATCGCGCTCGCGGCTCGGTCGAGACGCTCCATCCCTTCCGAGATCTCGCTTTCGCTGATGACCAGCGGAGGCAGCAACCGAACCACATTGTCGCCGGCGGCCACCGCCAGCACGTGCTCGGCGCGCAATGCGTCGACCAGGTCGCCGTTTGGAACATTGGTGCGCAGGCCCAGCAGCAGCCCTTCACCACGGACTTCCGCGATGACATCGCCGTGCCGATCGTGCACTTCGGCGAGCCGCTGCCGCATCAGCAGCGCCTTTTTGCGCACGCCCTCGAGAAAGCCGGGTGCAAGCAGGACGTCGACCACGGCATTGCCGACCGCCATCGCCAGCGGATTGCCGCCGAACGTCGAGCCGTGCGTGCCGGGTGTCATGCCCTTTCCGGCGTCCGCCGTGGCAAGACACGCGCCGACCGGGAAGCCGCCTCCGAGTCCCTTGGCGAGCGCCAGAATGTCGGGTTTCACCCCGGTGCGCTCATAGGCGAAGAAACGTCCGGTGCGACCGACACCGGCCTGCACTTCGTCGAACATCAACAGCAGGCCGTGCTCGTCGCAAAGGCCGCGCAGGCGTTGCAGGAACTGATTGGGGACGACCCGCACGCCGCCTTCGCCCATGATCGGCTCGATCAGGATCGCGGCCGTCGCCGGCCCGATGGCGCGCTTCACGGCCTCGAGATCGCCGAACGGAACCTGGTCGAAACCCTCCGCGACCGGGCCAAAGCCATCGAGGTACTTCTTGTTGCCGCCGGCGGCGAGCGTCGCCAGCGTGCGGCCGTGGAACGCTCCCTCGAACGTAATGATGCGATATCGGTCGGGATGGCCCGATGCCGCGTGGTGTTTGCGCGCCACCTTGATGGAGCACTCCATCGCTTCGGCACCGGAATTGCAAAAGAACACCAGATCGGCAAACGAGGCCGCGCACAGCCGATCAGCCAGGCGCTCGGCCTCGGGGACGCGGTAGAGGTTGGAGACGTGCCAGACCTTCTGGGCTTGCTCGTTCAGCGCCGCCAGGAGACGCGGATGCGCATGCCCCAGCACGTTAACAGCGACGCCGCCGGAGAAGTCCAGGTAGCGCTCGTTGGTGGTGGAGATGAGCCAAGCGCCTTCTCCACGCGCAAATGCGAGGTCAACACGGGCGTAGGTCGGCAATAGGTGCGTGGTCACGGTTGGGCTCGTGCGTTCAGTGGAATACGGCGGAAAATGAAATGTGCCGCCTCTGCGGGCGGCACCTGATGCATTCTAAATCCGGGCCTTGTGGTGTCAACAAGGCAGATCGATGCCATCGAATTGCCCCGCTACGCAGGTTTTCTGCGGATAACAGATGAATATGTGGACGGTACCTACGCGGACTCTTGCACGGGAGTCCCCGCATATTGTAGGTTTGTACGGTCAGAACACGATATATCGTGTCAGCAACCGACCTTCTAAGTTGCGTCAGGCGTCAGACGACCCGGTGGCTCAGCCATGTGGCTGCCCGTCGGCGAGGGTGGATTCTGTTCGGGGTCCCTGGAGCGGTTCAGGTGGAGTCGGCGCGCGCGGCTAAGCCCGTGGCGTCGTCGCGGGAAAAACGTGCCGAACGAAGAATTCAGAAGTGGCGGTCTGAAAAAGGAAGCAAAGCATGTCGTGGACCGACGAACGTGTTGAACTGTTGAAGAAGTTATGGGCCGACGGGCTTTCGGCGAGCCAGATCGCCAACGAGCTTGGCAGCGTGACCCGCAATGCCGTCATCGGCAAGGTGCATCGCCTGGGTCTATCGGGCCGTGCCAAAAGCCTCTCGTCTTCGGCGCCGCGCCCGCGCAAGCCGCGCACCCACGCCATGTTGCGCATCCGTCCGACCATGCGCGGCAACACTGCGCTGGCGGCCGTCTACGATCTTGATTTCGCGGCCGAGCCGGATCTGGTCGAGAACATTGTTCCGATGGGGCAACGCTGCTCGCTCCTCGAGCTCAGCGACAGCAAATGCCGCTGGCCGATCGGCGACCCGGGCAATGCGGAATTTGCATTCTGCGGCGGCAAGCCGGTCGAGGGCTTTCCGTATTGCGGCTATCACGCGCGCATCGCCTATCAACCGGCTGGAGATCGGCGGCGAGACCGGCGTCCTCCGCGCGAGTAGCTGATCGCTGCTCTGGGGTGGGCTAGGCCGCGGGACAATCAGTCTGCGGCAGCGGTTACGCGCGGGTCAGCTGGGGTTCAGTTGCGGGCGGGGACAGGCCCCAGATTGACGATGTCGTAACCGATAGCGTTTCATCGGCCTGCTCCGACGATCAAACAGATATGGCTTGCAGCAATGATTGCGTCCGGCTGCGCCCGACGGCTCCGGTTACGCGCTTTTGCCGAACCGGTCGTTGAACGCATAACCAGCGCCGCGCACGGTGCGGATCGGGTCCGAGGCCCGCCCGCGATTCAAACCCTTGCGCAGGCGTCCGACGTGCACATCCACCGTGCGCTCGTCGATGTAGATGTCGCGGCCCCAGACGCCATTGAGCAGCTGTTCGCGCGAGAATACGCGGCCGGGGCTTTGCATCAGAAATTCGAGCAGGCGGAACTCGGTGGGGCCGAGCGGAACCTCGCGCCCGCTGCGCGACACCCGCTTCTTCTCGCGGTCGAGCTCGATGTCGCCGGCGCTCAAAACCTCGGCAACCCGTTCGGGCTTGACCCGGCGCAATAGCGCGCGGATGCGCGCCAGCAGCTCCGGCACCGAAAACGGCTTGACGATATAGTCGTCGGCACCGGTCGCGAGGCCGCGCACGCGCTCGCCTTCCTCCCCGCGCGCCGTCAACATGATGACCGGAAGCTGGCGGGTCTCGGGCCGGGTGCGCAATCGGCGAATAAGCTCGATTCCGGAGAGCCCGGGCAACATCCAGTCGATGACGGCCAGATCGGGCGCGCTTTCCTTGAGCTTGAGATCGCCTTCGTCGCCGCGCGCGGTCGTATCGACCTCGTAGCCCTCGGCTTCGAGGTTGTAGCGCAGCAGCAGGGTCAGAGGTTCCTCATCCTCGATGATCAATATGCGGGCTGTCATTCAAATCCCTGGATTGCGAAATTGATGCTGACGCGATGATGCACACTAGTGCGGTCGATTTGAAGTTCCTACTACATTGCCGCGAACTCGCATGGGAACTTCAAATCCAAAAGCCGCACTAGAAACGTTAGCTCGCTAGTGCCCTTTCGATTCCGAAGTTCGTACTCAGACCTGCTGCGATGTATGACGAACTTCGTAATCGGGGCACTAGGCCGGAAACGCGACGGTGGCGGACGCGGTGGTATCACCCTTCGGCCGCTCGTCGGCGAGCGGGCGGCCTTCGACGATGTAATAGACGGTCTCGGCGATGTTGGTGGCATGGTCGCCCATCCGTTCGATGTTCTTGGCGCAGAACAGAAGATGGATGCAGAGACTGATGTTGCGTGGATCTTCCATCATGTAGGTCAACAGCTCGCGGAACAGCGAATTGTTGACCGCGTCGACTTCCTCGTCGCCGCGCCAGACCGCGAGCGCCTTTTCGACGTCGCGCCGGGTGTAGGCATCGAGCACGTCCTTGATCTGGGACAGCACGAGATCGGCCATGTGCTCGACGCCGCGCAGGACTTTGGTCAGCTCGATGTCGTCGTCGAGTGCGCCGACCCGCTTGGCGATGTTCTTGGCGAGGTCCCCGATGCGCTCCAGATCGTTGGCGACGCGCAACGCGCCGACGATGTCGCGCAGGTCGACCGCCATCGGTTGCCGCCGCGCGATGGTCAAGATTGCTTTTTCCTCGATCTCGCGCTGGAGCATGTCGATCTTGTCGTCGAGCGCGATGACGCGCTGTGCCAGCGCCAGGTCATGGTGTTGAGCGCGTCCACCGACTCCCCGATCTGCTTTTCGGCAAGCCCGCCCATCTCGGCAACCAGTCGCGCGAGATCCTGCAGGTCGATGTCGAAGGCCCGGGACGTGTGTTGTTCCATCATCTCGATCTATCCTCACGTCGTTGCGGAACAGGCAGCAGTCCTTGCTCAGGACACGCGCCTTACCCGAACCGCCCCGTAATGTAGTCCTGCGTGCGCCGTTCCGACGGCGAGGTGAAGATCTTGGTAGTTGGACCAAACTCCACCAACTCGCCGAGAAACATGAACGCCGTATAGTCCGACACGCGCGCCGCTTGCTGCATATTATGCGTCACGATCGCGATCGTGTAGTCGCTTTTGAGCTCGTCGATCAGCTCCTCGATCTTGGCGGTGGCAATCGGGTCGAGCGCCGAGCACGGCTCGTCGAGCAGGATGACCTCGGGTTTTACCGCGATCGTGCGTGCAATGCACAAACGCTGCTGCTGTCCGCCCGACAGGCTGAGCCCGTTAGCGCCGAGCTTGTCCTTGACCTCGTCCCACAAAGCGGCGCGCCGCAGCGCTGATTCAACGCGCGCGTCCAGATCAGCCTTGGAGAGGCTTTCGTAGAGCCGGATGCCGAAGGCGATGTTCTCGTAGATCGACATCGGAAACGGCGTCGGCTTCTGGAACACCATGCCGACGCGGGCGCGCAGCAGGTTGAGATCCAAGGCCGGGTTGAGGATGTTCTGGTTGTCGAGCAGTACCACGCCCTCGGCGCGTTGATGCGGATAGAGGTCATAGATGCGGTTGAGCACGCGCAGAAAGGTGGACTTTCCGCAGCCGGACGGGCCAATAAAGGCAGTGACGAGTCCGGAGTAGAGCGGGACAGTCACGTTCTTCAGCGCCGGTGCGTCACCGTAGTAGAAATTCAAGGTCGCGTACGGAGACCTTTTCCTGCAGTGGTACATCCGAGCACCGTCGGGCGGTCGGTGACGACGGGCGTGGTGAATGTGCTGCGGTGCTTTCGGCCATTGTCATGATGTTTTCCTTCGAACCGAGCGCCCGCGCAAAAATACTCAGCCCGAGCACCGCGAGCGGTGATCAGCAGCGCACCGACCCAGGCCAGGGTCTGCCATTCCTTGTAGGGGCTGAGCGCAAACTGGAAGATCACGACGGGCAGGCTCGCCATCGGCGCGTTGAGGTCGAGGCTGAAGAACTGATTGTTGAGCGCGGTAAACAGGAGTGGCGCCGTCTCGCCGCTGACCCGCGCGACAGCCAGCAGGACGCCCGTAATGAGGCCGGCGCGCGCCGCACGGTAGCAGACGTGAGAGATCATGCGCGCACGCGGCGTTCCGATCGATGGCGTGACGCTTCACGCAGGGTGTCGGGCACCAGCAGACAGCATGTCTTCGGTGGTTCGAACAACGACCGGGATCACGATGACGGCGAGCGCAAGAGCTCCGGCGAGCCCGGAAAAGTGTCCCATCGGAGCGACAAATGATTTCGTAGACGAAGAGGCCGACGACGATGGACGGGGCACTCAACAGAATGTCGTTGATGAAACGCACGACCTGCGTCAGGTAGGTGTGGCGGCCGTATTCGGCCATGTAGGTGCCGGCCAGTATGCCGAGCGGCGTGCCGATCGCGACCGCGAGCCCGTCATGATCAAGCTGCCGACAATCGGATTGAAAAGGCCGCCGGCCGATCCGGGAGGTGGCGTCATTTCGGTGAAGACAGTGCAACGACAGCCCGAGCAAAGCCTTGCCATAGCAGAGCGCCGAGGATCAGCGCGAGCCAGCCGAGCCCGATGACGTCGCCGCAACGGATAGGCCTAGAACGACGACATTCTTGCTACGGCGACGCGTATAAAGGGTCATGGTCGTCTACCCAATGCGCCGTTCAATCCGCATCAGCATGTAGCGGGCGGCGGCAAGCACGATGAATGTGATCACGAACAGGAGAAGACCAAGCGCGATCAGGGCCGAATAATAGAGATCGCCGACCGCTTCGGTGAATTCGTTGGCGATGGTGGCGGCGATGGTCGTTCCGGGCGCAAGTATCGAGCCGGAAATCCGGTGCGAATTGCCGATCACAAAAGTGACCGCCATGGTTTCGCCGAGCGCACGCCCCAAGCGCGAGCATGACGCCGCCGATCACGCCGACACGCGTGTAGGGCAGCACGACGCGACGGAAGACTTCCCACGTTGTGCAACCGACGCCATAGGCGGCCTCCTTGAGCACCGGCGGCACGGTTTCGAACACGTCGCGCGAGATCGACGTAATGAAGGGCAGTACCATGATCGCCAGGATCAGCCCGGCGGTCAGAATGCCGATGCCGTAGGGCGGACCAGCGAACAGGGTGGAAAACACCGGGATGCCCGCGAACAAATCGATCAGGGCCGGTTGCAGCGTACGCTGCAGGAATGGCGCAAACACAAACAGGCCCCAGATGCCATAGATGATGCTGGGAATACCCGCCAATAGTTCGATGGCGATGCCGATCGGCCGGCGCAACCACATCGGGCAGAGTTCGGTCAGAAACAGAGCGATCAACAGTCCAACCGGAACTGCAATCAACATAGCGATAAACGAGGTCACGAGAGTGCCGTAGATCGGCGCGGCCGCGCCGAACACTTCGGTCACCGGGTTCCAGCGTTCGGTGATCAGAAAACTAAACCCGAACGTGCCGAGCGCCAGGGCCGCGCCCATGACGAGCGACACGATGATGCCGCCGAGGACGACGAGGACGATGACGGCGGATCCACGGGTCAGCTGAAAGAAAATGGCGTCGTTGACCCGCAGCTTCGCAAGCGCCCGGGACCGCGATGCCACCGCGGGCTGCGCGAAGTCCCGGGTTCGCAAGGCCACGTCGATCACCGTCCACCTCCTTGAGACTGTATGCCCTCCGCGCCGGTCGTCCAGGGAGTTTGTCGGCGGGCAAGGAAAAGGCGCCCAGTCGGGGCGCCTTTCCGAAGCGATCAACGTCAGTGCGACGCGGTAAAGAGCGGCTTACCGCTTTGGTCCTTGATCTCGTTGACCCAGACTTTCTGGATAGCTTTCACGACGGGAGCGGGCATAGGAACGTAGTCGAGTTCTTCCGCCATCTTGCCGCCCTTGGCGTAGGCCCACGCAAAGAACTTCAACGCTTCGGCCGCCGCGGCTGGATCCTGAGGCTGTTGGTAGATCAGGATAAATGTTGCTCCGTCAATCGGCCAGGACTCGGTGCCTGGCTGATCGTGAGGATGATGTAAAAGCTGTCAGTCTTTTCCCAATCTGCGTTGGCGGCGGCTGCCTGGAAGGACGCTGTCGCTCGGCGCAACGGTCTTGCCGTCCTTGTTGATCATGTTGACGGTCGTCATGTTGTTTTGCTTGGCGTAAGCGTACTCGACATAACCAATCGAACCCTTGGTGTTCGCCACGTTGTTGGCAACGCCTTCGTTACCCTTAGCGCCGATTCCGGCCGGCCATTCGACCGACGTGTTGGCACCGACCTTGGATTTCCAGTCCGGACTGACCTTGGACAGATAATCGGTCCAGATGAAAGTCGTACCGGAGCCGTCCGAGCGGTGGACGACGACGATCGGTTGAGATGGCAACTTAGCGTTCGGATTAAGTTTCTGGATCGCCGGGTCATCCCACTTGGTGATCTGACCGAGGAAAATCCTGGCAAGGGTATCGCCGTCGAGCCGGAGATCGCCGGATTTGACGCCGTCGAGATTGACCACTGGAATGTCGCCGCCGATGACGGTCGGGAATTGCACGAGACCGGATTTCTTCACATCCTCGGCCTTGAGCGGCATGTCGCTGGCGCCGAAGGTGACGGTCTTGTTTTGAATCTGCTTGATGCCGCCGCCGGAACCGATCGACTGGTAGTTGAGTCCGTTGCCGGTCTCCTTCTTGTAAGCGTCAGCCCATTTTGCGTAGATCGGGTACGGGAAAGTCGCCCCCGCGCCCGAGATGTCCATGGCGAAGGCAGGCAACGACAGCGCGGCAAGCGCGCCTGCCGCGATGAGAGTGTTGATCAGTTTCACTGGCTCTCTCCGTGAGTGCGGCCGACAAGGCACGCAGGCTTAACCCGCGGCTCGGCCCCTGGTTCGTTCTACTGATGGGGTTCGTTGCTATGCACGTCAGTGCGGCTTCCCAGGGTGCGCAACCCATCACACACTTGGCATCCGAGTGAAGCTTGGCTGGAGCCCTACGCTCACCACGTCATCGTTCTATGATGGTTTAGTGACAGCCAGATGACAGCTTAAATTGCTGATTTTACTTTCTGATTGGCCTCCAGCGCGTTCTCGGTCAGGGGAAAACGCGTGGTGAACGTCGCGCCCTTGCCGGGGGTGCTGTCGATCGCGAGTCGCCCACGATGACGGTTGAGGATGTGCTTGACGAGCGCCAGTCCAAGCCCGGTCCCGCCTTGCGCGCGACTCTCGACGACGTCCACACGATAAAACCGCTCAGTGAGCCGCGGCAGATGCTCGGGAGCGATGCCCGGCCCAAAGTCGCGCACCGCAATAATGGCTTCGAGCTCGCCGTCCGGGCCGGGCTCTCGGCTTCCCGACACCTCGACGTGCTTTCCGGACGCGCCGTACTTGAGCGCGTTCTCGATCAGGTTCTCAAACACGCGAATCAATTCGTCGCGGTCGCCGCGGACCGGGAGCGGCAGCGCCGGCATGTCGATCTTGATCTCGACATTGCGATCGCGGGCCAGCATCTGCAAGCCGTCGGCGACCTGGCGCACGATCGCGACCAGATCCACAAAGGTTTGCGGCTGCAGGTGCGCCTTGAGCTCGATCCGTGACAACGACAACAAATCGTCGATCAGGCGCGCCATGCGCATGGCTTGCGCCTTCATGATATGCAGAAAGCGCTCGCGGGCTTGAGCGTCATCCCGGGCCGAGCCCTGCAGCGTCTCAATGAACCCGGCAAGCGAAGCGAGCGGCGTTCGCAGCTCGTGACTCGCATTGGCCACGAAATCCGCACGCATCTCTTCAACCCGGCGGATCGGGGTGAGGTCATGCAGGGACACCAGCACCAGCTCGCGGCCGCCGTCTCCGGGCAGCACGATCGGCTCGATGAAACCTTCGAACCAGCGGTCGGGCACGCGGACCTGAAACTCGAGCCGCTCGCCCTGCCGGGTTGCCGTGGTGCGACGGATTGCGTCGACCACATCAGGGATGCGCAGCGCAAACGATACCGGTTCGCCAATGGCGAGCGCCCGCGCGATGCTGCGGGCGTGGTTATTGAACGCGAGCACGATGCCCTGGTGATCGAGCACGATGACCGGGTCCGGGAGGCCCGAAATAGCCGCGTCGATGACGCGGTCGATCGGCGAGCTGGGCCATCGCCTCGCGGGCGCGTGGAACGCCGCCGACTTCGGAGTCGTCGACGCTGCCGATCAACGATGCGACCGCGATGGCCGCAAAGGCGATCAGACCTTCGATCGGTGTGAGCGGCCCAAGCGCCACCAGCGCGGCGAACACGATGGCGCCCGCGATCAGAACGAAACGCGCTCGCCTGAGCCGGTTCCAGAAGTCGCCGGCCGGGGCGGAGGCTCGATCGGCGTCAATCGCCATAGGACTACCGCCAATAGCGGGACTAAGCAGACGCTGTCGGCCAATCTCGGGAAAAATACAAGGGGAAATCGGAATTCAGCGGGCGGTCAGGCGGCGGGGCCGAAATCTCGCCGGTACCGGGTCAACGGCGGTCAACCGGTTGCGGAGCAAGGTCTTTCACGGGCTCCGTTTTTACTGGCTCGACTTTCGGCCGTGTCCAGCCCAGCCAAAGCTCGCGAATGCCGAGCAGTGCCAGGGCGAGCCCGAACGGCACGATATAGTAGAGCAGGCGGAACAGCAGCAAACCGGCCAGCAAATCCTCTTTGTCATATTGCCAAAGCGCCACCAGCATCGCCGCGTCGAACACGCCGAGCCCGCCGGGTGAGTGACTGGCAAATCCGAGCAAGGTCGCGGTGACGAAGATGACCGCGAGTTCGATGAACCCGATGTAGGGTTCGAACGGCACCAGCATGTACATGGCAAGCGCGCAGCAGGCGAGGTCGGTGATGCCGATCCCGATCTGAAGCAGCGTCAACGGGCCGTTTGGAAGGGTCACGTCCCAGGACCCGTGTCCGATGCGGCGCGGTGTTTGCCAGACCCACGCGATATATGACGCAAGTGCTACGAGGATGGCGACGGCGGCGGCCTGGTTGAGCCAGATCGGGAGCTGATCAATCGCACTTGCGGAGCGCGGCGTGTAGAGAACGCCGAGGCCCAGCACCGTCGCATTGCCGAGCCAAAACGTCAGCCCGGCGATGAAACACAGCTTGGCGACATCGATCGCGGACAAGCCATGGAGCGAGTAGATGCGATAGCGCACGGCACCGCCCGTGAATGCGCTGGCGCCGATGTTGTGGCCGACCGCGTAGCTCGTGAAACCGGCGAGCGCCGCCACCCGGTACGGGACGTGGGGTTTGCCGATCGTCCGCAGGGCGAACAGATCGTAGAACGTCAGGGTGAAATAGCCGGCGGCGACGAACAGGAATGAGAACAGGATGTTGCGCGGGCGCGTGGTCTCGATTGCGTTGAGCACCTCGCGCAGGTCAATGCCACGCAGTGTCCGGTAAAGAACGAAGCTTGCGGTTGCGATGATCGCGAGGCTGAGCGCCAACCCGACCCTGTTCCAACCAATCGTTTCGTCGACGAACCGTGCGGCGGTGCGCAGGCGACGATACATCAAGCACCTCGGGTCGGCGTCGATGCTGTCATACCGGCTGCGATCATGCTGTCTCCGCTATAAAATGCGCACGCGTCCCCGTAACAGATGTGCCCGCGGAACGCGAGACGGTGCGACTCATCCGGGCGCGGCGGAGAGGATCTGCGCAAGCAAGGCGCCCGCATCCGACCGTCTCCCATAAAATTGCCCAACCAGGGTCGAGACGGGTGGCAAAAGTCTCGCCCGATCAATGTTTTGCCGATGGATACGGAAACCGGCGACAAATCGCCGCCGTGGCGCAATTTTCGCATCCACGCCGGACAGCCCAGCCTTTCACGCTGTGGGAACCCACGATCTACTCGATCACCGCGCCGCTGGCGCGGATCGGCACGGCCCATTTCTCGATTTCGCTTTTGACGAACTTGTCGAGATACTCCGGCGTCATCTTGTCTTCCGGGACGATGATCGCGCCCAGGCTTTCCAGCCGCTCCTTCACGGCCGGTGTCTTCATCGTTTCCACGGCGACGTCGTGCAGCTTCTTGACGATCGCTTCCGCGGCTCCCTTGGGCAGGAAGATCGCGTTCCAGGTATAGGCTTCGAAGTTCGGCAGCCCGCTTTCGTTGGCGGTCGCGAGGTTCGGCAGAACCGGCGAGCGTTGCAGCGACAGCATGGCGATCGGCTTGACGGTGCCGCCCTGAATCTGCGGCAACGCCGTGGTCACGATCTCGCACAGATAATCGATGCGCCCGGCCGCGAGATCCTGCATCGCGGGCCCGGTTCCGCGATAGGGCACATGCTGGACCGTCACCCCGATGGCGGCATTGAGCAGTGCGCAGCCGAGGTGAGTCGCAGAGCCGGCGCCGGCCGAGCCATAGGAAATCTTGTCCTGGTTCGCTTTGAGATAAGCGATGAATTCCTGCAGATTGTTGGCTGGCAGGTCCTTGCGCGAAATCAGCACCAGCGGCACCTGCGCGAGCAGAGCAACCGGGGTGAAATCAGTCGCCGCATTGTAGAGCGGGCGCTTGTAGAGCGTTTGGTTTTGCGCATGGGTCCCCACGGTGCCCAGCCCGATGGTGTAGCCGTCGGGCGGAGCCTGCGCGACCCGCTGCGCTCCGGTCATGCCGCCGGCGCCGCCGATGTTCTCGACGACGACTTGTTGACTGAGCAGTTGGCCCATGCGATCCGCCACCACGCGCGCGAGCACGTCGGTTGGGCCACCCGCCGCGAACGGGACGACCATCGTTACCGGCCGTGTGGGATAGTCCTGCGTGTGTCCGGCGCTGATCAGCGCGCAAGTGGCAATGAACGCCGCGGCGATGAGCTGGCGCATGCGTTACCTCCCTGGATTCCTTACGCTTCTGTCGACAAATGGGACGAGTGTGACGGCCCGGTCAAGGTTGCTGCCGGCGGGTGGGCAGCGTAATCAAGTCGCATGGGGAGCTTCCCGTGACCTCAATTCCGGTCGCAATCGCAGGTCTCGGCGCCATCGGCCGTGTCGTGGCGCGCCGGCTGAGCGCGGGAATTCCAGGGCTCGCGCTCAGCGCGATTGCGGCCCGCGACCGCGCCAAAGCGCAAGCATGGCTCGATGCTGAGCGGATCGATGCGCCGCTGATCGAGCTCGACGCGCTGCCGCAGCATTGCGACCTTGCGGTCGAGTGCGCGCCGGCGAGCGTGCTCGAAGCGATCTGCCGGCCCATGCTTGCAGCGGGCAAGCGGGTGATGGTGCTGAGCGCCGGCGCGCTCCTGCCGCGGGCGGACCTGATCGAACTCGCGGCTTCGGGCGGCGGGCAGATCATCGTTCCGACCGGCGCGCTGCTCGGCCTCGATGCGGTGACCGCCGCCGCCGAAGGCGAAATCCAGTCCGTGCGCATGATCACCCGCAAACCGCCGGGCGGGCTCGCGGGTGCGCCCTATCTGGTGGCAAACGACATTTCGGTTGTCGGGCTCAACGCTGCCAAGCGGGTGTTTGCCGGCAGCGCGCGCGAAGCCGCCAAGGGCTTTCCGGCGAACGTCAACGTCGTGGCCGCACTGGCGCTTGCCGGCATCGGGCCGGATCGCACCGAGATCGAGATCTGGGCGGATCCGGCGATCACCCGCAACTGCCACACGATCGAGGTGGAGTCCGACTCCGCGCGGCTTTCGTTCTCGATCGAGAACGTCCCGTCGGAAAATCCCAAGACCGGACGGATCACCGCGCTGTCGGTTGTGGCGGCGCTGCGCAAGCTGCAAGCGCCGCTGCGGATCGGGACGTAGCGAGTTTGAACCACCTCTCCGTCATGCCCGCGCTTGTCGCGGGCATCCACGTCTTTACGACCTCGCAACGCAATGAAGACGTGGATGGCCGGGACAAGCCCGGCCATGACGCTGCGCATTGCGTTCAGTCCTTCGCGCGCTCCGAATAGGTGCCGTCCGCGGTCATCACAATGATGCGGGTGCCGACCGTGATGTGACCGGGCACCATGGTGCGCACGCCGTTGGAGAGTACGGCCGGCTTGTAGGAGCCGGATGCGGTCTGTCCCTTGACGGTCGGCTCGGTCTCGACCACTTCGAGGGCCGCGCGTTGCGGCAGTTCGATCCCTACCGGCGTTCCCTCATAGACGCTGAGCCGCACCTTCATCTCGGGTAGCAGATAGACCGATTGCTCCCCGATGACGTCGGAGGGGACCGCGATCTGGTCATAGGATTCCATGTTCATGAAATGGAACCCGTCGCCGTCTTCGTAGAGATACTGGTATTCGCGCTCCTCCACGTGAGCGCGCTCCACCTGGTCGGTGGTCTTGAACCGGAGCGAGGACTTCACGCCGTCGTTCAGGCGGCGCATGTCGACCTGCGTGACCGGTGTGCCCTTGCCGGGATGGATATTTTCTGCGCTCAAGATCGCGTAAAGCTTATCGTCGATTTCGACGATGTTGCCTTTACGCAGAGAACTGGCGATGACTTTCATGGGTCCTCAAACTCTGGGGGCCTGGAAGCCCGTTGGTCCGCCCCCATTCCGGAAGCTCGGGCGGCAACATACTGATCTTGCGGGCTTGTGCTAGTGCCTCGTTTCCGAAAAGTTCCTAGACGAGCTTGCCGCAACCGATTTAGGAACCTCAAATCGGCGGGCCCTAGAGATTTTGCGCACCCAACCAAAACCCGTGTCAGGGGCTCAAGATAAGAACCGATGAGCGCGCCTTCGCCGTGGTGGTCGCCCGAAATCCATGCCGACCGGCGTCCTTTCCTGCGGGCAAGGACGCTTATTCGGGCGGCGTTGCGGGAATGGTTCGAAGCGCGCGATTTTGTCGAGGTCGAGGCCGCGATCCTGCAGGCGTCACCCGGCAACGAGGCGCACCTGCACGCGTTTGCGACCGAACAGATCAGCCCGGCCGGCAATTCCTCAAGGCGCTATCTGCATACCTCGCCCGAGTTTGCTTGCAAGAAATTGTTGGCAGCCGGCGAGCCGCGGATCTTTGAATTCGCGCGCGTGTTCCGCAACCGCGAGCGTGGCGCGCTGCATCATCCGGAATTCACGATGCTCGAATGGTACCGGGCGCGCGAGCCCTACGACACGCTGATGGCTGACTGCGCCGCACTGCTGGCGTTGGCGGCGCGCGCGGTCGATGCGCGGCAGTTCTCGTTCCGCGATCGGCGCGCCGATCCGTTCGCCGCCCCCGAGCGGGTGACGGTGGCGCAGGCGTTCGAGCGCTACGCCGGCATTGATTTACGGAGGACGCTGACCGGTGATGCGGTCGACCGGGACGCGCTGGCGCATCAAGCCCAGAATCAGAAGATCCGCATTGCCGCGGACGACACCTGGTCCGACATTTTCAGCCGGGTCCTGATCGAGCGCATCGAGCCCAACCTTGGCATCGGCGGGCCGACCATCCTCGATGAATATCCGGTGGTCGAGGCGGCACTGGCGCGACGCAAGCCATCCGATCCGCGAGTGGCCGAGCGGTTCGAGCTCTACGTGTGCGGTGTCGAACTTGCCAACGGGTTTGGCGAGCTCACGGATGCGGCCGAACAGCGGCGGCGCTTCGAGGCCGAGATGGACGAGAAGGAACGCCTCCACGGCGAGCGCTATCCGATCGATGAGGATTTCCTCGCGGCACTCGCAGTCATGCCGCCCGCAAGCGGGATCGCGCTCGGCTTTGACCGGCTGGTGATGCTGGCAACCGGCGCGCACCGGATCGAACAGGTTATTTGGACGCCGGACTAACCGATGCTCCGAGATACCAATCCAATATTTGCTCGCCGGTCCAGAACAGCACGCCCGACTTCTGGCGCATCGTCTCGATCGCGCCGCGAAAGTATTTCAGGCGATGCGGCGCTCCCATGATGTAGGGATGCAGCACCAGCGCCATCACGCGCGCCGAACTTTCCGCATCCGCATAGATCTGCTCGAACTGGTCGAGCGCGCGACTGGCATATTCCGACGCCGGGTGATGCTGGATCAGCATCATGGCGACGTCGTTGCACTCCTGGGTGTAGGGAATGTTGACAATCGGCTGGGTGCGAGTCTTGAGCCGCACCGGCTGGTCGTCGAGCACCCAGTCGGCCACATAGTCGTAGCCTTCTTCCTTGAGAATGTCCGGCGTCTCCCAGGTTTCGGTCAGTCCCGGCCCGAGCCAGCCGCGCGGCGCTTTGCCGGTCGCCTGCTCGATCACGGCGCGGGTCTTGCGGATGTCGGCGCGCTCGTCCGCGACTTTCTGCATGTTGCGCTGGGTGAACCCGTGACCCATGAACTCCCAACGCCGGGCGACCGCGGCTTCGACGATCGGCTTGTAGGCTGCAAGCGCGGATCCGTTGATGGCGAGCACGCCGGGAATCGCAAACTCGTCGAAGACTTTGAGAATGCGCCAGAAGCCGACCCGGTTGCCGTACTCGTGCCAGGCCCAGTTGGGGATGTCGGGCATCGGCGCGCCGCCCGCCGGCGGCGTGAGCACCGTGCGCGGCATCGTCTGTGTCGGATCCCACTCCTCCACATTGACGATCACCCACACGACCATGCGGGCATTGTTGGGAAGCCGCAATGGCGGCCGGTCGGCGATTGCCGAATAGACGATGCGATCGGTCGGCAGCATGCGCGACCGGCTGTCGGCCTCGCTCATTGGCCCGCCGCTTTGAGGCCGAGGCGTTGCGCGATCCCCGCCATCTTGGCGCGCTGCTCGTCGATCGCGGCCGCGAACTCCGCGGGCGTGCCGGGATTGACCACCTGCGCGGTCGTGGTGAGCCGGTCCACGACCATCGGATCCGCCGCTACCGCGCGCACATCGGCCGCTATCCGGTCGCGCAAATCGGGCGCCATCGATCGCGGTCCAAACAAACCCACCAAGCCGTCGACCTCGAGCGCCGGAAAGCCCGCCTCGGCGACCGTCGGAACGTCCGGATAGGAGACCGCACGTTTGTGGTTGGTGACGGCGAGCAGTTTGACACGGCCGCCCTGCACCTGCGCCTGGATGACCGCGAGGCCGGTCATCATCACCTGAATGCGGCCTTCGCCGAGATCGGTGCCGGCCTGAACGATGTCGCGATAGGGCACTTTCGCGAAGTCGAGCTTCGCCTCGTTGACAAACCCGTCCCACACGAATTCGGTGATGCCAGGCACCAGTGCGGCGTTGAGCTTGCCGGGTTGCGCACGGGCGCGCGCGACCAGATCCGCAAGCGATCCGAAATTCATCGCTGCCGGCACCCCGACCGTAATGATGGTGTTGGAGACGCGCGCGATCGGGACGATGTCGCGTATGTCGTAGGGAACCTTGTCGTGCTGGTAGGGGTGCGCCGTGAAGCTTCCGGCGGCCGCGAACAGCAGCGTGTGATCGTCGTTGGCTCCGACGAAGGCCGTGATCGCGACGAAACCGTCGCCGCCCGGCCGGTTTTCCACGACGACAGGCTTTCCCCAGCGGGTCGAAAGCCGCTCGGCGAACAGCCGTGCGCCGATGTCAGCGCCGGCGCCCGGCCCGAACGGCACGATGAACTTCACGGTGCGGTCGGGCCACGTCTCGCCGGCCAAGCACGGCACCGTGCACGCGAGCAGCGCGGCGACAATTGCGATCGCAGTAACCCGCCTCATGGTTTCCCCTCGCCGTCGTTTATAGGTTTGTAGGATGGGTTGAGCGCTCGCGAAACCCATCATTGTTTTCGTTTGCTCGCGATGGGTTTCCCCCGCATCAAGTTCGGGGTCAACCCATCCTACGCCGCCTCGTCGCCGAAGTTCACAATATAGGCTTCGCCGCGTTCAAGGAACGCCTTCACCAGCCGCAACAACCGCTCGGGTTGATCGACTTCGATCGCGTGCGCGGCGTCGTAGATGTAGGTCAGATGCGAGGCGCGGATTCGCTCCTTCAGGACGTGACCAGCCTTGGCCGGAATCATCTCGTCCTTGCTCGCCATGACGATCAGGGTTCGGGCCTTGATCTGCGACAGACTCGCGAGCAACGCCTCGTCAACAAGAATGCCGCCGTGGTAGCGCGCGAATGCCTCGGCATTGGCGGAGGCGACCTCTGGCGGTTTGATGAGGGCCTTGGCTTTCTCTGGATACGCATAAAGCTTGCGCCGCAGTTCCTCCGGATTGCGCGGCGGTGCGGCGGCCGCGCCAAAGCGCAATCCGGCCGGCGCCTCCAACACCAACTGGTCAACACAGTCAGAATGGCTGACGGCGAGCCACAGCGCGGTCCAGCCGCCGAACGAATGTCCCATGACGTCGCAAGCCGTCCCGATCACCGCTTGTGCAAACTCCGCGTAGAGACCAGCGAGGTCGCGAACCGTCTTGACCGCGGGGTGGAACGGCGTGCCCTCGAAGCCGGGCGCGATCGGCATCAACACGCGGTGGCTGCGCGCGAGTTCCTCCAGGAACGGGCTGATCTGCGGTCCACCGGCCGCATGCAGATAGAGCAGGGGTCGGCCTTCGCCGATCACCCAATAGGGCAGGGGGCCGGTCGAGAGCGTCGCGTTCATATGGTTGACTGACATCAAATGCTCCCCAACATCGAAAAAGCTTTATTGTCCCGGGCGTGCTTTGGCGCAAGGCTTCGCGCAGCACTGCGCGCATGCGCGCTCCACAACGACAGCGAGTTTGACCATGAGGGCTTCCCAAAGCTTGCGGCGACCGGCCGAACTGATCGAGGCCGGCCTCGCGCCCGCCGAACGGCGGGCGGCGCTCGCCGCCGTCGCCGAGCGCTATGCGGTCGCCATTACGCCCGCCGTCGCCGAACTCATCGATACCGCCGACCCGGATGATCCGATCGCCCGGCAATTCATTCCCGATCCCGCCGAACTCATGGTGCGGCCGGAGGAGCTGGCGGATCCGATCGGTGACGACGTTCACAGCCCGGTGGAAGGGGTCGTGCACCGCTATCCGGACCGGGTGCTGTTGAAGCTCGTGCACGTGTGTCCGGTCTACTGCCGGTTCTGCTTCCGGCGCGAGATGGTTGGTCCGCGCGGGCGTGGCACGCTGTCACCGCGCAAGTTGGAAGCAGCGCTCGACTACATTCGCGCCCAGGATCGCATCTGGGAGGTCATCCTCACCGGCGGCGATCCGCTGGTGCTCGCGGCGCGCCGGGTGCGCGCGGTCATGCGCCAGCTTGCGGCGATCGATCATGTGAAGATCATTCGTGTACACACGCGCGTGCCGGTGGTGGCGCCCGCGCTCATCACGCCCGAACTCGCGCGTGCCCTGCGCAGCCAGGCACAGGCGACCTACGTGGTGCTGCACATCAATCACGCACGCGAATTGACGCAGCAGGCGCGGGCCGCTTGCGCGCAGCTCGTCGACGCCGGGATTCCGCTGCTCAGCCAAACCGTGCTGCTCAAGGGCGTCAACGACGCGCCGGCGACGCTCGCCGAGTTGTTTCGGGCGTTGGTCGAGAACAGGATCAAACCCTACTATCTGCACCATGCCGATCTTGCGCCCGGCACCGGGCACCTGCGCACCACGATCGCGGACGGCCAGCGCCTGATGCGTGCCCTGCGCGGCACATTGTCGGGACTGTGCCAGCCGACCTATGTGCTCGATATTCCGGGCGGCGCCGGCAAAGTGCCGGCAGGCCCGACCTATCTGAAACCGCTTGATTGCGGACGTTATGAGGTCGAGGATCCGAGCGGTGGACGCTGCGTCTACCCGCCCGGTGATACGCCGTGAGTGACCCGGATCTCCGCAGGCTGGAGCAACGGCTGGGAGCCGTCTATGCGCGCCAGCGCCTGGGAATCGAAATTGATCACGAGGCGCAAATATTCGGGCAGGGGTTGAATTTCTTTCACCCTGAGAACTGGTACGCGACGCCGTCCCTTATCCGCACCGCCCTCAAAGTCACTGGCCTCTATTGGCGCGGCTGCCGGAATGCGGCGCGCGTGCAGGTTCGCCGCAACGACCTGCGCTTCGCGGGACTGCCCGATGCATTCGATGGTTTCACCCTGCTGCACATCAGCGATCCGCACGTCGAAATGAACGACGGCGCGATGCGGCGAGCCAAGGAGATCCTGCCTGACCTAAGCTACGATGTCTGCGTCCTGACCGGAGACTATCGCGCTGCAACCGCTGGTCCGTTCGATGGTGCACTCGAGGGGCTGGCGGAGGTATGTGCGCACATCAAAGGACCGATCTACGGCGTCCTCGGCAATCACGATACGATTCGCATGGTGCCGGGGCTCGAGGACATCGGGATCCGGATGTTGCTCAACGAGTGCGCGGTGATCGCGCGCGGCGACCAGCGTATCTATCTGGCGGGGATCGACGACGCGCATTTCTTCCGGGTCGACAACATCGAAAAGGCCGCATCCGAAATCCCGGGGGGCGCATTCTCAATTCTCTTGTCCCATACCCCGGAAATCTACCGGCAGGCGGCACACGCGGGGTTCGCGCTCATTCTGAGCGGGCACACCCATGGCGGCCAGCTCTGCCTGCCGGGTCAGATCCCGATCACGCTCGATTCGGTTCTGCCGCGCCGGATGGGCGCCGGCGCCTGGACCTACAACACGATGGCGGGCTACACCTCGGTCGGGCTTGGATCATCGATTGTCGCGGCCCGCATCAACTGCCTGCCGGAAATCACGCTGCATTATCTGCACCGTGCGTGAATGAGTTGGGCTAGGCCCGCCGCGTGAAGCCGTCGGCGCTCCAGTCTTCGTCTTCTATTCATGGCGGGATGCTTCGGAAATGCTCACCATCGACCGTCCACGCCTAATACGGCCGGTCGCGCAGGCGCAACCGGAACAGCACGCGTGAGATCAGGATTCCGCCGAGAAGAAAAATCACGACTCCCGCCGCAATTTCGATCACGCCCAGCCCGAGCGCGGTCTGGCAGGCGAGCAGTGGAAACAGGACTTCCGGGATCTGATCAAGCCCGGTCGCTCGGCTGCTCGGCGGAAACCCTAACCGGCGCTTGATGAAGCTCGACAACAGATCGCCCGCCATGGCGGTCGCGCCCACCACCAGGCCGATTGTTACGTCGAGGCCCAAGAGCGGCGCGGCCGCCGCAGTCACGACGAGCGCGAGCAACAGTCCTCGAACCGTCTTCGATGGCCCGAACAGCGGCCGCCCATCGTAAAGCGTGATGTTGCCATCGACCGGATAGGCAAACCGGTTCCCGAGGATGCGCTTTGCGATGACCGGCGTCGCATTCGCGACCGTCAGCAGGATCAGAATTTGGAGCAGTGCGGTGAGATGCATGAAACAAGACTGCCTTGACGACTTGCCATCTTGGATTGATGTATCGGCGCGCACATTGCAAGGCACGACCTATGGCAAACGACCTGTCGGCGGTGCCGGACGTTCTGTTCGGCACTTGGAAGCAGCTTTCAGGCATTTACGTTGATCTCGAGACCGGGGAGGAGCGCCCCGGGCTCAGCAAGGCGCCCAACGGCTACATCCATTTTGCCCGCGACGGCCGGATGTTCAATCTCACCGTCGATTCATCGCGACAGAGGCCGGCCGGCGCGCGGCCGACGGCTGCGGAAGCGGAGGCACTTTATCGGAGCCTCATCGCCTACACGGGTACGTTCGGGGTCGACGGCGATCAGGTGTTTTTCGATCTCGACGTGAGCTGGAACGAATCCTGGACCGGAACCCGTCAGGTCCGCACCTTCGAGCTTAAGGGCAATCGGCTGATGATCTCAGCCGAGATCATCAATCCGATGACGGGGAAACCGGCCCGCCACCGTTTGATGTTCGAAAAAGTGCCGTAGATTTGCTTTGTCGCATTTACCGGGAAAAAACCGGCGTCCGTTTTTCCGGAAAATGCTCTACTGAATCTTCGGAATGTTGAACTTGCGCAGCAACACGCCGGTCTCCTCGCGCTCGCGAGCCACGTAGGCGGCGAACTCCTGCGGGCTCGTCACCGACGGTTCGATCAGCTGATCGATCAGGAATTCGGTCAGCTTCGGGGTCTTGATGGCGTCACCGACCGCGCTATTGACCTGCGCTATGATCGCATCAGGCACGCCCGCCGGCGCGAACAACGCCATCCAGGTGTCGATCGGATAGTTGCCAAGCCCCGCCTCCGGGTAGGTTGGAACGTCCGGCAGCTTAGGCCATCGCTTGGCCCCATCGACTGCCATGATGCGGCCCTTGGCATTGTTTGGATTGTCAGCCCAGCTGCCGAGCGCGGTCCAGGTCATCTGGATTTCACCGCCGACGAGCGCGGTAATCAACTCGTTCGACCCTTTGTATGCCACCTCGACGATGTCGGTCTTCCAGCGCTCCGCCAGATAGTGGCGAAATACGTTGGCGCTGCTGGCCGGGCCATACGTCCCGAAATTGAACGCGCCGGACTTGGCGACGGTCAATGCGCGCAGCTCGTCAATGTTCTTGACCGCGAGCTTCGGCGAGGCAATGAGCCCGCCGATGAACATCCCAAGATTGATGATCGGCTTGAAGTCGCGCGCGGGGTCGAATGGCAGGTTGTCGATGAGAAACGGATTGAACGTTAGCGTCGAGGTCGTGAATACGCAGAGCGTATAGCCGTCGGCTTTGGCGTGCCGGCAGGTTTCCGCAGCCGGAATGAAGTTCGCGCCCGGCTTGTTTTCCATGATCCACGGTTGACCCATGCGCGCCGACGCATCGGCAGCAATCCGGCGCGCGACCACGTCAGTGAGGCCGCCGGCGGTCACCGGCACGATGACGTGGATCGGCTTGTTGGGATAGGACTGTGACAGCGCCGGCGTTGCCAGAATTGCGACCGCAAGCGCGGCGAAGCGGACTGGGCACAGATTTTTCGTGAGCATCATCGATCCTTTAAAACCACTGTTCACGATAAAGCCGGCCGCCGTCGACCGTGACGGCCTCGCCGCAGACCCAGCTGGCGCGGTCCGATGCCAGGAACACCACCACATTGGCGACCTCCTCGACGTGGGCGGCGCGGTTCTGCGGCTGATCGAGCAAAGCGTCGCGCCAGCGTGATTCATCGCCAAATTTCTCTCGCGCGCGCTTCATATGGATCGCGCGCCAGCGCTCGGTCTCGACCGCGCCCGGACTGACCGCCACCACCCGGATGCCGTCGTCGATGCTGCGGCCGCCCAGCGCCTTGGTCAGGCCGAGCAGTGCGATATTGGCCGGCGTGCCGCAGGCATAACGCCACTGCGGCTTGTCGGCGCCGGTACCCAGAATGTTGACGATCACCTTGGGCGGATGCCTGCGCATGCGCGCATACATGGCGCGCGTCAGATTGACAAAGCCGAACACCTTGAGGTCCCAGGCGGCGCGCCAGCGCGTTTCGTCGATTTCGAAAATATCCCCGATCGGCACCGCGCCGGCATTGTTCACCAGAATATCGGTCTCCGGATAGGCCTCGGCCAACGCCTCGGCGGCGCCGCGCTGCGCGAGATCGATCGACTTTGCCTCGATGCGCCCCGCGGCCTGCGTTGACAGCGTCGCAACGGCCTGATCAAGCCGGGCCTGGTCGCGCGCTGCGATCACGACATGACAGCCCTCGTCGAGGAAGCCTTTTGCGACGGCGTAGCCGATACCCTGCGATCCGCCGGTGATCAGGACGCGTCGTCCGCCCAGGCCCAAATCCATGGATGTTTCTCCCGTGGACATCAGTTTGTCCGCGTCATCAGATTTTCAAAGCGTTGGTAGACCCTGTTTCGGAGGCATGCTCTTATCCGGGGTGGGTGGAGAAAGCTTGGAGGGAGCCGATGTTTCGCCGGTTGGTGATTGCCCTTGCTCTCGCGTTCCTGCCACCCATCGCGACCAGTGCGCTCGCTCTCGACGCGAACGCCATCAACACGGCCGAAGTCGGTAACAAGCCCGGCAAAAAGGTCAATGGTCCCGATCCGCTGCTGATCAAGGCGCAGGTCCTGCTCGACCGGGCGCGGTTTTCGCCGGGCGAGATCGACGGCCGCGCCGGCGGAAATTTCCAGAAGGCGCTGGCCGCGTTCAAGGTCGCACAGGGCCTCCCCAACGACTCCAAGCTCGACGCGAACACGTGGTCGAAGCTCGCCGCGACCTCGAGCGACCCCGCGATCAAGCAATACACGATCACGACCGATGACGAGAAAGGCCCGTTCCTCAAGAAACGTCCTGCCAAAATGGAGGACATGAAGGACCTCCCATCGATGGGCTACGCCGGCCCGACCGAGGAACTGGCAGAGAAATTTCATGTAAGCGAAGACCTGTTGAAGGCGCTCAACCCGGGCAAGCCGTTCGACAAGGCCGGCACCGTGATCCTGGTGCCGAACGTGGGCGGCAAATCGACCGACGAGAAAGTCACCAAGATCGAAATCGACAAGGTGCAAAAGACCCTGCGGGCATTCGGAAAGAACGGTCAGTTGCTCGCGTTTTTCCCTGCCTCGATCGGCAGCGAAGAGAAGCCGGCGCCGAGCGGCACCTTCAAGGTGACCGATGTCGAGCGCAATCCGGTCTATCGGTACGATCCGAAGTTCGCCTTCAAGGGCGTAAGCTCGAAGAAGCCGTTCGAGATCAAGCCGGGCCCGAACAACCCGGTCGGATTGGTTTGGATCGGCCTGTCAGCCCCGAGCTATGGCATTCATGGTACGCCCGACGCCTCCAAGGTGAGCAAGTCCTATTCGCACGGTTGCGTCCGGCTGACGAACTGGGACGCCCTGGAGCTCGCCGGCATGGTCTCGAAAGGGGCGCAAGTCGTGTTCCTCGACGGCGGCGAGACGCCGCCGCCGGTGGCCTCGGCCGCGGAGCAACCGAAAGACCAGCCTGCCAGCAAGCCTGCGCCGAGCCGGCGTCGCTGAGGTCGCAGGTGGGCGCAATGTCAATGCCACTTCATCTCGTTGGCGGGTTGATCACGGCCGGCGGCGTGATGAAGAACCACGGCGTGATCATGTAGATCACGAATGCGACCGGGATGCTGAACCATGCGGCGGCTGCACCCAGAAGGTAGGACACGATGCCGACAAGCGACTTGGCGAAGCCATGCGGGTCCTGCCGGCCCGTCAGTTCGGGTTTGAGCAGCCGGCGTTCGATGTAGGTTTGCAGCCAGATGAACAAGGCCGTGTTGACGGCGAACACGCAACCGAACAGCGCAACCGCCAGCGGATTGGCGCTGTATTGTCCGATCAGCGCCGTCGGAAACGGAATGAAGGACTGGCCCATCAGGAAGATCGAGTTGATCCAGACCAAGGCGTAATCCGCGTGCCGCGCTTGCCCGAGCACGTGATGATGGTTGAGCCAGAATTTGCAGACGATGATGAAGCTGATGAGCCAGCTCAAGAAGCGCGGCAGCTGTGCAATCAGGCCCTGCGCCAGCTCGCCGGCGCTCGTTGCATCCGTGAGCGGCGGTACCTTGAGGTCGAGCACCAGCAGCGTGACGATGATGGCAAACACGCCGTCGCTGAACGCTTCTATCCGTCCGAGACGCAGCTCGCCGTGGGTGAATCGTTCGAACAGCGACAAGACCTAATCTCCAACAAGTCGCCGGATGGCACCTACGACTTTTGCCGGATCCGGCGTGATCTCGGCTTCCAACGCCGCGCTGTAGGGGGTGGGCACATCGGCGCGCGCAATGCGCACGATCGGTGCCTTGAGGGTGTGGAAGCCCTTCTCGGCGACCGTGGCAGCGATTTCAGAGGCGGTCGAGCAGCGCAGGTGACATTCATCGAGCACCACGAGCCGGCCGGTGCGCTTAACCGAGGCGAGTATCATGGCCTCATCCAGCGGCACGAGCGTGCGCGGATCGATCACTTCGACGTCGATGCCAAGCTCAGCCAATTCCGCCGCCGCCTGCAGCGCCACCACCACCATGTAGGACGTTGCCACCAAGGTGACGTCGCGGCCGCGGCGGCGGATCTCAGCCTGGCCGAGTGCCGTCGCGTGCGCCCCCTCAGGCACCGGGCCCTCGACGCCGAGCAGCTTGGCGTGTGACAGAAAAACCGTCGGGTCGCTGCCGTTGAGAGCCGCGGCCATCAGCCCCTTGGCATCGGCCGGGGTCGCCGGCAACGCGATCCGCAAGCCGGGACAGTTCCACAGCATTGCCTGCGGACTGCCGCTGTGCTGCGCAGCACCTGCGCCGCGTACGCCCTGCAGAGCGAAATAGACAACGGGCGCGCCGAGCGCGCCATTGGTCATGTGGCGGGTCGTGGCCGCGTCATTGATGATTTGCGACAGCGCCAGATAGGCGAAATTCGCGGTGCCGAGATTGACGATCGGGCGCCCGCCCGCCATGGCGGCGCCGGCTCCGAGCCCGGCGAGCGCCGCTTCGGCGTTGGGCGGATCAAATATGCGATCAGGAAAATCATCGTAGATTTGCTGCATCAACGCGGCGTGCGGGCCGAGCCCGAGCAGATGTCCAGCGATGAGGCTGACCCGCTCATCGTTCGCCATCGCCTGATGAACGGCTTCGGCGAGCGCGGCGGCATAGCTCATGTGTTTCATCGCGTTGCCTGCACCGCGACGGTGGTTATTCGCTGCCGGCGAGCCCGGCCTGGTGCACGATCTTGCCCCAGCGCGCGGTCTGCTCGGTGACAAACGCGCGCAGCTCCTCGGCGCCCGGGCTGATTACCGGCACGAGGCCGAGGCTGCGGAACTGTTGTTGCACTTCCGGCAGTGCGACCAGGACTCTGAATTCATCGCGCAGCTTGCTCACAATCGCGTCCGGCGTTCCCGCCGGTGTCACGATCATGTGCCAGGACGAGGCCTCGAAGCCCGGTACACCGGCTTCGGCGATGGTCGGCACATCCGGCAGGGCATCGAAACGGCTGGCCGAGGAGACGCCGAGCGCCCGCACTTTGCCGTCGCGCACCAGCGGCACAGCGGAGCCCGGATCGGCAAAGATCATCTGCACGTGGCCGGCGATGATGTCGCTCAGCGCCGGCGACGGGCCCTTGTAGGGAACGTGCGTCATCTCAATCCCGGCCATGGTCTTGAACAACTCGCCGGTGAGGTGGATCGAGGTGCCCGGACCGCTCGACGCGAATGTCAGTTGGCCGGGCTTCTCCTTGGCCAGCCGGATCAAGTCGGCGACCGACTTTACCGGCAGCGCCGGGTTGACCACCAACACCAGCGGGAAGCTTGCCGTGTGCGCCACAAAGGCAAAGTCCTTCATCGGGTCGTAGGGCAGGTTCCGGTAAAGGGTCGGGTTGATGGTCAGCGTGCCGCTTGGGGCGATCAGTATGGTGTGGCCGTCAGGCGGGGCTTTGGCGACCGCAGAGGCCGCAATCACGCTGCCGGCGCCCGGTTTGTTTTCAACGATGAATGGCTTGCCAAGCCGCTCGGCCAGTCGCGCCCCAAATGTGCGCGCCACGATGTCGGACGATGCCCCCGGCGCGAATGCCACCACGATAGTGACGGCGTGCGTAGGATAATCCTGCGCGTGTGACGCAACGGGTAGCGCGAGGGCGAGCGCCAATAGCGCGCGAGCGTGGCAACGTCCTGGCATTATTGCAGGCCCCTGTGGTCAGGCGAACACATGATCGAACGCAGTGTTGGGTGCCGGCGGCGGGCTGTCGAGCGCAAATCTCACCGCGACGTCGATCCGATCACGGACGTCGGCGTCGAGCGCCAGCAGGGCTTTCTTGCTGGCCAATCCCTCGCCGACGTAGTCGCGCGCCATGCGCAGGACCGGATCATGTCGCTCGATCCACACGGCGTATTCGCCACTGATCGGGGCATCGCCCCACGCCATGCGCAGGTCGGTGACACCGGTAAGGAGTTTCGGCCAGACCCGGTTGCTGCCGGGCCAGCGGACGTTCATGAGTTCGAGGAAAAACGGACCGTGGCCGCCGCGACAATGGGCCAGCGCTGCTTGCGCTTGCGCGTGGA
Source organism: uncultured Alphaproteobacteria bacterium (assembly GCA_963816775.1). GTDB lineage: Bacteria > Pseudomonadota > Alphaproteobacteria > Rhizobiales > Xanthobacteraceae > JAFAXD01. The sequence continues at coordinate 124,956 of CAWFLX010000029.1, forward strand.
TCGTCGTCACTGCGCAATCCGGTGCGATCGCTTGGGCCGAGATCCCGAACAGCCGCGGGATGTCGCAAAAATCCTTCACCGCGGTGCTGGCCGCCGAAAAGCCGCCCGCATGGATGCTGATCGCCTCGAGATTGTTGTTTTCGAGCACGAACAGGATCGGGAGTTTTTCTTTTGCGGCGATATTGAAAACTTCAAATGCGACGCCCTCCTCAAGCGAGCCGTCCCCGAAGAACACGACGGCCACTCGCCCTTGCTTGCGGCGCTTGCTTTCGTAAGCGGCGCCGAGCGCGAGCGCGAGATTTCCACCGAGGATCGCCGAGGTGAGCAGGAAGCCCACCGACGGATCGCATAAGTGTACGGTTCCGCCGCGCCCGCCATTGAGCCCGGCGGAGCGGCCCAACAGTTCGGCAAATGCGCGGCCGAGGTCGGCGCCGCGCCCGACGATGTGACCGTGGTTGCGGTGATTGCTCAGGGTCAGATCGGATGTTTGCAGGGCCTCGATGACAGCCGCGCCGCCGGCTTCCTGCCCGATGTAGAGATGATAGAGCCCCGCGATCAGCTTCTCCTCCGCCAACGCCTGCACCTTTTCCTCGAAACGGCGCATGACCAGCATGCGCTCGGCGATGTGAAGGACGGGGGAGGCGGTGGAGACCATCCGGTAGAGCGCTCTGTCTGTTTCACCAAGGTTTAGGAGAGGGCCGGCCATAGATGCCATGCCGGTTCATGGATGAGCTCTTGTCGATAAATGCCATGTGATGTGGCGATGGCATCTACGGTGGCTGACGGCATCTATGGCCATTATTCCTCGGCATTAGTTCCTAACAAAGCAAATAGGCCCGCTCGTCTACGCCACCACCTGCTCCTTCTCCGGTCCCGAGATCGCCAGGTCGGAAAATTCCTCTTTCAGGCGTGGATAGACATTGCGGGCAAAGCAGCGGATGCCGGCCACGGTTTCGTCGTGCTCGAGGAAACCTGCCTGGCCCATGATCAGCAGGTGTCCGAAGCCGCCGATGTGGTCGTAAAACTTCTTGATCTGCCGATAGACCTGGTCGGGCGTGCCGGCGAACATGATGCCGGCTTCGATCGCCTTGTCGACCGTCGCGTTGCCGCGATTGGCCGCGTGCTGATCAAGCGTCGCGCCACGGATGAGATTGACCTGGGCGGCGGGCGGCAGATAGCCGGGTGGGTACTGAAAGTGCGGTGGGACCTTGTTGGAGGTCATATACCAGAGGAGCTTTTCCGCGCCCGCGCGCGCTTGTTGCTCGGTGTCGCCCGCGTACAGGAGGCACGCATAGGCCAGCCGATTGATCGGGATGTCCTGGCCGCGGCCGGCTTCCCGCCAGCCCGCCCGGTAGGCGTTGTAGATCGCCGCCGTCTCCTTATAGCCGGTCAAGAACGTCGCCTGCACGTAGCCGCGCGCGCCCACGCGCTTGGCGCCGCCGGGGCTTGTTGTGCTCACCCAAACCGGCGGATGCGGTTGCTGATAGGGCCGCGGCCAGATGTTGACGTTGCGATGATGGAAGAAGCGGCCCTCATGGCTGAATGGTCCGTCGTGGTGCGTCCACGCCTTCACGATCAGGTCCATCGCCTCCCATTGGCGCTCATTCATGCGCACCGGGTTGCTGTTGGCCGGCAGCACCTCGTAGGGCACGCCGCGCACAAAGCCGCATTCCAGCCGGCCTTTCGAGAGGATGTCGACCATCGCCATTTCTTCGGCCACGCGGACCGGCTGGCGGCGGTTGGCCACCGGATTTCCGAGGATCAGCAGACGCGCCTTTTTGGTGAGCCGCGCCAGCGCGCCGAGCACGATCGGCGCCGCTGGATCGACGCAGGTGGCGGTCTGGTGATGCTCATTGAGCATGATCTCCACGCCTTCATCCTCGGCAATGCACCACTCGTCGAGGAACCGGTCGTAGAGTTCGGCACCGAGCTTGGGATCGTAATTGCGGTTGGGCAGCGTCACGCGGATTGATTCGTACTCCGGCTCCGGCGGCAGGTACGGATAGGCGTTCTCGCTGAAATGCCAGGCTTTCATCGCGTTGCTCCTAGTGCCCCGCTTCCGAAGTTCGTGATCCGTCGCGGCACCCTCTGACACGAACTTCGGAAGCAAAGGGGCACTAGCAAATCCATAATTCTAGAGCCGCTTTTCGATTTGACGTTCCTATACGAGCTTGCCGCAACCGTTGTAGGAACGTCAATTCGGCGGCGCTAGGAACTCCAGCACTTTGGTGGCCGTGGCCTGCGCCTGCTCGAGCTGCGGCGCGTGGCCGGCTTGCGCGATCGTGACGGTACGCGCGTTGGGGATGAGGCGGGCGTAGCGTTCAAGGTACTCGGCCGACACGAGGCCGTCGCTGTCGCCGCGCAGGAAAAGCGTCGGCGCGCTCACCCGGTGCAGCCGGTGCTTGAGCTTCGGGTTGTGCATGTAGGGTTCCCACGCGATCAACGCGAGCGTTTCGCGATTGCGCGCCATAATGGCGATCGCTTCGTCGCTGAGCGCTTTTACGTCAGGCCGGAATTTCTCCGGGTTGTGGTAGAGCAGCCGCTGCAGCTTGTCCTGCGCCATCGCAAACATGTCGGGAACATCGAGCCGGTCGACCGGACCGGTCTTCACGCCGACTGGCCCGATCAGTACCAGATGCGCAAACCGCTCGGGCGTTTTGGTTGCCATTTCGGCCGCGATCCAGCCGCCGATCGAGGTGCCGATGAGATCGACCTGCCGCAGACCCAGGCGATCGAGCAATTCGAGATGGACGTGGGCGATATCGTCGACGCTGTCGAGCCAGTCCGGCAGTGCCGATTTGCCGAAACCCGGGTGCGACGGCGCGATGACGCGGTGTCGCTGCGCGAGCAGGCCAACAAACGGATCGTCGGGCCGCACACCACCGGCGCCATGCAGGAACAGGATTGGCGTTCCACTGCCGCGCTCGAACAGCTCAAGGTCAATGCCAGCGACCGTCACGGTGTCGCCGCTGTGCGTCACGTCATTCATAATGTGGCGCGTCCTCCCGGTTGAGCGCAAGCAAAAGCCGCGTGTTTGAAGCGATGATGGATTGCCGGCTGCGGCTGGGCAATCGCCAATGCGGTTGCAGTATCTACGTTCCGCGCATTGTTGTCATGCAATGCCCGTGTGGGCTTCGCGTCGACGGCTGCTCGATTGACTTGACGTCGTTCCGACTATCGAATGCGTGCAAGCACGATCCTACAACACGCAGCCGGGGTGCGTTGACATGCACAAGCTTCAGATCGGCGACGTAACGATTGCCAGTATCATCGAACGGGATGGGCCCTGGCGGCTGCCCGAGAACCTGTTTCCGACCTGCGATCCCGCGCTCGCGCGCAAGCATCTCGCCGAAATGGAGCCGTTCCTCTGGGATCCCGCATCCGGCAAGCTGGTGATGCCGTATCAGACCTTCGTGGTGCGCACGCCGCGCCACACTATTCTGGTGGACACCTGCACCGGCGAGGACAAGGGGTACGGGCCGCCTTGGGATTTCCCGAAAACGGCGTGGATCGACGGCTTCAAGGCGCTCGGCCTCAAGCTCGCGGACATTGATTATGTTTTTTGCACACACCTGCACATCGACCATACCGGGTGGAACACCCAACTCGTCAACGGCCGCTGGGTACCGACCTTTCCGAATGCCAAATACATTTTTCATCGGCGCGAGTACGCTTACTGGGAAGAGCAGGCGCGCGGCGGCAAGACGCCGGGCGGCAATCAGACCGGCGTGTGGACCATGAATTGCGAGCCGGTGGTCGAGGCCGGCCAGGCATTGTTGATCGACGAGAGCTACAGCCTCGACGATACGCTGTTTCTGTCACTGACCCCGGGCCACACGCCCTACCACTGCTGCGTGCACATCCGGTCCAAGGGGCAGGAGGCGATCGTGGTCGGCGATCTCATGCACCACGCGCTACAATGCCGCGAGCCGGACTGGTCGACGGGCTTTTGCAGCGATCCGGTGCAGGCCGCGAAGTCGCGGCGTCAATTTCTGACGCACCATGCCGGCAGCCCCGCTCTGGTGTTGCCGGTGCATTTTCCGCATCCGACCGCCGGACGGATCGAGGCGGACGGCGCTCGGTTTCGGTACCGGTTTGTGAGCTAGTTGCGCCCGCGAAAGCGGGCGACCCAGTAATCACCAATCGATCTTTGGATCACCGTCCTCACAAAACATGGTCTACAGTGGTTACTGGGTGCCCCGCTTTCGCGGGGCATGACAGGGGACCGAGGTTGCTGAGATGATCAGAGCGGTGACCGTACTCGCAGCGTGCGCGGCGTTTTCGCTCCCTGTGCAGGCGCAGACCTATCCGAACAAGCCGGTCAAATTCGTCTCCGCGTTCGCACCTGGCGGCGGTTCCGAGATCGCGCTGCGCATCGTTGGACAAAAATTGATGGAGCGCGGCTGGCCGTCGGTCGTTATCGAAAATCGGCCGGGCGGCGGCGGCGTCGTGGCGGCCCAGGTCGTGCGGCAGTCGCCACCCGACGGCTATACGATCCTGCAGGCCGACGCGGCGGCATTCGCAATCAACGTCACGCTCATTCCGGATCTGCCCTACGACCCCGTCAATGATTTTACCCCCATCATGCAGATGTGGAGCTTCCCAAGCCTGCTGGCGGTGCCGGCAAGCCTGCCGGTGAAGTCCGGCTCCGACCTGTTCGCTTTGGCGAAAACCAAGCCCGGCGGTCTCAACTATGCCTCATCCGGAATCGGTTCCGGCGGGCACCTGCTCGGCACGATGTTGACCAACGCGCTGGGCGTATCGATGACGCACGCGCCCTACAAGGGCGCCGGCCAGGCGATGCCGGACATTGCCTCGGGCCGGGTCGATTTCATCTACGCGAGCCTCGGCTCGGTAAAGCAATATCTCGAGGCCGGCAGCGTCCGCGTGCTGGCCGTCACCTCCAAGGAGCGCCTCAAGGAACTGCCTGACGTACCCACCATGACGGAACTCGGCTACCCGTCGGTTTTCCTCGACATCTGGTTCGGCCTTGTCGCTCCGCCGCGCACCCCGCTCGATATCGTCAACACGATTTACGCCCGCGTGAACACCGTGATGTACGATCCTGAGGTGGTGAAGCGGTTGGCCGACATCGGGCTTTACGTCACCACCAACACGCCCGAGGAATTCCGCGCGATGATCAAGAGCGACATCGCCCGCCTCGGCCAGATCGTGCGGGCCGCCAACGTCAAGCAGGAGTAGGAAGCAGGGCTAAGGGCACGCCTGCAGCGTGTTCAGCCCGCAACGTCGTAATGCACGATCGTCGGCGGGATGGTCACGTAGTTCGGAATGTCGGCGACGACGGCCTGTCCCTGCGGTGACTGCAGGGCAGCTCCCATCGCGGCCTCATCGGCAAACTCCGCCTCGAAGATGCAGTAATAGGGCGCTTCCGCGCCGGGCGTCCCGCCGATCGCAAAGCTGTACCTGGACGCTTTGAGGCCCGGGAGTTTTGCTACCAGCGACGCGTGCTCGCGCTCGTAGTAGGGGCGGAACTTCTTCTCATCCTGTCCCTTGGGATAGAGAACCAGCATCTTGTGCATGGCGTTACTCCCCGCTGCTTTGCACGGATCAGTTCAAGATCAATCGCAGCAATTCATTCTGGCAAGAAATCTTCAACCGCCCGTAGGCGCGCTTGCGGTAGGTCAGCACGGTGTTGACGCTGATACCGAGATGCAGCGCGATTGCTTCGGACGTCATGCCCGACATGATGGCCGCGCACACTTCCGCCTCCCGGGTCGGCATGTTGGGTTCGATCAGCCGCAGCCGGTCCTGAAATAACTGCGGGGCCGGCCTCTGTCCGTTCGGGGAATTGGTCGCTCCATGCTTGACGAGCAGCCCGACCAGCAGGTCGGCGGAGTTCATGATGTGGTCGACGTCCGACTGGCCGAACCGGCCGCCGCGTCCGCTGCGGTAGAGATTGACCCGGTAAGTATGATCGCCGCTGCGCTGCATCAGCGTGAACCGGTCTGTGATCCGCAGCGATGTGTAGCAGTCGTGGCGATAGAGGCTGTCGTCGATGTCCTGCGGCAGGGTCCGCAAGGCCATCGCATCGCTGTTGCCCGCGTCTTCAAACAGGCTGGCTGGATCATGCCGCCAGTACTGCGCCAGATACCTGACGGCGCGCATTTTTGCGGCCGGCAATGTCCCATTGCTGCCCGCGAACAACAGGCGTGGCGGTGTATCCGGCGAGAAAGCGTAGGCGGTGACGTGCTCCGATCGGGTCGCCTCGCTCATCGCCTTGATGAATTCGGACTCGAAGCGCGGCGTGCCGACAACCTCGATCAGCCGTTGAACATGAACGCGGACCGGGTCGTGCGCGCGCGCGGCATCCGCGTAGCTGAGCAATTCCATCCCGAGTCTCCCGGCGCCTTTGGTTTGAGCTTTGCGCCGTCGGTACGATGCTCGGACGGTAGCACCGTTGAGGCATGCGGAAAAGGCAGGCGGCCCGGCGCGCCCTTAGTATGACGTGCCAGGGGTCGATCGGCGACGACCGTACCGGGGTTAGGTTCGGGACTTACCAAAATGTGATGCCAAACAGGGAGGCTCGCGCATTCGGCGAGCCTTCCGCCGGGGCAGTTTTGTCCTACATTACCCCTGTGAGCGAGTCCGAATCCCTATTCTCGGTTCTACGGCAATCGGCCGACCCTGATGCGGTCGCGGCCATCGAGGCGCTCGTGCGCGACGGTCCCGATCGCGCGCTCTGCCGGATCAACGCGCTCGATTTTGCCAAAAGGGCCAACGTCGATGAGGAACGCGCGATCGCCGCATTCTTGCACGCGGCGCGGCTTGGGATTTTCGACCTCTCGTGGAACATGCTCTGTCCTGGCTGTGGTGGGGTGCTCGACGCCAGTACGACGCTCAAGAGCTTCGACCGACAGAAATACGATTGCGCGCTTTGCGCATGCGGCTATGAGCCGACCTTGGACGAGATGGTGGAGGTGACCTTCACGGTCATGCCGCGGGTGCGCCATATCGCGGCTCATAATCCCGACACCCTGCCGGTCGTCGAGTATTTCCGCCAGATCTTTTGGGGTTCGGGCATCGACCTTCCCGAGGACACGCTCGAACAGCTGATCGAAGAGATCACCATCGAGTTCGATCGAACTCCCGCCCGGGGAGAAGGCGCTGCTTTCGGTACAGCTGCCGGCCGACTTCGTGATCGTGTTCGATCCGGTCACCCACGGCACGCAATTCATCGACGTGAAGGGTGAGCCGACGCGCGAGCGTCAGCAACTCGCGCTGGTCTTCAACAATGTGAAGGCACCGACTGGAACCGTGGAAATGCGCCCCGGGCCGCTGCGGCTCTCGCTCGATAATAAAACCGACCGCCGCGTGTTGCCGGGTCTCTGGATTGCCGGCCATGCGCTGCATGATCTCTTGGGCAAACGCAAGCCGTTCCTGACCGCGAAGCGACTGCTGACCAACCAGACTTTCCGCGACATCTACCGCACAGACACGCTCGACACTGATCAGCGGCTCAAGATCACGAGCCTCACCTTCCTGTTCACCGATCTCAAGGGTTCGACCCAGCTCTACGAGCGGGTCGGCGATCTCGTCGCCTTCGATCTGGTGCGCCAGCACTTCCACGTGTTGCACGACATCGTCTCGGCGGAGGCCGGCGCGGTGGTCAAGACCATCGGCGACGCCGTGATGGCGACGTTTCCGACGCCTGACCGTGCGCTTACAGCGGCGCTACGCATGCGCGACGCAATGGTCGGCATCAACAAGGACCGCGGCAACGAGGACCTGCTGCTCAAAATCGGCATTCACGAAGGTCCGTGCCTCGCGGTCAACCTAAACGACCGTCAGGACTATTTCGGCCAGACCGTCAACATGGCGGCGCGCGTCCAGGGTCTTGCTAAGTCGCGTGCGATCTTTGCCACCAAGCCGGTGGTCGAGGATGCGAAGTCCTCGAAGATCCTGGCGACCAATGGCCTCACGCCGACCGTACAACAGGCCGCCCTGCGCGGGATCGCCGACGAAACCACGGTGTATGAAATTCCGTGAAACCGGGTAGGATGGGTTGAGCTCTTGCGAAACCCATCATCTCGTTTTGCAACCGATACGGCTGATGGGTATCGCTTCGCTCCACCCATCCTACGAAGATGTGTGGGAGTAAGGCGAAGGGAGGAACCCATGAAACTCAATGCCCAGCAGCTCGCCGCGTTCGATGAGCTGGGCTACGTGTTCCTGCCCAATTGCTTCTCCGAAGAAGAAATCGGGCTGATGCGCGCGGAAGGCGAAGCCATTCTGAAAAGCGATCGGCAGGAGGTCTGGCGCGAGAAAACCGGCGCGCCGCGCACGGCGTTCGCCGCCCACACGTTCAGCGAGGTGTTTCGCCTGCTGGCGTGCCATCCGCGGCTGGTCGAACCGCTGCAGCAATACTTTGGCGAAGACGTCTACGTCCACCAGTTCAAGCTCAACGCCAAGGCCGCGTTCGAAGGCGACGTCTGGCAGTGGCATCAGGACTATGGCACCTGGGCGCGCGACGACGGGATGCCGCAACCGCGCGCCATGAACATCGCGGTCTTTCTCGACGAGGTGATGCCAATCAACGGGCCGCTATTGCTGATCCCCAAGAGCCATCGGCAGGGCGTTCTTTCCGCCGGCCACGACAAGGCCACGACCTCGTATCCGCTCTGGACGCTCGATCAGGAGACGGTGACGCGGCTTGCCGCCGAGGCCGCCGGTCCGGACGGCGTGGGGATCGTGGCGCCAACCGGAAAACCCGGCTCGGTGCTCATGTTCCACGGCAATCTGGTGCATGCCTCGCCGCCCAACATCACGCCTTATCCACGCAAGATCGTCTATCTGACGCTGTGCGCGGTCTCCAACCACATCACCAAATTCACCCGGGCGGAGTGGATCGCGCATCGCGATTTTGCCCCGATCGTCCCGGTCGCCGACGACGCGTTGCTGGACTATGCCCGCGCGCATCGCGTCGCCGCCGAATAGCGCATGAGTCTCCAGGACAAGCTCGCGGCCCGCCACGCCGCCGGTAAACCGGTGCGCGTGGGATTGATTGGCGCCGGCAAGTTCGGCTCGATGTTTCTGGCGCAGGTGCCGAGCATTGCAGGTCTAGAGATCGCGGTCATCGCCGACCTTGATCCGGAGCGCGCCAAGGCTGCCTGTCGCACGGTCGGCTGGGACGCAGGGCGCATCGCGCGCACGCGCTTCACCGATCGCGGCAGCGATGCGTGCGAGGCCGAAGTTGTGATCGAGGCGACCGGCAATCCGGCGGCCGGGATCGCGCACGCGCTCGCCGCGATCGATGCCGGCAAGCATATCGTGATGGTCAATGTCGAAGCCGACGCGCTATGCGGCTGGTTGCTGGCCGCACGGGCGCGCGAGCGCGGTGTCGTCTACTCGATGGCCTACGGGGATCAGCCGGCGCTGGTCGCCGAAATGGTCGATTGGGCGCGCTCGGCCGGTTTCGAGGTCGCGGCTGCCGGCAAGGGCACCAAATATCTGCCGTTCTATCACGCCGTCACGCCCGACGACGTTTGGACGCACTACGGCCTCACCGCCGCCGAGGCCAAGGCGGCCGGCATGAACCCGCAGATGTTCAACTCGTTTCTCGACGGCACCAAGTCGGCGATCGAGATGGCAGCAATCGCCAATGCGTGTGCGCTCGATGTGCCGTCCGACGGCTTGCAATTTCCGCCCTGCGGGGTCGACGATCTCGCCCGCGTGCTGCGCCCGCGCGCGCTTGGCGGCGTCATCGAGCGCGACGGCATGGTCGAGGTGGTCTCATCGCTCGAGCGCGACGGGCGCGGCGTATTTCGCGATCTGCGCTGGGGCGTCTACGTGGTGTTGAAAGCGCCGAACGAGTACGCGGCCGCGTGTTTCAAGCAATACGGCCTGCCGACCGACGACACCGGCCGTTACGCCGCCATGTACAAGCCTTTTCATTTGATCGGGCTCGAGCTCTCGATTTCGGTGCTCAACGCAGCGCTACGCGGGGAAGCAACCGGTGCGACACGCGCCTGGCGCGGCGACGTTGCTACCGTCGCCAAGCGCGCGCTCAAGGCCGGCGAGACGCTCGACGGCGAGGGCGGCTACACCGTCTACGGCAAGCTTGTTCCGGCCGCGCGCAGTCTGACCGAGCGGGCGCTGCCGCTCGGTCTCGCCCACAAGGTGCGGCTTACCAGCGACATCGCGGCCGGCGCTTTGGTGCGCTGGAGCGATGTTGCAATGGATGCCGGCACGCTCGCGGTGCGGACGCGCCGCGAGGCCGAAGCGATGGGACAGGCGAAGGCCGCGTAACTACGCGGCTGCCTTCTGCTCCATCGCGGGACCGAGTTCGCGCTTGGGCGCCGGATACGGATATGGGCCGAGCCGCACGAACAAGAGGCACGTGATCGCCAGCGCCACCTCGTACACGATGAAGATCGGCCCGTAGGAGTGGAAGCGGTCGAACGACAATCCGCTGAGCGCCGGGCCGAGGCCGGTCCCGATGTTGAACACGGCGAACATGATGCCGTAGATCTTGCCGTAGGCTTTCAGCCCAAAGTAGCGACTGAGAAAGAACGCCATCAGGTCGATCTCGGCACCGATACCGGCGCCGCATAACACGGCGCCGATGAGCGGCACGATTCCGGTCGCGCCGCTGCCGAGCAACGCGATGCCAGCCATGGGAACCGCGAAAAAGCACATCGCGACGTAAGGGCCCCAGAAGCGGTCGAGGCACCAGCCAGCGAGGATGCGGCCGAGGATGATGGCGTATCCGGCGAACGAGAACATAAACGCCGCCTGCTGGGGCGGGATTCCGCGATCGGTCAGCAACGGAATAACGTGCGTGAGGGTTCCGTTGATCGCCATGACGCCGAGGAAGAACGCCACGGTGAGCGCCCAGAATTGCCATTGCTTGAATGCGACGGAGGCTTCGGTCCCGGGCAAGGCGTCGGTCAGGTTTGCTCCGATCTGGTGGGCGGCCGCCTCTGCCAATGCCGGCGGCTCGCGCACGAACAGCGCCACTGGCACCCAGGCGAGCACAAGAACGGCGAGTCCCAATCCGAAATAGGCGTGACGCCAGCCGAATTCGCCGATCAGCATCGCCAGGAACGGCGGCAGGAGCGCCACGCCGAGACCGACCCCCGCGGTCGCGATTCCGAGTGCGAGACCGCGCTGACGATCGAACCACTGGGTCACCACCGCCGCGTACGGGATCGGTGTTTGAACAGCACCAACAAACCCCACCAAGGCATAGATCAGCGGAATGACGAACGCAGGGTTCTTCTGCATCAACCCGAAACCGGCAACGACGAGTGCGTAGAGCAGGACGCCCGGCATCATGACTCGCCGCGTTCCGAAGCGATCTAGCAGCCAGCCGAGGACCGGACAGGCCACGGCCGTGCAGATGGCGGCGAGAAACACCGCGCTCGATAGATCACCCCGGGTAATGCCAAGTTCTGCGGAAACCGGCTTGAGAAAGACGCCGGAGGAGAAGATCAGAACCGGGCCAGAGCCCACGAGCAGTCCGAAAACGGACGCAGCCACCACCAGCCAGCGGTTAGCGAACAGTCCTCCCATGACACCCTCCCTGTCCGGCACCTTCGCCGGGGATTATTTGTTGTTGCTAGATCCCAACGATCGGCACTACATCCGCGGGCGGCGCGGTCCAGCGCTTATGCGGCTTGCCCTCCGCGATCAGGCGCAGCTCGCGCGCGAGGATCCGCCGCCACAGAATGATCGCCGCGTCCGAGCGGCCGAGAAATTCGCGGGCGCGGTCTTCGACCGGCCCCTGGCCGGCCTGCACCGCGATGTCTTGAACGACCGCGAGATCGGGATGGCGCACGTCCGCGAAATGCAGTTTGCCGCTCCACAGGTCGTGCACGACGTCGAGCACCGGCGGCGCCTCGGCGCGCTTGCGGTCGAGTTCGGCGCGCTTTGCGCGAAAGACCTCCGCGTCCTTGCCGGCGACGTGGACCTTGCTGGTCAGCACCCAGAGGCAATTCTCATCGTCAACCGGGGTGAAGCTGAACGTGATCTCCGGCCAGCCCCCGACGCCGTCCATGCCGGCGAGCGGCGGCACGATCACGCGCACGATGTTGGGCGCGTAGTGCAGCGTGTGGCGCACCTTGCCGCTGGCGCGCTTGCCGAAGCGCAGAATGCCCCAGTCCTTTTCCTCGGCGGTGATGACCGGAAGGTCTTGCGACAGCTTGGCATGCGAGCCGCCCGGTGCGTGGGTGAAGGCGACGTGCACCTCGTCCATGCTGTTTTCGAAGCACTGCAGATAATTGCAGGGCACCTGGTAGACCGGCCACGGATCGATGAGGCCTTCGCCGGCGGACTCGGGATAGGGCGGAAACGGCGGCGGCTCGCCTTCGCCGAAATAAGCGAAGATCAGGCCCATGTGCTCGCGCGTCGGATAGGTCGCGATCTTGACCTTGCGATTGTATCCGGCCTCTTCGGCCGGCTGCTCGACGCATTGGCCGCTGCAGTCGAACTTCCAGCCGTGATAGACGCAGCGGATGTCATCGTCCTCGACCCAGCCGAGATGCATCATGGCGCCGCGATGCGGGCAGCGCTGCGCGATCACCTGCGCCTTGCCGGATGCCCCGCGATAGAGCGTGTAGTTCTCGCTCATGATCCGGATCGGCTTGGCGCTGCCGGGCGCGAGGTTGGCGCTGTTGTCGAGCGCCATCCAGAACTGGCGCATGAATGTCCCGCCCGGCGTTCCCGCTCGCGTGGTGGCGATGTCGACGTCGGGGGCGCGCACGCGCGCGACGCGCGTTGTATCGGCCTTCGGTTCCACCAAAGTCATGATGCAACCTCCCTGAATTTATTCGGCACGGGCGTGCGGCAGCCCGCCGTTGTTCGCATTCAGTCTATAATCGAACATGTTCGATCGACAAGGCGCACGGGGCAATTGCGCAAGGGCGCTGGGTGCGGCCTCGTAGGATGGGTTGAGCTCTTGCGAAACCCATCATCCTCAGAGCGAGTCTCGATGGGTTTCGCTTCGCTCAACCCATCCTACCGGCTACCGCATATCGATCGGCGCCAGGTACTCCATCCGCTCGACCGGAAAGGCATCGTCGATGTCGGGCCGCTGCCAGTTGAGGTCGATCGGGTGCGAGGTCTCCATGAAGGCGAGCGCGAGGTTGTAGAGATTGCGCTCCGGCGGCGGCAGGTCGTCGGGATCGGCGCCTGGAAAGCTGGAGAGATGCGCGATGATGTCGTGGATGCGCGGCGTCATCGCCTGATAGAAGCTCCGTACGTCCTCGAGGCGCGAGCCGACGCGCTTGCGATGGCGTTCCTTCTCGGTCGCAAGGCCCCATTGCGCCACGAACGGCGCGAGTTCCTCGAAGCCAGCCGGTAATTCCTGCATCGGCGTCGCTCCTAAGCGCTGAGCATCTGCTCGGAGACACGGTAATGATGCGCGAGCACCAGTTCCTGCTGCGACAGGAACACCTCCGGCAGCACGCCGGTCGAAATCGCGGCATGCTGGGCTTCGAGCGTATTCATGTCCTCGCGCGCAACCTCGCGCAGGCGGGTACGGAAGAATTCGAGCGAGATGCGCTGCGCATAATTCTGCGGCGGGTACGCATAGGCCGTCATGGTGATGTCGGTCTCGTTCGCCGACAGCGGCCAGAACTCGAGCTCGACGTGGTAGTGCTTGCCGGGCAGCAGCAGCACGTTGGGGAACCACTCGATCACGTCGAACAGCCAATGCTCGGTGCGGCCGGGATTGAGCGCCGGCGCGAGGCCGGTGTAGTCGAAGTCGGCGGCCGGAAACAGCGTCGGGCCATAGTTCCAGGCGATCGCCTCGGCCGGGCTCAGCTTGTGCTCCGGATTGGCCGGGGCCGTATAACGCGCGTGGCGCGCCAGCAATTGCATGAACGGCCGGTGGCGCTGCGGATTCTTCTTGCCGCCCTGATAATCCGGCGCGGTGTTCCGGTGGATGTAGGCGGTGTGATAGCCCTCGGTGAACGAGTTGATCGCGAGGTTCCAGTTGCAGCGTACCCGGATGCGATAGCGCGCGTATTTCTGCTGGCTCTGGAAATAGCCGTCATAGCCGTGGGCGAGTTCGCCAAGCCAATCCTCGAGCGACACCGCCGCAGGGTCGAAGTTCACAAAGATGAAGTCTTGCCAGGTCGCGGTCTTGACCTCCAGCAGGCCGAGCGCGGGCTTGTCGAGATTGTGGAACTGGCTCTCGTCGGTGACCCCGAGCAGCTCGCCGGTGTTCGACCAGGTCCAGCCGTGAAACCCGCAGGTGATCGTCGACTTGCAGCCCTCGCCGCCGCGAATGAGCTTGTTGCCGCGATGCCGGCAGACGTTGTGGAAGCTGCGGATGGCGCCGTCGCGCCCGCGGATCACGATCAGCGACGTGTTGACGACCGGGAGCTCGCGTACGAAATAGCTGCCGGTCTCCGGCAGGTCGGCGACGTGGCCGATCATCAGCCATGATTTCTTGAAGATCTTGTCGCGCTCGCGCTCGAAGGTCTCGGGCGTGATCTTGTCGCGCAGCGGGAGGATATCCTTGAGCCCGGCTCGGTTGCCCTCGAACTGCGTCTGCACGAATGTATTCATGGCGCCCCTCCCGACGTGTTGGGCGGATATAGACTCCCACGGGCCGAGAACCGCGGTCAAGGTGACATGAACAGGCTGACGACCTCATTTCTCAAGGACATGCTCAACCAGCTCGAAGACGGCAGCCGCTTTGGGCTTTCGCCCGACCGGTTCGCCGAGATCTTTCCGCCCGGCCACCAGAACGAAGCGACGTTCGCGCGTGCGCGCGAATTCGCGGCCGTCCATCGCTGCACGATAGATTACTGGCTCGCCACCAACGAGGTGTTTTTCACGAAGATCCCGAGGAACCTGCTACGATGAGCGCTCCCGACTGTCCTTCGCAATTTGCTCCGCGCTCATGACAACCGTCGCCGACCGACCGCACCGAACGCCGATCTGGCTTGTGGTGTGTCTGACACTGGGCTCGTTGCTGCTTGTTGCCTTGCTGCTGGTCCGGCCGTTGGGATTCCAGCCGTTCAACATGCCTTCAGGCTCGATGCAGCCCACCCTGCTGATCGGCGACTATTTTTTCGTGTCAAAGTACGCGTATGGCTACAGCCGCTATTCGCTGCCGTTTTCGCCGCCGCTGTTTTCCGGCCGGATTTTTGGCACGCAGCCGCGCTACGGCGATGTCGTCGTCTACCGCTACCCGCGGGACACATCGGTCGATTATGTCAAACGTGTTGTCGGGCTCCCGGGCGATCGCATCCAGATGATCCAGGGGCAGCTCTATCTCAATGGAACGCCGGTCAAGCGCGAGCGCCTCGCGGACCTTATCGAGGACGGCAGGCCCGCGAAGCACTGGCGCGAGACGCTGCCCAATGGCGCAAGTTACGAGACGCTCGATCTCACGGACAACGGTTTCCTCGACAACACGCAGATCTAATACCGTGCCGCCGGGCGCCTATTTTGTGCTGGGCGACAACCGCGACAATTCGCAGGATAGCCGGGTCGCTGTGCACGGCTTTGTCCCGTTCGAGAATCTCGTTGGGCGGGTCGAAACGATTTTCTGGTCGGTCAATCCGGACCAGCGTTCGGGTGCGGCGCCGGTCCGGTTCGAGCGCATCGGCATGCGGGTGCGCTAGCGCACAAAGCCGGCTTCGTCGCGTTATCCAGCCTGCCGGCGGGCGCGCTTGCTCGCGTACATCGCCTCGTCGGCACGGGCGACGAGTTCTTCCAGCGGCTGCTCGCCCTTGAACGGACAGCGCCAGACGCCGGCGCTGGCGGCGAGCGGGAACGGCCCGGGTTGCTCGGCGTTGAAGCGCGCGATGTTGTACTCCAGCCGAGCGAGCAGCACCTCGGGGTTCAAATCGAGTTCGGCCCCGAACACGCAGAACTCATCACCCCCGACGCGCGCCACCACATCGGACTCGCGAAACGTGCTGGTCAACACACCGGCGAATTGGCGCAACAGCGTGTCGCCGGCCGGATGCCCGAACCGGTCGTTCACGGCCTTGAGGCCGTCCACGTCGGCGTAGACGATGGCCGCCTGTTTGCCGGCCCGCACCGCCAGCCGGCGGGCCTGTTCGGCGAACAGAAAGAAGCCGCGCCGGTTGCGCAGCCCGGTCAGCTCGTCGGTGAGCGACAGGTTGCGGATCTCCTCATTGGCCGCCTGCAGCTCGGCCGTGCGCGCTTCGACGCGCTGCTCGAGCTCCCGATAGACCTGCACGTTCTCCATGGCGACCGCGGTGGAATCGGCGAGTGCCTGCAGTAGCCGGACTTCCTGTTCGCGCGGCTCACGCATCGTCGCCCAGTAATTGCCGATCGCGCCCACCGGATCGAGCGTGCGGATCGGCACCATGGCGAGGCTTTTCACGAAGGTCGGGCGATACGCCTCGTGGGGGATGCGGGCGTCTTGATAGATGTCTTCGATCACCGCCGGCTTGCGGTTGAGCATCGCCCAGCCGCTGATGCACGCTTCCATCGGAAAGCGCTTGCCCTTCCACAATGGGGAAATGGCGTTCTCGTCGGCGTAGTAGCAGTAGCCGTTGTCGCGCAACACGAAGGTGGCCCCGTCGGCCCCGGTCAGCTCGCGGGCGGCGGCGCGCACGATGCGCTGAATCGTTGCAAGGTCGCGCGCGAGCGAGAGTTCCTGCACGGCGCCGATCAACCGCTCCATTCCGGCGAGGTAGCGGCGCTCGGAAAAGTCAGTGCTGTCCTCCACGGGCGGTTTAGCCTCCATGCCGTGTCCCGGGTCGTTCGCGGTGCCCCCGCTAAAATGGGGTCGGGCCCACGCCGAACCGTCCGTTTACACTGCCTTTTTGGGGGAAACCAGCGTGCGGGCGAGGAGCGTCGGGGTCAGGGTGCATCAAAGCCAGGCGTGCCGGACCGGCATTGCGGAAATAACGTTTACCCCGCGGGGCGCCGGCTTATTCCGGCAGGTCGATACTATTCCCACAACACGGCCGTTTTTGGCGTCGGCCCGGAGCCTAGACCGGACGGCGGGACGCGGCGGCAACCCAAGCCGGAGGCTGACCCCCGGAATTGCCCACCATCACGGTTATGCGGACCCCGAATCTGTCTCCCGTTTGCAACAGCCCAGCGAAAACGCCAATGCACCCACAGGGAAATGCTCGCAGGTCCCGGAACACTCTGCTTTGGTTAACCGGGGCGTAAGTTGTTACGTAAGTGTGGGGGCGTGCGATGAGTGACAATCGAACCGAGCGGCTTCGGCGTTCAGCGCTTGAATGCCTGGAGCTCGCGAAAACGACGACCGACGATAGGGCGAAGCAAACGCTCATCCGGCTGGCGGACGTCTGGACCAAGCTCATGCATCAGCGGTTTCTGGTGGGCCAACTCGACGGTCTCGTCGAGATGCTCGACACCACGGCTGTGCCGCGCGAGGCCGGGGCCTTGGCGAACGCGGACTGAAATCGCCGCGCAGATCACGCCGTCATGCCCGGGCTCGCCCCGGGTCATGACATCTGATCGGTCCTTGCGCGCCGACGCCGGCGCGACCCTTCAGTCGCTTCCAAACAGCTTGTCGGTCGCGGTGATCAGCCCCTCGGTCGGGTGCGCCGAGCAGTACTCGCCGATTTTCTTGGCGTTGGCGACGAACTTCTCCGTGTCGATCACGGGCGGCGCGTTTTCATCCTGGTAGTACCCGTCGAGCCAGGCCAGGACGATGCCGATCGTATCCTTGTCGCTACTCTGGAACTTGCTGCAGGTCCAGGTCGAGAGGTCGATCTTCTCCGCAAACGCGCAAGGCGCGCTCAGCGTCGCTGCGGCAAAGAGGGCACTCGCGAACAATCGCTTCATTGGCATGTCCTTTCCGGCCTGGGTGGATGGGAAAAAGCTTCTGGTGGGTAGCGCGAATCCCGCGACCTCACGCCGAGGCCGCACGGATTCGGGCGCCTCCCTAGCAGGCGCGGGCGCGGCCGGGAAGCCTCAAACGTAGGCGGGCGATCGATTTAGGTCTGCGGGATCTTGGCGATCCGCACATACTCGGCCCATTCCGGGATCGCCTTTTGGAACATCGCCTCCGCCTCTTCGGGTGTCCGGATCATCGGGTCGGCGCCCGACAGCGCCAGGAATTTCTTAGTTTCCTCGGTGCGGACGATCTCGGAGAACCAGGAGTTGATCTTGTCGACGATCGGCTTCGGCGTGCCGGCCGCGAGCATGACGCCCCACCACAGATCGAGGTTCATGGGAACGCCCGATTCCGCCATCGAGGGGATGTCCGGCACCGATTGCAGCCGCTTTGCGGTCGAGACCGCGAGGATGCGCAGGCGCCCTTCGCGCTGCTGCGCAAGCGCGAAGATCGGGTCGTGCAGACCGTAATCGAGCTTGCCGCTCAGGAGTTCGTTGAGCGAATCCGGCGCGTTCTTGTAGAGCACCTCGACCGCTTCAAGCCCGGCGGCGTTCTTGTAGAGCGCCCCCATGATGACGCCGGGATTGGCGGCGACCGCGTAGCTCGCGCTCGCGCCCTTCTTCTTCATCGCGGCGGTCAGGTCGGCGACGCTCATGTAAGGGCTCTTGGCGTCGACCACGAGCATGAAGGCGAGGTTGCTGGTGGTCGCGGCGACCGCAATCGACTTGCCGACGTCGACCGGCGGATTTTTGAACAGCGCCATCGTGGCCGCGACCGTGGTGCCGGCAAACGGGTAGAGCGTGTAACCGTCTGGCTTCGACCGCGCCACATATTCGGTCGCGATGTTGCTGTTGGCACCGACCTTGTTCTCGACGATCACGTTGCGCCCGGCGACCGGCCGCAGCTTCTCCCCGAAATAGCGCACGAAAATGTCGGCGCCGCTGCCGGGCGGAAACCCGCAGATCAGGTGGATGTCCTGGTTCGGATAGTCCTGCGCTTGCGCGCCGGTGGTTCGTCCGACTGCACCGGCGAGTGCGAGTGCGCCGGCTGAGCGCAGCAAATCCTTACGTGTGATCAGCATATCCATCCCCTCCAACGCGCATCCTTCGACGCTTGTTGGGCCGCACGATAGTCCATCGCGGCGAATAACAGAACATCGAATTGCGCGGGACGGCAGGCGTTGCGGGCGCTCGGCACGGGCGTATAGTTGCGGACAAATAATCTCCCGGGAGGGCGCCATGGGCTCCTATTATCTGCATAACCAGTGGTACGTCGCGGCGCACGGCTTCGAGCTCGCGGACGGCAAGCCGATCGCGCGCACGATCTGCGACCAGACGGTGGTGATCTTCCGCGGCCAGGACGGCGGGGTCGGCATTCTGAGCGACCGCTGTCCGCACCGCTTTGCGCCGCTGTCTTGCGGTGAGGTCAATGGCAACGACATCCAGTGCGGCTATCACGGCATTCGGTTTGATCGCGACGGCGTGTGCACCCACATCCCGGGCAATGCGCCGGTGCCGCACGATTTTCGCGCCAAGCGCTTCCCGGCGCTCGAGCGGCACGGCTTCATTTGGATCTGGATGGGCGAGAAGGCGGCGGATCCCGCGCTGATCCCCGACTACCACGAGAACGACGATCCGGGTTGGGCGGGCGTACCGGGCTATCTCAACATTGCCTGCAACTATCAGCTCATGGTCGACAACCTGCTCGACCTCACCCACGTGGTGTTCGTGCACAAGACGACGCTCGCCGGCGGCGGGGTCACCGACACGCCGCTCGAGGTGCGGGTCGAGGGCGAAAAGGTCCTGGCCCAGCGCATGATGATCAATGTCGACACCGCCCCGATCTACCGGGCGGCGCGCAACCTGCAAGGCAAGATCGATCGCTGGCAGATTTTTGAGTGCCTGCCGCCGTCGCATGTGAAGATCACGCTCGGCGCGCGCGAGGCCGGTGCGTCGACGCCGCTCGGCGAGCCGGTGCACATGGTGCTCAACGGCATCACGCCGGAAAGCGCAACGCGCACCCATTATTTCTGGTCGACGACGCGGCCGTGGGGACTTGGCGACAAGAAAGTCGACGAACTCTATCGATCGATGATCGAGGTCGCGTTCAACGAGGACAAGGGGATCGTCGAGGCGCAGCAGCGGCTGATCAACCAGGACCCGGAGAACGCCTACTTCGTCAACTTCCCGTTCGACCGGGCCGGCCAGTCGGCACGCCGGATCGTCCGCCGCCTGATGACTGAGGAAGGCTCGGCCAGCGACGGCCTCGCTGCCGCGGAATAATAAAGTGCGTTCCGGGCTCCGGCTGTCGCCGGTCCCGGAACAAGGCAACAAACAGTTTTTTGAAGCGCTGCCGGTTAGTGGCCGATCTGGCGGCTGACGGCGTTTTCCTGCTGATTGAGCGCCTTCTGCTCCGCCGGCGTGATGTGGCCGCCATTCAGTTTCGCCATCCCGCGTTCTTCCTGGCGAATGGCGTGATCTTCCTGGTGCAGCTGCCGCGCCTGTCCCTTGGTGATCTCGCCCTCGCGAACTTCCTGATTGATGCGGCGGTTCTGGTTCGCCAGCCGGTCGTTGACCTGCTCGCGACGCGGATGATTTTGCGCCCAGTTGCTTTGCGCGCACGCGGCCCCGATCGACGTTCCAAGCAATGCGGATGCGAGCAATAAAACGGTAGCGTGATTCAGTCTCATCCCACCCTCCATGGCTAGACTGTGTCGCATCATGATCGCATTGCGTTGAACGCGATCTGAAGCGGCAATTCATGTGTACTTCACGCTGACGGCGGCATTGCGCCGCGTGCGTGTTTGAGTTGCGGCGAAGCCGGTATCGGGCGGGGGAGCATCAACCACATGATACCCTGCGCGGCAGCCTGATCGCAAAAGGGCCGCATTCCTGGCGGACCGAAGCGGAATTGTCGCTGTACGCCGCGACGGTTCGTGCGCGTGTCATGGAAATGTGCGAGCGTGCCCAGGCTCCTTCGGCGACCTCTGGTTCGTTCGTTGATCCGGTCTCGGGCACTACTGCGGCGAGGCGTCGCGTCATCATTGGGCTGGAACCTGCTGGGCTCTCGGGTTTTGTCAGGTTGCGTGCCGATGTTGACCCACATCGCCGAATTGACTGATATCAATGAATGTCGGACGGCGGGTCGCATGCTGGGGCGTATCCGAATCCGTCGAATTGTACGGATCGGGAGATCACCATGAAGTCCAAGCAACCATCCCCACCGAGGCGCCGGTCGCCGAGCCGAACCCGCTCGCCTTCGTCGCCGGTAATCGAGGAACAGCCCATGACTGGAGCCGCCAGGACGTACGATACTCCGGCAGGTGCGCAGAGTGCCGCGCCGGGGACGGGATTCCGCTTTCCGCCGTTCGAAATGCCGAAGTTCGAGACCTCGGACGAGTTCCGCGACCTGTTCGAGCAGAGCTGCACCAACTTTGCGAAGGGCAGCGCGGAAGTCAGCACCAAGGTCATCGAGCTCATGACCGCGAACACCAACAGCGCATTCGAGTTCGCCCATGAGCTCGCCGGCGCGAAGTCGTTTCCGGAAGCCGCCACCCTGTACGGCACCCTTGCCCGCAAACAGATGGAGGTTTGCTCGACTCAGGCGCAGGAGCTCGCGGCGCTCGTTCAGAAGGTCACGACTGAGACGATGACGCCGCTGACGTCGGGCTTTCCGCAAATGTTCAAGCCAACCGGCGCCACCAGCTGAGGGTTGGAAGCTGGAATCCTCGGAACGTCGGCCCTGGACATAGGGCAAAACGTCGCGCCGCGGTGCGTGAAGGCTACGATCCTTCGCGCTAGCGCGCCTGTAGTTTGCGCAGTTCAGTGGCGTCG
Source organism: uncultured Alphaproteobacteria bacterium (assembly GCA_963816775.1). Classification (GTDB taxonomy): domain Bacteria; phylum Pseudomonadota; class Alphaproteobacteria; order Rhizobiales; family Xanthobacteraceae; genus JAFAXD01. The sequence continues at coordinate 146,610 of CAWFLX010000029.1, forward strand.
AACAACGTTTCGTACCAGCGGATTTTTCCGTTCTCGACCCGGAAAAACGACGCGATCTTGATCGTGCCGACCGGCGGCGGAAGCTCGCAATCGTAAAGCAGGGCCGCGCGATTGCCCGCGACCACAAGCTCGGTCGCTTGCGCGCGTTTGGTCATGGCCGCAAAGGCTGTGAGCGCCGGCCGGAATGCCGCGGCGCTCTGATAGCTCGCGGTCGGTCCCCAGAACGCAAGATCGTCCGCCAAAAGCGCGTAGGCCTCGTCTACCTTGTTGCTCGTCCAGGCCGCGAAGTAGCCCTCGACAACCCGGCGCGTGTCTTCTTCCGCGGTCATGAAGCGTCTCCCGTCAGTTGCTCGATCTGCGACAGCCTGCTTTGGATAAAGGTTGTCCTTGCCTATGTCTGCCGTCGCGCGGGATGTTACCCCGCAACGCGCCCGAACCAGCCGATACCCGAGGATATCCCATGGACCGGCCGCCGCTTCCGCCGTTCAACGCCGAGACCGCTGCCCAGAAGGCACGCATGGCCGAAGACGCCTGGAACACGCGCGAGCCCGAGCGCGTCGCGCTCGCCTACACGCTCGACAGCCGCTGGCGAAACCGCGCGGAAATCTTCCAAGGCCGCGACGCCATCGTCGCCTTCCTGACCCGCAAGTGGAAGCGCGAGCTCGACTACCGGCTGATCAAGGAGGTCTGGGCGTTCCGCGACAACCGCATCGCGGTGCGCTTTGCCTACGAATGGCACGACGACGGCGGCTTCTGGTTTCGCAGTTACGGCAACGAGAACTGGGAGTTCGACGAGCACGGCCTGATGCGGTTTCGCCATGCCAGCATCAACGATCTGCCGATCAAGGAGGGCGAGCGCAAGTACCATTGGCCGCTCGGCCGCCGTCCCGACGATCACCCCTCGCTCAGCGATCTTGGGCTCTAGAGATCACACTCCGGCAGCAAGGTGACAATCATGGATTCCGCCGCCACCCATTCCAGCGACGTCGCCTTCACGCCGTCGGTCAAGGCGGTGCAGGCCCGCAAGGGCTCGCGCCAGGCCTACGCGCGGATGGAGGAACGCGGCGGCTGGCAAACCCGCATCACGCCCGACCTTGCCGAATTCATCGCGGCGCAGACCAGCGTGTTCCTCGCCACCGCGAACGCGCAGGGCCAGCCCTACATCCAGCATCGCGGCGGCCCGGCCGGCTTTCTCCACGTGCTCGACGACAAGACCATCGGCCTCGCCGATTTCGCCGGCAATCGGCAGTACATCACCCAGGGCAATCTCGCCGACAATCCCAAGGCTCAGCTGTTTCTGATCGATTATGCCAACCAGCGCCGTGTCAAGATCTGGGGCGAGGCGCGTGTCGTTGAAGGCGACGCGGAACTCACAAAGAAATTGATGCCGGAAGGTTACAAGGCGCGCCCCGAGCACGTGATCCTGTTCACGGTGGCGGCCTGGGACTCGAATTGCCCGCAGCATATCCCGCAGCGGTTCGAGGCCGCCGACGTTGCCGCGGCGCTCACCGAGCGCGACCAGCGCATCGCGGCGCTGGAGGCCGAAGTGAAGCGGTTGCGGGAGACAGCAGGCGGCGCGCCGTCGGCGATGTGACGGTTATTTGGTCCGCGTATCAGCGCGCGACCATCTTCAGCGCTGCAAACAGCCGCTCCACATCTTCATCCGTGGTCCACAAATGCGGCGTCACCCGCATCGCGCTGCCGCGGACCGAGACATAAACATTCTTGGCCGCGAGTTGCGCCGTCAGATCGGGCGGAACCCCGCCCCGGAAGCGCAAGCCGAGATAGTGCCCGGCGCGGCGATCGGCCGGCACGCTGTCGATGCCGAAGTCGTCGCGGGCGCGTTGCGCGATTTTGTTGGTGCGCAGCGCGAGCGTTGACAGGATCCGCGGCACGATCCAATCCGCAATCAGCTTGAGCGAGGCTTGCGCCACCGGCATGAGCGCGAAATTGCTGCGCTCGCCGACGTCGAACCGGCGTGCGCCAGCCTGGAATTGCGGTTGGTAGTTGACGAGACCCGCGAAGTCCTCGGAGTTGAGGCGCGCGATCCAATTGTGCTCGATCGGACGCCCGCCCTGGTGTCGCGGCGCGACGTAGAGAAATCCGAAGCTGTAGGGCCCCAGCAGCCACTTGTAGCAGGGGACGACGAGGTAGTCCGGGTCGATCCGTTTCACGTCGAACGGCAGCGCGCCGACCGATTGGGCCCCGTCGATGCAAAGCACCGCGCCGACGCGCCGGCACGCGGCACCGACCGCTACAAGGTCGATCAGCCCGCCGTCGGTCCAGTGACAGTTCGGCACCGCGACGACGCCGGTCGATGGATCGATGGTAGCGAGTAGGGCTGCCGTCCAATCATCGTCCGCGGGCCGCGGCACGGTGACGAAGCGCGCGCCCGTGCGCTGCGCGAGATCCATCCATGGATAGACGTTCGATGGAAACTGCTCGGCAAGCGTCACGATCGTCTGCGTCGCCTTCAGCGGAATATTCGCCGCGGCTTGCGCCATGCCGTAGGACACCGCCGGGGCAAACGCGATGTCGTCGGCATGAGCGTTGATCAGCTGCGCAAACAGGGTGCGCACCGCCTCGCTGCCGGTGAAGAAGTCGGCCGGCGCGAGCGTCCAGGGGTTGAGCTTGCGCCGCAGCCCGCGCTCGCCGGCCAGGACCGAGGCCTTCGGCAGCGGCGACATGTAGGCGCAGTTGAGGAACGCGACGTCGTCCGGCATGTCGAACAGATGGCGCTGGACCGGGAGAACGGACGGGTCGGTCAGATCTGGACTTGTCATCGGGGAAGGCTTTGCTGCTGCACAACGATAGCGACTTCCGTCCGATGGCACGGCATCCAGATCTTGTCGAGTTGCGGGTGATTATTATCGCAGCGCTTTGGGCTTGTGAGACCCGCCGGGTCGCCGCGCGCGTTTCCGCCGCTGCGCGGCGATGAGCTCTTTTTCGGCCAGCGTCAGATACTGTTGCGCGGTCGCGACGTGATAGCTGCGGTCGTTGTTGTTGATGGCCCGGTCGGCGCGCTCGACGTTTGCTTCGGCGCAGTTGAAGTAGCGCTGCGCCAGTTCGGCGTGATCTGGCATGCGTTTCATCGTGGGTGCCGTCGCATCCAGAACAGCCACGCAGTCACACCGCCGACGATCATGCTGCAGACTGGAAGGATAAAGAGTGAGGCCATCGACGCGCTCTCGATTGCAGGCAAATCACCCCCCGCAGCCGGTGATGAATCCACGCTAGCAGCAGCCCCGGCCGCCGGCGGCATTATTTGACATAGCGCGGCGGGGAATTTTTGGACAGCGTTGCTGTCGTAATCGGCCGGAAAATCGAGCTGCGAGCAGGGGTTACAATTCTGAACGCAAGCTATCCAAACTTTAAGCAAGCGTTCATCGGTCGGTATCTATCATGCTGCCATGTTCTGGGATGTTGCGGAGATACCCATGAACCCGCCGTCATACGTCGACATTCTGTTTCGTCCTCCGGCGCGCAAAGCCCCGCGTACGCGCTGACGTGCGCGAGCTTTAGTGACCGGTGACCGCGAGCTTGGGCAGGCTTACCACGCCGGCGATGCCCCCATCGACGAGCAGCGTCTGGCCGGTAACGTGGCTCGACATATCCGAACAGAGAAACAGAATCGGAGCGGCGATCTCGGCTGGTGAGGCCGGTGCGCCCAGCGGAATGAGAGTTCCGATCTGACCCCATTGCTCTTCGCTTAGCATTGCGTTCAACCGCGGCGTCCGCACAAAGCCGGGGGCGACGGCGTTCACCCGCACCCGCGCCGGGCCGAGTTCGAGGCCCATTCCTGCCACGAGCTGAATGAGCGCGGCCTTGGCAGTGCCGTAGGCGACCTGCCCCGGGATTTGCGTCAGTCCCGACATTGAGGCGACGAAGACCATCGCGCCGCCGCCCGCGTCCGCGATCGCCTTGCCGCCGACCTGTACGGCGAGGAAGGCGTGCGTGAGAACGAGATCGAATTGCGACGCCCACAGCCGATCGTCGAGATTGGCCAGCGGGCCGAGATGCGGCATTCCGACGATGTCGACCACGCCGCGGACCTCGCCTAGCTGACACGCGGCCGCAAAAATGCGCTCGACATCGCTTCGCTTGGTCACGTCGCCCGCGTGAGCGACGCCGCGAACCTCTTGCGCCACCGCGGCTGCGCGCGCCTCGTCGCGATCGACGCAAACCACCTTGGCGCCGGCTTGTGCGAGCGCGTGACAGGTCTGCCGTCCAATCCCGTTGCCGCCGCCCAGCACCACCACGACACGGCCCGCAAGGCCATATAGCGTCCTGTAGTCGGGCACGGGACTTCGATCGGTCTCGTTCGAATACGGTGCTGCGGTCATTGCCAATCGCCGATGTTGCGTTTCACCGATGACATCAGATACGACCGGACATTGCATTAATACAGGCTCGTCGAGGATATCCGAATGGCCGACGGCGACCTGTCGGAACAGATTTCCGACCTTGAAGCCGAAATCGAACGCCTGGCCTCGGTGGCGGAGAGCTGCCGCAAGATCATCCTGATCTCCAAGCTGGCGATCGCGATCGGCGGTGTGCTGCTGCTGGTGACCGTATTCGGACTGATCCGGCTCGATCAGGTCATCCTGGTTGGTTCGCTTGCGCTCGTGATTGTCGGCATCGTGGCCGCGGGATCGAACGCCGCCACCTTGCGCAACACCGAGGCCGAGATGCGCGACAACGAGGCGCTGCGCTCGCAACTGATCGACGAGCTCAATCCCTCGGTCGTCGTCGGCGGCGCCGAAGAGGTCAAATGAGTTTGGCGACGCGGGCGCGAGGCATTCGCCGGTACGTTCGTGCTAGAGTCGGGAATCGGGCCGGGCCGCTCCGTTGAGATCAGAGACGCGCGATGAAACAGGCGACGAACTGGACACTACTGGCGTGCCTCGCAGTCTTCGTCGGCGGAGCGGGGTTCGCCGAAGAGATGCCGAAAGGCGCCATCAAGCCGCTCCCGTCCATAAAGTTTTCGCCGGACAAGGACGTGAAATGTCTGCTCTCAGCGGTCGAAACCGGCGATCCGGCGACAGGCCGCTCGACGTTGATCCTGAAGGCGCCCGCCGGATGCCTGGTTCCCTGGCATTCCCACACGGCCGAAGAGCAGTTGATGATCATCGGCGGCACCGTGCTCGCCGAGATGGCCGATCAAAAGCCGACGCGGCTCGGCCCGGGCGGGTTTGCCGTGATGGGGAGCCGCATGCCGCATCAGTTCACCTGCCAGGGCAAGTCGCCGTGTTTGATGTTCGTCGCGTTTGATCGGGCCTATGACATCTTCTGGGGAAGGGGCGGTTAAGCGTCTTGCTAGGGTCAAAGATCCTCTAACCTCGCAGTTACGGCCTTTCTCCCACCTCGGTGATTCATGGATCAAATAAACCGCCCTGACCGTTTGATTGGCCTCGACGACCAAATGGTTTCGGCTTCCCGACGGGCCTCGATTTTTGGGCGCTTCGGCCGCGTGGTCCATTTTCTCTCGTATCATTTTGTCCTGAGCAGGCGTGGCACGTGGCGAACGAAGGCCGCGGGCATGCGGTTCACCGTGCGTCCAACCGTGTTTCATCCGCGCTACTTCATCAGCAGCGAGCGTTTCGCCGAGTTCATCGGCGGGCTCGATCTGCGCGGCAAGCAGGTGATTGACGTTGGCACGGGGAGCGGGATCCTGGCGATCGCCGCCGCCCGCGCCGGCTCGGACGATGTCATCGCCACCGACATCAACCCGAATGCCGCGCTGTCCGTTCCGGAGAACGCGCGCCACAACGGCGTGGGCGATCGCGTTGCGGCAGTTGCCATGGATTTGCTGTCGGGATTTGCGCCGCGCCCTCTGTTCGATGTGATCATCGCGAATCCGCCCAAACACACGCGCGAACCGCATGACCTGGCGGATCGAGGCTGGAATGCCGGGCCCAACCACCGTGACATTGCGGCCTTGTTCGACCAGGCCTGCGAGCGGCTAAAGCCGGATGGAAAGCTCTATGTGATGCTGTCCGCGCATTCCGAGCTCGGGTTGATCGAGAAGTTGATCGAGCGCGCTGGCTTCCAGTTTCGCATTGCCAAAACGTATTCCATCTTCGTCGACGCCTTTGTGCTTTACGAGTGCACCCGATTGTGACGACCAACGGGGCGGCGCGATTGAGATTTTCTCAATAGCTGCCGTCACAGGGCGCCGCCCTTTCCACGCATCGAACCTCTGATGCACTTGAACGTTGGGGTGGCGATGGACGACGATCTTGCAAGTTTGACTCGCGAGCAGCTGATTGCCGAGGTGATCCGGTTGCGCGCGGGTATCCGGGCCCATCGCGACAGCAGCGGGCACGATCTGTGCTGGCATCATCCAGAGCTTTGGAATTTGTTGCCGGAGCGGATACGGAAAGACATCGCCGTCCCCGACTGGCCTCAGTTTCTACGCGGCTGTCTCAAGTACCGGGAAGCGCTCGACCGGGAACTGCGCGACGCGCCACGGACCGGCGCTGAGTTCGACGAAACCGGCGATCGATCTGAGCCGGCCGCTAGAGAGCCCAACCGGCGCGCGTAGGTGCGAAGCTAAAGATCGGCGGGAAGCTTGGGATTGTCGAGAACGTGGATGCCGGCATGGAGGAGATCGCGCGCGGTCAGTCCTCGCTCATAGCCGTAGGTAAAGGCGATGCCCGCGAGGATCGAGAGTCCAAGCAGGATCGCGGCGCCTCCCATGATCAGGGTGTGATCGCGCTGGCGCGGCACGCATTTGCGGGTGTTGGGCATTGCCATGTCACTGGTCCCATCTCTTAAAACGTTTGGCGAGACCGCGAGTTCCGCTGTGCCGGCACGCGCTCGCAGCACCGGCGGTTGTGGCCGGTGAAGCATTAGCCGCGATCGATCAGGAGAAGGATTTGTTTTTGGCTTGACTTTAGGAGCGCCATTATATAGCTATATGGCTATATAACTGACGGGCTATGCTATGCGACAAGATCCATTCGATGCGACGTTCGCGGCGCTCGCCGATCCGACGCGGCGGGCGATCCTCGCGCGGCTGGCGAAAGGGGAGGCGACCGTCAACGAGCTGGCGGCGCCGTTCGACATGACCCAGCCGTCGATCTCCAAGCATCTCAAGGTGCTGGAGCGCGCCGGCCTCATCTCGCGCGGTCGCGCGGCCCAGACGCGACCGTGTCGCCTGGAAACGGGTCCGTTGCGGAAGGTTGCGGATTGGGCCGAGAGCTATCGCCATCTCTGGGAAGACAGCTTCGACCGTCTCGATGCTCATCTCAAGTCGCTTCAATCAGTCAAAGCGAAAGGCAAGGCCAATGCTGGAAAATAAGCCCACGACGACGGCGGATGGAACGTTCGTCATCACGCGTGTCTTCAGCGCGCCGCGTCACCTCGTGTGGGCGGCGTGGAGTGGCGCCGAGCAGATGCAAAAGTGGTGGGGACCGAAGGGGTGCTCCATCAAAATCGCCAACTTCGAGTTCCGGCCAGGCGGGTTCTTCCACTACGCCATGCAGTACTCGAATGGCCCGGGGATGTGGGGCCGGTTTCTCTATCGCGACATCGCAGCGCAGGAGCGCATTGTGTGGCTGAGCTCGTTCTCTAATCCGGGATGCGGCATCACGCGCGCGCCTTTCAACCAGTCGTTTCCGCTCGAAATGCTCAATGATGTCGCCTTCACCGAAAAAGCCGGGAAGACCACGGTGACGCTGCACGCCCGCCCGCACGGAGCAGAACCGGGCGAAGTTGCCGTGTTTGAGGGAATGTTTGCTTCCCTCAATCAGGGCTTCGGCGGCACCTTCGATCAGCTCGAGGCTTTTCTGGCCAAGGCTTGAACCGGCAGTCGCAATTTTCTGCGCGGCCGATCCGGCCGCCGCTCGATCCCCCATCCCGAGGGAGAGACGATGTTGCATGCACCGAGCCGCGAGGCTGCCGCTGTGAGGCGGCCAGCTGCTGACGGCGGCAAAACGACCGTCGCTGGTCAAGGCTTGCGGGTCAGTCTCGCGCACACGGTTCGCGGAGACTTGCCGGTCTCGCTGTAGCAATAGTCCAGGGTGTTTCGATTGATCAGATTAAAAATGTAGGTCCCTTCGTCATCCGATCCCATCATCAGCTTGGCGCCCGGGGTGAAGGCGCCCCACAGCGGCTCCTCTTCGTCGCCGGTCGGATTGGACCGCTTCAGGCGACCCGAAAAGGTGTTGCCCTGTTGCTCGGTTATGACCAGCGTTGCGAGGCCGCCGCGGCGTCCCTCGACCTTGGCAATTCGATCTCTCTGGCCGGTCCACGTGCCGACAAGAGACACTGCGTCGGCGCCCAACACCGGCGTTGCAACGAGAATCGCGAGGGCCGTTGAGTAAAGAAGAGCCTTCATTATTCGAGCCTCCGTGCGTCGATGCCTGGAAGTCGCATATCGGATGTAAGCAGGCAAGGCGTTGCCAACGGTATCGGCTGTTCCAGGTCTTGTTGGGGCGGTGCGCCCCTTGCTCTAATCCGTGCGCAGCATCACCGCGCGGTCTCGCGATTGCGTTCGACAGCCTCTGGCTACTGGTGGCGCTCGTGCCCTTCGCCCTCGTTATCCGCTTTGGCGTCGTGGCTCGCGAGGAAGCCTATCTCGAACGCAAATTCGGCGAGGCTTATAGCCAGTATCGTTCGCGTGTGCGGCGCTGGCTGTAGGCGGGCGCGGTTTTAGAGCGGGCTAGTGAAGCCCAATGGCGCGCCCGAAGAGATTCGAACTCCTGACCCCCAGATTCGTAGTCTGGTGCTCTATCCAGCTGAGCTACGGGCGCGTGCCTCGGCAGAATGTGCTCGCAAGGCGGCGCATAGCTATCGGGTTCAGGCCGAATTGGCAAGGCGGCGGGTGCCGGTCGGGTCCGCACGCGGCGACGCCGTGCGTGCCGAGCTATCGTCTCCGGCATTTGATAACTAACATTATTGACGGATAATAGGTAAAATGTATCTGGGGATGCGTTCCCGCTCGTCGAGGCGGCCCGGCGCTCAGTTAAACCGGGTTGCGGAGCGTTGGCTCTCGCGGGCTGTTTGACATCGTGAAGTTGGTCGCAAGATCGCGGACAACGGGATTCACCTGGCCGTGCTCTCGATCTGATAGCCGCCGGCGCGCATCAGGCGCGCGCCGGATTCCGCGAGCTCCGCCTGGCGCTTGCGCAGAACGTCGACCGGGAAGGTGAGCTGACCACGCTCCTTGCGCACGATCCCGTTGATGATGACGGTGTCGACATTGCCGGCGCCCGCGATGTCGACGATCGCGTAGATCGGATCCCACACCGGCGCCACGTTGATGTCGTTGGCGCGCAGCATCACGATGTCGGCCTTCTTGCCGGGCGTGAGCGAGCCGATCTCCTTGTCGAGCCCGAACGCGCGCGCACCGTTGCGGGTCGCCCAGATCAGCGCCTCGCGCGATTTCACCGGCATGCTGGTGAACGGCGAGTTGCCGCGCATCGCGTTGTTGCGCACTTCCTTGCCGCGCACGAACAGCAGCGCCGCCTGCATCTCGCGCAGCATCTGTCCGGTGCCATAGGGCTCGACGTCGATGCCGAGCGACGGCGCGCCGCCGGCCGCGCGCACGCGCGCCACCATGGTGTCGCCGATGTGGTGATGCAGCTCGACCAGCACGGTCGAGGTGAGGCTCGCGCCGGAATCGATCACGACCTTGAGGTCGGTCTCGTCGTAGGTCGTGCCGTGCACGAGGTTATGGTCGGGGCCGAGCAGGCCGGCCTTGAGCATGCGCGCGTAACCGTCGGGCAGCACCGACTCTTCCTTGCGGCGCGTGTGCGAGGAGGAGACAAGGCCGTACTCGCGCGCCATGCGGATGTCATGCTCAACCACCTCCCAGACCGAATAGTCCGGGCCGAGGATCGCCATCGCGAGCGTGACGCGATTGTCGTTGCTCGCGAGCCGGCCCTTGCGCAGCGCGTCGATGCGCTCGCGCGGATGCGGCACATGAGTGAACGGCTTGTCGCCCGGCTTGGTCGGCGGCTTGGCGGTGCCGTGCGCGAATACTGCGCGGATGCCGCTATCCACGAGGCCATCGATTGCGCGCTCGGCGTGTTCGAGCGTGGTGATGTTGTGGCACCAGTCGACCAAGGTCGTGGTGCCGCCGTCGATCTGGCCGAGCGCACCGACCAGGTTGGCGAGGTAATTGTCTTCCGGCTGGTAGTGGGTCGCGAGGTTGCCGTGGATATGTTTCATGTAGCCGGCGGAGAGCCACTCGGCCGCGATCCCGCGCAGGGCCGTCTCCCAGGTGTGCATGTGGGCGTTGACGAGGCCCGGCATCACGATCTTGTCGGTGGCATCGATCACGGTGTCGGCGCTGGCGTTGAGGTTCTTGCCCACCGCGGTGATGCGGTCGCCGATGTAAAGGAGCTCGCCGCCGTGAAAATCGCCGATCGCGTCGTCGAGGGTGACCAGCCAACCGCATTTGACCAGCGTGCGTTGCATGCGATTCACTCCGGCGTCTCAACAACCTCAGGCTTGGTCATGGCCGGGCTCGTCCCGGCCATCCATGTCTTTTAGCAAACAATTCGCGCAGCTTCTGCGTGGATGCGCGGGACAAGCCCGCGCAAGACGAGGCAGGGGTAACATCGCCTACTTCGCATCCCTTAGCCCCGCCTGCTTGACCAGCGGATAGGTCACGTCGCGGAACTCGCGCATGCCCGATTCATACCGCGGAAACGCCAGCAGCAACCCGTCGAGACCCCAGCTCGCAAACCGCGCGAGCCCGTCGACGATCTGCTCCTTGGTGCCGATCAGGGTGTTGCCGCCCCACGCCGCGACGAACACTTCCGCCATCGACTTGATCTGCGCCGGCGTGTACGTCCGCGCGTTGATCTCGGCCGCCATCGCGTTGACCACGTTGCCGGCGGCCGCGAAGTCGCCCTTCTGGTGGACGTAATACTCGTAGAACTCGCGCGCTTCCTTCTCGGTCTCGCCCTGCACGATGTTGGCGAGGCTCCAGACCTGGATCTTGCGCCCGTACTCCTTGGCGAGCGCGTGATAGGCCTGCACGTGCGCGCGGTTGAGCTCGGGATCGGTGTTGCGGATCACCGTGTAGACCATGTCGGCGTGCTGGCAGGCGAACTTGCGGCCGCGTTCGGAGCCGCCTGCGTTCATGATCGCCGGATAGGGCTGCTGCAACGGCTTGGGCGCCAGATAGCCCTTGCGGATGGTGTAGAACTTGCCGCTGTGATCGAAGGTCTCGTCCTGCGTCCACAGCCGCTTGACGATTGAGAGCCATTCCTCCGCGCATTCGTAGCGCTCCTCGTGCCCCTGCAGCGGGATGTTGAACATATCCATCTCGGGGCCGTTCCAGCCGCACACGATGTTGAGCGTAAAGCGTCCGTTGGAGATGTGATCGATCGCCGCGCATTGCTTGGCCGAGATGATCGGATGATTGAGCGAGACGTGCGAGGTCGACACCACGCCGGTTTTCCTGGTGGCGCCGCTGATCCCGGCCGCCCAGGTGTAGGCCTCGAAGCCCGGCCCCTGCGGATTGGTGGCGCCGCCGAAACCGGCCCAGCGTGCAACCGGCACCAGCGCCTCGAACTCCATCTCGTCGGCGAGCTGCGCCAACGCGACCGTGTTGGGCCAGCTGATCTCGAGCCGGCCGTCGAGGTCCGACATCACGCAGCCGCTGTCGAGGTTGGTCTGGAATGTTCCGAGCTTCAGCTTGCGATCGTTGAAGACCGGATTTGATTGCCGCCGATCCATGTTGGTGTTGGTTCTCCCGTCGGATGGGTTGACCCCGCACCTTATGCGGGGGGAAACCCATCGTGATCGCGCGATGGCCGTGATGGGTTTCGCTTCGCTCACCCATCCTACTTGAAAAGCTCCTTCGCCAATTGCAACAGCTGCTGCTCGCGCCGCCAGTCGCTGGTGCCCATCGGTTTCGCCGTGACGAGCGGGCGCAGATCATCCGGCACCTTGGCATCGACCGCGTCGACCACGGGGCCGAGGCCTTCCAGCGCAAAGATCAGCTGCGCCTCATCCGACAGCAGGAAATTGATGAACACCAGCGCGGCGTTCGGATGCGTCGTGTTCCTGATCATGGAGGCGACGAACTGCACGTAGGCCACGCCCTCGCTCGGAACGATCGCCTTGATGGGAAGCCCCTTGAGCGAGGAATAGTCATTGAACAGGAACGGGATGTAGATCGGATATTCGCCACGCGCGATGCGGCGCTCGGCTTCGCGCAGGTCGCGGGTGAACACCGGCTTCTGCTCGGCGAGCTTTTTTAAAAAATCGACGCCGAGCCTGTCGTGCAGCGCGACGAACGCATTGAACCCGCCACCGAGCGCGCGCGGGTCGTCGGAGAGGATCTTGCCGCTCCATTTCGGGTTGAGGAGATCGATCCAGCTCTTGGGCTCGTCGGCCGGCGCGACGAGCTTGCTGTTGATCAGAATGCCGTACTTGAGCACATAGACCGGCACCTGGGTGCCAGCCGGATTGTCGATCGTAATATCCGCGCGCACTCGCGTCCGGTTGGGAAACGCCCGCAGCGGTTGGATCGAGCCTTCGTTGTTCTCGATCGACGTCGTCACGTTGTAGGAGGTGGTGAGCACGTCGCCGATCACGTGGCCCGCGATCTGCTCGGCGCGCATGCGCTCGCGGATCTCGCTGATGCGCAGATCGAGGAACTCGGTCGCAATGCCGGTCGACTTTTCAAATGCGCGCGCGACCGCCGCGGTGCTGGGCGAGCCGACAAGCCCGGAATAGAACGTCACCTTGCCCTCGGCCTTTGCTTTCGCGACGACTTTGTCCCATTGCGTGGCGTCCTGGGCGAGCGCGGCCGGCGATACAATGACGGCGAACGCGGCCAGCGCGAGAGCGATACGAAGTTGCATGCGTAAACCCGGCAAATGAAGGCGCGCACTGTAGGATGGGTTGAGCGTCAGCGAAACCCATCATGATGCCGCGATGGGTTCCCGCATCAAGTGCGGATCACCTGTCCTACGCCCGCGCTTCCTTGCGCCAGCTTCGCAGGTCGACGGCGCGATCCGGAATGGTGAAGCGGAAGGTCGCCCCGATAGTGCCGTCGACGAGCTTGATCTCGCCGTCATGCGCGCGCACGAGCTCGGCCGCGATCGCAAGTCCGAGGCCGGTGCCACCGGTGCGGGTCGCAGCCTGGAACGGCTCGAACAGATGGGCGCGTGCCCTCGGGGACAATCCGGGTCCGGTGTCGGAAACCTCGATCATCGCCACCGCGCCTTCGCGCCGGCCGGTGACACGCACCTGATCGCGCGCCGGATCGTTGGGCGCGCGGCTCTCCAGCGCCTGGATCGCGTTGCGGGCGAGATTGAGCAGAACACGCAACAGCTGGTCGTAGTCGGCGTCGACCACCAACCCGCGCTCGACCGCGCTGATCCAGCCGATCGCGTCGGTGAGCCCGAGCGTTTCGCGCACTTCCATGACCAACGCCTCGAGCGCGACCGGCCGGCGATCGGGCGGCGCCTCCTGGGCGCGGCCATAGGAGAGCGTCGACTGGCAGAACGCGATGGCACGCTCCAACGCCCGCATTAGCTTGGGGGCAAATTGCTGCACCTTGGGGTCGGGAAGATCGGCGAGCCGGTCGGAGAACAGCTGCGCCGACGACAACAGGTTGCGCAGGTCGTGATTGATCTTCGACACCGCGAGGCCAAGCGCAGCCAGGTGGCTCTTTTCGTGCAGCATCGAGACGAGGTCGTGCTGCATGGTGGAGAGTTCGCGCTGCGCAACCCCGATCTCGTCGCTGCGGCGCGAGGGCGCGATGATCCGGCCGGGCGCTTCCGGGTCGCGCCGGAATTGCGTCATGTTGGCGGTGATACGGTGCATCGGCCGCACGAACAGGAATAGCAGCGAGAGGTAGACGAGCGCCGCGGTGATCACCGAGATCACCAGCGACAGCAGCAGGATATTGCGTGAATAACCGAGCATCGCTGCGCGCAGCGGCCCTTCCTCGACCACGATCTCCACGAACTGGCCGCCGCGCGGCGCCGGGCCGACCGCGCGCACCAGATCGCTGCTCTTGCTCATGAACAACGTCTGGAACGCCTCGATGATCGCTTTGAGCGGCTTGATGCTGCGCACGTCGACGGTCTGGTCGACCTCGGCGGAGATGTTGCTCGTGACCAGCAGACGGCGCTGCTGATCGGTCTTCATCACCACCGACTTCGCGCCGATGCTGTCGAGGATCTGCTGCGCCAGGCTTTCGGGCACCATGCCGCTCGGCGCCGCGTCGAGCACGAGCGCGGCGGTGTGCGCGGACGCCAGCCGGTCTTGCAGCCACATGATGCGGAAGTTCGCGATCGACGGGACATAGATCAGCACTTCGGCGATCATCACGAACGCCGTCGTCAGCAGCAGGAGCTTGCCCGAGAGGCCGAGCCCGCGATGCCACCGGCCCTTCTTGCGGCCCTCCTCGGGCTCCGCGTTGGTCTTGGTTTCGCTCATATCTGCAAGTGCTTAACCCTAGCCCAGGCGACGCAGCCAGCCGATGATGCGCCGCACCATCGGGCTGGTCAAACTGGGGGTGAAGTGGCTCATTGCCGCACGCTTTCCGATCTCGGCGAGCGTCGGGTACGGGACGATAAACCCGGCCAGCGCCCGAATATTCAGCCGTTGGGTGATCGCGAGCGTGAAGATCGAGATGAGCTCGCCCGCGTCCCGGCCGACGATGGTGGCGCCGAGGATGCGCCCGCGCCGGTTGGTCACTACCTTGATGTGCCCGCCGGATGCGCGTTCGATCCGGGCGCGGTCGTTTTCATGATAGGGCCAGCGCAGGATGCGGACCGCGTGCCCGGCTCGGCGTGCCTGATCTTCCGTCAAGCCGACCTGTGCCAGTTCGGGGTCCGTGTAGGTCACCCACGGGATCGCATCATATCTGATTCGGGCAGGCAGCCGGAACAAGGCGTGCCGGATTACGATACCCGCGTGGTCATTGGCGACATGGGTGAACTGCAATCCGCCGATGACGTCGCCGATCGCATAGATGTGCTTGTTGGTCGTGCGCAGGTGTCGATCGACCGTGATGCCGTGCGGCGTGGTCGCAACGCCGGCGCGCTCGAGCCCGAGGCCTTCGATCGTGGGCGTGCGGCCGGCCGCGATCAGGAGGTGGCTGCCTTCGATCACCTCGCCGCCGCTCAAGGTGACCTGAATAGTCGAGGCGCCGGCGACCTTCACCAACCTGACGCCGGAGCGGAAAACCACGCCGTCGCGCTCGAGCGCGGCGAGAACAACCGCGGCGCATTCCGGATCGTCCTTGCCGAGCGGGGTCGCCGCTTCGATCACGGTCACGGTGCTGCCGAGCCGGCGGAACGCTTGCGCGAGTTCGACCCCGACCGGACCGCCGCCGACGATCAAGAGGTGCTCGGGCTGCAGCGCAAGATCGAAAATCGTCTCGTTGGTGAAGAATGGCGTCTGGGCGATCCCGGGAATCCGCGGAACGGATGGCGTCGAACCGGTCGCGATCACGAAGCGCCGCGCCTTGATGGTGAACCGGTCGTCAACCGTGACGGTCTCGCGATCGGCGAATTGCGCGCTCCCGGCGACCACGCGCACGCCAAGCCCGGTGAAGCGCGCCGCGGAATCGTTGGGGGCAAGCGCTGCAATCGTGTCGCGGACGTGCTGGGCCACCGCGGGAAAATCCACGCGGACCGCTGCGGCGTTCACGCCCAAATCCGAGGCCGTGCGCATGTCAGCGACGCGACGGGCGGCAGCGAGCAGGGCTTTCGAGGGGACGCAGCCGTAGTTGAGGCAGTCGCCACCCATGCGGCCCTTCTCGATCAACACGACCGGAACGCCAAACGCGGCAGCGGCCGCCGCGACCGAAAGGCCGCCGGCGCCCGCGCCGATCACGCATAGGTCAGGCCGCAGCTCGTCCATGAGGAACGCCGATCGAGGCTGGTGCGTTCACGGGTCAGTCCGATTCACAGCCCGTGCCGCGAGATGCCTTCACGTACTTGACCACCACCGGGAGGAGGGCGAACAGGCCGAGGATGATGAATGCAATCACGACCCGCGGCGTTGCCAGCGCGTAAACGTCGAAGTCAAGCCGGCAATCCGCGTGACCGGCGGCTAGGCACGCCTGATAGGCGGCCTTGCGGGCGTAGATCATGCTGTCGAGGCCTGATCCGAAAAATGCGAACGCGAAACTGCCCGGGATGATGCCCAGCGCAGTCGCGGCGACGAATGGCGGAAGCCGAACGCCGGCGAGCGCCGGCACCAGATTAACGAGCCAGAACGGAAACAGCGGCACCAAGCGGAGGAACAGCAGATAGCAGAAGGCGTCCTCGCGAAAACCGGCCGCGACCTTGGCAAGCCGCGGGCCGGCGCGGCGGATCAGGATCTCGCCGACCGCGCCGCGCGCGATGAGGAAGATGATGGTGCCCCCGACCGTTGCACCCGCGATGGCGCCGAGCGCGCCCACGAGCGTGCCGAACAGGACGCCGCCCGCGACCGTGAGAACCATCGCGCCCGGGATCGACAGCATCACGACCACGA
This sequence comes from uncultured Alphaproteobacteria bacterium, assembly GCA_963816775.1. Classification (GTDB taxonomy): domain Bacteria; phylum Pseudomonadota; class Alphaproteobacteria; order Rhizobiales; family Xanthobacteraceae; genus JAFAXD01. The sequence continues at coordinate 163,071 of CAWFLX010000029.1, forward strand.
TGTAGAGGCCCACATAGGCCGCAAACGCCGTGATCTCATGCTCGGCCACGAGCTTCTCGATGGCGGCGTGGTGTCGCACCAGAGATTCGAACGACAGCTCGCGGTAAAGGCCCGAGCCGAACACGACCGCAATCGCGGCCACCACGATGATGACCGGCCACAGCCGCCGAAAGCCGTAGGGACGGACCAGCGTCTCGGCGTCTGGGCGGGTTTCGGCGGGCACTGACATCAACTCGATCCGGTCGGTAGCGTTCATTTATACAGGACAAGGCCCGCGGCGGAGCCGATATCACCGCCAATTGACCCGGCTTTGGGTGATCTCTCTCAGAAGTGAACGTCTTGCGAACATCTGCGCTGATCCTACATGGCGAGGGATCGGCGCCGGGCTAGTGTCCCGATTCCGAAGTTCGCCAACACCTTGCAGCACGCTCGACGCGAACTTCGGAATCGCAAGGACACTAGCAACTCTATGATTCTAGTGCCCCTTTGAACCCGAAGTTCGCATTCGGACTCGCGGCGGGATGTGTGCGAACTTCGGGTTCGGGGCACGCGGATTGGCCAGCAATTGACGAGCTTTCGACCCTCCCGTATAAGCCCCGGCGATCCCAGCAGTGCGGACCGGATGCGGCGTGCGCCACCCTCCGTGACCGCGTTTTACATTTACACTGCCTCGTTTTTCCTGAGAGGAACGGAGAAAGCCCGTGAAGCGGACCTATCAACCCAGCAAGCTGGTGCGCAAGCGGCGTCACGGCTTTCGCGCCCGCATGGCGACCAAGGGCGGCCGCAAGGTGATCAATGCGCGTCGCGCCCGTGGCCGCAAACGCCTGTCCGCCTGATTTTCATGACGCCGCCCTTGCACAGGCTGCGGCAGCGGGCGGATTTCATCGCAACGGCATCCGGCGCCAAGGCACACGGCACCGGCTTCGTGTTGCAGTCGCGTGAGCGACGCGATCAGGCGCCGCCGCGCGTCGGCTACACGGTGTCGAAGAAGGTCGGTAATGCGGTCGAGCGCAATCGGGTACGGCGACGGCTGCGGGAGGTCGTGAGGTTGGCGGGCGCGGACGACATGCAAGCGGGTCGCGACTACGTGCTGGTCGGTCGCCGCGCCGCGCTCGGTCTGGGGTTTGAACGGTTGATTGACGAGATGTCCGGCGCGCTTGCCCGTGTGCATGGCGCGCCGCAGCGGCTGCCGCGCAGCGAGCGTGGGCGCGAGGCAAAGTAGAAAACGATGCAGGATCAGAAAAACACCATCCTGGCCATTGTGCTGTCGGCAATCGTGTTGATTGCCTGGCAGTATTTCTTTGCGACCCCGCAGGCCAACAAGCAGCGGCAGCTCGCCGAGCAGCAGCGGCTGGAGCAGAGCCAGACGCCGCCCGCCGCGCCGGCCGGAAGTCCGGGCGCGCAGCCGTCCAGCATTCCGCTCGCGCCGGGCCAGGTTGGCACTGCCGCGACGCCGATCGCGCGCGAAAAGGTGATCGCGCAGAGCCCGCGCGTCGAAATCGATACACCGAGCGTGAAGGGTTCGATCGCGCTCAAGGGCGCCCGGCTCGACGATCTCGCGCTGGTCAAATATCGCGAGACCGTCGATCCGAAATCGCCGGCGATTGTGTTGCTGGCACCGTCCGGGACCGCCGAGCCGTTCTATGCGGAGTTCGGGTGGGTCGGTGCGCCTGGCACCAACGTCAAGGCGCCGAATGCCGATACCGAATGGCGGCAGGAGGGTTCGGGCGCGCTCGAGGTCGGCCACCCGATCACGCTTGTCTACGACAACGGCGAGGGGCTCGAGTTCCGCCGCACCATCGCGGTCGACGACAAATATCTGTTCACCTTGAAGGACAGCGTGCGCAACACCGGCGCGGCGCCGGTCACGCTTTTTCCTTATGCGCTGATCTCACGCCACGGCACCCCAAAGACGCTCGGTTACTACATCCTGCATGAAGGCTTCATCGGGGTCATGGGCGACCAGGGCCTGCAGGAAGTGTCCTACAAGACCGTCGAAGACAAGAAGCTGATCGCCTTCAACGTCACCAATGCTTGGCTTGGCATCACCGACAAGTACTGGGCGGCGACGCTTCTGCCACAGACGGACGCCCGGCTTGACGCCCATTTTCGCGCAGACCAACTCGGCAGCATCAAGACCTACCAGACCGATTACCTGCTTGACGCGCGCACCGTCCAGCCCGGCGGCACCGCCAGCGCGGATGCCCGGCTGTTCGCGGGCGCCAAGGAAGTGTCGGTCGTCAACGACTACAACGACGGGCTGCGTCTCAACCTGTTCGATCGCCTGATCGACTGGGGCTGGTTCTATTTCATCACCAAGCCGATGTTCTGGGCGCTCGATTCGATCTACAAGCTGGTCGGCAATTTCGGCATCGCGATCCTGATCGTCACCGTCATCATCAAGCTGATCTTCTTCCCGCTCGCCAACAAGTCCTACGCCTCGATGGCGAAGATGAAGACGCTGCAGCCGAAGATGCAGGCGCTGCGCGAGCGCTATCCGGACGACAAGGTCAAGCAGCAGCAGGAGCTGATGGAGCTCTACAAGACCGAGAAGATCAATCCGGTGGCGGGCTGCCTGCCGATCCTGATTCAGATTCCGGTGTTCTTCTCGCTCTACAAGGTGCTGTTCGTCACCATCGAGATGCGGCACGCGCCGTTCTACGGCTGGATCAAGGATCTGTCCGCGCCCGACCCAACCACGATCTTCAACCTGTTCGGGCTCATTCCGTGGGATCCTTCGCACGTGCCGATGCTGGGCGCCTACATGATGGTGGGCGCGTGGCCGCTCATCATGGGGGTCACCATGTGGGCGCAGATGAAGCTCAATCCGCCGCCGCCCGATCCGGCCCAGAAAATGATCTTCGACTGGATGCCGCTGATCTTCACCTTCATGCTGGCGAGCTTCTCGGCCGGACTCGTGATCTACTGGGCCTGGAACAACACGCTCTCGGTGCTCCAGCAATCGGTGATCATGAACCGGCATGGCGCCAAGGTCGAACTGTTCGACAATTTCAAGTCGATCGGCCGGAAGCTCAAGGATTTGTTCAACAAGCGTCCGCCGGTGGTGTAGCGGCGGGGTTTGTTCCCGACATCGCCGTAGGATGGGTTGAGCGTTCGCGAAACCGATCGCGACTGGGCGAGGTACCTGATGCCAGCCTACGTAATCTCCGACGTTGAGTTCCTGGATCCGGCAGCGGTCGAGCGATATCGAGCCTTGGCCCAGGCCGCGATCGCGAAATACGGCGGCCGCTATCTCGCACGCGGGGGCGCGGTCGAACCGGTCGAAGGCGACTGGGCGCCGGAGCGCATCATCATTCTCGAGTTCGCCAGCATGGAGCGTGCGCGCGAGTGGTATCGCTCGCCCGAGTATGCCGAAGCCCTGAAGGTGCGGGCGACCGCGCTCGACCGAAACCTGATCTTCGTCGACGGCGTGCGGCCCGGCTGAGCCGGCATGCCGATCCATTCCATGTCTCCCTCCGACTTTACGGCCAAGGAAATCGAAGCCGGGCGAAAGTTGTTCGCGGCGGACTGGCAATTCAGGACCGCCGCAGCTTCGCTCGCGTCGCTGCCGCCGATGAGCGGGCTCGAAGTCGCATTCGCCGGCCGCTCCAACGTCGGCAAGTCAAGCCTGATCAACGCGCTCGTCGGCCAGAACGCGCTTGCGCGCACGTCGCATACGCCGGGGCGCACGCAGGAATTGATCTTCTTTGCGGCGGATGGGCGGCTCGCGCTCACCGACATGCCGGGCTACGGCTATGCGAAGGCGCCGAAAACCAAGGTTGCGGCGTGGACGGCGCTGATCCACGATTATCTGCGCGGCCGCGCCTGCCTCGCGCGCGTCTATGTTCTGATCGATGCCCGCCACGGCATCAAATCCGCCGACGAGGAGATTCTGCGCACCCTGGACGAGGCCGCGGTGAGCTATCAGGTTGCATTGACCAAGGCCGATGAGGTGAAGGCCGCCGAGCTCGCCGAGCGCGTTGAGGCCACGCAGGCGGCGATCCGGCAGCGTCCGGCGGCATTTCCGGATGTGCTGGTGACGTCCGCGCATACCGGCGCCGGTGTGCCGGAACTGCGCGCCGCGATTGCGCGCCTGCTGGCGGAAAGGGCCCTTTCGCCCCGGCGCCGGCCAAGCTAAAACGCCGACCGAAGCCCAAGAGCATTTTCCGCACCGGTGGACCCGGTCTTCCGCAGAAAATGCGACAAGGAAGAAGCCATCAAGGATCATCTCATGAGCGTGTCGGCCCATGATATTGCGCGCATCCTGACCGAAGCGCTGCCGCACATGCAGCTCTACGACGAGGAGACCGTGGTCGTGAAATACGGCGGTCACGCCATGGGCGACGAGGCGAAGGCGCGCAGCTTTGCGCGCGACATCGTGCTGATGGAGCAGACCGCGATCAATCCGGTGGTGGTGCACGGCGGCGGCCCGCAGATCGGCGACATGCTCAACCGCCTCGGTATCAAGTCGGAATTCGCCGGCGGTCTGCGCATCACCGACGAGAAGACCATCGAGATCGTGGAAATGGTGCTGGCCGGCTCGATCAACAAGCAACTGGTCGGCTTTATCAACGCAGCCGGCGGCAAGGCGGTCGGGCTGACCGGCAAGGACGGCAACATGGTGATCGCCCGCAAGGCGACGCGCGCGATCGTCGATCCGATGTCCAAGATCGAGGAGGTGGTCGATCTCGGCTTCGTGGGCGAGCCCGAGAAGGTCGACGTCATGGTGCTCAACCAGATTCTCGGCCGCGATCTCATTCCGGTGCTGGCGCCGGTCGCGGCAGCTGCCGACGGCGGTACCTACAACGTCAATGCCGACACTTTTGCGGGCGCGATCGCCGGCGCGTTGCGCGCCAAGCGTTTCCTGCTGCTGACCGACGTGCCGGGCGTCCTGGACCAGTCCAAGTCGTTGATCAAGGAACTGTCGGTCAACGACGCGCGGCGCCTGATCGCCGACGGCACCATTTCGGGCGGGATGATTCCGAAAGTCGAAACCTGCATCTACGCACTCGAGCAGGGCGTCGAAGGCGTGGTCATTCTCGACGGCAAGGTCGAGCACGCGGTGTTGCTCGAGCTGTTGACTGACCTCGGCGCCGGCACGCTGATCCACCGCTGAAATGCCGGCACGATCGGACGGGAGGGCCTGATGGGACATTGGCGATGTGGAGCGGCGGCGCTGGTCGTGCTGATTGCGCTCGTTGCAGGTCCGGCGCGCGGCCAGACTGCGGTCGATTTGCAGCGCGCATTCCCCGAGGCGTTGACCGCGGTTCCCTCAGGCGCGCTTGATGTGACGGGCTCGTTCTACGTCCCGGCCTATTCCAGCGTGTCGATGAGTCAGGGCAAGCTGCGCGCGGACTTCTCCGTCACGCTGGCCATTCATAATGCCTCGGAGAGCAAACCGCTGGTGCTCAAGCGGATCGCTTATTTCGACGGCAACGGCAAGCAGGTCGACAGCTATCTCAAACAGCCGATCGCGCTCAAACCGTTCGGGACGGTGGACATCTACATTCCGGAGCAGGATGTGCGGGGCGGCCTCGGCGCGAACTTCGTGGTCGATTGGGCGTCGGCCGGCGAGATCGCCGAGCCGGTCATCGAAACGCTGATGTTCGGCAGCGTCGGCAATCGGCATTTCTCGTTCGTCAGCCAGGGCCGCGCGACCAAGATCGTGGGCGGCAAATGATTCCGCGGCGTCATGGCCGGGCTTGTTACGGCCATGACGACAAAAAGAGTCGCTCTAAAGATGATTGGTGCCCGAAAGCCCACCCCGCGCGGATTCGAACACGTCGAGACCTGGGTGTTCGATCTCGACAACACGCTCTATCCGCATCACCTCAACCTCTGGGGTCAGGTCGACGCGCGCATCCGCAGCTATATTGCGGGTTTTCTGAAAGTCTCCGAAGACGAGGCGTTTCGGCTGCAGAAGGATTATTACCGTCGTTACGGCACCTCGATGCGCGGGCTGATGATCGAGCACGGAATGCAACCCGACGATTATCTCGAGGTCGTGCATCAGATCGACCATTCGCCGATTGAGCCCAATCCGGCGCTCGGAGCAGCGCTTGCGAAACTGCCCGGCCGCAAGCTCATTCTCACCAACGGCACCCGCAAGCATGCGGACGCGGTGATGCGGCGGCTTGCCATCCACGAACGCTTCGAAGCGGTGTTCGATATCGTTGCTGCCGAGCTTGAGCCCAAACCCTCGCCGCAGACCTACGATCGCTTTCTGGCGCTGCATGGTGTTGCGCCTGCTCAGGGGCGGCGATGTTCGAAGACCTTGCGCGTAACCTCGAGGTGCCGCATGGGCTCGGCATGACCACCGTTCTGGTGGTGCCGTCGGGCGCGCGGGTGGTTCTGCGCGAGGATTGGGAGCTCGAAGGCCAGGACGCGTCGCACGTCGATCACGTCACCGACGATCTCGCCGGGTTCCTGGAGCAGATTGCCGCGATGCGGCGTCGGGCTGAGGCCCGTTGACTTTATCTCGCCCCTCCGCGACACAGCAGCAAAACGAGGGTTTCATGTCTCATACCGAACTCGCCCGCACCATCGATGAGGCGTTCGAGAAGCGCGACGGCGTCGGACCGGCGACCAAAGGGCCGGTGCGCGAGGCCGTCGAGGCCGCGCTCGAGTTGCTTGATCGGGGCGAGGCGCGGGTTGCCGAACGCGATGCCAACAAGTCCTGGCGCGTCAACCAGTGGCTCAAGAAGGCGGTGCTGCTGTCGTTCCGGCTCAACGACATGTGGGTGATCGCGGGCGGTCCGGGCAAAGCGGCCTGGTGGGACAAGGTGCCCTCGAAGCTCGACGGTTGGGGCGAGAATCGCTTTCGCGAAGCCGGCTTTCGCGCAGTGCCCGGTTCGGTGGTGCGCCGCTCGGCCTATATCGCGCCCGGCGTGATCCTGATGCCGTCGTTCGTCAACCTCGGCGCCTACGTCGATTCCGGCACCATGGTCGACACCTGGGCGACGGTCGGCTCGTGCGCGCAGATCGGCAAGAACTGTCACATCTCGGGCGGTGCCGGCATCGGCGGCGTGCTCGAGCCGCTGCAGGCAGGTCCCGTCATCATCGAGGACAATTGTTTCGTCGGCGCGCGCTCCGAGGTCGCCGAAGGCGTGATCGTGCGCGAGGGCTCGGTGCTCTCGATGGGCGTCTTCATCGGCGCCTCGACCAAGATCATCGACCGTGAAACCGGCGAGACCTTTCAGGGCGAGGTGCCGGCCTATTCGGTGGTGGTGCCGGGCACGTTGCCGGGCAAGGCTGCCAAGAACGGCGCGCCCAGCCCAGGCCTCTATTGTGCGGTGATCGTCAAGCGCGTCGATGAGAAGACGCGCGCCAAGACCAGCATCAACGAACTGCTGCGGGATTAGGTCGCGTGCCCGCCGATCCGATCGCCATTGCCCGCGAGCTGATCCGCTGTCCGTCGGTCACGCCCGAAGAGGGCGGCGCGATTGCGTATCTGCAGCGCGTGCTGAGCGAGGCGGGCTTTGACGTGCATCGCCTGATGTTCACGCAGCCCGGCTACGACAATATCGAGAATCTCTACGCGCGTGTCGGCACCGGCGCGCCGCATTTCGTGTTCGCGGGCCACACCGACGTGGTGCCGCCCGGCGAAGTGGCATTGTGGAGTTACGCGCCGTTCGCGGGCGAAGTCTCCGAAGAGGTGCTGTTCGGACGCGGCGCTGTCGACATGAAAGGCGCGCTTGCCTGCGCGCTGGCCGCCACGTTCGACTATTTGTCCACGCATGACGGCCGCCCCAAGGGTTCGATCTCGTTCCTGATCACAGGAGACGAGGAAGGCGTCGCGGTCAACGGTACCGTCAAGTTGTTGAAGTGGGTGGCCGACCGCGGCGAAAAGTTCGATCACTGCCTGCTGGGCGAGCCGAGCAATCCGAACGCGCTCTCCGACATGATCAAGATCGGCCGGCGCGGCTCGCTCAACGGCACGCTGGTGGTGACTGGAACGCAGGGGCACGTCGCTTACCCGCAACTTGCTGACAATCCGGTACGCGGCATCGTGGCGGTGCTGAGCGCCCTGATGAGCGCGCCGCTCGACGACGGCAGCACGCATTTCGACCCATCGAACCTCGAGTTCACTTCGATCGACGTCGGCAACAAGACCGTCAACGTGATCCCGAGCGAAGCGCGCGCGCGTTTCAACATCCGCTACAACGATCGCCACACGCAGGACGAGGTCAAGGCGCTGATCGAGCAGCGCACGAAAGCGGCTGCCGGCGCCATCCGCTGGCGCATCGAATGGGAGCCGTCGAACGCCGACGTGTTTGTGACCGCGCCCGGCGCGTTCGTCGACCTGGTGCGCGCCGCGGTCGCCGACGTCACCGGCAAGAGCCCGGCGCTCTCGACCTCGGGCGGCACGTCGGACGCGCGTTTCATCAAGGATTATTGCCCGGTAGTCGAATTCGGGCTCGTCAATACCACCATGCACAAGATCGACGAGCGGGTCCCGACCGCCGATCTCGTGACGCTGACTGCGATCTACCGCAGAGGTTTTGGAACAGTACTTCGCGTAGGATGGCTTGAGCGAAGCGAAACCCATCGCTTGCTTAGTCCTTTGTGATGGGTATCGCTTCGCTCAACCCATCCTAGTCGTACTCCACCTTGACCAAATAAAGCCCGTCAGGCGGTGCCACCGGTCCGCAGGCTGAGCGGTCGCGCGCCGCGAGCGCGCGCGCAACATCGTCGGGCTGCCACTTGCCTTCGCCGACGAGCGCGAGCGAGCCGACCATCGAGCGCACCTGATGGTGCAGGAACGAACGCGCGACGGCTTCGATGCGCAACTCGTCACCGTGGCGCGCGATGTCGAGCCGGTCGAGCGTCTTCACCGGCGATTTGGCCTGGCATTCCGCGGCCCTGAAGGTCGTAAAATCGTACTTGCCGACAAGGTGCTGGGCGGCGCGATGCATCGCCGGTGCGTCGAGCGGACGCGCGATCCGCCAGGCGCGCGCGCGATCAAGCGCGAGATCGGCGCGGCGATTGACGATGCGATAGAGGTAATGACGGCGCCTGGCCGAGAAGCGCGCGTCGAAATCCTCCGCAACGATCTCGGCTGACAGCACCGCCACTGGATGCGGCCGCAGATGCGCGTTGAGTGCATCGCGCACCGTCTCGGGATCGGTCTCCTTCGCCAGATCGACGTGCGCCACCTGGCCGAGCGCATGCACGCCCGCATCGGTGCGGCCGGCGCCCTGCACGTGCGCGCGCTCGCCGCAGAACGCCTCGATCGCCGCCGCAAGCACACCCTGTACGGAGATTCCGGTTGCCTGGATTTGCCAACCGGCAAACGGCGTACCGTCATATTCGATCAGGAGCCGATAGCGCGGCATGCTCGGCAACTCCTCAGCGCAGCACCGCGCCAGCCGCAATCGGCGAGCCGCGCAGGAAGTCCGCTGCCTTCATGACCTGCTTGCCGGCGCGCTGCAGCTCGAGGATGCGCACGGCGCCCTCAGCGCACGCGATGGTCAGCTTGTCGTCGAGTACGGTCCCGGGCGCGCCTGCGCCTTCGCCTTTGGTCGTGCGCAAAACCTTGGCGCGCGCACCGTCCGGCAGCTCGCACCAGGCGCCCGGAAATGGCGAGAGGCCGCGGATGTGGTCGTGCACCGCCTTCCACGGCTTGCGCCAGTCGATCCGGGTCTCTTGGTTGGCGATCTTGGCCGCGTAGGTCACACCGTTAGCGGGTTGCGGGGTGAGCGCCAGCGCGCCGCGCTCGAGTGCTCCGAGTGCGCGTCCCATCAGGTCGGCGCCGATCGGTGCCAGGGCATCGTGCAGCTCGCCGGCCGTCATGTCGGGCCCGATCGCAACGTGCTCGGAGAGCGCGATCGGTCCGGTGTCGAGCCCTTCGTCCATCAGCATCGCCATCACGCCGGATTCCGCGTCGCCCGCCATGACGGCGCGGTTGATCGGCGCGGCGCCGCGCCAGCGCGGCAGCAGCGAGGCATGCAGGTTGAAGCAGCCGAGCGGCACGCCCTCGAGGATCGGTTTCGGCAGGATCATCCCGTAGGCGACGACCACGGCCGCATCGGCGTTGTGCCGGCTGAAAATCTCCTGCGCCTCGCTGGTCCGCAGCGTCGCCGGCGTCAGCACATTGAGGCTGAAACCGCGCGCCGCCTGCTCGACCGGGCTCGGCCGAAGCTCCATGCCGCGCCCGGCCGGCTGCGGCGCGCGCGTGTAGACCGCCACGACCTCATGGCCGCGCCCGACAATGTCGAGAAGCGTCGGCACCGCAAAGTCCGGCGTGCCCATGAAGATCAGGCGCAATGCCACGTAGTGTTCCTACCAAAAACGGCGGTTGCGGAGAGCCTACTCCGCGGCGCGCTTCGCCGCCTTGCTGAATTTCTTGATGATGCGGTCGCGCTTGAGCTTGGAAATGTGGTCGATGAACAAGACACCGTTGAGGTGGTCGATCTCGTGCTGGATGCAGGTGGCGTAGAGGCCTTCGGCCTCTTCCTCGTGCTTTTTACCGTCGAGGTCGAGAAACTTGACCTTCACCCGCGCCGGGCGCTCGACATCCTCGTGTACCTCGGGGATCGACAGGCAGCCCTCTTCGTAGACCGACGTGTCGTCCGACGACCACACGATCTCGGGGTTGACGAACACCCGCGGGTTCTTCTCGCCCTCCTTCTTGGAGAGATCCATGGTGACGATGCGCTTGAGGACGCCAACCTGGACGGCCGCGAGTCCGATGCCGGGCGCCTCGTACATGGTCTCGAACATGTCGTCGACGAGCCCGCGAATGTCGGCGGTGACTTTGCCGACCGGCTCCGACTTCTGCTTCAGCTTCCGGCTGGGGAGGGTGATGATCTTGCGCAGTGCCATGGCGCGCATGTAGGGGCATACCGCGGCTCGGTCAATCCGACAAAAATGCGCCTGCGCGGCTGCACTTAACGCCGTCGCTCCACAGCTGCCGTTCGCCGTTCGTTCGCCTTAGGCGCCCGAATCGGGTTAGAAGGCGCGATGTCCGAAACGCTGTTCACCGTGGCCAACACTCCCATCAGCGTCGGCGTCGCGCTGGTGGCGTTCGCGGCGATACTTGTTGTTGCGCTGCTCGCGCTGGTGGTCGTGGTCGCCCGCTCTGCAGGTGCGCGCTCGCGCGATGCGGATCAGCAGGCAGAGCGGACCGAGGATCTGGAAGCGCGTCTTGCCGAGATGGCACGTGCGCAAGTCGAGGCGATCGGCCGGGCGCAGGCAATGGGCGAAGGCCTGGCGGCGCGGCAATCCGAGCTCGCACGGCTCGTGAACGAACGGCTCGACGCGGTGTCGGGCCGGATCGGTCAATCGATGGAGGCCACCACCAAGCAAACGGTCGAGCGGCTGCAGCACCTGCACGAGCGGCTCGCGGTCATCGACAGTGCGCAGAAGAACCTGACCGAACTCTCGTCACAGGTCACCTCGCTGCGCGACGTGCTCTCCAACAAGCAGGTGCGCGGCGCCTTCGGCCAGGCCCGCATGGAAGCAATCGTGCAGGACGGCCTGCCCATGGGTAGTTTCGAGTTCCAGTTCACGCTCTCCAACAACACCCGGCCCGACTGCGTGGTCTATCTGCCTGACCAGCCGCCGCTGGTGATCGACGCTAAGTTCCCACTCGAAGCTATAACCGCTCACCGCGAAGCCCGCAGCGACGAGCAACGCCGGATTGCAGCGGCGCGGCTGCGCCAGGACGTGGCCCGCCACGTCAACGACATCGCGAGCAAATACCTGATCCCGGGCGAAACCCAGGATCTCGCGCTGATGTTCGTGCCGGCGGAATTGGTCTATTCCGAGCTGCACGACAGCTTCGACGATATCGTGCAGAAAGCCTACCGGTCGCGTGTCATCATCGTCTCGCCCTCGCTGCTGATGCTGGCGATCCAGGTCATGCAGCAGATCCACAAGGACGCGCGCATGCGCGAAGCCGCCGATCGCATCCGGACCGAGGTCGCGCACATGATCGGTGACGTCGGACGCCTGCGCGATCGGGTGCTCAAGCTGCAGCAACACTTCGGCCAGGCCAACGAGGACGTGCGCCAGATCCTGATCTCGTCCGAGAAGGTCGAGCGCCGTGCCACCGCGATCGAGGAGCTCGAATTCGATGGGCCGGACAGTTCCGCGACCGTCATTCCGGCGCCGATTGGCAAACTCGGTGCCGCCGAGTAACGATACCTGATGGTTGTTCCTGCCGACATCACGCGCCCGCGCGCATCGTTCCTTGAGGCGATTGCGGTCTATATCCAGCCGCGCGTCCTGATCGTCCTGTTTCTCGGTTTTTCATCCGGGCTTCCGCTCGCGCTTTCCGGATCGACATTGTTGTTCTGGACCGCTGAGGCCGGGGTTGATCTCAAGACCATCGGGCTCTTTGCGCTTGCCGGGACCCCCTACACGGTTAAGTTCCTATGGGCACCGCTGGTTGATGCGATCGACCTCCCGGTTCTGTCCGGGTGGTTGGGGCGCCGGCGCGGCTGGTTGTTGTTCTCGCAACTCCTGCTGATCGCCGCGATCGCGTTTCTGGGGAGCTGCGATCCGGCGGCTGCTCCCGGCGCGGTCGCATTGGGGGCGCTGTTGGTCGCGGCCGCGTCCTCCACCCAGGATATCGTGGTTGACGCGTTTCGCATTGAGAGCCTGCCCGAGGACGAACAGGCCGCCGGCATGGCGTCCTATGTGGCGGCCTACCGCATCGGCATGCTGGTCTCGGGCGCGGGCGCCTTGTTCCTGGTCAGCGGCTTCCAGTGGCTCGGCTTCGTGCACCGCGCGGCCTGGAACGCGAGCTACCTGGTGATGGCGGCGCTGGTGGTGATCGGCATCATTACTACGCTGGTGGCGCGGGAGCCCGAGAAGTCGGTCGCCGCCGAGCATACGCACGCACACGGGTGGAACAATGCGGTGCGCCGGCTCGGCACGACCGTTGTTGGCGCCTTCCAGGATTTCTTCTTCCGCGAGGGTGTCGTCATCGCGATTGTCGCTCTCGTCTTTGTGGTGCTGTTCAAGTTCACCGATGCGCTCGCAGGCGTGATGACCGGGCCGTTTGCCGTGGATCTTGGTTTCACGCGCAATGAATACGCGACGATCATCAAGGGCATTGGACTGGTGGCGTTGCTGATCGGAGGGTTTGCGGGCGGCTATGTGGCGCGGGCCTACCCGCTCGCGACCAGTCTGTGGATCGGCGGCGTATTGCAGGCGCTCGCCAACCTCGCATTCTCCTGGCAGGCGATTGTCGGGCACGATCTCGCCTGGCTGACATTCGCGATCACGCTCGAGAACTTCACCAGCGCGATCGGCACCGTGATCTTCGTGGCCTACCTGTCGGCGCTGTGCAAAAATCCGCTGCACACCGCGACCCAGTACGCGCTGCTGACCGCACTCGCGGCGGTTGGGCGCACCTATCTGTCGGCCAGTGCGGGTTTTATCGCAGCCGCCACCGGCTGGGTGTGGTTCTTTGCGATCTGCGCGCTCGCGGCGATCCCCGGATTGCTGGTGCTGGCGTGGCTGCAGCGGCAGGGGCATTTCAAAGAGTTGGAAACCAACAATTCGTAGGATGGGTTGAGCGCAGCGAAACCCATCGACGGCATTGCAGAACGCCCCGCCGTTGGTGGGTTACGGCGCTTCGCGCCTAACCCACCCTACAACTCACAACGGCAATCGCTGCCTGATCGCCGCCGCGAGCGTGCCTTCATCCAAATAGTCGAGTTCGCCGCCGATCGGCACGCCGTGCGCAAGCCGCGTCACTTTCACGCCCGCGTTGGTGACGAGATCGGTGATGTAGTGCGCGGTGGTCTGACCGTCGACGGTGGCGCTGAGCGCGAGGATCAACTCCTTGACCTCGCCGCCATGCGCGCGCGTCACCAGTTGATCGATCGTGAGGTCTTCGGGGCCGACGCCATCGAGCGGCGACAAAGTTCCGCCGAGCACGTGGTAGCGCGCGTTGACGGCGTTGGCGCGTTCGAGCGCCCACAGGTCGGCAACGTCCGCAACCACCACGATCACCGAAGGATCGCGGCGCGGGTCGGTGCACACCGTGCACGGAGTTTGGCTGTCGATATTGCCGCAGACGCGACATACGGTGATTTTCTCGATTGCGGCCCGTAGCGCGTCCGCGAGCGGCGTCATCAGTTGCTCACGCTTCTTGATCAGGTGCAGCGCGGCGCGGCGGGCCGAGCGCGGGCCAAGCCCGGGCAGGCGCGCGAGCAGCTGGATTAGCCGTTCGATCTCGGGTCCGGCAATGGCGGCGGGCATCTACAGCCGCTTTCGATCAGATTGCGCCACCCGCTCCGTCATGCCCGCGCTTGTCGCGGGCATCCACGTCTTTGCAGCTTGGCATCGTAATGAAGACGTGGATGGCCGGGACAAGCCCGGCCATGACGCAGAATTGGTGGCTCGATATGGGCGGAACATTTTCTGGATCAGAACAGCTTCATTCCGGGCGGCAGCGGCAGGCCGCCGGTCAGGCTCTGCATTTTCTCCTGCATGACCGCTTCGGCCTTGCGGCGCGCGTCGCCGTGCGCAGCCACGATCAGGTCCTCGACGATCTCGGCCTCGTCCGGTTTGAGCAGCGACGGATCGATGTGAACGCCTTTGAGTTCGCTCTTGGCGGAGAGCTTCACGGTCACGAGCCCGCCGCCGGCGGTGCCTTCGACCTCGATGCGGTCGAGCTCGGCCTGCATCGCCTCCACTTTGGTCTTGAGTTCCGCGGCCTGCTTCATCAGGCCCATGAAATCAGGCATCGGTGATCCTTCAGGGCTCATCGTCGTAGTCAGGAATCTCGTCGAGCGGCGGAGGCTCGTCTGTGTCCGCGGGTGCCGCGATCTCCGTCTCCGCGTTGCGCACGGCGACGATCTCGGCGCCGGGAAACTTCGCCAGCACGGCCTGCACCAGCGGATCGGCGCGGACGTCGTTCTCGAGCGCACTCCGGCGCGCCTCCTGCTGCGAACGTACCGTCGGCTGTCCGGCTTCGGCCGACACGACGACCATCCAGCGACGGCCGGTCCAGTCGCTGAGCTTGCGGCCGAGTTCGCCCACCAACGCTTTGGAGGCGCTTGGCTCGAGCGCAATCTCGAGGCGGCCGTCCTCGCAACGCACGAGCCTGATGTCGCGTTCCAGCGCGGTCTTGGTCTGCAGATCGCGCATCTGTCCGGCAAGCGCAATCAGGTCCTCGAACCGACTGATGACGGTTGGAGCCGTCTCCGGCGCGGGCTGCGCGTCGTGCACCGGATCAGCCGCAAGGTTAGGCGCCAGCGCCATGCGCGGCGTGCCGCGCCCGGTGTCGGAGCGAGGCGCTTCGCCGCGCACGGACGGACTGCGGGTCTCCGCGCTCGACGCCGCGGTTGACCCGGTCGGCGGCGAGCTCGCGCCTGCCCGCTTGGCGCGTCGGCGCGCCGTTCTGTTCGAGCGAGCGAACCACTTCGTCGGGCGTCGGCAGATCGGCCGCATAGGCGATGCGAACCAGCACCATCTCGGCCGCCGCGATCGGCTTTCCGGCGGTCTGCACCTCGGGGATGCCTTTGAACAACATCTGCCAGGTGCGCGCGAGCACCCGCATCGACAGCGCTGCCGCGAACGCGCGTCCGCGCGTGCGCTCGACCTCGGCCAGCGAACGGTCATCCGCGACCGCCGGCACGAGCTTCACGCGCGTCACGAAATGCGTGAACTCGGCAAGATCGGTCAGCACCACGGCAGGATCGGCGCCGCTGTCGTATTGGTCGCGCAGCTCGCGCAGCGCAGCGGGTGCATCGCCGCGCAGCAGCGCTTCGAACAGGTCGATCACGCGCGTGCGATCGGCGAGCCCCAGCATTTGCCGAACGTCCTCGCCGCGCACCAGCCCGGCCGCGTGCGCAATGGCTTGATCGAGAAGCGAGAGCGCATCGCGCACCGAGCCTTCCGCGGCGCGCGCGATCAACGCCAGTGCCTCCGGCTCGGCTTCGACGCCTTCCTTGCTGGCGATGCTCTCAAGGTGGCCGACCAGCTTGTCGGCTTCCACCCGGCGCAGATCGAACCGCTGGCAGCGCGACAGGATCGTGATCGGGACCTTGCGGATTTCGGTGGTGGCGAAGATGAACTTGGCGTGCGGTGGCGGCTCTTCCAGGGTTTTGAGCAACGCGTTGAAGGCGGCGCCCGAGAGCATGTGCACTTCGTCGAGGATATAAACCTTGTAGCGTGCCGACGCCGGCGCGTAGCGAATCGCGTCGTTGATCTGGCGCACGTCGTCGACGCTGTTGTGAGAGGCCGCGTCCATCTCCAGCACGTCGACGTGCCGGCTTTCCATGATGGCCTGGCAGTGAACGCCGAGCGTCGGCATGCGGATGGTGGGCGCGGTGACACTGCCGTCGGGGAGCTCGTAGTTGAGCGCACGGGCGAGAATGCGCGCGGTCGTGGTCTTGCCGACGCCGCGCACGCCGGTCAGAATCCAGGCTTGCGGGATGCGCCCGGTCTCGAAAGCGTTCGAGAGCGTGCGCACCATCGCGTCCTGGCCGATCAGGTCTTCGAAACTGGCCGGACGGTATTTGCGTGCAAGCACGCGATAGGAGCCCGAAGCGACGGTGGGCATCGGAAGCGGGGCGTCGTTCATCGTGTCCGCCGCGCGGGCTCTCCGGCTATGGGCGCGAACATGCTTGAAGTTTAGTGGGAGGCTGACGAGCGACCCGAACCGGAGCTCGTTAGGGCTGCTTCCTTCCGGACCTGACCCGGTTGGCGAGTGGCTCGTCCACCGCCAACCTCCCGCCCCTATATCAGCGGGACGCTGCGGGAATGCAAGCGTCGAACGGGAGCGAAGCGCCACATGACCACAACCCTATCGCCCGCGCCGCAATGGGAATTGCATCCCCAACTCGCGGCGGACACGGTTCCGGTCGGCGATCTGCCGCTTTCGCGCCTGCTGGTCAATCGTGACGCGAACTACCCGTGGCTAGTGGTGGTGCCGCGCCGGGCGGGCATCACGGAGATCATCGACCTTGACGCGACGGACCGGCGTCAATTGCTCGACGAAATTGAGCTGGTCGGGCAAGTGCTGCGAGCGGTGACGGGGTGCGACAAGCTCAACATCGCGGCGATCGGGAACGTCGTGTCGCAGCTGCACGTCCATATCGTGGCGCGCCGGCGCACGGATGCGTCGTGGCCGCGGCCGGTGTGGGGCGCGGTACCGGCGCGCGCCTATGAGCCGGCCGAGCTCGACCATTTTGTCGACACGCTTCGGCACCGGATCGGGTTCTAGTGCCGCCGATTTGAAGTTCCTACCACGTTGCAGCAAACTCATGCAGGAACTTCAAATCGAAAAGCGGCCCTAGAATCATATATTTGCTAGGGCCCTTTTGCTTCCGAAGTTCGTGTCAGATGTTGCCGCGGCGTATCACGAACTTCGGAAGCGGGGCACTAGCCTCGCCGTTGCGCCGTCGCGGGCGGCGTGCCAGTTTCCGGCCGCCTGGAGTTACGCATGCTCGACCTCGGACCGAGGCCGCTTCTCGGTTATATCGCCAACCCACTCGACCGCGCGGCTGATCGCCGCGATGACGGCTGGCTCTCCGCCCACGAGGCCGACGCGGGAGCCTATCTGATCGGTGGCGAGCTCGTGGTGCTGCGCAAGGCCAGCGAGCCGCAGGCATTGTTCGGATTGGCCGAGGCACGTGCGCTCGCGCCCGTGCGCGAGACCGTGTTTCTCGGCCTGCAGGACGGTGCTCCGCGGTACGGGGCGGCGATCGATCAGGCGGCGGCGGAAGCGCTCAAGAATCAGGCCGGTTTCCTCGTCATCGACCT
Organism: uncultured Alphaproteobacteria bacterium; assembly: GCA_963816775.1. Lineage (GTDB taxonomy): Bacteria > Pseudomonadota > Alphaproteobacteria > Rhizobiales > Xanthobacteraceae > JAFAXD01. The sequence continues at coordinate 180,795 of CAWFLX010000029.1, forward strand.
GCGCTCGATTGCGATCCAGGGGCTGGTGGCACCGGAGCATGTCGCGGCGCTCGCGGAGGCAAAAGCGATGCTCACGTGGCACGCGCGTCATCGCTTTTGCGCCAATTGCGGCACGCCGACGGTCGTGTCGAACGCCGGTTGGCGGCGCGACTGTCCGGGCTGCAAGGCGCAGCACTTTCCGCGCACCGATCCGGTGGTGATCATGCTCGCAGTCGATGGCGAGCGTTGTCTGCTCGGCCGGCAGGGCCGCTTCGGCGCCGGCATGTGGTCGTGCCTCGCGGGCTTTGTGGAGCCGGGGGAAACGATCGAGCAGGCGGTCCGGCGCGAGACGCTGGAGGAAGCTGGAATTCCGTGCGGAGCGGTGACCTATTTTGCCTCCCAGCCGTGGCCGTTTCCGATGTCGCTGATGATCGGCTGCCACGCACAGGCACTGGCGAGCGACATTACGGTCGACCGCAGCGAACTCGAGGATGCGCGCTGGTTCTCACGCGAGGAGGCGGCTGCGATGCTGCGCCGTGAGCATCCGGGCGGTCTCACGACGCCGCCGCCGTTCGCGATCGCCCATCACATCATCCGGGCTTGGGTGGAACAGGACGGCGTTATCTAGACCGGCAGGCACTCGTCGCTGTCGAGCCGGGTCGCTAGAGATAATGCCAAAGCGCGAACCCGATACCGATGATGATCGCGGCCAGCGCGGCCAGCACGAAATAAGCGACGGGAGCGTAGTTCGGGTCCATGTGTCATCCCCCCACACGGCCGGTCACTGCCGTGAACGATACAATGAGTGGTCCCTGAACACCATGTAGCGGACTGGTTTGCGGCCGGCGGCGCCTGGTCGGGCTCGGGCGTATTTGAAAGATTTTTCTATGCCTATGGCCATGAAGTGGATATGATAGAAGAATGTTCTATCGATAGGCGCAAAAATGGATGCCATTGATCGAAAGATCCTCGCGGTTCTGCAGAAGGACGCCTCGCTCTCGGTCGCGGAGATCGGCAACCGGGTCGGCCTGTCGTCGACGCCGTGCTGGAAGCGTATCCAGCGGCTGGAGGCGGACGGCGTCATCCAACGGCGCGTCGCGATCGTCGATCAGGACCGGCTCGGCCTCGGCGTAACGGTGTTTGTCTCGGTCGAGACTGGCGATCATTCCGAAGAATGGCTCAAGCGCTTTGCCGACGTGGTGTCGGGCTTGCCCGAGGTCATGGAATTTTACCGCATGGCGGGCGACGTCGATTACATGCTGCGCGTGGTGGTGCCGGACATCCCGGGCTATGACGCGTTTTACAAGCGCCTGATCGCAACCGTGCCGCTCAAGAACGTGACCTCGCGGTTTGCGATGGAAAAAATCAAGTCGACGACTGAACTGCCGATCGGGTAACGGCCTCCCCCAAAAAGTCGAGGTAGAATCCGTTAACCACTGTGTCGCGCTACGGGTAAGCGCGACCACTTTCCGCCCCTGGTTTAACCACAACGCAACGCCTGTCGGTTAATTTCGCGCCCAGTCAGACATGGCGGCGTGAGACCAGGAGTACGGTCATGAAGAGTTTGCTGCAGCGCTTCGTCAGGGACGAATTGGGCGCGACCGCGGTCGAGTACGGCCTCGTGGCAGCCGGCATCTCGGTCGCCATCATTGCGGTACTCAATACGCTGAGCGGCCAGCTCAAGAACGCCTTCTCCAACATGACGGACGTGCTCAAAGCCGGCCGGTAACGCGCTGATGCCCGATGCTCGTCGAGGTCGTTAGGCTCCTGTTGTTTCCCGCGCTCATGGCGTTCGCCGCTGCGAGCGACCTCCTCAACATGACCATCTCGAACCGGATTTCGCTGGCGCTGGTCGCCGGCTTTGCCGTGCTCGCTGTTGTCTGTGGCTTGAGCCCGCAGACGATCGCGGCGCATGCGGCCACCGGTCTGTTGGTGCTCGCGATCGGCTTTGCGCTGTTCGCGCGCGGCCTGGTCGGCGGCGGCGATGCCAAGCTCGCAGCCGCCGCGGCGCTCTGGTTGGGTTTCGGTAAACTCGCCGATTATGCGCTGCTCGGTGCGCTGCTGGGCGGTGTGCTCACCCTCGCTATTCTTGCATTTCGATTCATGCCGCTGCCGACCTGGCTCGCAGGACAGTCCTGGGCCGTGCGGCTGCATCAATTCGACGGCGGCGTCCCCTATGGGGTCGCCTTGGCGGCCGCGGCGCTGTTGATCTACCCGTCGACGACCTGGATGCCGACGTAGTTTCGGGTGACCTGTACCCTTGCGTGTCGACGTGCTAGCAGGGCCGCCGCAATCCTGAGGAGCGGACCTGTTGTCGATGCATCCGGTTTTTCGCGCGCCTGATAACGGCGCAATTCCGATCTATTTGATTGATGCCAAGAGCTTCGGCGACGGCCGCGGCCTTGATCAGGGGGCATTGGCGTTTGCGCGCGCGGCCGGGTTCGAGCCGAAACCCGGCCGATACTTGTTGCTGCCGGGCAAGGGTGACAACTCAAAACTGGCCGGTGTTCTGTTCGGCATTGACGCTCCGGATGCGTCGGCGCGCGACCCGTTTGGGCCGGGCCGTCTGCCGGGTCTGCTGCCGGCAGGAACTTATCGGTTCGTCAACGCGCCCGATGCGCGGCTCGCCGCGCTCGCATTCGCGCTCGGCACTTACAACTTTGCGCGCTACCGCAAGCCGGACGACAAGGCCATCGCGCTCGCGCTGCCGCCGGGCGTCGACGGCGCCGATCTGACGCGTATCGTCGAGGCGGTGTTTCTGGCGCGCGACCTCATCAACACGCCGACCAACGACATGGGGCCGGCCGAGCTCGAGAATGCGGTGCGCAACGTCGCGCGTCAGCATGACGCCCAGGTCAAGTCGATCGTGGGCGACGATCTCCTGCGGGAGAACTTCCCGCTCATTCACGCGGTCGGCCGCGCGTCGGCGCTCGCGCCGCGGCTGATCGATCTCACCTGGGGCAATCCCGCCGATCCGAAGGTGACGCTGGTCGGCAAAGGCGTGTGCTTTGATTCCGGCGGGCTCGACATCAAGCCGTCGAGCGGCATGCTGATGATGAAGAAGGACATGGGCGGCGCCGCCACCGTGCTGGCGGCCGCACACATGATCATGAGCCGCAAGCTCAAGCTGCGGCTGCGGGTGCTGATCCCGGCGGTCGAAAACGCGATCTCCGGTTCGGCGTTTCGTCCGCTCGACGTCTACCCGTCGCGCAAGGGCATCTCGGTCGAGATCGGCAACACCGACGCGGAAGGACGCCTGGTTCTTGCCGATGCGCTCGCGCTCGCCGACGAGGAGGCGCCCGACCTGCTGATCGACATGGGCACGCTGACCGGCGCGGCGCGCGTCGCGCTTGGGCCCGACCTGCCGGCGTTCTACGCCACCGACGAGACCATGGCGGCGAGCTGTTGCGGATCGGCGCGCAGGAGAACGATCCGTTCTGGCGCATGCCGCTGTGGCCGCCCTATCTGGCGATGCTCGATTCGAAGGTCGCCGACACCAACAACGTGTCGAACGGCAGCTTCGCGGGCTCGATTACCTGCGCGCTGTTCCTGTCGCGCTTCGTCACCGCCGCCAAGGCCTGGCTGCATTTCGACATCTATGCCTGGACTGCGGCGGCCAAACCCGGGCGTCCCGAGGGCGGCGAGTGCCAGGTGGCGCGCGCGCTCTACGCCTATCTCGGCGCACGTTATGGCTGAGCGCTACGACCCGCGCATCACCGCGGTGCGGCCGGATCTTGCGGCGCGCTATCTCGAGGGCAAAGTCGCGGCCGCGCGCTTTGTCGACGGCGTGGAGCGCGAGGTGCTCGACCCGCAGGCGCCGGTGCGTGGCGAGCCGGCGCTCGACGCGCCGCTGGTGACGGAGGCGCTGCGCGGCGAACGTGTCACGGTCTACGAGGAAACCGACGAAGGCTGGTGCTGGGGACAGCTCGCGAGTGACGGCTACGTCGGCTGGCTGCCGGCGAATGCGCTCGGCGCGCCCGGTCCTGCACCGACCCACAAGGTCTCGGCGCTGCGCACGCTGGTTTATCCCGCCCCGATGGTCAAACAGCCGCCGCTCACGGCATTGTCGATGGGGGCGCGGCTGGCTGTGCGGGGCACCGAGGCGGAGTTCGCCGCTTTGGGCAACGGCTACGTGCCGGCGCGCCATTTGGCGGCGCTCGCTGATAATGAGCGGGACTTCGTGGCTGTCGCCGAACGGTTTGCCGGTACGCCGTATCTGTGGGGCGGCAAGACCAGTCTCGGAATCGATTGTTCGGGCCTGGTGCAGGTTTCGCTCAACGCCGCCGGCATCGGCTGCCCGCGCGACAGTGACATGCAGGAGGAAGGTCTTGGTGGCGAGGTTAAGCCTGCATCGGGATTCACCAACTTGCGGCGCGGCGATCTGATGTTCTGGAAAGGTCACGTGGCAATTGTTGTTGATCCGCAGACAATCGTGCACGCCAACGCGTTTCACATGGCGGTCGCGATCGAGCCGCTGGCCGGCGCGGTCGCGCGCATTCGCGCGGCGGGAAGTGAGCTGCGAAGCGTGAAGCGGATTGCGGCGTAGGATGGGTTGAGCGCAGCGAAACCCATCGCTTTCTGAGGCCGAGTTAGCTTGATGGGTTTCCCCCGCATCAAGTGCGGGGTCAACCCATCCTACGACTCACACCGCGTAGCGCTCGATCGCCTCCGTATCAAAGCCAAATCCCCAGCCGGGCCGATCCGGCACGACGGCGCGACCTTGCGCGTCGAGCGTGATGCGCTCCCGGTAGGCAGGCTCGCACCACGGCATGTACTCGAGACAAATCGCGTTCGGCACCGCGGCCAGCAGCGCGAGGCTCATCTCGGGGAACAAATGCGAGGACACCGGGATGTTGAACGCCTCGGCGATGTGCGCGGCTTTGAGAAACTCCGTCGGCCCGCCCATGCGCTGCAGATCGGGCATCAGGATATCGGCGGAACGCTGGCGCGCCATCTCGAACATGCCGCGGCTGGTGTATTCGGTCTCGCCGCTCGCAACCGGCATGTCGAGCGCCGCCGCGATCTCGGCCTCGCCGGCATGATCGTGGTAGGGGATCGGCTCCTCGAACCAGGTCAGATTGAATTCCTCCAGCATCCGCCCGAGCCGGATTGCGCGCGGCACGGTCAGCTGCTGATTGGAATCCACCATCAGTCCGATGTCGGGTCCAATTGTCTCGCGCACGGCCCGTACCCGCGCAACGTCGTCCTCGGCGCGCGGCTTGCCGATGCGCATCTTCATGGCGCGCCAGCCTTGCGCGACGAAACCGGCCGCCTCGCGCTGGAGCTCGTCGATCGAACGTCCGATCCACAGTCCGCCGCTATGATAGGCCGGCACCGCGGCGGTGCAGGCCCCGATCAGCCGCGCCACGTTGAGCCCGGCGGCCTTGCCGCGCAGGTCCCAGAGCGCGTTGTCGACGCCGGCGACGCCGATCACCGCGACGCCGCTGCGGCCCAGAAAGCCGATGTCGCGGAACGCGCGCGCCGAAAAACTGCCGCCGAGCTCCGGGTCGAGCCCGAGCACCAGCGGTTCGAGGCTTCGCACCATCTCATTGATGACGGGGAGGCGCTGGTTGTTGAGCGCGAACACCAATCCTTCGCCGACGAGACCGGCATCGGTCTCGAGAAATACCAGCACGCAGTCGGCGGAGCGCAGTTGCAAGGCACCGCCGTCGATCGGCGGATCGAACGGAAAATGCACGACCCCGGTGCGCAGTTTTGTAATCTTCATGTCGTGTTTCTCAGCCTCATTCGCGATGGGTTTCGCAGGAGCTCAACCCATCCTACAGTAGCGCCGAACTCGTAGGATGGGTTGAGCGAAGCGAAACCCATCGCGCGGCGATCCTTCATGAAAATCACCAACGTCGAACCAATCCTGATCAGCGTGCCCTATGATCGCGGCGGCGGGCCGGTGCCGAAGGCCGACGCGGTGCCTTGGCGCAACATGGACACCCTGCTGGTCAAGGTGGAGACGAGCGACGGCATCACCGGATGGGGGGAGGCGTTCGGTTTCGGCGGATGCGTCGCGAGCGCAACGGCGCTTGCCAAGATGATTGGGCCGCTCGCGGTCGGACGCGATGCGGCCGACATCGCCGGTCTGATGGGCGATCTGGCGCGCAAGCTGCACAACTACGGCCGCAATGGCCCGGTGTCGTTCGCGCTCTCGGGACTCGATATCGCGCTGTGGGATATTGCCGGGAAGGCAAAGGGCGAGCCGCTGCACCGGATGCTCGGGGCACCGAAGGTCGATCGCGTGCCGGCCTATGCGAGCCTGTTGCGCTATGGGGATGCCGATCTGGTCGCGCGCAATGCGGCGCGGGCGGTCGAGCGCGGCTATCGCCGCATCAAGCTGCACGAGATCACGGTCGCGGAAGTCGCCGCCGCGCGCTCTGCCATCGGTCCCGACATTCCGCTGATGGTCGACACCAATTGTCCCTGGTCGGCCGCGGACGCTTTCGCGATGGCGCAGGCTTTCGCTCCCTCCAACCTGCTCTGGTTGGAGGAGCCGGTGTGGCCGCCCGACGATTATGAGGCGCTCGCACACGTGCGCGCCGCGGGCGTGCCGATCGCAGCTGGCGAGAACGCCGGCACCTGGGTTGAGATCGAGCAACTCATCGAACTCGCGAAGGTCGATTTCGTGCAACCGAGCGTGACCAAGATCGGCGGGGTCAGCGAGATGAAGCGCATCATCGACCTAGCCGACGATCACGGCGCCGTGCTGGCCCCGCACTCGCCCTATTTCGGACCGGGATTGATCGCGACGATCCATATCTGCGCGAGCCTGCCGCAGGCGGCCTTTGTCGAGCGCTTCTATTGCGATCTCGAGGCGAGCCCGTTCGGCGACCAGGTGAACGCAACCGACGGATCGATGCGGGTGCCGGATGGGCCGGGCCTTGGCCTTGTGATCGACGAGGCGGTGATCGCGCGCTACCGCGTTGGTTGAGCTCGCTGTCCCACGTCGCTGGGACAGCAAACCGCCGCGGGCGTCGTTTGATCGTCCGATCTTTGCAACAGGAGGAACGCGTGCCGCCGACCGACCCGATCGTCCAAATCGACAGCGGCAGACTGTCCGCCACATCAGGCGCGGACGGCGTCACCGCCTTCAAGGGAATTCCCTATGCCAAACCTCCAATCGGTGATCTGCGCTGGCGCGCCCCGCAGCCGCCGGAACCGTGGGCAGGTGTCCGGCGTGCCGACACGTTCGGTCCGCGCTGCGTGCAGCCGTCGCGACGCGAAAATTCGATCAGCTATTACGGACCGGAACAGGAGAGCGAGGATTGCCTGTTCCTCAACGTGTGGACAGCGGCCGCAGGTGCTGGCGAGAAACGGCCGGTAATGGTCTGGCTGCACGGCGGCGCGTTCTATGTCGGCTCAGGCGCGATCGCGCTGTTTGACGGCGCATATCTGGCGAACCGCGGGACCGTCGTCGTCACTGTCAACTACCGGCTTGGCCGGCTCGGTTTCCTGGCGCATCCGGAACTCACCCGGGAGTCAGGGTTCTCCGGCAACTACGGGCTGCTCGATCAGATCGCGGCGCTGCAGTGGGTCAAGCACAACATCGCGGCGTTTGGCGGCGATCCTGATTGCGTGACGGTGTTTGGTCAGTCCGCCGGCTCGATCAGCGGCTCGCTGCTGATGGCGTCGCCGCTCGCCAAAGGATTGTTTCATCGTGTCATTGGCCAGAGCGGCGCCTTGTTCGGGCCGGTCGCGGAAAGTTGCAATACCGGGGATTCGATCCAGTCGCTCGCCGCGGCGGAGCGGACCGGCTTCGAGTTCGCGCGCGCGCTCGGCGCTCGCTCTTTGGCCGAGCTGCGTGCGCGACCCGCGCGCGAGATCCAGTTTTCGCACCGGGGCGGCGGCACCGGTTCCGGCGCCAACAACAATCCGTCCGATCCGGCCCGCGGTGTGTTCGATACCAATTGGCCGATCGTCGATGGTCGTGTGCTGCCCGAGAGTCCGTTCGATCTGTTCGCGCACGGCAGGCAGAACGACGTTCCGCTGCTAGCCGGGGTCGTCGCCAACGAGGGCGCGACGATGCCGAGCATTGACACGCTGCACGCCTTCGAGGCACAGGCGCGCGCCGATTTTGGCGAAGGCGCCGACCGCTTCCTGCAGCTCTACTCCGCCGGCAGCGACAGCCAGGCGCGTGATGCCAGCCGCACCGCCTTCAGCTATCGCAATTTCTACTGGCAGAATTTCTGCTGGATGCGGCTGCAGGCGAGCACCGGCAAGGCACCGATCTACGCTTACGAATTCACGCACGCTCCGCCGATCCCGGCGCGCGCGACCTACGATGAGAACGCAACCGACAAATTCGGTGCGTTCCATGGCAGCGAAATTCCCTATATCTTTCGCACCTTCGGCGTCCGGGATTGGGCCTGGACCGAGGCCGACGCCACACTCGCCGACACGATCTCATCCTATTGGCGCAATTTCGCCCGCACCGGCGATCCGAACGCGACCGGCCTGCCGCACTGGCCGCGGTACGAACTCCCCGAAGAACTCACCATGGAGTTCGGCGACGCGACCAAACCCCGACCGATCCGCAATCTCGCGCGGCTTGCGTTCTGGGATGCGTTCTACGAGGGTCAGCGTCACCGCAGTCGCGCCGCGGCTTGATCGAAGGCGCGGATTGCCGGATACGTCGTCTCATGAAAATCTGCATTTTCGGGGCCGGCGCGATCGGCGGACATCTGGCGCCGCGCCTGCAAAACGCCGGCGCTGACGTGTCTGTGGTGGCGCGCGGCGAACATCTCGCCGCCATCCAGAAAGACGGTCTCACTCTCGAGCTGCCGGACCGCGTGCTGCACGCACGGGTGAAAGCGAGCGAGGATCCCGGTGAACTCGGCAAGCAGGATGCGGTGATCGTTGCCGTCAAGGCGCCGGCGCTGCCGGACGTGGCGGCGCGGATCGCGCCGCTGTTGCGTTCCGACACGCCGGTGGTGTTTGCCATGAACGGGATTCCGTGGTGGTACTTCCACGCCAACGGCGGGCCGTTCGACGGCCGCCGGCTGCCGCTGCTCGATCCCGACGATGCGCTGTGGCATGCAATCGGTCCGCAGCGTTCGTTGGGTGGCGTCGTCTACTCGTCCAACACGGTGGTGCGGCCCGGGGTCGTGCGGTGCGTGAGCGGGCGAATGCACCTCATCCTGGGCGAGCCGACCGGCGAGAAAAGCGCGCGTGCCCTTGCGCTCGCCGACCTGATCAACAAGACCGGTGCCAAGGCCGAGGTCAGCGAGCGCATCCGCGACGACATCTGGACCAAGCTGCTGGCCAACATGTCATCCAACCCGCTGACGTTCCTGGCCCAGACGACGTTGGGCGCCGTCTTCGCGGAGCCGGCGTGCGTCGCGGCGGTGCGCACGGTCGCGGGAGAGGCCGCGACCATCGCCCGCGCGCTCGGATGCGACGTCGACCTCGACGTCGACAAGGCGTTTTCCGGAGCCTCGGCGCACAAGCCAAGCATTGTGCAGGATCTCGAGCGCGGGCGTCCGCTCGAGATCGACGCCATGTTCACGGTGCCGGCCGAGTTCGGCAAGATGCTCGACGTGCCGACCCCGATGCTGGACCTGATGGTCACGCTAATGAAGTTGCGCGCCCGCGCGGCGGGGCTTTACCCGGCGTGAGTTGCAAAATGTCGCGACCTACCAGCGCGCGCTACGGAAGCTCCGATATCAACTTCTGAAACTCCGCTTGCGGCCATGCCCTTGCGGTTCGCGAGCGGACATTGCCTAGCGAACCGAGCGCAAGGGCAAATTTTGCGACATTGTCTCCATTCGGCGTATCAAGGATCAGCAAGAGATCGCTGTCGCCGGACGTGAGATAGACCTCTTTGATTTCGACCCCCAATTTCTTGGCGAGATCGCGGGCCGCTTGCGCCCGCTTGGGGGATTCCTTGACCGACCGGATTCCCTGTTCGGTCCAGTTGAGCGTGCAGATGAACATCGGCATGTGGGCCTCCTCGTGGTGTGCGACGGCGTCACGCCGATGGTGACGGCGAGACGCAGTCTGGGACGGGAGCTTTGCGTAAGACCCAAAAAGGGACAGGCGGTCTTTGAAGGGCCATCGCCCGCCGACGGCATGAGTGCCGCGCTTCATGGCCAAGGAAACTTCGGCACGTTCCCTTAGGAGCGGCTGCCGCTAACCTACATCACCGCCTGTTACGAAAAAAGGGCACCAAACTCCTCCCCTCGGCTGGGAAAAACCAATCGCTGCAACAAAACTCGCGCAGCCACGTTTAGATCACGGACTTTTTGCCACGTGTTGGTGTCTTTGCACTGTCGGCTATACGGGCCAGGTGGACGTAAAATAAGGAGGAGGCGGCCATGACCAAGGCAATGAGTTTATCGGTAATTGCATCCGTCGCTTTTTTTGCTTGTGGCGCGAACTCGTCCCTGCAGGCGCAACAAAACCCGATGACCTTCTTCGTGACCAGCGTCGGGCTCGGCAAGGGCGGCGATCTCGGCGGGTTGGCAGGCGCCGACCGCCAATGCCAAAGCCTGGCGCAGGCCGCGGGGGCTGGAAGCAAGACCTGGCATGCCTATCTCTCGACACAGGGCCCGGGCGGGGTCAACGCCAAGGATCGTATCGGAAACGGCCCGTGGTCCAACGCCAAGGGCGTGCAGGTCGCGGCCAATGTGGCGGATCTGCACGGCGACAACAACAAGATCAACAAGGACAGCGCGCTCAACGAGAAGGGCATGGTCGTCAACGGGCGCGGCGACACGCCCAACCAGCATGACATCCTGACCGGCTCCCAGCGCGATGGCACGGTCGTTCCGGGAACGGACGACGCAACCTGCAGCAACTGGACGAGCAGCGCCGACGGACAGGGCAACGCGGTCGTTGGCCACCACGATCTGATCGGCAACCCGCAAGGCATCAACTTCTGGAACAATTCACACAAGACGCCCGGCTGCGCTCCGGCGAACCTGCAGAAAGTCGGCGGTGCCGGTCTGTTCTACTGTTTTGCGATCAACTGAGATCGGTTGCTCGAGCTACAACTCCACGTCCGAGCGAAGTGAGCCGCGGGACGCTGCGGCTCACGACCACAATTTCAGGATCGGGCACTACCAGACGAACGGCACCAGGCGATATTTCACCCTATCCATATACTCGGAATAGCCAGGTAGATTTCTCGCGAGGAGCTTCTCTTCGTCAAATAGTCTCAAAACAAATACAGGCATCATCAGGATGCCTACGAGCAATCCCCACCACGAACCGAGCGCGATCGGTATCCCGAGAAAATATAGAAGCGATCCGCTGTACATCGGGTGCCGCACGACTGCGTAGGGCCCGGTCGATACGACGCGTTGATCAGCCGCGACCTCAATGGTGGCGGAGGTAAACGTGTTTTCCCTGAACACAAAAAGGATGATCGTCCATCCGAGCACGATCAGAATGTTTCCCGCGATCACCGCGTAGGGAGGAACGGCGGACCAGTGCCAGCGGTGATCGAGCGCCGGGACGATGAGGATCGCGGCGAACCCTATCGACGCGGCTGACATGATGATTTTCTGGCTCAGTTCCTTTTCGGCGGTCGGCCCGCCGTGCATCCGCCGCTCCAACAGCTTCGGGTCGTTTTTCATGAGGTAGACAGTGACGGCCAGGCTCGACAGTCCGAATACGCTCAGAAAGACCCATGCCTGCCAGTAGTTGAAGGTCCAAGCAGAAACGAACAGCACCGCGCCCATAACGACGAGAAGGACGAGAAGCCAGCCGATGGCTCTTATATTCAGGCCGGTCATGACGCGATGTCAGCGCGCAAAAGCGAATTTCTTGATCGCTGTCTGATTGAAGGCAAAGCCCCAGCCCGGCACGTCCGGCACGATCGCATTGCCGTTGGGGTCGAGCTTGAGGCGCTCGGCATAGATCGGCTCGAGCCACGGCATGTATTCGAGCACGATGAAATTGGGGATCGCCGCGAGCAGCTGCATGCTCATCTCGGTGTAGCAATGGTTGGATGCGGGCGTGTCGTAGGCGTCCGCGAACGCGGCGGCCTTCATGAATTCGGTTGGTCCGCCCATGTGCTGGAGATCCGGCATCACGATGTCGGATGCGCGCACGCGCAGCATCTCGAGGATCCCGCGGCTGCCGTAGACCGATTCACCGCTGGCAACCGGGGTATCGAGCGCGGCCGTGATTTGCGCCTCGCCGGCGTGGTCGTGGTGAGGTACCGGCTCCTCGAACCAGGTCAGGTTGAATTCTTCGAGTGCGTGGCCGAGCCGGATCGCGTTCGGCACGGTCGTGCGCTGGTTGAGATCGCCCAGCACGGAGAACTCCGGACCCACGACCTCGCGCACCGCCTTCACGCGGGCGATGTCGTCGGGAATTTTTCCGGTCAGCCGCAGCTTGATGGCACGAAAGCCGCGTTGCTTGTGGTCGGCGGCCGCGGACGCAATCTGGTCGAGTGAACGGGTGATCCAATAATCGCTGCTGTTATAGACCGGCATGGTGGTGCGGTAAGCGCCGAGCAGGCCGGCGACGCTGATCTCGGCGAGCTTGGCGCGCAAATCGAGCAGCGCCTGATCGATCGCGCTGATCGCGACCGCGGCGAGGCCCGAGGCGCCGATGCTGCGCACGTCCGCGGCCGCTCGCGTGAGAAACGATCCCGAAAGCCGCGGATCGAGCCCGATCACCAGCCGGCTCAGGCTTTGCACCATGTCGTTGATCAACGCGATGTGCTGGGCGTTGAACGTGTAGGTGAGACCTTCGCCGACGGCTCCCTGGTCCGACTCCAGAAACACCAGCACGCAGCCGCCGGTGCGCAGGTCGAAGCCGGGTGCGAGTCCCATCGGCTGCGGATAGGGAAATTCGACGAGCTGCGTGCGCAGGCCGGTGATTTTCATGCGCGTCGCGCTAGAGCCCGCCCCAGCCGAACGGCAGGCCGAGATGCACCCGCCCGATGCCGGAGGCGATATTGAGATACTGCGCCGACATGTGCTGGCGATACATGGCAACGTCGCGGAAATAGCGCTCCAACCGCTGGCCGCGCTTGCTGGCGGCCGAGCTCGCGTTGTGGAAGAGATGCTCGACCGCCTCGGACGCCAACCGGCCGGCCGTGAGCACCATGCCGTAGAGGCGCACGTTGTCTTCGAGCGAAATCGGGGTGCGGTCGTCGCCCCAACGCCGACAATACTGCATGTAGGTCTCGGCCGCGGTCATCAGCAGCGCCTCGGCCGAGTCGGTCAGCATCAGCGCATAACCGAAGGGACGCTGGGTATCGAAATGCTCGCGTCGCGGCATGATCGGCGGATGATAGGTCGGCCGCGTCACGACGTTTTCTTCGAACTCGTCGAGCGCGGCGCGCGCCGCACCGAGCACCGGCATCACCAGCGACATGTGATAGGGCCCGATGAAGCGGCCGAGATACATCGGGTTGCGATGCAGCCGGGTGCCGTGGGTGCCGTCGTCCATGGGCTCGTTCGCCCACAGCGCCGGCTTGGCCGGGATCACCAGGTGCTCGGGAATGAATGCTTTCTTGATCTCGACGCTGTTGGATCCGCTGGCGCGCATGCCGAGCGTCGCATCGCCACCCCAGTCGTCGAGCATGCGGAGCTGCGCGCGTGGCATTACGAAGATCAGGATACGGGACTTGTCGTTTTCGCGCAGCACGACGTTGCCGACGAAGTGGGTCGCATAGGGGATGCCGGAGCAGTAATTCCAGATGCCGTCGACGACGTAACCGCCCTCCGCGCGCTCACACGAGCTGGTGATGGCGCCGACCCGGTGCGGCGCGATGAAATCGCCAGTCGATCCGAACAGCTCGTACTGCGCGCGTTCGGGCCAGTGCGAGGCGATCAGTGAGCCGTGCGTCGCGCCTAACGCCAGACACCATGCGACGCCTGGATTGCCGCGCGCGACCTGCAGCATCGTTCGGTAGAACGTCGGATAGTCGAACTCGTAGCCGCCGAACAGCTTCGGCTGCAGGATGCGGTAGAACCCGGCTTTGCGAAAGTCCTGGTCCATTGCCGGCGAATGGCACCCGCGCGCGTCGTCCTCGTCCTGCGCCGCACGGATCGCCGGCGTGAGCCGCGTGGCGCGCTCGATGATCGTGGCGGGCGTCAGATCCGGTTCAGGTTGAGGCAGCGGATAATTGATCTTCTCGGCGACTTGCTGCACGGGCATGCAATCCTGGGAGACGTATTGAGGGCAGGGGAGGCTATGATATCGTCTGCCGCCTCAGCGGTCGAGAATGCTTAATTAGGGGGGAGATGTGCCGAAAATTGCACGTGCGGACGTGATCGGGAGCTTGTTGCGGCCACCTTATCTGCAGGAAGCCCGCAAGGCCGCACGCGAAGGCCACCTTAGTCCAGCCGAGGCGCGCGCCGCCGAAGATCGCGCCATCACCGAAGCGATCGCGTTGCAGGAAAGCGCCGGGATGGACGCCGTTACCGACGGCGAGTTCCGCCGCATGAGCTTCATCGCCACCATCGGAGTGCGCGACGCGGAGCTCGGCCCGCTCACCGGGTTCAAGACGCTGGTCACCGACGCCGAATGGACCGGGCTCTGGAAGTACCCGGATGGTTCGTTCGGAGGACTGACACTGCCGGAAGATCAGACCAAAGCGCGGCGTTCGATCGTGGTCGACAAGGTCGGTGTCAAACGCGACATCGTGGCCGAGGAGTTTCCGTTCCTCAAAGCCCATACCCGCAAGGCGCAGGCGAAATATACCTTTCCGGCGCCGAGCTGGCATCGGGTCGCGTGGGATCGCAAGCACTCGCGCGATGCCTATCCGACCGCGCGCGACTTTCTCCTCGCCATGCGCGATTATATCCGCGATGTGGTCAAGAAGCTGATCGCGAGCGGCTGTACCTACATCCACATGGACGCGCCCAATTATGCGCAGTGGCACACCGATCCGAAGATCCGTTCCGCGTTCGAGTCGTGGGGGCACGACATGGACAAGGAGCTGATCGAGGACGCCGAGATCGACAACTCGGTGTTCGACGGCATCACCGGGGTGACGCGCGCCATCCATCTCTGTCGCGGCAATGCGCCGCGCGGGCGCTGGCTCGCCAACGGCGGCTACGAGACGATCGCCGACAAGCTCTACCCGCGGCTGACCAACTACGACACGCTGCTGCTCGAGTACGACAGTCCGCGCGCCGGCGATTTTTCCTCGCTCGCCCACGTGCGCCCCGACACGGTCGTGGTGCTCGGGCTCGTCACCACCAAGGACGGCAAGCTTGAGGACAAGGCGGCGGTCGAGGCGCGTATTCGCGAGGCGGCCAAGCTCGTGCCGCTGGAGCGGCTCGCGCTCAGCCCGCAGTGCGGCTTCGCGTCCGGGGAATATGCCGACACGATGACGATGGTCCAGGAGCACGCCAAGCTGCGTCTGGTCGGGGACATTGCGCGCCGGGTTTGGCCAAACGGCTAGCCTTTCCCGCGAACGGGATACCGGCTGGCGCTGGAAAAATGCGATTGCGGTAGCAACAATCGCTGGAACATCGGGAGGACGTTTATGCGCAGCGGGATGATGGTTTTGCTCGCCCTGTGCACCAGCGGGCTGAGCCTGCCGGCTTCGGCACAGAACGCTCCGGGGGTGACCGACAGCGAAATCAAGATGGGGCAGACCATGCCTTACACCGGCCCGGTGACCGGCTTTTCGACGCTGGGCAAAGGCGAGGTCGCTTACATGAAAATGATCAACGATCAGGGCGGGGTGAACGGCCGCAAGATCAACCTTATCAGCCTCGACGACGGCTACGTCCCGCCGCGCACGGTCGAACAGACGCGCCGGCTGGTGGAGCAGGATGGCGTTGCCCTCATTTTCGGCTCACTCGGCACCGCGACCAATACGGCAATCGTTCGCTATCTCAATGAGCGCAAGATCCCGCAACTGTTTCTCGGTTCGGGCGCCTACAAGTGGGGTAACTATAAGGAGACCCCGTGGACGATGGGGGGAGTGCAAGCTTCCTTCCGGACCGAAGCGCGCATCTACGCGCGGTACATCTTGGAAAAGGTAGCTGACCCCAAGATCGCAATCCTCTACCAGAACGACGATTTCGGTCGCGACTACGCGGCGGGCGTAAAGGATGTCCTTGGCGACCGGTACAACGCGATCGTGAAGGAAGCGACCTACGAATTCACCGACCCAACCATCAATTCGCAGATCACGAGCTTGCAAGGCTCCGGCGCGAATGTCCTGATCGTCGCCGCCAGCCCGAAGTTCGCAGCCCAATCCATCCGCAAGGTCTATGACATCGGCTGGAAGCCGATGTTTTTCATGACCAACGTTGCGATCTGGATTTCGAGCGTGATGGAACCGGCCGGATTTGAAAAAGGCGTCGGCATTCTGTCCTCCGCCTACATCAAGGATCCCACCGACGCGAGCTGGAACGACGATCCGCCCATGAAGGAATGGAAAGCTTGGGCCGCCAAATACATGCCGGATGCCGACGCCCGCGATTCGAACTACGTGAATGGATACAACTACGCCGCCACCATGGTGCAGGTGCTCAAACAGGCGGGCAGCGATCTCTCGCGTGAAAACATCATGCGGCAGGCCACCAACATTCATGACCTCGCATTGCCGATGTTGCTGCCGGGTATCAAAGTCAATACCAGCCCAACCAACTATTATCCCGTCCAGCAGATGCAGCTGATGCGCTTCGACGGCAAACAGTGGGTGCGGTTCGGCGACCTCGTGAGGGGCGATCTTTAACGCGACCCATCGGGCGGCATCGACCGCAGCGCGAGCCAATTAATTGGGAGGAAAACGATGGGTAGAAGACTGCTGAAAGGTTCGGTACTGGGCGCCTGCATCGCTGCAATCGCTCTGCCGGCGTGGGCGCAGAACGCACCAGGAGTGACCGATACCGAGATCAAGATCGGTCAGACCATGCCCTACACCGGCCCGGTGACCGCGTTTTCGACCCTGGGCAAGGGCGAAGTTGCCTACTTCAAGATGCTCAACGACCAGGGCGGGGTAAACGGCCGCAAGATCAATCTGCTCAGCCTCGACGATGGCTATGCGCCGCCGCGCACCGTGGAGCAGACCCGCAAGCTGGTCGAGCAGGATGGGGTCGCATTCATCTTCTCATCGATCGGCACCGCCACCAACACGGCAATCGAGCGCTACCTGAACAGCAACAAGGTTCCGCAGCTCTACATCGCCTCGGGCGCGTCCAAGTTCGGCAACTACAAGGAATTCCCCTGGACCATCGGAGGCATTCAGGCGACGTTCCGCGCCGAAGCGCGCATTTACGCCCGCCAGATCCTCAAGGAGAAGCCGAACGCCAAGATCGCGATGCTCTATCAGAATGACGATTTCGGGCGCGATTACGTGCTCGGCCTGAAGGATGTGCTCGGCGACAAATATGCCGATACCGTCAAGGAGGCGACCTACGAATTCACCGACGCCACCGTCAATTCGCAGGTGGTGAGCCTGCAAGCCACCGGCGCCGATGCGCTTATTCTGGTTGCCACGCCGAAGTTCGCCGCCCAGGCGATCCGCAAGGTCTACGACATCGGGTGGAAACCGATGTTCTACATCACCAACGTGGCGATCTGGATCTCGACGGTGCTGGAGCCGGCCGGTGTCGACAAGGCGGTCGGTCTGATGTCGTCGGTCTACGTAAAGGATCCGGCCGATCCGGGCTGGGACAGCGATCCCGACATGAAGGCGTGGAAAGCCTGGATGACAAAATACATGCCGGAGGCCGACCCGCGCGATCAGAACTATGTCAATTCCTACAATAGCGGGATGGCGATCGTGCAGGCGCTCAAGCAGGCCGGTAACGACCTTTCGCGCGACAACATCATGAAGCAGGCGGCGAACATCAAGGATTTGCAGTTGCCGATGATGCTGCCCGGGATCAAGATGAACACCAGCCCGACCGACTATTATCCGATCGAGAACATGCAGATGATGCGCTGGAACGGCAAGCAATGGGTTCGCTACGGCGACTTGCTGTCCGGCGCTTTGTGACCCGGCGGGGGCTGACGGCGCGGATGCGGGAGCAGGCTCGGTGAACAATGACCTGCTCCGCATCCGCGACATTTCTCTGCGTTTCGGTGGCATTGTCGCGCTCGACCGGGTTTCCTTCGATATCGGGCAGGGCGAAATCTGCGGCCTGATCGGGCCCAACGGGGCCGGCAAGACCACGCTGTTCAACTGCCTGAGCCGTCTCTACACCCCGGATGAGGGCGACATCAGCTTTAAGGGCGGGCCGCTGCTCAACGTGCCGCGTCATCGGATCGCCGCGCTCGGGATCGGCCGGACATTTCAGAATCTCGCGCTGTTTCGCACCATGTCGGTGCGCCGCAACGTCATGGTCGGCGCGCATTGCCGTACCCACAGCGGGTTTTTGTCGGATGCGCTGCGGCTTCCCCGCGTGCAGACCGAGGAGCGCGCACTCGCGCAACGGATCGACGAACTGATCGCCATGCTCGGGCTTGAGCAGGTAGCGTCGCTCAGCGTCGACGAACTCCCGTTCGGTACGCGCAAACGCGTCGAGCTCGCGCGCGCGCTCGCCAGCGAACCGACCCTGCTGCTGCTCGACGAGCCCGCGGGCGGGCTCAACCATGACGAGGTCGAGCACCTGCGTGCGCTCATTCTGATGATCCGCGAGCGGCTGGCGCTGACGGTGCTCTTGGTCGAGCATCACATGAACCTGGTGATGCGCGTGTCGGACAAGGTCGTGGCGCTCGATTTCGGCCGCAAGATCGCCGAGGGCAAGCCGAAAGACGTGCAGGGCAACGCCGACGTCATCCGTGCCTATCTGGGGACCGCCGCATGACGGCGCTGCTCGAACTGCGCGAGCTCGGCGTCGCCTACGGGCAGACGCCGGTCATTCACAAGATCGATCTCATCGTCGAGCGCGGCGGAATCACGGCCTTGCTCGGCGCCAACGGCGCCGGCAAGACCACGGTGCTGCGGGCGATCTGCAACATGAAGGTGCGAAACTCGGGCGCGATCCTGTTCGAGGACCGCCGGATCGAGACTTGGCAGACCGAGGACATTGTTCGGCTCGGCATCGCCCACGTGCCCGACGGGCGCGGGACGTTCGTGCACCTGAGCGTCGAGGAAAACCTCGTGCTCGGCGCCTATACGCGGCGCGATCGTACGGCGGTGGCGCAGGATTTCGAGCGCATCTACAGCTACTTCCCGCGCCTGAAAGAGCGCGCGCAGCAACAGGCGGGGACGCTCTCGGGCGGCGAGCAACAGATGCTGGCGATCGCGCGCGCGCTGATGCTGCGGCCGAAGCTTCTGTTGTTGGACGAGCCGTCGTTCGGCCTGGCACCGCTGGTGGTGCAGGAGATCTTTCGCATCCTGCGACAGATCAACGAGGAGGAGAACGTCAGCATGTTGCTGGTCGAGCAGAACGCCAGTTTGGCGCTCGCGCTCGCGACGCACGTCTACCTTTTGGAGACCGGCCGTGTCGTGATGGACGGCCCAGCCTCGATCGTGAGCGACAACGCCGCCGTGCGGCGAGCCTATCTGGGATACTGAACCGTGGAAGCGTTCCTGCACCAGTTCCTGTCTGGCCTCGCCAACGGTGGCATCTACGCCAGCATCGCACTCGCGCTGGTGATGATCTACCAGGCGACCCATCACATCAATTTCGCCCAGGGCGAACAGGGCATGTTCTCGGCCTATGTGGCGCTGATGCTGGTGCAGGCGGGATTTCCCTACTGGGCCGCGTTCGCGCTCGCGCTTGCGTTCGGCTTCGTGACCGGCGTTGCCATCGAGCGCATCATCATCCGCCGGTTCGAGCAGGCGCCGGTGCTGGCGGTGGTCGTGGTTTTTCTCGGTCTGCTGTTCATCATCAACAGCCTCGCCGGCTGGCTCTTCACCTACAATGTGCAGGCGTTCCCGTCGCCGTTCCCATCCGGGCTCGGCAACCGCTATCTGTCGGCGCATGAGATCGGCATGATCGGCGTGACGTTGGCGACGTTGTTGCTGATCTACCTGTTCTTCCGCTTCACGCCGCTCGGCCTCGCCATGCGGGCGGCCGCCCAGAATCCGGACGCGAGCCGCCTGGTTGGGATCCGGGTCGGCTGGATGCTGGCGCTCGGATGGGGGCTCGCCGGCGCGATCGGGGCGATTGCCGCCATCATGGCGGCGCCGATCGTCTACATCGAGCCCAACATGATGGCCGGGATTCTGCTGTACGGGTTTGCGGCGGCGCTGCTCGGCGGCATCAACAACCCGTGGGGCGCGGCCGCCGGGGGATTCATCGTCGGCGTCATCGAGAACCTCGCCGGTGCCTACGTGGTCGGCACCGAGCTCAAGCTTTCGGTCGCACTGGTGATCATCATCGTGGTGCTGGTGACGCGGCCCGCCGGTCTGTTTGGCTACACCATCATGACGCGGGTCTGACCATGGCGCTGGCGCAAGGCGACCTGCCGCGAACCCTGCCGAAGGCATCGGCCGCCGCCGGCACGCGGTTGCTTTGGATCGCGGCAATCGCGGCGCTGCTCGTGCTCGCGTGTCTCGTCCCGTTCGTCGTGAGCAGCTATCGGCTGCTGCAACTCACCAGCGTGGTGGTCTATTCGATCGCGCTGCTCGGGCTCAACATGCTGACCGGCTACAATGGCCAGATCTCGCTCGGCCACGGCGCGTTCTTCGCGATCGGCGCCTACACGACCGCTATACTCCTGGAGCGCACCGGCATTCCCTATTGGGCGACGATCCCGATCGCGGGGGCGATCTGCCTCGTGGTGGGTTTTCTGTTCGGCCTGCCGGCGCTGCGGCTCGAAGGGCACTATCTGGCGCTGTCGACTTTCGCGCTCGCGGTCGCGACCCCGCAGTTGTTGAAGTTCCGTCTGCTGGAGCATTGGACCGGCGGCGTCCAGGGCACCTACGTGTCGGGCTTCAAGGCGCCGTTCGGCCTGCCGCTCGCATGGGATCAGTGGCTCTATCTGATGTCACTTGCGTTCGCGGTCGTGCTGTTCGTGCTGGCCCGCAACCTTCTGCGCGGCAACACCGGAACTGCGATCATCGCAATCCGCGATCATCCGGTCGCCGCCGCCAGCATGGGCATCAACATCGCGCTCTACAAATCGCTGACCTTCGGGGTGAGCGCGATGTACACCGGCATCGCCGGTGCGCTCGGCGCCTTGGTGGCGCAATTCGTTTCCCCGGACAGCTTTTCGATTTTCTTGTCGCTCGGATTTCTAGTCGGCAGCGTCATCGGCGGCGTTGCCTCGATCTCGGGGGCGGTGTTCGGCGCGTTTTTCATCGAGTTCATCCCCAATTTCGCCGATCAGATCTCCAAGGCGGCGACCTGGGCGGTGTACGGGTCATTCCTGATCGCCTTCATGTATTTGATGCCGACCGGCGTCGCCGGGTTCCTGGCGCAGATCTGGAAGCGCTTACGGCTGTTGCGCGTCACCGGTTAGAGCCCTATTCGTTGCTCCCCCGGGGACGACACATCAAACACAACAAGGGGCTTCCGTGATCATCGATTGGCATGCGCACGTCTATACGCCCGAAGAAGCGGCCGCCGACGCCCAGACCTTCGATGGCAAGAGCGGCCCGTCCTGGGGCGATCGCTGCCCGATGGTGATCGAGAATTTCCTTGAGGCCCACCACCAGAACAACATCGACGTCAGCGTTGTAACCAATGCGGCGCACTACCTGCGCGGTAAGCATGCCAGCGAGGAACTCGCGGCCGTGCAGAAATGGACCGACTACGCGATCGCGATCCAGGAGAAATACAAGGGCGTGATCTATGGGTTTGCCACCATTCTTCCGTGTGGCGGGCCGGCGTTCGTGAAGGAAGCCGAGCGCGCGATCCGTGAGCTTGGCCTCAAGGGCATCTTCATTCACTCGAGCCACAAGGGCCAATATCCGGACGACGACGAGGCGCGGCCGTTCTGGGAGTTGGTGCAGGACCTCGACGTTCCGGTGATGATCCACCCGCCGCATGTTGGCTTTGGCGAAGAGCGCATGAACGAATACCGGCTCGCCTCGAGCATCGGACGCCCGTTCGATCTCTGCCTTGCGCTTGGCCGTCTGATCGTGCGCGGGGTGCTGGAGGACTTCCCGCGCGTGAAGCTGGTGTCGTCGCACGGCGGCGGCGGCATCTGCGAGGTCATCGGGCGCATGGACTATGCGTACGAGCTCCAAGACGAGGCGTTCTTCCTCGGCTCCTATTCGCCCATGAAGATCAAGCACGCGCCCAGTCACTACCTCAAGCAGATCTACGTCGACACCGTGACCTACCACCTGCCGGCGGCGCGGCTGGCGGTCGATACGCTCGGCCCCGAGCATGTGCTCTACGGCAGCGACGCGCCGCCGCTCACCTCGCTCAAGCCGCGCGCGATCGAGCTGGTCAACAACCTGAATTTGCCCGCGCCGCAGCGCGAGGCGGTGTTCTGGCGCAACGCCGCGAGCCTGCTCAAGCTGCCGGTCGCCGGCGTAGGATAGTCAACGCGCGACGATCAGCGCATCGAGCGCCACCGCGCCCTCGCCCTGCGCGTAGACCATCACCGGGTTGAGATCGACTTCCGCGACCTCCGGGTGCGCGCGCATGAAGGCCGCAAGTTTCACCGCCATTTCGGCGACGGCACCGACGTCGCGCGCCGGCGCGCCGCGAAAGGCCTTGAGCAACGCCGCGCCCTTGAGCTGCCCGAGCTCTTGCGCGACCGCGGCCGCATCGAGATCGGGCGGCAGCACCCGAACGTCATGCAGCGCTTCGGCGAACACGCCGCCGAGACCGATCACGAGAACGAGGCCCCAGTCGGGATCGTTGCGCGCGCCGAGGATGAGCTCGACGCCGGGTCGCGCCATTGCCTCGACCAGCACGCCGTCGAGGACAAGCCCCGGCCGGGCCTTCGCGACGTCGGCATGGAGTTTCTCCCAGCCAGCGATGAGCGCCGTTTCATCGCGCAGGTTGAGCACCACGCCGCCGGCATCGCTCTTGTGCCCGAGCGCGGCCGCTTGCGCCTTGAGGGCGGCCGGATAGCCGATCTGGCGCGCCACCGCCTTGGCGCTCGCCGATTCGGTTACCACCGATCCGGCAGGGATCGGGATCTCGGCTTCCGTCGCAAGGATCAGCTTTGACCGGAACTCGGGGAGCGTGCCGGCCGGGAGTTGTGTGCCGGCGGCTGGCGTCGCCGCGATGGGCGCAGCCGGTCGGCGCGCCGCAAACTCTGTCACGCGCGCCAGCGCCCGCAAGGCGCGCTCGGGCGATCGAAAGAACGGCACGCCGAGGTCACGCAGTTCGCCGATAACCTCGGGCGGCACCGCAACGTCCTCGCCCAGCATCGCAAACAGCACCGGTTTCTGCGGTTTGAGCTCGCGCAGCGCGTCGATGACATACCGCAGCTTGCGCGGATTGTGCGCGACACTCGTGAGGATGATCGTCAGCGCCAGGCTGCCGTAGCGCTCATCGGCGAGCAGCGGCCGCATGGTCTTGCGATAGAGGTCAGGATCGATCAGCGCCTGCGCGGTGAGGTCGAGCGGATTGGTCGGCAGGATGAGGTCGGGCGCGATCGCTCCGATGATCTCCTGGCTGGCGGGCGAAGGTTCCGGCAGCGCGAGACCGATGCTCTCGCTGAAATCGAGCATCATGCCTTTGTGGGCGCCGGATTCGGTCAGCACCGCGGTGCCGGTCTTGGGCAGTGTCGGCCAGCGGATCAGCAACTCGCCGAGGTCGATCAATTCCTCGAGCGTATCCACAACCAGCGCGCCGGCATTGCTCACGAGTGTGCGCATGACCTCGTAGTCGCCGCTCATGGCGCCGGTGTGCGTTGCCGCCGATGCCTTGGCGGCGGCGCTGCGGCCGGGATGCTGGAGGACGATCGGCTTGCCCAGCTCCCGCGCGCGCCGGGCGAGCGCCAGGAAGCGCTTGGGCTCGCGGAACTGCTCGACCACCATCACGATGACGTTGGTGGCGGCATCCTCGATCAGGAACTCGAGGAAATCCTCGAGGCCGTTCACCGCCTCGTTGCCGCTCGACACCGTGAAGGAGAACGGGACGTCGTGCGCATTGAGCGCGGCGCGGATCACGGTCGCCATGGCGCCGCTCTGCGACACGATGCCGATGGCGCGGCGGCCCGCGATGGGCGCCGGTTTGTCGACGGTCCCGAACGTGAGCGGCACCCCGTCCACGCAATTGACGAAGCCGAGGCAGTTCGGCCCTTCGACCGCCATGCCGCTCGCGCGAGCGATGCGCGCGAGTTCGTCCTGCTGGGCGCGGCCGTCGGCGCCGGCCTCGGCGAAGCCGGCCGAAAAGATCACAACGCCGCCGACGTTGCGCGCCGCGCAGCCCTTCATGGCTTCGAGTACGCCGGGGCGCGGGATTGCGAGCACCGCGCAGTCGACGCCGTCGGGCAGGTCGGCGGTTGATTTCAGGCAGCGCCGCCCGTTGATCTCCGTCCGATTGGGATTGATCAGGTGAATCTCGCCGGTGAAGCCGAAGCGCTCCAGGTTGGCGAAAACGCTGCCGCCGAGCGAACCGGGCGTCGGCGAGGCGCCCACAATGGCAATGCTGCGCGGGCGCAGCATGCGCGCGATCGCGGCTTGGGTGGATTTGGACACTGAGGAAGACGCCCCATGATGAAGTTAGTGCGGCCGATGTCTTAGGCGGCGGGGCTTTCGCCAACAAGGTCGGCCTTAAGTCTCCGGCGCGACGGCCCGGTGGCGTTCGGAAGCGCCGGGGCGTTTTTTAAACCATTGTATTAACTATAGTATTTCTTCGGCTTGACTCCCTCCCGAGCCTGCGGAATTAATAGAACAAACAGAGAACATGCGTGCGAGTAGACAAGCCATGCAACCCGTCCGGGTCGAGGCATTGGACGAACTTCGACATCAGGTCGCGCAGATCGAGGCCATTGCCCCGACGCTGGCCGATGCCGAGCCCTCGGTTCGCCTCGGCGTTGCGGCGATCGACACGGCGCTCGGCGGCGGCCTGCCGTTGGCGGCCGTGCACGAACTGGCGCCGGCCTTGCCGATCCATTCCGGCGCCGCGCAAGGCTTTGCGGTTGCGCTTGCGGCATTGACGCGCGGATCCGTGCTGTGGGTCGAGACCGATTTCGCCCGCATGGAAAACGGCGCTCCCTATGGTCCGGGTCTCGCGCTCAGCGGTCTCGCGCTCGAGCGCCTGGTGCTGCTCACGGTGCCGCGCTCGATCGACGTGCTGTGGGCGATGGAAGAAGCCCTGCGCAGCCGTGCTGTGACGACCGTGATCGGCGAGGTGCCGGACGATCGCACGCTCGATGACGGCCCCGCCACGCGCCGGCTTTCGCTCATCGCGCGCGAGGCCGGCGGCTTTGGTTTGTTGCTGCGCCAGCGGCCGTCGCCGGCGGCCAACGCGGCGGCGACGCGCTGGCAAATTGCGGCAGCGCCCGGCGCACAGGATGCGTTCGGCGGCCTTGGCCGCACCACCTTCGCCCTCTCGCTCACCAAGAACCGGCGCGGCGCTTGCGGCCGGTGGCTTGTTGCCTGGGATCACCATGAACGTGTCTTCCACCCGGCGCTATCTGTCGGTGTGGCTGAGGCAGCTCGCGACCGATCGGATCGCGCGTACCTCGTCCGCGCCAGTTGATCAGCCGCTCGTTATTGTTGCTTCGATCAAGTCGGCGCTGCGCATCACGGCGCTGAACGACGCCGCGGCGCGCCTGCGGCTCAAGGCCGGCATGGCACTCGCCGACGCGCGCGCCATGTATCCCTCGCTTGCCGTCGAACACGCCGATCCGGACGCGGACCAGCGTTTGCTGGACGCAATCGCCGACTGGTGCGACCGCTTCACCCCGCTGGTCGGCCTCGCGCCGCCCGATGGTCTTGCGTTCGATATCACCGGTTGTGCGCATCTGTTCGGTGGCGAGAAGGCGTTCTGTCGCGATCTGGTCACGCGGCTCGCGGCGCAAGGTTTTGCGACCCGGGTCGCGGTCGCCGATACGTTCGGCTGTGCCTTCGCGGTGGCGCATTTCGGCGAAGCTGAAATATGCCTGGTGCCGCCGGCCGAGATGCGCGCAGCGCTCGCGCCGCTGCCGCTCGCCGCGCTGCGACTTGCGCCCGAGATCGTCGATGCGCTGGCGCAGGTCGGGCTCAAGCACATCGGCGATGTGCTGGAGCGTCCGCGCGCCCCGCTCGCCGCTCGTTTCGGGGTTGAGTTCATCCGCCGCATCGACCAGGCGCTCGGCCGCGAGGATGAGCCGATCAAGCCGCGTCTGCCGGTCCCGACCGCGCTGGTGGAGCGCCGTTTTCCCGATCCGATCGCGCTTGAAGCCGACGTGCTCGGCACCATCGAGCAGCTTGCGCGCGATCTCGATCGGCTGCTCGAGCGGCGCGGGGAGGGGGCGCGGCTTCTTCAGGTCGCGCTGTTCCGCACCGACGGCGCCGTGCATCGCATCGAACTCGGCACCAGTGCGCCGGTGCGCGATCCCAAGCGCGTGTGCCGTCTGTTTGCCGATCGTCTCGCCGTGCTGGGCGATGCCTGCGATCCCGGGTTCGGTTTCGATATGCTGCGGCTCTCGGCCCTGGTGACCGAGCGTTTCGACCCAACGCAGACCGGCTTTGCGGCGCCGGATCAGGACGCCGAGCTCGCGCATCTGATCGATCGATTGGGCGCGCGTTTCGGCCTGCGGCGGGTGGTCCGGCTGGTGCCGCAGGACACGCACATCCCGGAGTTTGCGGTTGCGGCGGTGCCGGCGCATGCGCCGCGGTCAACCAATCAACAATTGCCGGCAATCGAGTTCCAAAGTCTCATCCCAGCGCGGCCGATCCGCCTGTTCGATCATCCCGAACGCATCGAAGCCGTCGCCGAAGTGCCGGACGGCCCGCCGGTGCGCTTTCGCTGGCGCCATGTGCTGCACGAAATCGCCCGCGCCGAAGGGCCGGAACGCATCGCCATGGAATGGTGGCGCGATGAGCACGGCCACGTGCTCACCCGCGATTATTTCCGGGTGGAAAGCCGTCAGGGCGCGCGGGCCTGGCTTTATCGCGAGGGACTTTACGGACGCGAGACCGCGCAGCCGCGCTGGTTCCTGCACGGGTTGTTTGCGTAGGCGCATGTTCCGGAAAAGTGGATGCCGGTTTTCCGATCAGAACATGCGCCAGGAATAAGTCAGGTGAGTAAAAGTGAGTGTGAATAAAAATGTCCGCGTATGCCGAGCTTGCCGTCACCACCAATTTTTCCTTTTTGCGCGGTGCCTCGCATGCGGAAGAGTTGGTTGATTGCGCGCAGCAGCTCGGGCTCGCGGGCCTCGGCATCGCCGACCGCAACTCGGTCGCCGGCGTGGTGCGGGCTCATACCAAGGCGAAGGAAGCAGGTGTCCGCATCGCGGTCGGCGCGCGGCTCGTCTTCTCCGACGGCACGCCGGACATTCTCGCTTATCCGCAGGATCGCGCCGCCTGGGGCCGGCTGACGCGTCTCCTGACTCTGGGCAAGCGTCGTGCCGAGAAGGGCGACTGTATTCTGGGGTTGCCGGATCTCCTGGACTATATCCAGGGCCTCAACCTGATCGTGCTGCCGCCGGCGCGGGTCGAGGCGGCAAAGCTCGCCGATGTGCTGATGCGGTTGGCGCAGACCACGGCGCGCCGTTCCGTCTGGCTTGCTGCCAGCCTGCTCTATCGCGGCGATGACAACCGGCGGCTTGCGCGGCTTGCGCAGATCGCGGCCGACGCCCGGGTGCCGCTGATCGCCGTCAATGACGTGCTCTACCACGCGCCCGAACGGCGCGCGCTGCAGGACGTCGTCACCTGCATCCGCGAGCACGTGACGCTGACCGCGGCCGGCCGCCGGCTCGAAGCCAATGCGGAACGGCATCTCAAGGCGCCCGATGAAATGGTGCGGCTGTTTCGCGCCGCTCCCGAGGCCATCGCGCAGACGCTCGCCTTTCTCGAGCGCTGCCGTTTCTCGCTCGATCAGCTCAAATACGAATATCCCGACGAAACCCGGAAAGGATATGCAACGCCGCAGGATGCGCTGGTGGCTTTTGTCGAGAGCGGCGCGCGCAGGCGTTACCCCAAGGGTATGAGCCCAAAAATTCGCCGCGCCCTCGACCACGAATTGGCGGTCACGGCCGAGCTCAACTACGCGCCCTATTTTCTGACCGTGCACGACATCGTGGAATTTTCGAAGTCCAAGGGCATCCTCTGCCAGGGGCGCGGCTCGGCGGCGAATTCGGTCATCTGTTTCTGCCTCGGCATCACCGAGGTCGATCCCGAAAAGGTCGACTTGTTGTTCGAGCGCTTCGTTTCGGCCGAGCGGCGCGAGCCGCCCGACATCGACGTCGATTTCGAGCACGAGCGGCGCGAAGACGTCATTCAATATATCTACGGTCGTTATTCCCGCGACCGCTGCGGCATCGCGGCGACCGTGATCTGCTATCGCGGGCGCAGCGCCATTCGCGAGGTCGGCAAGGTTTTCGGGCTCTCGGAAGACACCGTCGGGGCGCTCGCCTCGACGCTCTGGGGCTGGTCGATGGAAGGCGTGAGCCAGAAGGAGGCGCGCCGCGCCGGCCTCGATCCATCCGATCCGCGCATTGCGCAGGTGCTCGCGCTCACCCAGGAGCTGATGGGCTTTCCGCGCCATCTGTCGCAGCACGTCGGCGGCTTCGTCATCACCCGCAGCCGGCTCGATGAAGTGGTGCCGATCGAGAATGCCGCCATGGAGGACCGCACCTTCGTCGAGTGGGACAAGGACGATCTCAACGATCTCAATATTCTCAAGGTCGATGTGCTCGGGCTCGGCATGCTCTCGTGCCTGCGGCGCAGCTTCGATTTTCTGCAGGCGCATTACGGCGTCGAACGCGACCTCTTCACCATCCAGGACGAAGACCCCGCGGTCTACCGCATGATCCAGCGCGCCGACACCATCGGGGTGTTTCAGATCGAAAGCCGCGCCCAGATGTCGATGCTGCCGCGGCTGAAGCCGGCGAAATTCTACGATCTCGTGATCGAGGTGGCGATCGTGCGGCCGGGGCCGATCCAGGGCGACATGGTGCACCCCTATCTGCGGCGGCGGCAGGGGATTGAGAAGATCGTGTTTCCGTCGCCGGCGCCCGAGCACGGCGAGCCCGACGAACTTGAACAGGTGCTGCGCAAGACGCTGGGCGTGCCGCTGTTTCAGGAACACGTCATGCGCATCGCGATCGTGGCGGCGAAATTCACGCCGGCCGAGGCCGACCGCCTGCGCCGCGCCATGGCGACCTTCAAGCGGGTCGGTACCATCGATACGTTTCGCAAGAAATTCATCGATGGAATGACCGCGCGCGGCTACGCACGCGATTTCGCCGCGCGCTGCTTCAGCCAGATCGAAGGCTTTGGCGAATACGGTTTTCCGGAAAGCCACGCGGCGAGCTTCGCCAATCTGGTTTATGCCTCGTGCTGGATCAAATGCTTCTATCCGGATGTGTTCGCGGCGGCGCTGCTCAACAGCCAGCCGATGGGCTTTTATGCGACCGCCCAGATCGTGCGCGACGTTCAGGAGCACGGCGTCGAGGTGCGACCGGTCGACATCAATTTCTCCGATTGGGATTCAACGCTGGAACCCGGCGAGGCGGCGTGCGCGCGACTGCATCCGCGGCACGCGGACATGACGCGCGACGTGCGCGCCACCCGGGCGATCCGGCTGGGCCTGCGCGAAATCAGCGGACTTTCAGAAGAGCATGGCCGCAAAATCGAAACAGTGCGCGGGGAGGGGTTTGATTCCGTGCGCGATCTCTGGCTGCGCACCGGACTGCCGCCCGCGACCTTGGAAAAGCTTGCGCGCGCCGATGCGTTTCGCTCGCTCGGCCTCGACCGGCGCGATGCGCTATGGGCCGTGCGGGCGCTGCAGCGCAGCGGCGACAAGGACGATCTGCCGCTGCTCGCGCGCGTGCACATGGACGAGCTCGAGCCCGATGTTGCATTACCGCCGATGCGGCCGGGCGAGCACGTGATCGAGGACTATCGCACCCTGCATCTGTCGCTCAAGGCGCATCCGCTCGCGTTCGTGCGGCCCGAGCTCGCGGCACGGGGAATTTTGCGGCACGAACAACTGCCGACGATAGCTCCGGGCCGCATTGTCACGGTCGCCGGCCTTGTCCTGGTGCGTCAGCGCCCGGGCGATGCCAAGGCGATCTTCATGACGCTCGAGGACGAAACCGGCATCGCCAACACCATCGTGTGGCTGCGCGCGTTCGAGCTCTTTCGGCCGATCGTGCTCGGAGCGCGGCTCATCAGCGTGACCGGCGAATTACAGAACGAGCAGGGGGTCATCCACATCATCGCGCATCGGATCGAGGATCTGTCGTCCTTATTGCGCGCCCTGACCGAAGAGCAGCCATTTGCGGAAACGCTGGCGCACGCCGACCTCATCCGCCGCGACAACTCCGACCGTTTCCGCCATCCGCGTGACGGCGATGCGCTGGTGACCATGCTCAAGCGCAAGCCGGGACCGGCGCATGATCTTCCCGTCGACGTCATGCCGAAGGGGCGGAATTTTCATTGAGGGCGGATGCCGGCGAACCAAGCCCCTCGCGCGCGCGGCGCAGCGCTTCCAGGATCACGGCGTCGTCGCCGATATGGTTGGCCAGCAACAGGATCATTCGCAGGTCGAGCCGCCGGCTCTGATCTTCGGTCAGGTCCGCATGCGCTTCGATCAGGGCCGCATAGACGTCATCGCCGGCGCTGCCCAAATTCCAGTCGGTGACGAGTTGTTTCATACGGCCTCCGCCGGTTTTATTTGGAGCATGTTCATATCGGAAAACCGGCTTCCATCCCGGATCAAGTCCGGGACAGGCTTTTTCCGGAACATGCTCGTGCCCTTGCCAACGCGCCCGCAATCTTGTCCGCCGTCGGCTCGGCAAAACGCGCCGCCACGTGCTGATCCGGGCGGATCAGATAGGCGGCACCGTCGCGGCCGCCGTAGCGCTGGGCGACGAGGCCGTTCTCGTCGCACAGCGTCTCGACACCCGCGACCGGCTCTGAGGCAATGACCAGCGGACGCAGGTCCTGGCGGACCGGCGCCGGCCTGCCGAAGCTCATCACCACAAAATCGCCGCCCAGGTGATCGAGCAGCCAGCCCGGCTGTCCCGAGACATCGCGCACCGGTGCATCAGAACATGCGCTGCCCGGCACCATCGCGCCGCTCATCGCCGGATCGTCGGGCGATTGCAGCGTAAATCCGGCGAGCGATGCGGGCACCGACAGCCGGCCGGAATTCACCAGCCGCCGGGCGAACGGATAGGTCTCGGCGAGCCCGAGCACCTCGTCGCGCAGCACGCGCTCGAACGCATTTTTCGGCGTCATGAAATTGGTCGAATGGCTGGAATTGCGAATGTTCTCGTCGGCGCCGTGGACGCGCTCGGTGTTGTAACTCTCGAGCAGCGCGTCGGACGCGGTGCCGCCGAGCACGGCTGCGAGTTTCCACACCAGGTTATCGACATCCTGGATGCCGCCGTTGCCGCCGCGCGCACCGAACGGCGACACCACGTGGGCGCTGTCGCCCGCGAAGATGACGCGGCCGTGCACGAAGCGGTCGATGCGGCCGCATTGGAAGGTATAGAGCGACACCCAGTCGATTTCGAACGGCCGATCGCCGATTGCGGCCTTGATGCGCGGGATGACGTGCTCCGGCTTGACCTCCTCCTTGGCATCGGCGGTCGGCGTGAGCTGGAGATCGATGCGGTAGATGTCGTCCGGCTGCTTGTGCAGCAGCGCCGATTGACCGTTGTGAAAGGTCGGCTCGAACCAGAACCAGCGTTCCGAGGGAAAATCCGCCTTCATCTCGACGTCGGTGATCAAGAACTGCTCGGGAAAGATGTGGCTCTTGAACTCGACGCCGAGCATGGCGCGAATGACGCTCTTCGCCCCGTCGCAGGCGATCAGATATTCGCCCTCGACACCGTAAGCCCCATCCGGAGTCTCGACGTCCGCACGCACGCCGTCGCCGCGTTGATCGACTCCGGTGACCTTGTTCATGAAGCGGAGATCGATGAGCTCGGGAAAGTCGAAGCAGCGCTCGACCAGGTACTGCTCGACGTAATACTGCTGCAGGTTGATGAACGCCGGGTTCTTGTGGCCGGCCTCCGGCAACAGGTCGAACGTGTAAACCTCGCGCTCGCGGTGGTAGAGCCGGCCGACCTTCCAGGTCACGCCCTTCTTCACCATCCGCTCGCCGACCCCGAGGCGGTCGAAGATTTCGAGCGTGCGCTTCGACCAGCAGATGGCGCGCGAGCCGCGCGAGACCATATTGTTGTCATCGAACACAACGCATCGGACGCCGTGCAGCGCCAGGTCGATCGCGGCGCTCAATCCGATCGGTCCGGCGCCGACGATCAGCACCGGCCAACGCTGCCCGCGCTCGCCTGAAAGCTCCGGTGGCTTGCGGTAGGGAAATGGCTTGTACTCGTAACGGGCCATCTAGTGCCGCCGATTTGAAGTTCCTACACCGATTGCAGCAAGCTCTTCGAGGAACTTCAAATCGAAAAGCGGCACTCGAATCATATATTTGCTAGTGCCCCTTTGTTTCCGAAGTTCGTGTCAGAGGGTGCTGCAACGTATTACGAACTTCGGAAACGGGGCACTAGGCGGCCTCACCCCTGCAGCGCCGCCCACATGATCTGATCGCGCTCCGCGGTCCATATCCGCGGCGTATCGATCCCAAGCGCCTCGTCGTAGGCGCGCGCGACGTTGAACGGCAGGCAGTGTTCGTAGATCGCGTAGCTCGAGAACTTCGCGTCGCAGGCGGCGCGGCACGCCGCCATGGCGTCCTTGAGCGAGCCGCCGCGCGCCGCCACCTGGGCCACCGGCTGGTACGTGCTGTCGAGGAAGTCGCGCGTGAGCGCCAGCGCTTCGTTCACTTTGGCTTGCCCGACCAGCGCGTCGCCGCGGCCGGGCGCAATCGCATCCGGGCGGTAGGCTGCGATGGCGTCGAGCGTCGCCGGCCAATCGCCGAAGTGGCAGTCGCCGCAGTAACAGGCCGAGCGATATTCCACGATGTCGCCCGTGTACATGACGCCCGCGTCCGGCACCCACGCCACGATATCGCCGGCCGTATGGGCGCGGCCGAGATGAATGAGGTCGACGCGCCGTTGACCGAGATAGACAGTCATCTTGTCGGTGAAGGTGATGCTCGGCCAGGTGAGGCCGGGTATCGACTCGGGCGACTGAAACAGGCGCGGGAAGCGGCGATACTCGCTCTCCCAATCTTCCTGACCGCGCTCGTGGATCATGGCCCGGCAGGTCTCCGATGCAATGATCTCGTCGGCATGGAACGCGGAAGCGCCGAGCACGCGCACCGCGTGATAGTGGCTGAGCACCACATAGCGGATCGGCTTGTCGGTGACGGCGCGAATGCGCGCGATCACCTTGTCGGCCATCTTCGGGGTTGCCTGGGCGTCCACCACCATGACGCCGTCGTCGCCGATGATCACGCCGGTGTTTGGATCGCCCTCCGCGGTGAACGCGTAGAAGCCAGGGCCGATTTCGCTGAACGAGATCTTCTTTTCCGCGAGGTCGTCGGTCGAGGCGAAGCTTTTGGCCATGTCACCCCCACACTTCCTTCGCGATCTCGACCACGCGCGCAAGCTTGGCCCATTGCTCGTCCTCGGAGAGCGTGTTGCCCTCCTCGGTCGAGGC
The DNA here is from genome assembly GCA_963816775.1 of uncultured Alphaproteobacteria bacterium. Classification (GTDB taxonomy): domain Bacteria; phylum Pseudomonadota; class Alphaproteobacteria; order Rhizobiales; family Xanthobacteraceae; genus JAFAXD01. The sequence continues at coordinate 214,291 of CAWFLX010000029.1, forward strand.
AAAGCCGCATTGTGGCGACAGGCAAAGCTGGTCGAGCGGCGCAAATTTGCTGGCTTCCTCGATGCGGCGTTCGATCGCGCCCTTGTCCTCGAGCTTGCCGGTCTTGGAAGTGACGAGGCCGAGCACGACGGTCTTGTCGCCCTTCGGCAGCGACCGCAACGGCTCCAAACCGCCGGCGCGTTCGGTGTCCCACTCGAGGAAATAGCCGTCGACCGCGAGATCGTTGAACAGTTTGTCCGCGATCGGCTGGTAGCCGCCGGAGCCGACAAAGGTCGAGCGGAAATTGCCGCGGCAGAGATGCGTCGTGATCACCATGTCGGCCGGCTTGGCCTTGAGCGCCGTGTTGAAGACCTCGCGATAGCGATCGAACTGGCGGTCCGGGTCATCGCCGCGGTCGCGCAGCATCTGCCGCTGGTCGTTGTCGCAGAAATACGCAAACGCCACGTCGTCGATCTGCAGGTAGCGGCAGCCGGCGTCGTAGAACGCCTTAATGGCTTTGCCATAGGTTTGCGCGAGGTCGGCATAATAGTTGTCGAGGTTGGGGTAGACCTTCTCGCCCACCACTTTGCGGCCGCCCCGGTAGTTCAACATGCTCGCCGACGGGATCATCGCCTTCGGCGTCTTCGAGGTGTTGGCCTTGAGGAACTTGAAGTGTTCGACATGCGGATGCGTGGCCGGAAAATCCAATTTCCCGATCACGCGCACCATCCAGGGCTTGAGCACCGCGCCCTTGAACGACTGGCGCGGGTCGGATGTCTGCGGCTCCATCCAGTAGCCCTCGCAGCCCGTGAGGTGCTCGAGAAAATCGAAGTGCCAGTAGGCGCGCCGGAATTCGCCGTCGGTGACTGCTGAAATCCCGATTTCTTCCTGTTTTCTGATCGCTCGTTTGATCTCTTGATCTTCCACCGCCTTGAGTTGCGCCGGGGTGATCTCACCGCGTTCGCGCTGCTCGCGCGCCGCTTTGAGCGCGGCCGGACGCAGCAGGCTGCCGACATGATCGGCGCGAAACGGTGGTTTTGCTCTTTGCATCGCTTCCTCCGGCATTTCTCTTGGCGGCGCATGTTAGCCGCCGATGGCGCCACGTTGTAGCCTCGCCGCTATCGTCACTCGCGGAGGAAAGCGTGCCATGAGCGATATCGCAACCCCTGGTTTGAGCCTCGTCACCGAACTCAGCGCCAAGGTCGGTGCCCCGATCGACGTCGGGCAGACGCCGCACGGCGTGCGCCGCATCGTGCCGATCCTCGGCGGCGAAGTGAGCGGCCCAAGACTTAACGGAACGGTCATGCCGGGCGGTGTCGACTATCAGGTCTGGCGCAACGATGACGTGACCGAAATTCATGCCCGCTATGTGATCGAGACCGCGGCGGGCACGCGGGTTTATGTCGAGGCGTCAGGGCTGCGGCGCGCACCGCCGGACGTGATGCGGCGGCTGTTTCGGGGCGAGCCGGTCGAGCAGGGCTCGATCTACTTTCGGACCGTCCCGGCCTTCGAAACGTCCGATCCGGAGCCTCGCTTGGCTCATGCGCGCGGTCTTTCTCTGCGCCGGCGCGCGCTATCCCGACCGCGCGGTCCTGCGATTCTTCGAAGTGACATAGGGTCTTCTTGCCGGATTGGGCGCCGGTCTGGTACGAGTAACGTCAACGAGAACCAAGCGTCACTTGGCCTCAAGGTCAAACGCACAGGGAGGATTTGATGAAATTTCGTGCACTTTTGGTCGGCGTCGCGCTCACCGCTCTGGCCGGGCCCGCGATTGCGCAAGACAAGGTTGTGCAACTCAAGCTGTCGCATTGGGTGCCTGCCACACACCCGCTGCAGAAGGCGATGGAAGAGTGGGGCGCGTCGGTCGAGAAGGCGTCCGGCGGCACCATCAAGTCGACCGTGTACCCGGCCCAGCAGCTCGGCAAGGCATTCGATCACTACAACATGGCGCGCGACGGCATCGTCGAGTTTGCCTACGTCAATCCCGGCTATGAGCCCGGCCGTTTCCCGATCATCGCGGCCGGCGAAATCCCGTTCCTGATCGGTGACGTGCACGGCGGCATTCGTGCGGTCGACACATGGTACCGCAAGTACGCGCCGACCGAGATGAAGGACGTGAAGTACTGCTTCTCCTTCATTCTCGATCCGGCGACCTGGCACTCGCGCAACAAGAAAATCGTCGTGCCTGGCGGACATCAAGGGCATGAAGATCCGCCCGTCGCAACGCCACCATCGCCACCTGGGTCACGCAACTTGGCGGCACCAATGTGCAGGCGAGCGCGTCGGAAGTGCGCGACGTGCATGGAGAAGGGCGTTGCCGAGGCGGTGATGTTCCCGTGGGGATCGGTGCCGCTTCTCGGCGTCGACAAGGTCACCAAATACGACATGGACGCGGCGATCTCGACCACCACGTTTCAGTGGGTGATGAACCAGAAGACCTACGACGCCATGTCGCCGGCGCAGAAGAAGGTGATCGACGATCACTGCACCACCGAGTGGGCCGGCAAGTTCGCCGATCCGTGGGGCGACTTCGAGCACGCCGGTCTCGCCAAGGTGAAGGCGCTGCCGGGTCGCGAGGTCTATCAGATCACCAACGATCAGCTCGACGAGTGGAAGAAGTCGGCTGAGCCGTTGCGCCAGGTGTGGGCCGACAACGTGCGCAAAGCCGGTGGTGACCCCGACGCGATCATGAAGGAGCTCAAGACCGCGCTCGATCAATACAAAGCGTCCTATTAGCCAAGCGGGAGGCTGGCGATGAAGATTCGCACGTTGTTGATCGGCGCCGCGCTGGCGGCGCTCGCGACGCCGGCATTGGCGCAGGACAAGACCTTCACGCTCAAGCTGTCGCACTGGGTGCCGGCGACGCATCCATTGCAGAAAGTCGATGGAAGAATGGGGCGCGTCGGTCGAAAAGGCGTCGAACGGAACCATCAAGTCGAACGTCTATCCGGCCCAGCAGCTCGGCAAGGCGCCCGGACCACTACGACATGACGCGCGACGGCATCGTCGACTTCTCCTACATCAATCCGGGCTATCAGCCCGGGCGCTTTCCGATCGTCTCCGCCGGCGAACTTCCGTTCCTGGTCGGAGAGGCGCATGGCGGCATCCGGGCGATCGATGCCTGGTACCGCAAGTACGGCCCGGCCGAGATGAAGGACGTGAAGCTCTGCTTCTCGTTCATTCTCGATCCGTTGCGGATGCACTCGCGCGCCAAGAAGGTCGTGGTGCCGACGCGACATCAAGGGCATGAAGATCCGTCCGGCGCAGGCCACCATGGCGGCATGGGTGACGCAGCTCGGCGGCACCAACGTGTCATCGAGTCCGTCGGAAATCCGCGACCTTCTGGAGAAGGGCGTCGCCGACGCGACCACCACGCCATACGGCTCGGTGCTGCTGTTCGGGATCGACAAGGTGACGAAATATCACCTCGATATTCCGCTCGCCACGACCACGTTCCAGTGGATCATGAATCCAGCGGGTCTACGAGGCGATGTCGGCCTCGCAAAAGAAGGTGATCGACGACCACTGCACCAACGATTGGGCGGCGAGGTTCGCCGATCCGTGGGCCGACTTCGAGGCGGCGGGCATCACCAAGCTCCGGGACGCTCCCGGACACGAAATCGTTTCGGTCACCCCCGATCAGCTCAAAGATTGGAAGACATCAGCGGAGCCGGTCTACAAGTCCTGGGCCGACGGCGTGCGCAAGGCGGGCGGTGATCCTGATGTCGTGCTGAAGGATCTGCGCACCGCGCTCGATCAGTACAAGGCGGGCTACTGAAAGTCCGCCGGACGGGGCGGCGAACGGGACGGCGGCGCGGTCTCGCCGCCGTCACTGCGTACGGGGAGGCAATTTGACAAACTCGGAACCAGCAGCTGCGGCGATTGGCGGCAGCGGCGGGCCCGGTCGGGCGCCGCCGCGCAACGCGATGGACCGCTTCATCGATACGATCGAGCTGATCGCGGCGTTCTTTGTCGGCCTCGTCGCGGCCGACACGTTCATCTCGGTGCTGCTGCGCTACCTGTTCAGCGTGTCGATCCCGGACTGCCTACGATTTCGGGCGCATGCTGCTCGGCATCCTGATCTTCTGGGGGATCGCCGCCTGCAGCTATCGCGGCGGCCACATCACGGTCGATCTGGTCTGGGCCAACGTCGGCCCCAAGTATCAGCGCTGGATCGACGTGTTCGCGACACTGGTGTTGTTGTTCGTCGTGACGGTGCAGACCTACACGCTGGTCGACAAGGTGGTCGGCACCTATCGCGACAACGTTCTGACCTTCGATCTTCGTCTGCCGACCTGGCCGTTCTTCGCCGTTGCCTGGGCCGGCGACGTCTCGGCGGTGATTCTGATCGCAATCCGCACGTATCGGCTCGTGTTCCATCCGGAAGAGATCGAGCGCGACCAGCAAGCCATCAAGCCGGTGGAGTGACGCGCAGATGAGTACCGATGCCGTCGCCATCATCGGCTTTGTCAGCCTGTTCGCCCTGATGCTGTTGCGCGTGCCGGTCGGCATGGCCATGGGCCTCGTCGGCGTCACCGGCTTCGGCTACCTGGTCGGCGGCGGGCCCGCGTTGAAAATGGTCGGACAGACCTCGATGCGGACGGTCACCGACTACAACTTCGCCGTCGTCCCGATGTTTCTGCTGATGGGCTCGTTCGCCTCGACCTCCGGCATGAGCCGCGAGCTGTTCCGCGGCGCCAACGCCTTCATGGGCCATTTGCGCGGCGGGCTCGGCATCGCCACCATCGCGGCGTGCGGCGGCTTCGCGGCGATCTGCGGCTCGTCGGTCGCAACCGCGGCCACGTTCTCGACGCGTCGCCTATCCGGAAATGCGCCGCTTCGGCTATCCGCAGTCGTTCTCGACCGGCGTGATCGCGGCCGGCGGCACGCTTGGCATCATGATTCCGCCGTCGACCGTGTTCGCGGTCTACGGCCTGATCACCGAGCAGGACGTCGGCAAGCTGTTCATCGCCGGCGTCCTGCCCGGCGCGCTCGCCATCTCGCATGTACATGCATCACCATCACGATCATCGGGACGGTGCGGCCGGGTTTCCTGCCGGCAGGCAAGCGCGCGTCCTGGCCGGAGCGCATCGCCGCACTGAAGGAAATCTGGGCGACAATGCTGCTGTTCATCTTCGTGATCGGCGGCATCTACGGCGGCCTGTTCACAGCCGACCGAGGCGGCCGGCATGGGCGCCGGCGGGCGCGTTCCTGATCGGGATCGCGCGCGGTCGGCTGTCGGGCCCCGACATCCGACGTTCGCTGCTCGAGGCGACGCGCACCACCGCCGCCGTGTTCACCGTGCTGATCGGCGCGCTGCTGTTCGGCTACTTCCTGACGGTGACGCAGACGCCGCAGAAGGTGACCGAGTTCCTCACCGGCCTCGGGCTCGGCCGCTACGGGGTTCTCGCCCTGATCATGCTGCTCTATCTGGTGCTCGGCTGCCTGATGGATGCGCTCGCGATGATCATTTTGACGGTGCCGATCATCTTCCCGGTGATCATCGCGCTCGGCTTTGACCCGATCTGGTTCGGCGTCCTGATCGTCATGACGGTTGAGCTCGGGCTCATCCATCCGCCGGTCGGCATGAACATATTCGTGATAAAAAGCGTGGTGGAGGACGTGAGGATTTCGACGATCTTCTATGGAGTGCTTCCCTTCATCGTCACCGACATCCTTCGCCTCATCATCCTGATCGCCTTTCCGATCATTGCGTTGTATCTGCCGTCGCAGATGTGAATCTCGTAGGATGGGTTGAGCGCAGCGAAACCCATCATATCCAATCGAAATCGATGGGTTTCGCTGCGCTCAACCCATCCTACGAAAACCAAGGAGGAGCCGATGTACAAATATTCGATCCTTGCCGGTGCGCTGCTGTTTGTAACCTTTGGGCCGGGCCCCGCACGGGCCGCCGACGCCGCCCAGATGGAGCAGAACAAGAAAACCGTGATGGCGCTCTATGACGCGGCGCTCAACAAGAAGGACTTCGACGAGGCCTCCAAGTACCTTGGGCCGCGCTATACCCAGCACAATCCCAGCGCCAAGGACGGCCCCGAAGGTCTCAAGGGATTCATCGCTTTCCTGAAGGAGAAGTTCCCGCAGAGCCGCAGCGAGATCAAAAAGATCTTCGCTGACGGCGACTACGTGATTGTGCACGTCCACGCGGTGCGCGAGCCCGGCACGCGCGGGCTTGCGATTTTCGACCTGTTCAAGCTCGAAAACGGCAAGGTGGTCGAGCACTGGGACACGGTGCAGCCGATCCCGGAGACCGCGCAGAACGACAACACGATGTTCTGAGACGTTGTAGGATGGGTTGAGCGACGCGAAACTCATCAACTCGCACGCAAAATGATGGGTTTCGGCGCGATTCGCCTCAACCCATCCTACGCGGCGATAATTACGTCCGCCTTGAACAAGGCGTCGCGCACCGGCTGGTTGGCGAACGCGGTGCCCTCCTCGAACCACGTGCGCGGCGCCGGCTGACCCCACAGCGTCTGCCGGCGCGGATCGCGCACCGACCAGCGCAGCGGTTCGTGATCGGGGTCCATGGTCTGATAATCGGACGAGTAGAACTCGGTGCGATGGCCGTCGGGATCGCGCACATAGAGGAAGAATGCATTGGAGATGCCGTGCCGGCCCGGCCCGCGCTCCATGTTGGCGAGATATCCGGTCGAGGCCATGACGTCGCACAGATGAATAATGTGCAGCGGCGATGAGATCCAATAGGCCATATGGTGCAGCCGCGGCCCCGCGCCGTTGGTGAACGCGAGATCGTGCACGTTGCCCTTGCGGTGCATCCAGGCCGCGATGATGCGGCCGTCGCGGCCGTCCTCCTCGGTGTACTCGGTCATGCGGAAACCGAGCAGCGCATAGAAGTCGATCGCGTCCTGCAGCTCGGGCGAGAAGATGTTGAAGTGGTCGAGGCGCTGCGCCTGCACGCCCTTGTAGTGGCCGTAGAGCTGGAGCAGGCGTTGGCGTTGCTCCATCTTGAAGTAGAACTCGAGCGGCGTGCCGAACGGGTCGATCGCCTGCAGGGTTCGGTCCTGATACGGCACGTCGACAAAGGCGTGGCGCAGGCCTTTCGCCGCCAGGAACGCCGCCGCCTTGTCGAGGTCCTCGTCGCTTCCGACCTTGAAGCCGATCCGCTCGCATGCCGGCGTCGTTGTTTTCTTGAGCACCAATGAATGATGCTGGCGCTCCTCGACCCCGCGCAGGTAGGCCTCGCTTGGCGTGCGGTCTTCGAGATGCAGCCCAAGCGTCGCCTGGTAAAACGCGAGGCTGCGGTCGAGGTCGGTCACGCCGAGCACGACATGGCTCGTGCGCACGACGTTGAACGGCGGATTGAACACATGCTTGGGCAACGGCATCCTACGGCTTCCTCCGGCTAGCGCCCCTTGAACACAGGCTTGCGTTTTTCCACGAACGCACGCTGCGCCTCGCGCGCATCCTCGCTGTGCGAAAGCTCGATCGTGACGGTCTGCTCGTAGCGGTAGCCGTCGCGCGCCGGCATTTCCTCGATCGCATTGAGCGTGCGCTTGAGATGGCGGATCGTGAGCGGACTTTTCGACGCAATTTCGCGCGCGATCTCGCGCGCCGCGTCCATCAGCTTGTCGCGCGGCACGCACGCCTCGATGACCCCGAGCCGATAAAGTTCGGCCGCCGGAATACGCGCGCCGGTGAAGTACATGGCGCGGACCCGCGACGGGCTGAAATGCCGCATCAGCGCCCGCGCGCCGCCGGCCAATCCCACATTGACCTCAGGCATCGCCGCGTAGGCGTTGTCTGACGCCAGCATGATGTCGCAGGCGAGCGCGAGCCCGAACCCGGCGCCGAGCGCGGGACCGTTGATGGCGGCAATGACCGGCTTCGCGCAGTCGGACGCGGCATAGAAGAACTCGCGCACCAGCCGATTGTTGCGAATGTAGTCGCCCGGCTCGTGCACCAGGTCGACGCGTTCCTTGATATCGGCGCCGGCGGAGAACATGTTGCCGGTCCCGGTCAGGATCACGACCCGAACGTCGTCGCGATCGCTGAGCGCGTCGAATAGTTGGATGAACTCCTCGCGCGACTGACGATTTTGCGCGTTGACCGGCGGCCGGTCGAACACCACGGTGGCGATCCCATCGCTGACTTCGAGCTTAAATTGTTCCAAGTCCTTCATTCACTCGCCCACGATGTTGGCGCTCTTCATCAACTTGATCAGCCGCGCGGAGTCGTCCGCCAGATAGGCGACGAATTCCTTCGGCGGCAGAAAGAAAACTTCGGCGCCTTGCGACGCCAGCTTGGCTTTGACGTCCGGATCAGTGAGGACACGCTCGAATGTCGACGCGAGCCGCGCGACGATCTCAGGGCGCGTTCCCGCCGGCACCGCGATGCCGTACCACGTGGTCACGTCGAAGCCCTGGAAAGCCGAGCTCTGCCAGCGTCGGCACATCGGGCAGCGCTTCGGCGCGCTTGAGCCGGGCAACCGCCAGCGCCCGCAGCGCGCCGCTCTTGATGTGCGGCAGCAACGGCGGCGCATTGAGAAACGCGAGATCGATCTGGCCGGCCAACAGGTCGACGGTCGCCGGCGCGGCGCCCTTGTAGGGAACGTGCGTAATGTCCGTGCCCGTCTGCTGCCGGAACAGCTCGGCGGCGAGATGCGGCTGGCTGCCGATGCCGACCGATGCGTAATTGAGCTTGCCGGGGGCGCCTTTGGCGAGCGCCACCAGCTCAGGCACGCTTCGCACCGGCAAGCCTGCACGCACGACCAGCACGTTGGGCACCGCCGCGATCATGCAAACGAAGGCGAAGTCGCGCATGCCGTCATAGCCGACCTTGGTGAGTGCCGGCGTGACGATGTGGGATGACGCGCTCGACATCAGCACGGTCTGGCCGTCCGGAGCCGAGGCCGCCACGAACGCCGCGGCAACCGCGGTGGCGCCGCCCGGCTTGTTCAACACGACGATCGGCTGGCCGAGCACATCGGACATTGGCGTTATCATGGTGCGCGCCAGCACGTCGGCGGGCCCGCCGGCTGCATAGGGATTGACGAGCGTGATCGGCCCGCTCGGGTAGGTTTCGGCGCAGACCGGTAAGGTCCCTACGGTTACAAGCGCCGCGATACATGCGGCAGTTTGTATGCATGCCTGTATGCTTGTTTTGCCCATTGCCAGCGATGTTTGCGCGCGTTCAATCTGAACGGCACCAACGTAGCGTTTGCCGCGCGAAAATCATAGTACTGGTGGCGTGTGAGCGACGCCGCCCAGATGGAGCAGAACAAGAAAACCGTGATGGCGCTCTATGACGCGGCGCTCAACAAGAAGGACTTCGACGAGGCCTCCAAGTACCTTGGGCCGCGCTATACCCAGCACAATCCCAGCGCCAAGGACGGCCCCGAAGGTCTCAAGGGGTTCATCGCTTTCCTGAAAGAGAAGTTCCCGCAGAGCCGCAGCGAGATCAAAAAGATCTTCGCTGACGGCGACTACGTGATTGTTCACGTCCACGCGGTGCGCGAGCCCGGCACGCGCGGGCTTGCGATTTTCGACCTGTTCAAGCTCGAAAACGGCAAGGTGGTCGAGCACTGGGACACGGTGCAGCCGATCCCGGAGACCGCGCAGAACGACAACACGATGTTCTGAGACGTTGTAGGATGGGTTGAGCGACGCGAAACTCATCAACTCGCACGCAAAATGATGGGTTTCGGCGCGATTCGCCTCAACCCATCCTACGCGGCGATAATTACGTCCGCCTTGAACAAGGCGTCGCGCACCGGCTGGTTGGCGAACGCGGTGCCCTCCTCGAACCACGTGCGCGGCGCCGGCTGACCCCACAGCGTCTGCCGGCGCGGATCGCGCACCGACCAGCGCAGCGGTTCGTGATCGGGGTCCATGGTCTGATAATCGGACGAGTAGAACTCGGTGCGATGGCCGTCGGGATCGCGCACATAGAGGAAGAATGCATTGGAGATGCCGTGCCGGCCCGGCCCGCGCTCCATGTTGGCGAGATATCCGGTCGAGGCCATGACGTCGCACAGATGAATAATGTGCAGCGGCGATGAGATCCAATAGGCCATATGGTGCAGCCGCGGCCCCGCGCCGTTGGTGAACGCGAGATCGTGCACGTTGCCCTTGCGGTGCATCCAGGCCGCGATGATGCGGCCGTCGCGGCCGTCCTCCTCGGTGTACTCGGTCATGCGGAAACCGAGCAGCGCATAGAAGTCGATCGCGTCCTGCAGCTCGGGCGAGAAGATGTTGAAGTGGTCGAGGCGCTGCGCCTGCACGCCCTTGTAGTGGCCGTAGAGCTGGAGCAGGCGTTGGCGTTGCTCCATCTTGAAGTAGAACTCGAGCGGCGTGCCGAACGGGTCGATCGCCTGCAGGGTTCGGTCCTGATACGGCACGTCGACAAAGGCGTGGCGCAGGCCTTTCGCCGCCAGGAACGCCGCCGCCTTGTCGAGGTCCTCGTCGCTCCCGACCTTGAAGCCGATCCGCTCGCATGCCGGCGTCGTTGTTTTCTTGAGCACCAATGAATGATGCTGGCGCTCCTCGACCCCGCGCAGGTAGGCCTCGCTCGCCGTGCGGTCTTCGAGATGCAGCCCAAGCGTCCCCTGGTAAAACGCGAGGCTGCGGTCGAGGTCGGTCACGCCGAGCACGACATGGCTCGTGCGCACGACGTTGAACGGCGGATTGAACACATGCTTGGGCAACGGCATCCTACGGCTTCCTCCGGCTAGCGCCCCTTGAACACAGGCTTGCGCTTTTCCACGAACGCACGCTGCGCCTCGCGCGCATCCTCGCTGTGCGAAAGCTCGATCGTGACGGTCTGCTCGTAGCGGTAGCCGTCGCGCGCCGGCATTTCCTCGATCGCATTGAGCGTGCGCTTGAGATGGCGGATCGTGAGCGGACTTTTCGACGCAATTTCGCGCGCGATCTCGCGCGCCGCGTCCATCAGCTTGTCGCGCGGCACGCACGCCTCGATGACCCCGAGCCGATAAAGTTCGGCCGCCGGAATACGTGCGCCGGTGAAGTACATGGCGCGGACCCGCGACGGGCTGAAATGCCGCATCAGCGCCCGCGCGCCGCCGGCCAATCCCACATTGACCTCAGGCATCGCCGCGTAGGCGTTGTCGGACGCCAGCATGATGTCGCAGGCGAGCGCGAGCCCGAACCCGGCGCCGAGCGCGGGACCGTTGATGGCGGCAATGACCGGCTTCGCGCAGTCGGACGCGGCATAGAAGAACTCGCGCACCAGCCGATTGTTGCGAATGTAGTCGCCCGGCTCGTGCACCAGGTCGACGCGTTCCTTGATATCGGCGCCGGCGGAAAACATGTTGCCGGTCCCGGTCAGGATCACGACCCGAACGTCGTCGCGATCGCTGAGCGCGTCGAATAGTTGGATGAACTCCTCGCGCGACTGACGATTTTGCGCGTTGACCGGCGGCCGGTCGAACACCACGGTGGCGATCCCATCGCTGACTTCGAGCTTAAATTGTTCCAAGTCCTTCATTCACTCGCCCACGATGTTGGCGCTCTTCATCAACTTGATCAGCCGCGCGGAGTTGTCCGCCAGATAGGCGACGAATTCCTTCGGCGGCAGAAAGAAAACTTCGGCGCCTTGCGACGCCAGCTTGGCTTTGACGTCCGGATCAGTGAGGACACGCTCGAATGTCGACGCGAGCCGCGCGACGATCTCGGGGCGCGTTCCCGCCGGCACCGCGATGCCGTACCACGTGGTCACGTCGAACCCCGGAAAGCCGAGCTCTGCCAGCGTCGGCACATCGGGCAGCGCTTCGGCGCGCTTGAGCCGGGCAACCGCCAGCGCCCGCAGCGCGCCGCTCTTGATGTGCGGCAGCAACGGCGGCGCATTGAGAAACGCGAGATCGATCTGGCCGGCCAAGAGGTCGACGGTCGCCGGCGCGGCGCCCTTGTAGGGAACGTGCGTAATGTCCGTGCCCGTCTGCTGCCGGAACAGCTCGGCGGCGAGATGCGGCTGGCTGCCGACGCCGACCGATGCGTAATTGAGCTTGCCGGGGGCGCCTTTGGCGAGCGCCACCAGCTCAGGCACGCTTCGCACTGGCAAGCCTGCACGCACGACCAGCACATTGGGCACCGCTGCGATCATGCAAACGAAGGCGAAGTCGCGCATGCCGTCATAGCCGACCTTGGTGAGTGCCGGCGTGACGATGTGGGATGACGCGCTCGACATCAGCACGGTCTGGCCGTCCGGAGCCGAGGCCGCCACGAACGCCGCGGCAACCGCGGTGGCGCCGCCCGGCTTGTTCAACACGACGATCGGCTGGCCGAGCACATCGGACATTGGCGTTATCATGGTGCGCGCCAGCACGTCGGCGGGCCCGCCGGCCGCATAGGGATTGACGAGCGTGATCGGCCCGCTCGGGTAGGTTTCGGCGCAGACCGGTAAGGTCCCTACGGTTACAAGCGCCGCGATACATGCGGCAGTTTGTATGCATGCCTGTATGCTTGTTTTGCCCATTGCCAGCGATGTTTGCGCGCGTTCAATCTGAACGGCACCAACGTAGCGTTTGCCGCGCGAAAATCATAGTACTGGTGGCGTGTGACGGCGCGGGAGGTCATGATGGGTCACCGGAGGGCGATCCTTATTCTTTCGTTCGATCGTTCAATATGTTGTCCAACCCATTTTGATAGTCGGTCGGGGCCGGTGGTGAGTAGCCGGGCGCCGAGGTGACGAGGCTCCCGGCTTTATATACTGGATATACTTGCGTATGCTCGAGGCGCGTCACGGACGATGCGCCCGCCGGATGAGCGTGCCTTGTTGCGTGCGGCCTGGTGCCAGCGGGCTTCTCGTGCAGGCGGCAGGGGTACGTAGTTTCCCTCCCTAGAGCGGGTCCATCCAGACTGGAATCCCAGCCATGCGCTGGCAGGGGTTCCGAAACGCCCCCGAAGTACAATTCGTAGGCCTCCGGTTGAACGTCACCGGAGGTATCGATGCTTTGGCAGCGCGGCAAAGCCTACTCGCAGGACTTGCGTGACCGCGTCTTCGCGGCGGCGGACGCGGGCACGCCGGTGGGCCGGATCGCGGAAATGCTGTTGGTCAGCGGCCCTTATGTCTCCAAGGTTCTCATTCGGCGCAATCGAACCGGCGAAACCGCGGCCCGGCCACAGTGCTGTCACGTCCCGGCCAAGCTGAGGGACTATCACACGGCGATCCGGGAGCGGGTGGAGGCCAAACCCGATGCGACGCTCGCGGAGCTTCGGAGCTGGCTGCTCGAGACGCATCAGGTGTCCGTCAGCATGACCCTGATGTGGGAAACCCTGGCCCAGTTGGACCTGACGCTCAAAAAAAGACCTTGCACGCCGCGGAACAGAACCGCCCGGATGTCGCCAGGGCGCGCGCGGAGTGGCGTGAGAACCAGCCCACTCTGAACCCGCGAAGGCTGATCTTTATCGATGAAACCTGGGCCAAGACCAACATGGTCCGCCTGCGCGGTCGTTGCAAACGCGGCACTCGGTTGATCGACACCACGCCGCACGGTCACTGGAAGACCTCGACGTTCATTGCCGCCCTGAGTGAGGATGGCCTGCTCGCCCCCGGCGTATTCGACGGTGCGATCAACGGCGAGCTGTTCCTCGCCTATGTCGAACAGATCCTGCTACCGACTTTGAAGGCCGGCGATATCGTGATCATGGACAATCTGTCCTCGCACAAGAAAGCCGCCGTGCGTCGGGCTATCGAACAGGCGGGTGCGACCCTGATGTTCCTGCCGCCCTATAGCCCCGATCTCAACCCCATCGAACAGGTGTTCGCCAAGCTCAAAGCCCTGCTACGGGCCAAGGCCATTCGGACCATCGAGGCGCTCTGGAACGCACTCGGCTCCATCACCCAATGCGTGTCACCCCAGGAGTGCAGAAACTTCTTCCGCCACAGCGGTTATTTCCAGTCAGGGTGACAGCGCTCTAGCGTTCCAGCCGTCTGCCAGCCAAGGTCCTTTCAGCCAACAAAAAACACGGCCATGCGAGCCGCGCCAAGTTGCTTCGGTAAGGGACTGTCATGCGCGAGACAACTTACGGGAAACCCACGATGCCAAGATGGCATCGTGGGATCTTGCGGTTTCTATGGCCTAAGTTATGCCAATATATTGCAACTCCGCCCCAAACTCACTGGCATGCCAGACACTCCTCATAATCGGTCGCGTTCGCACTCACTGCCGCAGCCGCCACCAGCGGCAACTGTCCCACCCCATCATTCGCCGGCACACCCATCACCCCAGTAAACGCAGGTGGTGCTACTGCCTTCTCGCTCACGTTGTCGGCCCTCTGGATCGACAGACTCCGGCAGTAGTAGAGCGACTTCACCCCCCGCTTCCACGCCATGAAATGGATCTGATGCAAGTCCCGCTTGAGACGCACATCCGCCGGGAGAAAAACGTTCACCGACTGGCTCTGACAGATGAACGGCGCTCGGTCAGCCGCATGCTCGATGATCCAGCGCTGATCGAGTTCGAACGCGGTCTTGTACACCGCCTTCTCCTGCTCGGTCAGGAAGTCGAGATGTTGCACGCTCCCCGCCCGCAGCGTGATGGACGACCAGATCTCGTCGGTGTCCATCCGCTTCGCCTCGAGCAGCATCTGCAGATGCCGGTTGCGCACAGGTGAAGCTGCCCGACAGCGTCTTTTGCAGGAACACGTTGGCCGCGATCGGCTCGATCTCCGGCGACGAATTCCCCGCTATGATGGAAATCGACGCGGTCGGCGCGATCGACATCTTGTGCGAGAACCGCTCCATGATGCCGTATTCCGCGGCATCCGGACACGGCCCGCGCTCCTCGGCCAGCACGCGCGACGCGAGATCGGCCTGCTCGCGGATATGGCGGAACATCCGCTTGTTCCACACCTTGGCGATCACGCTCTCCCACGGCACGTTCTGCGACTGCAGGAACGAGTGGAATCCCATCACCCCCAGTCCCACGCTCCGTTCGCGCATCGCGGAATAGCGTGCCTTCTCCATCCCGGGCGGCGCACGGTCGATGAAGTCCTGCAGCACGTTGTCGAGGAATCGCATGATGTCCTCGATGAACGTCGGATGGTCCTGCCATTCGAACCAGCTCTCCAGGTTCAGCGAGCACAGGCAGCACACCGCGGTGCGCTCCATGCCATGCTGGTCGCGTCCGGTCGGCAGCGTGATCTCGGAGCACAGGTTGGAGGTCCTCACCTCCAGCCCGGCCAGCTTGTGATGCTCCGGCCGCGCGCGGTTCACGTGGTCCGAGAAGATCAGATACGGCTCGCCGGTCTCGATCCGCGCCGTCAGGATGCGCACCCACAACGCCCGCGCCGAGATCGAGCGCACCGGCGTCTCGTCCTTAGGCGACAGCAGCGGCCACTGCTCGTCCGCCTCCACCGCGCGCATGAAGGCATCCGACACCAGGATGCCGTGGTGTAGGTTCAGCGCCTTGCGGTTGGATCGCCTCGGTGGGGCGGCGGATCTCGACGAACTCCTCGATCTCGGGATGCCACACCGGCAAGTACACCGCCGCCGAGCCCCGCCGCAGCGAACCTTGGGAGATCACCGCCAGCGTCAGGCTGTCCATCACCCGGATGAACGGGATCACCCCCGAGGTCTTGCCGACCGCGCCCACCTTCTCGCCGATCGAGCGCAAGAAATTCCCCCAGTAGGAGCCGATGCCGCCGCCCTTCGAGGCCAGCCACACGTTCTCGTTCCACAGGCCGACGATGCCCTCCAG
>CAWFLX010000030.1:0-201997 GCA_963816775.1 uncultured Alphaproteobacteria bacterium
GAAGCCCTTCGCAATGCGTTCGTGCAATTCACTGGTATGTTTGATGTGATATTCAAATTCACCGTCGCGCTCAGGTAATTTCGCGGTCACCACATAAATTCCGGGCGGGGCATAAAGCCTGCGAGGTGGAGTATATTCGACCGCTTGGCCGAGGATGAACTTATGGGGCATGTTGCTCGTCTAGCGTCATCGGCGGGCCAGCGGGTGATCTTTTTCTATCGTCAGCGCTTCGGCCATCCCGGTCCAAAGTTCGGCTAATACAAGCCAATCGGCGCTCACACTGAAATTCGCGTGGGCCTTGGCCAATTCAGCGATGCACTTCTGTGCCTTGCGGCGGCATTCCTCGGCGGTGATGGGAGCGGTCATTGAAGCGGCGGCCTGGTGCTTGGGCCGATCAGCCCAAAGGCTGCTCCAAAACCCAGCGGTTGTTACGATCCTCGCGCACGCGACGATTTAGATTTCCTTCGGCGAAGAACGCGGCGCCACCCATCATGCAAAACGCGACGGGGAGAGCAACGAGGGCGGGCGGGAGAAGAAAGCCGCGAGCCGCCCCAGCAAGAACGGCCAAGCCCAGAGGCGCTGCTTCGCGAACGGGCGTTAGCGCGCGGCTATTCGGGGCTGCGTCGAGGTCGGTCCGAACCGGGCTGAACGACAGCAACTGCCCTCAGTGATCACCCTCAGATCCCCGCGCCGGTTCGCGCTGCGTTAGCCACCAGCCAGCCTGTGCAGCAGGTAAGACCGATTGTTCCAACTGACCAGCTCTTGTTTCAAACTCATTGGCTAGCCGGCGAAATTCTTCTTTGGCAAAGAGATCAAAGCAATCACGAGCTGATGTGCGGCAACGGGCTGCAAGAGATCGAAAATAGAGAGGGGCGGACATTGGCCCTGTTCCCTGTTTTTGTTGGCTCCAAGCCCAGCCGTGCCCATTCGCAACGTATCACATTCATCCTGTTGCTCGGTGGTATCGCTTGTCGCGCGTCAACCGGCACGGCCATTGCGAAGCCACCGCCATCCTTGACCAGCGTCGGTTTCGTGGCTGTAGAGGCAGGGACCAGCCATTAACGGTTTGTAAACCATGATCGTTGATGATTTCTGCTTACCTCCAAAGAAAGGCCCCGCCATTCCGACCAGTCCCAGGCGGGGCCTTTTCTTTGTGCCTCGTATCCTATCGCAACTTCAGCCCCGCCCGCCGCAAGGCGGGGTTTTCTTTCGTGTGTCCGAGAATGGAGGGCGGCGTATTTGAGCCGATCCACATTACCAGGGTCGCCGGCGCCGCGATTGTCTGGCGGCCCTGAGGATGTCAAGCCCCGAAATTTCGCCGGCCGGAACGAGAGGGCCGGGGTGACGCCTCCACAGCTCGTGCAGCGCGTCGGGATCGCATGTCGCGTCTTTAAACCCGCGCGGCGTCGCCGGCCTTTTGTCAGCGCGGCAGGGGAAGCACGGCAGCTCTGGCCGATAAGGGCCGACGCTTGGTTGAGGCTCGCGGCGTTCAGCTGATCGACGACGCTCATCACGCTCCCCCGGCCCCAGGCGCCAGTAATGATTCCAACGAAGCTATAGATGACTAGGCGCCGACGGCCGATGTTTACGCTCTTGACGCGTCCGGTCTTGATAAGTGCCCACATCGTGGTGTTGCCGACGCCGACGAGCTTGCACGCGGTCCTAACCGGGACGGCCAGGGGCTTTGCGCTCTCCGGCGCGTCACGTAGCATGCCTGTGGCATAGATCGTCATTCGTTCGCACCTCGAATCAACTCAGCGAATTGCGCCGAGTGTGAAGGATACGCGCGATTGTTGGCGTGTTTTGTGCGTGTCGCTATTTGTCGTTTGTCGCTATTTGTCGCGAATTTGAATTATCGACAAATTCCGACAGGACCGCGATGTGCGGGGGTTCACGAGCGCCTATCCATCAGGGGACAATGGGCTGGCAGTGATAACTATGGCGAAAGGAGACATGGAGATGTGGGTACTTCTGATTATCGCGCTGGCGTCACCTGGCGCACCGGGTGGCGGAGTCCATTCTTCTATGACGACCCTTCAGTTTCAAACTCAGGCAGTCTGTGAAAATGCGGCGAAAACCGTCAATCAAATGAATGTACGTTCGGCTGCCAGCAGCTTGGCGGTCACGTCCAGCTGTATCCAACAAAAATAGCTCTTGGGAACGTGCATTGAAGCTAGCTGAACTTTGAGCGTCGAGGGCTCGCAAAATGACATCTATCCATTGGAGTATAGCTGCAGCCTCTGCATTGTTTCTCGCAACCAGCACAGCACTCCTCGCTGCAAGCGAAACGGACATGTCTAAGCAATATACGACTTGCATGGATAAGGCCAACGGAGTCAACCCTGACATGATTGATTGCATATTAGCCGAAACGAAACAGCAGGACGCTCGGCTAAACGAAAATTACAAGAGGCTTATGTCAAAGCTCTCCGAAGAACGAAAGAAGGCGCTCCTTGAAGCACAACGTGCTTGGATACGGTTTCGTGACGCGAACTGCACTTTCTGGGACGATCCCGCGGGCGGCCAGAGCGCAGCCGTCACCGCGAAGGAGTGCATTTTGACTACGACAGCTGACCGTGCGTCAGAACTAGAACTGGCAGACGATCAATAAGTGATTTCGCTTTCCTCGTTGAGAAAATAGGCCCTCGACTTGGCGTCATATTCGACATACCCGCCGGCGGCTTGGTTGCCGAGCCATTCGCGGACATAGCGTTCGTTCGTGCCCGTGCGCTGCGCCAATTCGGCCGGCTGACAAGGCCGCCCCAACTTTAGCCGGCGGCGCAGAACGTGTTGTCTCGGGCCTGAGCAATTGGGCTCCTCCGGGACAACTCAGGGACCTGGGCATACGACCGGGGCCGTTGGCTGGGTGAGCTAGGGTACGAACAACCAGTCACTTAACTAACGCTGACCGATAGACTTGGTTTGCCTCGCAGTTGCTCACCCTCGTGGTGGTCGTCTCGTTTTGTCAACGCGCCGCGCGAACTAGATCAGCAACGCTATAGTCACTGCGGCGATGACGCCGCTCACGGCCATGATGACTATCGAAGTGGTGAACAACAGAGACGCTCTGGGCCAAGAATGGCCCAGCCGCAATGGCTCAAGGCACGAGCGGAACCGTTGACTGGTAAGCGGTCTGCAAGAAAGCTTCCCAGCCAATCCAAAGTATACGCCGACCGGTAGGACGTGTTTCGCTTCAGGTGAAAGGCGACGACCCTAGCCTCTCTGTCCACAGGAGAAATGTACCAGGCCAGGGCCGCCCCCCCGTGGCAGGCTTCGCAATGATGCCTGCCGCATCAATAGGCTAGCTCTAGTCCTGTCGCGTTAGGATATAACGTTAGATATATATCGTTCGATATATGGCAGTTGTGGTTGAGCCTCAGCGCCAGTTGCTCGTGCTCTCCTGTTCTTACCGCCGTTTCCGGACGGTTGGCGTCATCGTCGCTTTCAAGCCTGAGCTTCGCGAACGGGCGTTAGCGCCAGCAATGCTGCATGATGAAGAGGGCCGCGAGCAGGAGCGCGCCAAGCACCACAGCAACCAAGGCGATTGTGTCTAGTATCACAGGCTTCCCGGCCCCATCCACGTTGCCAATGGTCTCATCGCCACACCTTGCCAGTCAGGCTCGGGTGCGGCTGCTCTTTTCCAGTTCGGCCGCACGTCGATCTGCTAGTCGTTGAAGCCTCCCGACTGCAGAATTTCGCTCTGGACGGAGGCCGGAAGGAGGAGTCCGGTGGCCTCGTGAACGGTGAGGATTCCCGCCCGCGTCTGGCGCACGACCCGGCTGAGGTCCACGACCGGCATGGCTGGCGCGTCCTGTAGAACGGTCCTAAGTCCGTGTTCCGCCATTAACGATTTGCGCATTTCCCTTCCCCTCCGTCGTTATTGGTATTGAGCGGTCTGATGTCGGATGCAAAACATTCCGCGCCCGCCAGTCTGCCGCCGCACCGTTGCACGCCAAGCTCGCGCATGAGCGTCATCGCCGGGCCGGGCGGTGCTGGGAGGTCATTCGATCACCGCCCCGCGCTCACTCGATGACCTTGTCGGCGCGCAACAGAAAGGATTCTGGAAATGCGGGGCTGTTTATTTGTGCCTCGTATCCTATCGCAACTTCAGCCCCGCCCGCGCAAGTAGCCGTGCGGTGCTTCTCGGCACGAGCTCGGCGCGACATGAACAAACATTTATCCTTTTGGCGGGCTGCGAATCGGCGGTTTCGAAGGTGTGCTTGGCGCTGTGATGAAAAGCGCAAGATAGTCAAGCAGAACGATTACCTAATGGACGCAACGCGCTATCTCATTCTGAGCGGCTTGCAGGTTGCATGCCGAGAACCGCGTGAGGAAGCGGCCGATGAGCGACATTGGATTGATTCAACGCGATCCGATGTCAGTGTATGGGCGGCGAGGGCCGCACAAAAGCTCTATACCAGCCCGCAGGTTGGGTACCCTGTACAGTGAGATAGAGACCGATCAATTCCCACATCAATCAACAACGTGATTGGTCGCCCTATCGTCAGATAGATGTCGCCGGCTCGCCCGCTCTGTTAAAACCAAATCTCGGCATGGCAACGTAAGGCGGGGCGCGGCCGGGGCTCGGCATATGATGGGGCTGGGAAAAAGCCGGGCGGGCGACGCGGCGGCGAAGGCTTGGTCAGACCGGGTGCTGTAATGCAGGAGACTGCGCCCGCTCGATCGATTTTCAATGGGGGACGAGGACAACGATGAGTGAGAAATTCTATAGCGATTATGGCAAGGTCTGTAACTGCGGCAGCACAATCCATAGTTACGAGATCGAGCGGCCAGCCTCGCGTTCAGACTGGAACGGCAAGGTCAAGACATTCTGCTATACATGCCAAGCAGAATCGGAATTCCATGTCGATAGTTGGCTCGACATGCCCGACAATCCCAGTAAAGCCGCGGCTCTGCATCGTGCAACGAGGGGCGGCTTTTTTCGACTGTTCGCTCGATCGCTGCGCTGGCAGAGGGCCAATGCGCTATGCCCTGCGAATATTGCAGCGAGCGTTAAGCACGCGACCACGAGCGTTCCCCAGTAAAACCAATCTTCCCATTGCTTCGTGGTCTTTTCTTTCTCTTGAAGCCATCCGACCACAAATAGTCGCCGGTCGACGGCGCAAGTCGCGGCACAGATCAGAACGCCGAAACGCAGCCGCACACGCTTGTCGACAAGACCGGCCTGCCATCCGCTCCACACCAGCCAGAAGACATGAACGATCAGCGCGAGCGATAGCAGGAAAGCGACGCGGAGAGTCGTCACGATCCACGGGTCAAGAACACGCGCGAGCGCTGACTGGGCCACCCCGGTAATGACGATGACGGCCAAGATGATCCAGTGGGCGGCGCGCAGCCGAAAATCGTCTTCGAAGATGCTGCGCGCCAGTGCCCAGACGAAGAATGGGCACGACAGCGCGAGGATCCCGACCAGTCCATGGAGGCGCCATGGCCAGCTCGCGCTTCCCGCGGCGCCCCACAGCAGATACGCGATTGCGCCAGCCGCGTAGAGCGCGCCGATCCAGGCGCGCGGGCGGATCGGCCCTGCGCGCAGGAACGCGGCCGTCAGCAGCAGAGCGACCCCCAATCGCGGCGCCACGGACGAGTGCATCCAGATCGTTCACGACGATTTGCTAATCCAGCAGCGGCAAAGCGCGGCCTTCCTTGATGGTCCGCATCACGAAGCTCGAGCGTACGTCCTTGACGCCGGGAATGCGGCGCAGGCGATCGAATACGATTTCAGAATAGGCACGGCTGTCCTTGGCGGCGACGTGTAGGAGCGCGTCGTAGCCTCCCGACACGATATAGCAAGACATGATTTCCGGAATCGCGCGGATTTCCTGATAGAACCGTTCGGCGGTCGAGGCGGTGACGTAGTCGAGCACCAAGGTCACGAACGCGACGAACCCGATCCCGATTGCTTCGTGGTCAAGCTGAGCCTGGTAACCCAGGATCACTTCGTCGGCCTCGAGCCGGCGAATGCGGCGCGAGCAGGGCGCCTCCGAAAGTCCGACCTTTTGAGCAATCTCGACGTTGCTGGCGCGCGCGTTCTCCACCAGCGCGCTGAGAATCTTCCGATCGAACGTGTCGATGGCCGGGACAGCCGGGCGATTCGCGCGCCTGGCGGGCGGCCGTGGCGCTGACGCCGTTTTCTTGCGCATAGATCCTCCAGACCGTCATTAAATTGCGCCTTTGGCTCTTTGGGCGCAGCAGATCGCAAGGAAAGCACATATTCAATTTCATAGAATCGCGCCTATATCAATCAAACCGAAGCGTTCGGCTTGCAACGTTTTGGGTGGATGGACGACGGCAATGCACGTGATGGTCCTCGGTGCCGGGGTCATCGGCACGACGTCGGCGTGGTTCCTGCGCAAGGCCGGCCACGACGTGAGCGTGATCGAGCGCCAGCCGCAGGCTGCGACCGAGACCTCGTTTGCCAATGGTGGCCAGATTTCAGTCTCGCACGCCGAGCCTTGGGCCAATCCGTCGGCGCCGTTCAAGGTGTTGCGCTGGCTCGCCCGAGACGACGCGCCGCTCCTGTTTCGGCCGCGACTCGATCCGGCACAATGGCGCTGGTGCCTGAACTTCCTCATGGAATGCTGGCCGTGTCGCACGCGCGCCAACATCGCAAAAATCGTCGAGCTCGGTCTTTATTCGCGCCGGCTGCTGGGCGAACTGCGCGCGGAACTTGATCTGCACTACGACGACCTGCAGCGGGGGATTCTGCACTTCTACACGAGCCAGGATGAATTTGACGTCGCGGTCGCGACCCGCCGCGCTGATGCGCAAGCTCGGCTGCGACCTCGAGCTGGTCGGTCGCGAGCGAATGCTCGCCATCGAGCCGGCGCTGCGCTTCACCAACGCCAACATCGTCGGCGGCAGCATGACCTACGCGGACGAGTTGGGCGACGCCTGCATGTTCACCCGCAAGCTCGCCGACAGGCCGCCGAGCGCAGGGTCGATTTCCGCTTCGACACAACGGTCGCTGGGCATCGAGACGACGTCCGACCGAGTGTCAGGGGTGCAGGTGCGCACGCGCAGCGGCAATTATCGACGGGTGACCGCCGACGCCTATGTGGTTGCGCTCGGCAGCTACAGCGCCGGGTGGATGAAGCCGCTCGGCGTCGATCTCGATATCTATCCGGCCAAGGGCTATTCGGCCACGCTGCCGGTGCGGGATCCAGAGCGCGCCTACACGGTCAGCCTGACCGATGACGAGTACAAGCTTGTGTTCTCGCGTCTCGGCGGTCGGCTGCGCATCGCCGGCACCGCGGAACTTTCCGGCTACGATCTCACTCTCAACGAAAAACGCTGTCAGGCGCTGGTTCGGCGCACGCTCGAAATCTTTCCCGACGTCGCCGACCCGGCGCAGGCGCAGTTCTGGACCGGACTGCGTCCGGCCACACCTTCAAACGTGCCTTACATCGGGCGCAGCAGATACAAGAACCTCTATCTCAACACCGGGCACGGAACGCTCGGCTGGACGCATTCCTGCGGCTCCGGTCAGGTGATCGCCGATATCGTGTCGGGCCGGCGCCCGGAGGTGTCGTGGGCGAGAGCTTAGCCGCGCTCGCGCCCAGAGTTTTTCCAACCACCACTCACAGCATCACGATTGCATGCCTCGCTTGCTCGCACTGGCATGTGATCGTATTGATCCGGCCTGCTAGGATCGATGTGGGAACGCGGGAGGACAAGCATTCCATGACCAAACAACTGGAGGACAAGGTTGCGATCGTAACCGGCGCGAGCAGTGGGCTCGGCAAGGCGATCGCGGAGGTTTTTGCGGCTGAAGGCGCCAAGACCGTGCTGGCGGCGCGCCGCAAGGACGTCCTCGACGAGATCGCGGCGCAGATCAACGGCAAGGGGCAAACCGCCTTCGTGGTGGCCGCCGACGTGACCAAGGAAGCCGACGTTGCGCGGCTGTTCGCCGAGACCAAGCGCGCGTTCGGTCGCGTCGACATCGTTATCAACAACGCGGGCGTACCGTCGGCGACACCGGTCGACGAGATGACCTTGCCGTATTGGAACGAGGTGCTGGCCGTCAACCTGACAGGCCCGTTCCTGGTGAGCCGCGAAGCGGTGAAAACCATGAAGGCGCAAACCCCGCAGGGCGGCCGCATCATCAATATCGGCAGCATCTCGCAGAAGACGCCGCGCCCGGATTCCATGGCCTACACGGCGACCAAGCATGCGCTGCAGGGCATGACCCACCAGCTCACCATGGATGGCCGCAAGTACGGCGTGGTGTCGTCGATCATTCACCCGGGGGCCACCTTGAGCAGCTTCTCGGCGCGGCGCGGGCGCACCAAGGCTGGGCCGGGCAACACGCCCGACGACTACATCATGGCGGGCGAAGACGTGGCGCGGGTGGCGGTGCTGATGTGCGCGCTGCCGCCTGAGGTCAACCTTTACGAGGCGACCATCCTGCCCAACAACATGCGCTCGTTCATCGGGCGCGGCTAGCTATACCCTCTACACCAAACGGTTGCTTGCCTCGCCGCCGGCGAGCCAAGTCCGAAGTTGATCGATCAGCGCCGCTGCCATGCGGCGGCGCGTTTCGATCGTGGAGCTGCCGATGTGCGGCAGCATGAAGACGTTGGGCAAGTCGAAATAACGCGCATCAACGTTGGGCTCGCCGGCAAAGACGTCGAGTCCGGCCGCGAACAGATGCCCGCTCGCAAGCGCCGCGATCAAATCGCCGTCGACGATCAGGTTGCCGCGCGCGATGTTGATGACGATCGCGCCGCGCTTGAGCCAGCCGATCCGCTCGGCATTGAGAAATCCGCGCGTCTCCTCGGACGAGGGTGCGAGCAGGACCAGAGCGTCGATCTCGCCGAACATCTCCTTCGGGTCGGCGTGGTAGCGCGCGCCCTCTTCGAGTTCCGGCGCGAGACGGCGGCGGTTGCTGTAATGGATCGTCATCTCGAATCCGCGTGCGCGCGCGGCCAGTGCCCGGCCGATGCGGCCCATGCCGAAAATTCCGAGATGCTTGCGGAAAATCTCAACACCGTTGAGCTGGGTTGCGGTCCATCCGGTCCACGCGCGGCTACGGATCAGGTTGATGCTCTCGGTCGCGCGGCGCGCGGCACCGAGCAGCAGCAGCATGCCGATTTCGGCGACTGCTTCGCTGAGCACGTCGGGCAGGCTGAAGACCGCGATGCCGCGTGCGCGCGCTGCTTCGAGATCGAGATGCTCGTGGCCGACCGAGTAGGTGGCGATCGCGCGCACCGACCCCGGCAGTTCCCCGATCGCCGCCGGCATCGAGCGGCTCCTGCACCGTAACCATCACGATCGGCTGGGTGCAGGTGCACAGCATTGTCAGGATTGGAACATCGGGGGCGACCTCGTCTGCAAAGACGATATCGCAATCCCGGCGCAGGTCGGCCTTGACCTCCTCGGGCAACCGGCACGCTGCGAAGATCGATAACCGCTCAGGCACGTGCGGCATCGCGGGTCGCGGCTACGCCGAAATCAACAGGCGTTCCGCGCGGAATGATGCCCGAGGGGTTGACGCGGGCGAGCGAGTAGTAGTTTTGAACGTAGAGCCGCGGTTTCACCGTCGCCGCGATCCCGGGCGTCGCGTAGAGATCGCGCGTGTAGCGCCAGAGGTTGGGAAATTCGGTCAGGCGCTGGCGATTGCACTTGAAGATCGAGAAGTAGGCGACGTCGAAACGCGCCAGCGTTGGAAACAGCCGCCAGTCGGCTTCGGTCTGCCGTTCGCCCAGCAGATACCGCTTGCCGCCAAGCCGCGCGTCGAGCCGATCGAGCGCGGAGAACAGCGCGTCAAAAGCCTCATCATACGCGGCCTGCGAGCGCGCAAACCCGCAGCGATAAACCCCATTGTTGACGTTGGTGTAGATGAAATCATTGAGCTCATCGATCTCGCCGCGCAGCGACGCCGGATAATAGTCAGTGTCGTTGCCGGCAATGCCGGCAAATTCGCTATTGAACATGCGAATGATTTCGGAGGACTCGTTGTTCACGATCTTGTTGGTCGATTTATCCCAGAGAACCGGGATCGTGACCTTGCCGGTGTAGTGTGGATCGGCCGTGGTGTAGGCCTGATGCAGATACTGAAATCCGTTGATCTGATCGAGCGTGCAATCGGGCGCCTCCGGGCGCAGCGCGTAGGTCCAGCCGTTTTCACGAAAGTAGGGGAGGCAGTAGGAAATGCTGATCGCGTGCTCGAGCTTCTTCAGGGCACGAAAAATGATCGTGCGATGCGCCCACGGGCAATGATACCCGACGTAAAGGTGATAGCGGCCGGCCACGGCGGGAAAGCCTGACGAACCATCGGCCGTGATGCGTTTGCGGAATGCGCTCGCGATGCGGCGAAACTCGCCGCTTGTGCCTGTTTCCGCCGGGACCTCCTCGGTCCAACGGCCGTCAACCACCATGCCCATGGGATCGTCCCGACGGTGTTAGTGTGCGTGACCCGGGCGTCTCTTAGCACGCACCTAGCGCCGCCGTGAGTTCAAAAAATAGTGCGCTTGCCGCGCGCGGCGTAAGGTAGCGCAGCGCCTCAACCCTTGACCCCGAACATGGTCCAACGCGCGTCTGCGCCCGTGGCGCCGAGCAGAACTTTACCGCATTCCTGCATGATCTCGTCGGCGAGCAGAATGTGCTGCGTGCCGGCGTGAATGTCGCGGTAGCAACGCTGCAATTGGCTTGGGCGTAGCGACGCGCCGCGCGCCGCGCGGTGGGCAAAGGTCGATAGATCAGAGATCACGTTGTGCAGGTGCCGCATCGCGAGCCTGATCAACGCAATCTCCTCCAGATTGGGCTTTTCGCCCTTGGCGACGCGCTCGGAGAGTGCGTCCCAGGCGCTGTAGACGAGCGCGCGGGCGGCGCGATATTTCGCCTCGGCATCGGCGAAGGATTGCCGGAAGCTCGCGCTGTCGCAGAGCTTGCCGAACACGTCGGCGCGGCCGCGGGCGAGCTTCGCCAATTCATCGAGGGCGCGCCGGCCGACCCCGAGTGCCCAGCTTGTGTGGCCCCAGCTGGTGAAGCCGACGAGTCCAGTGCCGTATTGTGGGCCACCGCGGGCCGGCTCAACGGCGTCGAACATGTAGCACATGTGGGCGGGGACGAAGAGTTCGGGCTCCTTGAGCGTGTAATCGTAGCTGCCGGTGCCGCGCAGCCCCAACACGTCCCAATTGCCTTTGAGCTCAATTGAGCTTTTGGGGTGCTGACACAATACGATCTCGGGGGCACCATCCTGGTTCAGCTTCATCTTCTCGCCGTCCATGATGAAGCAGCCCGAGTGAATCCACTCGGCGTGGTAGATGCCGCTGCCGTAGGCCCAATGGCCTTTGATCAGAAAGCCGCCATCGACCGGGCGGGCAAAGCCGCGCGGCACGCCGTTGCCCGCCATGGTGACGTCGGCCCCGTTGGGAAACACCGTCCGCGCGCCCTGGTCGGGCAGGAACGAACCGAGCGAAGCTCCCATGACGCCTTCCACCATCATGCACCAGCCCGCAGAGCCGTCGACAGCGGCCACCCTTTCGACGAGCTCCATCGCCTCGACGTAAGGCATCTCGGCACCACCCAGGACTTTGGGCGTCAGCAGCGCATAAAGGCCCTTGCGGCGGAACTCGGCGACGACCCGATCGGTGAGGTGGTAAAGCCGCTCGGCTTCATCGGCCTCGGCTTCAACCAATGGCAATATGTCGTTGGCCGCGCGTCGCAGGTCCTCGAACGACGTGCCCTTGCTGCCGATGCTGCCTTCCATGGTGTCCTCCTCAATGCCGGACCTTTGTCGCAAGGCCTCTCGCCGCGACGATAGTACGAAAAGGCGAGCACCGGCGTAACCAGAACCGGGGACCGGTTGCGACCATTGCGCGTGCATTCCTGAACTGCTGGTACGCGGATTTCACGGGCGCGCCATCCGGGCTAGCATTGCCTACGGGAGGAAACATCAATGCAACGTGTTTGCGTCGGAGCCATCGCCGCGATGGCGTGCGCGTTCGCGAGCGCAGCGAGCGCACAGGACTATCCGAGCCGCCCGATCCATGTGGTCATCGGCTTTGCGGCCGGCAGCGGCGCCGACATTCTGACCCGGTTTTATGCCAACAAGCTTGCCGAGGTGAGCGGGCAATCGACGGTCGTTGAAAATCGGCCCGGCGCGGTCGGCATCATCGCCGCCACTGTCGTGGCCAAGGCGAAACCCGACGGATATACGGTGCTGTTCTCGGGCAACACCATCATGGCCGGCGGCCGTCATCTGGTGAAGGATTTTCCGTTCGACCCCGACAAGGATCTCGTTCCGGCCGCTGCGTTCCTGGAGACACCGTTCGTGCTGGCGGTCAGCGCAAAGTCTGGGGCGAACTCGGTCGCCGAGTTGGTGACGTTGCTCAAATCGAAGACGCGCAACAAATCGGCCTACACCAACCCGACCGGACTGCTCTCGACCGAGCTGTTCAAGATGAAGACTGGAATTGAGTCGGAGTCGGTCAGCTACAAGACGACAGCCGACGCCATTCCCGATTTGGCCGATGGGACGCTGGATTTCATGATCCTCGACGGCACGTTTGCGGTCGGGCAGGTCAAGGCCGGCCGCATCCGTGCACTCGCGGCGACCACCAATCGGCGGATCACGGCACTGCCCGACGTTCCGACCATGCAGGAGGCTGGCATTCCGGACTACCACTTCAGCCCATGGTGGGCAGCCTACGTGCCCGCAGGCACGCCTCCGGCAATCGTAGCCAAAATTGAAGGATGGGTGGGCGCGATCTCAAAGACCCCGGAGGCTGCGAAATTCCTGGATACGATGGCAGCGCTGCCGGTGATCGGCGATGCCGAGTGGGTGCGAGCGCGGATCGCGAGCGACCGGCCCCTGATCGATCGGCTCGCCCAGGCCGCGAATTTGCAGCCGCAGTAACTGTCTGTTTCGGCCTACTATTGACGCAAGACCCTGGACGGACGAAGACATCCGACATCGCTCGTCCGTAGTCCGCGAAAGGGGGACATATTGGCTCAGTTCAAGATCGTCACGCCCAAGGGTACCAGCTTCGCGGTCGCCGGCGGCGGCTACGAGTTTGAAAGCGAGGCGCTCGAACCACTCGGCCTCAAGATCGTCGAGATCGACGCATCCTCGGAGAATTCGTTCATCGACGCGGCCCACGACGCGGACGCGGTCTATGCCAAGGGCCGCAATTTCACCAAGCGCATGATCGATGGACTGCAGCGCTGCAAGCTGATCGCGCTCGGCACCGTTGGGTCCGACTACGTCGACGTGGCGGCCGCGACCGCCAAAGGAATCCCGGTCACCAATGTGCCGGACACATTCATCGAAGAGGTCGCCGACCACGCGATGATGCTGCTGCTGTCGGCATTCCGCCGCGTGGTGGTGCAGGACCGCATGGTGCGCGAAGGACGCTGGGCCGAGGGTCGGCCCGCGCTTAATCAACCGCGCCTGATCGGCCAGACGCTCGGCTTCATCGCGTTCGGTCACGTCGCCCGCGCGACCGCGATGCGGGCGCGCCCGTTCGGGTTCCGCATGCTTGCGTACGATCCTTATGTCGAAGAGCTGGTGATGTCGCCGTACGGCGTCGAGCCGGTGACTTTGGAAGAATTGCTGCGCACCTCGGACATCGTGTCCATGCACGCGCCGGCGACCGAGGATGCCAAGCGCATGCTGACCGAGAAGCACTTCCGGATGATGAAGCCGAACGCGCTCTTCATCAACACCGGGCGCGGCGCGACTGTCGATGAGGCCGCGCTCATCAAGGCATTGCAGCAAGGTTGGATCGCGGGCGCCGGGCTCGACGTGCTCGAGGTTGAGCCGCCCAAGCCGGACAATCCGCTGCTCAAGATGGACAACGTGACCCTGACCGCGCACGTCGCGTCTGCGTCCGCGCGGTTCGATCCCGCGCGGCGGCGCCGCGTCGGACAGGAGATCGCGCTCGTCGCCCGCGGCTACTGGCCGCGCGCCTGCGTCAATCCAACGGTTCTGGAGAAGACCGACCTCAAGCGCTGGCAGCCCTATTCGATGGAGCGCGGCCCGGCGACGTGATGATTTGACGTCTCTGCAGCATTCGAAGCTACCTGAGAAGGAATTCACATGAAAGTCGGCGCGGCCATAGCGGAAATCATGAAGCGCGAGGGCGTGGATATCCTCGCGGCCTATCCGGTCAATCATCTGATCGAGCACGCGGCAGCGCTCGACATCCGGCCGATTATCGTTCGCCAGGAGCGCATCGGCTTGCACATGGCGGATGCGATTTCGCGCGTGACGTCGGGCGGCAAGCTTGGCGCCTTCTGCATGCAGCACGGTCCCGGGACCGAGAACGCGTACGGCGGCATCGCTCAGGCCTACAGCGAGTCGATTCCGATCCTGGTCGTCCCCGGCGGTTTTCCGCGGCGTACCGCGCAGGTCGGCGCCAACTACTACGCGACGCGCGAGATGCGCGGCATCAGCAAATCGGCGGAATCGATCACAACGCCGGCCGAGGTCGTCAACGTGATGCGGCGCGCATTTTCGCATTTGCGCAACGGCCGTGGCGGGCCGGCGCTGGTCGAAGTCCCGCAGGATCTCTGGAACGAAGAGGTGCCGGAACCACTCGCCTATAAGCCGGTGGTGGCGACGCGCTGCGGACCGGACCCCGATGCGGTTCGCGATACGGCCAAGCTGCTCGCCAATGCCAAGCGCCCGGTCATTTACGCAGGCCAGGGCGTGCACTGGGCGAAGGCCTGGAAACAGCTGCGCGCGCTCGCCGAGCATCTCGCGGCGCCGGTGGTCACCAGCCTCGAAGGCAAGAGCGCGTTTCCCGAAACGCACGCGCTGTCGCTCGGTTCAGGCGGCGTCGCGGTGCCGAAGACGGTGCGCTACTTTCTGGACCACGCGGACGTGATCTTCGGCATCGGCTGCAGTTTTACCGAAACCTCCTTCGGCGTTCCGATGCCGAAGGGCAAGACCATGATCCACGCCACGCTCGATCCCAATCATCTCAACAAGGACATCGCGGCCGATGTTGGCCTCATTGGCGATGCGGCGCTCACCCTCGACGCGTTGCTCGAGGAACTCAAATCGCACGTGAAGACCAAGCGCGACAGCAAGGCGGTTGCGCGCGAAATCGCCGAGATGCGCAAAGCCTGGCTTGAGGAGTGGCTGCCCAAGCTCACGTCCAAGGACACGCCGCTCTCGCCTTACCGGGTGTTGTGGGATCTCCTCCACACCGTCGACGTCAAGAACACGATCATCACCCACGATGCCGGCTCGCCGCGCGATCAGCTTTCCCCGTTCTGGCAATCCACCGAGCCGCTGTCCTACATCGGCTGGGGCAAGACAACTCAGCTCGGCTACGGGCTCGGCCTCGCCATGGGGGCCAAGCTCGTCCATCCCGACAGGCTCTGCATCAACGTGTGGGGTGATGCCGCCATCGGCTTTACCGGAATGGATTTCGAGACCGCGGTGCGTGAGCGCATCCCCATTCTCTCCATTCTGCTCAACAACTTCTCGATGGCGATCGAGCTGCCGATCATGCCGATCTCGACCAAGAAGTACCGCTCCACCGATATCTCGGGCGACTATGCCGCGATGGCACGCGCATTCGGCGGCTACGGCGAGCGTGTCACCGATCCGGCCGAGATCGTGCCGGCGATCCACCGCGGTATCAAAGAAACATACCAAGGCAAGCCGGCGCTGCTCGAGTTCATCACCCAGAAAGAGACGGTGATCTCCAAATATTTGCCGGAGAAGTAGCTAGGTCGAACTAGCCGTTGCGCGCCCTTTACTGCGGAGGCGGGTTCGGCCGCTTCGGCCGTGTGGTCACGGTCGGAAGCCAGGCCTCGTTAAAGACCTGTTTGGCGAGCTGCGCATCGACCGACGGTCGGATAAGCTGCTGAACCGCGTAGGCCAGCGCTCCGTATTCAAACGGGCAGTCCTGGGCGCGCGATTTTGGCAGCAGGCCTTTCTCGACCAGATCGCCAAACACGTCCGGGCGCGCCCCGTAGCCGATACACAGCAGATTGAAAAAGCGCTGGGCCGGCGTGCCGTGAATGTCGGAGAACCCGATCGTCGCTTCGGTCGTCTGAGCGGCATTCATAAAGGCGCGAAACGTGTAGCTCGCGCCCAAGATGAGTTGGCGCGCGTCGTCCTGGCCCATTTGCAGCAACATGTAGGTGGCGAATTGGTCGGCCGCGGATTCCTCGTTACCGAATACCGGCACGGTCAACAGGTCGAACATCGCGTGGCCGGCCTCGTGCAGAAATACGTAGTAGACCTGGGACACGAGCGCGTCCTCGGGCGTCACGCCATCCTTGGTCTCCTCCTTTGGGCTGTGTTTGCGCGCATCAGCCAGATATTCGTAGCAAACCGTGATCACGCCGCTGTCGTACCAGGCGTTATCCATGCCGCAGTTCTGCACGGTGAGCGTCAGATCGCGCTTGAGACGAAACGGGCTCAGCAGCTTCTGCATGCGCTCGAGCGTCCCGCGCTTCTTCATCAGATCGTAGATGTCCTGATGCGCCGGGTTGGTCGGAGGAACATAGTTGACGCGCACGCGGTTGGTTTGCGGCGCATCGGTCGACGGCGGGGACTGCGTGCCTTGTCCGAGCGCGACGACAGGGAACGACCAGCGAGAATGCACAGACGAAGGACGCGCGCCGCTCTCATGAGACCTCCACTCAGGTTGGCCAAAGCTCGCCCGGCGCGAACTGGTATCACGGAATGACCGGCACCAACAGATACAACTCATATGGTCCGCCGGCGTGGATCAGGTGCCGGCCCTTGTTCACGCTCGCCTCGTGGCGGAAGTAAACCGGGACCTTGTCCTTCGGGTAACGGTTGATGTCGGTTCCCTGCACGATCAGCCGCAGCTTCTCGCCGGCCGCAAAACGCGTGCTCGACGGCCAGATCTCGATGTCGAGCGGCACGATCTCGCCGGGTTTGAGTTTCTGCTCGCGGGTGTGTGTGTGGACTGGCTGCCATTCCGTCGATTTTACCGGATCGAGCTCGCGGTGCGATGCGCGCAGCCAGCCGAGCGCGATCGGGCCGTCATCGAACTGCGCGTAGTACGCCATCGGGACAAAGTTACCGTTGCGGTCGAGCTTATGCAGGCCGACGAACACGTCGAGGTCGTCGGAGCCTTCGGCCGACATGAAAACACGTAACTTCATGTAGCCGGTGAGCTCGGTGTCGCGGTCGAACGTGATATCGAACTGGGCGTGGTCGGCCGGGTCGGTGTCGCGGCAGACCGGATCGTAGGACACGGACGCGGCGTTACGGATGGCATCCTTCTGCAGGGTGCCGTCGGCGGCATTTAGATAAAGCTTGGTGTACTGCGTGCGCGCCAGCGGCCATTCGCTTTCGGCCCTAAAGGTGCCGACGCCGTTTCGGTCGCGCACCTCGACCTGCACTTTCGGCCAATCCTTGATCTCGTTGTCGATCCCTTTGAGGAAATGATCGAAGAACGTGCGCAGCCGCCGCGCATTCTCGGGCACGTAGTAGTGCGCCCATTTCTTTTGGCCGTGGGCGATCAGCCATTTCTGCGGCGAAGCCATGTGCTTGAAGCCCTCGAACGTGCCGCGCGTGTGCAGGCCCTGGTCGGTCCAGCTCGCGACCACCAGGGCCGGCGCGGTGATCTTGGAGAAATCCGCCGCTTTCGAGCGCCAGAAATCATCGATCAGCGGGTGTTCCCGGGTCTCGGTTTCGAGATCTTCGATCTTGCCTTTGCTGGCGCCCCAGCGGTTCCAGAGCGAAGGCCAGAAGTGGGTATCGGGAATTCCGCCGTGGGTCGCGACCTCGCGATAGCTGTCGGTCCAGCCTTCCCACGGGTTGATGGCGGCAAGATGCGGCGGGTTGAGTTCGGCGACCCGCCATTGCAGCTGCGCCAGATAGGAAACGCCGGATAATCCGACCTTGCCGTTGCTCCAGGGCTGGGTGCCGGCCCATTCGACCAGATCGTAGAAATCCTGCGCTTCCTCCGGCGCCAGAAAATGCGCGGTCCCCTCCGAGTACCAGGTACCACGGATGTCGACGTTCACCACCGCGTAGCCGTTGGGCACCCAGAACACCGGATCAGGCGCTTCGAATGCGGTGTACTGCGACGTGTCGCCTTCCTTCACGCCGGCGTTGAGGAAGCGTCGCGGATCGAACGGCACGTGTTTGCCGTAAGGGCTCCAGGCGATGATCGGCGGCACCGGCCGCTCGTCGGCGGGCCGGTAGACGTTGACGTAGAGCTTGACCCCGTCGCGCAATGTCACTGCGAGGTCGCGTTCGATGATCATCGCGTGTTCGTTTTCAACCGTCCGGCTGTAGGCCGGCGGCTTGCCGCCGCGTTCCTCAGGGGTGTTGCGCGGGCCGCGGTAGCGATACTCGAAGGTTCGTGCCGGCATGGCGTTCCTCTTCACCCTTTGAACTTCTTTGCAAGCGCGTCGGCGGTGCGGGCGAGCAATACGGTGTCGGTGCCGACCGCCACGAACGAGTAGCCCCACCCGATGTATCGCCTTGCTTCATCCTCGTTGCCGGTGAGTATTCCCGCCGCTTTGCCCACCGCCTGGAGACGCTGCGCCGCGCTCTCGATCGCCTTCTGCGCTTCCGGATGCTGCGGGTTGCCGACGTGGCCGAGCGACGCGGACAGATCCGCCGGCCCGATGAACACGCCATCGACGCCTTCGACCGCCGCGATGGCTTCCAGCTGATCGAGCGCGGTCCTGGTCTCGACCTGCACCAGAACACACATCTCGTCGTTCGCTTTTTTCAGATAGTCGTTGACGCGGCCATAGCGGCTGGCGCGCGGGGTTGCGGCAACGCCGCGAATGCCCGCCGGCGGGTAGCGCACCGCCGCCACCGCGCGCCGCGCCTCGTCCGGATTTTGCACATAGGGCAACAGGACCGATTGCGTCCCGATGTCGAGCACGCGTTTGATCAGCACGGGGTCGTTCCAGGCGGGCCGAATGACCGGGGTCGCAGTGCCGCGCTCGAGCGCCTGCAGTTGCGAGAGCAGGTTCGGGACTTCGTTGGGCGAATGTTCGGTGTCGAGCAAAATCCAGTCGAAACCGGAATCGGCGATGATCTCGGCGCCGATGTTGCTGGCGAGGCTGCTCCACAGGCCGATCTGCAACCGGCGCTGCTTGAGCGCCTGCTTGAAGACGTTGCGGCTGAGTTCCATGGTCTCGTTCCATCCCATCGTTCAACGTTGGCGCATCGAGCCCGGAGCCATTCCGTGCGGTGGCATCAAACAAACTGAATCGCGACCCCGCCGAGCGGCCCGAAATCCCCGTGCAGGGTGTCGCCCTTCTGCGCCCAGACCACGCGTGTGAACGATCCCGACAGCACGAGATGGCCGGCCTCGAGCGTTACGCCGAGCTGTCCGAGCTTGTTGGCCAACCACGCCACCCCGAGCGCCGGATGGCCGAGCACGCCCGCTGCAAGCCCGGTCTCCTCGATCTCGCCATTGCGATACATGATGCCGCCGATCCACCGCAGATCCATGTCCATGGGACGGATCGGTCGGCCCCCGACGACGATTCCGGCGGCCGCGCCATTGTCCGAAATGGTATCGAAGATCTTGCGCGGGTTCTGCACCCGGGCGTCGACGATCTCCAGCGCTGGAACAACGTATTCGGTGGCCCGCAAGACATCGGTGAGACCAACACCCGGGCCTTGCAGCGGCGTGCCAAGAATGAAAGCAAGTTCGACT
Source organism: uncultured Alphaproteobacteria bacterium (assembly GCA_963816775.1). Lineage (GTDB taxonomy): Bacteria > Pseudomonadota > Alphaproteobacteria > Rhizobiales > Xanthobacteraceae > JAFAXD01. The sequence goes on from CAWFLX010000030.1 coordinate 19,644, forward strand.
TCGACGCGCGGCGCGCAGTAGTTGGCGTGCGGTACTTTGGCGCCGTCAGCGATCATCATATCATCGAGCAGATGCCCATAGTCGGGCTCGTTGATCTGCGACGATTGCTGCATCGCCTTGGACGTGAGCCCGACCTTGTGCCCGATCAGCTTGCGACCCTCGGCCATCTTCTGCTGCTGGACCTCGTTCTGGATCGCGTAAGCATCCTCGAACGTGATTGACGGCCAGGTGGACGAGAGTTGCACCATCGGCTTGCGATCACGCTCAGCGGTCAGCAGGAGTTGTGCCGCCTTCTTGCGGTCCGCGTCGGATAACATGTTGCCTCCCCCTTGAACCACAGAGCATGATCCCGAAAAGTGGACACCGGTTTTTCGGAAAAGATCATGCTCCAATAACAAGCTAGAGCGGGACGACGTTTCGAAGAAAAGTCATCACGCTCTAGGACTGTAACCGGTTTGTTGGCGCGATCAAATGTGAGCGTGTGATGTCGGTGCTTAGAATCATGAGTGCGCGCGCCGTGAAGGGCGCGGTAAGCGCGATAGCGGCCGAGTTTTCGCGCGCCACCGATCACAACACGTCGTTCGATTTCGCTCCAGTCGGAACCCTGGAGGCGAAACTGGCGGCCGGTGCCGTGGCGGATGTGATCATCTTGTCGACCGCCGCGCTCACCAAGATCGAAACAACGCTGGTGCCCGGCAGTCGCCGTGCGCTTGGGCGTACCAGCATCGGGGTGGCGGTCAAAGCCGGCGCAGCGCTCCCCGACATCGCAACGCCCGAAGCGTTCCGGCGGGCGCTGCTGGCGGCGCGGTCCATCGCAGTGTCGGATATCGCAGTCGGCGGCACCGCTGGAAAGCACCTCGCGCAGATGTTCGAACGCATCGGGATTGCGGATGCGATCGAACGCAAGGCCCTGCGCTGCAGCAGCGGTGCCGACGTGACCCAGCGCGTTGCCGACGGCGAGGCCGAGATCGGCATGACCTTCATCAGCGAGATGCTGCCGATCGAGGGTGCGCGCGTGGTCGGGCCGCTGCCGTCCCCGCTTGGAAGCGACACGACCTATGAGGCGGCCGTCGTGTCGTCGAGCGGCGATCGCACGGCAGCTGCGGCCTTGATCGAAGCACTCACGCGACCTGACGCGCGCGATCTTTGGAAGGACGCGGGGTTCGAGCTTCCGATGTCAAGGTGACAAGGTTGGGAGCCCCCGACGACGGCTACGTCATTGTGTCGGCCGCCTCGCAAACGCAAGCTCATCCGTTAATTGACCGACTTTGACTTCCAACTCGGCGATTCTTTCGTGCTGGGCGACCTGTATTGCCGGTACGTAATCATCAAACACATTGGGAGGATGTGCGAAATGCGGCAATAGCCCTTGCATTTCGTCGGAGAGATAGAACCGATTGATCCCGTCGAAATACACCATGCGATACCCGTGACTGACAATGAGCGATTCCCATTTTTCAAAACAGGGAACCGGTGTACCCGGAATCGTTGCTTCAACAATCATAATCCAGGGTCGGTATTTTTTCAGATCCAACCCGCGCAGAACCTCACATTCCATTCCCTCCACGTCGATCGAGACAAAATGCAACGTTCGTCCACGCAGATGATCGTTCAGAATCTGGTTCAAAGTTAGGATCGGAACAGATACTGAGCGGTCCGCTTGGAACCCAAATTGTCTCCAGTGCGCGATGGATTCCGGCGAGGCAGTCGAAACTTCCCTGACTTTGTCATAGACATGAAGGATTGCGCTACCCTGCTCTTCGCCCACTGCGGCGTTGATGAACGTGTCCTCTGGACGCAGCCGGTTCCATCCATCGCCATAGGCTTGCGGTTCAACGCAGATCCCACGCCATCCCCGTCTGTAAAATGCGTAGGAGAGGCTGTCCGTGTCGGGTAAGGAAGCGCCGACATCGACATAACAGCCTTTTTGAACATAGCGCAGCGCGCGCTGGAGGATAACGTCCTCGAGATTCTGGGAATAGCTGACCATAGGCATGGCAGTTTCCCCCGCGGGCTTTAAGACCTTTGTGTTTGTGCCAGTCTCGCTCGCCTTCCAGAAAATGCAAGGGCGCGCGGCGGGCCGCCTGCCGCCGCCGACCGACCAACGATTCCCTGGCGAGCCAGCGAACACTTCGGTTCCGCCGGCGTGCTGTCGGCTGCGATCAAAGATCCAACACCAGCCGCTCGCTCTTGCTGCCCGCGCAGCAGATCATCACGGTGGTGTTGGCGGCCTGTTCGGCGGGGGTGAGCACGGAATCGCGATGCTCCGGAACGCCTGATATGACGCGGGTTTCGCATGCTCCACATATGCCTTGCTCGCAGGAATAGGATAGATCCATCCCGGCTTCGCGCAAGACCTCCAAGATGCTCTTGCCGGCCGGGATCACGAATTCCTTGCCAGAGCGTCGCAACTCGACCACGAACCCGCCGGCGAGGGCCGGCGCTTCCTTGGCGGTGAAATACTCGACGTGCTTTTGCTCGTCGGGCCAGTTCGCGGTCGCCTGCTCGAACGCCGCCAGCATCGGGGTGGGTCCGCAGCAATAGAGATGTGCGGCCGGCGGCGCTTGTGCGATCACCGCAGCGAGGTCGAGCACCTTGCCGCTTTCGTCGTCGAAATTCAGGTGCACCTGTGGGCACTGTGTGAGGCCGCCCAGAAATGCCGCCTCCGCGCGCGTACGGCAGGAATAGTGCAGCGTCCAGGAGGCCGACTGTGCCGGCAGCGCGCGAAGGCGCTGCACCATGCACCAGATCGGCGTGATGCCGATGCCGCCCGCGATCAAGACCGTATGCGCGGTGTCCTCTCGCAGTCTGAAGTTGTTGCGTGGACCCGTAATGGTTACGAGTTGTCCGACGCGCAACTCGTCGTGCATGAAGCGCGAGCCGCCGCGGCTGTTCGGATCGCGCTTCACCGCCACGGTGTAGCGGTCCGGCGCCGGGCCGGGTGAAATAAGCGAGTACTGGCGCGTAATTCCGTTCGGCAGCGCGACGTCGATATGGGCGCCGGGTTCCACGTCCATCAGCGTCGCGCCGTCTGGGCGCGCAAATTCGTAGGTGTTGACGTCGCGCGCCGCGTACCGGACCGCGACCAGGCGGGCCTCGAACGAAGACTCTGCTGAGACGGCACTCTCGGGCATTGGCACCATTGAACGCGCGGTTACATCAGATAGTGCAGGACGGCTCTCATCGCAGCGTCATACCGCTGCGCATTTTCGCTGCGCATGTTCTTTTTGCAAAACCGGCTCCCACTTTTGCGGGACACTAGTTCAACGGCTTGCCGTCGCGCACGCGGCGATCGTCGGTTTGAGCCATCATGGCGACGAGCTCGGGGAGCATGACCTGTGCGCGCCAGCCGAGTTCGGCCGCCGCTTTGTCCGGCGCGCCCACCAGGGCGTCGACTTCGGCCGGGCGGTAGTGGCTCGGATCGATTTCGACGATGGTGCGCCCCGATTTGATATCGACGCCGGTTTCATGCGCGCCGGTGCCGCGCCATTCGAGCGCAAAGCCGAAGTGAGGCGCGGCAAGTTCGATGAAGTGCCGGACGCTTTGCGCCTGGCCGGTGGCCAGCACGTAGTCGGCGGGCTTGGCCGCCTGCAGGATGCGCCGGATGCCGTCGACATACTCGCCCGCAAATCCCCAATCGCGCTTGGCATCCAGGTTTCCGAATGCGAGCGTCTTGATCTGACCGTGCTTTACCTGCGCCAGCCCCGACGTGATCTTGCGGGTGACGAATTCGCGTCCGCGCAGCGGCGATTCGTGATTGAACAGAATGCCGCAACAGGCATGCAGCCCGTAGCTTTCGCGATAGTTGATGGTGATCCAATGGGCATAGAGCTTGGATACCGCGTAGGGGCTGCGCGGATGAAACGGCGTGCGCTCGGATTGCGGGCTCTCGCTCGCCTTGCCGTACATTTCCGAGGTCGATGCCTGATAGAAGCGAATCGCCGGATTGATGGTTCGGATTGCTTCGAGAATGCGTGCCGGTCCGACCGCGTCGATGTCGGCGGTATAGATCGGCTGTTCGAACGAGGAGCGCACGAAGCTTTGTGCGGCGAGGTTGTAGATCTCGTCCGGCCGGATGCGTTCGACCATCCGTAGAATGTTGGTGATCTCCGCGACGTCGAGATCGATCAGTTCGACGTCGCCCAGAATGTCGAGCTCGGCGAGCCGCCACGTATTGTCGGATGAGGTTCGGCGCACCCCACCGACCACGCGATCGCCGCGTTCAAGCATGAGCTTCGCCAGATAGGACCCGTCCTGGCCGGTGACGCCGGTGATCAGGATGGTCTTGCTCATTTCGACGCCAGCCGTTCCCGGATCGCGTCCGCCATGCGGGCAATGACGTCCGACCAGTCCCCGGACGTCGTCTGCCGGAACAGGCGAAACGTCGGATACCACGGGCTGTCGTCGCGGCCGATGAGCCAGCGCCAGTCACCGGCGCGCGGCAGCGCCAGAAATACGTCGCGGCCGAGCGCCCCGGCCAGATGCGCAATCGACGTGTTCGGACACACGACCAAATCCAAACTCATCATTGCGGCGGCGCTGTCTGCGAAGGCGCCACCATCCTCGTCGAAGCGCTCGCCCAGGGTTTCGATGCGATCGCGGAACGCGACGGTCGCGATCTGCTCCTCGCCGAGTCCCTTTTGCAGGGAGACCAGCCTCACGCCATCGATCTGGGCGAGCGGGGCGAACGCCGCGAGCGGCAGCGAACGGCTGCGGTCGAGGCGAAAATCGGTGCTGCCCTGCCACGTGATCCCGATCTTGAAGCCTTCGCCCCCGAGGCGTTCCCGCCAGCCGGCGATACGTTGTGGATCCGCCGCGAGATAAGGTACCCGGGCTGGAACCGTATCCGGCGTGGTCCCCAGGACGAAGGGAAGGCTCATCATCGGGAGCCAGCGCGCTTGTCCGGCGTTGTCGATCGATTCGATGTCGGTGATCACGCGCTCGACACCCGGCACGGTGCGCAACAGCGGCGCCGATGACGCGTTCGTCCACAGGATGACGTGGTTGCCGCGCTGTGCGAGCTCCGCTGCGAAACCGCAGAATTGGATGCGATCGCCCAGGCCCTGCTCACAGCGCAGGACGAGAGCTTTGATCGCCCAACGGTTCGCCGGTCCAACGCGGGAACGGCGGCGGCTTGAAATCATCGGGAACGCCGACGCCCAAGGCGAGCCGTCGCTCGAAACGCGCCCAGCCCTCGCGCCAATTGCCCTGGAGCAGATCGAGGTTTGACACGTGATAGAGCACTTCGTCATCGTCGGAGGCCTGCGCCAACGCGGCGTCGGCGTCGGCGCGCGCTTCCTCCAGACGTCCGAGCTCGGCCAGCGCTGCCGAACGTCGCGCGCGCAGGCGGGCGGTAAAACGCGGATCGGCGCGCACAGCAGGCATCGCCAGCATCAGGTCGAAGGCCTCGGTCGCCGCTTCGAAGCGGCCCAATTCTTCCAGCGTCATGGCGCGCCCGAAATGGGCAGCGGCAAGATCCGACTGCAGCGCAGCCGCCTTCTCATAGCTTGCGAGCGCGTCTTCCCGGCGGCCAAGGCGTAATAGCGAGTTGCCGCGGTTGACGAAGGGAATCGCAAACTCGGGTTTGATCGCGCTGGCCGCCTCGAAGCTCGCGACCGCGTCCTCATGCCGCTTCATGGACGCGCAGGCGTTGCCGCGATTAAACCAGGCCTCGAACGAATCCGGGCTGTGCTGCAGCGCGCGGTCGAAGCTGGCCACCGCATCTTCCGACCGGCCGATCGAATCGAGCATGAGCCCGCGATTGATCAAGGGCTCGGCGCGCCCCGGATTGGCGGCGACGGCGCGCTCGTGAATTGCAACGGCTTCGGCCGGCTCGCCGCGGTCGATCAGCGATTGGGCGGCATTGACGTAGGCCTCGAAGAAATCCGGCTTGTGGGTAAGCGCGCGTTTGAAGCTCCGCAGTGCTTCGTCGTGGTGCCCGGTCGCCCGCAACGTCGCGCCGAGCAGGTTATGTGCGCCTGCATGGGGTGGCGCGAGCTTGATGACCTTGCGCAGGAGACGCACCGCCTCCTGGAACTCGCGCTGTTGCGTCATGATCAACGCCAGGAAGAAGACCGCGTCGACGTTCTTCGGCTCCCGGCGCATGACTTCGGTGTAGCGCATGACGGCGTCCGCGAGCGCGCCTTGCCGATGCAACACGACTGCCTCTTGCATCAGAAAGCTCTGGGGGGATTGCGGCACGCGCTCACATCATGTTTCGGGCGCGAGCGGGCGCTCGCCGGAACCGGTCCGTTTATGCCCGTTTATATCGTCTTTGCAGGGGGGGAAGGGGCGAAATTGCGTCCGCGACCGGCGACGTTGCGCCTGCGGCCGCGCGCTTTGCCAAGGACGGATGGTTCGGTCTCCGGCGCCGCGCCGTCAAATTAGCGAAACAGGGGGAAAACTCCGTTTCCCTGCGCAACCCCCGCGCCTGGACCGCGCGCGCCGGACGTCGGTCGGACCGTCGTCGTCCGTCGTGTGCCGTTGGGTGCATAGGCGGATGCACCAACATCGCCCAGATTGTCGCCGAAACGACGCATCTCCCGCAGGCCCTCGGCCTTGCGGCGCTGCGCCACGCGCGGATTTTGGGCCGACCGGCTTACGGTCGCCCTTGCCGGCTCGCGGGCGGCCGCGGGCTCGGATTGCGCGACGGGCGGCGCGTCCGCCCCCGCTGGCATAGGCGGCTCTGCGGCTGCCGTTCCGTCTGGTTTGTGCATGCCAGCGCCTCCGCGGCGAGGCGCCATCCACTTCTCACAGCCGCGGTCGCTGGCCGGCCACACCTGCGCACTGCACGGCTTCGCCGGCGGCTCGGCAAATCGCATTGCGGACGGGGAAGACTGCGGAATGAGCATCAGCGCACCGACACCCACGACCATTCCGACGGCGAGCACGCCGACAACGCCACGCGCAAAATCTGACATAGCCCCGGCCGGCTTTGCGCCGGTCCCCGTTTGATCCACCCTGTGTGGGGCGGCAAATTACGCGAATGAAATGAATGACTTCCAGTGAACCTAGGTAGCTGGTTGATGGCGGAAGATATCGGGTAACCTGTACTTTGGTGTAGAGCGGCGACATCCGAGAAATTAGAAATGTCTGCCGTGTTGGTCGGGGATCAAGCGACCCGCCGACCAATGTTTTCACGTTTTCAGCTCATCGATGAGAATTCGAAATCCACAGACGAGCATCCAGCATTTCTGCGGGCAACATATTGATTTTTAATCATTTTCTTCGGTGACCTCGCCTGTCGATGAGGAGTTTTGCGGAAACGCACGCACGAAGTGGCGGCGCAAGTACGATGATCCGCGATTAAATTGGGGAGTCTAGGGTGTTACCTGATCGACACAGTTTTCATGAGGGATTTTTTCACAATAGCGGTATGGAATCGCTCGGGCAGGTCGGAAATGAGGTCTCAAACTCCAGCCTGCCGTTCCCCTTAACATTATGATTTGACTAGTTTTAATCTCAACGCCTGCCCCGTTGCTGCGACCGCGGAGGAGCCCGGGTGGCATTTTTGCAACGGCCATCCAAAATGAAATCGTAGACCCACCATGAACGTTTCGCATCGTTTTCTAGCAAGGTAAATTCCTCCTGCAACGTAAGGGAGTCGTGCTGCTTGTTGTCGGGGAGACCGGGATCAAGCGGGGGACTTGGGGGGCCTTCCAGCGGCGCGAAAAGCGCCCAACGGAAAAAAATCCTCCCGCAACGGCAACACTGGAGGGTGACATGACAAAGATGAAGGGCCTTCTGCTCGGAGCCGCGGCCGGTTTGGTCACGGTGGCGAGCGCTCAGGCGGCGGATCTTCCCGTCAAGGCTGCGCCTGTCGAATACGTGAAAGTCTGCAGCCTCTATGGTGCAGGCTTCTTCTACATCCCGGGCACCGATACCTGCCTCAAGATCGGCGGCTATATCCGGTCGGACCATGCCTACGGCGCGACCGCGGCGGGATCGGGCGGTTACTACCTGTCCGCACTCGGCGGCTATCGGTTCGGGCGCCAACCGGCTGCAGACCGACAACTACACGTTCCGGGCTCGTATCAACCTGACCACGGATTTCCGCACCCAGTCCGACTACGGCACGATCCGGGCTTATGCGGCGATCATCGGCCAGCAGTCACAGGGCGACGCCTCGGGCAACGGTTCGGCGGGCATCCTGCGCGCCTTCATCCAGTTCGCCGGCTTCACCGTCGGTCACGCCGTTTCGTACTACGACTTCATGAACGGCGCCGACTACGGCTATGCCCCGTCGGTCTGGGACCCGAGCACGGGCGTTAACGGAACCGACCTCATCGCCTATACTTGGCAGATCGGCAACGGCTTCTCGGCTTCGATCGACATCGAAGACGGCGGCAACGGCGTTGGCGCTGGCGGTGGCACGGGCCGCGGCAAAGTCCTGTTCAACGCTTCCAACGGCTCCACACTCAGTACGGTGGGCAACGCTGCTGGCCTTGGTGGCGTAACCGTCACGAATGACGCCGCCCGCGCGATGCAGCCCGACTTCGCCGCCAACCTCCGCGTCGACCAGGCGTGGGGCTCGGCGCAGATCATGGCCGCGTTGCACAACGCGTCCGGGGGCTACTACTCGAACTTCCCGGGGCTCGCGGCTCCGGTAGCAGTTGCTCCTGGCCTTCTCCCCGGCAGCACCGTCTTCGGTCACCCGGGTGAGGCGTGGGGCTATGCGGTCGGCGCCGGCGCCAAGTTCGTCAACTTCATCCTGCCCCGAGACACCCTCGAAGGTCAGGCCAGCTTCTGCCATGGCGCACAGTCCTACTGCGTGTCCACGGGTCTGTACGGTCAGAGCTTCGTCTACGGCAGTGGCAACACCGTCACCATGAGCTACGCGGCGGATGGCGTGTTCGTGAACGGCAGCCAGATCGAGCTGACCAACGGCTTCAACTGGGCGCTCGCTTACCAGCACTACTGGAACCCGCAGTGGAGGACGGCGATCGTTGGTGGTCAGGCTTACACCTGGTACAGCGACACGGCTAAGGGGATGCTGTGTGGTACCGTTGCCGGCGCAGCCAACGTCGGTGGTGCAGGTGGCGTTGGTATCAACGGTATAGTTAACGTTGCTAACGGCATCACCGCCTGCAACCCGAACTCTCAGCAGAGCTCGTTCAGCACCCGTACCGCCTGGAACCCGCATCCGTTCCTGGAAATCGGTCTCGACCTGATCTGGTACCATAACCAAACCTCCAACGGCGGCAGCAATATCTTCCTGACAGCAAACGGCGCACGACCGGCCGGTACCTACTCAGTCGGAAATCTGGACGCCTACGCAGCTATCTTGCGCTTCCAGAAGAACATCCTGCCCTGATCGTCTGATCACGGCTCCAGTGTGGAAACCCCTGGCGGCAACGCCGGGGGTTTTTCTATTTGATGAGCATCAATGATGATCTCGATTGCGGCTCGCGGCGGATCTCCAGAAATTGTTGGTCGCGAGCCGGTGGCCACGTGCTCTTTTTGCAACGCACACCAAGCAATCGAACATACGCGCCCTCTTCGACGTGGCCCGCGAGCCCCAGGTCACCCAAGTGTCATTCAACAACTCTACGTCTATCAACGATCATCCCGCGTGGGTGACTCGGTTGGGGCGATGTGCCGCGTGCACATCTTGGGCAAGTAGCATGGGAGTTTTTGATATGAGGTCGCTCAAACACGTTTTGCTCGGCGCTGGAGCGGGCTTGCTAACGGTAGCGGGTGCGCAAGCTGCTGACCTTCCGATCAAGGCGAAGCCGGTCGAATATGTGAAAGTCTGCAACGCCTATGGGGCAGGCTTCTTCTACATCCCCGGCACCGATACCTGCCTCAAAGTGGGCGGTTATCTGCGGGCCGACCACACCTACGGCGACGGCGGCAACCAGAGCGCCTACTACCTCTCGAACGCCAACGCTCGGCACGATCGCCTCGACACCGACGCCTACGGCTTCCGGGCTCGTATGAACCTGACCGTGGACTTCCGTACCCAATCCGACTACGGCACGATCCGCGCCTACGCGGCGATCATCGGTCAGCAGTCACAGGGTGACGCGTCGGGCAACGGCTCCGCCGGTATCCTGCGTGCCTTCATTCAGTTCGCAGGCTTTACGGTCGGCCACGCCGAATTGATGTTCGAGTTCTTTCAACCGGGCAACTACACCTATCGGCCGCCGTCGGTCTATTCGGGTTGGACGGGCGACAACGGCATCGATCTCATCGCCTACACCTGGCAAATCGGCAACGGCTTTTCTGCCTCGGTTGACATCGAAGATGGCGGCAATGCCAATGCGGGAACGTTCGGCACCGGCCGCGGCAAGTGGGTGCTGAACGCGTCCAACGCTGCGCAGCTCGGATCGGCGGGTGCTGGAGCGGCCGGCTTTGCGGTGGTCAATGACGGGCTGCGTGCGATGCAGCCGGATCTTGTGGGCAACCTGCGGGTCGATCAAGCCTGGGGCTCGGCGCAGATCATGGCTGCCATTCACAACGCGTCTGGCGGTTACTATTCGAACTTCCCCGGCCTCGTCGCCCCGCCGCGGGTGTGCCCCCGGCCTAATCCCGGAAGCCAGGTCTTCGGTCATCCGGGCGAGGCGTGGGGCTGGGCGACCGGCGCCGGCATTCGATTTGTCAACTTCCTGCTGCCGAAGGACACGATCGAAGCGCAGGTCAACTATGCCAAAGGCGCCATGGGCTATGTCCTGCCCTCGTATGCTTCGACGTCGTATGCCAACGACTTCGTCTACGGCAGCGGCAACACCGTCGGCATGGGCTATGCTCCCGATGGCGTGTTCGTGAACGGCTCGCAGGTCGAACTGACCGAGGCTTGGAGCGTTTCGGCGGCCTATCAGCACTACTGGAGCCCGCAGTGGCGCACGTCGGTGATCGGCGGTTACTCGCAGATCAACTTCGACAGCTTCGCGCAAGGCATGCTGTGCGGCACGGCTGGCGGCAGCGGGGCATTTGCGCTCTATGGCACGCTCGTCGCGGGCTCTACCATCACCCAATGCAATCCGAACTTCTCCCTGGCATCGGTAAGCACCCGAACCGCTTGGAACCCGCACCCCTTCCTGGAAATCGGTCTCGATCTGATCTGGAATCACGTCCAGACCGCCAATGCCGGCAGCACCGTGAACCTGCTTCCGAGCGGCGGGCGTCCGGGCGGGCTTTACACCGTGGCCAATCAGGACAACTACTTCATGATGATGCGTTTCCAGAAGAACATCCTACCCTGATCGTTGCGGCTCTGTTGCCGACGTTGCAAAGCCACGGCCCCGGCGGGCACCCGCCGGGGCTTTTCATGTGCGGCTGAACCCGGCCATTGAACCTGTTAGGGTGCAGGTGCTACCTCCACGCTCTCACAGGATCTCTTCATGAAAATTGTCGGCTTTGATTCCGGAACCGGACCGCATCTCGGCGTGGTCGAAGGCGATCAGGTGATCGACCTCAATGCCACCGACACCAGATTGCCGAACGACCTGGGCGCGGCGCTTCGCGCAACCGACGGCAATCTTGCGCCGCTCGCCGACCTCGCCAAACGCGCTCCGGCGTCGGCGCGGCGGCCACTGCGCGGCTTAACTTACGCGCTCCCGGTCGGCCACCCCGGCAAGGTCGTTTGCTTGGGCTTGAACTATCTCGAGCATGTCAAGGAAGGGCCGAACCGCGACAACATCCCGAAGTTTCCGACCATCTTCATGCGTTGCGTCACGTCGCTGGTCGCGCATGAGGGTCCGATCGTACGTCCGCGCGCCTCGGAAACGCTCGACTACGAGGGCGAGCTCATTCTCGTGGTCGGACGGCGCGCGAAGCACCTGACCGCGGCCAATGCGTTGTCGTGCATCGCCGGCTACTCGGTCGGTAATGAAGGGTCGGTGCGCGAGTTTCAGCGCAAGACCACGCAATGGGACATGGGCAAGAATTTCGACCACACCGGCGGCTTCGGCCCATGGATGGTCAGTGCCGATGAGCTTCCGCCTGGTGCCAAGGGGCTCAAGCTCGAGACTCGCCTCAACGGCAAGGTCATGCAGTCGGACAATACCGCCAACATGATGTTTCCCGTCGTGGAGATGCTGGTCTATCTCACGCAAGGGCTCACGCTCGAGCCCGGCGACATCATCTTCACCGGCACGCCGTCCGGCGTCGGCCACGCCCGCAAGCCCGATCCGGTCTGGATGCGCAACGGCGACGTGTGTGAAATCGACATCGAGGGCGTCGGAACCCTGCGCAATCCGATCGTGGACGAGCAGTCCTAGTGTGGCGGATTTGACCCTACCAGCATCGCGGCGGGTCCTTCGTAGGAACGTCAAATCCAAAGCCACACTAGAATCATAGAGTTTCTAGTGTCCCTTTGCTTCCGACGCTTGTAAAAGTGCCTGCCGCAAACGGATACAAGCGTCGGAAGCGGGACACTGGCGCTATTGCGCCGCGCACCTCTCACCTTATCTCTGCGGTCGCCGTTGCCGTGACGCGCGGATTTCCAGCAAACGAGGTTCAGGATGGCTGATACGCTAAATGTGATTACAATTCACGGATCGCTGCGCAAGGGCTCATTCAACGCCGCATTGGCGCGCACCCTGCCGAAGCTCGCGCCGCCCGGCATGACCATCGGTCCAGCACCGCCTTGGAATGCCTTTCCGGTCTATAACGCCGACGATCAGGCCGCTTCCGGGTTTCCGGCCCCGGTGCAGGTCCTGGCCGACGCGATTCGCAAAGCCGACGGGGTCATCATTGTGTCGCCGGAATACAATTACGGGCTGCCGGGCGGAATGAAAAACGCGATCGACTGGCTCTCGCGGCTCGAGAATCAACCATTCAAGGACAAGCCGGTTGCGATCCAATCGGCGACCGGCGGGCCGCTGGGGGGATCGCGCGTCCAATATCAATGGCGTCAGGTCTTCGTGTTTCTCGACGCGCATGTGTTCCTGCGACCGGAAGTCTTCGTCGGTTCGGCGCAGAACAAATTCGACGACAAGCTCGAGCTCAAGGATCAGCCCACGATCGACTTCGTCAAGCAGCAGCTCGCCGCGTTCGAAAAATACATCCGCAAGGTCACGGGCAAGAGTTGATCGCTCGGTCGCGCACTTCCCGCGATCTACGAGCGTTCGCCGCGCAGCCAAGCGGCGCCGCGCGCATAAAGCGCGTCGAGCGCAGGCCCGGCTGGGCCCGGCATGTCGGGCTTCACCTTGAAGCCCTGCCGGGTCTGCTGGTAGGCGAGGTGCCGGTAGCCTTCGGGAAAGCTTGCCAGCAGCTGCTTGTCGAGCGGGGGCGTCTCCGCCGGGTCGACGGGGTCGATCCGGTCTTTCTCGTAGATCGGCTGGCGTAGAACAAGGCCCCAGCTTTGCTGCCGTTTCTCCAGAAAGTCATAGAAGCGGCCGGTGCAAACCACATCGCACAAGATGTTTTCGATGGGGCCGCGGGTGGCGATGGTCATCTTGGTCTGTGCAATTGCGCGCGCGCCGGCGAGTGCGATCGAGGTGCCGCCGAGGAAATGCTGGGCGCGCGCGCCGCGTGCGAAGGCTTCGGCGCTTTTGACGATGAACTCGGTGGCCGGGCCCTGAAACCAGGTCGCCATCATGTATCCGTCGTCGTGCCACACGGTGCGGAACTGATCCCATTCGCCGGCGTCGCGCCACAGCACCCAGTTCTCGATCAGGTCGCGAATCGCAAGGCGGTCGAAAATGGCCGGGTCAGTCATGCATATGTCCTCATCGCCGGATGGGCTGCGCAATATTCCGCTCGTGGTTCGCCCGCGCTACAGTCGCCTGTAAGGGAGGACCTAATCAATGGGAAGATTGAGCGAGCGCACGGCCATCGTCACCGGAGGCGCGCGTGGGATCGGTCGGCACTATGCGGACGCGCTGGCCGCGGAAGGCGCGCAAGTCATGATCGGCGATATTCTCGACGGGGCGCCGGCCGCCAAGGAAATCACGGCGCGACATGGTCAGGGTGCCGCCGCGGCCAGGCAATTCGATGTGAGCGATGAAGCGTCCGTAAAAGCCTTCGTCGGTGAAACGATCGAACGTTTCGGCAAGATCGATATCCTGATCAACAACGCGGCCGTGTTCGCCAACCTGCCGCCGCAGCGGGTCACCGACATCGACGTTGCGAGCTGGGATCAGGTCATGGCGGTCAACATTCGCGGACCGTTCCTGATGGTGAAGCACGTGGCTCCCCACATGATCGCCAAGCACTATGGCAAGATCATCAACGTAGGGTCAGGCACCGCCCATAAAGGTCTGGCCAACTTCTCCCACTATGTGACGTCGAAAGGCGCGATGACCAGCTTCTCGCGCGCGCTCTCGCGCGAGCTTGGTGAGCATGGCATCTGCGTGAACACGCTCGCGCCTGGTTTCACCATCAGTGACGGTGTGCTCGCGAACGTCGAGTTTCACGAGAAATGGCGCCAGCCGATCGTGCAAAGCCGCGCGATCAAGCGCGAGCAGCTGCCCGAGGATCTACGTGGCGCGATCGTGTTCTTGTCGTCGGCGGAAAGCGATTTCGTGACCGGGCAGACGCTCTCGGTGTGCGGCGGCTCGATCAACACCTGACAGGTTTCAGGAAGGCGGACCTCAGGGGCAGGAAACCGGCCATGCCGAGCCTCGCGACCCGCAATTTCTGCATGGCCGCTTCCTGACCCCTGGCTTCTGGTCGCTGCGCCCGGTTTGGACTATATTCCGCGCAACTTGCGCATCCCCAAAGGAGGAACGTCATGTCGGTCGCGGTTGCAAAGCATGCCAAAGGCCCGGGCGCGGACGCCAAGCACAACCTGAAGGCGGTGCGCGAGGCTTATTACGACAAGATTTCCAAGCACGACATGGCGCCGCTCTGGGAGGTGCTCAAGAACGTCGTAACCTCGGAGCCCAAGACCAAGTGCGTCCCGCAAATCTGGAAGTTCGCCGACGTCAAGCGCCTGATGCTGGAAGCGGGCGACGTGATCACGACGGAGGAAGCGGAACGCCGCGTGTTGGTGCTGGAGAACCCGGCGCTGCACGGCCAGACCCGCATTACCAATTCGCTGTTCGCGGGCATCCAGCTGATCCTGCCTGGGGAGGTCGCGCCGGCGCATCGCCACGTCGCCTCCGCGATCCGGTTCGTGCTCGACGGGGAGGGAGCCTACACGGCGGTCGAGGGCGAAAAAGCCAACATGTCACCGGGCGACTTCATCCTTACCCCGAACTGGGCGCCGCACGATCACGGCAATCTCTCGGGCAAACCGATGCTGTGGCTCGACGTGCTCGACATGCCGACGGTCAATCACTTCGAGACCTCGTTCTCCGAGCATTTCGATGAGCAGATGCAAAATACCTCGCGCGGGGAGGGCGACTCGCTCGAGCGTTACGGCTCCGGCGTCCTGCCGGATGGCGCCCCGGTCGAGCTCAAACGCAGCCCGGTGATCAATTACACCTACGCACGCACGCGCCCGATCCTGGAGCGGCTGAAGAAGTCCGGCGACATCGACAAGCGCCACGGTGCGCGCGTGCGCTATGCCAACCCGATCAACGGCGGCTGGGCGCTCCCCACCATGGGGGCGTACCTGGCACTGTTTCCGGCCGGTTTTAAAGGTGAACCCTATCGCTCCACCGACGGCATGATCTTCGTGTGCGCGGAGGGCAAAGGCTCGACCAAGATCGGCGACAAGGTGTTCGAGTGGGGGCCGAACGACGTGTTCGTCGCGCCGCCCTGGACGCGCTACAGCCACAACGCCAGCAAGGAATTGGTGTTGTTCTCGATCTCCGACCGCCCGATGCAGGAAGCGCTCGGGATCTGGCGCGAGGACACGGCGCACTAGCGATTTACCGCGCTTCCGCGGGCTGTTCTCTTCCGTTGCCGCCCGTCGACCGCAAGGTCGGCGGGCGGTTGCTCTTTAGCGACGGCATCGAGCAAGCGCGCGGCATCTATGAAATCGGGAGCATCGAAGAGACCTTGAACTCGCGCTATACTGGCGAGTGAAAAAACAAATCGAGGGAGGATATGCCATGCGACTAGTCGGGTCAGGAATTGCTCTATCGGGTGCGGCCTGCGCGGCCTTGCTGTGCGCGGCGCCGGCTCTTGCGCAGCAGCAAAAGGTCGGAGCGGCGCCCGAGGCCATGAACATGCGGCTGGTGGGGAGCAATGACCTGCAGGGGCGCAGTGCCTATCAGCCGACGATCGCGCATCAGGGCGATCGCTACATCGCGTATATCGGCCATCACGGCGGGACCCCGGACGTTCCCAAGCCGACCAATACGCTGACGGGCCAGCCCGAATTCAACGGCACTTCGATCGTCGATGTGACCGACCCGGCGCGTCCCAAGTATCTCAAGCATATCCCGGGTCTTGAAGGGACCTACGAGGACGGCGGCGCCCAGATGGTGCGCATCTGCCCCGGACGCATGCTGCCCAAGGGGGATCCCAACAAATTTTACATGCTGCGCGTTTTCGGTGGGCAGGGCCATGAGATCTGGGATGTGACCGATCCGGCCAATCCGGCCTTGCTGACGCGCCTGATGGGCCTCAAGGACACCCACAAAAACTGGTGGGAATGCGACACCGGCATTGCGTTCCTGGTTTCGGGCGCGGAGGGTTGGCGCGTACGCCGGATGACCCAGGTCTATGACCTCAGCGACCCGACAAAACCGGTCAAGATCCGCGACTTCGGCTTGCCGGGGCAGGAACCGGGCGCGACCGGCACGGTTCCGACCGAGCTGCACGGTGGCATCTCGACCGGGCCACAGGGCAATCGGGTCTATTTCGGCTACGGCACCAACAAGGGCGGCGTCCTGCAGATCGTCGACCGCGAAAAATTGCTGAATGGTCCGAAGGAGCCGACGCCGGACAATCTTCGCTATCCGGAGGTCGGGCGTCTCGAGATGACGCCGCTGAACGGGGCGCACACCGTGTTTCCGATGTTGCGCATGGCGGTGCCGGAGTTCGCAAACGACAAGGCAGGATCGACGCGCGATTTCGTCATGATCGTGGACGAAAGCCTGGTCAACGAGTGCCAGCAGGCCGAGACGCGTCAGATGGTCTGGTTTGCCGACATCACCGTCGAAGCCAAGCCGATGGTCGTGTCGAACTACACGGTCCCGGAAAAGAGCGGTGCCTTCTGCCAGCGCGGCGGCCGTTTCGGCTCGCATTCAAGCAACGAAAGCATGGCACCGGTGTTCTACAAGAAGGTCGCGTTCGTGACCTGGTTCAACGCCGGGGTTCGCGCGATCGATCTGCGTGATCCCTATCAGCCGAAGGAAATCGGCTACTTCATTCCGGCGATCACGGAAGCGACCGATAAGCGCTGCGTCAAGGTTGACGGTCAGGATCGCTGCAAGGTGGCCATTCAGAGCAACAACGTGGAGACCGACGACCGCGGCTATGTCTACGTGGTCGACCGCGCCAACACGGGCCTCACGATCCTCGAGCTGACGCCGGAGGGCAAGAAAGCGGCCGGGGTGGAGTAGTCACTGTAGGATGGGTTGACCCCGCACTTGATGCGGGGGAAACCCATCGATTCCCGCGATGGGTTTCGGCCGCTAGGCCGGCTTCAACCCATCCTACAAATCACTCGCGACGGCGGGAGATTACGTACGACTCGTCCCAGAACCACAATCCGCCATGCTTGCGCAGGACCTCGGTGGTCGCGTCGATATAGCGGCTGTCGTTGGCAACTTGCGCCAGACGTTCGTCCTCGACCTGCGACACATAAACCGCGGCGTTCCAGGCCGCCCACACGGTCGACGTCCCGATCGAGCCCTCAACCTCCGACGGCAGCGTGTGCATGTCGTAGCGGAACAGCGCGCGGTTGTCGGCATAGACGTTGAAGTTGAGCTCGCGGCCCGCCGGGCCAAGTTCCTGCTTAACGGCTTTGAGAATCTGATGGCGGTCATGCAGAAACGGGTTGTCGCCAGGCCACACCTTTTGAATGATTTCATGTCCCGGGTCATTGCCGTGCGACTGGATCGCAATCATACGTCCGCCCGGCCCAAGCGCGCGGGCCAACGGCGCGATCACCCGCTTGGTCTTGAACTCGAGCGAGGAACGCGCGCGATAGGGCTGTGACGCGATCACCAGATCATAGCCCGCCATGGTGCCGCCGGGACGCGGCAGCAGCGGGTCGAGCAGGAACTTGTGGTCGTCGCGATAGATCACCAGAACAACCGGGCGCTCGTAGACCGGGTTGCCGGTCTTCGGATTGACACCGGCCTTCCAGGCATCGCCGAGGAACGGTTCCAGATCGGCAATCTGCGAGTCGAAGCGATACGCCGAATTGCCGACCAGCCGGAGCTCGTGCCAGATCATGCTGGACGCGGCGCTCAACGATTTGACGGCAAGCCAGGGCGCGTCCGCGTAATTGAGATTGG
Organism: uncultured Alphaproteobacteria bacterium; assembly: GCA_963816775.1. Lineage (GTDB taxonomy): Bacteria > Pseudomonadota > Alphaproteobacteria > Rhizobiales > Xanthobacteraceae > JAFAXD01. Next base: position 37,946 of record CAWFLX010000030.1, read on the forward strand.
TCAGCACGACGACCGTAGCCGGATGTTCGTAGAACCGGTCGGCCATCTTCTGCAGGGTCAAACGCACGTCTTCGAGACTGATCTCCTTGCCGACAATGTAGAAAGGGTTGTGCGGAAAGCGATCGTGCATCGCCCGCATGACGCGCGTGAGCACCGAACCGTCGCCGACGCCGGCATCGAACAGCCGTAGCGCGGGCGGGCGCGGGTGAATGTTGGCCAACTCCTGCGACACCCGATCGGCCACCACCTGCTTTTCACTGCAGGTGTTCACGAACAGCAGGTATTTCTGACGATTGTCGAAAAAACGGAAGCTACGTTGCCCGTCTCCCTCGGGCGCGCGCACGATTGCAGGCTGAATTGCCAACTTTTCCGGCATCGGATGAGCCTCTTTGATCGATGGGATGATGATTTGACGTTCCGACGTCGGGATGTCGCGATGAGCGTTCATGAACGAACGGATACGGTCAAGGGTCTCGGTCGTGATGCGGCCGCCGTTGCGCAACCGGCTGGTGAGCTTGCCGTCGTTGACCGCACGGCGGCCGAACGTGGACTCCGCCAATCCGGTGCGCCGGCAATAATCCGCGATTTCCTGCAGCAGTTCTTGCGCGTTCATAGGCGCTCCCTGGCGTGAAATGGTGGATGCCGCGGTTTCCTCGACGCGCCCACTCTGATCGTTGTTCTGCGGGCGATGGCGAACATAAAACCTTTGGGCGTGTTTTCGTCAACTAGATTTTTGCCCACGCTGAGGGTGGGATTTATTATGGGCAAAATCTTCGGATTCGTGGAAGTTGGCCCACACTCGTTGGCGAGCTTTCACCGGATATCATCCCCGCTCGATCCGCGTTACACGGTCGAGAGGCCAGGTGCAGGAGTAGGTGATGCCCCGGTTAGCCGCCAATTTGGCATTCTTGTTCAGCGATCGGCCGTTCCTCGAGCGTTTCGGCGCGGCGGCAGCGGCCGGGTTCGCAGCCGTCGAATTGCAGGCGCACTATGACCATCCGCCGTCCGCCGTGCGGGCGGAGCTCGACCGCCACCGGCTGACCATTCTCGGGATCAACACCAGCGGCGGTCGCGACGGCGAACTCGGCCTCGCCGCGGTTCCCGGGCGCGAGCAGGACTTTGCGACGCTGTTTCGGCAAGCGCTTGACTACGCGGTCGCGATCCGCGCGGTGTCAATCCACTGCCTCGCCGGCACCGTTCCGCCCGAACGGCGGCCTGCCGCGGAAAAGGTTTTCGCCGACAACCTTGCACGGGCTGCCGATCTCGCCGCCGCGCACGATATCAAGTTGCTGATCGAGCCGATCAATCCGCGCGACCGCCCCGATTATTTTCTGACGCGCGCCGAACATGCCGCCGACCTGATAGGCCGGATCGCCCGCCCCAACGTCAAGATCCAGTTCGACTTCTATCACGCGCAGATCGTCGGCGGTGATTTGATCAGGCGATTTGAGCGGCACTTGCCGTTTGTGGGTCACGTACAAGTCGCAGCCGTTCCGTCGCGCGCCGAACCCGACGAGGGCGAGGTCAACTATCCGGCGGTTTTGGCGGAACTCGACAAGCTCGGATACGCGGGCTGGGTCGGCTGCGAGTACAAGCCGCGCGGCCGGACGGAGGACGGCCTCGCCTGGGCAAAGCCGTTCGGCGTATCACCGCGGGCGTAAGTGGAAATTCGAGTCGATCAGACGCGCAGCAGGACGCGTCGGTCGATCTCGCCGATCTTGTCGCCCCCAGTACGAAATCCGCGTGTGATCATCTCGCAGCGCCACGCATTCGCTGAACCGTCGATGCGATAGAGATTGTATCCGGCCGGCTCCCAGCGGCCGCCGGTCGCGGCGGACGCGGACGGCACGCCGATCGCCGGAATGCGGCGGGCTGGTCCTTCCAGCCAGGTGACCGAACCGATGTGATCGTGTCCGTGCAAAACGATCTCGGCCCCGGCCTTGGCCAAAGCCTCGCGAAATGCCGAGGCGTCAAGCAGCCGCTCGCGGTGACGGCGCGGCTCGCTTTCGGGCGGATGATGGATCAACACCACGCGAAACAAACGCTCGTCGCCGAGCTGCGCCAGAAGCTCGGCCAGTCGGGCCGTTTGTCGTGTTCCCAGCCGACCCGTGGCCATGAGCGGGGGCGAAGCAATCGCGGTCGAGACGCCGATCAGGGCAACGCCGGCGCGCCGTCGCACGAACGGCATTCGCGGCTCCGCGTCCCCGTCTCCGCACATGTAGTCGCCCCAGGAGGATGCGGCCTGACCGATCATCGAACGCACGTAGGCATCGTGATTGCCCGGGATCACAGTCACGTTGTGACCCGACCCCAGCGCCGCGAGCCAGGCGCGCGCCGCGGCAAACTCGTCCGGCAGCGCGATGTTAACGAGGTCACCGGTGACCGCGGTGTGGTCGGGTGTCTGCGTGGCGAGATCCGCGACGATCTCGTCGAGCGGGACACGCTGATGAATGTCCCGGCGCTTGCGCTGCCAGTTGAGGAAGCCGAGCAGGCGCTTGGACGCGAGTTCGGAGAACCGCGGCGTCGGAAGCGGGGCGAGGTGCGGGTCGGAGAGATGTGCCAGCGTGAACATGCGCGTCAAACATTGTCCGGAAGAATGGAGGCCGGTTTTCGACGGAGAGACAGCAACAGCCCTACGAACTGCCGATCAGGATGCCCGCCAGAAAGACGAGAACGCCGCCCACGACGACCTGGAACGCGGCCCCGAGGAACGGCGTGTCCATATAGCGATAGCGAATATAGGAAATGGCGGCGAGCTCCACCGCCACCACCGCGATCGCGACGACGGTCGCCGTAATGAAATGTGGAATCAAGTAGGGGAGGGTGTGACCGAGCCCCCCGAGCGCGGTCATGGTCCCGCAAATCGCCCCGCGCAGCCAAGGCGTGCCGCGCCCCGTCAGCGAACCGTCGTCAGACAGCGCCTCGGCGAAGCCCATGGATATTCCGGCGCCGACCGAAGCTGCCATTCCAACCAGGAATGTGCTCCAGGTGTTGTGGGTCGCAAATGCCGCCGCAAACAACGGCGCGAGCGTCGAGACGGAACCGTCCATCAGGCCGGCGAGGCCCGGCTGCACGTATTGCAGCACGAAAATACGGCGCGCGGTCTCGTCCTCCGCGGCGCGCGCGCTCTTGGTCAGGATCTCTTCTTGCAGGTGTTCCGCGTAGCTCTCGTGCTTATCCTCGGCTTCGGCGAGCCGCACCAGCAGCTCGCGAATCGAGGTGTCGCGCGTCGTTTCGGCGGCCTTGCGGTAGAAACGGGCGGCCTCGAATTCCATTTCGGCGGCGTATTTGCGCACCTCGGCAAGCCCGAGGGGCCGCACCAGCCAGAGCGGCGTCTTGCTGATGAAGCCTTTGACGTCCTGGCGTCGGATCAGCGGCAGATATTCACCGAACTTTTCGCGATAGAGGTCATAGAGCATGCTGCGGTGGCGGACTTCCTCTTGCGCCATTTCACCAAACATCTTGGCCGAGGAGGGAAACTGCTCGCGTAGCCCCTCGGCGAAATCGCTATAGATGCGGCTGTCCTCTTCTTCGTTCGTAATGGCCAGCGCCAGGATTTGTCGCTCGGTTAGATCTGCAAAACGCTTCACATTCGCCTCGCGCGCTTGGCTAGAGCGGTATGATTTGTCTTCGAGTCATCATCCCGCTCTAGCCTTTTGTTTGGGCATGATCGTTTCCGAAAACCGGTGTCCACTTTTCGGGATCATGCTTTAGACCGCCTGTTATAAAGACGGACTTATACCTTGGAAAGGTTCTAAACTAATATGGCCCTCTCCGCGGCGCGTCGCGCGCTTGAACCGGTGATCCGGCGTGTTTTTCACCTCTATTGGCGCTTTTCACGCGGCCTGACGCTGGGGGTGCGGGCGGTGGTGCTTGATCCAACCGGCCGCGTTTTCCTGGTCAAACACAGCTACATCAGCGGCTGGCACCTGCCGGGCGGCGGCGTCGAGCCAGGCGAGACCCTGCTCGATGCGTTGGGGCGCGAACTGCTCGAAGAAGGGAACATCGAGCTGACCGCCAGCCCGGCGTTGCACGGGTTCTATTTCAACGGGGGCGTGTCAGATCGCGATCACGTGGCGGTTTTTGTGGTGAAGACGTTTCGGCAGATCGCACCACCAAAGCCGGGGCACGAAATCATCGCGCATGGCTTCTTTGCCACCGACGCACTGCCCGACGGCACGTCCGCGGCGACACGCGCACGTATTGCGGAGGCGCTGCTCGGCGCACCGGCACGGGAGCGCTGGTAAGGCCGCGGAGTCGCAGGCGTCGTGGGATGGGTTGAGCTCTTGCGAAACCCATCGCGATTCTTTCTTCGAGATGAGGCTCATGAGTTTCGCTGCGCTCAATCCATCCTACGTGAAGCGCGCACGGTCGTGCGCGGCGCCGAAATCAAGCTCCGGGCCCAACGGTACGATACCGGTCGGGTTGATATGTCTGTGGCTGCCATAGTAGTGGCGCTTGATTTGATCGAGGTCGACGGTCTCGGCGACGCCCGCCACCTGATAGAGATCGCGAACGTAGTTGGAGAGGTTGGGGTAGTCGATGATGCGGCGCAGATTGCACTTGAAGTGGCCGTAATAGACCGCGTCGAAGCGCACCAACGTCGTGAACAACCGCCAGTCGGATTCGGTGAGCGCGTTGGAGACCAGATAGCGGTGGTCCGACAACCGCCGCTCGACGGTGTCGAGCGCTCCGAACAAGGCATGGAACGCTTCTTCGTAGGCTTCCTGCGAGCGCGCGAATCCGGTGCGGTAGACGCCGTTATTGATATTCTCGAACACGAGCGTGTTGACGCGATCGATCTCACTGCGCAGCGCCGGCGGATAATAGTCGGTACGATCGTTGGTGAAGGCATCGAACGCGCTATTGAGCATGCGGATGATTTCAGACGACTCGTTGCTGACGATCGTGCGCCGCTGCTTGTCCCACAGCACGGGAACGCTCACCCGGCCGCTGTAGTTGCGGTCCGCCGCAAGATAGATCTCGCTCAGACGTTTGGCGCCATTCACGGGATCGCCGGTCGAACCGTCGCCGTCGAACGTCCAGCCTTCGGGACCCATGTAGGATGCGACGATCGAGGCCGAGATGACGCCGTCGAGCTTCTTCAATCGCCGCAGGATCATCGTGCGATGCGCCCACGGGCAGGCGAGCGAAACGTAGAGGTGATAGCGGCCCGCTTCCGCCTTGAAACCACCCGAACCCGAAGGGCCCGGGCTGCCGTCGGGCGTCACAAAATTGCGAAAGCGCGTCTGCGGACGCTCAAAGCGGCCATCCTTGCGCATCCGTGCATCGTCAGCATCCTGGCGCCAGACGCCGTCGATCAAAAGCCCCATGCCACACTCCATTTTGCTCCGCGCGGCGCGATATCGTAGAAACCCAAATGCTTTTGCCGCCCGCGGTTCCATGACCGATCTTTCCGTGACCATCCTACCCGAGACCGCGGACGACGCGCTGGCGATCGACCGCCTGCACGAGCGCACCTTCGGGCCCGGGCGTTTCGCGCGTACCACTTATCGGGTGCGCGAGCGTACGCCGCATCTCCTCTCGCTCTCGTTCACGGCCCGGATCGGCACGCTGCTGGTCGGTTCCGTGCGGCTGTCCCCGATCCGGGTCGGAGAAACTCCGGCATTGCTGCTTGGCCCGCTCACCATCGAGCCGCCGTTCCGTGGACGCGGAATCGGAGCCCGGATGCTCGAGCGCGCGCTGGCTGAGGCCCGCCGCGCCGGGCATCGGCTGATCCTGCTGGTCGGCGATGAACCTTATTACGCCCGCGCTGGCTTCAAGCGCATCCCGCGCCGGCAGGTCACCATGCCCGGCCCGGTCGACCCGGCACGGCTCCTCGTCGCCGAGCTCGCCGACGGCGCGTTCCAGGGCGTATCCGGAGCGATCCAGCCGGACTGGGATGCGGCTGGGGCGTGATCCCGAAGCGTTTTCACGGCAGCCCGCACAGTAAGCCGTAAGGCCGGATCGGGCTGATCACCGCCCTTCGCGCGCCCAGGTCGTGGCCAGGCTGCCCAACAGCAACAGCATGCCGAGCAGACCCGTGAAGATCGGCAGCACGCCAATCCCGCGCACCACGCTGGCATCCCGCATTTTCAGGCCGATCCAGTCGGCGCCCTCAAACGTGTCGGTCGAGCGGACGGCGAGAACGCGCGGGACGCTCAGTCCATCGCCGGTATCGAGCCGGCGCGCGCTGCCGCCGGTGGCCGTGGCCAGTGGCGCCACGACCTCCGTCGTCGAGGTGACTTCGGCGAACTCGCGCGGATTGGCCGGGCCGACGTTGGCCAGCGTTGTCAGCTTGCCGTCGGTGGCGCGCCAGAGGCCGATCTCATTCGCCTCGACCGTCTTTCGCCATACCCCCGGCTCAACCGGATCAAGCACGACCGTTCGCACGGCTCCCGACGGCGCGGTGAGCGTCACCTCGGAAACGCTGTCCGCCATGGTCTGCCGTTGCACGACCAATTCACGCCCGTTCGCAAACAAGCGCAGCGCCTCTTCCTCGAGATCGGGCTGCTGCATCAGCCAATGCGAAAGCCGGCGGAGGAGGTCGAGATGCGGCCCACCCTCCTCGTAACCGCGCGCCCACAACCAGATGTGATCTGACAGGAGCAGTGCCACGCGGCCGGCGCCCTCGCGCGACAGCACGAGCAACGGCTTGTCGTCGGGCCCGTTCATGACGGTGGTCCCGTGTGCCGATCTCGTGTCAACGATTCGGAACCAGCGACTCCAATGCGGAGGATTCTCGCCGCTGCCCTCGAGGCCGCGCGTGACCGGGTGCCGTTTGCCCAGGTCGGTCAATTGCGGGCGAAACGCGACTTCGGTGGTGCGGCCGGTCGGTTCAGCGGGCAGCACGGCATCGAGCGGCGTCCGCCAGATCGTGGTGGGGCTTGCGTAGTCCGGCCCGGCTGCAACCAGGACGGCGCCGCCGTCGTGCACATAGCGGGCGATGTTGTCGAAATAGATAATCGGCAGCACGCCCTGGCGGGCATAGCGGTCGAAAATGATCAGTTGGAACTCGTTGATCTTCTGCTGAAACAATTCGCGCGTCGGGAACGCGATCAGCGAAAGCTCGTTGATCGGCGTGCCGTCCTGCTTCTCGGGCGGACGCAGAATCGTGAAATGCACCAAGTCAACATTGGCATCCGACTTGAGCAGGTTGCGCCACGTGCGTTCGCCCGCATGCGGTTCGCCCGAGACCAGCAGGACGCGCAGCTTGTCGCGCACGCCGTCGATCGACACCACCGCCCTGTTGTTCACGGTAGTCAGTTCACCGGGGACGGGCGCGGTCTCGATCTCAACGATATTCGGCCCCGCATGCGGGAGCGGAATTTGCGCGCGCACCGCAACGTCGGTGCGCACCGCGCGTTGGTCGATGATTTCGCCGTCGCGGCGGATCGTGATCTGCGCCAGCTCCGGCGCAATGCCTAAATCTTCGATCCGAAATACCAACGTTTGTGATTGACCGACAATGCCGAAACGCGGGGCCGAGATCAGGGCGACCCGACGGTCGCGTTCATTCGGGTGGCCGGTCACCAGGGCATGAACTGGGGCGGAAAAGCCGAGTGCACCGGTGTCCGCCGGCACGTCGTGCACGCGGCCATCGGTCAGCAGGATTGCACCTGCAACTCGATCCGGCGGCACGTCGGCAATCGCCGTGCCAAGCGCCGAAAACAGCCGCGTGCCATCGATTTCGCCGTTGCTCTCGCCGGCTTCGACCGTGCGAACTTCGAGGCCGGCGATGCGGCCAAGGCGCTGGGTGAGAGCGTCCCGCGCCGCCTTGGTCTGGGCCGCGCGGTCGCCGAAATTCTGACTGGGGCTTTTGTCGACAATGACAACCGCGACCGAAGACAGCGGCTCGCGATCTTCCCGCGTGAACGATGGGTTGGCCAGCGCCAGGACCAGACAGGCGAGCGCGCCAACGCGCAGCAATGTTCCACGGCTGCGGGCCGCGAGCAGAAGCGCGGCGATGACCGCCGCAACCGCCAACGCCGCCCAGAGAACTTCGGTCGGAACGATCGGCGCGAATGAGATTCCGTAGTCCATGCGCGGTTCTATCTACTGTCCCAAGCGCTCGAGCAGGGCAGGGATGTGCACCTGATCGGCCTTGTAGTTGCCGGTCAGGGTGTACATCACGATGTTGACGCCGGCGCGGAACGCGAACTCGCGCTGACGCGGTTCGCCCGGGGAGAGCGGCAACATCGGCTGCCCGTCCGAACGCATGGCCCAGGCACCCGCCAAGTCATTGGATGTGATGAGGATCGACGATACGCCATCGCCGCCGCGCGCCGGGCGCTTGTCCTCATCGATCTCGGTATCGATCGGCATTGCCTCGACCCACAATTGACCGGAGTTGAAGCGGCCGGGAAAATCGCGCAGCAGGTAGAACGTTTTGGTCAGCACATGGTCGCGGCTGATCGGCTCGAGCTCGGGAATGTCGAGCGAGGAGAGAATCGAACGCAGCGCCAGCATGCCGGGGCCGCGGCTCTCGCCGCCCGGCCCGGGCGGCGCCATCACCGCGTCCCGCGTATCGAACAGAACGGTGCCGCCCTGTTTCATGTAGGCGTCGATGCGCGCGAGCGCCTGCGCCGACGGCTTGGGGGCGTTTGGTGAGATCGGCCAGTAGATCAGTGGAAAGAACGCGAGCTCGTCGCGCGCCAAGTCGAGCCCGACCGGATCGCCGGCTTCGAGCGCGGTGCGCTGCGCCAAGAATAGCGTCAGCCCGGCGAGCCCGGCGCGACTGACGTTGTCGATCTCGGCGTCGCCGGTGATCACATAGGCGAGGTGGGTTTCCTCGGTCGCCCGCTTGGCGAACTGGTCGCCCGACGAACTCTGCGCCCAACCGGTCGAAACCGCGAGCGTCAACGCCAGGCCGACGAGCAACGCTGTCGCAGCGGTCTGTCGGCGCGGGAGCAGCCGATAGATCCCGCCCGCCAGCCAGAACACGACCAGCGCGTCGACAACCAGGAGGGCAAACGCCGCCAGAAACAGCGGTCCGCGCAAATCCGCGGGCTCGCCCTGCTGGTAAGGCTGCAGCCGCGCGTTAAGGCCGCTAAAGTCGATCGGCTTCAAACGATCCGTCGGCAGCAGCGTGTTGACCGCCAGCAGACCTTCGGGTGGTCCGTAGAAGCCGGGTGGATTATCGGCTTTCGCCCGTCCGGTGTAATTGGCAGGCACCGGTCGCGCCGTGATCGGCGGCGGACCGAACGTCCCGAAACCATCGAGCGTTCGCGTCGGCGGCAGCGCGTCACGCGTGCTGGCCTCGGTGGGCTGGCTGGCCTCACTCGCTGCCGCGGCTGAACCCGAGAGCCCGACGACGCGCTTGAGCATGTCGACGAACGCGCCGGACAGCGGCAGATTCGACCAGCGCGTGTCAGCGGTCACGTGGAACAACACGAGCACACCCTTGCCGCGCCGGCTGGCGGTGACAAGCGGTGTGCCGTCGCCGAGCGCCGCCCAAGTCCGATCGACCAAGCCCGAATCGGGTTCAGCCAGAACTTGCCTGGTTACCGTTACGTCGCCTGGTACGTCCATGCCGGCGAACGGTCCTTCGCGTGAAAACGACGCCAGCTGCTGGGGCTGTTCCCAACTCAAGCTGCCGCCCAGGATGCGGCCACCCCGCCTTAGCCTGACCGGTACCAGCTCGTCGTCGGCGGCCGCCAGGCGCGGCCCGGCAAAGCGCACCAAAACACCGCCATCCTCGACCCATTTCACCAGACGATCGTGCGCCTCGCCCGCGACATTGCCGACGTCAGCCAGAATCATCATGGGCACGCGCTGGTCGATGAATTGGTTCACGGCGTCGGACGGAGAACCACGATCGGCAATCCGCACGTCGGCAAATGGCCCCAGCGCGCGTGAGAGATAGAAATTGGACGCCAGCAGCGGCTGGGCCGTGTCCGCGGTTGAGCCGGTGATGACCCCAACCGTCCGCCGCCGCCAGCGCTTGTCGAGCAGCTGCACGGCTCCGGCAGAGCGTTCCGGCGTAATTTCCAGTCGGGCGATGTCGTTTCTGATCTCGACCGGGAGGTCGAATTGAGCCTCGGTTTCGCTCTCGCCCGCGCCAAAGGCGTAGGGGGCTTCGCCGAGCGGCAGCCCTTTGAGATCGAGCGCGCGCACAAAGCCGCTGTCGCCGGAATTAAGATCGGAGCGCAACACCTTGACCGAGAGAACGCCCGCCGCATTGTCTGCGGCAGCAAGCGCATGTGCCCCCGGCAATCCGCCCGCGACGACGGTTAACGAATGCTTGTCGGCGGCGTGCGCCAGGCCCTCGACGAACTCGCCGGCGCCGCCGGCATCCGTTCCGTCTGACAACCACAAGACCTCGGCATCCGGCGCGGCCGCGAGAAACCGCGTGAGCCCAGGGAGTGCGTCGGTGCGTGCAATCGTATGCGGCTTGGGCTTGACCTGCCGCAGCCGTACCCGTGCCGCCGCCGGCGTTTCGAGCGAGATATCGCGGGGCTCGGATAGCGGTACCAACGCCACGGCGCGGTTGTCGGCGTCAGCTCGGGCGAGCAGGTCTTCGGCCGTGCGCATGCGCGCGTCCCAGGTCGGAGCCGCAGACCACCCGTCATCGATCAGCAGCACCATGGGCACGTTCGCTTGGGAGGTGGCGATTGGCGGGTTCCAGAGCGGTCCGGCCGCCGCGATGATCACGAGCGCCGCAAGCGTGAGCCGCAGCAGCGTCAACCACCACGGCGTGCGGGCCGGCGTTTCCTCCTTGGGGGCAAGGTCGAACAACAGCCGTGTTGGTGGAAACGCGATCCTGCGCGGACGCGGCGGTATCAGTCGCAGGAGCCACCACAACACAGGCAGGCTCAGCAGGCCGACGAGAACCAGCGGCTGCGCGAAAGCGAGTGGCAGCCCCATCATGCGCGTCGCTCCATGTGCGACACCGCGTGCCATCGGTTGATCCCGACGCCTTCTCGACCGGCGCCCAGCTGACCGTGCAGCTTGATCAACAGCTCGCTCGCCGGGCGGTCGGTGCGATGGACGATGAAGCTCCAGCCCAGGCGGTCGGTTTCGGTGCGAATGTCGGCGCGATGGCGCTTGATCCGCTCGATGTAGTCGGCGCGCCAGGTCTCTGCTCGCCCGGCGGTGATGGTGCCGGCGCCTTCGGGCTCGACGAACTCGATCCGCCCCGAATAGGGGAAGGTCTCTTCGGCCGGATCGACGATCTGCACGACATGCCCCGCGGAACCGTTCGCGGACAGCTGCGCAATGGTTTCGTGCACGCGTGCGATCGGGCTCCAGAAATCCGACAGCACCACGGTCTCGGCCAGCGCCGAAGGAGAGAACGTAGGCGGCAGGCTCGTACGCTCGGCCTGATCGTGAACGATCGCCTGCGCGATCCTCTCGACCACGTTGCGACTTGCGGTCGGCCGCATCAGTCCCGGGATCCCGATCCGTTCGCCGCCTTCGACCAGCACCTCGGCGAGCGCCAGCGCGATCACGAGCGATCGCTCAAGCTTTGTGCCCTGCGCCGACGCGGAAGCAAACAACATGGATTGTGAACGATCGGGCCAGATCCAAACCGTGTGCGCTGCTTCCCATTCCTGTTCGCGCACATAGAGATGATCGTCGCGCGCCGAGCGTCGCCAATCCACGCGCGCGGCGGCTTCGCCCGACACAAAGCGGCGATACTGCCAGAAGTTTTCACCGGAGCCGGCCCGCCGCCGGCCATGCAGGCCGTGGATCACGGTAGCGGCGACCCGACGCGCCTCCAAAATCAGGCGCGGCATGCTGGCGGCCAGCGCGCGACCGACGCCCACTGCATGACCGACGGCCGCCGCATCGGGCCGTAACGCTTCCATTCCAATCACCCGAGCCGTGCCTTGAGGCGCCCAACAATACCCTGAATCGTCTCGCCGTCTGCACGCGCTGCGAACGTCAGCGCCATGCGATGCTCGAGGATCGGCTCTGCGAGCGCGACAACGTCATCGATCGAGGGCGCGTACCGGCCTTCAAGCAATGCGCGGGCGCGCACGGCGAGCATCAGCGCTTGACTGGCGCGTGGCGACGGACCCCACGCGATCAGCTTGCCGATCGGGCCCGCGTCGGCACTCGGACGCGCCGAGCGCACAAGCGATAGGATAGCTTCGATCACCGATTCACCGACCGGCAACCGCCGAACCAGACGCTGCGCGGCCATCAGATCTTCCGCGGTCATGGCGGCTTTCGGTTTTGTTTCTTCGGCGCCCGTCGTGTCAAAGAGGATGCGCCGCTCCGCGTCACGGTCCGGATAGTCGACGTCGATTTCCATCAGGAAGCGATCGAGTTGCGCTTCCGGCAACGGGTAGGTGCCTTCCTGCTCGAGCGGGTTTTGCGTGGCGAGCACGTGAAACGGTCGCGGCAAGTCATGGCGGGTGCCCGCGACGGTGACATGCTGTTCCTGCATCGCCTGCAGACAGGGCCGATTGTGTGCGCGGGCTCGCGCGATTGATTTCGTCGGCCATCAGCAACTGGGCGAACACCGGGCCCGAGATGAAGCGAAAGCCGCGCTTGCCGCCCGCGCTCTCCTCGAGCACTTCGGCGCCGAGAATGTCGGATGGCATCAGGTCAGGTGTGAATTGAATGCGCCGCGCGTCAAGGCCGAGGACGATACCCATGGTTTCGACGAGCTTGGTCTTGGCCAAACCTGGGACACCGACGAGCAAGGCGTGGCCACCCGACAAAACCGTGATCAGCGCCTGTTCGACCACCTTGTCCTGGCCGAAAATGACCGAGCCGATCGCGGTCTTGGCGGCCTGGATGTGCGTCGCCGTCGTTTCGGCGGCCCGCACGATCATGTCTTCGAGTTTTTCAAGGCCCTCAGCCATGCTTGCTCCTTAAACGTGCCTGCATCCGGCGCTGCCGGGCATTGTTCGCAGCCTTTGCGCGTGTCCCACCCGATCCTCTCAGGGGAGCCTCGCGCAGGCCATGCCCGAACGCCGTTTGGCGGAAGCCTATGCAACAAGCGCACCAAAACATCTTTCCGGGCCCGGGGCTTCTCTCGTTTGCCGCAACCTTACGCTATTTTGTAGTCAACGCGCTTGCAGTGGATCACGATCGCGCGAGGGCCTCCAGAGGCACGAAAGAACCGACAGTCCGTGTGAACCATGGCGAAGGAAGGGCAAAGCGATCTGGCCACGATCGTTCGCGAGACCGCGGGCACAAAGGGCCTGCCGCCGTACACTTATGGGATCCGCCCTATTGCGGCGAAATCGACATGCGTATCGCCTCGGACGGCACTTGGTTTTATCAAAAGACACCGATCGGTCGCCCCGCTTTGGTCAAGCTGTTTGCGTCCGTGCTCAAGCGCGAAGGAGATCGGTATTTCCTGGTTACGCCCGTGGAAAAATGCGGAATCACGGTCGAAGACGCGCCATTTCTCGCGATTGCAATGCAGGTGGAGAGCCGCTCGCCGGGCCAGGTCCTTCGTTTTGTGACAAACGTCGGCGACGAGGTGCCCTGCGGTCCGGAGCACCCGTTGCGCTTCGAGCCGGAGACTGGAACGGGCGGGCTCAAGCCGTATCTGCTGGTGCGGCGAAATCTCTGGGCCAAAGTCACGCGCGCGTTGTTTTACGATCTGGTCGAACTCGGTGAGGAACGCAGCGTCGGTGGCGTGCGTCTCTACGGCGTCGTTTCACAGGGCGAATTTTTTGCGATGGCGCCTGTGGACAATTTCATGGACGTCGATTGATGGCGCAGCCCGCTCACGACGAGAGCACTGATTCGTTTTTCGAGCGCGCGCGCGCCCGACTGGCGCTTGACGTTCCGGCAGCGCTCGCGGATCCGACCGCACACGCGGTACGTGGTGACCTCGATCTCGATCCGGCCGTCTGGGAACGGGCGGGCGTGGCGGCGACCCGGCCGGCGGCCGTCCTCGTCGGGGTTGTCGATCGGCCGCAGCCAAGTGTGCTGCTGACGTTGCGAACCGGCGAGTTGGCGAGCCACCCCGGCCAGATCGCATTTCCCGGCGGCAAGATCGACCCGCACGATGCGAGCCCGCTTGCGGCAGCTGTCCGAGAAGCCAACGAAGAAATCGGGCTCGACGCCGGCTTGCTCGACCCGATCGGATACCTGGATCTCTACCTGACGTTCTCCGGCTTTCGCATTCTGCCGACGGTTGCCCGCGTGGCCCCGGATTATCACCTGGTGCTCAACGCGCGCGAGGTCGTCGAGGCGTTCGAGGTGCCGCTTGCGTTCTTGATGAACGAGCACAACCATCAACGCCAGAGCCGCGAGTTTCGCGGAGTTATCCGGCACTACTACGCGATGCCGTTTGGAGAGCGATACATCTGGGGTGTCACGGCCGGCATCCTGCGCAATCTTTACGAACGGATTTACCGCTGATGATCCGCCCGCTCGCGACCGAGTTGGTACTGTTTCTAATACCGTTCGCGCTGTACGGCGCGTATTTGTGGGCGACCCGCGCCGGCGTCCTGGACGCTTCGTCTTGGCGTTTGCAAACACTGATGTGGCTCACGATCGCGTCGCTTGGCCTGATGCTGATCGTCAGCTTTCTGTTCATTGCCGAGTTTTCGGGCGGGCCGCCGCGCTCGGCTTACGTGCCCGCACACACCGAAAACGGCCGCCTGGTGCCGGGTGTGCAACGGTGACCGATAATCGTCCGGTCACGGCGCTCGCGCTCACGCGCGGGCCGGCGGGGGCCGTGCTCGCGGTGCTCGACCGCGACGGCGAGGAAGCCCGTATCGTCGGTGGTGCCGTCCGCAACGTGCTGCTCGGCATGCCGCCGGGCGACATCGACATCGCAACCACGGCGTTGCCCGACGAAGTTATCCGGCGCACTACGGCCGCCGGGTTTCGGCCCGTGGCCACAGGCATCGAGCATGGAACCGTGACCGTCGTTGCCGACGGGGTGCCGTTCGAGGTGACGACGCTGCGGCAGGACATCGAAACCTACGGTCGCCGAGCAAAGGTCGTCTTCGGCCGCGATTGGCGGCTTGATGCGCAACGTCGTGACTTCACCATCAATGCATTGTTCCTCTCGCGCGACGGCGCCATCCACGACTACGTCGGCGGCCGCGCCGACCTCGCCGCGCATCGCGTCCGCTTCATTGGCGATCCCGCGACCCGCATCGCTGAAGACTATCTGCGCATCCTGCGCTTCTTTCGCTTTCATGCGAGCTACGGCGAGGGTGCGCCCGATCCGGCCGGGCTTGCCGCCGGAATCCGGGCGCGCGAGCGGATTGCCTCGCTGTCGCGCGAGCGCGTGCGCATGGAATTGATGAAGTTGCTGGTCGCGCCGCGCGCCGGGCCGACGCTCGCGGTCATGACCGAGGCGGGCATTCTCGGACCCGTGCTCGGCGGTGTGCCGCTGGTGGGAAGTTTTACGCGGATGGAGGCAATCGAGGCCGCAAGCGGCCTTGCGCCCGACGCCTGTCGGCGACTCGGCGCGCTGGCCGTGTTCATCGTCGAGGATGCCGAGCGTTTGGCGGAACGGCTGCGGCTGAGCAACGCGGAAACCGAGCGGTTGGCATCGATGGCGCAGGCGTGGTGGCAGCTCTCGGCGGCGGCCGGCGAGCATGCGCTGCGGGCGCTGCTCTACCGATTGGGCGAGCAACGCTTTGGCGATCGCGTGGCGCTGGCATGGTCGCGCGCGCAAGCGAGCGCAGCCGACCCGGCCTGGCATCGCGCCTTGACGTTGCCGCAACGATGGAAGCCGCCGACGTTTCCGCTCAAGGCCGCGGACTTGATCGCTCGCGGCGTCGCCAAAGGCCCCGCGCTCGGCAACGCACTGGCGGCCGCCGAAGCGGCCTGGGTGGCGGCGGACTTTCCACGCGAGGCCGCGGCGCTTGCGGCGATCGCGGATGCGGCCGCACGTTCGAAATCTTGAGGGACGCGCGCAAAGTAAGGCCCCGGGGAAGATCCCCGGGGCTTGGCTAGCGGGTTTGATTTGAACGTTTGGACGTGCTCAGCGCCACCAATCGAACTTGTAGTCGAGGCCGAGGCGAACCACCGAGGTGTTGAACTTGTTGACGTTCCCGGTGAGCGTCGTACCCGACGCCGGGAACACGAGCGCGCCGCTGTTGAGGTTGTTGGTGAAGCCGTAGTAGAGATATTCACCACGCAGCGACCAGTTCGGGGCGATCATCCACTCGTAGCCGGCGCCCAACACGTAGCCCGACTGCGTCGAACTGGTAGAGAAGCTGCCGGTCTCGCCGGTGAGCAGCGTCGCGCCGCCGGTGACCTGCACGCCCGGTCCAGGCGCCGCCGCCGGTGACGTAGATCATGCCCGGGCCCCAAGTGTATCCGATGCGGCCGCGAATGCTCGCGAGCCAGTTCTGCTTCTCATTCAAGAACGCGCTGCCACCGATCGGGAGGACGACATTCTGGTTGGCCTGGATGTTGGCGCCGTCGACGTCGCCTTCGATGCCCCACACCCAGCTGCCGGTCTGGTAGTTGTAGCCGACCTGGCCACCGAACATCGGGCTGTTGGCATTGTTGTTTGAGGTCGCGACCGTGAAGGGCGCGAAAGCGCCCGTGAATGCAAGATTGCTGTTGTTGCTATTGCTCCAACCCCAGCCACCGTTGAACCCGAGATAGAGCCGGTCCAGGTCGGCGCCACGACCACGGGAGCTACGTAGGCCGGCGCGGCCCGTACACCCATATCCGCAGCAAACGCGCCATGGGCAAACCCAACGCCCATCGCAGCTGCGGTAATCAACGCGATACGCTTCATACTCATCCCTCCACATTCCCCTGTACTCGTGATCTTGCTGTACGCTGCGTTGATCAGAAAAGCATCAGCGAATTTGCCGTTGGCAGCGACAATCCCGACGCGTGTTGCGTTGATGCAACAATTTTGGAAGATTATTACGAAACAGTTAACAATGGTCTGATTTTTGGCACCGTTCTTGCCAAGTGTCTGCCTTCGTTCGGCCAAACCGCCGACAAAAAGTTCGACCGCTATGTTGAAGCTTGATGGGTCCAGGCCGCCAAATTGAGGTGTGCGGCCCACAACCGCTGCCGCTGGGCTCCCCGCCCCATCCATTTGCAGCACGCTTTTTTCCACTCACCGCCGGAGATCTGCAAGGCTTGTCCGATCGCGTTTTTGCCCGACAGCGTAGACTCAACAGCATCGGATCCGTATTACGCGGATGATCACCCGTCATTTTTTCGACTGCGCCGGACCGGAGCCGGAGCACGCTCAGGTTCGCCAATAAGCGTCATGGGTGTTTGGCGCGCATCGGTGAGAGCAGGCAATAAATCCTCGTCCTAAATTTTGGATCGGGCCTGGGTCACGTTGCCTACGATCGCCCGTCCCCCATCGCAACCGACACTTGCTGCACCTTGACCTTCTGATCGCCATCGGCCCGTTGGCGCTGAAGCGTCTCGATCTGGCCTGTAAAGGTCCGGGCCAGTCTATTGAACGCGCGCTCGGCGAGGTCCTGCTCCGGTAAACTGTCGGCTTGAGAAAGCCGCCGTGAATCTCATCATCGCCGCGTGAACTTCGGCCATCTGCGCCACAAGCAAAGTCTCGACCTGCTCTCTTGGTGCGAGGCCGTTGACTACAGAAAGCTTGAAGTTAAGGCCTTCCGGCGGACCAGAATTAGCCTGTTGAACAAGCAGGCCATCCCGAAAATGACGGTCCATCGTCCCGGACGGTTTCTTTAGGAGAGCATGATCGCGGTTGCTGCAGTCCGCTTCCCG
This sequence comes from uncultured Alphaproteobacteria bacterium, assembly GCA_963816775.1. GTDB lineage: Bacteria > Pseudomonadota > Alphaproteobacteria > Rhizobiales > Xanthobacteraceae > JAFAXD01. The sequence continues at coordinate 55,598 of CAWFLX010000030.1, forward strand.
TTCTTCGGCACCCCGGCTCGGAAGGCTGGTACCTGATTTGTGTGTCTTCGCGTGCAGAACAGGGCTCCTCGCTTGCGTTGCGTGGACGTTCCCTGTGTGCAGCGGAAAGCACAAGTCTTGGATGGTGTAAAATGTGTCGGATTGTGCCCCGCGTGGATCGCGACGACTCAGTGATGCGCAATACAGTGCAAGGGGTTGTTCTTTAAAAAAACGGAGGCGCGATCTGGTGAGAAGTAGGTTGAGGCCCGCCACCTTCCCGTCGCGCCGAAAACGGCAAGCAAGGAGCCATCGCGAGAATACACCCGGCCAGACCTTGCTATAAGGTGGTTTGTGGGGGACCCACGCCCCCAGCATCACGATAGACAGGTCTAAGCGCAGGGTGCCTTAAAAAGCAGAAGCTCCGGGGGTGAACCCGGAGCTTTGCGTTAACAAGGCGTCGTTTCTTAGCTCAGACGGTACAGGTCAAATCCTCAGAACTTGTAGCTCGCCGCGATCCGGAGGACTTGTATGTTATAGTTGGACCAACTGTAGTTGAACGCCGCCGGAAACGCGCCGGGATTTGGGAACAAGAATGCCGATCGGCTGTTGCCGTTGTTGAGGTTGTAATACAGATACTCAAGTCGGAGCAGGATGTTCGTGGTCGCCATCCATTCCGCGCCGCCGCCGGCAACCCAACCGGTCTTGATCGCGTCGAACGAGGTTACTGATCTGAAGTCAGTCGCGAAGGTCGGCGGCTCATTGGCTTCTTGAGCAGCATATTCGATGTCCGCCCAAGCAACGCCACCGGTCGCATAGAACATGGTATTCCACCAGCCGGTGAAACCAAGTTTGGCTCGCGCGCTAGCCAACCATTGGGTATTCGCGCTCATCTGTACGCTGGTATTGGGAGTTAAAGCCCCACCGAAAACGAGTGGTTGAGCGGTGCGGTGATCGGAGAGCGACGCCCATGAGAAGTCGGCCTCAATGCCGGCGACCCAGGCTGGAGCAAACTGCCAATTGTAGCCGGCTTGAAAACCTCCGATACCTCCCAACGCTGTGTTGCCAGCTTGATTGAGAGTAGCCGTATTGATGACGCCGTTTGGATCTTGGAACGTCCAGTCTGCCCCCCTTTGCCACGCCGCGCCGGCGTGGGCGCCGACATAGAAGCCCGTCCAGATCGGAAGCACCGGAGCCGGCGCAGGAGCCACGCGGAGATCGGCGGCCGAAGCGCTGTAACCAAGGCCGGCAACGGCAGCGACGCCAGCCAGCAATGCGATAGCAACCCGTTTCATGATGAGACCCTCCTCGCCCGTTAACAAGTTTGTTGTAACTGAAATGCACATTTGCTTCTACAAGTCGGGAGGCACGTACCTCTAATGTTTGAGGCGTGTTGTATCCGCGCAACAGACACAAGAATTGAGAACTAGAACAACTAGTTGTGCTAACAAATCAGGCACGACGCAGGCGCAAATTGGCCCTTCGTACCATTGCAAATCAGCAACACTGCGCTTTCTCGGACACCGCTCTGATCACGGAATCGTCGCCCCCTCGATGCTTGCCGACATTTCAGTTCCGCAGCTCGCACTGATCGCCCTCGTGGCGGTGCTGACCTCCATCATCGGGGGGCTTGCCGGCTACGGAACGGGTGCCCTGATGCCGCTGGTGCTGGTGCCGATCGTCGGCCCCGAACCCGTGGTTCCGATCATTGCGCTCTCGGCCCTGTTCACCAACACAAGCCGGGCAATCGCCTTTCGGGCGTCAATAAACTGGCGTTGTGCCGCGATCGTGTTCACGGCCGCCATGCCCACCTGCCTCCTCGGCGCTTGGGGCTATACGACCCTGAGTGGGCGAGGGGTGATGATCGTGATCGGCAGCATGATGGTCGCGAGCGTGCCGTTGCGCCGTTTCGCCCTGCGGCGCGGGTTCAAGCTCGGCGACGGTGCGCTTGCGTCGGCGGCGGCCGGGTGGGGTGTGATTGTGGGCGGGACCACCGGCGCGGGGGTCCTGCTACTGTCGATGCTGCTGGCGGCCGGCCTGCAGGGAGCGTCGGTGATCGCGACCGACGCGGCGATCTCGATTGCGATCGGAATCGTCAAAGTCGCCGTGTTCGGCGTCGCCGGCGTGGTAGGGGCGAAAGTGATCGCGGTCGCGGCTCTGATCGGGCTGGCGGCTTTTCCGGGTGCGTTCCTCGCCAAGCGCCTCGTCGACAAGCTGCCGCTGCGCGCTCATGTCGCGATTCTCGACACAGTCGTCGCGATCGGAGGGACGATGCTGATTCTCGGAGCGGTCACGCGCTAGGGGTACGCAACTCGTCAGGCCGGCACCGCCCGCTTACGGCGGCGCGGCGCTCCGCTCTCGTCGGACTCGTCCTCGCGCTCTTCTTGCTCCTCGCCGCTGGCCTCTTCGTCCTCATCCTCGTCGTCTTCGTCGTCGTCCTCCTCGTCGTCTTCATCCTCCTCGTCGTCGTCATCGTCTTCATCGTCATCTTCTTCTTCGTCGCCCGCCGACGCGGCGCGCGCGACATCCGTTTCATCGTCCGTATCGGATTCCTCGTCGTCGCTGCCATAGGCGCGCTCGAGCGCAAGCGTCGGGATAGGCTCGCGGAAGAACTCTCCTCCGTCGCCGAGCCAGATGCACTCGACCGTTTCCTCGTCGACGGCAACCACCGTCATGGGTTGGCCACCTGATTTCAAATTGACGATCTGACCGGGTGCGAACTTCATGGTCTCCTCCTCGAACAGGGTGGAAATACCGCAAGTGCGATCGAGTGCTAGTGTCCCGATTCCGAAGTTCGCCGCACCTTGCAGCATGCTCCATGCGAACTTCGGCTAGCCCGAAGTCACATTAGGCGACGCAAATGACGAATTGATCACGGCCATTTGGCGATTGGCGGCATCGACGAGAGAATCAATTCCACGTTGCCGCCGGTCTTGAGCCCGAACACGGTGCCGCGGTCGTAGAGCAGGTTGAATTCGACATAGCGTCCCCGGCGCACCAGCTGCTCCTCGCGTTCGGCCAACGTCCAAGGAGTCGAATAGTTCCGGCGCACGAGCTCGGGATAAACCCGCGCCAACGTGCGACCAACGTCGCGCGTAAATGCGAAGTCTTCATCCCAATCGCCGCTGTCATGCCAGTCATAAAAAATGCCGCCGACGCCGCGTGCCTCACCACGATGACGCAGGTGGAAGTACTCGTCACACCACGCCTTGTAGCGCTCGTACGGCGCTACGCGTGCGTGCGCCGCGCAGGCCGCCGCCATCGCGGTGTGGAAGGATTGCGTGTCCGGGTCTTCCTGCGTGCGCCGCGCCGCGAGTACCGGGGTGAGGTCGGCGCCGCCGCCAAACCACGCCTTCGACGTGACGACGAAGCGGGTATTCATATGCACGGCGGGTACGTGCGGGTTCACGATGTGGGCGATCAACGAGATACCGGAAGCCCAAAAACGCGGATCTGCTTTTGCTCCGGGGATCTCATCGCGGAATTCCGGCGCGAACTCACCGAACACCGTCGAGACGTGCACGCCGACCTTTTCGAACAGCCGGCCCCGCATCATTGCCATGACACCACCGCCGCCGCTCGCGCCGGTGTGGTCGGTCCGGGACCAAGGCGAACGCACGAAATGCCCCGGCGCCTCACCATAAAGGTGCTCCGGCGCGTCCCGTTCGAGGCTCTCGAAAGCGCCGCAGATCTCATCACGCAGGGTCTCAAACCAGGCGCGCGTGCGCGCCTTGCGGTCTTCGAGCGTTGCTGGATCGGGGAGAGGGGATGACATTGAGACCGGATTCGGGCGCGATTGGTGTGGAGTCAAGCGTTGGAATTCACGCGCGTGACAGCCGCGCTTGCTGCAAGCTGCCGCTTCGCCTCGCCCAGCGCCATGGCGCACGTCATGGCGACATTGATCGAGCGCAAGCCTGGCCGCATCGGGATCAATAATCTCGCGTCGGCTGCTGCGTGCACGGCCGGCGGGACCCCCGCCGTTTCGCGGCCGAACAGGAGGATGTCGCTCGGTGCGAAGCGATGGTCGAGATAGCTCATCGTTGCCTGGGTCGTGAACAGGACGAGACGCAGGCCGGCGTCCCGGCGAAAATCTTCGAACGCAACCCAGGACGGGTGGCGGACGATCGCCACCTGATCGAGATAATCCATGCCCGCGCGTCGAAAGGCGCGGTCGGAGATCGGAAATCCGGCCGGCTCGACCAAATGCGCTTCAACCCCGAGGCAGGCACACAGCCGCAAAATCGTGCCGGTATTTTGCGGAATGTCCGGCTCAAACAATGCAATCCGCATGTGTCATTCGTAGGGGGAAACGAGCGCGCGCGAAACCCCGCGAGACCCGATGAATTGGCAACGCGAGCGGGTCATCCACGCGCACCGCTTGGCCGCGAGCCGTAGTTTCGGAGAGCTTGAACGGCATTGAGCGCGCGGTTTTCGTGCGTTGCTTGGTCGCCCTTGCGCTCACCCGACAAGGGTGCCAATAGAACCCCGCCGGAGCGGCCTCCTTCCCAGGGAGGGCCTCGGCACGCCCGGGCGCCTGAAGGAGGGCGGGTTAATTGGGGGGCGCGAAGCGGCAAACCGCCTGCTTGGCGACCGCGCGGACCGGAAAGGAACTTGAAACCGTGACTACAGCGTCTTCGGCCGAACCCACGCGCCGCGATTTTCTCTATATTGCGACCGCCGTGGTGGGAGCCGTCGGCGGCGCCGCCGCCTTGGTCCCACTGATCGCGCAAATGAATCCAGATGCCTCGACGGTTGCGGCCGGCGCCCCGATCGAGGTTGACCTCGCCCCGATCGCCGATAATCAGGCGATCAAGGTGTTCTGGCGCAGTAAGCCGATCTACATCTGGCACCGAACCAAGGAAGAGATTCAGCACGCGCAAAACGTTGACGTTGCCACGCTGCCCGACCCGCAATCCGACGCCGCCCGGGTCAAGGACGGCCACGATCAGTGGCTGGTTGTCATCGGGATCTGCACGCATCTCGGGTGCATTCCGCTGGCGCATGAAGGCGACTACGGCGGCTTCTTCTGTCCGTGCCACGGCTCGCAATACGACACGTCCGGCCGCATCCGTCGCGGTCCTGCCCCGGCCAACCTCGCCATTCCTCCTTATGCGTTCGTCTCCGACTCCAAGATCAGGATCGGCTAGGCGACCCCAGTCCTTATCAATCCGCGACCAATATCCAGTTCCGAGACCGAATCATGACCGGACATTCCACCGTTGACCCGCCGGCCGGGGCGTGGCCCTCCCAACTGAAGCGGTCGGACGGCAAGGGCCTTTACGAGCCACCGGTCTACCGACCCAAGAATGCGCTTTTGCGCTGGGTTGAGGCACGCCTGCCAATCGGCGGATTGATCTATTCGTCGGTGGTCGCTTATCCGACGCCGCGCAATCTCAATTACTGGTGGACCTTCGGCGCCATTCTCACCTTCATGCTGATGGCGCAGATCGCGACCGGCGTCGTGCTGGTGATGCACTACGCCGCCACCGCCGACGGCGCGTTCGATTCCGTCGAGCGCATCATGCGCGACGTGAACTATGGCTGGCTGCTGCGGTACTTGCACGCCAACGGCGCCTCGATGTTCTTCCTCGCGGTCTACGTCCATATGTTCCGCGGCATGTACTATGGCTCTTACAAGGAGCCGCGCGAGGTGCTGTGGATACTCGGCGTTATCATTTACTTGCTGATGATGGCGACCGGCTTCATGGGGTACGTGCTGCCGTGGGGCCAGATGAGCTTCTGGGCGGCGACGGTCATCACCAACCTGTTCTCCGCGATCCCGATCGTCGGCGATCCGATCGTGACCTGGCTCTGGGGCGGCTACGCGGTCGGCGAGCCGACGCTGCAGCGCTTCTTCTCACTGCACTACCTTTTGCCGTTCGTAATTCTTGGAGTGGTGGTGCTGCACATCTGGGCGCTGCACGTCGTCGGGCAGAACAATCCGGCGGGCGTCGATCCGCAGACCGAGAAGGATACCGTGGCCTTCACACCGTACGCGACGTTGAAGGACATTTTCCTGATCGCGGTGTTCTGCATCGCCTACGGCTGGTTCGTCTTCTACATTCCCAATTATCTTTTGGCCGCCGACAACTTTATCCCAGCCAACCCCGGTGTTACGCCGACCCATATCGTGCCGGAATGGTACTACCTGCCGTTCTACGCGATCCTGCGGTCGATCCCGAACAAGCTGCTCGGCGTTGTGGCGCTGTTCGCGTCGATCATCGTTCTGTTTTTCCTGCCGTGGCTCGACAGCTCGAAGGTGAGATCGGCGACCTACCGGCCGCTCTATCGGCAATTCTTCTGGATTTTCGTCGTGGTCTGCATCGGCCTCGGCTATCTGGGGGCGCAGCCGCCCGAGGGAATCTACGTCATTGCGGCCCGCATCTTGACCGTATGGTACTTCGTTCATTTCCTCATCATCCTGCCGCTGGTGGGCCGGCTCGAGACGCCGCGCCCGCTCCCGAACTCGATCTCGGAGGCTGTTCTCAAGAAGAAGGCGGTGGCAACCGCCGCAATGCTTGCACTCGCAGTGGGGCTTGGTGTTGCAGCGGTGTTGGGCTCAGCCACGCGGGCAACGGCCGCCGAAGGGCCAGAGCCGCCGCAGCAAAAGTGGTCATTCTGGGGGCCGTTCGGCGTGTACGACACCGGCCAGCTGCAGCGTGGCTTCAAGGTCTACCGTGAGGTCTGCCAGGCCTGTCACGGGTTGAAACTGGTGGCGTTCGGCAGCCTTGCCGAACCAGGTGGACCTGGATTTACCCCGGCCCAGGTCGCCGCAATCGCCGCCGAGTACAAGGTCAAGGCCGAGCCCAACGAGCAGGGCGAGGTGCTGGAGCGGCCGGCGCGGCCGGCCGACTATTTTCCGTCACCGTTTCCCAACGAACAGGCCGCGCGCGCTGCCAACGGCGGCGCGCTGCCGCCCGACATGTCGGTGCTCGCCAAGGCGCGCGCGTTCGAGCGCGGGTTTCCGTGGTTCATCTTCGACATCTTCACGCAGTACGTCGAAGAGGGGCCCGACTATATTCATGCGATTCTGACCGGCTATGAGGATCCGCCGCCCGGCTTCAAGATGCCGTCGCCGAACTCGAGCTACAACAAATACTTTCCGGGCCATGCGATCGGCATGCCGAAGCCGCTGTCGGACGGTCAGGTGAGCTACACGGACGGCGCCAAGGAAACAGTCGATCAATACGCCAAGGACAGCGCAGCGTTCCTAATGTGGGCGGCAGAGCCGCATCAGGACGCGCGCAAGCGGATCGGAATGCAGGTCTTCATCTTTCTGATCGTTCTGTCGGTGCTGCTCTATTTCACCAAGAAGAAAGTGTGGCACGACATCGAAAAGCCGGGCGAGATCGCGAAAGGGCAGAATCCGCGCGCCACCACGACCTGATGCACACTGCTGCCGTGGGTTCGGCTCGAACGCCGTTCGGGCACCAGCAACTCAACAAATGATCGTGCCGAGCCCGGTGACGTGCAGGCGGAGCGTATGACCAAGTGTGTCCTCGGAATCATCGGCGGTTCGGGCATCTATGACCTGCCCGGGCTCGCGAACGTGCGCCACCAGGCCGTCGCGAGCCCCTGGGGCGAGCCATCGGCCCAGATCCTCACCGGCGAGATCGCGGGGCTGCCGGTCGTATTCATGCCGCGTCACGATCGCGGCCACCGTCTTTCGCCATCGGACATCAACTACCGCGCCAACATCGACGTGCTCAAACGGGTCGGGGTCACCGATCTGATCTCGCTCTCCGCCTGTGGTTCGTTCAAGCCGGAGCTGCCGCCGGGGACGTTCGTGCTGGTCGACCAGTTCGTCGATCGCACGTACAAACGCGAGAGCTCGTTCTTCGGTAAAGGGCTGGTCGCGCACGTGTCGATGGCGCACCCGGTGTCGCCACGCCTGCGCATCCATCTCGCCGCCGCGGCGGCGGCTGAAGGCCTCGACGTTGTGCGCGACGGCACCTACGTGTGCATCGAAGGACCGCAGTTCTCCACCTTGGCGGAAAGTCTGACCTACAAGAACCTGGGCTACTCGGTGATCGGCATGACCAACATGCCGGAGGCGAAGCTCGCGCGCGAAGCCGAGCTCTGCTATGCGACCGTCGCCATGGTCACCGATTTCGATTGCTGGCACCCCGACCACGACGCCGTCACGGTTCAGGACATCATCAAGGTGCTCACCGCCAATGCCGACAAGGCAAAACGGCTGGTCGCGCGCCTGGCGCAGGTGCTGCCGCGCGAACACGAGCCGTGCCCGATCGGCTCCGACCGTGCGCTCGAGACCGCGCTGATCACCGCGCCCGAGGCCCGCGATCCCGCAATGATCAAAAAGCTCGACGCGGTGGCCGGGCGGGTCCTGCGAGGCAAGTAGGCGGATTTCACTGGCGCCTTATCCACGCTACAGTCCCCGCGCCGATCCTTCTCCCGCGCCTGCGAAACGCGCCCCTGCCGAGTTGATGATGAGCAACCCTGTCCTCGAACACGATCTCAAAGCCGCAATTCGTACGATCCCGGACTATCCCAAACCCGGGATCTTGTTCCGCGACATCACGACCCTGCTCGGGGACGCGCGCGCATTTCGGCGCGCAGTCGACGAACTCGTGCAACCGTGGGCGGGAGGCAAGATCGACAAGGTGGCGGGAATCGAGGCACGTGGGTTCATTCTCGGCGGCGCGGTCGCGCATCAGGTTTCCGCGGGGTTCATTCCGATCCGCAAGAAGGGCAAACTCCCGCACAAGCGCGTGAGCATTGCCTATTCGCTCGAGTACGGGCTCGACGAGATGGAAATTCACGAGGACGCGGTCGTGAAGGGCGAGCGGGTGATCGTGGTCGATGATCTGGTGGCGACCGGCGGAACCGCCGAGGGCGCGGTGAAGCTCCTGCGCCAGATGGGAGCCCAGGTGCTGGCCGCCTGTTTCATCATCGATCTGCCGGAACTCGGCGGCGCCGACAAGATCCGCAATCTCGACGTTCCGGTGCGGACGTTGATCAGCTTCGAAGGGCACTGACCGGATCGGCTCAGTCGCCTCTAAACGACGAGTTCAGATCGGTCGCCAGCAAGGCGAGGTCGAGTTCGCGCAACTGGCGAAAGCAATGGCGCAACCAGTCGCCGAGTTCGTTCCACTGATCGTCCGGAAGGTCGTACTGCACGCGCTTATAGAGATCAGCAAACGAACAGGGTCGTTGTTCGCACACCGCCTGCAGGTCGGCCGAGAGCGGCGGGATTTTGAGTAGCGGCGCTCCGCCGAGACTCGGCGGCAGCGGTCCGAGAGCGTCGCCCTGGGTCACCGCTTCATTGTCGACGGGTACGAACGCGAAGCCCGGAAATTGCTCCCGTAGGATCGCGTAGGCGCGCGCCGAAACGTCGTCGGGTGTCGCGACAAACAGCACGACCGGCTTGATTTGCCGGCGCGCCGCCTCGGCCGCGAAATCGACATCGCGCATGATCACGAACAAGGGGGCAAGGGCGAGGTGGCCTACATCCACGACCTTCGGAGCACCGTCATCACTCGCAAGCCGCTCGAACAGGGCCATCTGGCCGCGAATGTCCGCGATCGAGGCCGGCGTTGTGAACTCGGGCAGGAACTCCGCCAGTGCCAGCCCGTCGGAGCCGAGGTCAAAGGCGGCCACGGGCCGATCGTTGGCGTGTTGAAATTCGACGCATAAACGCGCCGTCAGCGTTTTGCCGACCCCAGGGCGCGCGGAGCATACGAAGAAGAGGTTTGTCGGGCGGCCCACGGCCATCCTCGTGCCAAGTCCGCCAAAGACATGAACACGCCCCGAGCAGAATCAGGGACGCGTCCGGGAACAACGATCAGACCACGCTCGAAATCAGACAATCAAGTCAGAAAAGCGTCTGATTCGGTCGTATTTCACGCGCTCGCCACATCCTCGGCGATGGACCTGCGCGGTAGTGCACCGGGCCATCCCTTCACCCGTCCGGCCGCGTTCCCCACGGACCGGATGGCGCGATCGGTGATCGAGAGGGGAGAAACGGTTTCTCGGCCGTCCCCGATTGCGACCACGGTCCCTCGACCGCCGGCTGGTCGGGCGCGTCGCCCCCCGATTCCCCGGCCGGCGGCTCCTGCGGCGGCGCCAATTCGATCGGTCCCGGATCGTGGCCGCCGGCGAAGCGAACCAGCCGGTCGACCCGGTTCGCCACGGACGGATGCGTCGAGAACAGGTCGGAAAAGCCGCTGCGCGGGTTGTCGACGCACATCTCCATGACGGCCGACGTCGCGTCCGGCAGCTCGCCGCGGCCCTCGATCTTGCGCAGCGCCATGATCATGGCATCGGGGTTCTTGGTCAGCTCGACCGAGCCGGCGTCGGCCAGGAATTCACGCGAGCGCGACAGCGCGAGGCGGATCACCAGCGACAGCACCCAGGCGACCACGATCAGCACGACGGCGATCAGGATCGCGATCCCGAACCCACCGCGGCCGCGATCTGCGCTGTCGCCGCCGCGACTGCGGAATCGGAATGCTCCGTTGAACCAAAGCCGAAACATGAGTTCGGCTGCAAACGACACCACGCCCGCGATGATCACCGCGATCACCAGCATACGAACGTCGCCGTTGCGGATGTGCGTGAGCTCGTGGCCGAGCACGGCTTCGATCTCCTGGTCGTTGAGCGCCGCCAGCAGTCCGGTCGTGACCGTGATCGAATATTGTCTTTGGTTCATGCCGGTCGCAAACGCGTTGAGCGCCGAGCTCTCCATCAGTTTGAGCTTCGGCATCGAAATGCCGCGCGAGATGCAAAGATTTTCCAGCAGGTTGTAGAGGCGCGGCTGCTCGGCACGGGTCACTTCGTGTCCACCCGTGACGGCATCGATCATCGATTGGTGAAAATAGTAGGCAATCGCGATCCAGATCGCACTGCCGATCGTCGCAAACGGCGCTGCCGCCAAAAAGTCCTGCCAGGCGCGACGCAAATACCAGTCGGCCGAAGCATCGTACGACAATGCTTCGCCCGCGAGCGCGCCGGCGTAAACGAGCACGTAGACGAGGACGAACAGTCCGACGAGCAGCGCGATCGAGCGGCGCTTGTTGGACTGGATATGCGTATAGAGGCCGTATGCAGCCATGGCGCAAATCAGTCGTCAGGACAACTCCCGACGCCTGACCCCTGTGTCCTGGTCAGAACTTGACCTGCGGCGCCTGCTCGAGGGTCTTTCTGTCCTCGCCGAGATCGAAGAACTGCTTCGGGTGGAAACCGAAGCTCGATGCGAACAACGCGGCCGGAAACTGCTGGATCCCTGAATTGTATTCGCTGACCGCATTGTTGAAGAAACGGCGCGAGGCGGCGAGCTTGTTTTCAATATCGCCCAGCTCGGTTTGCAGCTGCATGAAGTTGGCGCTGGCCTTGAGGTCGGGATAGGACTCGGCGAGCGCAAACAATTGTCGCAGCGCCCCGGTCAGCATGTTTTCGGCGGCGACCTTCTGATCGGGCCCTTGCGCGCTGATCGCGGCATTGCGGGCCTTCACCACCGCCTCGAGCGTGCCGCGCTCGTGTCCAGCATAGCCCTTCACCGCTTCGACCAGATTCGGAATAAGATCGTGACGTTGGCGCAGCTGCACGTCGATGTCGGCGAAGGCCTGGTTGGTGCGCTGGGCCATCGCCACCAGGTTGTTGTAGATCGTGACCGCCCAAAGGGCGACCACCACGATGACGCCGAGGATGATCCAGCCGGTGGTAGACATGGGGGCTCCTTGGAGTAAGCCGCGGGCAGGGCAAAACCGGGCACGTCCGCCAGCATAGCGTCCGCCGAACCGATCGGCACGCCCGGCGCGGCGCCCAGTTGTCAGGGCCCCGCCACCGGTGTCAATCGCTGCGGCCGGGACTTCCGCGATTTCTCTAGACCGCCTCGCGCAACTTGACGGCGTCTTCCAGATCGACCGAGACGAGCTGCGAGATGCCGCGCTCGGCCATGGTGACCCCGAACAGGCAATTCATGCGCGCCATGGTGATCGGGTTGTGGGTAATGATGACAAACCGGGTGTCGGTCGCGCGCGCCATTTCGTCCAGCAGGTCGCAGAACCGATCGACGTTGTGATCGTCGAGCGGTGCGTCGACCTCGTCCAGCACGCACACGGGGGCTGGGTTGGTCAGGAACACGGCGAAGATGAGCGCGAGAGCGGTGAGCGCCTGCTCGCCGCCGGACAACAGCGAGAGCGTGGCGGGTTTCTTGCCGGGTGGTTTCGCCAGAATGTCGAGACCGGCCTCCAGTGGATCTTCGTTTTCAACGAGTTGCAGCTCCGCGGTACCGCCATTGAACAGGCTCGTGAACAGCCGCTGGAAATGCTCGTTGACGATCTTGAACGATGCGGTCAACCGCTCGCGTGCTTCGCGGTTGAGGTTCTGGATGCCTTGCCGCAGCCGCTTGATCGCCTCGACCAGATCGTCGCGTTCGGACGTGAGCGTGGCGTGCTGCGTCTCAACCTCGCGCAACTCCTCCTCGGCCCGCAGGTTGACGGCGCCGAGGCGCTCGCGTTCGCGTCGCAGCCGCTCGAGTCGCGCCTCCGCATCGGCCACGTCGGGGAGCGCCGCTCCAGGCTCAATTTCCGCCAGGGCCGCGACGGCGTCGGGCTCGATCTCGAGGGCCTCGCGGATTTCGTGCGCCACGTCGGCCACCCGGCGCTTGGCGGCTTCATGGCGTTCCTCCGCGCGGATCTGATCCTCGCGTGCGGCACTCATCGCTTCGAGCGCCGCGCGCGCCGCCCGGTCGGCTTCGGCAAGCGCGGTCTCGGCGGCCGCGAGCGCATCGGCGGCCGCGCGCCGCGCGCTTTCGCCCGCCTCGATTTCGTCGATCAGTGCCCGCCGCTTCTCCGCAAATGCCTGGGGGGCCTGCTCAAGGCTCGCGCGTTCCTGCTGCGCTTCGGTGGTGCGGGTTTGCAGCACCGCGATCTGCGCCACCGCCGCACTCTCGCGCTCGCGCCAGGCATCGGCGTCGGCGGCGATCGATGCGATGCGCCGCCCGGCGAGCTCGACTTCGCGCGCCATCGCCTGGGCTTGCGCACGCACGTCCGAGACCGCGGTGCGATCGTTTGCGACCTTGTTGCGGACCTCGGCCAGATCCGCGTTGAGTCCATCGAGCGCCGGAAGCCCCGCAAGCGCGCTTGCGCTTTGATCACGACGCGCCTCGCTGTCGGCGAGCGCCGCAGTAAGCCGGCTCTTCGCCTCACCGAGTGCGGACTGCCGCGCCGCGCCGCGGGCGAGTTCGCGCTCCGCGGCGGAGTGGCGCTCGCGCGCCGTATCGGCGGCATGTTGGCGCTCGCGCCAGTGCGTGCGCGCCGATGCCTCGGCTTGCGCGGCCTGCGCGACCTCGGCCTCGGCCGCGCCGACTGCGTTGCGGCGATTCTCGAGCTCGGTTCGGGCGGCCCCCAGTTCCTGTTCGATGTCTCTCAGTCGGTTGCGTTCGGCGAGGCGGCGCGCCGCGCCGGTCGGCGCGTTGGCGGCCACCCAGAAGCCATCCCAACGCCAGAGATCGCCCTCGCGCGACACCAGCCGCTGGCCCGGCTTGAGCAATTTGGCGAGCTGCGCGCCGTCGGCCCGCGACACGACCCCGATCTGCGCGAGCCTGCGTGCGAGCTCGGGCGGTGCGACGACGTGCGTCGCCAGCGGTTCTGCGCCAGACGGAAGAGCGGGATCGCCGTCGGCCGCAGCGCCCGCCCAGCGCAGAGGTGCATTGGCGTCGATCGGAGCGTCGAGATCATCGCCGAGTGCGCCGCCAAGGGCGGCCTCGAAGCCTTTCTCGACAGTGAGCAGGTCGATGACCGGCGGCCACATGCTCTTGGCGTCGACGTGCAGGACCTTCGCCAGGGTGCGCGCTTCGGTTTCCAACCGATTCACCCGCCGTTCGGCCTCTGCCAACGGTTGGCGCGCCACGTCGAGGGCCTGCCGGGTCGCAGAATGCGCCGCCTCGGCGCGCAGGGTCGCGGCCTCCGCAGCCTCGATCTCGCTCTGCGCTTGCGCGACCGCCGTCCCCAACCCGGGCAGATCGGCGTCCGCCAGACCGCCCGCCTGCAAACGAGCCAGTTCGCCTTCGACCTCCGCGATCTCGCGCGTGGTCCTGCCGTGACGATCGTCGTGCTCACGCAATGCCGCTTCGAGCTGCGAGCGTCTGGCCGCAAGTTCGGCAACCGCACTGGTCAACTCGCCAAGCCGTTGTTCGGAACCGGCGAGCACAGCTTCGGCGGCCGCGACGCGTGCTTCGATTTCGGCACGGCGCTCGCCGCTCGCGGTCGCTTCGCGCTCGAGCGTTTCGCGTTCGGTCGCCAGCTTCGCGAGCGCCGCCTGGGCGTCCGCGACCAGCGCCTGTCCGCGTCCGATGTCGTCGGCGAGCTGAACGAGCCGCTGTCCAAGCTCCTCGATCCGCTGGGTGACGCGCGCTTCGTCGCGATCAAGCGTTTCGCGGGCAATCACGAGGCGATGCAACGCCGCGGCGGCGCGAGCCTCGTGGTCGCGCAGGTCCGGAAGTGCCGCTGCCGCGCTCGCTTGCCGGGTCGAAGCTTGGGCCTGCGCGCCGGTGCGCTCGGCCACCACCCGCACCGCCTGATCTTGCGCGATGGCGGCGTCCGCCGCTTCCGCCTGGGCGTTGACGAAGCGGAGGTGGAACAGCGCTGCTTCGGCCGTGCGCACCTGTTGTGACACCGTGCGATAGCGCACCGCCTGGCGGGCTTGGCGCTTCAAGGCGTCGACCTGGGTCGCAAGCTGGCCGAGCACGTCCTCGACCCGGATCAGGTTTTGTTCGGCGGCATGCAATCGCAGCTCGGCCTCGTGACGGCGGGCGTGCAGTCCCGAAATGCCGGCCGCTTCCTCGAGCACCCGGCGGCGCTGCTCGGGTTTGGCCTGGATGATCTCGCCGATGCGCCCTTGATGAACGAGCGCGGGCGAACGCGCGCCCGTGGAGGCATCCGCAAATAGAATTTGGACGTCGCGGGCGCGCACCTCGCGGCCGTTGATCCGATAGGTTGAACCTTGCTCGCGCTCGATCCGCCGCGTCACGTCGAGCGTCGCCTCGCCGTTGAACTGGGCCGGGGCGGTGCGGCTCGCGTTGTCGATCCGCAGACCCACTTCAGCAGTGTTGCGGGCCGGCCGCGTGTTGTTGCCGCAGAAGATGACGTCGTCCATGTCGGCGGCGCGCATGGACTTGTGCGAGGTCTCGCCCATGACCCAGCGCAGCGCTTCGACGAGGTTGGATTTGCCGCAACCGTTGGGGCCGACGACGCCGGTCAGGCCCGGCTCGATCAGGAAATCGGTCGGCTCGACGAACGATTTGAAACCAAGCAGGCGCAAACGCGTAAGCTTCATGAGAAAGCGCTTTCCTGGGGGCGCGCGCCATCGACCCACCGCGCCCACTCATGGCGCGGGGCGCCGCCGACGGGAATCAGCTGTCGGCTCAGGCCCCTAGGGGTCGAGGTATGCCGCATCGGGCGGCACAATGAATCGTTCGCTGAGTCTCGGCAAGAGTTGGGGAATTGTTTTCCAAGTCTTCCGTTAACCATTTGCCGGCCGACTGCGAGGCCCCGCGCAGCGCCGCACGAAGGGGAAAAACCCTTATGACGCCTTGAGATAAGGCTTCATCTCCTTTTCGAGGTCTTCGATCGAAACGTCGCCGACCACCCGCTTGCCGTTAACGAAAAAGGTTGGGGTTGATTCAACATTCAGCACTTTTGCAGCGCGGTCGCGCACATTCTGGATGCCGTCCAGCACCTGCTGATTCTTGAGACAGGTATTAAAAGTCTCTTCGGTGTATCCGGCCTGCTTGGCAACGTTGAGCAGCGGTTGCAGCGGGTTGGGCACCACCCAGTCGCGCTGCGTGCCGAACAGCAGATCGATCACCGCGAAATATTTGTCCTTGTCGGCGCAACGCGCCAGCATGAACGCGCCAGCCGCCAGCGGATCGAGCGGGAACTCGCGGAAGATGAAGCGCACCTTGCCGGTATCGATGTAGCGCTCCTTGAGCTTCGGAAACGTCTTGGCCTGGAATTGCGCGCAGTGCGGGCACGTCATCGAGGCGTATTCAACGATCGTGACCGGCGCATTGTCAGCGCCCATCACCTGATCGCCGAGCGGGCCGGCGGGAGAGAGGTCGGCATCCGACACCTTGGATTGCGCGAACGCCCGCGCAAATGGGTCTGCGTAGGTCAGGAGCGCGAGGGCGGAGACCCCCACAAGCAGAGCGCGTCTGGTAATCACGCGGCACCTTTTAGTGTTGACAATCGGCCAATCGGTATCCTGTCGGGCCGGATATGGCAACGCCGCCTGACGATCCAAGCCCCGGGGCTCACGCTGGGTTGATTGCGGCGACCGCCGAAACTCAGGATCGTTTCACCGCAGCCCCGAGCCGGCCGAGCGCGACCCTCAACGGGGCATCCTTGATGGCGAGGCTTCGCGCGACCCGTTGCGCCGCCTCCGGATCGCTGGTCGGTCGGGGCGGACGTTTGCGGTGTCCCCGTAGCGGCGCCTGACGAAACGCCAGACGATCGACCGCCCGCCAGCCAAAGAATCGGTTGACCCGCTCCACGACCAGACTCGCTTGATGCTGAATTTCGATCGCAGCCGGGCCCTCGACCCGCAACACCAACGTCGCCGGCTCGGTACCGCCCGGATTGCGCGGCCATTGCATGCGAACCGGCTCGGCGTGCGCCGCGATGTCGTGCCCGACAATATCGGGCCAATGGGTCACGATCTCGCGCGACGCAAAGCCTTGGCGGGCAAAGGTGTCCCCCAGGCATTTGTTCAAAAGTTCGGCCAACGGCCGCGCGTATGTTTCGCGGGACTTGCTCACGGGCTGTCGCTCTGCCACCACCGTCAACAATATGACGCTAGCAGGAACATCGGCTCGGCGAAAGCGCACGACGCGCGGTGAGCCGTGCGCGGCCGAGTTGCTTGCTTGGTATGATCGCCACCGTCGCGATCTGCCGTGGCGTGCGCCCCCGGGTGGGATCCCCGATCCCTATCGGGTGTGGCTCTCGGAGATCATGCTGCAGCAAACCACGGTGCGGACGGTCGCGCCTTACTTTGCGCGCTTCCTCGATCGGTTCCCCACGGTGGAAGCGCTCGCAGGCGCGGATCTCTCCGACGTGCTCAAGCTCTGGGCCGGGCTCGGCTATTACGCGCGCGCCCGCAACCTGCATGCGTGCGCCAAGGTGGTGGTCGAGCAGCACGGCGGGCGATTTCCGAGCACGCAAACGGCGCTGGCTGAACTTCCGGGCATCGGGCCTTACACCGCCGCTGCGATCGCTGCGATCGCGTTCGATGCGCGCGCCACCCCGATCGACGGCAACATCGAGCGCGTGATCACGCGGCTGTTTGCATACGAGCACGAGCTGCCGGCCGGTAAGCCGGCGCTCCGGCAGTTGGCCGAGCGGCTGACGCCCGACGCCCGCGCGGGCGATTTCGCGCAAGCCCTGATGGATCTCGGCGCCACCATCTGCACGCCGAAAAAGCCCGCCTGCGCGTTGTGTCCGTGGACTGACGTGTGCGTCGCGCGTGCCGAGGACGATCCGGCGCGTTTCCCCCGCAAGGCCGCAAAAGCTGAAGGACAGCTGCGCCGCGGGGCCGCCTTCGTGGCGGTGCGTGCCGACGCGTTTCTGCTCGCGCGCACGCGGCCCGCGAAAGGGTTGCTCGGTGCGATGACGGAGGTGCCGACCACGCCTTGGACACACGATTTTGACCTGAGCCGCGCCTTGGAAGAGGCCCCGCTGATGGCGGCGTGGCGCCGCGTGCCCGGCGTCGTCCACCACGTGTTCACGCATTTCCCGCTGGAGCTCACGGTCTACAAGGCGAAGGTGCCGGCACCAACCGAGGCGCCGCCTGGCATGCGTTTTATTGCTTTGCGCGACGTCGCCGGCGAGGCATTCCCCAACCTGATGCGCAAGGTGCTGGCGAGCGCCAGTGTGGATGCTCCGCGCTAACGGAGGAAACACCGCCCATGACGAGCAAGCCGAAGGTACGTGGCGGAATCGTGGGGTCAGGCTTTGCGGCCAATCTGCACTTTGAAGGTATCCACCGCGTCTATGGCGCCGACGTTGATCTTGTCGGCATTTTCTCGCCGACGCCCGCCCACGCCGGGCGCTTCGCCGAGCCGCGCGGCCTGCGCACGTTTGCCTCTCTCGAGGCGTTGCTGGATGAGGTTGACGTCGTGCACGTGTGTGCAAGCCCGGCCGCGCACGAGGCAATCGCCGTGGCGGCGCTTCGGCGCGGCGTCCACGCCGTCGTCGAGAAGCCGCTGACCGGCTGGTTCGGCGACGGCGGCGCCGACTTTCATGTGGCGCGCGCGTCCATGAAGCGGGCGCTCGACGGCGCGCTTGCGAGCGTCGACCGCATGCTCGACGCCGAGGCTAAGTCCAAGGCGATGATCCTCTACGCCGAGAACTGGGTGTACGCGCCCGCGGTGCAGAAAGAACGCGAGATCATCGAGAAGACCGGCGCGCAGGTGCTGTGGATTCACGGCGAGGAATCCCACTCCGGGTCGCACAGCAAGGCCTACGGCTTCTGGCGCCTGAATGGCGGCGGGGCGCTGATCGGCAAGGGCGTCCACCCGCTGACCGCCGCCCTTTACCTCAAGCGGGTCGAAGGCAGGACGCGCCACGGCCGGCCGATCCGTCCGGCTGCCGTCAGTGCGCGTATGCACGCGCTCACGCGGCTCGACGGCTTCGTCGATCGCGGCTTCCTGCGCACCGACTATCACGATGTCGAGGACTTCTCTGCTACCCACGTGGTGTTCGAGGACGGCACCGTCGCCGATATCTTCGCGTCCGAAATCGTCATGGGCGGCATTCATAACTGGCTCGAGGTGATGGCCAACAATCATCGCGCGCTATGCAACATCAACCCGAACACGGCGATGGCGACCTACAACCCGGCTGAGGATCAGTTCCGCGACATCTATGTGGTCGAGAAGATCGGCACCAAGCAGGGCTGGGCCCCGACCGCGCCCGACGAAGACTTCATCACCGGCTTCCCCCAGGAGATTGAGGCGTTCTACCGCGCAGCCGCCACCGGCGAGCGGCCGGAGAGCGACGGCCGCCTCGCCGCCGACTGCATCTCCACGGTCTACAGCGCCTACCTGTCGGCCGAGCAAAAGGGCGCCGAGGTACCGGTGCGGGCGTATTGAGCCGCACACCGACGCTGCCGTCGCGAAGGTTACAGCGACCGGCGATGTAGGCGACAATCCGCTTTTCCTCGACGGCGAGGTCAAATACTGTTCCGACCAAGAACCAACGCAAAACATAATTTGGTTCATTCAGGGAGGAAGCAATGAGAACCTCGCGCAGGTCGTTCCTCGCGACATCTGCGGCGACCGCAGCATTGCTGAGTGTCGGTCAGCGACGCGTGGTTGCCCAGGAGCCGCCGATCCGCATTGGCGTGATCTACGATCACTCGGGACCATTCGCGGCTGGCGGTTCGGTCGCCTGCTCGGTCGGCACACAGATTGCGATCGACTTGGTCAATGAAAAGGGCGGCGTCGCCGGCAGGTACAAGGTCGAGCCGGTCAACGCCGATTCCCAGAGCAAGGCCGAGGTTGCGATCAACGAGGTTGAGCGACTGATCAATCAGGAGAAGGTCGACATCGTCAACGGCGTGTTCGCGAGCGCGCATGCCGTGCCGCTCGCCGCCAAGATCGATGCTCAGAAAAGGATTCTTTGGATCACCACGGCGGTCTCAACGGCGGTGTTCAAGGACAAGAACCTGACGCACGTCTTCCGCGCCCAGATCCATTCCGATCAATATGGCGAGGCGTTCGCGGGATTCCTGGCCGACAACGCGAAGTCCAAGCTCGGCACCGAGGCCAAGAACGTAAAAGTCGCCATTATCCACGAGGACGGACCCTATGGGGTCGGCGTGGCCGACGCGAGCGAGCGGTTCGCCAAGGACAAGGGCCTGCAGCTGGTCCTGAAGGAAGGCTATTCGGCGACCGCACCGGATCTCTCCTCGCTCGTCACCAAGCTCAAGCGCGCAGGTCCCGATGTCATTTCGCATGTCGGCTACAACCCCGACATTACGCTGTTCCTGCGGCAGGCGCGCGAGAGCGGGCTGCGGTTCAAGATGCTGGTCGGCAACGGCGCGGGCTACAGCCAGCTCGACAAGCTGCGCGCGACGTTTGGCAAAGACGTCGATGACTTCTGCAACATCGATCCGGTGCCGGCGCAACTGCTCGACCCGAAGTCGCTAGCCCCCGGGCTCGGCGATCTGATCAAGATCATGGTCGAGCGTTACAAGGCGAAAACCGGCGCCACCGACGTGCCGCCGCATTGCTCGATGGGCTTCAACCAGACCTGGGTGCTGCTCAACAATGTGCTGCCGGTCGCCAAGCAGAAATACGGCGGCTTTGGTCCCGAGGCCGTGCGCCAGGCTGCGCTCGATGTGGACATCCCGGCCGGCGGCACCATTCAGGGCTATGGCGTGAAATTCTTCCGGCCCGGTACGCCGCTATCCGGTCAGAACGAACGCTCCACACCTGTGGTCATGCAGAACTCGGGCGAGCACATCTCGGTGGTCTGGCCGACCAACATCCGCACGCAGGACCCGGTGCTGCCGCTGCCGGCGTCTTCTGTTTACGCGATGCGCTAATCTAGACCGATGTTGGCGGTCAGCGGGCTGACGAAGCGGTTTGGAGGGTTCCTGGCCGTCAACCAGATCTCGTTTGAGGTCCGCGAGGGTGAAATCCTGGGCCTCATCGGACCGAACGGCTCCGGCAAGACTACCACGTTCAACATGATCGCCGGGATGCTGCGCCCGAGCAGCGGCTCCGTCCGCTTCAAGGGCGAGGAAATCGGCGGCTTGCCCGCGCACCGCATCTGCCGGCTGGGCGTGGGCCGCACTTTCCAGATCCCGCGTCCGTTTCGCCGGCTTTCGCTGATCGAGAACGCCACGCTCGCGGCCTTCTACGGCGGCTCGATGACGCGCGCGGAGGCGCGCGCCGCCGCGGGGGCGGCGCTCGAACTGGTCGGGATGCCGACGGCGGAAACCACGACGACCGACGGGCTCGGCGCTGCGGCGCTGAAAAAGCTCGAACTCGCCCGTGCGCTCGCATCGAAGCCGAAGTTGTTGCTCGCAGACGAAAGCCTCGGCGGCCTCGACAGCGGCGAGATGGAGCGCGCCGCCGAGATGCTCAAAGACATCCGCGCCCGGCTCGGCATCACCATCGTCTGGGTCGAGCACATCATGGGCGTGCTGATGCGCGTGGTCGACCGTGTCATCGTGCTCGATCACGGCGAGAAGATTTTCGAGGGGTCCGCGGGCGACGCGGCGCGCGATGCGCGCGTCACCGAAGTGTATCTGGGCAAGGCGCGGAGCTGAGCCGGCCATGCTGGAGCTGCGCTCGGTGTCCGCAGGCTATGGCTCGTTCCGGGCGCTGTTCGATGTGTCGCTCGAGGTGCGGGACGGCGAGGCGGTCGGCGTGATCGGCCGCAACGGCGCCGGCAAGACGACGCTGATGCGCGCGATATCCGGGATGATCCCGATCGGCGGGGGCGAGCTGCGCCTCGATGATCACCTGCTCGCCGGCCTGCCGGCGCATCGCATCGTGGAAAGCGGCATTGCCCACGTGCCGGAGAACCGCCGGTTGTTTGCGCGTCTCAGCGTCGAGGAAAACCTGCGCATGGGCGCCTACAGTGCCAAGGCCCGCCGGCGCTTCGACGTGCAGCTCGCGCACGTGTACGAGCTTTTCCCACGCCTCAAGGACCGCCGCCACCAGCAGGCCGGCACGCTCTCCGGCGGCGAGCAGCAGATGTGCGCGATCGGGCGCGCGCTGATGTCGCAACCGAAGATCCTGTTGATGGACGAGCCTTCGGCCGGGCTGGCGCCGCTGGTCGTGGCGCAGGTGTTCGACCTCGTCCGGCGCATCCGATCCGAGGGACTGACCGTGCTGATCGTCGAGCAGAACGTGCAGCAGGTGCTCGACGTCGTGGACCGCGCTTACGTGATCGAGGTGGGCGCGATCAAACTCGCCGGCACGTCGGCGGAGCTCAGAAACAACACGCTCGTTCGCCAGGCCTACATGGGGCTCTAGTGCCCCGAACCCGAAGTTCGCAATGGATATCTATCTGATCGAGGCGATCATCAACGGGCTGCTGCTCGGCGGCGTGCTGGCGTTGTTGGCGCTCGGCCTCAACCTGATCTTTGGCGTGATCGATGTCGTCTGGATCGCATATGCCGATCTCGTCATGTGCGGCATGTACGCCGTCTATTGGCTGCATGTGTACTACGGCCTCCCGATCGGCCTTGCCTGCGCGGCGGCGATCATATTCGTCGCGATCCTCGGCGTGCTGGTGCATATCCTCATCATTGCCCCCGTGCTGAACGCCGCGCCGATCAATCAGCTGCTCGCCACCGGTGGCCTGCTGTTCTTTCTGCAGAGCTTTGCGACCCTGCTGTTCGGCACCGAGTTCCGCAATCTCGGCATCCGCCTGCCGATCATCGAGATCGGGACGATCTTCATCAGTTACGCCCGCCTGTTGGCCTTCGGCATCGCGCTCGTTGGCGCCATGCTGCTCTATGCGTTCCTGCGCCGGACCTATTTGGGAACCGCCATCCGTGCCATCTCCCAGGATCGCGAGATCATGGGCCTGATGGGCGTCGATCAGCGGCGGATCTATATCATCACATCTGCGATCGGCGGCGGGCTGGGAGGATTGAGCGCGTGCCTCCTGGCGTTGCAGTACGACACGCACCCGTTCATCGGCAACACGTTCGGACCGCTGATCTTCATGATCTGCGTGCTCGGCGGCCTTGGCAACATGATCGGCGGCTTCATCGCCGCATTCATCATCAGCCAGATCATTGCCGTCGGCAGCTACTATCAATCGACCGAATGGGCCTACGTGATCGCCTTCATGCTGTTCATCGTGATGATGTTCATTCGCCCGCGCGGGATCCTCGGGCGATGAAAGCATCCTATATCCTGGCGCTGATCGGTGTTGTCACGCTGCTGGCGGCGCCGGGCTTTGTGCCGATCTACCTGGTGCATTTGCTGATCCAGATCCTGCTGCTGGGCTTCATCTATACGGCCTGGTCGATGATGGGCCGCTTCGGGCTGATCTCGCTCGGCCACGGCGCCTTCATGGGAGTCGGCGCTTATGTGCCGGCGCTGTTGTGGAACTACTATGGCGTCACCCCGTGGCTCGGAATTCCATGCGGCGTCGCGTTGTCCGTGCTGCTGGCGATCATCATTGGCTATCCCTGCTTTCGGCTGAAGGTCGTCGGCCACTATTTCGCTCTGGTGACGCTGGCGCTGGGGCAGGTCGTCCAGTTGTCGGCCACCGCCGCGCGCGACATCACCGGCGGCTCGCTCGG
Organism: uncultured Alphaproteobacteria bacterium; assembly: GCA_963816775.1. Classification (GTDB taxonomy): domain Bacteria; phylum Pseudomonadota; class Alphaproteobacteria; order Rhizobiales; family Xanthobacteraceae; genus JAFAXD01. The sequence continues at coordinate 78,866 of CAWFLX010000030.1, forward strand.
CATGACGCAGAATGCAAGCTCCTACGCCTGGTATGCGCTGCAGTTTACCGACAAGACCCCGTTCTACTTCATTGCGCTCGTGGTCTGGATCGGCGGCCTGCTGGCCTGGCGATGGCTTGATCGCGGCATCGGCCGCGAGGCGCTCGATGCCATCTCCGAAGACGAGGAAGCGGCGGCCTCGATCGGCATCAATGTCATGCGCGAGAAGATGCGGGTCACGATCATCAGCGCAGCCTTGACCGCGCTCGGCGGTGCGTTGCTCGCCCAATATCTGCTTTATCTCAATCCGGAAACGGTCTCAGGCATCGGCGTGTCGCTGCAGATCGTGTTCGCCGCGATCGCGGGCGGCATGTATTCGCTGCTTGGGCCGACCGCCGGTTCGCTCCTGACGCTCGCGCTGACCGAGGGGCTGCGCGTCTGGTTTGGCACGCGCTTCATCGGCGCAGCCAATACCATCTACGGCCTGCTGCTGATCCTGTTCATCATCTACATGCCGAAAGGCATTGTCGGCACCGGCATCGATTGGTGGCGCCGGATGCGCACGCGGACGAAGCTGCCGCTAGAGGTGAACGAGGCGACGTCGAGCGTTTAGCGATGCATTGAGGGTTTGGATGACGCGACCGCGCTTGGTCAGGCCATCGTCGCACGCACCTCGGCCCGCAGCGCATCGATCGACACCAGGCCCTTGCCGGTCTCGACATGCCAGAAGGTCCAGCCGTTGCAGGCTTCGAGGCCCTGCGCCAAGGCGCCGACCCGGTGGATCGAACCGACTTTGTCGCCGAGCACGATCGCGCCGTCGGCGCGCACCAACGCCTTCACGCGGCGCCGGCCGTCGACCAGGATCGCGCCTGGCGTGACCAGGCCGCGTTCGAGCAGTGCCGTGAATGGTACGCGCGGCGCGTCACGCGCGGTCATGAATGGGGCCAGCGTATCGGCCGGCAGCGGCTCGACCGCGGCAATCCGCCGCTCCGCCGCCGCGGCGTAGCCTTTCTCGCGTTCGAGCCCGATGAAGCTGCGGCGCAGACGCTTTGCCACCGCGCCGGTGGTGCCCGTGCCGGCAAACGGATCGAGCACCAGATCGTCGGGGCGCGAGGCGGCCAAAATGACGCGCGCGATCAGCGCCTCCGGTTTCTGGGTCGGGTGAAGCTTTTTGCCGTTTGTCTTGAGCCGCTCTTCACCGGTGCACAGCGGGAGCGTCCAATCCGAGCGAACCTGGATATCGTCGTTGCCGGCTTTGAGGGCTTCGTAGTTGAACGTGTAGCCCTTGGCGTTGGGCTCACGCGCCGCCCAGATCAGGGTTTCGTGCGCATTGGTGAAACGGCGGCCGCGGAAGTTCGGCATCGGGTTGGACTTGCGCCAGATCACGTCGTTGAGCAGCCAAAACCCCAGATCCTGCAGCACCGCGCCGACGCGAAAGATGTTGTGATAGGAGCCGATGACCCACAGCGTCGCATTCGGCTTCATGACGCGCCGGCAGGCCAGGAGCCAAGCCCGGGTAAAATCGTCGTACGCCGCGTAGCTCGAAAATTTGTCCCAGTCGTCGTCGACCGCGTCGACGCGCGAATCGTCCGGCCGCTTAAGATCGCCCTGCAGCTGCAGGTTATAGGGAGGATCGGCGAAAACGAGATCGACGCTTTCGGGCGCGAGCTTCGCCAACTCGGCGACGCAATCGCCGACCACAATGCGGTGCGGCTTGGATTGTGGGAAGGAGACGCGGGGCGCCTTGCCGGACGCCCCGCGACGTGACGCAACCATGACTTCGAACTCGACAATACGCGGTCGGCGACGCAGGACCCACAACCGACGCGCGGGATCATGGCAGTCGCAGGTTAAAAAACGGCTTAAGACTCAAGCAGAACGGAAACCCTGGATCGAGCGGCGCGTTTAGCTTTCATCAACTTGTGTTGACATTCTGCTAGTACGTTGGATTTGAAGTTCCTATCATCTGAGTGGCCTCTATCCCTGATCGGCACGGGAGAGCATCATGCGCTGGGATGATTTCCGTCGGAGCGAGAACGTCGAAGATGATCGCGGTGGGGGAGGATTTGGCGGCGGCGGTGGTGGCATTGGTCTCCCGGGTGGCGGGCTCGGTATCGGCACAATCATCATCCTCGGTCTTGTCGGTTGGGCGCTCGGGATCGATCCGCGATTGCTGATTGGGGGCGCTGAGATTCTGCAGGGCGGCCAGCAGCAATACCAGCAGCCCGCGCAGCCGCGCGCCTCGCGCAACACGCCGCCCAATGATCAGATGGGCCAATTCGTAGCCGCGGTGCTGGGCGACACTGAGGATACCTGGAACCAGATATTCGCCGAAGGCGGCGCGACATATCGTAAGCCCAAGCTTGTCATCTATTCCGGCTCGCTCCCGACACCGTGCGCGTTTGCGCAAAGCGCGATGGGACCGTTCTATTGTCCGCTCGATCAAAAGGTCTATCTAGACACGTCGTTCTTTCGCGACATGCAGACCCGGTACCGAGCCTGCTCCGGCGACAAGGCATGCGAGTTCTCCGAGGCCTACGTGATCGCGCATGAGGTCGGCCATCACGTGCAGAACTTGCTCGGCATTCTGCCCAAAGTGCAACAGGCGCAGCAGCGGTCAAACGACAAGGTGGCCGCCAATCAACTGCAGGTGCGCACCGAACTCCAGGCGGATTGCCTGGCCGGGGTGTGGGCCAACCGCTCCAATAAGAGACGACAGTTCCTCGATCCGGGCGACGTCGACCAGGCGCTGCAGACCGCGTCAGCCATTGGCGACGATCGGCTGCAGCGGCAGGCGCGCGGCTACGTGGTCCCCGACTCGTTTACCCACGGCAGCTCGGAGCAGCGCAAACGCTGGTTCATGACCGGGTTCCAGCAAGGCACCGTGCAGGCCTGCAATACGTTCAACGCAGCGCAGATCTAGACAACACGATGCCGGTTTGCGCACTAGCGGTCCGCGTCACCAGATAAATCCCGAACGCAACCGGCAGAACGCCGAGCAGATCGACGGGTTCCAGGCGCTCGCCGAGCAGCAGCCAACCAAACATCACCCCGAGCGGCGGCATCAGAAAATGATAGGCGCTCGCGCCGGTCGCGCCGCAGGTCCGCAACAGATAAAACCACAGCAGGTAGCCGAAGACCGAAACCAGCAGCGCCGAATAGGCAAAGCCTGCCAGCAGCCGCCAATCCGGGACCACGTCGCTGACGCGCTCGAGCATAAGAGAAAGCGGGAGCAACGCCACGCCGGCCGCGAGATTCTGGATCGCATTGCCGACCCAGAGATCGCTTTTTGGCGCCAGGCGCTTGAACAGGATTGTGCCGGTGACGAGCGAGAGCAGTCCCGCGACCGTGCATGCGATTCCGACCGGGTCCTCGAGCTTGCCGCTGATCCGGCTCTGGACAATGAACACCACGCCGCCGACGCCGAGCAGCAAACCTGCCGCTTTGCGCCAGGTCAGGGGCTCGCTGAGGAAGAAGGCCGCGAGCAACGCCGTGAGCACCGGGTTCGCGCTCGAAATGATCGCCGTCACCCCGGCCGACGTGGTTTGCATGCCGACATAGTTCAGGCCGAGATAGACCGCATTGTTGGCGATCCCCAGAACGGCGAACACGATGAGATCGCGCCGGTCGATGCGCCATCCCTTGCCCCGCAGGCCGACCGCGGCCAGCATGACCGCGGCGGCCAGGAGAAAGCGCGCGGCCAGCAGCAGCAGCGGCGGGCTGTAGGCAAGCGTCAGCTTGGCCGCCGCGAAGGCGGAGCTCCACAACAGACAAAACGTCACAATCGCGATCGGCAGCGCGTTGAAACGGCGGCGGTTCGCGATCGGTGGTAGCGCGATGCCCATCGCGGCTCTCCTTCGGATAGAGGAGATATAGGCTCGGCCCTCGCTATTTTGAAATTAAATGATACGATGCAATCGAGTTGAAAATCGAATGACAGCTCATGCTCGATCTCGACCTGCTGCGCAGTTTCGTCTCGGTCGTCGACGCCGGGGGCTTCACCCGCGCCGGTGAGCGCGTGCACCGTACGCAGTCGACGGTCAGTCAGCAGATCAAGCGGCTGGAGGACACGGTCGGGCGTCCGCTCCTTCATCGTAACGGCAAGGGCGTCGTGCCGACCGAGGAGGGCGAGCGGCTTTTGTCCTACGCGCGGCGGATCCTGGCGCTCGCCGACGAAGCCCATCAGGTGGTCTCGCAATCGGCGGGCGAGGGTGTGGTGCGGCTCGGCCTTCCGGAGGACTTCGCGGCCAGCCGTCTGGCGCAGGTGCTGGCCGGGTTTGCGCGCTCGCGCCAGGGTGCGCGGCTCGATGTTCGCTGCGATCTGAGCGTCCGGCTGCGCGAAGATCTCGATCGCGGCGAACTCGATCTGATCTTGTTCAAGCGCAACATCGGCGAACGTAGCGGCATCGTGTGCTGGCCTGAACGCTTGCGCTGGATTGCAAGCCGCCGCCGCAAGCTCGACGTGCGCTGCGACCCGGTGCCGCTGGTCGCGTTCCCGCAGGGCTGTCTTTACCGAAACAGGGCCATTCACGCGCTCGAAACCGCGGGGCGCACTTGGTACATCGCCTATAGCAGCCCCAACTTCTCCGGAATTCAGGCGGCGGTCTCGGTTGGACTCGGCGTCACCATCCTGCCGCAGGCGGCAATTCTGCCGGACCACCGCGTGCTCGGGGTGAGAGAGGGTTTCGCAAAAGTGCCGAACACCGAACTCGCGCTCCTCGCAGCCCCGAACGCCAGTCCGGCCACGCGCCGTCTTGCCGATGTGCTTGCCGACTTCTGCGCGGCCAGTCCACAAACGGGCAGATCAAGCGCGTAGCGCTATACTAGGGTTGGACCGACGAATAAGGATCACGCGATGGCCGGTATCGATGAAAGCCGACAATTCGTGCCGCTCAGGATCGCGGTGCTCACCGTGTCCGACACGCGCGCGCTTGCCGAGGACAAGTCAGGCTCAACGCTTGCCGAACGCATCGAGAAGGCAGGGCATGCGCTCGCCGCACGCGCAATTGTGACCGATGACGCCGAGAAGATCCGCGCCCAGGTGAAGGCCTGGATCGCCGATCCCGCGGTCGACGTGGTGATCACCACGGGCGGCACCGGTTTCACCGGGCGCGACGTCACGCCGGAAGCCATCGAGCCGCTGTTCGAAAAGCGCATGGACGGTTTTGCGACGCTGTTCCTGATCGTCAGCCACGCCAAGATCGGGACCTCCGCGATCCAGACGCGAGCCACCGCCGGCGTCGCCGGGGCGACCTATATTTTCTGTTTGCCGGGCTCGCCGGGTGCGTGCCGCGACGCTTGGGACGAAATTCTGGTGCACCAGCTCGACTATCGTTATCGGCCGTGCAACTTCGTTGAAATCATGCCGCGGCTCGATGAGCACCTGCGCCGGCCCAAGGCGCAAGGCGCGACGGTGTGAAGCCTCGGCTCGAGCGCATCTACAAATCCAAGTCCCACGTTTCGCTGACCAGCATCGGTCCGAAGTCGTCGTGAGTCGTGCTCGCCACCAGGCGGAAGCCGGCGCGCTCATAGAGGCGGCGCGCTCCGATCAGGACGCCGTGGGTCCAGAGCGTGATCTTGCGGTAGCGCGCCTCGCGCGCAAACCGGACGCACTCGTCGATGAGGCGTGCGCCGAGGCCGAGCCCGCGCGCCTCGGGCTCGACCAGGAGCAGGCGCAACCGCGCAACCTTGTCGCTCTCGGCGACCAGCAGGACGCAGCCGACGTTGCGGCCTCCGCGTTCAGCAATCCAGCAGCGCTCGCGCCGCTCGTCACGCTTGCGCATGAACGCTACGACGATTTCTGCCGTTACTGCCTCGAGCTGGTCGTTCCAGCCGTATTCGCGGCTGTACACAATGCCGTGGCTGCTGATGATCCAGCCCATGTCCCCGGGTTTTGGGTCGCGCAGGATGAACGGAACCCGTGGCTCCGGGCCCAGCACGCTTTCGATCGTTTGCATCGCTTCGCAGAGCCGTGTCTGCGCACCGTCCTCGCGATCGCGCAACAGTGCGGTGACATCTTCGATGGTCTGCGCTTCGACCGGCGCGAAGCTCTCACGTCCGCGCGGCGTGGCTGACAGAAGACTCTGGCGGCCGTCGCGGTCCGACGTCTGCCGGACGATATAGCCGCGCACCTCGAAGCCGCGCAGGATCCGGCTCAGATAGCCGGCGTCGAGGCCCAGCTCCTTGGCAATCTCGGCTGCGGTGATCGGCTGATCGCGACGGATGATCTCGTAGAGCACGCGCGCCTGGGTGAGCGAGAACTCGCTCTTATAGACGCCCTCCTGCAGCAGCCCGATGCGCTGCGTGTAAAACCGGTTGAAGCGCCGTACTGCGGCGATCCGCTCCGTCAACCTCACGTCGGACAATTCCGTCACCATTGAATGTCGGGCTCAGGCAACAGCTTGCCGGCAATTCAAGCGGATTTATATGACTGCGTCAACTAATTAGGTGACTTAGTCAACTATTTGAGGCCCAGGCCCGGCTGCGCAGCAGCACAATTCGCCGCCGGCCGAGGCGCGCGAGCAGATCCGCTTCCGGATCCTGGACGTCGCGGTGACGGCCGAGCCGTTCATAAAGCACCTTGGGGATGATGAGGCCCTGTTCGGGGGCGATGCGCCCGCCCAAGGCGAGCCGCAGCGACGACCAGGCCTCGGCCAGCAGCGGCCGCGCAAACCCTTGGGCTGCGACCGCTCGAAACGCCGCCGCCGGGGCATCGATGACGCCGTGAGCTTCCGCTTGCTGTACGAAGCGATCGACCTCATCGATCCAGGTTGCATCCAGCACGACGCCGGGCTTGAGGAACATCACCCACGACGCGCGGGCCTTGGCGGTTGCTTCCCGCAATCTCACCGCCAACGGGGCGTGCGACGTCATGATCTCGCAGCCAGCGATATCGGCCACTTCGAGGGTCGCGTCGCGCGAGCCTCCGTCCGCAACAATTACATCACGTACCGTGCCGACAGCGGCTCCGGGGACCAGAGTCGCCAGGGTTGGGACCAGCGAACGCTCGCAATCGAGCGTCGGGATGATGACGCTCAGCATAAGGTACCCTCTTAGGGGATCATGCTGCAGTGCACAGCCGCGCCGCAAGCTTAATCGGCCCGGTGCGAGCCCTTTCCACCGGCGAAAGGGCGTTCAAGGCGAACCGCATCGAAGGGAAGGATCTCTGGAGGCGTTTTAACGAAGGTTCCCCAGCTAATTCATCAGGCGTGTTCTTGTTTTGTTCTGAGGCATCGACTACATTGTGCGCATGCGCCAATCCTCCGCACTGCAACGCCCACAGGGCCGCCCTTCTGATGCACCCGCGCAAGTCGCGGAGGGCGCGGCGACGCGCGTCGGCGCCGAGCGCCGGCAGGGTCGGGGCGCCCAGTCGAACGCGTCGGGTCGTTATGAAGCGGAAGCACGCGTTGCCTTCGACGACGGCTGGCAGAGTCTCGAGGAGCTTCCGGCGTTCGAGACCAGCGTCGGCATCGACGCGGCGCGCAAGGTGATCACGCGCAATGACTCGCCGGATATCTCGTTCGACCGCTCCATCAATCCGTACCGGGGCTGTGAGCACGGCTGCATCTATTGCTTCGCGCGGCCGACCCACGCCTATCTGGGGCTTTCGCCCGGGCTCGACTTCGAATCGAAATTGTTCATGAAGCCGGACGCGCCGGAGTTGCTCGAGCGCGAGTTGTCGGCCGCGCGCTATCAGCCGCGCACGATCGCGATCGGCACCAACACCGATCCGTACCAGCCGATCGAGCGCCGCCACGAAATCATGCGACGGATACTCGAAGTTCTGGATCGTGCCGGCCACCCGGTTGGCATTGTGACCAAGTCGAACCTGGTCGTGCGTGACCTCGATATTCTGACCCGTATGGCGCAGCGCAATCTCGTCAAGGTCGCGATTTCCGTCACCACGCTCGATCCCAAGCTCGCGCGCGTGATGGAGCCGCGTGCGCCCACGCCGCCGCGCCGTCTTGAAGCGCTGCGGCAACTCTCCGCAGCCGGCATCCCGACATCCGTCATGGTCGCGCCGGTGATCCCGGCCATCAACGATGCCGACATCGAGCGCATTCTTGATGCGGCAGCGGCGGCCGGCGTTTCGGGCGCCGGCTACGTGCTGTTGCGCCTGCCGCTCGAGGTGCGCGACCTCTTCAAGGAATGGCTGATGGCGAACTTTCCGGACCGCTATCGGCACGTGTTCGCGCTGATCCGCCAGATGCGGGGCGGCAAGGACTACGACGCTCAATGGGGTAAGCGCATGACCGGATCCGGCCCCTATGCCTGGATGATTGGCCGGCGCTTCGAGCGCGCGTGCGAGCGGCTCGGGCTCAACGTGCGCAAGGCCAAGCTCACGACCGACCACTTCAAGCCGCCGAACCGGCGCGCTGAGGTCAACCAACTGAGTTTGTTCTGAAACGGCTTATCTCTCCCCCGAAGGGCCTCGGGGGAGAGATAGACCAAGCGTTTTTTGTCGCCGCTAGCCCCCTACCTAGACACCGTCGGTTGAGTTGAACTCCGGGGACAACCGGGGACAACCGGGGACAAAACCCGCCTGCGGCGATGAGCGCTTGCAAACGCCAGGGCGCTCTGCACGATCGCGCCATGAGTCGCGCTCCCGACCGCAGCCCGCGCCTGCCGCTCGAAGAGGACAATATTCGCCCCACGTTCCGGCGCGAGCGCGCAGCGCTCAAGCGGGGCCAGTGGCCGGTCGCCGGCTGCGATGAAGCCGGGCGCGGCCCGCTCGCCGGGCCGGTTGTGGCGGCCGCGGTCGTTCTCGATCCGCAGCGGATCCCGCGCGGGCTCAATGATTCCAAGAAGCTGACGCCGCTCGAGCGCGAAGCCCTCTTTGAGAAGATCACCGCGCGGGCGCAGTTCGCGATCGCGGTTGCTTCGCCGGCGCGGATCGACCGTGACAATATTCTGCGCGCGTCGTTATGGGCGCTCGAGCGCGCTGTCGCGGCTTTACCGGTCCGGCCGAAGCTTGTGCTGGTCGATGGCCGCGATCGGATCAATGCCGGTTGCGACTGTCAGGCGGTGATCTCCGGCGACGCATTGGTTTCGTCGATCGCAGCCGCCTCGATCATTGCCAAAGTCGTGCGTGACCGGCTCATGGCATGCCTCGGCGCTGCTCACCCGGGCTATGGGTTTGAGCGTCACAAGGGCTACAGCGTGCCGGAGCATTTCGAGGCGCTGTCCAAGCTCGGTCCTACCATCCACCATCGTCGGTCGTTCGCTCCGATTGCCGAAGCACTCGGGTTGGTTGCGAGCGCTGAAGCGGACGTGATGTTGTGACGGCTTGCGGTCCGGCTGTTGTCCACCTCATGCCGAACCTGAGCCGCAACCAGCGCCGATGATCCGGGTTTCCATCATTTTCGAACTGGTGCGCGCGCATCCGCGCACGATGTTCTGGCTGATCACGCTGACTCAGGCGGCGCTGTGGTGGCTGATGCCGTCACTGTTCTACGCGGCGCCGCCGGGCGATTTGCCGTTTGTGCTTGCGATCGGCCACGAATTTCAGCTTGGCAGCTACCTCGGGCCGCCGCTGGCGTTTTGGCTGGCTGAAATCGCCTACGACATCGGCGGCATGCCGGCCGTGTATTTGCTCTCGCAACTCTGTGTGGTCGCGACTTATTGGGCGGTGTTCGAGCTCGGCTGCGCGACCGTTGGCGTTGCGCACGCGGTGATTGCCGTGATGCTGATGGTCGGCGTCGTCGCGTTCAGCCTGCCGACGCCGGAATTCGGTCCGCCGGTCCTGGCCATGGCGCTGACCGCATTGATCATGCTGCATTTCTGGAAGGCCGCCGCGCAGACAAAGCGCCTCTATTGGGCGGCGGTCGGGGTAGAGGCCGGATTGCTGCTGCTCACGAGCTATGTGGGACTCATTCTTTACGCGACCATCGCCGCGTTCATGCTGATCACGCAGCGCGGGCGCGCGTTGCTGGGCTCGGTCGAGCCCTGGCTTGCGGGCGTCGTGGTTGTCGTTTTTGGGTTTCCGCATCTGATCTGGCTCGACGCGCAAGGCAGTCTGGTCGCGCCCGTGCTGGATCGCCTGGGCGAGGGGCTTGCGACCATGCGTCTCGTCGATCGGGCTGGACTGCCGGCGCGCGTTCTTTTCGCCCACGCCGGCCTCATCGTTTTGGTGGCGCTCGCCGCCGGTTGGGGCATCAAGCCGCCGCAACGCGTCCCGGTGTTCCAGCGCCCGTCCGTGCACCCGTTTGCGCGACACTTCATCTACACGTTTGCAATCGCGCCGCTCGCCATTGCAACGCTGCTCGCGCTCGTCTTGGGCGAGCCTGATCCCGTCGGTGGCGTGGCCCCGCTTATTGTTCTGTCCGCGCTCGCCGTCGTGGCCTTTGCGGGAGATACGATCAGTGTCAATCGCGACCAGCTGCTTGGAATCGTGTGGGGCGCGATGCTGGTGGCGCCGCCGATCATCGTCGCGCTCGCGATCCTGGTGTTGCCGCCGATCACCGGCGCCGAGTTCGCGGTCACGCAGCCCGCCAACGCAATCGGCCGCTATTTCTCAGAGGCGTTTTCGCGCCGCACTGGCAAGGATCTGGAAATCGCGGCCGGCGAGCCGCGTCTCGCGGCTTTGGTCGCGCTCAAATCGCGGCCGCGCGCGAGCCTCTATCTCGATGCGACGCCGCAACGATCGCCCTGGGTTGATGCACGTGACGTGAGCCAAAAGGGTGCCATCGTGGTGTGGAACGCACCTGATACCGCAACCCCGCCGCCGAGTGAGATCAAAGCGCGCTTTCCGGCACTGACCCCCGACGTTCCGCGCGCCTTCGATCGCTTCACGCTGACTGGTAAGCCCACGCTGCGGATCGGTTGGGGGATTATCAGGCCAGGCGGACAGTAGATCCGCGTCAGGTGCCCGGCCGAGGCGTGCCTAGTGCCCCGTTTCCGAAGTTCGTGATACATCGCGGCACCCTCTGACACGAACTTCGGAAACAAAGGGGCACTAGCAAGAAATTTGATAGCGCATGATCCGGCGAAGTGGCCGCCGGTTCGCCGAAAAGATCATGCGCCACCTACGCGGCCGGACGCAAAACCGGTGACCACTTTTGCTGGTCGCGCGCCTGCCGCTTATCGATTTGAAGTTCCTGAACGGGCTTGCGGCAGGTGATGCAGGAACTTCAAATCGGCGGCACTAGCGCCTTTTTGACTGCGAGAAAATCGCGCCACGCATGGCGCTTTTCCAGCGGCGACCGCAGCAAATAGGCCGGATGAAACGTCGCCATCGCGCGGATTTCGCGCTTGCCGGTGTCGAAGCTCAACCAGCGTCCGCGCGTCCTGCGGATGCCGTCCTTGAACCCGAGCAATGCTTGCGATGAAGGTCCGCCCAGGCACACCAGCACGTCCGGATCGGCAAGCTCGATCTGGCGCAAAATGAAGGGCAGGCAGATCTGGCTCTCCTGCGGAGTCGGCGTGCGATTGCCGGGCGGACGCCAGGGGATGATGTTGGCGATGTAGGCCGAGGTACGGTCGAGCCCGATTGCGGCAAGCATCCGGTCAAGCAGTTTTCCTGATCGGCCGACGAACGGCAGCCCGGCCAGGTCTTCGTCGCGGCCCGGCGCTTCCCCCACGAACATCACGCGCGCTTGCGGGTTGCCGTCGGCAAACACCAGCTGGGTCGCGGTCACCCGCAGCGCGCAGCCCTGGAAGCCCGTCATGATCGCCCGCAATTCGTCGAGGCTCGCGGCGTTCCTGGCAGCCTCGCGCGCGGCCATCACCGCGGTGTCGGGGGACAGTGGCAAGCTCGCACCGGGCGCGTTCGGCGCCGCGGTTCCGGCTGTCGTGGGCTCAGGCTGCCTCACGCGTGATCCGGTCAGCGCGAGCGCGGGCGTTGAGCGTTGCTGAGCGGCGTCAGTCGCGGAATTCGCCGGGGACTCCTCCGGACCAAAATGATTGGTTGGCTGTTCGCGCAGGACGCCGTCAACGCCGGCCTCAGCGTAGAAGGCGAGCAATTCGCGCGCGGCTTTGGTGCGGTCCGGGGTCATGGCGCAAGGTCTGCATCACTCTAGCACGCCCGCACCAGTGTCCCGCTTCCGATTGCCGCCCTGTGACAAACGTGGAAAAAGCTAGGAGCCGGAACAGCGCGCCCGGAGGGATCGCATGGCCGAACTGCCTGCCCGCGAAGCGATGGAGTTCGACGTCGTCATCGTCGGCGCCGGTCCGGCCGGGCTGTCCGCTGCCATCCGCCTCAAGCAGCTTTCCCCCGAGAGCTCGATTGTTGTGGTCGAGAAGGGCTCCGAAGTGGGCGCCCATATCCTGTCCGGCGCGGTGATCGATCCGGTCGGGTTCGATCGTCTGCTTCCCGATTGGCGCAAGGAGGATACGCCGATCAAGACCGCGGTTACCGACGACCGCTTCTACATGCTCACCCAGGCTCGGGCATTCCGTTTGCCGAACGTTTTGTTGCCGCCGCTGATGAGCAACCATGGCAACTTCATTGTGTCGCTCGGTGATGTCTGCCGTTGGCTCGCCGGCAAGGCTGAGGCTCTGGGCGTTGAAATCTATCCGGGGTTTGCGGCGAGCGAAGTGCTGTTCGGACCCAACGGTGAGGTCCAGGGCATTGCAACCGGTGACATGGGACTAGCCAAGGACGGCGAGCCGAAGGCCTCGTTTGCGCGCGGCATGGAGCTGCGCGGCAAGTACACGCTGTTAGCGGAAGGCGCGCGCGGCCAGCTCGCCAAAGTGCTGATCGCCCGCTACGGGCTTGACCGCGACCGCGAGCCGCCGAAATTCGGTCTCGGCCTCAAGGAGGTGTGGCAGGTTGCGCCGGAGCAGCACAAATCCGGCTTGGTGCAGCACACGTTCGGCTGGCCGCTCGACAATCGCACCGGAGGCGGTTCGTTTCTCTATCACTACGGCGAAAATCTGGTCTCGGTCGGATTTGTGGTGCATCTCAACTACCAAAATCCGTACTTGGCGCCGTTCGAAGAATTCCAACGGTTCAAGACGCATCCGCTGGTGCGTGACACGTTTGCGGGCGGCAAACGGATCGCGTATGGCGCGCGCGCCATTACCGAGGGCGGTTGGCAGTCCGTGCCCAAACTCGCGTTCCCGGGAGGCGCACTGATCGGTTGCGCGGCGGGCTTCGTCAACGTGCCGCGCATCAAAGGTACCCACAACGCGGTCCTGTCAGGAATGCTCGCTGCCGAGCACGTCGCAAATGCCCTCGCAGCTGGGCGCGCCAACGACGAGCTTGCGAGCTACGAGGAGGCTTGGCGCGCGTCCGACGTCGGGCGGGATCTCTGGAAGGTGCGCAACGCCAAGCCGTTGTGGTCGCGTTTCGGTACGCTCTTGGGGATCGGGCTCGGCGGCCTGGACATGTGGAGCAACACGTTCGGGTTCTCGCTCATGGGTACGCTGGCGCACGGTAAGCCGGACAGTGCGACCCTAAGGCCAGCCGCGGAGTTCAGTCCGATCAGCTACCCCAAGCCGGACGGCAAGCTTACCTTCGACCGCCTGTCGTCGGTATTCCTCTCCAACACCAATCACGAAGAGGACCAGCCGGTCCATCTCAAGGTCGCCGACCTAGGTTTGCAGAAGCGCTCCGAGCACGACGTTTACGCCGGCCCGTCAGCCCGCTATTGCCCAGCCGGCGTTTACGAATGGCTCGAGGAAGGGGCTGGACCGCGGTTTGTGATCAATGCGCAGAACTGCGTTCACTGCAAAACATGCGATATTAAGGACCCGAACGGCAATATTACGTGGGTCGCCCCGGAAGGCGGGGGTGGACCCAACTACCAGAGCATGTGAGGCCAAGAAGTGGGGGTTCGGACCGAAAAAGCGTCATTCCGTCAAAATGCCGCCATCCTAAGCGAGTGAAAAGACTGGCCATCCTTGCGAGTGCGGCGCAAAAAGTCCATTCTGCGCCGAATTGGACTTTAAAGATTCCGCCGGGCTGGGCTTTCGATTCCGCTGGGGGCGGAGTTCGCGATCGTGAAAGGGATAAATCCGTTGCCATCAACAAGGGCGCTCGGCCTTGCGGCCGCTATCCTCGTTCTGCCGTCGGTCATCTTTGCGCAGGTTCCGACGTCGCAGGAGTTGGCGCGCACCACGCCAGCGGGCAACTATCTGGCCGGCCGACAGGCGAATGTATTGCGCGACGCCGCGGCCGCATCGGCTTACTACCTGGCCGCGCTGCGCTCCGACCTCAAGAATCCCGAACTGCTCGAGCTTGCGTTCTATTCGGCGCTGGCCGAGGGCGACATCGACGAGGCGACAAAGCTCGCGGATCGTCTGCTGACCGTCGACAAGACCAACCGGACCGCTCATCTGATCCTGGGGGTTCGCGCCCTCAAATATAAGCAGTACTCGCCAGCCCGCCTGCAATTCAAGCAGGCGGAGCGCGGACCGATCACCGATCTGACCGCGACGCTGCTGTCGGCGTGGGCGATGCAAGGCGCCGGCGACACCAACGGGGCGGTGGCGCTGATCGATCATCTCGCCGGCCCGGACTGGTACGCAATCTTCAAGGATTTCCATGCTGGCCTCATTCTCGATCTGGGCGGCAACAAAAAGGAGGCCGGCAAGCGCTTCGCGCGCGCCTATAAGCTCGAGCCGACGGCGCTCCGTATTGTCCAGGCGTATGCCAGCTGGCTATCGCGCAACGGCAGCAAGGACCAGGCGCTCAAAGTGCTGCAGGACTTCGACAAGACGCTGCCCAAACATCCGCTTGTGATCGAGGCGATGAACGAACTCGGCAAGAGCGGCAAGCTGCCGATGCTTGTCGGCAATCCGCAGCTCGGCGGCGCCGAGGCTCTGTACGGATTGGGTGCGGCGCTCGGTCGGCGCGAGGAGGAGCTCAGCCTCGCCAATCGCGGGCTCGCCTATCTGCAGCTCGCCCTGTTCCTCGACCCGGTCAACCACCTCGCGCTCTTGTCGCTCGCCGACCTCTATGACGCGATGAAAAAGCCGGAGCTTGCGGTCGCGGTTTACGACCGCGTGCCGGCGGACTCGCCGATCAAGCGGCTCGCTGAAATTCAGGCGGCGATCGATCTCGACGCGCTCGAGCGCACCGATGAAGCCAAAAAGCATCTCGAGCAGCTGATCGCTGCGAACTCCGACAATCTGGAAGCAATTCTTGCGCTCGCCGGGATCCAGCGCGAACGCAAGCAATATGCTGACTGTGCGAATACCTACGGCCGCGCGATCGCGCAAATCCCGACGCCGGAGCGCTCCAACTGGACCGTGTTCTACTTCCGCGGCATCTGCTACGAGCGCTCCAAGCAGTGGGACAAGGCCGAGGCCGATCTCAAGAAAGCACTCGAGCTTTATCCCGACCAGCCCCACGTCCTCAATTACCTCGGCTACTCGTGGATTGATCAGGGCCTCAACCTCGACGAGGGGATGCGGATGATCAAGAAATCGGTCGAGCAGCGTCCGGACGATGGCTACATCGTTGATTCGCTCGGCTGGGCGCACTTCCGCCTCGGGAATTACGATGAAGCTGCCAAGCAACTCGACCGTGCCGTCGAACTCAAGCCGACGGATCCGACCATCAACGACCATCTCGGCGATGCCTACTGGAAGGTCGGACGAACGCTCGAGGCGAAGTTCCAGTGGTCGCATGCGCGCGACCTCAAGCCCGATCCGGAAGAGCTCACCAAGATCGAGCAGAAGCTCAAGTCGGGGTTGGCGGAGGAGACGTCCTCGGCCGATGCAACAAGGAAGCCGGGCGACGGTGGGTGAGTGCCGGGCCTGAGCTTGCCGAGGCGGCCTACGCCAAGATCAATCTGACGCTGCGCATCGTGGGCCGTCGCCCTGACGGCTATCATGCGCTCGAAAGCCTCGTGTGTTTCGCGCGCGTGGGCGATCAATTGACATTGCGACCCGGCGCGGCGCTAGGGCTCGACGTGCACGGACAGCGCGCCGACGCCGCGGGGCCCCGCGACCAAAATCTCGTTGTGAAGGCCGCGCGAGCGCTCGCCGAGCGCGTGCGCGGGCTCACGCTCGGCCACTTCACCTTGCTCAAACGGTTGCCGGCAGGCGCTGGCCTTGGCGGCGGCTCTGCGGACGCGGCAGCGGCGCTGCGCCTGCTCGCGCGCGCCAACGGTCTATCGCTCGCCGACCCGCGGCTGATGGCGGCTGCGCTGGCAAGCGGTGCCGACGTGCCGGTCTGCGTCGATTCAACGCCGCGCTGGATGCGGGGTCTCGGGGAAATCCTCTCCGCGCCGCTGCAACTGCCGGAGCTGCAGGCGGTGCTGGTGTTTCCTGGCACCCCGCTCGCCACCAAGGATGTGTTCGCAGGGTTCCGCGCCGGCGAAGCGAGCCAAGCGCCCGTGTCGACCATGCCGGAATCAAACGGCGAAATCGCGCGCTCAACGCTGCTCGAATGGCTCGCGGGCGAGGGCAACGATCTCGAACGTCCTGCTATCGCGCGCCTGCCGTTGATTGGCGATGTGTTGGCCGCATTGCGGGCCCAGCATGGTTGCGAGCTCGCGCGCATGTCGGGTTCGGGCTCCGCCTGCTTTGCAATTTTTCCCTCACAGCGAAGTGCCGACGCGGCCGCACGTGCGCTGGCCGTCCGGGAGCGCTGGTGGGTCGAGGCGACGTGCCTCGGCGGGTGACCTAGTGCCCCGTTTCCGAAGTTCGTGATACATTGCAGCACCGTCTGACACGAACTTCGGAAACAAAGGGGCACTAGCAAGTATTTGATAGCGCATGATCCGGCGAAGTGGCCGCCGGTTCGCCGAAAAGATCATGCGCCACGACGTGGTCAAGGCGTACTGCCCAAGTCGCTGGCACTGGTACCCGCAGCCGGAACGGCAGAACCGAACAACGGTGACTAAGATTGGGGACCACGAAGCACCAGCAATACGCGGACGGATGATCCGCCAAGCGCATCAAACTGGCCGAGCGACGCAGCAAGGGTTGCGATCAATGGCTGAGAGCCAAAGCTCTGTTGAATTTAGCTGTATCGAATGCGGCCAACGCGCGGAGCTTCATGATGTCCCTCCAACGCATCTATTGACGATCTTGGGCGGCGTTCCGGGAGAAGTTTGCCGACGCGGACTCAAGGGGCAGGGCATTTCTGCTTGTCCGAGCATGCAAGAAGCCGAGCACCAAGCGCTCCAGCTATTGCACGGCTAATAGGCTATTAGATACCTGCAACGATACTTTCCGAGTGCTCACACATCGGACATTCAAAGGTGCGTAGTTCGCGCCCGGGACTGTCTGGTGTGATGCGAGCAAGCAGCATCCGCGTGCCACACTTGCGGCAGTCTGGACGCTCGATACGCTTCGATGAGGGGAGTATTGTCATAACGCGCTCCCTTAAATCAGGCGGGAGCGCTACAGAACTCTCAGCCACCGACGCCTGGGGAGAGTCCTGGCCGGTGATAAGGATACAATGCGCTTTAATAGAACAAATAGCGAATCATTTGAGTCGGCCACGCCGTACCGATCCGTCCCGCACGACCAGTCGTCAGGCTGAGCAAACTGATCGCGCTTGCCCTTCAGAAATATCGCAATTCCCTCGCAGGTAATGGGAATCAGTGCGTGCGCGAGATGCAGAACTCCACCGCTTCTTCCAACGCAGCCTTCATGGTGGAGGCGGGAAACAGTGCAAGCGCATCGGTTGCAATTGCGCCGTAGTGGCGCGCCCGCGACACCGTGTCCTCGAGCGCGCGATGCTTGATCATCAACCCGATCGCATGATCGAGGTCGGTGTCCGTGGCCTCGCTCTGCTCCAGGGTGCGGCGCCAGAACCTGCGCTCCTCGTCCGACCCGCGGCGGAACGCCAACACCACCGGGAGGGTGATCTTGCCCTCGCGGAAGTCATCGCCGACGTTCTTGCCGAGCTTCTGCGCCATGCCGCCGTAGTCGAGCGCGTCATCGACGAGCTGGAACGCGATGCCGAGGTTCATTCCAAATGAACGGCATGCCGCCTGTTCGGCCTTCGGGCGGCTGGCGACGACGGGCCCGACCTCGCAGGCGGCGGCGAACAGTTCGGCGGTCTTGGAGCGGATGACGGTGAGATACTCATCCTCGGTGGTGGCGGTGTTCTTCGCCGCCGTGAGCTGCATCACTTCGCCCTCGGCGATCACCGCCGCCGCGGCCGATAATATTTCGAGCGCGCGCAGCGAGGCGACTTCGACCATCATCTTGAACGCCTGGCCGAGCAAAAAGTCGCCGACGAGCACGCTTGCTTCGTTCCCCCAAAGCATGCGGGCCGCAAGCTTGCCGCGCCGCATGTCGCTCTCGTCGACCACATCGTCGTGCAGGAGGGTAGCCGTGTGCATGAACTCAACGGCCGCCGCGAGCTTGATGTGTCCGTCGCCGGAATAACCGGCAAGCTGCGCCATCGCGACCGTCAGCATGGGCCGCAGCCGCTTGCCTCCGGACGCGATGAGGTGATTAGCTACCTCCGGGATCATCGCCACGTCGGACCCGGTACGCGACAGGATGCAGCCGTTGACCCGTTCCATGTCGGGTGCAACCAGCTTCACCAGCCTTTCGATGGATTGGCGCTCATGCGGCTCGAACGGAACGACAACGGCCACGCTACTTCTCCAGACGGGACGCGCGAGCATAGAAACGGTATGCTAGGCGGGCAAGAGCACGAACATTTCGGCCGCACGACCGGCCTTGCTTGTGGCCGAAAGTCGGAGCCTCCGCAATGAGTTCGATGAGTCTCGGCATCGCCGGCCTGACCCTTGCAATCGCGCTGGTGCTGTGGGCCATGTTGCGGCCGCGCCGGGTGGGCGAGGGACAACCGCGCCTGTGCGAGATCGTGCGTACCAACAACACCGTTCTGATCTCCGCGATCGAAGCCATATTGGCGCAGGCCGATATCCCGCACATCGTGCTCGACCAGAACATGAGCGTGTTGGAAGGCTCACTGGGCGTGTTGCCGAGGCGGGTCCTGGTGCATCAGCGCTCGCTTGCCGCCGCACGCGGACTGCTCGCCGATGCGGGTCTTGGCCACGAACTCAATCCGGATGCAGGCTGATACGGACTTAAGCGACGACGCGGTCCTCGGCGGCCGGTTGCGGCTTCTGCAGCCGCGGCGCGGCCATCGCTTCGGCCACGACGCCATTTTGCTTGCCGCGGCGGTCCCGGCACAGGCCGGCAATCACGCCATCGAACTGGGCGCCGGCGTCGGCGCGGCCGGCCTTGCGCTGGCTACCCGGGTCGCTGGCCTGTCGCTGACTTTGGTCGAAGTCGACCCGGTGCTCGCGTCGCTCGCCAGCGAAAACGCCAAGCGCAACGGCCTCGGCGAGCGGGTCACCGCCCGCTGCCTCGATATCGCGGCTCCTGCCGATGCGTTTGCTGCGGCCGGGCTCGCGCCGGCGTCCGCCGATATCGTGCTGACCAATCCGCCGTTCAACGACCCGGTGCGCCACAACGCTTCGCCCGATTCCGCCCGGCGCGCTGCCCATGTGGGAGGCTCGCTCACACCCTGGCTTGAGGTCGCCGCACGTTTGCTCCGTCACCTCGGCTCGCTGACGCTGATTTTTCGCGCCGACGGCCTCGCGGATGTCGTGACGCTGCTGCAGGCCGACTTCGGATCGATCACGGTTGCTCCGATCTATCCGAGGCCCGATAGCCCGGCGATCCGGATCATTGTTGGTGCGGTCAAGGGCGGGCGCGCGCCGCTCGTCCTGCGTCCCGGGTTCGTGCTCAATGATGATCGGGGTCCGACGGCCGACGCCGAGGCGGTTCTACGCGATGGCGTTTCGCTCTCGCTCAGCGACCGCTGAGTGAATGGGCCTCGTGGCGGCCGTGTCGGGTGCGAGGTTCCCGGCGCAGCGCTGGGCGGCGCGCCAAATCACCTGACGACAAAAAGGGTTGCCTATTCGAACGGCCGCGCGCCTAATCGTTGCGCAGCGTTCAATAATCTCAGGAGTTGTTCGCCTCGGATGTCTGCGTGGGCCGGCCGCGCCCAAATGCCGCAATAACGCTCAACAATGCGGTCAAGATAAAAAGCTTCATCTCCATATTATCTCTATCCTTCGAATAGCGCGTCAGTGCGTTGAACGCCCGTTAGGCAAAAAGCGTTCCAACGCCAGCAAGCACCAAAATGGTAAAAAACTGGTGATTTGAGAGCGCTCCGTTACGAGCCCATGAGCCTACCCATGACATCGAACAATACGCCGACCCGCGCCGAGCCCCTGCAACAACTCTTCTCACGTTTGCGAGGGTGGCTGCGCGCCATCACCCCGCGTCGCTGGCGACGCGGGGTCGCGGTGGTTCCTGTTGTGCGGCTCGCCGGCGTGATCGGATTTTCCACCCCGCTGCGCCCCGGCCTGACGTTGTCCGGCCTCGCCCGCACCTTGGACAAGGCCTTCCAGCAAAAAGGCGCGAAGGCGGTCGCGCTGGTGATCAATTCGCCCGGGGGTTCTGCAGTGCAGTCACACCTGATCTTTCAGCGCATTCGCCAGATGGCGGCCGAAAAGCACCTGCCGGTGATCGCGTTCGTCGAGGACGTCGCAGCCTCGGGCGGCTACATGATCGCGTGCGCGGCCGAGGAGATCATCGCGGATCCGTCTTCGATTGTTGGATCGATCGGGGTTGTGGGAGCCTCGTTCGGCTTCGACGAAGCCATCAAGCGGCTTGGGATCGAGCGCCGGGTCTACACCGCGGGCGAGCACAAGGTCATGCTCGATCCGTTCCAGCCGGAGAAGGCGGAGGACGTCGCGCGCTTGCGCGCGATCCAACAGCAAATTCACGATAACTTCATCGGCCTGGTCAAGGCGAGCCGCGGTGGCCGGCTCTCGGGCCAAGAAAAAACCCTGTTTTCCGGCGAGTATTGGGCCGGTCAGAAGGCACTGGAGTTTGGTCTGATCGACCGCATCGGCGAGTTACGCGCGGCGCTACGCGAACGCTATGGCGAAGACGTACTGATGCCGGTGATCGCCGCAAGCCGTGGTTGGTTTAGCCGCGTCATGCCGGCGGCAGGATTTGCAAGTGATGGGGGCGAATGGATCCGCGCGGGGCTGGCCGATGAGGTCGTCTCCGCCATCGAGGCACGTGCCCTGTGGGCGCGGTTCGGCCTCTGAAACGGAGGAACATTATGCCGCCGATCCCCCCGGTATTCGGATGGACCGCTGGAATCGTGGCCGCGGTCGCCTTGACCCGCGTTTTGATCAGGGAATGGCGGCGCGTCAACGATGTCCTGCATCCTCGCAAGGTCGTAGCGAACGATCAGGTTCGGCGTGAAGCTTTTCCGACCTTGCGACGCGATCCGCGCACTGGCGTCTATCGCCCCGATTAGAGCATGATCCCGAAAAGTGGACGCCGGTTTTCGGACAAGATCATGCTCGAACAATAAAATTCAATAAGGCGCCACCGGACGCTCGCGCGCCGCCAGCGGCGCGACCAGCAAGCCGACGAGCAGCGCTCCCATGACGAAGATCAACAACATCGACGTGCCCCCACTTCACGACTGCACGGTGATGTTGGCGCCTCTCCCTCAACGACCCGTAAATGCGCGCAGCCTGACGTGCGGTTCGCCCGCCTGATTGGCCGAAAGCTTACTGGGCCGTTAATTCGTAAACGGTTGGTGTCTCGCCTTTGGTGTTCGCGGCTGCGCGATCGCGGAGATCACGAATCCTTGATGCCTTTTTCGCGCACGATCCTCCCCCAGCGCGCCAGCTCGTCGGCGAGCAGCGCACCGAACTGCTCCGGCGACGTCGGAGCCGGGATGGCTCCCGACGCCAGGAGTTTCCTGCTGACTTCCGGATCGGCGAGCGCGCGCGTCACGGCCGCATTGAGCTTCACGATGATCGGACGCGGCGTGCGCGCCGGTGCCAGCAGCCCGTACCAATTGTCGGATTGGGTATCCGGGTAGCCAAGCTCGGCCAAGGTCGCAATCTGCGGCAGCATCGGATTGCGCTGATCCGACGCCGCGGCCAGCGGCTTGAGCTTGCCCGCTTCGATCTGAGACAGCAGCACCGGCACGTCCGCAAACAACGCCTGGACCTGGCCACCGAGAAGATCGGTCAAGGCAGGAGCCGCGCCGCGATAGGGCACATGCAGGAATTTCACGCCGGCCGCCGACTGGAACAGCTCCAGCGCCAGATGCGGCGTCGTTCCGATGCCGGTCGACGCAAACGGGATCGTGTTGGGTTTCTCCTTAGCGAGCGCGGCAAGCTCCTTGGCCGATCCGATCGGACTGTCGGAGCGCACCACCAGCACCGTCGTGTTGCGCACCACTTGCGTGATCGGCGCGAAATCGGTGACCGGGTTATAGGGCATGTCGGTTCGCATGTTGGGCGTGATCGCGACCGCGCCGACCGTGGTGAGAAACAGCGTGTGGCCGTCCGGGTCCGACTTCGCCACATAGTCGGCGCCGAGCGTGCCGGACGCGCCCGCCTTGTTCTCAATGATCACGCTCTGGCCGAGGTCGTCCTTGAGCTTGTCGGCGAGCAGGCGTCCGACGAAATCGGTCGGCCCGCCGGCCGGGAACGCGATCACCAGTTTGATCGGGCGTGTCGGAAAATCCTGGGCGCCGGCCGCGCTCGCGATCAGAGCCCCGGCGATCATTGCGCCGGCGCAGTGCTTGAGAAACTTCACGTCGTCCTCCCTGACAGATCCTTTGCATCTCACGAGTTCGGGCTTGATTCCCTTGTCGCGGATGATCTTGCCCCAACGCGCGGTCTCGTTCGTAATCAGGTTTGCAAACGCTTCGGGCGAACTCGGCGACACCGTCACGCCGTTCTCGACCAGCCGCCGCCGGATATCGGGATCGTTGACCGCATCGACGAACGCGCGATTAAGCCGGGCGATCACCGCATGCGGCGTGCCGATCGGCGCGAGCACGCCTTGCCAATTCTCGGCGATCGTGTCGGGCAAGCCGAGTTCGGCCAGGGTCGGTACGCTCGGCAAGACGTCGGAGCGTGTTGCCGACATGACGCCGAGCGCGATCAGCTTGCCGGCGCTGATCTGCCCAAGCAGAACCGGCGCATCGGCAAAAAGCCCGTCGACCTGATTGCCCATCAGATCGGTCATGGCTTGCGCGGCACCGCGATAGGGAATGAGCTGAAATTTCACGCCGGCCGCCGATTGAAAGAGCTCGAGCGCCAGGTGCGAGTTGGCGCCGATCCCCGTGACCGCCATGCTGATGGTGCCGGGCTTCTCCTTCGCGCGCGCGATCAACTCTGAAACCGAATGAACGCCGAGGCCGGCTCGAACCACCAGCACCGTCGTATTGCGCACCAGCATTGCGATTGGCGCGAACGCGCGCGCGGGATCGTAAGGCAGGTCGGTGCGCAGATTGGGGTTGATGGCGAGCGCCCCCAGCGTGCTGAAGAACAGGGTCGCGCCATCGGGTTCGGATTTGGCGACGTACTCCGCGGCGATCGCGCCGTTTGCGCCCGGCCTGTTCTCGACAACGATGCTCTGGCCGATGGTGGCGCTTGCCCGTTCGGCCAGCAGCCGGGCCACGAAATCGGTCGTGCCACCCGGTGCGAACGCCACAATCATGCGAATCGGCCGCGACGCGTGGTCGTGCGCATGCGCGCCCAGCGGCACCCAGGCAAACAGCGCGACGGCCATAAACCAACGCAGCATCGCTAGCATCGGCCCCACGTTGGCGCGTCAGCTTGACCCCCGCAAGGGCCGCCGATAAGCGTTTTGCGGCAAATCCCGAGCAACCGGTTGCTAAATGTCCGAAATTCCCGCGCGCGACGACAATCTGGACCCCCGGCGCTCGTTCCAGGGCCTGATTCTCACGCTCCAGCGCTATTGGGCGGACTACGGCTGCGTCATCCTGCAGCCCTACGACATGGAGGTCGGCGCCGGCACGTTCCACCCGGCGACCACCTTGCGCGCGCTCGGTCCGAGCCGGTGGAATGCCGCTTACGTGCAGCCGTCGCGCCGGCCGAAGGATGGTCGCTACGGCGAGAACCCCAACCGGCTGCAGCACTACTATCAGTTCCAGGTGATCCTGAAGCCGTCGCCGCCCGACCTGCAGGATCTCTACCTCAAGTCGCTGCAGGCGATCGGCGTTGATCCCGGCCTGCACGACATCCGCTTTGTCGAAGACGATTGGGAAAGTCCGACCCTTGGTGCTTGGGGCCTTGGCTGGGAATGCTGGTGCGACGGCATGGAGGTCTCGCAGTTCACCTACTTCCAACAGGTCGCCGGCTTCGAGTGCGCGCCGGTTTCAGGCGAGCTGACCTACGGGCTCGAGCGCCTCGCCATGTACGTGCAGGGCGTCGACCGGGTGTTCGATCTCAACTTCAATGGCCTCGAAGGCGACCGCAAGGTCACCTACGGCGACGTCTTCCTGCAGGCCGAGCAGGAGTATTCGCGGCACAATTTCGAGTTTTCCGACACTGCGATGCTGTTTGAACAATTTCGGATGGCGGAAGAGGCGTGCAAGAAATATCTCGACGCCGGCTGGGCCGACGGCAACAAGGGCCTGCACCTCATGGCGCTGCCCGCGTACGATCAGTGCATCAAGGCAAGCCACGTGTTCAATCTACTCGACGCACGCGGTGTGATCTCGGTGACCGAGCGCCAGAGCTACATCCTGCGCGTGCGCGAGCTCGCCAAGGCCTGCGGCGAGGCCTGGCTTCACACTCACGGAGGAGGAGCGCAATGAGCGAGATGATGCCTGAGATCGGCGGCCGCGCGCCGCTTCCAATCGAGGTCGAGCCCGGCAAATCCTACTGGTGGTGCGCGTGCGGGCGCTCCAAGTCGCAGCCGTTCTGCGACGGCTCGCATAAGGGTTCGGCCTTCACGCCGATCGAGTGGAAGGCGCAGGCGGCCGAGAAGGCGTTCTTCTGCACCTGCAAGCGCTCGAGCCGCAAGCCGCTGTGCGACGGCAGCCACAAGAGGCTGCCGACGTGAACATCGAAAGCTAGGCCGTGCCCGATCTTCTGTTCGAGCTGTTCTCCGAGGAAATCCCGGCGCGCATGCAGGCGCGTGCGGCCGATGACCTCAAGAAGATGGTGACCGACCGGCTGGTCGACGCCGGCCTCGTCTACGAAGGCGCGCGCGCCTATGTGACGCCGCGCCGGCTTACGCTGTTCGTGCAGGGCGTGCCGGTGCGCCAGCCCGACCTGCGCGAGGAAAAGAAGGGCCCGCGCGTCGGCGCGCCGGATGCGGCCATCCAAGGCTTTCTCAAGAGTGCCGGATTGGCGTCCGTCTCGGAAGCCAAGATCGAGCGCGACAAGCGCGGCGACTTTTACGTCGCGCTGATCGAGAAGCCCGGCCGTCCCGCCGCCGACGTGCTGACTGAAATTCTCCCAATCGTGGTGCGCACGTTTCCGTGGCCGAAGGCGATGCGCTGGGGCAAAGCCTCAGCCAAGCCGGGCGCGCTCACCTGGGTGCGGCCGCTGCATTCAATCGTTGCGACGTTCGGGCCGGAGACCGAGGAGCCCGATATTCTTACCTTTGCGATCGATGGGATCGCGGCCGGCAACAGCACCCACGGCCACCGCTTCATGGCCCCCACGGCAATCACGGTGCGGCGCTTTGCCGATTACGAAGCGAAACTTGCCCGCGCCAAGGTCGTGCTCGACCCGGCGCGCCGCGCGGAGATCATTCTCTCCGACGCCAAGAACCTCGCCTTCGCGCAAGGCTTCGAACTCGTCGAAGATGAGGCGCTGCTAGCCGAGGTCACCGGCCTCGTCGAATGGCCGGTCGTGCTGATGGGATCGTTCGATGACTCATTCCTTTCGATCCCGCCCGAGGTGATCCGCGCCACCATCCGCAACAACCAGAAATGCTTTGTGCTGCGCGATCCGCAGACCGCCAAGCTCGTCAACAAGTTCATTCTCGTGTCCAACATGGAGGCGTCCGACGGCGGCAAGGAAATCATCGCCGGCAACGAGCGCGTGATCCGGGCACGGCTCTCGGACGCGAAGTTCTTCTACGAGACCGACCTGAAGACGCGGTTGGAGGATCGGTTGGAGAAATTCGCAAGCGTCGTTTTTCATGAGGACCTCGGCACACAGGCCGACCGCATCGCGTGGATTAAGGCGCTGACCGCAACTTTGGCGCCGAGCGTCGGGGCTGATCCGAGCAAGGCGGCGCGCGCCGCGGAGCTTTGCAAAGCCGATTTGCTGACCGAGGTCGTAGGCGAATTTCCCGAACTGCAAGGGCTCATGGGAAGGTACTACGCGCAGGCGCAGGGCGAAGATGAAGCCGTGGCACACGCTTGCGAGGATCACTACAAGCCGCAAGGGCCAAACGATCTGGTACCAACCGATCCTGTATCCGTCGCCGTCGCGCTCGCGGACAAAATGAGCGTGCTGGTGGCGTTCTGGTCAATCGATCAGAAACCGACCGGCTCGAAAGATCCGTATGCGCTGCGCCGCGCTGCGCTTGGAGTGATCCGGATCGTCTTGGACAATAGTCTACGAATTCGACTGCTTCCGCTGATCGAGACGGCAATAAGGAAGTGCCTGCTCGCAACGGGCACGAAGTCACCGATCGCTGAAAATCATTCGGTTCCCGCCGATCTCCTCGCATTCTTCGCCGATCGCCTGAAAGTCCAACTGCGCGAGCAGGGTGCACGCCACGACCTCGTCGATGCGGTGTTTGCGCTCGAAGGCCAGGACGACCTCGTGCTCATCGTGCGGCGTGTCGAGGCACTTGCACAATTTCTCGACACCGAAGACGGAAAAAATCTGCTCGCCGGCTTCAAGCGTGCCGCCAATATCCTGCGCATCGAGGAAAAGCGCGACAATAAGACCTATGACGGGCCACCGGATGAACGGCTCTATCAGCTGCCGGAAGAGATCGCGCTCGCGCGCGCGGTTAGCGTTGCGAAAGACGAAGCCGGACGCGCCGTCGCGGCCGAGGATTTCGCCGCCGCCATGACCGCGATGGCCAGGCTGCGCCCGCATGTCGACGCGTTCTTCGACAAGGTAACGGTCAACGTCGATGATCCGGCGCTGCGCGCAAACCGGCTGAAACTACTCAACGAAATTCGTGCTGCGACCCGGACGGTTGCGGACTTTTCCAGGATCGAGGGTTAGCCTCACGATCGCAACATGGAACCACCCGCAAGCTTTACCGTTTTTAATTCATGATCAGGGAGCCTTCAGGATGTTTACCATTTCCCACATCTCGCCGATCGTCGCGCTGGTTGCCGGCATTCTGATCCTGATCTTTCCGCAGGCCTTGAATTACATCGTGGCGATCTACCTGATCATCGTCGGTATTACCGGTCTTGGTATCATTCACTGACCCGATCGCGCGCAGACTTGCATCCCGCAGCCTCACCATGGTTTGGTGCGGCCCACCCGAACTCGACCCATCGCATCATGGCCAAAACAGCAGCACGCAACCGCAAACCCGTTCTTAGAAAGAAAGCCGCGCCGGCCGGCCGCAAGGCACCCGCGCGCGCAGCGGCGCCGCCAAAACGCGCGCGACCCGTGTCGGCGACCCGCAAGATCGCGCCCGTCAAATCCGCGCGCGGCAAGTGGGTCTACTCATTCGGCGACGGCAGGGCCGAGGGCAAAGCCCGCCTGCGCGATCTCCTCGGCGGCAAGGGCGCAAATCTCGCCGAGATGGCCAATCTCGGTCTGCCGGTACCGCCCGGCTTCACCATCACCACGGAAGTCTGCACTTATTTCTACGGCCACGACCAAACCTATCCGGCCGAGCTCAAGGCTCAGGTCAAGGCAGCGCTCGATCATGTCGGCAAGATTGCCGGCAAGACCTTCGGCGACCCGACGGATCCGCTGCTGGTGTCGGTGCGCTCCGGAGCGCGCGCCTCGATGCCGGGCATGATGGACACCGTGCTCAATCTCGGGCTCAACGATGCGACCGTCGCCGCGCTCGCGAAGAAATCCGGCGACGCCCGCTTCGCTTACGATTCCTATCGCCGCTTCATCACCATGTATTCGGACGTGGTGCTGGGAATTGACGCGCACCACTTCGAAGAACTGCTCGACGAGCATAAGGACAGCCACGGCTACATGCTCGACACCGACCTCGACGCCGGCGATTGGAAGGAGCTTGTCGAGCGTTACAAGGCGCGCGTGAAGGAAGAACTCGGCAAGGATTTTCCGCAGGACCCGCACGCGCAGCTTTGGGGCGCGATCGGCGCGGTCTTTGGCTCCTGGATGAACCAGCGCGCGATCACCTACCGCAGGCTGCATCACATTCCGGAAAGCTGGGGCACGGCGGTCAATGTTCAGGCGATGGTGTTCGGCAACATGGGCGACACCTCGGCGACCGGCGTTGCGTTCACGCGCAATCCGTCAACCGGCGAGCGGCGCCTTTACGGCGAGTTCCTGATCAATGCCCAGGGCGAGGACGTGGTCGCCGGCATCCGCACCCCGCAGGAAATCACCGAAGCTGCGCGCGAAGGCTCCGGCTCCGAGAAACCGTCGATGGAGGCGGCGCTGCCCGAGGCGTTTGCCGAACTGACCCGCATCTACGGCTTGCTCGAGCGCCACTATCGCGACATGCAGGACCTCGAGTTCACGGTCGAGCAGGGCAAGCTGTGGATGCTGCAGACCCGCTCCGGCAAGCGCACCGCCAAGGCCGCGCTGCGCATCGCGGTCGAACTCGCGGACGAAGGCCTCATCACCAAGCGTGAGGCGGTGACCCGTGTCGATCCGGCGTCGCTTGATCAGCTCCTGCACCCGACCATCGATCCCGACGCCGAGCGCACGGTGATTGCCACCGGCCTGCCGGCTTCACCGGGCGCGGCATCGGGCGAAATCGTATTTTCGTCGGACGAAGCCGAGGTGCTCAGCAATCAGGGCCGCAACGTGATCCTGGTGCGGGTCGAAACCAGTCCCGAAGACATCCATGGCATGCAC
Source organism: uncultured Alphaproteobacteria bacterium (assembly GCA_963816775.1). GTDB lineage: Bacteria > Pseudomonadota > Alphaproteobacteria > Rhizobiales > Xanthobacteraceae > JAFAXD01. Next base: position 107,578 of record CAWFLX010000030.1, read on the forward strand.
GCCGCGGAGGGAATTCTGACCGCGCGCGGCGGCATGACCTCGCACGCCGCCGTGGTCGCGCGCGGCATGGGCAAACCATGCGTCTCCGGCGCCGGCGCGTTGCGAATCGACATTGCCGCCAACAGCATGGTCGCCGGCGGCGTGACGCTGCGGAAAGGCGACGTCATCACCATCGACGGTTCAACCGGCCAGGTGCTCGCCGGCAAGGTGACCATGCGGGAGCCGGAGCTCTCCGGCGAGTTCGCGACCCTGATGCAATGGGCCAACTCGGTGCGCGCGCTCAAAGTGCGGGCCAATGCCGATACGCCCGCCGACGCCAAGGTCGCGGTCAAATTCGGCGCGCAGGGAATCGGGCTCTGCCGGACCGAGCATATGTTCTTCGAAGGCGAGCGCATTCGCGCGGTGCGCGAGATGATCCTCGCCAACGACGAGAAGAGCCGCCGCGCGGCGCTGGCGAAGCTGTTGCCGATGCAGCGCGCGGATTTCACCGCGCTGTTCGAGATCATGCACGGACTCCCGGTCACCATCCGGCTCCTCGATCCGCCGTTGCACGAATTCCTGCCGCACACCCAACACGAGATCGAAGACGTGGCGAAGGCCATGGGCGCCGATCCGAAGAAGCTCACCGAGCGCGCGCGCGAGCTCGAGGAGGCCAATCCGATGCTCGGGTTCCGCGGCTGCCGACTTGCAATCGCTTATCCGGAAATTGCCGAGATGCAGGCGCGTGCCATTTTCGAAGCCGCGGTCGAGGCCGGCAAGCGCACCGGCAAGCCGGTTGTTCCTGAAGTGATGGTGCCGCTGATCGCCACCAAGGCCGAGTTTGACCTCGTCAAGGCACGCATCGACGCCATGGCGGACGAGGTCGCGCGCGAAACCGGCGCCAAGGTCGACTATCAGGTCGGCACCATGATCGAATTGCCGCGCGCGGCACTCATGGCGGGCGAGATTGCCGAGACCGCCGAGTTCTTTTCATTCGGCACCAACGACCTCACGCAAACCACATTCGGCATCAGCCGCGACGACGCGGCGAGCTTCCTCGGCACCTATATGGCGCGCGGGATTCTGGCGACCGACCCGTTCATCACGCTCGACCGTGAGGGGGTCGGCGAGCTCATCAAGATCGCCACCGAGCGCGGGCGTAAGACGCGCAAGGGCTTGAAGCTTGGCATCTGCGGCGAACACGGCGGCGATCCGGCGTCGGTGACGTTCTGTCACGAGACCGGCCTCGACTATGTGTCGTGCTCGCCGTTCCGGGTGCCGATCGCAAGGCTCGCTGCCGCCCAGGCGGCGCTCGGCAAGGACGCCGCGAGCACGGCGTGAAACGTGCACGCATGAGGCTTGGGTCCCACTCAACATTTCCAGCCAGGCCCGTGCTTGCGGTGTTGTTGCTGATCGCGAGCGTGTTCATGACCAGCGGCGCTTTCGCCGCCTCCCGCACCCGCCAGATCATCCGCTACGACAGCGTTGCGATCGACGTCATCATCGAAGGGCAGGGACCGGCAATTCTTCTGCTTCCATCGCTGGCGCGCGACTCGGAAGATTACGACGCGGTCGCCGAGGGGCTTGCTGTCGCGGGCTTTCGCGTGCTGCGCCCGCAGCCGCGCGGTATCGGCGCAAGCATCGGGGCGATGACCGGGATTTCGCTGCACGACTTCGCCAACGATGTCGCCGAGGTCATCACCACCCTCGGCAATGGCCATGCCGTCATCGTCGGCCACGCCTACGGCAACTGGGTCGCCCGCATGACCGCTGTCGACCATCCCGATCTGGTGCGCGGCGTCGTCATTGCGGCGGCGGCGGCCAAGCAATATCCGGCGGAGCTTACGGCCGCGATCAACGTCGCGGGTGATCCCTCAAAGCCCGCCGACGATCGCCTCAAGGCGTTGCGTTTCGCGTTCTTTGCACCAGGCAATGATCCGAGCGGCTGGCTCAACGGCTGGCATCCGAACGTGCGCGACGCGCAGCGCGCGGCGGTCGCCGCGGTGAAGCAATCCGAGTGGTGGTCGGGCGGCAGCGCGCCACTGCTTGATCTGCAGGCCGCGCAGGATCCGTTCAAGCCGGCGGACAAGCGTAACGAGATGAAGGACGAGTTCGGCAGCCGCGTCACCATCGCGGTCATTCAGAACGCCAGTCACGCCCTGATCCCGGAGCAGCCGCAGGCCGTTGTGGAGGCGCTGACGGCGTGGATCAAGACGCTGCCGCCGTGACTTCAACGCGGCTTCGCGCCCGCGCGCAGTGTCGCCAACACCTGCGGCAGCAAACTCGCCGCAATCCAGGCATGGCCTTCGGTTGTGAGATGAATGCCGTCCCAGGCGTAATACTGACGCGGGATTTCCGGATCAAACACGATCACCAGGATGTTGCGGGCGCGCAGCCGGCTCGCCATGGCGGCGATGTTGGCTGAGCGCTGCTCGCGCGAGCCCAGGAAGCGCAGGTCGTTGCCGCCGGGCTGCAGGATCGCAATGCGGGTTCCGTTCGGCACCGCCTCATCGAGGCGTCCCAGCATGCCGCCGGTGGTGTCGAAAGGGCGTCCGGCATTGATGACCTGGGCAGCGACCCCCTTGGCCCGCAGCATGGCCTGCAGCTGCTCCGGATAAGCGTTGCCCTGCGCCACGCCCCAGCCCGATGTGTTGCTGGCGCCGACCGCGACGATCGTGATCGGAGCCGCGGATGCGTCAACCGCCGCGGCACACATCGCCAGCAGCCCCGCGATCGCTAGTCCAAGCCTGAGCATGGCGTCCCCCTGCGCGCGGCGAGCTTCGCGAAATTCCCACAGGCGCGCAAGCGGCGAGGGGAGCCGCTCCGTACCGCGAACGCGCTTGCCGTGCTAGCGTTGCGGGCAAGAAACCATAGGGGAACGCATGGCCGAGGACAGTGAGCCGCCGCTCGATCAACAACCCGACGCGCGACTGACCTCCCAGGGCGCCATTTCGGACGAAGCGCTGCGCAAGGCCGAGGCCTTTGTGGAGGCCGAGGAAGGCGCGACCAACCGCCTGTCCGGAATCGCAGGCTACATCGTCACCGGCATCGCGGTGTCGATGACCCTGTTCCAGCTCTATGCCGCCTACGACATCGTCCCGACGCAGCCGCTGCGCTACATCCACGTGGCGTTCGTCATGGTGCTGGCGTTCCTGCTGTTTCCGGTCGCGGTACGCTTTCGCAACCACATCCGGTGGTTCGACGTGCTGGCGGCGGCGGCTGCGGTCGCGATTCTCGGCTACGCGCTCTGGGGCGGGGAGGACTTCACCGACCGCGCCACCATGCCGGACCGGCTCGACGTCACGCTGGGCGTGATCTTCATCGTGTTGTTGCTGGAGGCGACGCGGCGCACCACCGGGCTGATCATGCCGATCGTCGCGCTGCTGTTCATCGCCTACGCGATGCTCGGGCCGTATCTGCCGCCACCGTGGACGCACCGCGGCTACGACCTCTCCCGCCTGGTCGGCCATCTGTTCATCACACTGGAAGGAATCTTCGGGGTCGCGGTCGATGTCTCGGCGACGCTGATCGTCATGTTCACGATCTACGGGGCGTTCCTGCAGCACTCCGGCGCCGGCAAGTTCTTCATCGATTTCTCGATGGCGCTGATGGGCGGCAAACCCAACAGCGCCGGGCGCACGGTCGTGCTCTCCTCGTTCCTGCTCGGCGGTCCGTCGGGTTCGGGCGTTGCCACGACGGTGACCATCGGTGCCGTCGCCTACCCGATGATGGAGCGGGCAGGCTTTGAGAAGAACGCCGCCGGTGGATTGCTGGCAGCCGGCGGGCTCGGCGCAATTCTCTCGCCGCCCGTCCTCGGCGCCGCCGCGTTCCTGATCGCGGAGTTCCTCAAGATCAGCTACCTCGACGTGATCTGGATGGCGACGATCCCGACCTTGCTCTACTACCTGTCGCTTCTGTTCATGGTCGAGCTCGACGCCAAGCGGTTCGGCGCCAGCGTAGTTCCCTACGACCAGTCGATGACGTTGTGGCAGATGACCAAGCGCTACGGCTTCCATTTCACCTCGCTGATCGCCGTCATCGTGTTCATGCTGGCGGGCTACTCGCCGATGCTGTCGGTGTTCTACTCGACCTTGCTGTGCTTCGCGCTGAGCTTCATCCGGCCAGAAACCGCGCTGAAGGGACGAAAGCTCGTGCGTTCGCTCGCCGACGGCTCGATTGGCGTGCTCACCGCGGCGACCACGTGCGCGTCGGCCGGCATCATCGTCGGAGTCGTCACGCTGACCGGGCTCGGGCTGAAGTTTTCTTCAATCGTGCTCGACTACGCCGGCGGCAGCCTCCTGCTCACCGCGCTCTATACTGCGCTGATCGTCTGGATCGTCGGGCTCGCGGTGCCGGTGACCGCGTCCTACATCATCTGCGCGGTGATCGCCGCCCCGGCGCTCATCAAGCTTGGGGTGCCGGACTACGCGGCGCACATGTTCATATTCTACTACGCGGTGCTTTCGGAGGTTTCGCCGCCGACCGCGCTGTCGCCGTTCGCCGCCGCGGCGATCACGGGCGGCGATCCCTACCTCACCACGTTGCAGGCGTGGAAATACACGCTCCCTGCGTTCCTGGTGCCGTTCGTATTCATCCTCGATCCCATCGGGATCGGGCTGCTCATGAAGGTTCCCTACGGCGGCACGATCTTCGACATCTTCATCATCACGCTCAAGACCGCGGCCGGTCTCGGTGCGCTCGCGGCCGCGGCGCAGAACTGGGCGCTGCGCAAGAATACGCCGGTCGAGCGGGTGTTGTGGCTGCTGGCCGGGCTCCTGCTGGTGTTCCCGAGCCTGCTGGAGGCGCTCGCCGAAAGCCTGAGCGGCTATGATGTGCCGCACCCGGCGCCGTTCGGTCTGCTGATTGCGGCGGGGCTCCTGCTGAAGCAGTATCTGTCGCTGAACCGGCTGGAAGCGACGAACAGCTAGGTCGCAAAGAAATGAAGACCAGGGGAGGATTGGAATGCTCAGCAAAAAATGCCTGACGATCGCACTCGGCCTTGCGCTCGTCGCCGGCGCCGCGGTGGCGCAGCAGAAAGCCATTGCCATCGGCACCGGCGGGACCGGGGGCGTCTACTATCCCCTCGGCGGCGGACTCGCCAACGTGCTGTCGAAGAACTTGCCGGGCGTGCAGGCGACGGCGGAAGTCACCGGCGGCTCGGTCGACAATCTCAAGCTGCTCGGATCAGGCCAGAGCGAGCTCGGCTTCTCAATGGCCGACGCGGCGCTCGATGCGCTCAACGGCGAGGACAAGTTCAAGTCCGGCAAGATCCCGGTTCGCACCCTGATGGTGCTCTACCCGAACCGCATGCACGTGGTGACAATCGAAGGCACCGGCATCGAGAAGATGTCCGATCTCAAGGGCAAGCGGGTCTCGACCGGCTCGCCCGGCAGCGCGACCGAGGTGATGGCGTTTCGCGTGATCGAAGCCGCCGGTCTCGATAAGGATAAGGACATGCGGCGCGAGCGCCTTGGTGTTGCCGAATCCGTCAACGCCATCAAAGATCGCAAGATCGACGCGTTCTTCTGGGTCGGCGGGCTGCCGACCGCCGCGGTGACCGACCTCGGCGCAACGCCAGGCGTCAAGATAAAGCTGATCGATCACGCCGACCTTGTCGGCAAGATGAGCGCCAAATATGGGGCGCTCTATGCGGCGTCGGTCATTCCGGCCAAGACCTATCCGGGTCAGGACCAGGATAACCCGATTGCTGTCGTCTGGAACATCCTGGTCACCAACGACAAGCTGCCGGACGACCTCGCCTACACGATCGTCAAGACGATCTTCGACAAGAAGGCAGACCTCGTCGCGGTGCATCGCGAGGCCGACGCGATCGACTACAAGTCGCAGGCAAAGGAAAACTCGCCGGTGCCGTGGCATCCGGGAGCTCTCAAATATTTCGCCGAGCACGGCGTGAAGATGTGAACGTGCCCGGGGGCCAGCTGATCGATCGCATCCTGATCGCCTACATGATTTTGGTCGGGATCGTTGTGGGGGCCATCCTTGTCCTCGTGCCGCAGGCGCGCGAGTTTCGGCTGCCGCCGTATTTTTGGGTCCTGGCTGCGGTTGGCGCTTTCGATCTCGCGGCCTATGCCCGCGCTCGGGGGGCGCCCGGGACGATGGCCGGGATGGATGCGCGATTGCTCGGGTTCCTCCTCGCCATCGTCCTGATGGTCGTCATTCCGATACTGTCCGGCGCAGAGGTGCCGAAGTTTTTCTGACTGTTTCCGCCCGGGCGGGGCCGCGTGATTGCCGTTGGCGACGCGCCTGAGCGCGTCCGGTGCGCTGCGGTTAACCCGTCGTCAACGATAATTCAGCAAATTCACCCGCCGTCCCGAAACGGCAACACCGCGCTAACGAGTGCCGGTGGATCGTGCGTGCGGTGTGGGGTTTCGCGTGGGCGGGGTGATGCGAGTATCGCGTACGGGGCCGGGGCGGGCCTATGCGTATCTGAGCTTTGCCGTGCCGTTTTTGCTGATGCCGTCGGCGATCGGCTCCCAGGATCTTGCCTCGCTGTTGGCCCAGAAAGCGCTGGTGGCGGCGCGCTGGCAGCAACAGCTGATCGAGTCGCCGTTCGGAGCCATCAACGTCGCGCGGTTCCGCTTTCCCAGTCCGGTCGGCAGCATGATCCCGCCGGTTGCGGGTCTCACCCGTGTCAGCCTGATGCAGGGCGACGACGTCACCGCACCATCGGACATCCGAGCGTTGACCGGTGTCGTCGACGTCGAGCCGAAGCGAATCTTTCCGAACGTCGACCGGACCGGCAAAGGCGATCGCCTGATCTCACCGCGCCTCGAGCAGGCGACGGGTCCCGACGAGACGAACGACCAAACCGCCGAAGCCCAACCCGAAAACGCGCCAGCGCCGGTGCGGAGCGCCACCGCACCGCCGGTTGCCGCTGCGCCATCGGCCTCGGCTTCGGCTGCATCCGCTCCGGCAATCAATTCGGCTTCGACCAAGTCCGCTCCCGTCGTTGCATCCGCGCCAGCGGCACCTGCCGCACCCGCGCGCGCTCGCGACGCGACGCCCGACAGCGATACGAGGACGCCTGCGTTCGGCGAAGACGACGCGAGCGTGGTGACGGCCCGCATCTATTTCGGGACGCGGCCGCTCGGCGAGAGTTTGGCCGCAATCCAGCCGTGGGCGCCCGGCGAGGAGCCGGTCCTGGACGGGGATGTTGCCGACCTCGACTTCAAGCGGCCGGAGAGTCTCGAGCCGACCGAGGACGGCGAGCCGACGGCGGGCGAGAGCATCGCCAACAAGGGCGAGGTCACCGGCGAGGGTCACCGGCCGAGAACCCCGGCCGAACGGCTCGAGCTTATCGGCGACGCGCGCGCCAAGGCCGAGAAGTGCCTCACCGACGCGATCTACTTCGAGGCGCGCGGCGAATCCGTGCGTGGCCAGATCGCGGTTGCCCAGGTGGTGATGAACCGCGTGTTCTCCGGCTACTATCCCAACACCGTGTGCGGCGTCGTCTATCAGAATTCGCATCGCCGGATGCGCTGCCAGTTCACCTTCGCGTGCGACGGCATCCGCGATCGCATCACCGAGCCTGATGCCTGGGACCGCGCCAAAGAGATCGCGCGCGAAACGCTCGACGGCAAGCTGTGGCTGGCCGACGTCGGCAAGGCGACGCACTACCACGCCTATTGGGTGCATCCGTCGTGGGTGCGCGAGATGGCGCGGCTCTACAAGATCGGCGTCCACACGTTCTACCGGCCGCGCAACTGGGGCGACGGCTCGGACGCGCCGACCTGGGGCGATCCCGCCGCGACCGCGGAAGCGGAAAGCAAGTTATAGGACGCGGCACCGGCTGCGCCGAGGTCCTGACCTTCTTCACGATGTCAAACAGCCCGCGGAGCCAACGCTCCGCGCGGCTTTTTTTGGCTCTCCGGAGCTTTCGCGAACCACCGAGGCGGGACGTTAACCACCGACCCCCTGCGGGCCGCGCGGGACGGTCGTATTGTCGCCCCGGCTGATCCCTTGAACCTCCCGGGAATAACGATCCTGATGCGCGGAGAAATATATCTAAATAATTTCCGATATTTAGATGATACGTGCCGACATACAGCGCCAGCAGGAAGCAGATAGGTAGCAAAAGATCGGGCGGATAGTTTGAATTCGATCACGTTGCCGAACGGCCGCACGGTGCCGGTCCTAACAGTCAATTGCATGCAGCCGATGTCCGCTTTGGCGCGCTAAGCAGACTCAAGTCGGACATCGCGCCATGTCCGAGAAGTGCCAATACCGGAAGTCGCCATCGAGCCCGGTAACTTACAAGCGCGCTACGTTAGGCTCTAATCTGGTGCGGTAGGGGCAATGAGCTCTTCGGTGGCGAGATCACCCGCGGGCTCGATGCTCTCAGGCTCGACCCGCCGGCGTGCGGTCTCCTGAATGCGCTGCGCGATCGTCGGTTCCTGGTCCATGAGGATGTGCACGTCGCGCGCATCGAGAACGAGCAGACTCGTTCGGGTTATCGCTCTGACTGTGGCCGACCGGTGCGCTTTGCGCAGCACCGCGATCTCGCCGAAGAAGTGCCCCGCGCCCAGTCGAATGCAGCGCCCGGGAAGGTCGATCTCGACCTCGCCGGCCGCCACAAAATACATTGACTGCGCGGATTCGCCGCGGCGCGCGATGATGGTACCGGCTTCGACTCGCTGCGATTGCAGCAACCGCATGACTTCGGCGATCTGGTTGGCGTCGAGTCCGGCGAACAGGGGGACGCGTGCGACCATGCCCCAGGTCACGATGAATTCGCGCCGATGAATGTCATTGCCAAAGGCGGTGGCCACAATGCCGACCGGCAATGCCACCATGATAAGGCCCAGGAAAATCGTGCAGGTCGCCAGCATGCGCCCGATCGGCGTAATCGGTACGACGTCGCCGTAGCCGATGGTTCCAAGGGTGGCGATCGCCCACCACATCGCGTCCGGAATGGTTCCGAACTTGTCCGGCTGGGCCTTGCCTTCAATGAGGTACATCAAGGTCGCTATGACCAGGGCCGCGCCAAGCAGGATCACGAAGCATCCGATCAGCGCGCGTCGTTCGGCGTAGAGCGCGTCGAGCAGCGACCGCATGGCCGGCGAATAGCGTCCGAGCTTGAGAAAGCGGATGACCCGGAACACCAGCAAAACCTGAAATTCCGGAGGAAGCACCCACGCAAACCAGAACGGCAGCACCGCGATGAGATCGATGATGCCGGGTGTGCTGATGGCATACTGCAAACGTGCCCGCCGCGCCGGCAGGTGCCGATAGAGCGGATGCTCGACCGCGACCCATAGGCGCAAACCATATTCGACGCTGAAAGCAACCAGGGCGACGATTTCGATCGCGATGAACAGTGCATGATACCTGGCGGCAAACGCCGGCACCGATTCGAGCGCAACTGCGGTGAGACTGACCGCAACCAATAGAATGATCAGGCCATCGACGAGACGACTCCCCCAATCGCCGATCGAGCCTCGTTCCAGCAACTCGTAACAGCGGTGCCGCCATCCGCGAAACGATTTGCGGATCATCACGTCCGGTTCGCGATCACAAGCGATGCGTCGGTTTGACGTTGCCGCCTCCCATCACCGCTCAGGTATGTCATCGTCGCTCAGGATGCGCAACGCGGCACCGTCGAGGTCGTCGTACTGGCCGGCGCGCAACGACCATAGGAATGCCGCTAACCCGGTCAGCCCTAGCGCGAGGGCTATCGGCACGAGATAGACGAGCACGTTCATGTGGCGGCCCGCGGCGTTTGCATGGCGGGGAGCGCCAGCGCTATCTCCGGCGCAGGCCTTTCGCCGCGCCAGCGTACGCGCAGGGCGTTGGCCGTGACCAGCATCGAGGATCCCGACATGGCAAGCGCCGCGATCAGCGGCGTCACCAGGCCGGCAACCGCAATCGGAATCGCAAACATGTTGTAGACCACAGCCAGGATCAGGTTCTGTCGCATCAGCGATCGTGCCTTGCGCGCGGTGGTCAGCGCGTCCAGAACGGGGGTTAGCCGGGCACCCAGAAAAACGGCGTCGGCGTGCGCCTGCGCCAGTTCGGCGGCCGAGATCGGCGAGAGCGAGACATGCGCTGCGGCCAGGGCTGGAGCATCGTTGATGCCATCCCCGACCATGAGTACCCGCCGCCCCTGGGACTTGAGCGTCTGCAACGCGGCGACCTTGCGGGCCGGCGTCACTTCGGCCTGCCAGTTGTCGAGCCCGAGCGCCCGCGCGACCGGAAGAACCGCGGGTGCGCGATCGCCCGACAGGATGCGGATGTCGACACCGAGTTTGCGCAAGCCATCGATGAGATCGCGCGCGCCTGGACGCAACGCCTGGGTAACCTCGAAGACCGCGACCCGCGCGCCATGCCGGACCGCGATCAACGAGGATTCGAGCGAAGCGAGATGAGAGAACGCGTCCACACAGCAATAGTCGAGACTCCCGAGTTTCGCCTCGATGCCGTCAACTATCGTGCACACGCCCCGACCGGGTTCTTCGCTAACTCCATCAAGCGGCCGTTTGTCGGATCCCGCGCGCGCCACCGCCGCGGCTAGCGGGTGCCGGCTCGATAGGGCGAGCCGCGCAGCGAGCGCTAACAAATCGGGCGGCACCGACGCGGTGTTGGCCACCCGGGCCTCCGGCAACGTCAGGGTTCCGGTCTTGTCGAACACCACCGTGTCGACTTCCGCCAACCGTTCGATTGCGTCGCCGTTGTTGAGAATCACGCCGCTGCGAAACAGCCGGGCAGCCGCGACCACCTGAACCGCCGGAACCGCGAGCGCGAGCGCGCACGGACAGGTGATGATCAGGACAGTGATGGCGGCGATCAGCGCGGCATGCGCCGAAGCGCCGGCCAACAACCACCCGATCAGCGTCAGAGCCGCGGCGGAGTGTACGACCGGCGCGTAAAGCCGGGCGGCGCGGTCGGAAAGCCTGACGTAGCGCGACTTCGTTTTGACCGCCCGATCAAGCAGTCGCTCGATCTCGTCAAGCAGCGTTCGCTCGCCGGCGGCCGTGACCCGCACGGTCAGCGCGCCCGAATGATTAAGGCTGCCCGCATAGGCGGACGCGCCAATACCGAGCGTCCGCGGCATTGTCTCGCCGGTCACCAGACTTTCGTCGACCTCGGACGTGCCGGCAACGACCACGCCATCGGCCGGCAGACGGTCACCGGGCCGCACCATGATCCGATCGCCGGGTTGCAGCGCCGCGGCCGGCACTTCGACGAGTTCGCCGCGCGCGCCCAACCGCTGCGCCGTCTCGGCGCGTAGTGCTGCAAGATTCCCTGCCACCGCGCGTGTGCGGGCACGCATCGCGCGGTCCAGATAGCGCCCGCACAACAGAAAGAACAGCAGCATGACGGCGGAATCGAAGTAGGCGTGGTCGGCATGGTTGATGGTCTCGAAAAGCGACATGCCGATTGCGAGAATGACCCCGAGCGAGATCGGCACATCCATGTTGACCGAGAAATTGCGCAACGCCGCGAACGCGCTGCGAAAGAACGGACGCCCCGCGTAGGCCACGGCCGGGATCGCGATCAGCGCCGAGAGCCAGTGAAAGAAATCGCGCGTCTCCGGCGTGATGTCGGCAGCGTTGCCCGACCAGACCGAGACCGACAGCAGCATGACGTTCGTGGCTGCAAAGCCCGCGGCCGCGAGGCATCTGAGCAGCTCACCCGCCGCGCGCGCGTCCTCGGTCTCCACGGCACGCGCCGCAAATGGATGCGCCGCATAACCCATATGCTCGAGTACGCCGATGACCTGCTCCGGAGCAGCCTCGCCGGGCCGCCAAGCTGCCGTAAGCCGGCGGTTGGTGAAGTTCACCCGGGCGTCGACCACCCCGGGCGTCTGCAGCAAGGTGCGTTCGATCCGCGCGATGCAGCCCCCGCAGGCGATGCCTTCGACGGCAAGCTCCATTTCGACCGCGCCGTCGGGGCGCGTACGCGCGAACAATGAAAAATCAGCAGCTTGAGCCATTGCAGACCTCGGCGACAATCACTGCAACACGACACGGCTCTTGGAGCGGAACAGCTGCTCGCCGCTGCGTGAGACATCGATCAGTAGATCCCATTGGCCCGCGGGCACTTCCTCGGCGCCTTCGAACCGGCCCGCCGCGCGCTCCCGAAGGACGATCCAATGATCGCGACGGGAGTCAGCGGGGTGCACCAGACGCGCATTCACAACGACGCTCGTGACCGGTGCACCGGCGCCATCGCGCAAGCTGACGACGAATGCCGCGGTTTCGCCTCGCGGGCGGGTCACAGCGGCGGTGACATTCCAATTGCGCCCGTCCTGGGCCATCGCCGCGGCGTGCTCGCGATTGAAGGCAAGCCCCGCCTGATACGCGTTTTCGGTTTCGACGCCGCCGAAAGTCGACGTTGCGGCGCGAATCATGACGGCGTTCACACCGACCACGGTGGCAAAGAACAGAACCAGACACACCAGCACCATCCTGCCCGTCAGCACAAAGCCTGATCGGCGGACCGCGAAACTCATAGCCTGCTCCTGTTGTTTACGGTGCAAAGAAGTGATCCGACGCGCGCGCCGCTTCGCCGGAATTGCGATCAACGACAGTGAAGGTGACGGAGCTCGTCTCTTCCTTTGGAGCCAGGCGCTCGGTGACCAGAACACGGAATTCGCGCGTCTGATCCGGTCCGACCTCGATCGCATGGTCACCGTCGGGAGGTGCGGCAACGCCGACGATGTCGACAGCCGCGCCGGCAATTCCGTCAACCGCGAACGCGAACCGGCGTGGTTCGGTTTGCTTGTTGAGAATCCGCACCGTGTAGGCGTTGCGGATCGCCCCGTCGGTCAATCGAACGAACATCGGGTTGCGGTCGTGGATCACGTTGATGCCAACGCTCGCGCGGGTTGCGAGCGTCGTGAGCATGATCGTGCCGACGATCGCTATAACGGCTGCGTAAGCGAGCGTGCGCGGGCGCACGACGCGCACCGAGGTCGGTTTGTGCTGCTGGCGGGCATGGACGTTGGCGTCGGTATCGTAAGCGATCAGGCGCGTTGGCTGACCGAGCTTGCTCATCACCGCATCGCAGGCATCGATGCAAAGCCCGCACTGGATGCAACCCAGGCTCGCCCCGTCGCGAATGTCGACGCCGGTTGGACAAACGTTGACGCACTGCAGGCAGTCGACGCAATCGCCAGCCGGAAGGCCCTGCTCGCGCAGGTGCGCGTTCTTCTTGACCGAACCACGCGGCTCGCCGCGATCGAACCGATACGTGACGTTGAGGGCGTATTCGTCCGTCAAGGCGGCCTGGATGCGCGGCCATGGACACATGTAAAGGCACACCTGCTCGCGCATGTGTCCGGCCAGCGCGTAGGTGGTGAAGGTCAGAATCCCGATCCATGCATAAGCGATGAACGGCGCCTCGCCCGTGGCGAGCTGCTTTACCAAGGTCGGCGCGTCGGCGAAGTAGAGTACCCAAGCCCCACCGGTCCACCACGCCACCATCAGCCATAGAAAGTGCTTGAGCGCCTTGCGGCCGGCCTTGTCGAAGGTCCACGGCTCGTGGTCGCGCAGCATATGCTCGCGCCGGTCGCCCTCCACCCAGCGCTCGATCGCGTAGAACAAGTCGGTCCACACCGTTTGCGGGCAGAGATAGCCGCACCACACCCGCCCGGCGACCGCGTTCATAAGGAACAGAACCACGGCGGCGAGAATGAGCAGGCCGGTGATGTAGTAGACCTCCTGCGGCCAAATCTCGATGAAGAAGAAATAGAACCGCCGGCCCGGCAGGTCGATCAGCACGGCTTGGTGCGGCGCGTTCGGTCCGCGATCGAAGCGCATGAACGGCAGCAGATAGTACACCCCGAGGGTCGCCACCAGCACGACCCATTTGATGGTGCGGTACGTGCCGGCCACGCTCTGCGGGTAAATGGCTTTGTGTGGCGCATAAAGGGGGGCATCGTCAGCCGGTTCCGGCTCGGCCGTTTCATTTGCCATATGGCGGTTGACGTACACGGGCCGACTTACTTCTCGCCGCCGCCGAAGCTGTAGACGTAGACGGTGAGCGCCTTGATGGTGGTTGGATCGAGCCGGCCTGACCAAGCCGGCATCACGCCGGCGCGGCCGTTGGTGATACCATCTATGATGATGTCCTTGTCGCGTCCGTAGAGCCAAATCCCGCTGGTGAGGTTGGGGGCTCCCAGCTCGCGGTTGCCCTTGCCGTCGGGGCCGTGACAGACCGCGCAATTGTCAGCGAACGCCTTTTGCCCGAGCGCGAGATTGGCACTCGGCGCCGGCAGCCCCGACAACGAGCGCACGTAATCGGCGACGGCGGAGATCTCATCGCGCTTGAGCATGCCGTCGCGTCCGAACGCCGGCATGCTGCTCATGCGGGTCTGATCGTCGCTCGCGCGCGCCCCGTGACTGATGGTTTGTTCAATATCGGAGAGCTTGCCGCCCCACAGCCAGTAGTCGTCGTTGAGGTTGGGATAACCCTTGGCGCCCGCGCCGCCGGCGCCGTGACAGGCGGCGCAGTTCTCGGCAAACGCAGATTTGCCGACCGCGCGCGCGAAGTCCATGAGCTGGGGATCGGCGATGATCTGTTCAAGCGACGCCGCGGCGAGCTTATCCATCAGCGGGCCGCGCTGCGCCTTGAGGCTCGTGAGGTCGGTTACGACCGCCGCGCGCGAATTCCAGCGAAAGAGACCCTGGGAATGTGAGGCCAGGAATGGCCAGGCCGGATAGACAATCCAGTAGCCGATCGCCCACGCGATGGTCGCGTAGAACAGCCAGAGCCACCAGCGCGGAAGCGGCGTGTTGAGTTCCCGCAGTCCGTCCCATTCGTGACCGGTCGTGGCAGTTCCGGTGATCGGATCGATAGGGGGCTTTTCGATTGCCATCTCATTCGTCCTCACGCAGTGGCGTGCGCGCGGCGTCATCGAATTTCTTTTTGTTCGAGGGCCAGAGTGCGTAGGCAACGCAGATCGCAAACGCGATGACGAACAGCAGCAATCCCCAGGTCTGTGCAAACTCAGCCAAGGCCTGATAAGTCGGGTTCATGATGGTCACCGCACGTTTGCCTTGTCGTCGTAGAGCTTGAAATCGACCAGCGTGCCCAACATCTGCAAATAGGCGATGAGCGCGTCGGCCTCGGTGATGTGGCGGGGATTGCCGTCGAAATCGCGCGCCTGCGCCTTCGGGTAGCGTTTGGCGAGATCGGCCGCCTCGGGGCTGTCGGGCGAAGCTTGTGCAATCAGATCGGCCTCGGCGGCTGCGATCATCTGCGGCGTGTAGGGGACGCCCAGGATCGCCTGCACCCGCAGGTCATCCTTGATGTGGGCGAAATCGAGTTCGGTTGCGGCAAGCCAAGGGTAGGCCGGCATTACAGTGCCGGGCACGACCGATTTCGGCGCCTGCAAATGATCGCGATGCCAGTCATCCGAATATTTGCCGCCGACGCGTGCAAGGTCGGGACCGGTCCGTTTTGATCCCCACTGGAACGGGCGGTCGTACATGCTCTCGGCCGCGAGCGAGTAGTGTCCGTAGCGCTCGACCTCGTCGCGCAGCGGGCGGATCATCTGCGAGTGGCAATTATAGCAGCCCTCGCGCACGTAGATGTTGCGGCCCGCCATTTCGAGTGGCGTATAGGGTCGCATGCCGTCGACCGTTTCGATCGTGCTTTTGAGATAGAACAGCGGCACGATCTCGACTAGACCGCCAATCGCAATCACGACAAGGATGCCGATCAGCAGGATGATCGAGTTTTTTTCGAAGATAGCGTGCTTGGTCCAGAGCGACATGGCGGAACTCACTCGGCCGGCGCTAGCGCGAGCGCGGGCTCCGCCGCTTCGGTGGCAGCTAGCGTCTTCCAGATGTTCCAGACCATCAGCAGGGCACCGGCGAGGTAGAGCGCGCCGCCGAGCGCCCGGATGACGTAGAAGGGATGCATCGCTTCCACGGTTTCGACGAAGGAGTACTCCAGAAATCCGAGGTTGGTGTAGGCGCGCCACATCAGCCCCTGCAGGATGCCGGACACCCACATGGCGGAGATGTAGAGCACGATGCCGACGGTCGAGATCCAGAAATGCCAGCTCACCAAGCGCAGCGAATAGAGCGGCCGGTTCCACAGCCACGGCACCAGGCAGTAGATCGCACCGAAGGAGATGTAGCCAACCCAGCCGAGCGCGCCGGAATGCACGTGTCCGATCGTCCAATCGGTATAGTGGGAGAGCGAGTTGACGGCTTTCACCGACATCAGCGGGCCTTCGAACGTCGCCATGCCGTAGAAGGCAACCGACACCACCATCATGCGCAACACCGGGTCGGTGCGCAGCTTGTCCCAGGCACCGGAGAGCGTCATGATTCCGTTGATCATGCCGCCCCACGACGGCATCCACAGCATGACCGAAAAGGTCATGCCGAGTGTTTGCGCCCAGTCGGGCAACGCCGTGTAATGTAGATGATGCGGGCCCGCCCAGATGTAGAGAAAGATCAGCGACCAGAAATGGATGATCGACAGCCGGTAGGAGTAGACAGGGCGGTCGGCGCGCTTGGGGATGAAGTAGTACATGATGGCGAGGAAGCCGGCTGTCAGGAAAAACCCCACCGCGTTGTGCCCGTACCACCACTGCACCATCGCATCCTGGACGCCGGACCATACGATGTAGGACTTGGGCGAGAACAGCGAGATCGGTACCGCGGCATTGTTGCCGAGATGTAGGACAGCAATCGTCAGAATAAAGGCGAGATAGAACCAGTTGGCCACGTAGATATGCGGCTCGGCGCGTCGCATCACCGTTGCCAGATACACCAGCAGATACACCACCCAAACGACGGTGAGCCAGAGGTCGGCATACCACTCGGGCTCGGCATATTCCTTGGATTGCGTAATGCCCAGCAGATAGCCGGTGCCCGCAATCACGATGAAGAAGTTATAACCAAGCACCACAAACCAAGGGGCTATGTCGCCGGCGAGCCGAGCGCGGCACGTGCGCTGAACGACGTAAAACGATGTTGCCACCAGCACATTTCCGCCAAACGCGAAAATCACCGCTGACGTGTGCAGCGGTCGGAGGCGGCCGAATGAAATCCACGGCAAATCCAGGTTAAGTGCCGGAAAAGCGAGTTCGAGCGCTGCCCACAGCCCGACCGTGAACCCGGCGATGCCCCAGAACACCGCCGCGATCGTCGCGAACTTGACTGGCCCCATGTTGTAGTTGGGCTTACCATCGATCGTCAGCGGCGGGAGCGCGGCGGGGCGCTCGAAATAGCGATTGACGATCGCGATCACGGCGGCGGCGCTTGCGGCGGTGAAAAGATAGGCGTGCAGAGCGTATTGCGGCGTGTAGGCCTTGGCGGCCACGATCAGGGCCACGAACGCGAGCGCGGTCAGGGCCAGCGCCGTGCCGCCCTCGCCCAGGGTCATCGACTTGGAATGGGACGATTGAGCAACCGTCTCAGCCATGATGGAACCGCCTTCAGCACCGGCAAATCCGCGCTCGGACCCGCGTTTGAGCGTAAGTTTGACCGACGGGGCCTCAGGCTGGTTTGATGCAGATCAAGCACGCGCGGCTTGGAGCTTGTTGCTTTGTCTGCCCGGCTCAGGGAAATCACGTAAGGAGGATTGCGGAGGCGGCGGCTTGCCTGCCTCCGATGAATGACATGGCCGAAACCGCCTTCAAAGCCGCCGCACAATGGTTCGGGTTCGGCCCGAGCTCCGAGGTCCTGCCGCATCCGGTGCTTCGCTCCGCGCCCGCGCGCTATGGTGTTGCGGGCGTGCTGGTCGCGATGGCATTCGGGTTACGCGCCTTGCTCGCAGGCGGCCTTCAGCACGACTCACCGTTTCTGTTTTTCGTTCCCGCAGTCTTGCTCGCCAGCGGTCTGGGCGGTTTTGGACCCGGTTTCGCAGCAACGATCCTGAGCGTGGCGCTTGCCAACCGCTTTTTCTCGGATCTTGGCAACGTCGAGGGCGGCATCATCAACGCGGCTGCATTTGCGCTTATTGGCGTTGGAATTGCCTGGTTCGGCGAAAGTTTGCGGCGCGCCGTCTTCCAGGCGTTCGAGCGAAACCGGGATCTCCAGACACGCGAGGCCCATCTGCAATCGATCTTGGACACCGTACCGGACGCCATGATCGTGATCGATGAGCACGGGGCGGTTCAATCGTTCAGCACCGCGGCCGAGCGATTGTTTGGCTACAAGGCCGCCGAGGTCATCGGCAAGAACATCAAACTCCTGATGCCCTCGCCCTACCGCGAGCAGCACGACGGGTACCTTGACCGCTACCTGACGACCGGCGAACGGCGCATCATCGGCATCGGCCGCGTCGTGGTCGGCGAGCGCAAGGACGGTTCGACCTTCCCGATGGAGCTCGCGGTCGGTGAAATGCACTCGAACGATCGCCGGTTCTTTACTGGCTTTATCCGTGACCTTACGGAGTACCAGCAGACGGAAGCGCGGCTGCAGGAGCTGCAATCCGAACTGGTGCAGATCTCGCGGCTGACCGCCATGGGCGAGATGGCTTCGACGCTGGCCCATGAACTCAACCAACCACTGGCGGCGATCACCAACTACCTTCGGGGATCGCGCCGACTGCTCGAAAGCCCGTCCGATGCCGACCGAATGCGGGTGCGCGAAGCTGTGGACAAGGCCGCTGATCAGGCATTGCGCGCCGGCCAGATCATCCGGCGGCTGCGCGATTTCGTGGCGCGCGGCGAGAGCGAGCCCAGGATCGAGAGTCTCAACAAGATCATCGAGGAGGCGAGCGCTCTGGCATTGGTGGGCGCCAAGGAGCGCGGCGTTCGCGTCCGCTTTCAATTCAATCCGCGCGTTGACACCGTCCTGGCCGACCGGGTTCAAATCCAGCAGGTATTGTTGAATCTGATGCGAAACGCGATCGAAGCCATGGACGGCGCCGGGCGACGGGAATTGACTATCTCAACGGTCGCTTCCGACAACGAGGAAGTGCTCGTCAAGGTCGCCGACACCGGCGCGGGCATTGCAGCGGATGTCGCCGACCAGCTGTTTCAGCCGTTCTTCACAACGAAGCAGCACGGCATGGGCGTCGGTCTGTCGATTTCGCGCACCATTATCGAGGGGCATGGCGGGCGAATCTGGGTCGAGGAGAATCCCGGTGGGGGTGCCGTGTTCTGCTTTACCCTGCGGACGGCGATGTCGGAGGAGTTCGGCGATGAGCGCTAAGGACCTCGTGCACATCATCGACGACGACGACGCACTTAGGGACTCGCTCGCGTTTCTCCTCTCCAGCGCCGGCATCGAGGCCAAGAGCTACGATTCGGCGACGGCGTATCTCGTCGATGCCCAACGCGGGGCATCGGGGTGCATCGTTACCGACGTGAGGATGCCCGGCATGAGCGGCATTGATTTGCTGCGCAGGCTCAAGTCCGACGGCATTCCAGTGCCGGTCATTGTGATGACTGGCCACGCCGACGTACCGCTTGCGGTCGAAGCAATGAAACTGGGCGCATTCGACTTCGTCGAGAAGCCGTTCGACGATGACGTTCTGCTCGCATCCGTGCGGGCCGCGCTCGGTCAACGGGAAAGGCGATCGTTGCAGGACGCGGAACGAAAACAGATCGATGCCCGAATGGCACTGCTGTCAGCGCGCGAACGGCAGGTGCTGGATGGGTTGGTCGCCGGCAAGGCTAACAAGGTGATTGCCTATGACCTTGGTATCAGCCCGCGCACGATCGAGATCTATCGCGCGAATGTCATGACCAAGATGCAAGCCAACAGTCTGTCGGAGCTTGTGCGCATGGCGCTTCTTACGGGTGCCCTTCGCATCGACACCTGATCCAGGCAATGCAGCCGATGTGCCGGTTTAACCCGCCTTTCGGTATTCCGTCTCCCGCGGAAGATTGTCCAGGACGAGCAACGCCGATGCGGTGTTTGAAATCGGAATATGATAATTGCTGTGGACCTGGGACACGCGGCCCGTCAGCGCGCCGCGCATGGCAATCCAGTTGAGAAGTTCTACGCCCTGCGACCCGGCCAACTCGACCAGCTGCGGGATTGCAATGTGGGTCAGAGCCTCGGGCTGGAGCACCAGTTTTTCGAGGCACATAAGATCGAAGTCTTTGTTAATGAACCCGGCTCGGGTGCCGTCGAGCTGATGCGACAGGCCACCGCTACCGACCACAAGCACCTTCATGTCCCGCGCATAGGAATCGATCGCACGGCCGATAGCCTGGCCAAATTTGAAGCAACGCGCCGGAGACGGCAGCGGATGCTGCACGGTGTTGATCTCAATCGGAATCGTTCTAATAGGACGCTGATCGGCGCCGGGCCATAGCAATGCTATCGGGATCGTGAAGGCGTGATCGACCAGCATCTCCTGGCAGCTTGTGACGTCAAACTCGTCGGCAACCAACGATTCGATGATGTGCCAGGATAAAGCCGGATCGCCCGCGAACGGACGCGAGATCGGCAGACCCCATCCTTCGTCCGCGTGCCGGTATTCGATCGCAGCGCCGACCGCAAAGGTGGGCAGCTTGTCGAGAAAAAAGTTGAGCCCGTGGTCGTTGTAGATCACGACGACCGCGTCCGGCCTATTGGCATTTAGCCAAGTGTGCGCGACTTTAAAACCGTCAAAGAAGGGTTTCCAGTATGGCTCGCCCTGCAAGCCTCTTGCGATCGCGTTGCCGATCGCGGGGACGTGCGTCGTCGCGATGCCGCCGATGATCGTTGCCATGGCTACCTCCCCGCCTGCTGCAGCTTCGTCTTGAAGGCTTCGACCGTCATCCCGGTCTGTTGCGCGCCGATGTCTTGAACATTGAGTCCGAAGATGCCGGCCAGTTTCGCCAGGTAATAGACGTTGCCGCCTGCTTCGATCATAGCCAGCACATTGCGATCCTTGACCGCTGCGGTTTGCTCGGATGTAAGTCCGAACTTCGCGCAATAAGCGACCTGGTCACGCAGGAATTCGGCCCGGCTTTCCGCGTTGTTGAACGAGAAGCACATCTTGTTCAACGCGAGACCTTTCTGGGCCTCGGCACCAGTAAAGATCGTTGTTCCCGGGATTTGCTGCGCGTCCGGCATCTTGGACCTCTTCCCGTTCTCTCTAGTTCTGCTGCAACACTGAAAGCACGTCTGCGACGCCGCTCCTTGATCAAGATCAAAATCTGACAGCCCGGCCCCTTGACCTGGGTCAAGGTCTGCGGCTGACGACGGATGCAAGAAGCACGAAATTGGATAGGAGGACGTTCCATGAGAGCGGACGATGTGATGACTTCCAATTTGGTGACGGTTGGCGAGGACGCCAGCGTGCGGGATGTGGCCCTCGTCCTACTGCAAAATCAGATCAGTGCTGTTCCGGTCATCGATCGGATGGGCAACATGATTGGCATCGTTAGCGAAGGGGATTTGATGCGGCGTCTGGGATCGGACACGCAGAAGCGGCGCTCGTGGTGGCTCGAGTTTTTGTCATCCGAGCAGGCAATGGGGGAGGCGGAATTCGTGAAGATGCACTCGCGGCACGTGACCGACGTCATGACGCGCGGCGTAATCACTGCTACCCCCGACACCCCCGTTGCGAAAATAGCGTTTCTCCTCGAGAAGAACGGCATCAAGCGCGTGCCAATCCTGAGGGGCGGAAAGCTTGTCGGAATCGTCAGCCGCGCCAATCTCCTGCATGGACTGGCGAGCCTCAAAAACTAGGCCTCGAAGTCGGTTGCAAGCGACGCCGCTATTCGCGATCGGCTGCTGGCACGACTTCAAAACCAGCCGTGGAGCCGTCCGACGCTGATCAACGTGATCGTTCAGGACGGTATCGCCGAGCTTTGGGGGATCGTCGACTCCCGGCCGAGCGCAACGCCGTGCGCGTCCTGGCCGAAGTCACCGCGGGCGTACGGGCGGTTAACAACAACTTGCGGGTATGCCATCCGGTTAACCAGGGCTGAGACCGGGTTTTTGCGTGTCGTTTGATCAGGATCAAGGCGCCTGCCGGCATGGCGGCTACGTTGGCCACCCGAACCAGAGGAGCAGGACAATGCCGTTGGATGCCGCCTCGATATTCATCCTTGCCGGGATCGTGCTCGCCTTCATGCTGTTTGGAGGGGCCCTGATGTGGGCCGATTTCCAAACCAGCAGGATCAGAAAATAGCGTCGTGGTTGATCTGACGGGCGGCGTAGGCAGTAGGCGAGGATCGGACACATGCGCATTCTAATTGCCGGGCTGGTGATGGTGCTGACATCGGCCAGCGTCCTTGCGGCGTCTCCAAGCGCGCAACGCGGCCTTACCATCGCCCGGACCTACTGCGCACGTTGCCACTCGATCGACAAGGTCAGCGAAAGCCCGCTGAAAATCGCACCGGCCTTCCGCACGCTGCATGAGCGCTATCCAGTCACCGATTTGGAAGAGCCGCTTGGCGAGGGCATCGTCACCGGACATCCGACGATGCCTGAGTTCCGGTTCGAGCCGGATCAGATTCACGACTTCATCGAGTTTCTGAAGACGCTTCAGTAGGACATACCTCGGCAGATGCTCCTGTGCAAATCTGTAGGTCGCTCCCCATGATCAAAAGCATTCTGATTCCCGCGACCGGTGACGTGTTCGACGATAGCGTGCTGGAAACTGCGCTGCGCGTTGCCCAACTAGCTCCCGCCCATATCGAACTGCGCTATTTTTGTGAGCGGTTCGGCGAGGTCGCAGAAAACGTGTGCCACATCGGCTCGGCCATCAGCGGCGCGGCATTGCCCGCGCTGGCGTCTTTGGACCAACAGATCGAGCAGCAAAGCACGCGGGCCCGCGCGCGTTTCGCCGAGATCTGTCGGCGCAAAGGCATCGCCTTGCTCGAGGGCGCTCAACGTTCGACCAGCGTGACGGCGAGCTGGCATGCGTTGCGCGATGGCCTCGTCGGCCTCGCCCACCAGGCCCGCCACACCGATCTGATCGTCATGGGCCGGCCCGGACGGAGTAACGGGCTGACGCGAGCGCACCTCGAGACCGTGCTGTCCGCCAGCGGACGGCCACTGCTGATCGCTCCGTCTTCGCCGCGCTCATCGATTACCGGAACGGCCTTCGTTTGCTGGAAGGAATCCCCGGAGGCAGCGCGTGCGCTGAGCGCGGCGCTGCCGTTGCTGGCGGAAACAAAGCGAACCGTCGTCGCAAATGTCGACGAGGGTATCGACGAGCCTCTGCAGCCGTTGCAGGCGGTTGCCCGATATCTCGCCTTTCATGGAATCACGGCTGAGACCTGCTTGCTTCCGCGCAGTGCCACTGTAGCGAACGTACT
Source organism: uncultured Alphaproteobacteria bacterium (assembly GCA_963816775.1). Taxonomy (GTDB): domain Bacteria; phylum Pseudomonadota; class Alphaproteobacteria; order Rhizobiales; family Xanthobacteraceae; genus JAFAXD01. The sequence continues at coordinate 130,748 of CAWFLX010000030.1, forward strand.
AGCTAGGGGTGCGGAGGCTCACGAGGCCGATTTAGTCGTGCTCGGCGCTTACGGCCATAGCAAAGCTCGCGAGCTCGTATTCGGGGGCTGCACGCGAAGTTTTTTGGACAGCGCGCGCGTTCCGGTTCTGATGATGCGGTGAAGCCTCGAACATGCATTGCTCGCGTATTAGGGTCTTTATCCGCGTAGCGAGGTACTTCACGCCATCAAACTTCGCGGTGACTAGGGGCCTCGTCAACTGGTTGATCGCTGGCGACTACCTTCTCACGTTCGGACAATGGCAGCGCGAATAGAAAGAACAGAATCAGGCAAATAACAGCAAAAACGGATAGGTTGCGACCGGCCCGCTTGCCTTCGCGCTCGATCATCGCATGAACGTCCTCGGGCGCGCGTCGCGAGAAAAGTCGCTTCGATTCTTCAAACTGTCTGCGCATCTGAGCCTCGGCTAGCGCCTCGGCGGCCGATTGCGTGATGGGGGAGTCGAGAGGTGTTTGCGCATGCCCACTCGCCCCGCCCAACAGCAGGACGCCGGCGATCAAGACAAGCCCGATACCTCGATGAAGCTTCACGTGTGCCTCCGGCTACTCTCTGCAGAATGGGCAGATGTTTCCAATCAAGACATGATCGAGATCAAAATCTCGAAGTTATCCGAAAAGTCGTCGTGCTGCCTCATGCCTCAGCAACGCGCGCAGATCGTGTTCGGGCGCGACCGACCGCGGCTTGTCTGCGATCCGTCAGGACGCTTTCGCCCGCAGCTCGTCGTCGACCGCCACGCCTCATTGGGGCTTTCGGCCCTTAACGCGTGTTGACCTATCAAAAATGGCAAGAGGGGTTGTTTAGTAATTTCGTCGCGCACGAAAACGCAAATGGCAGACGTGCCATTGCCTACAGGCCTCGTCGCAATCCTGCGTCATCGTCCCACGGAACGCATCATTAGACCCAAAAACTCGCGAGCTGAAAGGCAACGATCTCCCGCTGCTTCACGCATTGGGGCCCCTTCGGAGCGCCGTCGGCGGTTGCTGGCGGGCGCGACCGCCCATGCAGTCCCCGAATCCAGCGGTCATCCCGAGCGAAGTCTTGAAAATCAGCTATACGTCGGTGGTTAGCCAACGCGCCGTTCGCAATGCGCACGTCGATAGGTAGAACCCCTTAGGGATTTCATCTGAATTTCAAAAATACGCGGCTTGTTCTTTAATTTTCTTGTGGGGAAGGGGTGGGGCTATGTTCAAAATTGATCAACTGTTGCGTTTCGCCGCGGCCATTTGCGTCGTGCTGATGTTCTGGGCTCCGTTCGCGGCGGCATACGCCGCGGCTTGGCTTGACCTTGCCGCGTCGATACATGCCGGCAGATCAACGATGTGATTAGTTTAGAATATCATCCGAGTTCATTTGTGGCGCAGAAGGAGAACATGTGATCCGACGCTGGCCAACGAGTTTCGCGCTGACGGTTCTTATCGTCACGACTGTGCTCATCTCTTCTATAATGAATTCAATGGGCGTTCTGGCGCAAAGCCACGCGCAATCTGCGCAATACCCTTTCGACTTCAAGGCCTACGGCATGTTCAGCCGTATGATAACCCAACGAAACTATCTTCCGGTTGTTGCGCTGAAAGACGCTGTCGATGGCCGCGCCACCGATGCAGTGGGAGCTGTGTCCGGCCTGCGCGGGGAGATTTCAGTAGTTGAGCGGCGCCTGATCGTGAGCTATGGGGCCGATTGCGCCGCTACGTGTCCGTCCGTCGCCGAAGAAACCGCAACGTTATTGACAACGGCAGCAGTACGAGACTGGCGACCAATTCCGATTGACAAGGATTTGGACGCCAAAGCAACGGAGACCTTTATCCGCGAGCAAGCCAAAGCCGTCGGCCTGGACGAAAACAAACCGTTCCCGTTTCGCATCAACGGCGCGATCACCAATTTTGTCATGCATGTGAATGCTGCGCCCAACCCCCGCTTCAAGGGTCATGGCTCGTTTGACGAGATGGCAATCACCGGATTGGCCAAGGGACCGCGTCTCGCCGGTTCCGTGGTTGGCTTCTATGCGCCGCTGCCCTTGCAGGGCGTCATAACGCACATGGGCGATTTTTTCCACTCACACTATGTAGATGAGCAGAAAACGGCGACGGCGCACCTCGACAGCTTCGGCGTTGCCGCCGGTTCGATGCTCATGCTGCCGAAGACGGAATAGAAATCGGATAAGGCAGAAGCGACTCTGGATGTCCGCTTTGGGTCAAAAGCGGAAAAGGCTCGCGCTGAGCATTTGTTGCCCGCTTTGACCCCGATAGCGCACAAGTCAGCGGACATCCTAGATCGTCAGCTTCGTGCCACAGGCAGTCATCCGCCTGCCCACGTTCGATCTATCAATTGTCTGAGATGTACGCCTCGGCAGATTGAAGGCGGCCAACCGACGATCAGCGCATAAGCATCATCACAGCCGCCATCACGAGAACCATCACGGCAGCCATGATGACAAGATGCAACGGACTCCGGATCATGTGTTGAAGCAAGCGGAAGCTAGTGCCCTCTGGGAGCAAGGCCATGCCGCACTTTGGGCACTTGCCCGGGTCGGCTTGCCGCACCTCGGAATGCATCGGACAAAGATAGATAGGTTGAGGCGCTGGCTTTTGACTCATGGAATGCCCCCTCGGCTCCATTGCTTAATTTCAATCGGTTTCGACCTTTTGTGGATTTGCACCAGCGTGCATTCGCCACCGCCTCCTTCATCCATTTTGCCTTGTGTCAACCACGGGCTCGGTCATCGGCGCAGACTAATGCTGTCCACCGGAGAGAATTGTCGTCTTTCTCTCCTCGTACTCGTCTTTTTGGATTTCGCCTCTCGCAAAGCGCTCACTTAAAATCTGCAGCGCCGAATGGCCCGAGCCCCGCCACGGCGGTTCCCAACGATGCGAACCGTCGCTCCACGACCGCCGAACGCTGAAGAAGATGGCGCCAAAAACGACGATCATGAACAGCATCATTAGCGGGCAGATCCACCAATATTGCCAGCCGTAGCCATTACCCCACATCATCCACGGGCCAGGCCCATACCATTGGGGGGATTGCGGAGCGGTCGGCGGTTGCGTCTGAGAAAGCGCCTGAAGCGGCGCCATCAACGCGATGAAGAGTAGAATGAGAAGTGCAGAGAGCCTCCGGTACATTGCGCATCTCCAGATTCATAAATTGCCGCGTCAAGCTTGCGGCCGCGACAGCTCCGATGGGGTGCGGCGATCGGCCATGAACTGGTCGAACTCGGCCTTATCTTTGGCTGTCCGCAAGCGTGCGAGAAATTCCTGAAACTCGCGCTGCTCCTCTTCCAAACGCCGCAAGGTCGCGACGCGATATTCGTCGAAGGCTTGGTTGCCGCTCGTGCGCGGCTGATGCCACCAATCCAGTGGTCGCCGGTTTGTATCGTCGTACCACCGGCCGAACTCCATTCCACAGCAGCCCATTTTTCCACTCCATAGCGTATAGGCCAAGATCGCGATGCCCAGCGGCCACCAAAGGACGAACCCTAGGATCGCCAGCGCGACCCAAATCGGTCTTGGCAATTCATCGAGTTGTCCAGCGAAGGACATCGTCGACCCTGCTCCTGGTTATTGCCTTGCCTTTGCGCGGGTAGCACCGATCTATCCGCAGCCGCGGCGGATTCCGCCTCGCATCATGAGCACGCAGAGCGCGATCATGACGAACAGAAAGAACCACGAGTATTCCATAGGTGGTCACCTCCTCATCTGAGACGTTAGACGGGAAGGCGCCTGAGAAAGTTACAAGGGCCCTTAGGGCCCCGCACCGGAACAGTCCGGCCGTTGCGACGGCGCGCAGCAGTCGGGGGAAGTCGGCTTGCAGGACAGTTCGTTGCGGTAAAAGTCGCACCGCGATTCGATGATTTTTTTAAACTCTTGCCGTGCCCGGTGCAGCCTCACCTTGGCATTGTCACCGCTGATGCCGAGAGTCTGGGCGATTTCGGCATCAGTCAGCCCGCCAAGCGCGCTGAGCATCAGGACAGTGCCATGAGCTTTTGGAAGTTTCCCGATCTCACCACGAATGCACTCGCGCATGTCCTTGCGGGCGAGTTCCTCTTCCGGGGACGCCCCGCTGTCGTCGACTTGCGCCGGGTCGATTGCCATTTCTTCGTCCGATGAATCGGGATGCCGGATCGTCAGCCTGGCTTCGTGTGCCGGGCGCCCGCGGAGCCAATCGGAGGCAACATTTGCCGCGATCCGGTAAAGCCACGTCGACGTTTCCGCGTCGCCACGAAAGCTCGGCAATGCTTTGGCCGCTTTCGCGAATACCGTCTGGGTCAGATCCTCGGCTTCTTGAGGTCCTACAATGCGGGCAAGAACCCGCCGCACGCGCTCGTGGTTTGCCTCATAGAGCGCCCGAAACGGATCTCCAGCGTGCGCCATTTATGCCCTCTACACCGCTCTTTAACCCTAAAGGACGCGCCGTGAGTTTTGTTGACGTAGATCAACTTGCGCGTGAGTTTGAGTCCGTTTCATTCCAGTATATGCAGCAACAAAACCTCTTTTTCAGGCGTCATTTTGGAAGAGTCATCTTTGCAGGGTTGCCCGGAACTCTGGCCCTCGTCCCCTTTGGACTGCGGATCTTCATTCTGCTGAGCTGCAGATAGCGAGCTATACAAAGCCTGGGCCGCATCACGAAGCACCTCTCGATGCGCCACATCGGCCGGCGGCATCGAAGAAACCGTTTTCGCCAGATCTCGGAGAATTTCCGCAAACAGCGCATAGTGTAAATGCATGCGGATCGATTTCTTCGTCTCGGCATCGCCGCTACGATGAAGACTGAGCGAAATGCCCGTTTCATCTAAGTGCGCGTCGAACCGCGCGGTTCGCTCAAATGTCCCAATGTAGAATTTATCGGGATATTCAACCACAACTTCAGCTTTGTCTGGGATGGGCTTGGTCATGTGATGCCCTTCGTGCCTTCCGGTTGTCCTTGATAATTAATAGACCGCTGACCGCGCAGGAATTCTGATCTGGATCAAAGTTCCAAATTGGGCATCAACGTTCCCGCCGATTGCGGACCTTATTTTGCGTTCTGCGGAGTTGCGCTTCGAATACATGACAATCTTTGCATAAAAAATCCCCGGTTCCGGCCGATTGCCGATCAGGAGACGCGGGTAAAGCAGGAATGGATTGCGGCGCTTTGGGCGGACTCGCGTTAGGCCGCAATTACAGGATGCGACCAGCCTGGCTGGGGGGCAGGTTGCGCGTCTGATATCCGATGGTTGGTCAGGAGCCTAGGTAGATTTACATAGGGGAATCATCTGAATTTCCAAAGGCCCCAGCTCCCTGTTTAATGAAAATCATTAAAGTGGGAGCGGGGACATGCGATCGACAAGCAATTCCAGAGTTCTAAGCTTCGTTGCTGTGCTCGCGCTCGTTTCCGTGGCGGGCGTTGTCACCGCCCCGCTAGCGGCGGAATACGTCGCGCCTCGAGACACAATTCTTCAAACGGAACAATTGAACAACTTGGTTGACCGATCGAAAAAGGAGGACCGACTTAAAGTCTTTCATTCGGAGGATGGCGTTCAAAGGACCAAAAGTAGGCGCATTGACCATCGTCCAGCGTTCAGCAAGCTCGCCTCTTCTGAATCGATACAGTGTCCAGTTTGAACGCCGGCAGGTATCGAAACTTTTAACGAAGCTCACTCAGATCGGAGACGTGCCTTATTGCACGTAGTCCGGAGGCGGCGGCGGTGATGGCCGCCCCTTCGTCGGGAGGCGAGCCGACAGCAAGAAGACGCACCGCTCCTGTCGCCAGGTGAAGCCCACGGAGCTTTGGGTCCATGAATGCCTTTGCCTGCCTCTTGACGCGGCCGACAAAGTGACGCGCGATCCTTTATGCTTGTTTACGAGCATTGCGGATTCGCGTCGGAAGGAGTTCATATCATGTTCGGTGCCCTGAGAGTTGCGCTCCTCTCCTCGTCGGTCATTGTCGCGGCTTCGCCGGTAAAGGCTCAGGACGGCGATGCCCGTCGTGGCCTCGCCATCGCGCGGGAAACTTGCGCTGTTTGCCATGGAGTTCGAAAGGGAGAACGCTCGCCTAACGCGAACGCGCCAGCCTTCGACGTGGTCGCTGCAGTGCCGGGAATGACAGGGCTAGCGCTGCAGTCCATGCTTCAGACCTCGCATCGCGAAATGCCAAACCTCATCCTGCAAAGTGATGAACGTGCAGATCTGATCGCTTATATTTTGAGCCTTAGGGCGAACTGAACTCGGCTCAGCATCGCGAATGCGCCCAGCTGATCGCGGATGGGCTCGTGTCGTTGTGTGTCTCATCGGCGGTGAAGCCCAAGAGTCGCTCGGCCGTGGCACTGAACGATTGGATAAGCCCGCCCTCGTCGAAGATCACCCATCGCGTCGGGAACAGCCTCAAGGATGGATTGCAGATGCGGCCTCGCGGACATAGAGCTCCGCGACTAGATCACGGACGACGTCGAGCGCCTGCTGGGCGAGGTCATCGGTGCCCTCTTGGTCCAGTCAGGAAACCGCAGCGTCATTCGATCACCTCGACGGCTTCCGCTTCGCGTATTCACCAATGACGATACCCCGGAGGCGCGATTCGTTCTGGTTGATAACCAAGCGTTAGTGGGTCACTTTCTGAACAAGAGTACTTAAACTCAACATCGGGATTATCAAATTTGTATTTCTGGGCGGCTGCAATAGCCGCGGCAACGCAACTGCCTTCTACAAGGTAGTTCTGGGGAACCTGTTGCCGAATTTCCGGATTGTTCTGGCAAAAGAGTGCCGATGCAGTGGCACAGTAAATTACGAAATTCCAAACCATGTTTCCCTACTTAGCGCTGTTATAGCTCGGCGGACGAGCAACACCACTCGCGTCCGCATCGGGTCATGGGCTAAAAAGCTCATGTCGAGAAAATGAGGCCCGATTTGATCCCGATAGCGGACGAGAGAGCGGATATCCTTGTCGTCAGCTTTGTGCAAAAACCAGACATCAGGTCGTCGTTTGGCCGCGCCCCAATTCGTATTCCGGTCCGCCGCTCGCGGACCTTAAAGTCCATGAGCGAGATCATCGAGGTGGCACGCTGATGTTGACTATTTTCTGGAACGGAAACGTATCCGGACGATGTTTGGCGTTTAATGAAGCGAAGCGCGCCGCACTTGGAGCTACAGTAGACACGCATTCCTACAGGTGCTCCACCGACACGACCCGATAGGTGTGCTGGTTATCGTCTTCCCGCACCGACAAGTATTCGCCGACGACGAACCGTTCATCCTGAAACCGATAGCCGGTTTCATCCTCGTCTTGGCCCGCAACGTCGTAATGGAACGCCCACGTTCCGCCCTGCTTGTGGACGAGGTGGCCGATCTCTTCGTCCTCATGCGCACGAAAGCGCGTGACCCTACACGCCTCGCGGTGGGCGCGCCACAACGTCGCGTCGATGCGGCTGTGGCGGTCCAAGGGCGCGATCAATTCATAGCCGTCGCGGCTGCTGCCGGCCGGATGGCCCGGTTCGCGTGCAAGCTCAAGCCGAATTCGACGGAAGTCCCGTGGCAATGGCGCGGACTTTCTGGGGGGTGCGCTCATATTCTCCTCGTGAGTGTAATCTGACGTCGGATTTAGCGAAGTCCCTGGGGCGATAGGCAGGTGGAACGCCTCGAACGGCGAAAGCGACAACGAGCCAAAACAGCACCCACACCACGGAAAAGACGAGCCATCGTAGGCTATCCTGGATCTCGCCTGCTGGGGTGTAGGCCATTAGAACTCCGACTACCGGGCCAAGTAGGCTCACGGCAGCAACCCGCACGTCGCGTCGCAATCGTCTCGGTTTCAAGGTGGAATTCGCTTGTCGAACAGTTGGCTCGTTTGACTCTGCCCGATCTGGTTCTATCTCAGCCCAGCGTCAATGCGGTCACCACGCTGGCAATAACAATAGCGACCGCGATGATCACGTCGTCCTGATCGATATTGATAATAAGCTCCATCAGTCCGGTGACCGGGGCGGTCACGGAAATTGCAGCAACACGAGACGCGTTTGGCGCCGAACGCCCAGCTCGAATTATCATGTTCCATACCCCACACTTTGAGACCTAGAACCAGCTTAGACGCGGCCGCATCAAGGACAATTCAGGTATCGTCCATAAGGGATAGCCCGTAGTCGAGCCGCACGACCACACGCCTCATTGGGGGCTTTTTGGCCCCTAACGCGTGTTGACCTGAATCAAAAATGGCCGCCAAAGGTGTTGGGGAGTAATTTCGTCGCTCACGAGAACGCAAATGGCAGACGTGCCGTTGCCTAATGTGAAGACCGTAGGTCGAAGCGTCCGACATTTCGGCTCGAGTCTCAACCGGCCAGATGCTTTTCGATCTCGCTAATTGGATGTTTGGTCAGGTCCTTGCCGACTTCGGCGATAATCCGGCTTTTAACATCGGCATGAAAGGCATGCCGCAAATCGGCCAGTGTGCGCGGCGGCGCCGCGACGACAAGCGCGGTCACTTTGCGCTCACGCACGAGCTTTTCTAGCGCGGCGGCGATACGGCCGACAAATCGATGTTCCTCGAGATCGTGCCAGTCGGTCGCTGCCACCTCGGCGCTGCGATTGCTGCCGGCACGCTTGAAGGCTCGGCCTGGCCGATCGGTGCCCTGCTCGTGGGTCGGTGGGTTGTCATCGATGAAGACGCGTTCAGTTGTGAAGTTCGGATATTTTTCATCGCCTGCGTTGCGCAAAAACAGGGCTTTCCGACCATCGCCAACGAAAATGAAAGCATTATGCGGAATTTCAAGCTTGCTCATGATGTGCTCCGGAACGCCGTCATCGGATGCGCAGCGCCTCGACTTAGTGCGGCGTCGAGCACGAAGGTCAGGCGATTCCGCCATCCCCGCTAAAGACGATTTTGGTCGCGTTCTTCATTTGGATACAGTTTAGTTGCATCTAACTTCATTGTTAAAGGCTTCGCCGCCGAGACGTATTGACCTGCATCAATGAATGCGTCTCGGACGCTGTATATGGAAGTTGTTCGTCTGATGCCGCGTTCTAGCGACGCGTCGACCTGTTGTCGCCCGTCAACTTGTTTATTTGGAGCGTTGGAGTCCCGGCGTGAGCGCAGCACTCAAGCGCATTGCATTAGTTGGAATTCTAGCTGCTATAGCCGGCATGGCTGCTCGGCCTTATGCCGAGATCAATGCTCCATTGGCCGATTGTGAGGCCAAATTTTCATGGATGACCAATCAGTGGTAGATCTTGAGAACGCGCAGGGAGGAATGGATATGAAAGCCCGCGACGTAATGGTTTCTCCAGTCGTTACGGCCCAACCGTCCTCGTCGGTCAAGGATGTTGCGAAAGTCTTCCTGGAGCGGCGAATCAGCGCCGTACCTGTGGTCGACGATCATGGCAAGCTGGTTGGCATCGTAAGCGAAGGCGATTTGCTGCATCGTAGCGAGGCTGGCACGGAGCGACAGCGTCCCTGGTGGCTTCTCGCACTGACCGGCGATGAAGCGCTAGCCGCCGACTACGTCAAGGCACATGCCCGCAAAGTCTCGGACGTGATGACGACCGAAGTCATAACGGCGGCACCGGAGACGTCCTTGCACGAAATCGCGTCGCTGTTGGAGAACTACTCGATCAAACGTGTGCCGATCGTAAAGGACGGGCAGCTTGTTGGTATAGTCAGCAGAGCAAATCTCATCCAGGCGGTAGCAAGCGATCGAAAACGACCGGATATCCAGCCGTCGGACGCGACGATTCGCGACAAGCTGATGACGCACCTGAAGGCGCAGCGCTGGGCCCACACAGGCTTGTTGAATGCGACGGTGAATGACGGCGTGGTTGATCTGTGGGGTATCTCCAATTCGGATGTGGAGAGAAAGGCCGTTCGTGTTGCGGCTGAATCAATGCCCGGCGTACACGCAGTCAATGATCACCTGATCACGCGGCCGCATGGATGGGGTTACTGAGCCGCAACTGCCGTGCACAGATGCGATCGTCCGATAGATGCTCCCGCATTGAGGGCTCGAGAGCTGCAGTAATTATGGACTGCCTGACCATTGGCGAATGATAATATGGGCCCGACGCGCCCCCGCAACACTGGTTGGCAATTACGGTTTCGACGCCGGTCGCAAGGAATACGTCGGTCTGGTCGAAGCCGGGATTATCGACCCGACCAAAGCCGTGCGCATCACACTGGAGAACGCCCTGTCGGTCGCGAGCTGCTGACCGAAGCCACGATGACGGAAATCCCGGAAGCCGAGAAGGAGATCGCGGCAGATCCGGAGATGGTCCTGTAATCAAGAAGATTCCAGGGACCGGTTCCGAACGATCGCTCCAATTTCCCTGGCCGCAAAACCAGTATTCTGCTGCAAAGTCATCCAATGCCATTGCAATTCGCGGGGTCGGCGGAAAAACGGGTATTGCGGGTACAGGCCGGATCGAGGCAACCAATAGCAGCGGGGGCGCAAGCGATATTCGGTCCAATACCACCCGCAAATCAACCGAGCGTGCTGCAATTGGGTTGGGGCGCGCTCTGTAATAGTGGACACCGGGGGCGGCGCAGCCTTTGCACCGTCTGCGGCCGGCAGCACGAACCACGCTGCTAACAAGAGATGCGTAAGCGTCCGAAACATTTGCGTGTACCTGGATCGACCCCAAACATCGCTTTGATTTGTGAACCAGCCCGGGATTGCTACCTTGAGCGAAATCAAAATATTGCGGCAGATATGGATCAGCCGCTGAGCGTCCCGGCGAGTACCGGCAAACCGCTCCCTTCGGAACCGACGGCCAGTGCGCGTTGGCTGTCCACGCTGTTGCGGCCGGTCCGAGCGTTCCGTTTGATCTATCTGCCGCTAGTGATGGTCTTTTTCGCCTACGGCGCGTCGGGGATTATCGACGTCACGCGCGACATGTGGATCAAGGAGCAGCTGACCCTGAGCGCGGAACCTACGCCGAACTCGGCCCGCTGTTGATTACCGTCGCCGTGCTGGGGCTCGTCGTTCCACTTGCGGTCATCCTCTGGCTGGGACGGCGGGTTGACGTGGGCCGCACGGATTCGAGGCCCTGCGAGACGAGCCGTATACGGGATTCTCCTTAGGTGCCAGACCGGAATATGTTCGTTCAAGGGGAACGGCTAAAATCATCAAATTGAGGGTGAGGGAGCGCTGTTATGCATGGACAAATGGGTGTTGGTCGCGCGGTCCTGGCAGCCATTTTGTCGTTGCTCTCGCCCTTAGGCGTGCTCGCCGACGAGCGCGACTTTTGCACGTCGCCTGTAGTTACCTACGCGAGCGTGATCGAGCGCGTCGCGCCGGCAATCGTTAGCATCAATTTGCGGTCCCCTGTCGGGCTTGATCCGAGTCGCGCGTCGCGGGCGAAGGGCGAGCGGGAAGAGATTGGCGCCTTTGGATCGGGCGTGATCATTGATCCGTCCGGGTTGATAGCAACGACGAGCCATGGGCTGGAGAGAAATTGGCCGATCACCGTCGTACTGAATGACCAGCGCGAGCTCGACGCCGAGATCGTTTTGACCGACCGTCGCACCGATCTTGCGATTCTACGCATCAAGGGATCACAGGATTTTGCGACCGTGCAACTTGGCAATTCCGACGAGGTGCGGGTTGGCGATCTTGTGCTTGCTATCGGCAATCCATATGCAGTCGGGCAAACCGTTACCCATGGCCTGGTGTCAGCGGTGGGACGCACCCAACTCCAGATCAACAATTACGAATACTACATCCAGACCGATGCGGCGATAAATCCGGGGAGTTCGGGTGGCGCGCTTTTGGACGCGCGTGGTCGGTTGATCGGCATCAACATGGCTATCGTTTCCCAGACGAGGGGCTGGCAAGGTATTGGGTTTGCGGTGCCGGTTAACATGGTTGCCTTTGTGGCGGACGCCGCACGCCGTGGGACGGACGTGATCAGACGGGCTTGGCTTGGTGCCAAATTGGTGCCGCTTGATCCCGGTACTGTCGCACGCCTGAAGCTGAACAGCGCTATAGGCGCGTTGGTGAGGAGCGTTGTCGCCAACAGTCCTGCGGAGCAAGCCGGGCTTCAGGTAAACGACGTGATTTCGTCCATCGATGGACGACTCGTCGAAAATCCGAATGCGTTCGATTATCGCTTCGCCATGAGGAATGTTCCCGGCAAAGTACAGCTGGGAATTGTGCGCGACGGCACCGAGCAAACGCTCGAGGTGAATCTAGTCCCCGCACCGGAAACGGTTCCACGTGAGAGTACCAGAATTGAAACGTTCGCGCCGTTGCGCGGCGCCATCGTTGTCAATCTATCGCCCGCCGTCGCAGAGGAGTTGGGGCTTGATGCCGATGTCGAGGGGGTTGCGGTGACGGATGTCGAAAAGGACACCCCTGCGCAAAGGTTCGGATTGCAACGCGGCGATATTCTACTGAAGGCGAATGGCGCCAAGATCAACCGCGCGCGCGACGTGGAACGCCTGCTCCGAAATACGCGTGTGGCGACGCTGGAGTTCGATCGCGGTGGCGACCTCTTCCTGGCGCGGATCACCCGATGAGCCAGGCGATGAATAAGTCGACCGGTGATCCATGGCCTCGATGACTGCGAGCCGTTCACGATGCAGCTGCACCCGGCGGTGTCCCGGATCATCAAAAGCTATCGGCACCCCCGCTGTCTGACGCTTGCAGGGCGCTTTTCCCTTCCGTGAAGCCTCTCACTTGCGCCCGCGCGCGCCAGAAGCGCTCGCGACAAGTCATCTGCAATGATAGCGACCTGCTTCCCCAAACTTGCATGCGCTAGAATGTTCCGTGCTAAATTGCCGTTCGGAAGCCCTCAATTGCCGAGGCGCGCGGGGCGATGGAAACCGAGAACTATCGTAGCGATCTGCTGGGCCATTCTGGGCTCGGGGGGTCAGCGTCCGGTACTGGCGACCTGGCGCAACAAGCGCTCGACGTCGTCCGTGATCTGGTCGCGGAACTGAAAAGCCGCGAGGCGCATCTGCGCTCGATTCTCGAGACCGTGCCCGACGCGATGGTGATCATCGATGAGGTCGGGCTAATCCAGTCCTTTAGCACCACAGCCGAGCGACTGTTCGGTTTTACTGCCGACGAGATCCGAGGCCGCAATGTCAACGCTTTGATGCCGGCCCCATATCAGCAGGAGCACGACAGCTATCTGAAACGGTATCTAACTACGGGCGAGCGGCGCATCATCGGAACATCGCGGGTGGTGGTCGGCCAGCGCAAGGACGGCAGCACCTTCCCGATGGAGCTGTTCGTCGGCGAGGTTTTGCTGCAAGGCAAGCGGCAGTTCATCGGCTTCGTGCGCAATCTTACCGAGCGGCATGATCGCGAGCGCCGGCTGCACGAGGTGCAGTCGGAACTCCTCCATATCTCGCGATTGAGCACCATGGGCGAGATGGCTTCAACGCTCGCCCATGAGCTCAACCAGCCGCTCGCGGCGATCGCCAACTACTTGCAGGGGTCGCGGCGCTTGCTCAAGGACAGCCCGGACACACGCGCGCCATTGATCCTGGATGCGCTGGACAAGGCCGCCGAGCAGGCAGTGCGGGCCGGCGATGTCATCCAGCGGCTGCGCGACTTTGTCGCCCGCGGCGAAACCGAGCGACGAATCGAAAGCATCAAGAAGCTCCTTGAGGAAGCGAGCGCGCTCGCACTTGTCGCCGCCAAGGAGAAGTCCGTGCGAGTGAGCTTCGAACTCGACCCCGCCGTCGACCTCGTGCTGGTCGACAAGATCCAGGTCCAGCAGGTCCTGCTCAATCTTCTGCGCAATGCGATCGAAGCAATGGAGAGTTCCGATCGCCGCGAGTTGGCTGTCACGACAGCTCCGGCTGGCGACGGAATGATGACTATCGACGTTGCCGACACCGGCTGCGGCATCGCGCCGGAAATAGCGCCGCGGCTGTTCCTGCCGTTCGTCACGACGAAACGACAGGGCATGGGGATCGGACTGTCGATTTCCCGCACAATCATCGAGTCGCACGGCGGCCAAATGACCGTGCAACCCAATCCTGGCGGAGGCACCATCTTCCGCTTTACGCTGCGGGCGGTAACCCCGGAGGAGATGATCGATGACGCGTGAGGCGGTGGTGCACGTCATCGACGATGACGATGCGGCGCGCGATTCGCTCGCGTTCCTCCTCGACACCGCCGGGTTTTGCGTCCGCACGTACGAGTCGGCAGTGGTGTTCCTCGGCGAGCTTGCGCGCGTCGAGCCCGGCTGCATCATCTCGGATGTGCGCATGCCGGAGATTACCGGGCTCGAGCTGTTGCGACGCCTCAGGGATCAGAAGATCGATTGGCCGGTAATTGTCATGACCGGTCAGGGCGATGTCACGTTGGCGGTAGAGTCGATCAAGGCTGGGGCCCTGGATTTCATCGAAAAGCCGTACCATCACGAGGAATTACTCGGCGCCGTCAGATCGGCAGTGATGGATTCCAGCGACGCGCGCGAGGAGGAAAAAGCCGAGGTGCGGAAGCGTTTGGCGGGGCTCTCCCCCATTGAAAGACAGGTCCTCGCCGCGCTTACGGCCGGACAGCCGAATTCGGCTATCGCGGTCGAGTTGGCAATCAGTCCGCGCACGGTCGAAGTCCATCGTGCCAGCATTTTGACCAAGATGCAGGCCAAGAGCTTATCTCATCTGGTTCGCATGATGATGTTGTCGGCGCCATGAGCAAGGTCGAGGTAATCAGCCTGCGCGCGGCCGGCCTTCGCGGCATTTGAGCGAAATCAAAGCCTCATGCAAGCATTGTGGTTTGATGGCGATCGGCTTTTTGGCCGCGCTGCCGTGTTGTCATTGTTGGGAATGCGCCGTGCGGCGATTCCGAGTGCTTGGCCAGGCACTTACGAGGAGCGAAGATCCAAGGCAATGAAACAGATCCAGGCCGCGCCAAGGCACGTTCTCGTGCTCGATGACGACGACGCCGTGCGAAATTCGCTCAAGTTTTCGCTCGAGACGGAAGGCTTTTTGGTGCATCTCTATTCGGACCCTGACCAATTGCTCAACGACGGCAGCCCACCTGTCCCGAGCTGCCTGATCGTCAACTACAACATGCCGGCGATGAATGGCCTCGAATTTGTGGCAAGGCTTCGGGACCGGCACGTCTCGATCCCGGTCATCCTTGTAACCGGCCATCTCAGCGAGAACATTCGCCGACGCGCTGCTGCTGCCGGGGTTTCGGCGGTCGAAAAGCCGTTTCTTGGAAGGCGGCTCTACGAGTGTGTCGCGCGCGCCTTCGAACACGAAGCCACGCCGCCCCCGTAATGCGGAGCGGCAACAGGTTTGAAAATATTGACCTTGCCGGTCGGGCGACATCCAATGCTGCATGGGGGCGCAGGGGAAATCTCCGTCTATTCCAACTAGGAACGCTGCTCTGGGATAGGCATCTTGTCTGACCCCGCAGGAGAAACGCATGCAGTCTCTTGATGTTTCGGCGCTCGACACGACCAGAGACACCATCGAAGTTGTCGAGCGCAAGGGCCTCGGCCATCCGGATACGATATGCGACGCGCTGGCGGAAACATTGTCGCAGAATTTGTGCCGCGAATATCGCCGCCGTTTCGGAGAGATATTCCATCATAACGTCGACAAAGCATTGCTGTGCGGTGGCCGCGCGAAGCCGAACTTCGGGGGCGGGTCAGTGCTCGCTCCCATCACTATCTATCTTGCCGGAAGGGCAACCGCCAACGTAGGGAACGAAATCGTTAAAATCAAAGACATTGCGATAGAAGGGTCTCGATCTTGGTTACGCCGCAATTTGCACGCCCTGGATGCGGAACGCCATGTGAATATTCATGAATTAATCGAACCCGGCTCTCAAGATTTGCAGGAATTGTTCGCGCGTCGCAATCAGCAGGACGTTCCGCTCGCCAACGATACATCAATCGGTGTTGGCTTCGCCCCGATGACGCAGCTCGAACGTCTTGTACTTTCAATCGAACGACGCATCAACGCCCGCGAGCGCGACCGCCCAGCTTGGGGGGAGGATATCAAGGTCATGGGAGTGCGACACGGCGATACCGTGCGGCTGACGATTGCCTGCGCAATGATCGGACAGTATCTCACCGGAATCGATGATTATCTTGCCCAGAAGACCGCGATCCAGAAGATAGCGGACGAGCTCTCGGCGCAACACGGTTTCACCGCCACCCATGCGGCCGTCAACGCTGCCGATGACCCGTCCGCAGGCGCGATCTATCTCACTGTCACTGGGACCTCCGCGGAAGCCGGCGATGACGGGCAGGTCGGACGCGGTAACAGGGTGAATGGCTTAATCACGCCCGGCCGGCCAATGAGCCTGGAGGCGGCGGCAGGCAAGAACCCGGTGACCCACGTTGGGAAGATCTACAACGTGCTTGCTCGGAAGATTTGCGAAACACTGGTGACGACCGTGCCCGAAATCGCTGCCGCACAGTGCCTGATGGTCAGTCAGATTGGCAGCCCGATATCAAGCCCAGCGCTCGTCCAGGTCAAGATCGCAACGCGGGATGAATCGCCAGTCGACAAATTGAGGCGACGCATCGTGGAGGTCACCGATGACTGCGTTGCCGGTGCTCCCAGACTTATCGATGACTTCGTAACCGGAGCCATCGATGTTTTCTGATGACCGAAAGAGAGCCGAAGTGAATCGGGCAATAGTTATCGATTGACGTTGATCGGCGCGAGCTCTGGTGAGCATTGCTCGAGCCGCATCCGAAGCTAAACTTCGCCATGGCAAGCCGCGAACGTCGCGCCGCTTACATCAGTCGCTTACAAGGTAGTTGCGATCGCAGTTATAGGCGGCATCTCCGCTCCCAGAAACCGGTAGCGGACTTGCGCCGCGATGAGCTCCTCGCTGCCATTTTCTGCGCTCCCGACCAGCAGTCATCTCGCGAGAAGCTCACGCACGAACGCCTCTGGATTCATTCCAATAACTGCGAAAGCGGCATCCCAGCGCATCACGAAGCTCACGGCGCAAGTCTCCAAAGTACGACACGAGATCGAATGTCGGCGCGCGATCTCAACAATATGCATTCGCCGCCGGGCTGGCCTGATGGCGGCGGTCGCGGTCACGGGGGGCCTTTTCGTCGGCCTCGCGCTCTCGCGCTTCCGTTCGGTCACGGCGCAGGCGATGTAGACCAGGCTATTTGGCAAGCGTGCTGATATAGGCCGCCACGTCGATTGCTTCGCGCCGTGACGGGGCGAAGTTCATCTTCGGATGCGGTTCGAGCAAGGCATACGCCAGCAGGTCCGCGTCGAAACCGCTCTTGCGCCCGATAACGTCAAACGGAGGCGCGATCGCGACCTCACGTCGTTGGTGCGGCTCGATGATATGGCATGGCGAGCACTGCCGCTGCGCGATGTCCCTGCCGTTGTTGACGTCTGCGCCGAGGGCCATCGATGGCGACATACTCGCGATAAGCAGGGCCCAATGATAAATCCTCATACCTGTTCCTCTTTCGGGATTCGCCGAGATGATAACGGGACGGCGTCGGCTTCACCGTGCGATTCCTAGCGCGGCAATGTAATCGGCGAGATCGGAAGCTTCGCTTCGTGTGAGCGACATGCTCGGCATCTTCGGATGGGGATCGAGAAGGAAAAAAGCCACCTTGTTGCGGTCGAAGCCTGGCATCCGTGCAATGGACGCGAACGCCGGAACGTCGGCGCTTGCCTGTTTTTGGTCGGGGGCGACAACGTGACAGGAGGCGCACCATTGGCGCGCAAGGCGCTCCCCGTTTGCCGGGTCGGCGCGAGCAGGTCCGGAAATAACAGCGATCGTGACGAGCAAGATCATGATGCTACGCGATTCTGAAAGCATGACCAAGAAACTCCGTTTGTTTGCTGGAATTGTAGCCCCTGTGGCGGACGCTTCGCATAGTGACATGCGTGCCGATTAGCTTAAGTCGCTGATCACTCAGAATACCACTGGCCTGAGCATTTGTTTGTCCGCTTATCACCCATAGTATCGGGTTGCAGACGGTCGGCTTGGCTCTTCTGCTTCGCAAGCTCCCCACCTCCCCCGGTTGTTAGCCTATCATTCGGCGAAATAGGGGGACAACGAGGGATCCAAGAATTTTGCGGCGTCGGTTCCTCGATCTTCCAACATTGTCGTTTGATCAGGATCAAAGCCTGTGCCGGCGCGGCGGCTATGTTGGCCACCCGAACCAGAGGAGCAGGACAATGCCGGTGGATGCCGCGTCGTATTCATCCTTGCCGGAATCGTGCTCGCCCTCATGCTGTTTGGGGGGCGCTGATGTGGGCTCAACGATTCGGGATTTCATGACACCCACGATCTCGAAACTGCTGGAGCGCTTTTAGCAGTCTGGCATGACCGTGCGTGTTCGTTATTGCGACAGATCATTCATCAAACTGTCATCCAAGCGGCGATGATCATCTCCCAAGCACCCCGCGCCAACTTTGATCTAGGTCAGAGGCCGGCAAAAGCGTCGAGCTAATAATTAAGATTATGCAATGCCATGCCCGTGAGGACTGTAGATGCTCGAAATCGCCCCCGCACTGAAGCCACTCGATCCTTCGCCTCCGGCGCATCCGGCGCACGTTGACGTGCCGGCGGCGGCGACCGAGCCACCCGAGGGTGCGGAGTTGCCTTCGTTCGAAACTCTTGATCGGATGGCACGGGCCATGACCGCGCGCGTCACCCAGGGGGTCTCGCCGAACGCGCAGCTGGCGGCTTGGACCGATTGGTTCTTACACCTCAGCCGCGCTCCTGGACGCCAACTGGAGCTTGCGCAGCAGGCGATGATCATGGCCGCGCGGTTTACGCAGTTCGCCGTGAGCGCCGGAATGGGCAAAGCACCCGCTCCGCCATTTCCGCCGCACGCGGGGGACCGACGCTTCGATGATCCCGAATGGAACAAACAGCCGTATGCGATCTGGCAGCAGCTTTTTCTTGGGTACGAGGACTGGTGGCGGGCGGCGACGCGCGGGATCCGCGGGATGACGCCCAAAAATGCGGCACGCGTCGGCTTCTTGGCCCGCCAGTCGCTCGACGTTTTCTCGCCGTCAAACGTGCCGTGGCTCAATCCGGTGATCGTGAAGCGGACGCTCCGCGAAGGCGGCGCGAACCTGGTGCGCGGCATGACCAATGTTTTCGACGACGTTCTGCGCACAATCGGGATAGAGGCCGCTCCATCACCGAATGGCTATCGGGTCGGCGAGGACCTCGCGATCACGGCCGGCCAGGTAATCTACCGCAACGATCTCATGGAGCTCATTCAATACAGTCCGGCGACCAGTGACGTAATCGCCGAACCGGTGCTGATCGTGCCGGCGTGGATCATGAAGTATTACGTACTCGACCTGCGGCCGCACAATTCGTTGGTGCACTACCTGGTCGAGCGCGGCTTCACCGTATTCATGGTGTCCTGGCGCAATCCGAGCGCTGCCGACCGCGACCTCACGTTCGATGCCTACCGCACGGCCGGCATCATGGCCGCGCTTGACGCAGTGAACGCGGTGGTCCCAGGCCGTAAGGTGCATGCCTGCGGCTATTGCATCGGCGGTACCCTGCTGGCGATTGCGGCCGCCACCATGGCGCGGGACGACGACGACCGGCTGGCCAGCGTGACGATGCTCGCCGCTCAGACCGATTTCAGCGAGGCCGGCGAGCTGATGCTGTTCGTCGACGAGAGCCAGATTGCGTTTCTCGAAGACATGATGTGGGACCAGGGCGTGCTCGATACCCGGCAGATGGCCGGCGCATTTCGGGCACTGCGGTCGAACGATCTCATCTGGTCGAAAATGATGCGCGAATACTTGCTCGGCGAGCGCGACGGCGCTACCGACCTCACCGCCTGGAATGCGGATCAGACGCGCATGCCCTACCGCATGCATTCGCAATACCTGCGCGCGTTGTTTCTGGAAAACCGATTGACCGCCGGCCGCTACGCGGTGGAAGGCCGTGTAATTGCGCTCAAGGACATCCGCAGGCCGATGTTCGTGATCGGAACCGAGACCGATCACATCGCGCCCTGGCGTTCGGTCTACAAAGTGCACCTGTTCACCGACAACGAGCTCACCTTTGTGCTCACGAACGGAGGCCACAACGCCGGCGTCGTGTCAGAGCCAGGCCACGATGGCCGGCACTACTACGTAGCGACGCGGGCGCCCGACGCCCCCTACGTCGATCCGGATACCTGGCTTGCACGTGCGCGACGCGCCGAGGGATCATGGTGGACGCAATGGACTTCGTGGCTCGAGTCCCATAGTGCCACTGGACGCGTGGCGTTGCCGAGCATGGGCGCGCGCGTGCGAGGGCTGACGCCGCTAGGCCCAGCGCCCGGGACGTATGTGCGGCAGCATTAGTAGGTGACGCGTGCGGCTGTTCAAGCAGCGTCGAACAGCGCCCGATCGGGCTGCGCCAGCCAACAACCGATGTCGCGCCATTCGTTGGCGAGCGTTTGGCGCCCCATGAAGAGCCCCAGATGCTCACCGGGCGCGACGGCATGACGAATAGCGGCCGGCCGGGTTCCCACCAGGTGCCGAAGCGCCAAGGTCTGAGCGGGTGCGACCACCTGATCGTCGCGCGCAGCAAGCAGGTAAATCGGTGTCTTCACGGACGCCAAATCGATGCGTCGGCCCAGCGCGGTGAAGGTCCCCGCGGAAAGCTCGTTCTTCAGGTAGAGCCGTTCCACGACTTCGAGATAGTAGCGGCCGGGCAAATCCAGGAGCCACGCATACCATTCGCGAAAGCGCGCCTCTAGCCGCCGGAAGCCTTCGGCGTCAACAGCATCAGGGCTTTGCAAGATTGCGCGGATCGCCTCGGCTTCAAGCGATTTAAGTTCCCAAAATCCGCGCAGGCGGCGCCCCAGCATGCGACCACCGCCAAGGCCGACCAATTCCCTGAATAGCTCGAGCGGCGTCGATTGCGCGAGCCGCGACAAGGCGCAGTCGCCGGCGCTGATATCGACCGGCGCGCCGGCCAACACCAGCCTGCGCAGTTTTTTGGGAAAGCGCGCAGCGTAGACGAGCCCCAACCAGCCGCCCTGACAGAGCCCAACAAGATCGACCGTTCCGCCCAGCTCATCGATCAGTACGTTAAGGTCGGCGATGTAGTCGTCGATGGCGAGCGAGGCCATGTCGGTGCGTGCCGAGCGCCAGTCAGTCACGAATACGGAAGCGCCGGTTGTATTTCGCAGCGCTTCAATCAAACTGTGCCCGGGCGCGATATCGGTGATAGTGGCAGCGTGCAGCGCGAACGGCGCACAGACCAGGGTGGGTTGTCCCTTTGCGGACGTGCCAAAGCCGCGCAAGCTCACGCTTTCGAGCTCGAGCACGATCTCATTGGGCGTCACCCAACCCGGCTCGAGACCAAGCGGTTCGCCGTTTAGGTCGCCCGCCAGATCGAGGAACCCTTGCGCGACCGCGGCAGCGAACTCGCTCGTCTGTTCCGCCGCAATCGCCGGCCACAGCAGTCCGAGGGCAGCAAGGGGAAGGTCTGCAACACGAGCCATGGGTGAATATTACGATCAATTTTTCATTGGTCGTATTGAGCTAGCTCAAAACCGCGCGCCCGACACGGGAGTTGCGATTTTGGCGGCTTGGACACCGATTCTGAGCGTTGCGTACCGTTGCCTACATCCCCCAGCGGCGCACGAACCAGACTTTGACCAGGTGGGTGAGGATCGCGTAGCTCAACAGCATGCTGGCAGCCAGCGACGCGAGCGTCAGCAGGAGCGCATTGAGCGGATTCTTGGCACGGCTCCACAGTTCCTGCGCGATCGTGGGTTTTCGCTCACGCGTCACCAGATTATGGCCATACTGGGCAAGACGCTGCGCTGCTTCAGCCGTCGGGATGCCGGCGTAACTCGACCCAGGTCGGTGACAAGACTGCGCGCCTGTAAGGAGACTGATGGAAAACAGCTCCTCGGTCTCGGCAACCGCCGCGGGTGCGGAGCGCGCGTGATGCATCGATGGGAAGAAAACTGGAAAGTTCATGGCCTGTCACATCGGTTCGAATCAGCCGCCGCAATGTCCGCGATTACCTCGCCACAACGGCATCGTAGATATCGTCTTCCTGCGCCATATGGATGCGCACCAGAGATTCAATCGTCTCGATCACGCGCTGCGCATCACGGATCACATAACGGTCCATCTTTTCCAGCCGTAAATCTTCGACGAGGCGGGCGAGCAGCCGCGCCAAGTGCAGGATTTCGCGGTGCGCCCGGCTCATGGCGGAAAGCGTATTGTGATCCGTTAGAACCTTGGCCAGTTTCGGATAGACGTTCCCTTCGTCATCGCGTTCGTGCGCGACGACCCCTCGCTGCACGATGCTATTGGCTTCTTCGACCAACGCAGGTGCACTTTCGGCCGTGGCGTCGTCGAGGGCGTCTGCAATCGAGCGGAGCCGATCGAGATCGTATCCGAGCGTCATGTGATCATGACGCAACTCGCGCCCGGTTGATGCCGGGATCGTATGCCGAAGGGGGCGGTGCGCTGGGCGCAAGGCGCGCAGGGCGTTAAGAATCACCGTGACGTCGATCACCTCCTGGGCGATTGCGGCCGGTACCGGAACAAGCCACCCGATCGCCGCGGCCAGCATCGCCAACATCGACAAACTCATACCGACGATGATGCTTTGCAGCGCAATGCGCCGCGCGCGTTGTGCAATCACGATGGCCTCGCCGACCCGGTCGAGCCGATCCGCAAGGATCACGACATCGGCCGCTTCGGACGAGGCACTCGCGCCGCGAGCACCCATGGCAATGCCAACATCGGCCGCCGCCAGCGCCGGCGCGTCATTGATGCCGTCCCCGACCATGACGGTCGGGTTAAGACGCTGCTCAGTGCGCACCGCGTCGACCTTGTCGGACGGAACGCGATCCGCCAACACGCAATCCAGGTCGAGCGCGGCTCCGATGGTTTGGGCGGCAGCCGCGCGATCGCCGGTGATCATCCCGATGCGCGCTACACCCGCTGCACGCAGCATGCGAATCGCCTGCGGCGCATCGGCGCGCAATTCATCGGCGAGCAGGAGGGCGCCAATCGGCCGTTCATCGACAGCGACGAACACCACCAAGGCCGAACGCCACGAGCCGCGACGTAGGGCCCGTACGGCCCATGCATCGGCGTGCCGATGTCCAAAGATCATGTCGTGGGACCCAGCACTTACGCGCCGGCCCTCGACAATCCCATGCAGGCCGGAACCCGCGGACTCTTGGACCTGTTCGGGCATAAGCCAGGTGCAAACCGCGCTCGACGGCCGCTGCAACAATCGCGGCCGCGACCACGTGATGCGAAGCTTGCTCGAGCGAGGCTCCAAGTTGCAGCACGGTCTCGGGTTTTTCGTTGGGCGCAACCTCGAGCGAGAGCAGTCGCGCGCCGCCGACTGTGAGCGTGCCGGTCTTGTCCAGCAATACCGTATGAGCGCGTGCCAGCGCCTCGAGCGGAGCTCCGCCCTTGATCAGAATCCCGCGCCGCGCAGCCTGGGCAACGCCAGCGATCAAGGCCACGGGCGCCGCCAGAATGAGCGGACAGGGGGTTGCGGCTACGAACACGGCCAAGCCGCGGATGAGATCGCCGGAGAAAAACCAGGCGATGCCCGCCACGGTGACGGTGAACGGCAGGAAGAAGAGCGCGTAACGGTCCGCGAGCCGCACAAAGGGCGCCTTGGCGGTTTGCGCCGCAGTGACCATACGCACGATGCCCGCATACGTGCTCTCGCCCGCGGTTGACGTGGCGACCATGTCGAACGTCTCGCCGGCGTTGAGCGCGCCGCTGGAAACCAAAGTACCTCTGGTTCGCAACACCGGAATTGCTTCGCCAGTCACCGCCGATTCGTCGATCGTTGCGCTTTCCGACCTCACAACACCGTCAACCGGAATGACCTCGCCGGCGCGTACCAGGATCTTGTCACCGACGGCAATATCGCCGATCGGCACGTCCTCGATCGCGCCGCCGGCTTCGCGATGTGCCAAGCGGGGCGCTCGATCGACCAACGCGCGCAGATCGTGTTCGGCGCGCCCGACCGCGATGTCCTCGAGCATGTTGCCGCCCGAATACATCAGCGCGATGACCGCACCTGCCAGCGGCTGGTCAAGCGCAAGCGCGCCGACCATCGACAAGAGCGCAATCGCATCGACCCCCAGCCGCTTCGCCAATAGATCCCTGATGATCGAAACCGCGAGGCCAGCCGCGACCGGTGCGGTCGCAACCCACCAGAATGCATCCGCAAGATCAGGATAGCCGGCGAGGCGTGCCAGGATTCCCGCTGACAAACCAAGCGTGGCAATGGCGATTAGTGCTCGACTGAGGACGCGCTCGGACGCGATTCTGTTTCTCCAATTTGCTGTCGCCATGGAAACATGATGAGGGGAACAGCGAATGCATCGCTTGAGTAAGATCAATTTTGGAACACTAGCGAAATGGCGATGGCTTACCTCAAGAATCAGATCATCCTGATCCAAGGGGTGATCTTAGCTACTTGTATTTCGCACTGTATCGGCGCGGTGAGGACAGTATGATGACGACGCTGCGCCGAAGCGCGCTGCTAGCGTTGTATTGAGTACAAATAAGCTCGTACTGCCTCGGCGTCCGCCTGACTGAACCGAAAGTCCGGCATGTCGGGATGGGTTGAGATCAGCCTGTCGGTCATTCTCTCGGTCAAGTCGCGGATATCATAGCGATCGCCGATAGAGCGAAACGGCGGCGCCCCAAGGTGAGGACTTTGGCCTTCCTTGCCGATCGCATGGCATTGGGCACAAAGCCGGGTCAACAACTCCTTGCCATGATCCTCCAAAACGCCCGCTGCCGCCATCGATATTTGGCTCTCAACGATCAAGAGCAGGCAAATCCATCGCCAAATATTCAAAAAAGCTGTGTGATGCATAATCAGCCCGCCCTTCCGCGCCGCATCAATATCCAGCCCCCGGGATGGCCAGGCCTCATCCTGCCGTTCGCAATCAGGATGCCTTTGCTCGCGGCTCGCCCCCTTCAGGCATCGGGATCACCATTCCGGACATCGGCTCGATCCAGACGAGATGATCTTGGATCGACTTCACTCCAGGTGTGTTTTCCACGACGACGTGGATAGCCCCGCGCTGGCGTTCGTCGAAGAGCATGCCCCAGAGGTGCACGACGCCGTTGCGCACCACGATATCCAGGAGATTGATCGGGGCCCACGCCTGTTTACCGAGTTCCGCATAGATGCGGGCGCGAATAGCGGCATCATCGCTCGCCGCCGGCTTGGTCTCGCTTGCGATGCTCGCAAGCGCCCGCAGCAGATTGGCGCGGCTCACGATGCCGACGAGCATGCCGTCCCGCACCACCGGCAGCCGCTTGATCCGATGACGCTCCATGAGCTGCACGATCTCATCGAGTGGAGCGTCCTCGGTGACGGTTTGAACATCAGGGCTCATGACCTCCCGCACTTTGCGGCCGCTCGCGTGCACGTATTCACTCGCAAGACGCCCCTGGCCCATGAGAAACTCGATCCAACCCGCTCGCTTTCGCTGGGTACCGGTCTCGGACCGTCGCAGCAAATCGCCCTCCGTCACAATTCCTACCAGCGAACCGTTCGTGTCGATCACCGGAAGACCGCTGAACTTGCGTTCCAGCATCAGCCGGATAGCCTCCATGATCGACGCGTCCGGGGAAACCGTCACCGGTTTCGGTGTCATGACGTCCGCGGCCCGCATTGCACCCTCCTTATGTTCGACGTGCAGCAGCAGCATCAGCCGTTGAGGCTGGACAAGACGGATCGGTTTCGCAGCACGATCGATCGCGAAGCCAACAGCTCGATCGTGTGGGCGCTCTCGAGTTGCGTCAGCGTGCGCGACACTGTTTCAATGGTAAGCCCGAGATAGTCGGCGATATCCTGCCGCCCCATCGGCAATTCAACCGAGCTCGATCCTGCCACGCGCTGCGACATTTCGAGCAGAAAGGCGGCGACTCGCTCCTGCGCACTCTTGATCAGGAGTAAAGCATGGTTGCGAGCACCGCAGAGTTCACCCGCGGTCATGGACCACAGCTCGCGGGCCACATCCGCGTCACGCTCGGCGACGCCCAGCACCGACCGTCGCTTGACCATCGCGATCACGCAGCCGGCGACGGCTTCGGCCGACCAGGTATGTTCGCCTCCGAGTTCGAGGCCGAAAATATCGCCAGGCAGATAAAAAGCGTTGATCTGGCGCCGGCCGTCGTTGAGGACCTTGTAGCTGCGAACAGCGCCGCTAATCACTTTGTAGACGTATTCGGCCGGCTCTCCCTCTCCGTAAATCTCGGCGTTGCGGTCGTACGCAATCGCAATACTGGTCAGCTCGGGCGAGCCGAACAGCATGTGGGACGCCACGGCCGATGAACGACCCTCGAAATGCGCGCTGTGCGCCGCGTTCGGGGCTGGACGCCTGGCTTGGATCGTTGTTTGCAATTGCATGACGCGCTCCGTTGTTGGATGCCGGCGAGTTTACGAATGGCGCCGTCAAAGAAAATTCAGATAAGCCCCCTAAGGGATTTCCCGTAGGCGGCCCATGCGGCCGTTGAAGGGTTCCAGAAAAGAGAAACGCCCCGGCGGGGAGCCGGGGCGCAGTTCCTGAACGGGGCGTTGGGGAGGGTGGGGGATTGCCCGCGTTCAGAATTCAAGGATCAACGCACGGTCGACGCACCACTATTCGCATGGACGCTGAGGGTGCTGGCTTTGACAACGGTTCGCAGCCCCGGCTTTTCCAGCGCCGATCCGTTGGCAAAAAGGCTGACCAAAATAACCAGCATTGCGGCCAGTAGCGCAACCGCCACGACCTTCAGGTGCGTGACCGGATCAGCAGCAACCAGAGACGTATTCATGCTCAACCCCCAACACGATCTAACCCGTTACTATTCGCTTGAGCGTGGGCGCGAAATTCAGATGAACACCCTAAGGGAAATCCCGTAGCCAGCCGTCGATCCGACGACAGCGGCGCATTGGTCATCTGATCGCGCCTATTGCGCCCCTAAATGGCTCATTTTCGAAGACCCACCGTCTTTGAGAGAACGAGAAGACGCCTGACGTCTCGCGAGCAACGAAACACTGCCCCAACTCCAACAAAGCTGCCGATTTCGTCATTTTGGATTCCGATTTCGTCGCCGGGAAATCGCTTGGCTAGTCCGCTTGGAATTAAAGCGGATGTCGTTTTTCCACCAAGCATGCCTGCTAAGCGCCAGAAGCGGACTCGCTGCCCGCTATCGCAATTGCCTCGTGTTTAGACCACGACGAACTGACCCATCATCCCAGCATCCTCGTGCTCGAGAATGTGGCAGTGATACATGTACGGATGATCGGGATCGGCAAAATCCGCGAATTCCGCGATGACGCGCACCGTCGAACCGGGATCGACCAGAACGGTATCCTTGAGGCCTTGTTCGTACGGCAGCGGCGGAGCGCCATCGCGGTCGAGCACGCGGAATTGGACGTCGTGGATGTGAAACGGATGCGTGAGCGGCGTCCTGTTCGCGATTTCCCAGATTTCAATGCTGCCCAAAGAAACCCGCTCGTCGATGCGGTCCAGATCCATCGAGCGGCCATTGATGCCCATCGATCCATCCATCATGGGCCCGATCATTGAGCCCATGCTCATGGTGGCCATGTCCAGCGTGAATCTTCGGCTGCGCGCGGCTTGCGCCGGATCCCACTGCGGCACACGGATGAGTTGGTCCGGGAACGAAACGGCAGGCCGGCTCCAGCCGTCCTGTCCGGAATTCGATGATTGGAAAAGTCTCGTTGTCAACGGCCATGCCGTGTCCCATCATTCCCATCCGGCCACTGTCTGACGGATAGCTCATCAATGTGACGGTCCGGTTGGGTTCCATGTCGAAGAGCAGTTCAATGCGCTCTCCCGGGCCGAACCTTACGCGGCGTGTGCGCACAGGGCGCTCGCATAGACTACCATCCGTAGCAATGACGACGAGGTCGGCGCCGTCGTCACGGCCGAGTGTGTAAATGCGGGCATTTGATCCATTGAGTATTCGCAAGCGCGTGTGTTGTCGCCGCAGCTCGAGGTGCGGCGCGACAGTGCCGTTCACCAGAATGACGTCACCCCGGTAGCCGAGTTCGATGTCGCCTACGTTCGACAGGTACTCGAAGCTGCCGTCGGCGTTAAAGCGGCGGTCCTGAACGACAAGCGGGATGTCGTCCACGCCGTAGTCCGAGGGAAGATGAAGATTGCGGCTCTCGTCGTCCTCGATCAGAAAGAGCCCGGCCAATCCGCGCAAAACCTGTTCACCGGTCTGCTCGTTCAGATGAGCGTGGTACCAGCAGAGTGATGCCCTCTGCTTGATCTCGAACACCGGTTCCCAAACTTCTCCGGGATTGATCACTTGGTGTGGGCCGCCGTCGTGGCGCGCGGGAATGTGCAACCCGTGCCAGTGAAGGGTCGTCGGCTCGGTCAGGTTGTTTTTCACGCGCATCGTGACGCGATCGCCGGCGCTGGCCCGAATTGTCGGCCCGAGGTAAGCACCATTGATGCCAATCGTCGGCGTCGAAAGACCTGGCAAGAACCTCGTATTACCGGCCTCGATACCAAGCTCATAAATTTTGCCGTTGCCGGTCGTGCCTTCGATCAGCTTTGGAATCTTGAGCGCATTTCTCCTAGTTGCGGCCGCCCTGGCGCAAAGCGGAAGGGCGGCATTCAATGCCATCCCTGACGCTCCTAGAACGAAGTTGCGGCGCGAAAGCATTTTTCATCTATGAATGGATTCCCGCGGTTTTTATTGACGCAAATCAAGCCATCGCCGGATGGCAGCCACCCGGTGTCCAAACATGATCAATTCGAAATCCATCCGGCAGATATCGGATTGCCGGTAGCTGGCTCGTCAATATAACTTCCAATCTAATTGCTCGCGAACCCCCGCCGATCAGCCGCTACGCAATATCCCTTAGGGACGATATCTGAATTTCCAGGGTGCCAGCGGCTGTTAAACTTGCCGTTAATCGTCGGGGATGGGGTATGCGATGCAAGTAGACAGGACAATCCAAACCACGGGTCAACCCGGAGCGGCACAAGTTACCGGGCGTGGGATGGTTGGAACGTGGAAATTCATGATCGATATAGAGGATCTGACCCTCCTAATAACCGCTGCCGTTTCAGCCGTGGGAATTTGGCTGGCCCTGTTCTGAAACCTTACGTGGGTTAATGCGCCAAGGAATGACCTCCGCGCTCTACCGGTGCTCCGCCATGCGGTTGACGGGTGCTAGCAATCAAGAGACCTCGCGATGACGATGACCCCGATGCGACTACGAAAATCCATTTACTGGATCATGCAGTGGGGATGGCGTGGCCCAGCGGTCATTGCCGTGGCCGTGTTCTGCCTTTGGCTTTACGAGATGTGGAAGGATTGACCATGTTCCAGCGCTTGCTCCCGTTCGCAGACCGCTCCGCTGGTAGAGGAACGTTCAGCTGCCCCCACTGCGGCGCTACGCACCACGTCACTTACACGAGATTGCCAGCGGGCGACCAGGGGCAGGCGATTTGCGCCAAGTGCCGCAGCGTGATGAAGGAGTGGAATGACGCGTTCTCGCGCTCATTCAAGTTGAACTCCGGGATGGAAGGCGCCTAGCCCGTGCGGCGGCTCCGACAACGAAGGCTACACATGGTCAGGATAGCAATCATTTTTTTGTTAATGATGGGGATGGCGGTTCCAGCGAGCGCGATTGAGACGAAGGCGACCGGCGGATTTATCCTATCGGTGCACAGCGCGCAGTTTGAGGGGAACGAGTGCCCGCCGACCAAACACGAAAGGTTTTGCTATCACACAACATTCGTTCAAATGAAAATCGACGGGCCGATGACCAACAACTACACGGCGACGTGCCAGGTGTTCGACGGCGCGGGTAAACTGCTCGGGCAGCAGACGGCGGTGACGACACGGTCGAAGGATGAAATCCTGAACAGGATCGAAGAGACCCACGAAACGATCAACGGCCCGCCAATATGGGTCGGCAACTTCGAGATCGACGCGTCGTTCCAACAAGTCGCCAAGGTTGAGTGCGAGGCCCGGCGCGTGCCGTAGCGGCATTAGCTATCGTCTCCTATGTGCCATACGTGTACCGCAGCAGCAGCAGCAGTGGGCCGATTTGATCGCCCGGGCTGGCCAGCACGTTGCCCGTGCCCGACCTGACGGAACGCGCTCAGCCCAACGTCGCCAACAGGCGTTCGGCAGCTTCCCTCAGCGAACCATTTAAACGCGGTTCACTCGATTACTTCATCCGCGTGCGGCTGACCGACAGCCAAATTAGCCATGTGCCAAGGCCGTGTGATCCTCGTGCACGCTTCGCCAGTGTTCCAGATAGGCCCAATGCGCTTCGATCAATTCGCAAAATTGTCGGTACGATATGTGACCCCCGCCTAGATCGACATCCTGGCGCCAGCCGGTGCAATCAGGGGCGCCGCACTTGCAGGCCCATGCTGGCCGACGATAGGGCGCCGCGGGGTCAAAGATGCTCACTTTAATAGTCCGAAGTGTCCATGACGGGTTACGACCACAACCGGGGCACCCTATTCGTCATCGGTTAGAAGCTTGTAGGTCGCCCGATTAATAAGATGCAGTCGACTACATGCTAGACACGTCACGGCCTCACAGAGGTTCCCGTTTTCTTTCGAGGATGCGTCATCCGCGAACAATCCCTGGACGCTCTTGCCAGTTACGGGACATCGATAGATAAAAGGCACCACCATATTTAAAGGTTAGCGCAGTCACGGCTCGATCAATTTGACCAATATCAAGTGCGCCAGGAAGGCGGCGGCTTTACTGATTATCCTTAACATGGCTTGCTCGCTTGGCTTCTTCCTCGGCCAAGAGCTTGTAGAAGCGCCCGCTTGGTTGGGTCGGCTTCGGTTTTGAGGCGCTCCGTGAAGTTCGCGATGTTCGCGCGTTCGATGAAGTCTTCCATCGAGAATCTTCACTCTTGGAGTGGCACCCACTATGCGCTCAATGCGCTCGAATATAGCGATCCGCATTTCGCCCGT
The DNA here is from genome assembly GCA_963816775.1 of uncultured Alphaproteobacteria bacterium. Classification (GTDB taxonomy): domain Bacteria; phylum Pseudomonadota; class Alphaproteobacteria; order Rhizobiales; family Xanthobacteraceae; genus JAFAXD01. Next base: position 161,653 of record CAWFLX010000030.1, read on the forward strand.
TCGACCGCTATCTAGCGGTATGCTTTGGCGCTCCACACCTGCCGCTCGCCGCCCCGTCTGCATTATCGAGTCGTGCCTGCCGACGCTAGGCCATGCGGTGCCGACCGGATCGCAATGGGCCTATGAAATCAAACACGACGGATGACCGCGGGCGCGTGTTTAGCGCTATCTGCTTCGTCGTATGAATGATCTGCAGGCAGGATGTAGACTTGCATGCCCTTGGATCGCGCACCGTCGGGTTAGTGTCGAGCTGCGCGTAAGAATCTAGCACCAAGCCGTCTTTAGGCTTGATCGTTGGTTCCTCGGCGCATACACCGGGAACGATCACTGCGGCGATAGCGATCGCGTAGAATGATCTAGTCACCATCGCCGGGGACCCTCATGCAGGCTTCTGACATTATGACGCGAAGTGTGATTTCGGTCGCGCCTGACGAGTCGACCGACGCTGCGATCGAGCTGATGTTGAAACGTCATATCAGCGGGTTGCCGGTGATCAACGACAAGGGCGAGCTCGTCGGAATCGTGACCGAAAGCGATTTTCTGCGCCGTCCAGAGACAAGCACGGAGCACAAAACGACGTCACGGTGGCGTGATACGTTTTTCAACTTCAACAAGGTTATGGACAACTACGTTCATACTCATGGCGTGAAGGTGAAAGACGTGATGACGCCGAACCCGGTGGCGGTCACCGAGGATACTCAGTTGGATGCAGTTGTGCAGCTCATGCAAACGCGCAACGTCAAGCGATTGCCCGTGGTGCGCGCCGGCAAAGTGATCGGAATCATTAGCCGCGCCAACTTGATGCGCGCGTTGGTGAGCATTCACCGAGAGGCCCATGAAGCCTCAAAAGATGAGGCAAAAATTCGTGAGCGTATCTTAGACGATATCGCCGGACACAGCTGGGCGCAGGATGTCGTGGTCGACGTCGTCGTGCACAACGGCGTCGCGGATTTGTGGGGAACGGTCAGCACAGCCGAGCAGGCACAGGCGCTGAGAGTGCTGGTCGAAAGCACGCCGGGTGTCAAACGGATCGAGCCTTACCTGACCTGTCATGGCGAACTGTTGAGTGTGAAGTAAAGTCGGGCGCGCGATCAATATTGATTTTCCGGTTTGCCGCAGTGGCCCGGTTCGAACTCGGCTGGCTGAAGCCATCTGCTGTCCCTCTGATTGACCTGGATCAAAACGTTTTCCGGCACCTATTTTATTTTGAACTTAGACCTCCGCGTGCAGTCTCAGCGAGTCCGCTTCGTATCAAAGCGGAAGTGATCGGCCTCATTCGATAACCCCGTCAGCCAGCTTGGTAGGAACGTTGAGTCCAGCGCCCGAGCCGCGTTGATAACGAACTCGAACTTGATTGAGACTAGGTCACCGCAGACCGCCGTGAGCGCCGAGTACTCCAGCAACGATGGTAAGTGCGGACACAAACAGCGCGGTCACGTGAAGTCGCGTCGCCAGCGCAAATGCACGGTGCTTCTGCCGAAGAGCGAAGTCGTGGAAAAGACGGTGGATCACGAGGGGCTCAAGAACGTAAACCATGAGTGCGAACAGAACCCACACCGCGACCATTAGGTCTATCCACCAGAATGACGCGTACAGGAATCTGGTCCCATGCGTCGAGTTTGATGAGCATGTAGACGCCGGATAAACCCACGAGCAAAATGGAGACGCGAACTTGTTGCGCAAAACGTCGTTCGAACGTTTCAAAAGCTGCGACGGCGTCCTTGGCATCGGGCAATCGACGCGCGCGCGGCAAGACAATTGTCGTGACTGCGGCCATGCCGCCAATCCAATGAATTAATGCAAGAACGTGTATGGCGCGGGCCAGCGCAAAGTCGTCAATTGTCATCGATCGGAGCCGACACTGCTTGGCCTCTCTTTTGCGCTAGATCAAAGCGGACCCGGTCGTCATCAATCATGTAAGTCGCGGCGTTTGAAGGATCCGCAGATATGACCCACTCCACCGCCGAACGTAAGTTCATTCTCGTCTTTCGCCTGTTGATGGCCTGGACGTTTCTCTATGCTGCATCACATCAGGTGTTCAACCCGAAATTCAGCGCCGCAGGATTCCTGCGGCAAACAAAAACATTTCACGATGTCTATGCTGTGCTCGCAACGCAAGCCATGGATCCAATTCTGACCTTCCTGGTCAGCTACGGGCATCTGCTCATCGGGCTATCGCTTCTTTTGGGGCTGATGGTCCGCGTGAGTGGTGCGTTTGGCGTTGCACTGCTGATGATGTATTGGACCGCCCACATGGATTGGCCATATATCGAGAACACAAACAACTTCATTATCGACTACCACATCGTTTACGCGACAGTGTGCGTCTATCTGATCATAAATCGCGCGGGGCACGTTTGGGGCCTCGACGCTTGGGCCGAAAAGCTCCCCTTCTTTCAGCAACACCCATCGCTGCGGCCACTAGTGGCATGATAACAGTTCCGCAGATGCGGGTGCCTTAGAAACAAAAAAGTGAATGGCCGAGAAGCGGCCAGTTGCCGCCAGTAACACCGCAATCGGAGTGCAAATGCTGTCCGCTTTGCCCCCAATCGCGACCGATGAGCGGACGTCCCAGAACAGCCGCTTCGTGCCAAGAACGGACGTAAGGGAGCGCAGAACGCAGCGGGGTGGCGTTACCGTCGCGATCGAAGTTTTTCCAGCACGCCAAAAGGCTGACGCTCACCCGCCGCCGATATTCTCGAGATCGAGCACAAAGCGCCTGATGTCCGATCCCATGTCCACCTCGTGGAAACCGAGCTCGACGCACATTTGCAGCATGGTAGTGTTTTCGACCAACACATCGCCATACACGCGCCGCAGACCTTTTTCCTTGGCGTAATCGATGACGCGCCGCATCAGCTGCCAGCCGAGTCCGTGACCCTTGAGCCGCGAGCGTACCAAGATCGCGAATTCCGCAGTCTTTTCGTCGAGCTCGTCCTTCAAGCGCACGAGCCCGAGCATGCGGCCCGTGTCTTCGTCGAGCGCGATGAAAGCCATCTCGTGCCGGTAGTCGAGATGAGCGAGCTTATCGATCTCCGCGGCACTGAGCTCGGCAATGTGCGCAAAAAACCGAAGCCGCAGATCCTCGGCGCTGACATCGCCTAGAAAATCCGGGTATAGCGCCATGTCTTCAGGCCGCACCTGGCGGATCAGCACCCGCTCGCCGCCCCGAATGGTCTCGTGCAATTCGCTCAAGCCAAAATCGCCTTGGTCCGGCATCGACGCGACCTGCGCCCCTTCCGCTGGCGTTGCTACCTGGATTTTATGCCAATAAAGGTCCCATGTCCGCTTTGGTCAAAAGCGGAAATTCTCACCTCGAGCAAATCTCGTCCGCTTTACCCCCAAGAACGGACATTCAATGTCGGCATTACCTGGGCCGGCTGACGCCCATGCGGCGCGCAAACGTGCCGACGAGGTGATCGAATGAAGGACGAATGTCCGCTATTGATGCTCTGGACGGCTCCTCCACCGGCACGTCATGAGCGAGGTAACTATGCCTGAGAAGCAGAACAAACGTCAGATTGCGTTTGCGCGTGAGAGGCTCGTCGTTGGGGAAGTCATCCTTGCGTTGCTCATGGCGATATTCGAGCACCATAGCCGCTCGCTAAAGGACAATTTCGGATCATCGCTTGAAACGATGGCTATCGGAATGGCGGTACTTCTCTCCCAGCTTGTGGATGAGCCCAGCAGCATCATGCTTTTGGCAAAAGCGCTCAAGATCCCCGCGAAGTCGGTAGAACTCCGACTAAAGGAACTCGCGGATAACGGCGTGCTGATCAAAGATGGAGGATCCTACGTCGCAAATCCCGAGATCTTTGCAGAAAGTCTGGAGGATGCTAGGCACGTCAGACGGATGCGCAGCATCATCCTTGGCGCCGCCAAGAGGCTGGAGGCTTGATGCTTGAGGCAACGCCCCTATCTATTATTCTTCAATAACTGTTATTTTGTAGAAGAGCGCTGCTACATCTCAATATCGAGCCCCACGTCGAGACTCGGCGAGGAGTGCGTGATCGCGCCGGAGGAGAGATAGTCGACGCCGGTCTCCGCCACTGCGGCCGCGCTCGCGAGCGTAATGCCGCCGGAGGCTTCCAGCACCAGGCGGCCGGCGGTGAGCTTGACGGCTTCGCGCAACATGGCGGGCTCCATGTTGTCGAGCAGCGCCACGTCGGCGAGGCCGGTGTCGAGCACCTCGCGCAGCTGATCGAGCCGATCGACCTCGATCTCGATCTTGACCAGGTGCCCGGCCGATTGGCGGGCGCGCTCCAATACGGCGCGCACGCCGCCCGCGACCGCGATATGGTTGTCCTTGATCAGGATCGCATCATCGAGCCCGAACCGGTGATTGAACCCGCCGCCGCAACGCACCGCGTATTTCTCCAACGCGCGCAGGCCCGGGGTGGTCTTGCGCGTACAGCAAACCCGCGCGCGCGTGTGCGCAATCCTGCGCACGAACTCCGCGGTCGCGCTCGCGATGCCGGACAGGTGCCCAATGAAATTGAGCGCCACCCGTTCGGCCGCGAGTATCGCGCGCGCCTCGCCTGCGACGGTCATGAGCGGTGTCTTGGCCACGACCGTCACGCCGTCGCGCGCATGGCCCTCGATCTTGATCGACGGATCGATGGTCTTGAACGCGGTTTCGACCAGCGGCAGGCCGGCGATCGTGCCGGCCTTGCGCGCCACCACGACGGCGCGCCCGAGCGTGCCCTCGGGCACGGTTGCAATCGAGGTCACGTCGCCAGCACGGCCAAGGTCCTCGGCAAGCGCGTTGCGGACTGCGTCGCCGATGGCGAGCGGCGAAATGAAAGCGTCGGGGGCGATCAAGCTGCTGGTCATGGGATCACTATTGTTGGAGCATGATCTCTTCCAACCTGCCTCCGCCCGCCGAAGCACCAATCCACACGACGGGAACTGTGCCGGGGCTTCGCGCAGGTGGGAAACCGGTATCCACTTTTCGGGATCATGCTCTACAGCACCGCGTGCGCGATCGGCGCCGCCTCGCCAGCGTTTTGCGCAATCGCGCGCGCGTCTGCGAGCGTGAGGGCCGTGCGCCGGGCCTGCGCCGGATCGGCAGTCGGGAAGTCGCGGCGGAACTGGGCGCCGCGGCTTTCACGCCGCGCATACGCGGCGGCGGCAATCAGGAGCGCAGCGGTTGCGAGATTGCGCAGCGCCGGCGAAGACGCTTCGTCCTCCAAGCGCGCGATCTCGTCGAGTGCGCGGGCGAGCCCATGCGCATCACGCTGCACGCCGACATCGCGCGCCATCAGGTTGCGCAGCGCGCGCTCGCGCGCGGGCAGGGCGGGGGGCGAAACGACCGTCGCAATCGCCGGCGCGCTGAGTTCTCGCCTCCGGGAGGCCGGCGATGTCCTGCGCCGCGCGCGCCGCGAACACCACCGCCTCGAGCAGCGAGTTCGAGGCCAGCCGGTTGGCGCCGTGCACGCCGGTTGCCGCGCATTCGCCGACCGCCCAGAGGCCTGCGAGCGAAGACCGTCCGCGTTCGTCGACCGCAATTCCACCCATGTGATAATGCTCGGCCGGCGCAACCGGAATGAGATCGCGCGCCGGATCGATGCCGGCCGCAGTGCAGCTCGCGTAAACCGACGGAAACCGTTCGGCAAAAGCCGCCCCAATGGCGGCGCGCGCATCGAGGAACGCGCCGCGCCCGGCGGCGATCTCGGCGAACACCCCGCGCGCCACGACGTCGCGCGGTGCAAGCTCGGCATCGGAGTGAATGCGCGCCATGAAGCGCTCGCCGCGGCTGTTGACCAGCGTGGCGCCATCGCCGCGCAGCGCCTCGGTTGCGAGCGGCGCCGGATCGCGCGCAATCGCAATCGCGGTTGGATGGAACTGCACGAATTCCGGGTCGGCGATCAGCGCGCCGGCGCGCGCCGCGATCGCAAGCCCGGTGCCGCGCGCCTCCGGCGGGTTGGTGGTGACGGCGTAGAGATAACCCACGCCGCCGGTCGCGAGCACGACGGCCGATGCGGACAGCCGCAGCAAATGGGCGCCGTCGAGCGAGCGCGCCGCGACGCCGGTGACGCGGCCATCGCGCATCAGCAAGTCCTCGACCGCAAAGCCGCTCAGCACATCAATCGACGGCGTATTGGCAACCGCGGCCGTCAACGCCGCCATGATGGCGCGCCCGGCCTGGTCGCCCTTCACCCGCACGATGCGGCGGGCCGTGTGCGCGGCTTCGCGCGACACCGACAGAGCGCCCGCAAGATCGCGATCGAACGGCACCCCATAGGACAGAAGATCGTCGATGCGCGCCGGTGCCTCGCGCGCCATCGCGAGCGCGCGCGGGGCGTCGACGATGCCGGCCCCAGCGAGAATCGTGTCGCGCGCGTGCGCTTCCGGCGTGTCGCCGTCCATGACCGCGGCGGCGATGCCACCCTGCGCCCACACGCTCGAGGCGCCGGTGCCAAGCGGTGTGCCGGTCAGCAGGGTCACCGGATGCGGCGCCAGCTTGAGCGCGCAGAACAACCCGGCGAGCCCGCCGCCGACGATGACGATGTTGTTTGATGGGATCACATTGGCCGGCATGAGGGATCGCTTGAGTAGGATGGGTTGAGCGAAGCGAAACCCATCATCGGCTGACTCGATGGGTTTCGCTTCGCTCAACCCATCCTACATGCAGTCAAGTCTCAGCTCTTCAGATGGATCATCCGTTCGACCGCGCGGCGAGCCTTGGCGGCCACCAGCGGATCGACCACGACTTCGTCCTGCATGGTCAGCAGGCTGTCGAGGATCTTCGGGAGCGTGATCCGCTTCATGTGCGGGCACAGGTTGCAGGGCTGCACGAACTCGACGTCCGGCACCTCCACCCGCACGTTGTCCGCCATCGAGCACTCGGTGACCATCACGACCCGGCGCGGCCGTTTCGTGCGCACGAAGTCGATCATGTGCGCGGTCGAGCCGGTGAAGTCGGCCTCCGCCAGAACGTCGGGCGGGCATTCCGGGTGAGCGATGATCTGGACGTTGGGATCATCCTCGCGGTAGCGCTTGAGCTCGTCGGCGGTGAAGCGCTCGTGTACCTCGCAGTGACCTTTCCAGGCGATGATCTTCACGTCGGTCTGACTAGCGACGTATTTGGCGAGGTATTCGTCGGGCAGGAAGATCACCCGGTCGGTGCCGAGACTTTCCACCACATGCAGCGCGTTCGACGACGTGCAGCAGATGTCGCTCTCGGCTTTCACGTCGGCCGAGGTGTTGACATAAGTGACGACCGGGACGCCCGGGAAACGCTCACGCAACAGCCGGATGTCGTCGCCGGTGATCGAGGAGGCGAGCGAGCAGCCGGCCTTGCTGTCGGGAATCAGCACGACCTTCTCGGGATTGAGGATCTTCGCGGTCTCCGCCATGAAATGCACGCCGCATTGCACGATCACGTCGGCCTTCACCTTGGTGGCTTCGCGTGCGAGCTGCAGGCTGTCGCCGACGAAATCGGCGACGCAGTTGTAGATCTCAGGCGTCTGATAGTTGTGCGCCAGGATTACCGCGCCGCGCTCGCGCTTGAGCGCATTGATCGCGCGCACATAGGGCGCGAAGAACGGCCACTCGACCGACGGCACGACGTGCTTGATGCGCTCGTAGAGGTGGGCGGTCTCGCGCGCGACCTCCTCGTTCCAGTCAAGCGATGGCGCCGGCAGGGTCGCAAACTTTCTTGCCGCAGCGGATCGGCCAGTCCCGGGAACGGGCGCCGGCGCATTGGAATTCGGTCCAAACGACTCGATGATCGGCATGGACGCCTCCCTACATATTTATGCTCAATATGAGCATATGTGGGTACCAAAACAACCGGCTCACGCCGGCACCATTCACTTCACTGGGACGCTAACCCAGACCTCTTATCCTCACTTCGAGCAAATCCGATATAGCACCAATTCGATGCATGCGCTAGTCCCGGCTGACATGCCGGCAACGCATCTAGCCAGCCTTGGTTTCCATTGGGACTGCGCAGGTTGGCCTCTACATAAGGCAGCCTGAGTGGCGGACGGCGACAGTCTGACGCGCACCGCAGGGCGAAGGCCGGGGAGTGGAAACATGGCAACGGTTGCCGAGACGTCGCGCCCCGCCGGGCCGCAGCTTGCCTCCTGGCAGACGCCCGCCGTCATCATCATTTCCGGCTGCCTGATCGCGATGCTGAGCTTCGGTCCGCGCTCGGCGCTCGGCCAGTTTCTGATGCCGATGTCGGTCGACCAGCACTGGGATCGCAACGTATTTTCTCTGGCGCTGGCGATCCAGAATATCCTGTGGGGCGCGGGCCAGCCGTTTGCCGGCGCGCTTGCCGACAAGTTCGGCGCGGTCAGGGTTCTCTCCGCCGGCGCCATTCTCTACGCACTGGGTCTGTGGCTGATGGCCACGTCGACGTCCCCGGCGATGCTGGACCTCGGCGCCGGCGTGCTGATCGGGTTCGGGCTCGCCGGATGCTCGTTCAGTCTTGTGATCGGCGCATTCGGCAAGCTTGTGCCCGACAGCTGGCGCATGTTCGCGTTCGGGGCCGGAACGGCGGCAGGATCGTTCGGTCAGTTTCTGTTCTCGCCGGCCGCCGTTGGATTGATCAACGGCGTTGGCTGGCAGTCTGCTCTGATCACGTTCGGCGCGCTCCTGCTGCTTATTCTGCCGTTGTCGCTCGCGCTCTCCAGCCGTGGCAACGCAGCAGTCAGTGCCGGCGTTAAGCAGCAGTCCGCCAAACAGGCGATCACCGAGGCCTTCGGCCATCGCTCCTTCGTGTTGCTGGTGCTCGGCTTTTTCACCTGCGGTTTCCAGCTTGCGTTCATCACCGTGCACCTGCCGACCTACCTGGTTGACCGCGGCCTCGATGCCGCCGCCGGCGCCTGGACCATCGGCACGATCGGCGCATTCAATATCGTCGGCTCGATCCTGGCCGGCTGGTTCTCGAGCCGCATGCCCAAGCGCTACATCCTGGCGTTCATCTACTTCGCGCGCGCGCTCGCGATCGTTGCGTTCATTACCCTTCCGGCCTCGAACCTCTCGGCAATTCTGTTCGGGGCCTTCACCGGGTTGCTGTGGCTCTCGACCGTGCCGCCGACCAACGGCCTCGTGCTGGTGATGTTCGGCACCCGCTGGCTCACCATGCTGTCGGGCGCCGCGTTCTTCAGCCACCAGGTCGGCGGGTTCCTCGGCGTGTGGCTCGGCGGCGAAATATTCACCCGCACCGGCTCCTACGACGCGGTGTGGTGGCTCGCGGTCCTGTTCGGCGTCCTCTCCGCGCTCATCAACCTGCCGATCGTGGAGAAGCCGGTGGCGCGGCTTGCCGCTCAGCCGGCGTGATCGGGGCTCACGCCGAATCGTCCTTTCGTGCAGCCCGCTTACAAAAGCGTGGATGCCCGCGACAAGCGCGGGCATGACGGGGCAGAGTGTGGCTCAATGTTGGTGAGCCTCGCTATGCTTCAGGAGCCGCATCAATGCCCGCCACCGCGCTCGACTCGCTGATCTTCCGCGATATTTTCTCAACCGAAGCGATGCGGCGGGTGTTTTCCGACGAGCAGCGCACCGCCTATTACTTGGAGATCGAGGCCGCGCTCGCGCGCGTGCAGGGCCGGCTCGGCATCATCCCGGCGGAAGCCGCGCGCGAGATCGAGGCCAAGTGCCGGATCGAGAACATCGACCTCGACAAGCTCAAGCAGCAGACCGAGCGTATCGGTTACCCGATCCTCGGCGTGGTGCAGCAGATCGTCGCGATCTGCACCGACGGACTCGGCGAATGGTGCCACTGGGGCGCGACCACCCAGGACATCACCGACACCGCAACCGTGATGCAGATCCGGGCCGCGCTCGATCTCGTCGAGGCCGACATGGAGAAGATCGCGGCCGCGCTCGCGGGGCTTGCGCGGCGTTATCGCGATACGCCGATGGCGGGCCGCAGCAACCTGCAGCAGGCGGTGCCGATCACGTTCGGCTTCAAGGCCGCGTCGCTATTGGCCGCGTTTCAACGCCACCGCCAGCGCCTTGCGCAGTTGCGCCCGCGCGTCCTCGTCGGCGAGTTCGCCGGCGCCGCCGGCACGCTCGCCTCGCTCGGCACCGACGGCCTGAAAGTGCAGGCCGCGCTGATGCAAGAGCTCAAGCTCGGCCAGCCGGAGATCGCCTGGCACACGGTGCGCGATCGCATCGGCGAGGTCGGCTGCTTCCTCGGCCTTCTCACCGGCACGCTCGGCAAGATCGCGATGGACGTGAAGCTCCTGATGCAGACCGAGGTCGCCGAAGCATTCGAGCCGTTCGCGCAGGGGCGCGGGTCGTCGAGCACCATGCCGCAGAAGCGCAACCCGATCTCCTCGCTCTATATCCACGCCGCCGCAGCGTTGGTGCGCCAGCACGCAGCGGCACTCATGGAGGCCGCGGTCGCCGATCATGAGCGCTCGACCGGCCCGTGGGAGATCGAGTGGATCGCGCTGCCGGAGATCTTTCTGCTCAGTGCCGGCGCGTTGGCGCAGACCCGGGTCGTGGTCGAGGGCCTCGAGGTCGACGCCGCGCGCATGCGGGCAAACCTCGACATCACCCACGGCACGATCGTGTCGGAGGCGGTGATGATGGGGCTCGGCCCTTATCTGGGCCGGCAGCGCGCGCATGATCTCGTCTACGACATCTGCCGCGAAGTCGCCGCAACCGGAACGCCTCTGATTGATTTGCTGGCGGGCAACGCCGAGATCAGCCGGCATCTTGCGCGCGCCGAACTCGAACGCATGGTCGATCCCGCGCACTATCTTGGGCTTGCCGGCGAGATGATTGACCGCGTGCTGGCGTTGGAGGCGCAAGCAACGCGATTGTAGGATGGGTTAGGCGCGAAGCGCCGTAACCCATCAGCGATGATGCGTTGAGGCGGTTCACCCTACAAAACATCACCTCACGTCTGATCAATTTTCTGCGACCCAAGATTTGCAACACTGTGTTGCTGCGGCTCACGTCTTTGTGCCGTTGACTGGCGCGGCGGCATTCATACGTCGCATTGCAGCAAGGGCTTTTCGTGCACCGGCAAAAGGTATCGATGCACCCGGTGTTCTGACGTGCAGCACTGGGCGCCGCGCGCCGACGTACCCAAGCCTGACCAACCTATCCGTCTTGCGTTTGCGAGGATGGACTCGCATGGGCATCGTTCGTTTCGCGCTCAGGCTGCCGCACACATTTTATGTGCTTGCCGTTCTCATCCTGTTTCTCGGGGTGACGGCGGTGCTGTCGATGCCGACCGACATCTTTCCGGAGATCGACATCCCGGTCGTCACGGTGATCTGGCAGTACACCGGGTTGCGCACGCCGGAGATGGAGCAGCGAGTTACCACCTACAGCGAATATGCCATCTCCACGAGCGTCAACGGCATCCGCGACATCGAGGCGCAAACGCTCAACGGCGTCTCGGTGCAGAAAATCTTCTTTCAACCCGATGTGAATCTCGATCTGGCGATTTCGCAGATCGTCGCCGCGACGAATTTCATCCGCGTGCTGCTGCCGGCCGGCATCCAGGCGCCGGTGGTGGTGCAGTACAACGCGTCGAGCGTGCCGGTGCTCCAGATCGGTCTCTCCTCCGACACGCTCAACGAGCAGCAGCTCTACGACTATGGCATCTATCGGCTGCGCCAGCAGCTCGCGCCGATTCACGGCCTCACCTTGCCGACGCCGGCGGGCGGCAAGTATCGCCAGATCATGGTCGACATCGACCCCGTCAAGTTGCAGGCCAAGGGTCTTGACCCCGACCGACGTCGTCAACGCGATCAACGCCCAGAATCTCACATTGCCGTCGGGTACCGCCAAGGTCGGCGAAACCCAGTACACGGTGCGCACCAACGCGTTACCGACTTCGATCGACGACCTCAACAACATCCCGGTCAAGTTTCAGAATGGCGCGACCGTATTCGTGAAAGACATCGGCCAGGTGCACGACGGTTGGCTGGTGCAGCAGAACGTCGTGCGCACCGAGGGCAATCGCTCGGTTCTGCTCAGCATCATCAAGAATGGCAACGCCTCGACGCTCGCTGTCGTCAACGCGGTCAAAGATGCGCTGGTTACCGCGCGCAAGGCCGCGCCCTCGGGCATGCAGATCAAGGAGCTGTTCGATCAGTCGGTGTTCGTGAACGCGTCGATCCGCGGCCTGTTGCGCGAAGGGGCGATCGCGGCCGGCTTGACCGCGCTGATGATCGTGCTGTTCCTCGGCTCATGGCGCTCGACCGTGGTGGTCATGATCACGATCCCGCTGGCGATCCTGTCGTCGCTGATCGTGCTCTATTTCCTCGGCGACACCATCAACACGATGACGCTCGGCGGGCTCGCGCTCGCCATCGGCATCCTGGTCGACGACTCGACGGTCACGATCGAGAATACCCATCGCTTGCTGACGGAGGAGGGCCAGCCGCTTCCGCAGGCGACGCTGCACGGTGCCGCCGGCATCGCGGTGCCGACGTTGGTATCGACGCTCGCTATCAGCTGCGTGTTCATATCGGTCGTCTTCCTGCACGGACCGGCGAAATATCTGTTTACCCCGCTCGGCCTCGCGGTTGTATTCGCAATGCTGGCGTCCTACGGCCTGTCGCGGACGCTCACCCCGATCACCATTGGCCTGCTGCTCAAGGGCGAGCGCCACGGTGAAGCCGAGGGACGCGGCTGGTTCGCGCGCCTGCACGGCCGTTTCGAGCACGCTTTCGAGCGCATGCGCGTTGGTTACGCGGCGTTGCTGGCCGTTCTGTTGCGGCGGCGGCTGATCGTCCCGATCGCGGCCGTAGTGGTCTTGGCGCTGGGGTCGACTCTCGTGGTGTTCGTTGGGCGCGACTTCTTCCCAGTGATCGACGGCGGACAGATTCAGCTGCATGTGCGCGCGCCCGCCGGCACCCGCATCGAGAAAACCGAGCAGATCTTCCAGGCGATCGAAGACCGGATCCGCGAAGTCATTCCGGAAAGCGAGCGCGAGCTGATCGTCGACAACATCGGCCTGCCAGCACGGACGTACAACTACGCGTTCGGCGACGGGACGGCGATCGGCGTCAATGACGGCGTGATCCTGGTGTCGCTCAAGGAGGGCCACAAGCCGACCGCAAACTACATTCGCAAGCTGCGCGAGCTGCTGCCGGCCGCGTTCCCGGAAGACATCTTCTATTTCCAGGCCGCCGATATGGTGACGCAGATCCTCAACTTCGGGATCCCGGCGCAGATCAACGTGCGCACGGTCGGCTATGATCGCGCCACCAACCTGCGGGTTGCCAAGGAGCTGGAGCGCCGGATCGCAGCTATCCCGGGCATTGCCGACGCCCATCTGCAGCAGGAACTCAATGCGCCGGAGTTTTATGCCGAGATCGATCGCTCGCGCGCCGCGCAGCTGGGCCTTACCGCGAGCAGCATCGCAACCGCCCTCAACATCTCGTTGAGCTCGTCCGAGCAGGTCACGCCCAATTTCTGGACCGATCCGAAGAACGGAACGCCGTACTATCTGGCGGTGCAGACGCCCGAGCATGAGGTGAATTCGCTCAACGATATCAAGAACACCCCGGTCACGACGTCGACTTCGCCCAATGGCGATCCGGTGCCGGGTCTGCTCAGCAACATCGCGACGGTCTCGCGCGAGGCGACCCAGACCAACGCCAACCAAGCCAACATTCAGCCAGTCTATGAGGTCTATGCCAATGCCGACGGGCGCGACCTCGGCTCGATCGCGGGAGACATCAGCAAGATCGTGGCCGACGAGCAAAAGCAGCTCTCGCCCGGCAATCGCATCGAGGTGGTCGGGCAAATCGACAGCATGAATGCCGCTTTTCGCGACCTCGCGATCGGCATCCTGTTCGCCGCCGTGTTCGTGTATCTGCTGATGGTCGTGAACTATCAGACCTGGGGCGACCCGCTTGTGGTCATACTTGCGCTGCCTGCCACCTTCTGCGGCATCATCACCATGCTCTATCTCACCGGTACGACCCTGAGCGTCCCCTCGCTGATGGGGGCGATCATGGCCGTCGGCGTCGCCTCCGCGAATTCGATCCTGCTGGTGACTTTCGCGCGCGAGCAGCAGCTCGCCGGCATGTCGGCATTCGAGGCTGCAATCGCCGCCGGACGCACGCGTATCCGTCCGGTGCTGATGACCGCGGCGGCGATGATTGTCGGCATGATCCCGATGGCGATCGGCGGCGCCGGCGAGGAGCAGAACGCCGCGCTCGCGCGCGCCGTCATCGGCGGGCTCCTGTTTGCAACTCCGACCACCCTGCTGGTCGTGCCGTATCTGTTCGCCCTGCTGCGCAAGGGCAATGATGGAAAATCCGCGCATGGCGTTTTTGTCGAGGAACCGCAATGAGCAAGCACGAACGATTTCCCGAGCTGACCGACGATGAGCCGGGCGACGTCGGGCACAACGCTTCCGGTCCTGCGCCCCGCACGCCGGGAAAGGGTGACTTCGCGCGCCTGTTCGGGATCGGCACATTGCTGCTCCTGCTCGGCCTGTTGGCGCTCGGCACCTACCAGCACTTCGCGCTTCACGCGCAGGTCATTGCGACTGCGAAAGAGCACAGCGAGTTCGTTCCGCACGTTCGAGTCGCGCCGGTACGCGCCAGCTCTCCCACTTGGCCGGTGACGCTGCCGGGCACGACCAGCGCGTTTGCGGCCGCCAACATCTACGCGCGCGCGACCGGCTACATCTCCCGCCGCGACGTCGATATCGGCGACCCGGTCAAGAAGGGCCAGCTGCTGGCCGAGATCACCGCGCCCGAGCTCGACCATCAGATCTCCCAAGCCGAAGCGACGCTCGCCCAGCTCAGGGCGGCGCTGCAGCAGGCGCAAGCCAACCGCGATCTCGGCAGCGCCAACTGGGCGCGCGACAAGCCGCTGGTCGAGAAGGGCTGGGCCACCCCGCAGCAGGGTGACACCGATCGGTTGACGCTCGCCGCCCAGGAGGCGGCGGTGGCGGTCGCGCAGGCCAACATCAAGCAGCAGGAAGCGCAGCTGCAGGTCCTGCACCAGCAGAAGGACTATCAGAGCGTAGTCGCGCCGTTCGATGGCGTGGTGACCCAGCGCAACGTCGATATCGGAACCCTGGTCCAGGCCGATGCCACCAGCGGCACCTTCATGTTTACTGTGATGCAGACCGACGTGATCCGCGTCCAGGTCTACGTCCCGCAGGACGCGGCGTTCGGCGTCGCGCCGGGGGTCGCGGCCGGCATCCATGTTCCCGAAATACCCGGCCGTGTCTTTCCCGGCACCGTGACACGCCTCGCCAATGCGTTGCAGCCTGGTTCGCGCACGCTGCTCACCGAGATCGACGTACCCAATCCGGACCACACCCTCACGCCCGGATCCTATTGTCTGGTTGACCTGCAAATTCCGCGCAAGACGCCGTCGCTGATCGTGCCGGCGTCGGCAATCATCTTCAACCAGGACGGGCTGAGTGTCGCCGTGGTGGAGAATGGCGTCGCCCACATCCGCCATATCACGCAGGTGCGCGACCTCGGCACCACCGTCGAGGTAAGCGCAGGCGTGCGCGAGGGCGACCAGGTGATTCTCAACCCCTCCGTCGATCTCGCCGAAGGGCGCAAGGTCGCGCCGCAGCCGACCGCGACGGCGACAAAGGTGTCGTAGCTCCGTCGGAGCAGCCGGGGGGAGCCGAATCCATCACGCGTGCCGTTCCCGCCGGTGCCGGTCGATCATATTGACGGCCCGGCGCGCGGAGAGGATCGCCCCTTCCTGCCAGGCGCCGACATGGCTCAGGTGCTCGCCCGCGAAATAGAACGGACCATCCGGTTCGTTGAGCAGCATGTAGTCGGCCTCCTGGTCCGCCCGGTAGCGCGGCGTGATCCCGAGACTGTAGGGCACCTTCGACCAAGCGATCGACAAGCCTTTGTCGAGCTCATGGCCGCGGCCGGGGTGCAAGCCTTCGACCGCCGCCCGGCTCGCCGCGAGCTGCTCGGCGAGCGGCCTTGCGGCGAGTGCCGGCGCATCGTCGCGCACCGCGTAGCCGCCGAGCAAAATACCCTTTTGCGCAAAGAAGCGGTCGCTCGGATACCAGACCATGGCGGTCGGGCCTTTCACCCAGGAAATCCCGCCATAGATCTGATCGTCCATTTCCCAGAACCGACGCGACTGCCACGCGATCTTGACCGCATCCGCGTAATCGACGGCGCGAATCGCCGCTCGCGTTGGCGGGGCGAAATCCGCTTCGATCGCGCTCAGCACCTTGAGGGGGATGGTGACGATACAGTAGGCGGCATTGAAGGCGGCGCGCTTGCCGGTGCGCCGGTCGAGTGTCGTGATGCGCACACCGTCGCCGTGGCGCTGCAGTGCGGTCACTTCGCTGGCGAGATGCACGACGCTGCCAAGCCTTCTGGCAAACGCCGCCGGCAGACGGTCCATGCCGCCGACTGGCTGGAACATGGTGGCCTGGAAGTCGAAGCTTTCCTCGACCAGCACGCCCGCCCACATGTCGGCGTCGAGCAGCACGGGCAGCGGAACCGGGTCTCGCCCGGTGCCGACCTCGCCGGCGGCGCCCGGCAGGGTCTTGTACCCGGACCGGGTCGAGCCGCGGAACAGGAAATCGGGCGAAAGATCGCCGTAGCGCTTGAGGAACGCCAGCATCCGCTCCCTGTCGGTCCGGCTCAGCTCCTCATCGAGCGCGCCGCGGTCGATCGCCTTGGCGAGCAGCTCCGAGATTGCACCGCGCGTGTCGTTCACGGCCTGGCGCATCTCGATCGGCTGTCCGCCGTTCGCGGCCGGATTAAGCAGCCGGGCGCCGCGGCTGGTGTTGACCTCGACCTCCAACGGCACGCCGAACTCCCGGCAATAGCCAAGCACCGCCTGGTGGTGGCTTGGGAGGCGAGCCGGACCCGCATTCCAATAGAGTCCAGGTTCGAAGTCGCAGAGCTGGCGCGACCCGTCGGCAAGCTCGATGCTTGTGCCTCGACGAATTGTCCAATTGCGTCCGCCGACGCGCTCGCGCGCCTCCAGCACGGTGCAGTCATATCCGGCCTTGCCGAGTTCGTATGCCGCAGAGAGACCGGCAACGCCGGCACCCAGGATCACGACCTTGGTCCCGTGCGCACCGCCGCGCTCAAGCGCGACCGGCTCGGCGACCGCGGCCAGGGGGAGGAGACCCATCGCCTGCATGGTCAGGTAGGTCGCCCGATAGCCCCCGGCTGACGCGACCCGGTGCAGAAACTGGCGACGCGTGGCGGTCATCTCGCCTCCAGCTTGGCCGTGTGCAGTGCACCCCCGGCCCTAGTCTGAGCAAATAGTGACAAATTCTCAACACTCGTCAGAGAAATGCGATCAATTCGATGCGCGCGCTTGGACCGGCCGCGCAACCTGCTATCTTGTGGGTGTTCAACCGATTTCCCCCCAAGGGTCAGAGCGCTTCGCGACGCGACGTGCTGGAGAACCTGCATGCGCGCGCGCTCGTGCAAGACGGCATTGATACTGGCGGCGTTTGCCCTCGTCTATCAGGCGCAGGCGAGCGCGCCGGTCGGCCGCGCGACCCATGATCGGACCGTGATCAGCCACAGCGCCACCATCGCGGACACGGGGTTTGATTCGCTCGTATCCTTCATCGAGGAGATGACGGCCTCGGCGGCGCTGGCGGGAAAGAAACTCAGCTGGGACGAGGTCACCGAGCGGGGCCTGGAGTTGTCGCGCCAGCAACACGGCGGCAAGCCGGAAGCGGCGCGTTTCTGCGACCCGGAACTCCGGGTCTGCAACAACGGCGTTGTTTGGCGGTCGAGCAAGGGGACCAAGATGTTTCTCCGCCAGTCCGAGACGATGGACGGCAAGCCGCTCGAGCGCGAGATTTGCGAACTCAATACGTTTGGCGACGTTCGAGTTTGCGTCGACTGGGACACCGGCCGGCAATACCGCGACATGAAAGATCTAAAGGGCCGCTGGTATAAGGTCGCCGACCAGTAAGCGCGCGCGGCAGCGGCGGCAGTTTCTGCTTTTTGGGTCGTCCCGTAGCGAACCGCCTAAAAACATGGCGGCGTCATTGGGACGCCGCGAACAAGCCCGCAATTCAACACCTATCGTCGCGAATTACGCGGTTTGGCGCCGGCATTGGTTGGCGCCCGGACGACTTGCGCGCCCACGCCGCATCGGCTTTTCTGCCGACCGTCCAATGACCCCATCCCAAACGAGGAAACGCCCGTGCCCGTGTCTCTCGCCGACATCCGCTATGAACTTGCGATCGCCAACCGCATGTGCGCCCACGAGGGGGTGATCGACGCCTTCGGCCATGTGAGCGTGCGGCACCCGTCGGATCCCGGCCGCTATCTGCTGTCGCGCTCGCGCTCGCCCGAACTGGTCGAGCCCGGCGACCTCTACGAGTTCACCCTTGATTCCGAGCCGGTCACGCCGCCCCCTTTGCCGATGTATTCGGAACGCGTGATCCACGGCGAGATCTACAAGGCGCGGCCCGACGTGGTTGCGGTCTGCCACCATCATTCCCCGGCCATGCTGCCCTATTGCATCACCGGCGAACCGATGGTCGCGGTCTATCACCTCGGCGCGGTGATCGGATCGCACGTGCCGTTCTGGGACAGCCAGGACGAGTTCGGCGATACCAACCTCCTGGTTCGCAAGCCGGAGGAGGGAGCCTCGCTCGCCCGCGCGCTCGGCGATCACAACATGGTGCTGATGCGCCGCCACGGTGCAACCGTGGTTGGCAGCGACCTTCGCCAACTCGTGTTCCGTACCATTTACGGCTGCCGCAACGCCGAGTATCAGACCCAGGCCAAGCTGGTTGGACGTATCGGCATGCTTACGCCGGGTGAAATCGACATGGCGGCGATGCTGCAGCAACAACCCAACACCGTGGCGCGGGCGTGGGAATATTGGCTGACGCGGCTCGACAAACGCGGCGCGCTGCCGCCGCGCGAGCGTTCGGCACCGGCCCGCAAAGGCGCGGGTGTCCGCAAGGCGGGGGCGAAAATCCGCAAAAAGGGAAAGCGACGATGAGGACAACGCTCACACGTTCTGGATTGGCGCTCGCGCTATGTGCAGCGGTCACGCTGCCGGCCGCCGCGCAAGACACGCTAAAGATCGCAATCGGGCAGATCAACAACTGGGAAAACCAGGCGCCGACGCTCGGTCAGGACGCCGGCATCTTCAAGAAATACAACCTCGTGCTGGAGAACTTCGGCACCGCCGGCGCCGGCGAGACCGTTCAGGCGGTGATCTCCGGCAGCGCCGACATCGGCGGCGGCGTCGGGCTCGCCGGTGCGATGCGGGCGTTTTCCAAGGGCGCGCCGGTGCGCGTCATTCTCCCGGCCTTTACCGGGACCAGCGATCTCTACTGGTACGTCAAGGCCGATTCTCCGATCAAATCCCTCAAGGACGCGACCGACAAGAACACCATTGCGTATTCGACCAATGGTTCGTCTTCCAACAACATCGTGCTGGCGTTCGTCGAGGAACTGGGGCTGAAGGCCAAGCCGACCGCAACGGGAAGCCCGCCGGGAACGCTCACGTCGGTGATGAGCGGACAGATCGACATCGGCTGGGCAGCGCCGCCCTTCGGCATCAAGGAGATCAACGAGGGCAAGATCCGCATTATCGCCCGCGGTTCCGACGTGCCGTCGCTGCGCGGTCAGACCGTGCGGGTGCTGATCGCCAACGCGGATGCGCTCGACAAGAAGAAAGATGCGATCCTGCGGTTCGTCAAAGGCTACCGCGAGGCCGTCGACTGGATGTACTCCGACCCGGCCGCGGTTGAGATGTACGCCAAGAAGACCAACATGGCGCCAGCGATCATCCGCCAGTCAATCGACGAGTTTCAGCCCAAGGCGACCATGCAGAGCGATGAACTCAAGGACCTCAACGCGGCCATGCAGGATGCCGTGAAGCTCAAGTTCCTGGAAAAGCCGCTCACGCCGGAGCAGCTCAAGGTGTTTGTGCAAATTCCGCCGAAGTGAGCCGGTTGGCGGAAAATCGCTCGACCCCGGACCTCCCGGCAAGGCAGACCCTCTCCGCCCGCGCGGAGAGGGGCGATCTGCGGCGTCACCTTACCCAAAAGTAACACTGCGCCGCAGTTCCCGCCGGTAGCGGTTTCCGCTACCTTCGCGGCAAGCCGCTGGACCGGGCGACGCCCAGCACCAAAACAAATATGCCGGAGAGGGAACCCCAATGCGATCTCACGCAACGACTAACATCAATCGACGTACGCTGCTCGCCAGCACCGCCGCGGCTGGTGCCGTCCTTGCCATGCCAGCTATCGTTCGCGCCCAGAGCGGTCCGTTGAAGGTCGGCTCGCTGCTGCCGCGCTCGGGGGTGCAAGCCCTGATCGGTCAGGATTGCCAGCGCGCCGTGGAGCTTGCTCCGGCGCTGCTGAAAGACCTCGGTCTGCCCGAGCTCACGATCATGAATGCCGACACCGAGACCAATGTCGACACCGCTCGTTCGCGGGCCGAGCGGCTGATCAACGACGGCGCCCAGATGTTGGTCGGCGCCTTCAATTCCGGGCAGTCGAGCGCAATCGCCCAAGTCGCCGAGCAAAAGGGCATCCCCTACGTGATCAACATCGCGGCCGCGCCGCCGATCACCGAGCAGGGCTACAAGTTCGTGTTTCGCAACTTCCCGACCGCGCCGATGATCCTCAACGACGCGTTCACCAACCAGAAGGAAGTGTTTGAAACCGCCGGCGTGGCACCGAAATCGGTCGTGCTGCTGCATGTGAACGACACGTTCGGCATGGCGATGCAAAAGGACATCGGAAACGTCATGCCGAAATACAGCATGCCGTACACGATTCTGGAGCAGATCGCCTACGATCCGGCGGCGCGCGATCTGTCGGTGGAAATATCCAAGGCGAAAGCGACGGGCGCCGAGGCTCTGCTGATCGTGGGCCGCCTCAACGACGCGATCCTGCTCACGCGCGAGATGGTTAAACAACGCTGGAGCCCGATGGCGGTGTTGAGCATGGGGCCTGGCTGGAACGAAAACGACTATTTCAAAACCCTGGGCAAGCTCGCCAACGGCCCGATGAGTTTCATCCCCTGGTACGACCCGACGAAACCGCTGAGCAAGAAGTTGGTCGCGGCGTTTACCAAGGCGTATCCGGATCTCAACCTGAACGAAAAGCACGTTTTTACGTTCGAAGCGCTGCTGGTCGCAGCCGACGCCTTCAAGCGCGCCGGTTCGACCGACCCCAAGGCGATGGTCGAGGCGATCCGCACGACCAACATCACCAACAACGTCAGCATCGGCCCGGGGATCCAGTTCAACGCCAAGGGCCAGAACGACAAGCTCAAGAACGCGGGTATCCAGAACCGCGCCGGGAAATTCGTCACGCTGGCGCCGAAGGCCGCGGCCGACGCCAAGCCCGAATTGCCGATGATACCCTACGACAAGCGCGCCTGAAGTCGTCAGTGCCGCCCGAAGCGGGGCACTAAGGTGCCGCTCGAGGTCTATCTCAACGTCGCGGTCGGCGGGGCGCTCACCGGCCTCGTCTATGGCCTGATGGCGCTCGGGCTTTCCGTGATCTTCGGCGTCGTGCGCGTGGTCAACTTCGCGCACGGCGAGATGATGACGATCGCGATGTACATCGCGGTCGCCCTGTTCGCGATGCTCAAGCTCGACCCGCTGGTGATGATGCTGCCGATCGCGGCCGTGCTGTTCGCGTTCGGCTATGTGCTGCAGGCCGGGCTGATCAACCCGTTCATCAGCCGGCCCGAGCACAGTCAGTTCATTCTGATGGTTGCGGTCGCGTTGATCATCGTCAACGTGCTGTTGATCGGATTTGGCCCCGACGCGCGCAGCGTGCAGACGAGCTACGCATTCGACAGCTTCCAGCTAGGAGCCCTGATCATCGACGCCACCAAGCTCTACGCGGCGATCGCTGCCGTGGTCGTGGCGTCACTGCTGTTTATGTTCTTCCGCTTCACGCGGCTCGGCCAGGCGATCCGCGCCTGTGCCGACAACTACACCGGTGCCCTGGTGGTCGGGCTCAACGTGAAGCATCTTTACGCGCTGACCTTCGGGATTGGCGCGGCCTGCGTCGGCGCCGCCGGCTGCATGCTGGTGTTGATCAACGACGTCACGCCCGCGGCAGGACCGTCCTACACGCTGTTGGCCTTCGTCATTGTCATCACGGGCGGGCTCGGCTCGCTGCCGGGCGCGCTGCTCGGCGGCGTCCTGATCGGGCTGACCGAGGCGTTCGCCGGGCTGCTGTTCACGCCCTCGGCCAAGAGCATGTTCGCGTTTGCGATCCTGGTGCTCGTGCTGCTGTTGCGGCCGCAGGGCATTCTTGGAAAGCGCGCGGCATGATGCGACTTATCGATGGCGTGTCGCGCCGGAGCCTGGTGCTGCTCGCGGCCCTGCTGGTGCTTCTCATCGCAGCGCCGGCGTTCGCCAGTGATTATCTCCTGAGCGTCCTCATTATCATTCTCTATTACGCCTATACGGGCCAAGCCTGGAACGTGATGATGGGGTTTGCAGGGCAGCTCTCGCTCGGTCACGCGCTCTATGTCGGGCTCGGCGCCTACGCGACCGCCGCATTGTTCATTCATTACGGCGTTTCGCCCTGGATCGGTCTCCTCGTCGCGGTTCCGCTCGCGATGGCGGGTGGGGCGCTCATCGGGTTTCTGGCGTTCCAATTTCGCGTGGCCGGAGCCTACTTTGCGATTCTGACGATCGCCTTCGCGGAGTTTGCGCGCATCGGCTTCGACCACTTCGGCTGGGTTGGCGCATCGAGCGGACTGTTCCTGCCGGTCGCCCAATACGCGCGCAACGATTTCTGGCAGCTGCGCGGAAATCCGACGATGTTCTATTACCTGATATTGGCGATGACGGTGCTGGCCTTCGTGCTCTGCCGGCAACTGCTGCACAGCCGGCTCGGCTATTTCTGGCGCGCCATTCGCGAGGACGAGGAGGCGGCGCGTGCCGTCGGCGTCGCCACGTTCCGCTACAAGATGTTCGCGGTGCTGATCTCAGCCGGCTTGACCGCGCCAGCGGGGGTGTTCTTTGCGTTCTACTACAACAATCTGTTTCCCGAACAGGTGTTCAGCGTCGGACGCTCGATCGAGATCATTCTCGGTCCCATTATCGGCGGCATCGGCACCCTGTTCGGGCCGATCCTGGGAGCGTTCCTGCTCACCGGGTTAGCAGAGACGTTGACTGAGATCCTCAACCGCATCGGGGTCGACGTACCCGGTGCCAAGCAGGTTTTCTACGGCATCTGCCTCCTCGTCGTGATCTTGCTCTTGCCGGAGGGCGTCTGGCCGTGGCTCGCGCGCAAGCTGAAGCTGGAGCCTCGTGCATGAGCGCGCTTCTCGCGGTCGAAGGCATCAGCAAACGCTTTCGCGGGCTGCTCGCGGTCGCCAATGCCAATTTTGAGGTCAACCCGCGCGACATTTTCGCAATCATCGGCCCGAACGGCGCCGGCAAGACCACCTTGTTCAACGTGATTTCGGGCGCATTACGGCCGGACGCCGGGACGATCGCGTTCTGCGGGCAACGCATCGACGGGCTCGCGCCTGATGTCGTGTGCCGGCGCGGCATCGGCCGCACGTTCCAGATCGTGCGACCGTTTCCGGCGCTTACGGTTCTGGACAATGTGACAGTCGGTGCATTGTTGCATCACGCGGATGTCGGGGACGCGGCCCGGCGCGCCGATGAGGTGCTCCGGCGGCTCGACCTGCACCGCCTGCGCCGGCAGCGCGCCGACAGCCTGACGCTGCCTGATCGCAAGCGGCTCGAGGTCGCGCGCGCGCTTGCGACCGAGCCGAAGCTCCTCCTGCTCGACGAGGTCATGGCCGGGCTGCGGCCGACCGAGGTCGACCGCATGGTCGCGATCCTGACCGAGCTCAATCGCGCCAGCGGGCTGACGGTCCTGCTGATCGAGCACGTGATGCGCGCCGTGATGGCGCTCGCGACCCGGGTGCTCGTGCTGCATCACGGCGCGACCATCGCGCAGGGGCGGCCGGAAGAGGTCGTGCACGATCGCGAGGTGATCAAGTCCTATCTCGGCGCGGAGGCTCTCTGATGCTCGCGGTCGAGGGTCTCGATGTGTTCTACGGCGACGCCCAGGCGCTCGACAGCGTCGAGCTCGCGGTCGAGGAGGGGGCGATCGTCGCGATCGTCGGCGCCAATGGTGCGGGTAAGACAACGCTGATCCGCGCCATCGCCGGGATTCTGAAGCCTGCGCGCGGCCGCATCACGTTTCGCGGAGCCGACATCACCGGCTGGCCGAGCCACCGCATCTGCAACCTGGGTATCGGACAAGTCGCGGAAGGCCGGCAACTTTTCCCGACGCTCACGGTGGCTGAGAATCTGGAGATGGGTGCCATGGTGCCGCGGGCGCGCGCCGAGCGTGCCAAAAACTACGCCCGCGCGTTGGCGCTGTTTCCGATCCTGGCGGAGCGCGCGCGCCAGCCGGCCGGCACGCTTTCGGGCGGGGAGCAGCAGATGCTCGCGATTGCGCGCTGCCTGATGGCGGCGCCCGACCTCGTGATGTTCGACGAGCCGTCGCTCGGGCTCGCGCCAACAATCGTCCACGAGGTGCTCAAGACGATCCGCGAGCTCAATCATGAGGGGCTGACCTGCCTGCTGGTCGAGCAGAACGTCGCGGTCTCGCTCAAGATTGCGACCCACGCCTACGTGCTGGAGAACGGCCGCACCACGCTCTCGGGCGCCGGTACCGCGCTGCTCGCCGACGATCGGGTCCGCAAGGCCTACCTCGGCCTTTGAAATCACCTATATGAGCTTCGCCGGCTGCCGGACACCTTCCGCGCTCGCCGAACAAGTGTGAGACATCCCAAGGAGTTGGTCCGATGAAGCTGTATTTTGCGCCGGGCGCGTGCTCGCTTTCGCCCCATATCGTGCTGCGGGAAGCCGGTCAAAATCCCGATCTCGTTCAGGTCGATTTGCGCGAGAAGAAGACCAAGGACGGAGCGGATTTCAACAAGGTCAACCCAAAGGGGCAGGTGCCGGTGCTGGAGACTGACGACGGCATCGTCCTGACCGAAGGGCCGGTGATCGTGCAGTACGTCGCCGACAAGGCGCCCAACAGCAAGCTCGCGCCGCCCGCGGGCAGCAAGGAGCGCTACCAGGTCCAGGAATGGCTCAACTTCATCACGTCGGAGCTGCACAAGAACTTCGGGCCGATCTTTCGGCCGAATACACCCGATGCCTACAAGCAGATTGCGCGTCAGAACATCGAAGGCCGGTTCAAGTGGGTCGATCAAAAGCTGGCCGGCCGCCAGTATCTGATGGGCGATCAATTCACCGTGCCGGACGCCTATCTGTTCGTAATGACGAACTGGGCGCAGCGCGTCGACATTCCGCTCGATCCCTACCCGAACCTGAAAGCGTTTCGCGAGCGCGTTGCGGAACGCCCGAAGGTGAAGGAAGCCATGAAGGCGGAAGGGTTGATTCAGTAATCCCGGCGCGTCATGCCCGGGCTTGTCCCGGGCATCCACGCGAAGGCAATCCAAAAGACATGCATGGCCGGGATTGGCCCGGCCATGACAGAGGGTGAGCCTGGACTCCGAGTCGCTAGCTCATTTTGCCGGCGGTCCGATCGTCACCGTCAGGGTGCCGACGCCGGCAATTTCGCACTCGAGCTTGTCGCCCGCGACGGTGGCGGCGACGCCGGCGGGCGTGCCGGTCATGATGATGTCGCCGGCGCCGAGCGCGACCTGCTCGGACAGTTTCTCGATTACTTCCGGCACGTTCCAGATCATCTGCGCCAGATCACCGTCCTGGCGCACCTTGCCGTTGCACTTGAGCGCGATGCGGCCCTTGCTCGGGTGCCCGATCTTGGCGGCCGGCTGCAGCGCGCCGCAGGGTGCCGACGCGTCGAATGACTTGCCGATCTCCCACGGCCGCTTCATGTCGCGCGACGCGGTCTGCAGGTCGCGGCGCGTGAGATCGATGCCCACGCCATAGCCCCAGATGCAGTCGAGCGCGTTCGCTGCCTTGATGTTGCGGCCACCGCTCTTGAGCGCGACCACGAGTTCGACCTCGTGATGCAGATCCTTGGTCAGCGGCGGATAAGGGACGGTCGAGCCGTCGGGGACGATCGCGTCGGCCGGCTTGGCGAAGAAAAACGGTGGATCGCGCACGTCGTGACCCATCTCGCGGATATGTTCCTCGTAGTTGCGGCCGACGCACCAGATGCGGCGCACCGGAAACAGTTCGCTCGAGTCAGCGATAGCGATTGCCGGCTGCGCGGGCGCGGAAATGACGTAGCGTGGGGCGCTCATGGGGTGCTCCTGAAGAAAGTGATTGTGTGACTAGCCCACGGAAGCTGCGGCAATCGGCAGCTCCTGCTGCTTGAATTGCAGCCGGCAGAACGAGGCATAGCGACCGCCCTTGCGCAGCAACTCATCATGCCGGCCGGATTCGACGACAGCGCCGCTCTCGATGAACAGGATGCGATCCGCGTGCATCACGGTCGCCAGTCGATGCGCGATCGCGATCGTGGTGCGACCGGCGCACAGTTCCGCCAACGCCTGCTGCACGTGCAGCTCCGATTCGGGATCCAGCGCGGCGGTTGCCTCGTCAAGCAGAATGAGCGGCGCGTTACGGATCAGGGCGCGCGCGATGGCGACGCGCTGACGCTGCCCTCCGGAAAGCTGCATCCCGTGCTCGCCGACCGGGGTGTCGTAGCCGTTGGGAAAGCTCATGATGAAATCGTGCGCGTGCGCAGCCTTGGCGGCTGCCACGATCTCGGCTTCGCTCGCTTCCGGCTTGCCGAGCACGATGTTGTCGCGGATCGAACCGCGGAACAGATAGACGTGCTGGCCCACGTAGGCGAGGTGATGGCGCAGCGACTGGCGCGAGTGATCCGTGATGTTCTGGCCGTCGATCGTGATCGCCCCGCGCTCGACCTCGTAGAACCGCAAGATGAGATTGAGCACCGTTGACTTGCCACCGCCCGACGGGCCGACGAGTGCCGTGAGCTTGGCCGGATCGGCAGTAAACGACATGCCGCGCAGCACCGGTTCGCCGGTACGATAGTTGAAACGCACGTCGGCGAATTCAACGCGCGCCTCGGTGACGTGCAACGGCGGTTTGCCGTCCTCGATCGGTTCGGTCGCCGGGCTGTCGAGAATCTCGAACAGCACGCGCACGCCGACCAGATTGGTATGCAGATCGAGATTAAGCCGCGCCAGCCGTTTGGCCGGCTCGTAAGCGAGCAGGAAAGCCGCCAAGAAAGAGAAGAATTGGCCCGGGGTCTGTCCGTCGACCACGACCAGATAGCCACAGTAGATCATGGCAATCGACAGCACGATGCCGCCCAGGGTCTCCATCAGCGGGCTCGCCCGGTTGGAGACGCGCGCGAGCTTGAACGCTTCGCGCTCGACAACGCTGATGGTTTTGTCGAGACGCTCGCGCATCACGCCTTCAAGCGTGAAGGCCTTGACGGTTGGCATCCCCTGCACGGTTTCCTGCACCGTCTCCATCGTGCGGGTGGCGTAATCGAACTGGGTGCGGGCGACCGTGCGCAGCCGGCGGATCAACTTGCGCAGCACCAGCAGCGCCGGCGGCAGGATCACGAAGCTCACCAGCGAAAGGGGCGGGTTCTGCACCACCATCACGGCCACGAGGCCGATGAGCGAGGCAAGGTCGCGGCCGACCGCCGTGATCAGCAGATTGATGACGCCGGCGGCGGAATTGGCGCCGGTCGTCAGCCGGGCGATGAATTCGGAGGAATGCCGGTCCGCGAAGTAGCCGAGTCCCTCGTTGAGCAGCTTCTCGAACACCCGACGTTGGTTGTCAGCGACGATGCGGGTCCCGATGCGCGACATCAGCACGGCCTGCCCGTAGGTCGCGGCGCCCCTCACCGTGTAGAGTATGGTGGTGGCGATGCTGAGTGCGAGGATCGCCGGAAAATTGCGGTTGACGTACGCTTGGTTGATCATGTCGCCGATCAAATAGGCGCTCGCCGCCATGCAGGCGGCTCCGACCATCATCATCACGCCTGCGAGCACATAAAGCCGGATGTGCTGGGTTGCATACTCCGTGAGCAGGCGCTTGATCAGTATCCGCGCGCTATACGGGTCGGCGGCGTTGTCACCAGGGCTGTTCATCGGCCCTGTGGTGCCCGCGCGGCGAGCATTTTTCAAGCGGAATAATGTCACCCCGAACTGTATTCAATTCCGCCGCGCCATCAGCTTGCGCTCCCATTCCAGAGCGTGTCCGACGATCGTCGCCAGTTGGTCGTATTGCGGCTGCCAGCCGAGCACGCTGCGCGCGCGATCGGAGCGGGCCACGAGTTGCGCAGGATCGCCGGCGCGGCGATCGGCGAGTTCGACTTTGAAATCGACGCCGGACACACGCTTGACGGTATCGATGACCTCGAGCACGGAGAATCCTTGCTCGTAACCGCAATTCAGGGTCACCGATGGCCCTCCCGCGCGCAGATAGGCGAGGGCGTCCAAATGCGCCCGCACCAGGTCGGTGACGTGGATGTAATCGCGAATACAGGTTCCGTCCGGCGTCGGATAGTCGGTGCCGAAGACCTGCATGGACGGGCGCCGCCCAAGCGCGGTCTCGACCGCAATCTTGATGAGATGGGTTGCGCCTTTGGTCGACTGGCCGGTGCGCGCCAGCGGGTCGGCGCCGGCGACGTTGAAATAGCGCAGGATCACGTGGCCGAGCCCGTGCGCGGCCCCGGCATCGCGCAGCATGATCTCGGTCATCAGCTTCGACCAGCCGTAGGGCGACATCGGCATCAGCCGATCGTCCTCGCTGATCGGCGAATGTTCCGGCTCGCCGTAAACCGCCGCCGTCGAGGAAAACACGAAATGCTTGACGCCGCCCTGCACGGCGCATTCGATCATCGCGTGCGAATTCACCGTGTTGTTGCGATAGTAGCGCAACGGCTCCGACACAGATTCCGGAACCACGATCGCGGCGGCGAAGTGAATGATCGCGTCGACCCGGTGCCGCGCGATCAGCGACGCGACCAACGGCTGATCGCCGGTATCGCCGACCACGAGCTCGGCGGCCTTCGGCATCGCCCATTCGAATCCGGTCGACAGGTTGTCGAGCACCACAACCGATTCGCCCGCGTCGACGAGCGCGTGCACCATGTGGCTGCCGATGTAGCCCGCGCCCCCCGTGACCAGAATGCTCATCTAAGCGTTGTCTCCGCTACGCAGACTAACGGCGGTAGCCGCCGTGACAAGACCATGGCCGGCGTATATCAGCATCCGGCAGCGCGCTCAAAGACTCGATGTAGTACATAACGACTCGATGCAGAGCATATTGTTCATCAAAACCTCGTCGCTTGGCGACGTGATCCATCAAATGCCGGCCGTGACCCAGGCGCGGCAGCATTTTCCGGACGCGCATTTCGCGTGGGCGGTGGAGGAGGCGTTCGCGCCGCTGGTGGCGTTGCATCCGGCGGTGGACGAGGTGATCGCGGTGGCGTCGCGGCGCTGGCGCTCCGAGTTGCTGAAGCCGTCTGCGCGCCGCGGCATCGGCCGTTTGATCGCCACGGTGCGCTCGCGCCGCTACGATGCGATCGTCGACACCCAGGGTCTCGTGCGCTCGGCGGTGCTGGCGCGGCTCGCACGCGGCCGTCGCCATGGATACGACAGGGAGAGCGTGCGCGAACGTTTCGCGGCGCTGTTCTATGACGTCCGCCACGGAGTGCCGCGTGCGCAACACGCCATCGCCCGCAACCTTGCGCTGACCGCGCTTGCGCTCGGTTACGTGCCGCAAGGTCCGATCGACTACGGCCTCGATCGCAATACGATCTCCGACACGGTGGTTTCGCCCTACGCAATTGCGTTGCATGCGACCGCCCAGGACCGCAAGCAATGGCCTGAGGAAAACTGGGTTGAACTCGGCCGATTGCTGCAAGCCCGCACGCCGCGTCTGCTGTTCCCGTGGGGCAACGACGCCGAGCGCGCGCGCAGCGAGCGCATCGTCGCGCAACTTCCGCACGGGCGCGTCCCGGATCGCAGGCCGATTGACGCGATGGCGCGGCTGGTGGCGGGCGCCTCGTTCGTGGTTGGCGTCGACACCGGTATTCTTCATCTCGCGGCGGCCCTCGGCGTGCCGCTGACCGCCATCTTCACGGGCAGCGAACCCGGGCTGACCGGTCCGGTGGGACCGGGAAAAATCGAGATCGTCGGCGCCAATCGTGTGCTCCCGTCGGTCGCAGATGTCGCCGCGGCCGTAGCACGCGCAACGACGCCTTAAGCTGAGGCTTTCGAGGCGTTCGCGAGCGCGGCCTGCGCCAGCGCGATTAAGCGCGCGGCCGGGATCTCGCGCATGCACCGGTGATGACCGAGGCGGCAAACCGGCTCGTGGCAGGGCCGGCAATCGAGTTCGCCATCGGCTTGCACAACCGCCGCCAGCGGGTTGAGCGGGGCCCAATGCCAAGGACTGGTCGGGCCGAAAATACCGATGGTCGGCGTTCCCAGGGCGGCAGCAACGTGAAGCAGGCCCGAGTCGTTCGAGATCGCGACGTTCGCGGATCCCAACACCAGGATGGCATTGCGCAGATCGGAGCCCGTGAGGTCGCGGGTGCCGGGCGCTCGCGCGCAAATCTCGGCTGCGAGCGGCGCTTCGTTCGGGCTGCCGACGACCACAACGGTTGCACCATCGCGGCTCAACCGCGCGGCGACCTCGGCGAAATAAGCGCTCGGCCATCGCTTCGACGGCCCAACTGCGCCGGGTGCAAGGGCAATCAGCGGCGCTCGGTCGTTGAGATTCATCCGCGCGCGCCATGCCGAAATCTCCGCGGCCGGAATAACGAGCTCGGGCAGCGGCCATTGTGACGGCAGCTCCGCACCCTTCGGCAGCGCCAACGCGGCGCATTGATCGATCATGCGCGGGAGCGCGCGTTCCCCGAAGCGCAGGTCGTTGAGGACGCCAATCCGCGCTTCGCCGAAAAAGCCGGTGCGGACCGGAATGCCGGCAAGGAACGGCGCCAACGTCGCCTTCCAGGTCCGCGGCATGATCAGGGCTTGGCCGTAGCCTTCCTGGCGAAGCCGCACCGCGAGCGCATGTTGCTGCGTCAGTGCGAGCCGCTTGCGCGGCAGGTCCCAGACAATCCCTTTGCGCGCACCCGGCATATAGTCGAGCAGCGGCGCGTTGTTGGCTGTGGTCAGAAAGTCGACCGGGCGGTCCGGCGTCTGCGCCTTGAGGAGCTTCACCACCGAGTGACAGCGCACGAAGTCGCCGATCCACATGTAGGGAACGATGAGAATCGGCCGCAGATCGGCCTGGCCGTTGCCAAGTGCGCTATGGTGCGGACTGACGTTCATGGTGCTTGCGCCATTGTCGCGCCTGGTCCCGGACGGCCTTGCGGATTGCAGTCCATCCCATTGAATTGACCGTTATTTTTGAGTTGAGCCCCGGGGTCAAGCCCGCTTTCGGTAGGGGCCCGAAACGCGGGCGCTGCCGGTAGCTCGTGTTGCACCCCCGGACGGACTGGGGCAATGGTGGGCCGCAGAAAGCTGGATCGCATCAAGAATGTTGCTGGTAACGGGTGGAGCA
Source organism: uncultured Alphaproteobacteria bacterium (assembly GCA_963816775.1). GTDB lineage: Bacteria > Pseudomonadota > Alphaproteobacteria > Rhizobiales > Xanthobacteraceae > JAFAXD01. The sequence goes on from CAWFLX010000030.1 coordinate 193,066, forward strand.
GGTTTTATCGGCTCGAACGTCGTCGCGAGCCTCAATGAGGCCGGGCGCAGCGATGTCGTGGTCAACGACACGCTGGGCAAGGACGGCAAGTGGCGCAACCTGCAAAAGCACCAGTTCGCCGACTTCGTACCGCCGGCTGACCTGTTTCGTTGGCTCGATGGCCGCAAGCTCGATGGGGTCATTCATCTCGGCGCGATCTCGGAAACCACGGCACGCGATGGCGATTTGGTAATCGAAACGAATTTTCGCCTGTCCTTGCAGCTTCTGGAGTGGTGTACCGCGCAACGCACCCCGTTCATTTACGCGTCGTCGGCCGCGACCTACGGCAACGGCGCACAGGGATTTTCCGACGACGGCGATCCGGCCGCACTCAAGCGGCTGCGTCCGCTCAACCTCTATGGCTGGAGCAAGCATCTGTTCGATCTCGTGGTTGCGGACCGCGCCGCGCGGCGCGCGGCGCTGCCGCCGCAATGCGCCGGCCTGAAATTCTTCAACGTGTTTGGTCCCAACGAGTATCACAAAGGCGAGATGATGAGCCTGATCGCCAAGCGCTTCGATGAAGCGAAGGCGGGCAATCCGGTTCGCCTGTTCAAGTCGTATCGCGACGGCATCCCCGACGGCGATCAACGGCGCGACTTCATTTATGTGGACGACGCCGTCGCGGTGGTGCGCTGGCTCGTCGACACGCCGCAGGCATCAGGCCTGTTCAACGTCGGTACCGGCAAGGCGCGCTCCTTCCGCGACATGATCAAGGCCATGTTTGCCGCGCTCGGGCGCGCCCCCAATATCGAATACATCGCCATGCCGGACACGATTCGCGATAGTTATCAATATTTTACGCAAGCCTCTGTCGAAAAGCTGCAGCGTGCCGGCTATAATGCCGGCTTCACCGCGCTCGAGGATGCGGTCAAGCGCTACGTCACCGCCTTCCTCGACCAGGGCGATCGGTTTCGGTAGGGGCATGTTCACGTTCGAAGACGCACTGCGGCTCGCGCCCGAGCAGACGGTCCTTTGTATCGGGGACCTTATGCTCGACAATTTCGTCTACGGCGAAGTGTCGCGCGTCTCCCCGGAAGCGCCGGCACCGGTGATCGCGGTCACGCGCGAGGAAAAGGTGATCGGCGGCGCCGGCAACGTGGCGCGCAATATTGCGAGCCTCGGCGCGCGTTGCATTTTCGTCGGTGTGCGAGGCGACGACGAAGCCGGTGCCTTGCTGCACGCGGCGTTCAGCGAATTCAAGAATTACATCGAGCCGCATCTTGTTGTCGATCGCTCGCGCCCGACCACGCGCAAGGTCCGTTTCGTATCCGAGCACTATTCAACCCACCTCCTGCGCGCCGATTGGGAGGTCGCGAAACCGGTCGGCCACAGTGTCGAATCGAACCTGATCGACGCAGCGACGGCCGTGCTCCCGCGTGTCGGCGTCGTCGTGCTGTCCGATTACGCCAAGGGGACGCTGACGCCGCGCGTCATCCGCGCGGTGATCGAGGCCGCAAGCGCACTGGGCAAGCCGGTCATCGTCGATCCCAAGGCGATCAACTACGATGTCTACCGTGGCGCCACGGTTATCACGCCGAACCGCAAGGAACTCGGTGAGGCCACCCGTCGCCCGACCTCGACGATGGACGAGATCGCAGCGGCGGCGGCCGAGCTTGCAGATGATATCGGCAGCCGTGCCGTCCTCGTTACCCTGAGCGAAGAAGGTCTGATGCTGCATGTGGACGGCGAGCAACCGGTCCACATTCCGGCCGACCCGGTAAAAATCCGCGACGTCTCCGGCGCCGGCGACACCGTGGTTGCGACGCTGGCGGTGATGCTTGCGCTCGGCGCCGATTTCGAGCCGGCCGCGCGTGCCGCCAAAGCGGCTGCATCGGTCGTTGTGGGAAAACCGGGCACGGCGTCGGTATCACCCAGCGAACTGCTCGCGCAACTCCTCCCCGCAACGGTGTCGGCCGAAGAAAAGATCATCTTCGATTGGATGCTGCTTGATGAGCGGATTGCCGACTGGCGCGCGCACGATCTGCGCATCGGTTTCACCAACGGCTGCTTTGACATCCTGCATCCCGGCCACGTGCAGGTGCTGACGAAAGCGCGGGAAGCCTGCGATCGGCTGGTGGTGGGCCTCAACAGCGACGCCTCGGTCGTGCGTCTCAAGGGCGAAGGCCGGCCGATCCAAAACGTAAACGCCCGCGCCCACGTGCTGGCGGCGCTCGAAGCCGTCGATCTCGTCGTCGTGTTCGATCAGGATACCCCGCTCGAGCTGCTGCGGCGGGTTCGCCCGAAGGTGCTGGTCAAGGGCAGCGACTATCGGCCGGAAGATGTGGTGGGGCGCGAGCTGGTGGAGGCCGATGGCGGACGGGTCGTCCTGGTCGATCTGCTCCCTGGGCACTCGACCAGCGCGATCGTGCGCAGATCGGTTCGGCCGGCTGACGAGCGCGCGCAGGTCAAGAAGCCAAAGGTGGTGACGTGATCGCGCCGACGGATCGTCGGGCGCCATTGTTAGGATGAGGCTCGGGGACAACGTGCCGCGGCTGAGCGCCATCGTCATCACCAAGAATGAAGCGGGCAATATCGCCGATTGTCTCGACGGCCTTGCGTTTTGCGACGAGCGCATCGTTGTGGACAGCGGCAGCGATGACGGCACGGTCGACATCGCGGGCCGCAAAGGCGCGCGCGTTGTAACGCGGGAGTGGGGGGGCTTCGGCCCGCAAAAAAACTTCGCGCTCTCGCTGGCGAGTGGAGATTGGGTGCTGTCAATCGACGCCGACGAGCGGGTCAGCCCGGCGCTGGCGCGCGAGATCGCGGCCGCCATTGCCGTCGGTAAGGCCGACGGCTACGAGATTCCCCGCACGTCGAGCTTTCTCGGACGCGATATGCGTCGCGGCGGCCTGTTCCCGGACTACGTGTTGCGCCTGTTCCGGCGCAACAAGGCGCGCTTCTCCGATGACCTCGTGCACGAACGCGTGGTCTGCGACGGCACGCTCGCGCGGCTGCGCGAACCCTTGCAGCATCACACGGTGATCCGGCTCGAAGATGCCGTCTCGCGCATCGACCGGTATTCCAGCGCCGGCGCCGCGATGCTGATCGCGTCGGGACGTAAGGTGTCGTTCGCGAGCGGGATCAGCCATGGCTTGTGGACGTTCTTTCGCGCCTACATCCTGCGCTGCGGCTTTCTCGACGGCCGCGAGGGCTTTCTGCTCGCCGTCGCCAACGCGGAAGGCAGCTACTATCGCTACATGAAGGCGTGGTTTTTGGAGCGGCAGCGTGGCTGAGCTGATCTCCATCATTGTCGCAACCTATAACCGGCCCGACGCGCTCGACGCCGTCCTGCGCTCGCTCTCGGCACAGACCGACCGCGACTTTGAGATCATCGTCGCCGATGACGGCTCGGGCGCCGAGACCGGTCGTCTCGTCGGGACTTGGGTGAACCGCACCAGTATCGCCGTGAAGCACGTCTGGCACGAAGATAAGGGCTTCCGTCTCGCGGAAATCAGAAATCGCGCGATCCGGGGGAGCGACGGCAGCTATTGCATTTTCCTGGACGGCGATTGTCTGGCCCGACCGGGCTTCGTGGCGGCGCATCGGGCATTGGCGCGGCCGGGCTGGTTTGTCACCGGCAGCCGTTTGCTGCTCTCGCGCGAGCTGACGGCCGAAGTGCTCGGCAGCGAACTCGCTGTAGAACAATGGGGCCTCGCGAACTGGATTGGCCAGCGCTTGCGGGGCCGCGTCAACCGGATCGCTCCCTTGATGCTGCCGCGTTCCGGCGCGTCGGGCCACCGCAACCGGCGTCGCTGGCGCGGCGCGCGCGGCAGCAACATGGCGTTCTGGCGCCGCGACCTCGACGCAGTCGATGGGTTCGACGCCGCCTTCACCGGATGGGGGCGCGAGGACTCCGATATTTTCGTGCGCATGATCCGTCATGGCGTCCGGCGCAAGGACGGCCGGCTTGGCGCCACCGTCCTGCATCTGTGGCACCCGGAGGCGGACCGCTCGCGCCTCGACCTGAACCAGCGCCAGCTCGATCAACTGCTGGCGGACCGGCGCGAGCGCGCGCAACAGGGCCTGACATGGCTGGCGCAATCGATCGAACGCAGCCGGCGGGAGCCGGCGCACCCATGAGGACGTTTGTCGGCTGCGATCGTGCGCAGGCTTCCGTTCTGATCGACTCGCTCGCGGTCGGGGTCGCGGTTTCGTTGCCGTGGTCGACGTCGGCGACCACGATCCTGGTCTGCCTGTGGCTCGTCGCGCTCGTGGCGGCCATGGTACCGGCGATCGACTTCGTGCTGTTGGCGCGCGTTCTGCGCACGCCGGCGGGCGCGCTGCCGGTAGGCCTCGTGCTTCTCGGCATCGTCGGGATGGCATGGGCGCCGGTGTCGTGGGGCGAGCGCATCGGCGGGCTCGAACTCGTTCCCCAAGCTGCTCGCCATTCCGCTGCTGTTCTTGCAATTCCAAAGTTCGCCGCGCGGCTACTGGGTGCTGATCGGGTTCGTGACTTCTGCGTCGGTATTGCTGGCGCTGTCCTGGTACATCTATTTTGCCCCGATCCCGCCGTGGCGCATCAAAGACGTCGCCGTCCCTTTCAAGGATCGGATCACCCAAGGCACGGTCCTGACGCTGTGTTTCTTTGGATTACTTGAATACGCCGCCGATGCCCTGAAACGCACACGGCCGCGCGCCGCCGGCCTGAGCCTTGTGCTGGCGGCGCTGTTTTTTCTCAATATCGTGTTCGCGACCGTCAGCCGTACCGCGCTGGTTGCGGTCCCGATCCTGTTGATCCTGTTCGGGGCCAGGCATTTGCGCTGGCGCCAGATGATCGTGTTTCTGGGCGCGCTGGTCGCGCTTGGCGCCGTGCTGTGGGCTTCGTCTTCTTATTTGCGCGAGCGCATCACCAAGATTCCGCAGGAAATCGCAACCTATGACGCGGCGCGCCACGATACCTCGGCGGGCGCGCGCATCGAATTCTGGAAAGACTCAATCGAGATCGTGCGCGAGGCGCCATTGATCGGGCATGGTACCGGCGCGATCACCGACGCGTTCGCGCGTCTCGCCGGGGCGGCGAGCAACGCAACCAATGCACACAATCAAATTCTGACCGTCGGCATCCAGCTTGGGTTTCTCGGAATTGCCGTGCTGATTGCGATGTGGGTTGCACACGCTTGGCTGTTCCGCGTTCCCGGTGTGGCGAGCTGGATCGGACTTGTGGTCGTGCTCGAAAACATCATTGCGTCGATGTTCAACTCGCAATTGTTCGACTTCACGACCGGATGGATCTATGTGTTCGGCGTCGGTGTGGCGGGTGGGATGGTCATGAAGGGCCGCATCCCTCATCCGCCCTTGTACGACTTCTCTTCAACGATCGCGGAACCGAAGGCTTGATTGATCCGATTTTTCACGGCGGCGCGCTTATCGTTGGTCTGGTAGACGCTGCGTGCGAGCGCGATGAAACGGGGGCCAAAATCCTTCTTGGCCTCGAGCTCGCGGATTTCGTCTTCGATCTCCCAGAGCGCCGTGTTCAGCAACTTGAGTTCACGTGCATGCGGCTCCATGTCCGCCCGATCGAGGCCGGCTTGGCTGCGGATCGTGCGCAGCCCGGCGAGCTCGTGGCCGACGTTGCGCAATTTGCCAGGATCGGTGATCCGCTCCGCCTTGATCTCGAGAATGGTGATCTTGTCGATCAGTTCGCCGATCGCCACCGGCGCCAGGATCGCCTCGCCGTTGTTTGGCATTCGTCACCGCCTTACGTATAGCATTCGCCTAGTGTCCCGGTTCCGACGTTCGTATCCTTTTGCCGCACATGATCATACGAACGTCGGAACCAAAGGGACACTAGCAACCATATGTTTCTAGTATGGCTTTGGATTTGACGTTCCGATCAAAGACGTGCGGCAATGCTGATAGGAACGTCAAATTCGCCACACTCGTGCGGTGGATTCGATAGCAGATTGCATGACCCATTTCGATCTGCCTGAACGGCCGAAAATTCTGGTCGTCACCCTGCGGCGGCTGGGCGACGTTCTGCTGGCGACGCCGCTGGTGCGCACATTGCGGCAGGGTTTGCCGGGCGCCAGCCTCGACGTGCTGGTCTTTGCCGGCAGCGAGCGCATCCTCAAAGGCAACCCGGATATCGATCGCGTGCTGACCATGCCGGAACGGCCGTCGCTCGCGCAAACGCTGCGACTGATTGCGCATTTGTGGCGCCGTTACGACTTGGCGGTGTGTACCCAAAGCGGCGATCGGCCAACGTTCATGACGTTACTGGCGGGGCGCCGGCGCGTGGGGCTGGTGCCGCCGGGCGGCGGTTGGTGGAAGCGCCTGGTACACGACGTCGCCGTGGTTGCTGACACCGACGGTCATCGGGTCGACGAATTGCTGCGGCTTGCCGATGCGCTCGGGCTAAAGCGCTGCTCCGACTTGGTGTGCCCGCAGGGCGGGTCGGCGGACGGCGTTGCGCCGGCGTCGCGTTACGCGGTCATGCATCCAAACCCGATGTATCGCTACAAGCGCTGGAATGCGGCAGGGTGGCGCGATTTGGCGCGCGGGCTCACGGCGCGCGGGCTTGCCGTCGTCGTGACACAGGGACGTGACGCGGAAGAACAGGCCTACGTTGATCAACTATTCCAAGGCGACGCCTCGATCATTCGCGAGCGGGGTCGCCTCGACTGGGCCGGGCTCACCGCATTGCTCAAGGGTGCGGCTGTGTATATCGGGCCCGACACCTCGGTGACGCATTTGGCCGCCGGAAGCGGCTGCCCCACGGTGGCACTGTACGGCCCGACCAGCCCACGGCTCGTGGGGCCATGGCCGGTCGGCGGGCTCGACCGGCCATGGGCGCCGTCGGGCCGCCTGCAGCGGCGCGCGAATGTGTGGCTCGTGCAAAACCCGCTTGCCTGCCTCCCGTGCGAGCGGCTGGGCTGCGACGGCTATCTCGAGAGCCGCAGCCAGTGCCTCGACGAACTCGGCGCCGATCAGGTGCTCATGGCGGTCGATCAGGCCTTGCAGCCGCGGGAGGCCGTGCTTGCCTAGCGCAGCCCCCCAAAGCCCGCTATGGAATGGCCGGGCAACACAATGATCCGGCTTTCCGATTTCACGCCACGCATGTGGCTGATCCTGACCCACGACCTGCTGATGACGGCGGTCGCGGTGGTGGCCGCGTTTTATCTGCGCTTCGGGGAAACCGGTCTCGCCGAGCGCTGGCGGATGCTATTCATCCTGCTGCCAGCGTTCCTGATCTACTCGGCGTTTGTTTTTACCTTCACCGGAATGTTCAAGTCCAAGTGGCGCTTCACTTCGCTGCCGGACCTGATGACGATCCTGCGCGCCGCGAGCGTGCAGGCCATTACATTGCTGGTGCTGGACTATGTTCTTCTGGCGCCGAACGTCTACGGCACGTTCTTCTTCGGCAAGATCACGATCGTACTCTACTGGTTCCTGCAGATGTTCTTCCTGGCAGGAACGCGCATCGCCTATCGCTATTTCCGCTACACCCGCACGCTCTCGCACACCAAGGCCGACGGCGCGCTTCCGACGCTCGTTCTCGGCAATGCCGCTGACGCCGAAGTGTTGTTGCGCGCCATGGAAAGCGGTGCCGTGACCCGCATCCGTCCGGTCGGCATCCTGTCGCCGTCACGCGCCGATCGCGGACAAGCGATCCGCGGCGTCGCGGTGCTGGGCGATCTTGACGATCTCGAGAGCGTCGTCGCCGATCTCGCCGAGCGCGGGACCAACGTCACCCGCATCGTACTCACGCCGACCGTGCTGGCGCCGGAAGCGCGGCCGGAAGGCGTCCTGATGCGTGCTCGTCGGCTCGGCCTTGCGACCAATCGGTTGCCGGCACTCGATCAGGGCGGCGAAGCGTTGCGTTTGGCGCCAGTCAATGTCGAAGACCTGCTGCTGCGGCCGAGCGTGAAGATCGACTATCGGCGGCTCGAGCATTTCGTGAAGGGTAAGGCCGCGATCGTGACCGGCGGCGGCGGCTCGATCGGCGCAGAAATCTGCGATCGGCTCGTCACCTTCGGGGTGGCGCGCCTGCTGGTGATCGAAAACGCCGAGCCGGCCCTACACGCCGTGCTGGAGGCGCTGTCGGCGAAGGAAGCTGCAGCCAAAATCGACGGGCGCATCGCCGACATCCGCGATCGCGACCGCATGTTCAAGTTGATGGCCGAGTTTAAGCCCGACCTTGTGTTCCATGCGGCGGCACTCAAGCACGTGCCGCTGCTCGAGCGCGACTGGAGCGAGGGCATCAAGACCAACGTGTTCGGCTCGGTCAACGTCGCGGACGCCGCGGCCGCGGCCGGCGCCGCCGCGATGGTGATGATCTCGACCGACAAGGCAATCGAGCCGGTCTCCGTGCTTGGCGCCACCAAGCGGCTTGCCGAAATGTACTGCCAGGCGCTCGACGCCGATTTCATCGCGCGTGCGGGCGGCAAGCCGACCATGCGGCTGATCGCGGTTCGCTTCGGCAACGTGCTTGCGTCGAACGGTTCGGTGGTGCCGAAGTTCAAGGCCCAGATCGAGGCCGGCGGTCCAGTCACGGTCACGCACCCCGATATGGTGCGCTACTTCATGACCATCCGCGAAGCCTGCGATCTGGTCGTCACGTCAGCGAGTCACGCACTCGGTCCGCAGAGCTCGGATGTCGCCGTCTACGTGCTCAACATGGGCCAGCCGGTCAGGATCGTGGACCTCGCCGAGAACATCATCAAGCTGTCGGGTTTGGAGCCGGGCAGGGACATCGAGATCAAGTTCACCGGGGTACGGCCAGGCGAACGCCTGCACGAAATCCTGTTCGCGCCGGCGGAGCCGATCACCGAGATCGGCATCGAGGGCATCGTGGCGGCGCGTCCGCTGCAGCCGCCGATCGAGGCGTTGCGGGCTTGGCTGCGCGACCTCGAAAACGGCGTGGCCCGCGGCGAGCGCGGTGCCATCGACCGGA
>CAWFLX010000031.1:0-145394 GCA_963816775.1 uncultured Alphaproteobacteria bacterium
CGCTGCCGATCGGCGTGCAGACACGTCTGAGCTGCGCGACCTACGACACAATGCTCGATACCGGGCTGGAGTTCTTCGCGCACAACGACGGCGGGATCCTGCGCACGCTCGTGCTCGATTATCCGCAGCGGCTCGCCTCCGCGATCAAGTCCATTACCGACGTGATCGCGAATCTGTTGCTGGCGCTGATCTACGCGGCCCTGATGCTCGCAGTATCTTGGCGGGTATCGCTCGTTGCAACCGCTCTTGTTGGCACCCTTGGTCTTGGTGTTAAATATCTGCTCACGCTGCCGCTCGGCCGCACCGGCGAAGCGCTCTCATCATGGCAGGAGCGTTGGAACACGCTCATCTACGAAACCGGGCTCGGCCTCAAGCTAATCCGGCTGCTCGGCGCTGAGCCGATGTTGCGGCGATCCTATCGGTCGGTAATCGCAAACTATTTTCGCTACGACGCGCGCCGTCAGCTGATCGCCGAGGCGTACTCGCCGCTGATCACCAGCCTTGGCGGGCTGTTGGTGTGCGTCACACTCATCTATGGGTCGGTTGCGGCCATCGGCGTCGACGCGGCCCAATTGTTGGTCCTGGTTCTTTGCCTCTACCGCCTGATGACACCGGTGAGCCGAATATTGACCAATTTCGTCATCATCAACACCAACCTCGATGCCTTGCAGCGGCAAGAGGAATTCGCCCGCTCGACGGCGATTGCGCGCCCGCTTGACGGGAAGCGCCCGTTCGAGCATTTGCGCGAGGGTATTGTGTTCAAAGGTGTGACGTTTCGCTATCCGGGGTCCGACCGAGCGGTCTTGAACGGGCTCGATCTCACCATCGCGCGTGGCGAGATGATCGCCCTCGTCGGCCCGTCGGGTGCCGGCAAGACGTCGATCGTCAACCTGCTCGGCCGGCTTTATGACCCGCAGCGCGGTCGCATCGAGATCGACGGCGATGACCTGCGCCACTATCAGATCGCCGCGTGGCGCAAGCGCATCGCCGTGGTCACCCAGGACATCACCCTGTTCAACATGTCGGTTGCGGAGAACATTTCGTTCGGACTGGAGGGCATCAGTCGTCGGGCGTTAGATCACGCAGCTGCTCAGGCCGCTGCCTCCGATTTCATCGCGGAGCTGCCGGAGGGATGGGACACACGTCTTGGCGACCGCGGCGTCCGGCTGTCCGGCGGCCAACAGCAACGCTTGTCTATCGCGCGCGCCATTCTGCGTGATCCCGATCTCCTCATTCTCGATGAAGCAACCAGCCAGCTCGACACCATCACTGAGCATTCAATCCAGCGGCTGATCGAGTCCTATCGCGGTAGGGGCACGATCCTGGTGATCGCCCATCGGCTGTCGACCGTGCGTCGCGCCGACCGCATCGCGGTGATGCGCAACGGCAGTGTGGTCGAGTGCGGGTCCCATCAGGAGCTCGCTGCGCGTCAAAGCGCCTATCGATCAATGTTGGATGCGCATGAGTTGGACGTCATGGTTGATCAACCGGTATAGCGCGTGGCGAAATATCCTATATCCGTGTTTGACGAGCAAGCGCGGCGTGTGATCGGCGACTTTAAAGCGATGTACGCCGGGGGTCGCCTGGCAGATCGCGCCCGCACGATGCACAAGTAGGGCCGCCGGGATGGTAAGCGCGTGAAAGTCGTCGTCACCGGAGGCAGCGGATTTCTCGGCAGCCACATCGCTGATGCGCTAAGTGCAGCCGGGCACGAGACAGTGATCTTCGACGTCGCGCCGTCCCCCTGGTTGCAGCCCAATCAGACGATGGTTGTGGGCAGCGTTCTCGATCCCGATAAGATCACAAGCGCGCTACGCGGCACCGAGGCAATCTATCATTTAGCCGCGATGGCCGATATCGCCGATACGCTCGACCATCCGCGTGAAGCAGTCGAAATCAACGTCATGGGTACAGTCAATATGCTCGAAGCCGCGCGCGCGATCGGTGTGCGCCGCTTCGTGTTCGCGAGCTCGATCTATGTCTATTCCAACCACGGCTCATTTTATCGAACGACCAAACAGGCATGCGAAAATCTCATTCATGACTACCACGAGCGGTTCGGTTTGGAATTTACCGTGCTGCGGTTCGGCTCGCTCTATGGGCCACGCGCCGATGATAGCAACGGTGTGCACCAGCTCCTGTCTCAGGCGCTCGCCGAGCGGCGTATTGACCACTATGGTACTGGCGACGAGGTGCGTGAGTACATTCACGTCTTCGATGCGGCGGCGATGAGCGTTGACATACTGGCGCCCGAATTCGCCAATCAGTACGTCCACCTCACAGGTCGCGAGCGTATGACCACTAGGGAGATGTTGCACATGATCCGCGAGATCATGGGAGGCGATGTCGAGCTAAACTTCCGCGGGACGGGCTTCGAGGGTCATTACGTGCAAACGCCGTACAACTACACACCCAAGCTCGGTCGGCGGCTGATCAAGAACACCTACATCGACCTCGGGCTCGGCTTGCTCGATTGTTTGCAAAACATCGACCGAGACGACGAAGGCGAACAGTTTGTTATCCCTGGGAACGCGTCGTGAAAGGCTGTTGCGAATGGGCGAACTTCGGATTTTTCGGGAACGTGACGTTCGCTCCACTCGATCCCGGCGCAACGTACTCGATAATGATGCGGTTGTGCTGAGCACAACCAGAGCAGCAGTCGATCGGGACCAATAATGCCAACAATGTCTTCCGAATGACCAGACACCCCTAGCGCTGTGCGTAACGTCTTCTTCCCTTACTTTCTTGACCTGATTTGTGCCTTAGAATGATGCGATTGGTCGAAACTGCCAAACGAGAAATGAACGCGTGGCTCGATGCGGCAGCGCGAGCAATGCCGGGGACAATCGGAATAAGGCTGCGCACTTGGTTGTACCGCCGCAGACTACGCGGCGGACCTACTGGGCTTTATGTTGGAGCCGGGGTCGTTTTCAATGGGTGGTCAAATATCCGGATAGGAGACAACGTTCTTTTTCATAGGTGCTGCATCTTGGAAGCAATGACTGGTGACATCATCATCGGTGCGCGTTGCGGATTTAACCATGGAGTCTGGATCGGCGCCGATGGTGGGCGTATTGCTCTCGGAACCGACGTTAACGTTGGCCCGTATGTCGTCTTCCGGGCGGCCAACCACCGTTTCGATCGAATCCCATTTCAAGAGCAGGGGCATGAGGCGGGAGAGATTACGGTTGGCAATAATGTCTGGATCGGCGCCCACGTGTCAGTACTTTCCGGCGCGCGCATTGGAGACAACTGCGTGATAGGCGCAGGTGCTGTCGTGCGAGGGGAAATACCTGCCGGCACTTTGGCGGCTGGTGTCCCAGCCACGGTTGTTCGCAACTTGTCGCTGGTGGAATGAGCACGATCCAACCACCGCAGCCGCTACTGAACAATTGCGATGAGTGGGAACGCGGAGTCGACCTTCCATCGGCTGGGGTGTCCAGATAGGTGAGACATGATTATTGCAATTCTAATTGGTCGGGAGGGCTCAACAGGCTTTCCCGGCAAGAACGTGGTTAACGTAATTGGCAAGCCGCTTGCAGCTTGGCCGCTTGAGGCAGCTCGAGCGACATCAGTAATCGACCGGACCTATGTGTCGACAGATAGCCCGCGCCTCAAGCAGATCGCACTCGATTACGGCGCGCGTATTATCGACCGACCACCTCATTTGTGCACGAAAGAAGCGCTCGGTGAGCATGCTTATGTGCACGCACACGAGGTAATTTCGGCAGAATTAAAAAGCGAAAATGAGCGGGCCGAACTGTACGTTTTGCTCATGGCTAACGCCCCGACGATATCATCGGAGCAGCTTCACGAAGCAATTGCTGTATTACGTGCGCGACCGGATTACGACTCGGCGGTTACCGTCTCGTGCTACAACATGTGGAGCCCGTTGCGGGCGCGCAGAATCGGAGCGGACGGTTTGCTTCATCCATTCGTCCCGTTCGAAACGTTCGGTGATCCCAAGACGCTAAACTGCGATCGCGACAGCCAAGGCGATGCCTGGTTTGCGGACATGGGCGCGTCCGTCGTGCGTCCCGCGAATCTGGATCATCTTGAAGAAGGATTGCTACCCCAAAAATGGATGGGGCGTAAGATATATCCGATTAAAAACGAGGGTGGACTCGACGTCGACTACGCCTACCAATTGCCGCAAGCCGAACATTGGCTGCGGTCAAATTACGAGATGTAATGATGCGCCGTTGGGTGAAGCACCGCGTATTTGAAAGGGATGTCAAACAGCCACCGCTTGATCACTTCGCTCTGATGGGAGGATATCTACCTGGGCCTGAATATGAGTCTCGACAGTCTTTTTTCGCAGCTCACCTCGATGCGCACGAAAGACTTGTTGAATGCGAACGCTATCTTGCTCCTCGCATCAATAAGCAGGATCGAATTTTGTCCGTCGCTAGCGGGCGTTGCGCAACTGAGCTGCGACTTCAAGAAATGATCGGATGCAGCATCGTCTGCAGCGATCTTGATGAGCCACCGTGTCTCGGATCGACGAAAGCACTCTTTCCCGAGCTTGAGTTTCGCGTCTTGGATGTGATGAATGAGCTCCCACCTGACAAGTTTGACGCTGTCATTTCGATCGGGCTAATCTACAATTTCGATAATCCGCAGTTGTCAAATTTCTTCGATTTCGTTGCCAGAGTGCTCAACCCAGGGGGGAAGCTGCTTCTCGACTTTGCCGGTTCAGCTGACAACGTTGCGAGCCGCGCTTTCCATGATATCTATCTTCCCTTCGAAGCCAGGCTCGCAGCGACCGCACTTACTTTGAAGCATCGAAGGCCTTTCGGTGTCGCGCGAGACATGCACGGCTATCGCCGTACGTGCGAGGATGTGCAACGGGTCGCTCAAAGCCGTGGCTTTGTAATGTCGGAATACTGGGAAGGTGACTACACCACGGATTTCCAGCGTAGCCTCATTTTGCAGCGCCTGTTGCGGAGTAGCGCCGCTGCACGTCGGGGGCTGTCGGTTGCGGGACGTTTAGTCCCTTATGTTCGAATTGCGACTTTCGCGCTACAGGATCAGCCTTCTGGACATCCGTCGGTGACAAAGTCGTGACAATACCGTCCCCACATGAGCACCTGCGCTCGATCTTCCGTACTAGCGAACGTCACGAAGGCCGGAAGGGATTAATTTGTCTCGATCGGAACGAACGTGTTTCGCCGATCCCCGAACCAATCTTCCGGGAGATGCTTGCGCATCTGACAATTCAAGATGTTATGGTCTATCCGGATGCTGGTCCTTTCGTCGAACGGCTGGCGCGGGGGCTATCGTTGCCCGAGGACCACATAGCTGAGACGGCCGGGTCCGATGCAGCGCTGCGCCGCGTGTTCATGGCCTACCTGCGGCCCGAAGGCATTGTGGTGTCACTCGATCCATCGTACGCGATGTACGATCTGTATACCCGGATATTTCGCGGTCGTTCAAAGCGCGTCTTGTATCCAATAGACCGTCAGTGCGACGTTGCAAGTCTGCTTGCAGCGATCGAGCCGGGAGTACAGCTCGTCATCGTCGCTCACCCCGACCAGCCGGTCGGGACTGCAATGGCCAGCTCGGATATTCGGCGCGTAGTTTCGCGGGCAGCTGCTGTGGGCGCCATTTGCCTCATCGACGAAGCGTATTATCCATTCAATCCGGTCACCGTAGTCGACGCGGTTCGAGAGTTCGACAATCTTCTTGTGACGCGATCGTTGTCCAAATATCCCGGGTGTGCCGGGCTGCGGCTTGGCTATGCGGTTGGTCATCCCGACCTCATTAAGGGCTTAATGGCAGTGCGCGGCGGTAACGAGGTTTCGGGTTTGTCGCTCGCGCTTGGCTGTTATCTGCTTGATCATCCGACGATTGCGGAAGATTTCCGAATAGCGGCGGAAGAGGGCCGCCGTCGATTGATCGGCCGGAGTGCAGAATTGGGCTTCGAACCGCTCCCGTGCGTTACCAACTTCAATCTTCTGCGATGCCCACCGGGGATCTCGTCGGAGCAAATCGCTGGTGCGCTGGAGCGGCGCGGTTACCTTGTCAAGCACGGGTTCGCCCATGCGGGCATCAAGGATTGCATCCGGGTGTCGTTAAACGGCCCCGACATTATGGACCCATTCCTTGACGCTCTTACCCACGTGGCCTCGGAGCTGATGCACCCTGTGACGGCTAGCTAGGATCAATCGCGGTCGAAATGTGGCGATTGGCAACTCGACGCTACGTTTTCGCGGATTTCGACTTCCGCGGCGAATTCGGCTATAGGGAGCGGGGCGGTTGGCGCCAAGCACTGTTGCCTTTCTGATTAAGGGGACGACCTACACATGGGCATCAGAGTTCTGTTCATCTATCCCAACACTTATGGGATGAACATGTTGCCGCCGGCGCTCGCGCTCTTCTCAGCGCTGCTGAAGGGAGCTGGGCACCAAGTCGAAATTTTTGATTCGACTTATTATCAGACCGACTACGGGATTGACAGCGATGGAACCAAGATGGAGTTCCTCAACGTCGTCCCCTACGACCTGGACGGACGCGGTATTCGCTTGCGCACGACGGACTGGCGCGAGGATCTGACGGCACAGCTCAATCGCTTTCAGCCGCACATGCTCGCGATCTCCTCGACCGAGGACATGTGGGAACTCGGGCTACGCATCCTCGAGCAGGCCAAGCCCTACAAAGTTTCCAACGACATTCCGGTCATCGCCGGCGGCGTTTTCCCGACCTTCGCGCCTGCACTTGCCTTGCGGCATTCGCTCGTTGACATGGTGTGCGTTGGAGAGGGCGAGAACGCCCTGATCGATCTCTGCGATCGCATCGAGCGTGGCACCTCGTTCGAGGACGTCACCAATCTCTGGGTGAAGCGCAAGGACGGCAGCATCAAGCGCAACCCGATCAGCAAACCGGTCGACATCAACGCTGTGCCGATGATCGACGTGAGCCTGTTCGAGGATGCGCGGCTTTACCGCCCGATGGCCGGCAAGATCTACCGCATGTTGCCGATCGAGACGGTGCGCGGCTGTCCCTACACCTGCACGTTCTGCAATTCGCCCGATCAGGTGACGCTCTACAAGAGAGAAACGAACGCGAAATTTGTCCGCAAGCGGCGCATGGACCTCGTGCACAAGGAGCTGAAGTATTTCAAGGAGAACTTCCAGCTCGAATACGCATACTTCTGGGCGGACACGTTCCTGGCGCTGAACAAGCGCGAGTTCGATGAATTCTGCGAAATGTACTCCGACATCCGACTGCCGTTCTGGATGCAAACGCGGCCTGAGACCATCAGTCATGACAACATCCGTCGCCTGGCCGATGTCGGTCTGCACCGAATCTCTTTCGGCATCGAGCACGGGAACGAGGGGTTCCGGGCACGCCTGCTCGATCGCCGTTGGAAAAACCCAGACATCATCGAAGCGCTCAAGATTCCTCATCAATACGGGATTCAGTTTTCGGTTAACAACATCACCGGCTTTCCGACCGAGACGCGCGAACTGGCGATGGATACTGTCGAATTGAATCGTCAGATCCAGGCCGACAACGCCAATCTCTATTCCTTCACCCCATTCCACGGCACCCCGCTGCGCAAGTTGTGTGAAGACATGGGGCTCATCGATCCGGATACGATTACAAAATGTGCGACGGACAAGCCGGTGTTCGAGCAGTCACAATACCCGATTCCGGAGATTATGGGCTTGCGCAAATGTTTCGTGCTCTACACTCGCTTTCCGAAATCGCGCTGGCCGGAGATCCACAAAGCCGAGGCAGATACGCCCGAAGGGAATCGGATTTTCAATGAATTGAAGCAAGAATATTTTGAGCGCTACGCGATGTCGGCGAACGATGCCGGCCGGCGGGAGCAACCGTGGAGCGCCGATCTCGAATACGGTATGGCCACGGCTCCGACCTAAAAGCCAATGATTGCACATCCAACGGGCAGGGCGGCGGGCGGACTAATCGGCGGCGTCGACATTATCTGAATGGCGTTACCTACGGCCTGCCCACTGTGCGGCGCGTCGGCCGATCAGCAGTCGGTAGTAGTGCCGCGCGTCTATGGCGACGACACCAGACGCGCGGTGTTTGCTTGTGCTGTCTGTGACGTTCGATACCTGTTTCCCGGACTCGCGCCCGATGAGGAGCAACGGCTGTACGCCGCGGAATTTGAGTCGTTCATGGCCAAGCGATCTGGGCCCGACGCCGGGTGGGAGGGACCCGAGCGGCACATCGCCGTCAATGAAGCCCAGCGTCAGCGCCGCATGAAGCACCTCGCAGGCCTTATCGCGCCGAACAGCCGTATTCTCGAAGTCGGCGGTGGATCCGGATTCATGTTGTATCCGCTGGTCGCTGAGGGGCACGAATGTGTGGCGATCGAGCCGTCAGGCATTTTCTCGGAGTACGTCTCCAGCCGAGGAATTCGCTGCTTTCGCACGATCAGCGAGCTGTGCGACTGCGGAAGCGGCGCGGGCGAATTTGATCTGATTCTTCATTACTATGTAATGGAGCACCTGGCTGATCCGGTTGCGTTCCTCAGGTCACAGCTTGGTTTGTTGAAACCGGGCGGGCGGATCGTGTTAGAGGTTCCAAATGCCAACGATGCGCTGACGGTTTTGTACGAAATTCCCGCATACGCGCGCTTCATTTGGGTCGTGTCGCATCGATGGTACTTTACCGAGAAATCGCTTGCGGCAACGATCGCGAAGGCCGGCGGGCGGGGCGAAGTGCGGCTTGATCAACGCTACGATCTTTCGAATCACATCGTCTGGGCGCGGGATGGTCGGCCTGGAGGAATGGGCCGGTTTACACATACGCTCGGCGAGGAAATAGAGGACTCATACCGGCAGGCGCTGATTCGCGCGCGCGTTTGCGACACATTGATCGGTATGGTTCAGAAATAGCGGCGGGGCCTTAGCATTGTGACGGTTGTAGAAGGGAGAAAAGCCCCCATACGGGTGGCGGTGGTCGGCTGCGGCCGCGTCAGCCGGACTGTGCATTATGCGGGAATTAAGGCCAATGGCGATTTCGAGTTCCACGCGGTGTGCGATGTCGATCGCGCGCGAGCGGACGAGTGGTCGCGCAAAAACAACGTCAAGGCCTATTACGACATTGATGATTTATTGGAACGAGAACCCCTCGATCTTGTCGCGATCAACACGCCTAACGGGACCCATCCGCAACTGGTTGCCAAGGCCGCGAATCGTGGTGTGCATGTCCTCTGCGAGAAACCGCTTGCGATGCGGGTTCAGGACGCCGACGCTCTGATCGAATTGTGCGACCGAAACGGCGTGCGCCTGTTTTCGGTCCTGCAGAACCGATTTAACGCGACTAACCAGCTACTTAAACGCGCCGTCGAGAAAGGCCGATTTGGGCGCTTGCTGACCGTCAACGTGACCATGCGCTGGCATCGCGGTCTTAGCTACTATCTGGAAGACAACGGATGGCGTGGGCGCCGCGATATGGCGGGCGGAGCGTTCACCAACCAAGCGATTCATTATGTCGATACGATGCAGTGGCTGGTCGGCGCCCCTCCTGTGAGCTGTTACGCGCGCATGGCGACGGCTGTTCACCCGGTCGAAGTTGAAACACATGGATGCGGAATCGTGACCTTTAAGAACGGAGTTATCGGCAGCCTCAATTTAACCTGTCTCAACTATCCGGACGACCGCGAAGGCAGCATCACACTTTTGGGCGAGACCGGCACGGTTAAAGTCGGCGGAGCGTCCATGAACAAGATCCTTGAATGGGAATTCGCGCAGCCGGATCCACAAGATGATTCGTTGGCGCGCGCGACCGACTACGAACCGCCGACAGTTTACGGATTTGGGCACGCTGAACTGTATCGCCGTATCGGCGCTCTGTTGCGGCAAGGGGAGGGCGACGTTCCTGATGGTCGGGAAGGCCGCAAATCGGTGGCCATCTTGGAGGCTCTCTACCAATCCGACCGCAGCGGGGATGCTGTGCGGGTTTCGCTTGCGTGCTCCCTGATGCGCGTCCTTATCACTGGAGGCGCCGGGTTCATCGGCTCGACCCTTGCTCGCCGCCTGGTTGCGACCGGACACGAGGTTATCGTAATTGATAACCTGTCTACCGGCACAAAAGAAAACGTGCCGCCGGCTGCGCGCTTTGTTTTGGCCGATCTCACCGATCCAGGTGCGCTGGGTATGATCCCGGACCTGGATTACGACGCGGTGGTTCATCTCGCTGCACAATCATCCGGAGCTCTCAGCCAGAAATATCCCCACGCCGACATGCAGACGAATGTCGGACCTACGTTGCAGCTGTCGCGCTGGTGTCTCGAACGTTCGGTGCCGCGTTTTCTGTTCGCGAGTTCGATGACTGTTTACGGGCACGAAAACCGCGAGCCAATACCAGAAAGCGCGCCCTGTGTACCGATCAGCTATTACGCGGCCTCTAAGCTCGCCAGTGAGAACTATCTGCGCTTGGCGGCGAACGAGGGTCTCAACACTGTGTGCATGCGCTTTTACAATGTGTACGGACGCGGTCAGAACATCGGCAACCTCGACCAGGGGATGGTGAGCATTTATCTGGCGTATTTGCTGAAAGGCGTGAGCGTGCCTGTCACCGGCAGCCTCGACCGATACCGCGATTTTGTTCATGTGGATGACGCCGTCGACAGTTTGGCGCGGGGGCTCGCAGGTACGCGCGTGCCATTCGAAGTGTTCAACATCGGGAATGGAAAGAAGACTACCGTTCGCGAGCTTTTGGTAAAGCTCGTTTCGGCGATGGACTTGCGGCCCGATCATCCCATTGTCGAGCTTGCCGGTTCCGCGAGCGATGTATTCGGCTCAGTGGCGGACATCAGTCATGCCCGCGCGGAACTTGATTGGGCGCCCCGCACCGACCTCGACGAAGGCCTCGCGGATATGGTCGCCTGGGCTCGTGCACTGGCCCTATGACGAGCCTCGCCCGGCCGAGTGAGATTCTAGCCCTCGCGTTTGGTCCGCGCTTGCAGCACCGCAATGGCCGTCGCCGGGTTTTGCCGTAAACGTTGCATTCTGCTTTGAGAGACACCGACGTTGTTGTTTGGGATGTGGGCAGAAGGCTTGGCCCGGCCGATGTCGATGACCGACGGATCTGGTATTTCGGCGGCGACTACGCGCAGTACCAGGAATTGCGCGCCGCATTGGGCAAGACGGCCGAGTTCCAGCCCGTCGGCGAGGCAATCGACGCGGTCGCCGGCCGCATTGCCCTCGACCTGATCGAGCTCGACGCGCGCGTTGCCTCGGGCCGCTGCGTCGTCTCATGGCTCGCGAGCGATCTCGGCGAACGAAGCCCGTTTGCCAGTCCTTTCTGCCTCGAATTGTGCCGGGCCATCGCGCTCGTCGATGCGGTAAGCCTCGGCGGGCGCCATTTTGTGCTCGTGGACGACCGGAGCTTCGGTATGGCGCTTGCCGCGTTATGCCGCGATAACGGAATATCGGCGCGGTGGCGCGGACCAGGCCCCGATTTGGGCTGTTGGTCGAGAGCCGTGCGTGCTCACGCCGGTTTCCTGCGCGACTGGTTTCGGCAGTGGCGCGCGCTCCAAAAAACGCCGGGTTCGGTCGGAAAACTCGCCGCCCGACATCCCTGGTTGATGAGTTGGGCGGAAGGCGAGTTTGCGCCCGGCAGCGACCGTCATCTTGGAAAGTTGGCTGATTGCCTGCGGCAGACCGATTTCAAAATCGGGTGGCTCTATAACCCGGTTGCCTGGCTCTATCCGATTGAGGCGATCGCCGCGGCCGTCGAACGGTCATCGCGCGTCGAACCGGCCGCCCTTGTTGGACAGTTCCTGCGCGTCGCGAATCTACTTCGCGCCTATGCGCGGCTCCTGACGTTTCCGCTTGCGATCACGCGTCGACTCTCGATCGCCGGGGTCGATGTTACTTGTCTGCTGCGGCAGGCCATGCGTCGCGAGCTCGCCTCCCCACGGCTCGTCGCTGCCGCGCTTTACGAACGCTTGGCGCGTTCCCTTGCGCGCAGGGGGCTCGCTCCGCGTGCCCTATTTTATACGTTTGAAAACCAGCCTTGGGAAAAAGTCATGCTCGCAGGGTTTCGGCGCGCCCTCCCGGGGACGCTGCTGGTCGGAGTCCAACACGCGCCGCTCGCGGAACGGCACCTCTGCGCTCACCCGAGCCGGCGACAATGGCGGGACGGCACCACGCCGGACCTGTTGGTGACCATCGGCGATGCGTTCAGGGACCGGCTGCTCGCACTCGGCGCTCCAGCGGAGCGCATCGCCGTCGGCGGCGCGCTGCGTCATGCGGATTTGTTGGCGAAGCCACCTTCATCTTCGCCCGAGCCCAGCGCGCCGCTGGTGCTCGTTACATGCTCGATGGAACCGCGCGAGTCACTCGAGCTTGCCTACAAGGCGATCGCGGCGGCCACGCCGATCGCCGACGTTCGAACTCGTGGTCAATTTTCATCCAATGATCGAAGAAAGCCTTCGCGCCGCGCTGCGAACGCGGCTTGCCGAACTTGTCGATTGCAGCCACGTCGAGTTCGTTGATGGCGCCGCCGCCCCATGGCTGGAGCGTGCTCATATCCTGATCTATAGCGCGTCGAGCACCGGGTTAGAGGCCGCGATCGCTGGCGTGCCCGCTGTTTTTGTCGGCTCCGACATCATGCTGGATACCGACCCGATGGCGAGAGCGCAAACGCCAAAGTGCCGATCGCCGGAGGAATTGAGACGGCAAATCGTCTCGCTGTTGAACGATTCGGAGGCACGGCGCGGGGCAATCGAAGGTGCTCGCGCGTTCATCGCAGGCAACCTTGTGTCTGCGAAGGCAGAGTTTTGGACTGCTCTCGCCAAGCAGAGCGCGAGCGGACGGTTCGGATGAAGACCGTCATCTTGTGCGGAGGGCAGGGGACCCGCATTCGCGGGGTCGCCGACGATCTGCCCAAGCCCATGATCCCGATCGGTGGCTATCCGATCCTTTGGCACATCATGCGCAGCTACGCGGCCCACGGATTCAAGGATTTCATCCTGTGCCTCGGCTATAAGGGCGAGGCGATCAAGAATTTCTTCATCAACTATCACACCATGGTCTCGGATTTCACCATCGACTTCGGCAACGGGGGCGAAACGATCAGCCATAGCGAGCCCGCGATCGACTGGCGGGTGACGCTCGCGGAGACCGGCCTCAACTGCATGACCGGCTCTCGTCTGAAAAGAATAGAAAAGTATCTCAAGGACGATCAACATTTCATGCTCACGTATGGCGACGGCGTCAGTGATATCGATCTCAAAAGCTTGGTGGCATTTCACCTCGAGCATCGTCCGATGGTGACGGTGAGCGGCGTGCGTCCGCCGGGGCGCTTCGGCGAGCTCGAAACGGAGGACAGCGGGCGATTGCGCGAGTTCAACGAGAAGCCGCAGGCGAGCGGAGGGCGCATTTCCGGCGGATTCTTTGTGTGCGACCGCGCGTTGCTGGGCCACCTCGATCCGCGGCGCGAGGACCAGGTGCTCGAAGCCGACCCGTTGCCGCGCCTCGCGCGCGAAGGCAACGTGATGATGTACGCGCACGACGGATTCTGGCAGTGCATGGATACGTTCCGGGATTACACGCTGCTCAATGACCTCTATCAGGCGGGCAGGGCACCTTGGACAAAGGCCTTCCGCTAGGTTTTCGAGCTCATTTTGATGCCTCCATCTGCACCGCGGCACGCGCGACCTAGGGCGCTGGATTGACGTGGCCGAGGTCGTGGTTACTGGCGTTTCGAGTTTCGTGGGACATCACCTCGCGCGCCATTGGGCCTTGCTCGGTCATCACGTCATCGGGACTGTCAGCCGCCCGCGCGATCGGTACCTCGGAATCGCCGCCGAACGCATCGCGGCCATCGAACCGTATGTCGAGATTTTCGGGCTCGATTTGCGCGAGGCGCGGGAGATCGCCGCCCTGGTCGATCGGCGGGCACCGTCGCTGTGGATCCAGCATGCCGGGTTCGCGACCGCCTACGGATCCTTCGACTACGATCTAGACGTCGCTCATCAGGTTAACGTCGCTTCGCTCATGCCGCTCTACGCTGCGTTGCGCGGAGGTCCGTGCGGGGTCATCATCACCGGCTCATCTTTCGAATATACGACGAGCGAAACAGGCAATCGTGAAGACGATGCCTGTGCACCGGACACGCCGTATGGCCTCTCCAAGCTGGCGCA
Organism: uncultured Alphaproteobacteria bacterium; assembly: GCA_963816775.1. Lineage (GTDB taxonomy): Bacteria > Pseudomonadota > Alphaproteobacteria > Rhizobiales > Xanthobacteraceae > JAFAXD01. Next base: position 14,129 of record CAWFLX010000031.1, read on the forward strand.
GACGCTGCGCGCGCGCCAGCTCGCCGAGCAACTTGACGTTCCGAGCCGGGTGGCACGGCTCTACATTCCGTTCGGGGCGCGCGACAATCCGGAAAAACTGCTATCCCAGACCGTTGCGAAATTGCGCAACGGCGAGCCGATCGCGCTGTCGCCGTGCGAGCAGAAGCGCGACTTTCTCGGCATTACCGACGTCTGCGAAGCCTACGTGCGGCTCGCCGACGATCTTGCGCGACCGGGCTTCGACATCTTCAACATCGCCGGCGGCGACCCGGTGAGGTTGCGTGATTTCCTGCACGGAATTGCCGATCGCATGGGTGCCAAACGCGACCTGCTCCACTTCGGCGCCATGCCCATGCGGCCGGGCGAACCGCCGGCGTCGTATGCCGACATCGGCAAGGCGCGCCGCGTGCTGGGATGGATTCCAACGCCGCTGAGCACGGCGATCGACCGCGACTTGCTGGGAGCAGGCAACGGCAAATGACCTCGCTTCCCCGGGTCAGCGTGATCATGTCGGTGCTCAACGGCGAAGCGTTCTTGCGCCCGGCGGTCGAGAGCATTCTCGGCCAGACGTTCCGCGACTTCGAATTCATCGTTATCGACAATGCGTCGAGCGACGGCACGGCAGGGATTCTCGACGGCTATCGCGATGATCGCATCGTGCGGCTGCGCAACGACGACATTCGTACGCTTACGCAGTCGTTGAACCGGGGTCTGCATGCCGCGCGCGGCGAGTACGTGGCCCGGTTGGACGCCGACGATCTTGCCGCTTCCGAGCGGTTGGGCCGTCAGGTGGCATTTCTCGATGCCAATCCGGACGTCGTCCTGGTGGCGAGCCACCTGCGCATCATCGATGAAACCGACCGCGTGATCGGGCACTTTAGGAGCCCGAGCGAGGAGGCCGCGCTCTACGACGATCTCGCCTATCGCAACCCAATCGGCCATTCGGCCGCGATGTTTCGGCGCGCCCCGGTGTTGGCGCTGGGCGGCTATCCGCCGGCCTATGTGTTTGCCCAGGACCTGGCGTTGTGGGTGATGCTGGCGCAGCGCCATGCCCGGTTTGGGATGATCGGTGACCTGCTCGGCGACAATCGTGAGCACAGCCAGCGGACAACGCTGTCCCCTGCCATGGCGCTGCTCCGACACCGCGAGTCGATCGAAATTTTCGAAACCGCGTTGCGGTTGCCGCGCCTGTCGGACGAGGCTCGACGTCGTGGAAGGATCAATCTTGCTCGCCTGCACTGTCTGTTGGCCGGGGCGCTGATGCAGTCCGGTGACGGTACGGGCGCGGCATTGGAACTGGCGCATGGAATTCGCCTTGCGCCGCTGTTTTGTGTTCGCCGCGCTTTAGCGGGCCGATGGCGCACGGCGCTTCCAGATGGCCGAGCCGCTCACTCGTAGCAAGGCGCAAGAGGCGCGCATGGCTGCTCGTCCCGGGCACATCGTTCCGATCGAGGAAGGCGATCTTCCCGACGTCGGCGCGTTTCTGGCTCGCCACTTCGGCGCCAAGCGCTCGCTCGAGCAGTGGCAGCAGGCGATCACGCCGACATGGTGTCCGGAATCGGATCACGGCTACCTGCTGCGCGCCGATGACGGTCGGATCGGTGGCGTGATCGTGCTGTTCCGGGCGCAACGCCAGATCGACGGTGAACGCCGTCGCACCTGCTCTCTTTCGAGTTGGCTGGTCCTGCCCGAGTTTCGTGACGACAGCATCCAGCTTCTGGTTCACGCGACCCGGGATGACGACGTCGTTTATGTCAACTTCACGCCGGCTCCACGAACGATCCGCATTTTCGAGCGGCTGGGTTTTCAACGCATCGACACGACCGAATGGGTGGTGGCCAATGTTCCGCTCCCGTGGGGGCGGACCCTGAGCGACAACGCGGCGATCGCGAGGCATCTGACGGGCACGGCCCACGACGACCTCGTGGCGCACGCCGGTTATCGGCGGCTGCACCACATTGGCCTGTGGGCCGAGAACGGGGATTTCTGCCACGTGGCGTTCGTACGCGGCAGGTTTCACCTGATTCCGGCCGCTCGAGTCATCTACGCGAGCGATTGGGCGGTGTTTACACGCGTTCTAAAATTCTTCCGGGGCGCGGCCTGGCTGCATTTTGGACTGCCCCTTACGATAGTTGAGCAGCGTCGGCTTGCCGGTCGGCCGGCGTTTGCGGTTGCGCAGACCGCGCAACAATTGGCCCTGTTCCGCGGCACCGACATCGAGGCTGGCGCGATAGACGGTCTCTATTCCGAGCTGGTTACGTTTGCCTGATGTCGAGCAAGAGGCGGGCCGTTTGATCGTTAAACTCGGTCGTTTCGGAGTTCTCGCCAAGGACGCGCGGGCAGATGCGTTCGAACGTCGCGTCGTGCACGGCTTGCAGGCGGAGGCCGGCTGCAAACAAGCTTGGCGCACGGCGACGGCCGAAGCCCCGCCGGAACCCGTGGATTTCATCGTTGATTTATCTGAGAGCGCCGCAGGTCGACGCTGGGGCGAGCGCGCGGCGCACGGCGTCTGGTTCGCCAGCGTCGGTGAAGATCACTGTCTCGATCTCAAGCCCGCGGTGTCGAAAAACTTTGTAGACCAGAAATCGAGCGTGCCGGTTGCGTTGGGGCGTTGGAAGGGGGACGGAGGGGAGGCCGAAACGCTCGTGCGCTGGAACATGCGTTCCCGGCGAACGAGCGGGCGACATATCGAGGCGGCGCTTGCCGGCATCGCTCAATGTTTTGTTGCCGGGCTCAAGCGGATCGAGGCCGACGCGCTTCCGGGCGAGCGCGGCTTCAAGCCCAGCATCGGCGCGCGGCCGGCGTCGTTCGCGCGCCTGCTCATGGTCAACGCGTGGAACGTGCTCGATCTTGCCGCCACGTCGTTCACATTGGACATGTGGAACGTCGGCGTCTTCGAGGGCGGGTCGGCGCAGAGCGTGTTCGATCCCTCGTTCATGGACAACATACATTGGCTGCGACGCGACAGGGGCTGGCTCTATCGCGCCGATCCGTTCGGATTTCGACGGGCGGATGGCGAGACGATCGTATTTCACGAGGCCTACGACTATCGAACCGGCAAAGGGGTAATCGCACGGCTTGTCGGGGATCTGGTGTCGACCGTCCGCGAGTTTCCTGCGCACGCCGCCTATCCGTATCTGTTCGAGCACGACGGGCGCCGCTACTGCATGCCGGAGCAATCGGAGAGTGGCGGGATCGCGGTGTTCGCGGTGGACGAGGCCTCTCTGGATTTGCGCGATGGCCGAACGCAGCTGTCCGACGTCCCGTTGGTTGACGGAACCGTGTTTGCACTCGGCGGATTGCATTGGCTTCTCGGAACGCGCGCCGACGACGATTACAATGCCCGGCTCTTTGCATGGTACGCTGAAACGCCGTTCGGTCCTTGGACCGCACACGCATGCAATCCAATCAAAGTCGATATCGCGGGCGCGCGCTCGGCCGGAACGCCGTTCATGTTCAACGGCTCATTGATCCGGCCGGCGCAGGATTGTTCGCGTACGTACGGGGGCGCCGTCGTTCTCAACCGAATCATTGAGCTGTCGCCAACGCGCTTTGCGGAAGAGCCGATCGGGCGGATCGAGCCCGACCCGCGCTCTTTCTATAGCGACGGTGTTCACACGTTGTGTGTAAGCGACGGTCTCATTCTGGTCGACGGGAAGTATCGCCGACGCCACTGGTTGGCGCCGCTGATGCGGATCATGCTCGACCGGGGGAGTGCGCGTCGCCGACGGATGATAGCGTCCAAGCTCTGAGCATCACTCGGTGAATTTCGTCAATCTGCTCGATACCCCGAGTCTGTGTTTAGAGCCGCACGGGATATCGGATTTGGCGCGCCGCGCCGAAACCGGGCAAGCCCTGCCGCTTGGGCAGTATGCAACAGCCGAACGCGCCGGTGATAACATCCTCGTGGCACGCGATCCCCTCGGCTGCGCCAAGGCTTTTTACGGCCGCAGCCGCGACGGCGGTCTCGTTGTCGGCAACCGCATCGCAAACCTGGTCGGGCGCGGCGTGCCGTTGGCGGAGGTCGCGTCCTGCCCACCCGGCCGGATCATCGCGGTCGGTCCAGGAGTGCGCTCGCGCGTGCTTGGCGCGCCAGCATCGCAGCAAGCAAAAGTGTCCGCTTTCGATCCGGACGCGCTGCGATCCCGGGCGCGCGAGCGCCTGGCCGCCGCGTTCACCACGCTCGCCGATCGCCATCGCGGTGCACGCTTCGTCGTCTGTTTGTCGGGAGGCAGCGATAGTTCGATCATCGCAGGCTTCGCCGCCAAACACTTGCCAGGCGCAGTCTGCTGCAGCTTTTCGTTCCGGTCCCCCAAGACGGGAGCCGATGTCGGACGGCAGCTTGATCAGCTCGACGCGGTGTCCGACGACTTTCGCGCGGCATCCCGCGTCGCGCAGTATCTCGGCTTGCCGCTGTTGCCGGTTATGCGCTCGGTAGAGGCCGTTCGTGACGCTCTCCCGCTTGCGATCGGGCTTTGCCAGGATTGGCGCGATTTCAACGTTCACTGCGCGGTGGTGAACCTGTTCTTGGCGCAGGACATCCGCGCGCGTTTCCCCGGCGATGACGTGGTCGTTCTGACCGGCGACTTGATGAACGAATATCTGTGCGATTATCGCGAAGAGACTGTTGACGGTCAGGTCTACTACCGGCAGCCCCGTGTCGACATCGGTCGCCGACGCGACTTCTTCGTCATGGGACTGGATGCGGGCGACCGCGAGATCGGCGTGTTCGGCGCCTATCGGTTGATGCTCTACCAGACCTACGCGTTGCTGGCCGATCTCTACTTGGCCATACCTGCGAGCGAGCTCGAGCGCGCAAACTTCAAGCACTGGCTCAACGACCCGCTGCTGCCCGACGGTCTTCCCGATCTGATAACCCGACAAAAGACGCGCGCACAGGTAGGAGGCAAGGATATGGGCGTCCTCGGTGTCTGCCATCGCCTGGGCGTAACGCCTGCGCATCTGCAGGCATGGTGGAAGGAAGCGATCGCGCCCGCCGCCGATCTGCGTGACGTGCTCGATCTCATCCAGGTCGGCAAATACCGGACCTTGCTGTAACCTTGCATCATTCATCATGTGTGGAATAGCCGGGTTCTATGATCCGGCCGGGACCGAGCGCGGCGAGGCCGTGCTGGCCCGGATGTTGTCGACGATCCGTTATCGCGGGCCGGACGACATCGCGGGATTCTGTCGCGACGGTTACGGCATCGGCATGGTCCGATTGGCGATTGTCGATCTTGTGGGCGGACTGCAACCCGCGCTCACGCCGGATCGCTCGGTCGCGCTGGTCTTTAACGGCGAGATCTTCAATTACCGCGACCTGCGGCGCGAACTCGCCGACCAGGGCGAAACGTTCGCCACCAACTCGGAAATCGAGGTCCTGCTCAAGCTCTACCAGCGCGAAGGCCTCGCCATGGCGCCGCGCCTGAATGGTCAGTTCGCGATCGCCGTCGTTGACCTCAACCGCAGGCGCATTGCATTGATCCGCGATCCGTTTGGGATTCGCCCGCTGTTTTGGACCCGCACCGGCGAAGGCGTGGTCTTCGCCTCCGAAGTCAAGGCGCTGGCCGCGCATCCAGATGTTCGACTCGCGCTCGACCCGGTCGCTGTTCTGCAGACGCTTCGCTTCTGGACCGTGGCGGGCGATCGTTCAGCGTTCGCCGGCGTTCGTCAGGTGCCGGCCGGCCATTGCCTGACGCTGGGCCCCGGTGGCGAGGAGAAACTCGAGCGTTACTGGACCTGGCCGTTCCCGCAGCAACAGGACGAGCTACGCCTGCGCAGCGACGAAGACTACTTCGAGGCGTTTCGCGGGCAATTGGATGCGTGTATCCGGCGTCAGTCGATGGCCGATGTCGAGGTCGGAAGCTATTTGTCCGGCGGGATCGACTCGACGGTACTCGCGGTCAGAGCCGCGCAGCAGATGACTGGTCGGCTGAAGACCTATTCGGTGACGTTCGCCGACGAAGGCTATGACGAAAGTCCGGCGCAATCCGAGGTCGTCGAGCACTACAAATTTCGCCATACCGCGATCCGCATAACAGACGCCGACGTTGCGGCGGCATTTCCAGACGTCGTTTACCACGCGGAAGCGCCGCTCTTTCGCACGGCGCCCGCGCCGCTCTATCGCCTCTCGGAGCGCGTGCGGCAGGACGGCATCAAGGTTGTGATGACGGGCGAGGGGGCTGACGAGGTTCTGCTCGGCTATGACCTATTCCGCGAGGTCAAGATCAGGCGGTTCTGGGAGCGCCAGCCCGAGTCGCAATGCCGCCCGCAGCTGTTCCGGCGCCTCTATCACTACCTCCCGCAATTTCGCAACGCGCGCTACGCCGGGATGGTTATCGACATGTACAAGGGGCATCTGATAGCCCCGCAAGACGCCCACTACGCGATGCGGATCCGCTGGGCGAACGGCAAGGCGATGGAAAATTGCCTGTCGAAAGACATGCAACAACGCTATCGCGACTATGACCCGGTCGAGGACTTGGCGCGCTGGCTGCCGCCGGGATATTGGGACGCTCCCGATATCGAGAAAGCGCAGCAGATCGAAGTCGCGCTGCTGCTCGGAAACTACCTGCTGTCGAGCCAGGGCGATCGCATGAGCATGAGCCACTCGGTCGAAGGCCGGTATCCTTACCTTGATCTCGAATTCGTCAAATTTGCCGCCAGCCTGCCGCAGAACATCAAGCTGCGCAGCCTGCGCGACAAGTACATCCTGCGCAACGCTTTCCGCGACGACATCCCCGAGACGGTGCGCACGCGACCCAAGGTCGCCTATCAGGCGCCGGAGATGAAGGCGTTCTTCGCCGACGAAACGACTGCGAGCACCACCGCCGATATCCTGTCGGCTGATCGCGTCGACGCGCTCGGGTTGTTCGACCCGGCGTTCGTGAGCTACCTCTCGACCAAGGCGCGCAGCCGTCAGTTCGATCGCCTCGGTTTCCGTGACAACATGTGTTTCGTCGTCATCATGTCGACGCTTCTGCTGCATGACCGTTTCGTGAAGGGGCGGGCATCAGCGACCAAAATGAACAGCCAAACCGTGCGATTGCATGAGGGTGCAGTATATCAATGACGATCGTGGATCAGAAAAGCGTGGCCGATACCATCGCCGAGTGGACGGTGACGAATTTCGGTATCGGACAGCCGGCGTCCGCGTTGCCGCGTGACGAGTCGCTGGTGGAACTCGGCTTCCTCGATTCCTACGCGGTCGTCGAGCTCGTCGAGTTTCTCGAAAAGAATTGGAATATTGCGATTCTCAACGAAGAGATTACGCGCGAGAAAATGGGCTCGCTCAACAAGATGGCGACGCTCATCTTGCAGAAACGCGGCACCGCCTGACGGCTGCGCGCAGCCAAACGGCCGATCGCATGTGATCGGTTCGGTCCCCGCGTCCACCCGGACGAAACACACCCGTGAAAGCACTCGTGACCGGCGCGGCCGGTTTTGTCGGCAGCCACCTGGTCGACGCGCTTCTGGCGCGCGGCGACACCGTGGTCGCGTTCGACCACCGCTTGCGCGGGAAGTGTCTAACCGACGCCGTGCTGGCACGCACTGCCGCAATCGAGTCCGACATTTTCGACGGCGCGGCGGTCGCGCTGGCGGCGCAAGGGTGCGCGGCGATCTTTCACTGCGCGGCGATGGTCGGCGTTGACGCCTATACGAGCCAGCCCGCGCGTACCATGGAGGTTGAGGAGGTCGGCTTGCGCAACGTGTGCGCCGCTGCGATCGCACAGGGGAACACGTGCGTCGTCTTTGCGTCGTCGTCCGCGGTTTACGGCCATGCGGACGGCCGCGCGCTCGATGAGGCGCTCGTCGTCGCACCGGTCTCCAACTACGGCATCGCCAAACGGTTCGGAGAACTCTATCTCGCGGCGGAATACGCCGAGCACGGCTTGCGATCGGCGGCGCTTCGTATCTTCAATATCTATGGTCCGCGGCAGGACGATCGCCTGGTCATCCCGCGCTTCATCCGCCAGGCATTGGCGGGAGAGCCGATCGTCATCTATGGCGACGGCGGACAAACCCGCGATTTCGTGTATGTCGGCGACGCGGTCGCTGCCGCCATGGCGTGCGCGGAACAGGTCGCCGGCTTTGAGATCATCAATGTCTGCAGCGGGCGTGATACCGCAATCGCAGCGCTCGCGGACCGCATTATCACCTTGACCGGGTCGCGATCGTCGATTGCTCGCCGCGCGCCACCGGTGGTGCGCACCGCGTTCGAGATCGAGCGCAGCGTCGGGAGCCGTGACAAGCTTGCGCGGCTGATCGCATTGCCGCCGACGGGGCTGGACGACGGCCTGCAGCGCACGATCGCGGCGTGGGTGGCCGACCGGGCGGACGGGAGGCGTCGAAGCGGGTGAAGCTGCTCATCGTCACCGAAGGTTATCCCTGGGAACAGGACGTCGCGGGCATTTTCCACCGCGATCAGTTTCGGTTGTTCGCCCAGGCGGGCCTCGACGTGACGGTGGTCGCGCCGATGCCGTGGGTGCCGCCGCCGCTGGTTGAGCGCAATCCGCGCTGGCGCCGCTATGCGCAGGCGCCCGTGCACCAGATCGATAACGGTTTGCTTATTATGCGGCCGCGCTACATGGCGGCGCCGCGCGAAAATGCGTGGTTCGTCCCGGATCTTACCCGCTACGTCGCGATTCGCAGCCTGCGGCTTCCTCGTCCCGATGTGATCCAAGCTTATTTCGCGGTGCCGACCGGCGCCGCGGCCCGACTGCTCGCAAGCTATTGGAACGTGCCCTACGCGGTCGGCATGTTGGGCGACGACGTCAACATCTATCCACGTCACAACGCGCGCAACCGCCGTCTGCTCAAACGGGTCGTCGATAACGCCGGATTTGCGTTTGCCAACGGTCCGACCATGGCGACCAAAGTCGAGGAGCTCACGGGTACGCGCGTGCCGTGGCTGTCGATCGGCGCCTTGTCGACGCGGTTCGCGAGCGCCCCCGATCGCCAGGAGGTGCGCGCACGGCTCGGCTGGCCGCAGGACCGAAAGGTCGCGCTCTACGTCGGAGCCATCACCCCGACCAAGGGCATTGGCGATCTGATGATGGCGCTCGATCTGATGCAGGAGCGCGGGATCCTCACCGTCGCGATCGGAGACGGAGCGCTGCGCGAAGAGCTTGCCCGCAAGCCCGACGTTCTTTGTCTAGGGGTGCGGCCTGCATCCGACGTCGCGCTCGCGATGGCGGCGGCCGACGTGCTGGTGCATCCCTCGCACTATGAGGGCTTGCCAACGGTCCTGGTCGAAGCGGCGTTTGCGCGCCTGCCGATCGTGACGACGGATGCACCTGGCTGCATCGACCTTGCGAGCGACGGCCGCGCCCGCGTCGTGCCGGTTGGCGATTCGCGCGCTCTTGCGGCTGCGCTCGACGAAACGGTACGCGAGCCGCAAGCCGCCGGACAACGGGCGGCACGGATGCTGGCGCACGTGCGCGAACACTACGATCTGGAGCAAAACGCCGCGCGCCTCATGGACGTTTACCGACGGCTCGCGAACCGGGCGGCGTGAGCCATGTGTGGTCTCGCCGCAATTCTCGCATTGCCGGGGCACCGGGTTCCCGTCGCGCTCTGCGCGCAAATCGACGCCGCACTAAAGCATCGCGGGCCGGATGCGTCAGGACAAGCCTCCTATCTGCGCGACGGCACGGCGTGTCCACCCGATGCGGCGGAGATCGCGTTGGTGCATCGGCGCCTATCCATCATCGATCTCGACGCGCGCGCCAACCAGCCGATGAGCTCGGCCGACGGGCGCTATGTGGTGATCTTCAACGGCGAGATCTACAACTACGTCGAGCTGCGCCAGGAACTCACCCGCGCGGGTCACGCGTTTCAGACAACGTCCGACACCGAAGTTCTGATCGCGGCGTTCGTCACTTGGGGCGAACAGGCACTCGGGCGTTTCGTCGGGATGTTCGCGTTCGCGCTGCTCGATCGGCAGCGCCGCGAGCTTGTTCTGGCGCGCGATCCGTTCGGCATCAAGCCGCTGTTCTGGACGAGCGGCAGCGGACTGTTCGCGATCGCCTCGGAAATCGGGGCGCTGTTGGAAGTCCCCGGAGTTCGGCGCGAGATCGACCAGGCACGGGCCTGTCTCTTCCTCTCAACTGGCCAGACCGACGAGAGCGAGCGTACCATGTTCGCCGGCGTCCACAGTCTGCCGGCCGGCAGCTTTGCACGCGTCGCGCTCGACGCGCCAAACGTGCGGCCGATCAGCTATTGGACGCCGACGATTGCGCCCTATGAGCGCGCGCCCGGGTTTGCGGCGCGTGAATTGCGCGAGACGTTCCTCGAATTGGTCGAGTTGCACCTGCGCAGTGATGTCCCGACCGGCATTGCCCTGTCCGGCGGGATCGACTCCTCCGCGATCCTCACCTGCGCGCGCCACGTTGGCGGCCCGAAGCTCGACCTGCGGACGTTCAGCTTCACGGCGACCGGATCGGAGGTTGATGAAACGCCTTATATCGAGCTTGCCGCGCGGGCGGTCGGCGCGCAAAGCCACATGGTGCGGATCGAGCCGGATGAGATCGTCAACGATATCGACCGGCTGGTGGCAGTGCAGGGCGAGCCGTTCGGCAGCCTCTCGATGTACGCCCAGCATCGCGTGATGGGATTGGCGCACCAGCACGGCGTCAAGGTGATACTCGACGGGCAGGGGGCGGATGAGCTGTTCGCGGGTTATCGCCCGTATCTGGCCCGCCGGCTGACCGAGCTGCTGGCGTCGTTCCGGGTAACCGAAGCGATACGCTTCATGCGCGCCATGGTGTCGCTGCCGGGCGCGAGCCCGGTGCTGATCGCCCAGGCGCTCGAGCCTGCCGTAGCGCCGCGCTTGCGCGGCCTGCTTCGCCGGATCATCGGCAGGCCGGTCCTGCCGCCGTGGATCGATGCGCGCTGGTTCGCCGACCGTATGGCACTGACCACGGTGCGAAGTCTCGCCGGCAGCAAACAGTTCTTTCACGATGCGCTGGTGCAGGGCCTGACCGAAACCGTGTTGCCGGCGCTGCTTCGCTACGGCGATCGCAACTCGATGGCGTTTTCGATCGAGTCGCGCGTGCCGTTTCTCACGCCGGCGCTTGCCGATCTTGCCTACTCGCTCCCGGCGGCCCAACTCGTCGACGGCCGCGCCAACTCCAAGGCGGTGCTGCGGATGGCCATGCGCGGCATCGTTCCGGACGCAATTCTTGACCGGCGCGACAAGGTTGCGTTCTCGACGCCGGACCGAATGTGGGCGCGTTCACTGCAGCCGTGGTTCGTGCGCACCTTCTCGTCCGAGGCGGCGCGGTCGTTGCCGTGGTTGAAGGCCGATGTGGCACTGCAGACGCTCGAGCAGCGAACCGCGCGGTCGGCGCCATTCGGGTTCGACCTGTGGCGAACGATCAGCGTGATACGCTGGATCGAGCGGTTCAATGTCGCAATCGCCTGAGCGCCGGCTCGCCTATTTCGCGCTTGATGTCCCGCACAAGGGGCAGGCGAGCCATATCCACATCAGCGAAATCGTCAACAATCTGCGCCGGCTCGGTTGGCGCGTCGACCTGTTTGCGCCCGAGCCTGCAAGTGAGGGCCGTGCCCGTCGGCCGATCGAGCGGATCGTTGTCTATTCGGCGGTCATTGCGCGGGCGGTCTTGCAGCTTCACCGCTACGATGTGCTTTACGTCCGCGCACATCCGCTGGCGTGGCCAGTGACCGCTTGGGCGCGTCTCCTTCGACGCGTGATCGCACAAGAGATCAACGGGATCGAGCTCGACGTCATCGTCAGTCATCCGTGGTTGTCGCCGATGCGGCGCTTCGTGCGCTGGCTTTATCGCTCGCAATACCGGATGTCGGATCAGTTGTTTCCAGTCACCAAGGAGCTTGCGCAGTGGCTCGCCGGCGAGCTCCCGGACGATCGCATCACCGTGATTGCGAACGGCGCCAACACCGACCTGTTCCGGCCGATCGACCGGTCCGGCGATCCATTTGTTGCGTTCTTCGGCGGCCTGACGAGCTGGCACGGCGTCGATCTGATGCTGGACGCGCTGCGTCATCCAAATTGGCCCGCCGGCGTGCAGTTGCTGGTCATCGGCGCGGGCGCGCAGCAGCACCTGGTGCAACAGGCCGTGCAAGCCGGGCTTCCGGTACGCTGGCTCGGCTATCGTCCGCATGAGCAGATCCCGGAGCTGATCGCCGGCGCCATCGCGGGCCTCATTCCGATTACCAATCCGCGCGGACGGTCGTCGACGGGCGTTTCGCCGCTCAAGCTCTATGAGACGCTGGCGTGCGGCATTCCGGTGATCGCAACGGATTTGCCCGGGCAAGCCGAAGTGGTGCGCGCCGGAAACTGCGGCATTGTCATTCCGTGCGACGATGCGGCGGCACTCGCCGCCGCGGTGGCAACATGCGCCGCCGATCGCGACTCGGCGCGGGCGATGGGGCGTCGCGGGGCGACCTTCGTGCGCGCCGAACATTCCTGGGCAGCGCGCGCGAAAGAGATCGACCGCCGGCTGCGCGCGCCGCTCAGCCGCCCCGCCGTCAACAGTCGCACGGCCTTATCTTAGTGTCCCGATTTGGGGCGACATGTCCGCTAGGCGGCAGGTTGTGTCTGCGTTCGGCTGACGATGTCGCCTGCGCCGAGCCGAACCCTGGGCATGACATCGGCAGAAAATCGGCGCATCGACGCAACCATCATGTCGTATGGCATCGCCCCGAACTTGAAAACGCCTGCCAAGGCAAACAGATCCAGCCTCCGTTGGTGCTCAATGATCTGTTGGGAAACCGTCCGGGGGCTGCCGATCATGACCAGCCCGCGCTCGATTAGTTCCTCAAATTTCATGGCGCTCAGAACCGGCGCGCGCTTGCTCCAGGCATCATAGCTATCGGGCATTCGGCCCTCGCGCGCGAACTGGGTGTAGCGTCCCCACAGGTCCCAATAGCGAACCAGGTACGGAAAGGCCTCCTTGCGTGCCTGTTCATCGGTATCCGCGACATAGATTTCTCGCGTGATGAATAACCGACTTGCAGGCGCGTGCCCGCTTGCAGTTTGAATGTCGCGATAGAACTGCTGATCGCGCTCGCAGTCCTCGATCAGAGCGTCGATTTGAGCAAACGGAATGTCATGCTCGGCCGCAAAGCGAAGCGAGTCCTCGCTTTGGGCACTCATCAGGAAAGGCGGATGCGGTTTCTGCACCAAGGGAGGGGACAGCGGCGTTTGCTTGTTGACGCTGAAATGCTTTCCGCGGAATTCGAAATTCTCGTCTGCCCACGTTCGGCGAATGATTTCCAAAGACTCCAGGAACATCTCTCGCGATTGTGCCTGCGGTATGCAGAATGCATCGAACTCGATCGGCTTTAACCCGCGGCCGATCCCCATGTCGAAGCGGCCGTTGGTCAGCACGTCAAGCATCGCACCCTCCTCGGCCAGGAGTAGCGGATTTCTGTACGGAAGAATGTTGACCATCGTTCCGAGGCGAATGCGACTGGTGGTCAACGCCGCGGCGGCGATCAACAGATTCGGCGAAGGCATCGGGCCGCTGGGCGAGACGTGGTGCTCGTAAAGCCAGAAATGCTGGAAACCGAGCTCCTCGGCGATCTCTATTTCGCGGACCTGCTGCCGGTACAAATCGACATGAGTGACGCCCTCGCGGGGATTCGTAGGCGACCAGATCGCAAATCGCATGTTGCCCTCATTGCCCGAATTGAATTGCCAATCGGGTCACTCCGGCTTCAGATCGGCTGCTTTCGCCATTTTTGCAAACTGTTCGTTTTGTCGTTTTAGGAAGGCTGCGGCTGCCTCCGGCGTGCGGTCCTCGTCATCGAAGAATCCAAGCTTGCCGAAGAGGTCGCGTAACTCCTGCGAATTACCCGCGCGCGCGATTTCAGCGGACATGCGTTGTACGACATCAGGAGGGGTGTTCGCAGGCGCGACAATCATCAGCCAAGCCTCGAAGCTGCCGAAGTCTGGATAACTCTCGTTCACAGTGGGCACGTCGGAAAGTTGCGGGAGCCGCTTCTCGGTCGTGATCGCGATTGCCCGGAGCTTTTGCGTGAGCGCATACGACAAACCGATGGCAGTTCCCTGCACATGCACCTGTGCAATGCCGCCCATTGTATCTTGAATGGCCTGAAGCGGTGAATTGTAGGGCACCAGTTCCAGACTCAAGCCCATAAGATGCTTGAGATAGGCGGACCCTGCGAGAACAGAGGAACCCTCGTAGGCGAGAGACATCTTCCCCGGATTCTCGCGGTCATGCTTGACAAGATCGGCCAGCGATCGGACCGGCAAGTTCGGGTTGACCAACACCATGTACGGTGCTCGTCCGATCAGCGCGACCGGAACGAAGTCCTTGTCCGGGTCATAACCCAGAGTTTTCATCGTGTACTTGTTTGCAACTAGTTGGCCCAGGCTGGCCAACATGAATGTATATCCGTCCGCCGGCTCCTTGGCCGCGGCCTGTGATCCAATGGCACCTTGGGCGCCGGGTCGGTTGAGGACGATGACGGGTTGCCCGATGCTTTTCGCCAACCTGTCAGTGTAGGCACGAAGTGTGACATCTGGGCCCGAACCGGCCGCCGCAGGCACGATGAACTGAACCGGGCGGCTGGGCCACGGCTGCGCCATTACGGCAGACGACACCAACAGGGCAGCTGACGCGGTCAGCATCCTGAGGCTTTCGTTCATTGCGGATACTCCTCCCGCGGTCTCGTGATCGAACTCGATCCTCAGAGACGCTCAACAGAGACTTTTCATATTGCTATTTGTGACTTCTGACCACGGCATCCGTTATGCGGGAGGGAGAGAAGGCGTTCGAGCCCGCTAGGTGCCCGATACGCGGCCCGCCTGCCAGCGCATCGACGCGCGCAGGTTCATCAACCATTCGCGCAGCGCAGCGGTGTTGTCTTCGGTGAGGAAGGCAAAGCCGCGCGCCGCCACGAGCGCGCCGATGGTCATGACGATGAACGCGAGCAGCCCGCGAAGATCGGGCTGGACCAGCGCGGGTGGCCATCCGGCAAAGCGCTCCATCAACGCGCCGATGAAGACGCAGACCGGCAAGTGGATGGCGTAGAGCGAATAGGAAAAGCCCGCGCCGCGCGTGATCGCGCGCACGCCCGTCGTCCATCGCATGATCGCCGGATTGGCGACCGCGAGCGCGAGCCCGCCGGCGACGCACCAGTCGGTGACGAACTGCGGAACGAGCGCCGCGCGCGACACCACCAGCGCAACCGCGCAGATCAAGAGACCCGCGAGGCCCGCCGGCAGTCCCACGCGACCGGTCCTGAATACACGCGACGCAATCGCGCCCAGCATCCAGAACGCAAACCAGGTCGGCCAGTCAGGATTCCACCAGGTCAGCGCGACAAACACGATCGACACCGCCGCGCAGCTCAGCAATCGTCGCCGCGGCAACATCGGCACCAGCAATGCACCGAAGATCGCCGGTGCAATGAGATAAAGGCCCCATTCGTAGCCGAGCGTCCAAAATGGCGGATTGGCGCCCCACGGCAGGCACAACAGGCCCTGCAGAGGCTGCGAGGTGGCAGGGAATCTGCGGCCACCACCACTCGGCGAAGATCATGGCAGGCAGCAGCGGCCGCACACCGTAGAACCTGCCGTCTGCCAGGAACTGGCTGCCAAGCGTGTTCAGCACCAGCACCAGCAGCAGAGCGGGGATGAACACCAGATAGATGCGCGCAAAGCGGTTGATCAGATAGGCACCGAGATCGAAGCGCGCTTGTGCGATCAACCGCCACACCGACCCACCGACCAGAAACCCGCTCACGATGAAGAACATCACAAGGCCCTCGTGCTGCAGACCGGACACGAGGTAAAATGCGCGAATCAGCGGGTTCGGGTGCTCGACCTGGGCCATGCTGACCAGCAAGAGCCCGCGCACATGGCCAAGCAGGACCAACACGGCGGCCGGACAGTCGAACGAGGTCGAGAAACGCCCAATGGCGACCGGTTTCGTTTCCGAGCCGAAGCGCCAGCGAACCAGCGGTGGAGGTAAGATTCTGCGTCATCGCCCGCGAGCGCCCCGGTTCCGAAGTTCGCAACGCCTTGCGGCACGCTCTGATGCGGACCTCGAAATCGTCCTGTCCATGCCGGAAGCCTCTGTCACACCCGCGATTGCGCGCGTCAAGCGTGCGGCCAGGAGCCTCGGCGGGGCGCAGCGGACGCCCTGTAACCTGTTGAATCAAATCGTGTTCACTCTGGTTCTGACCCCCCTGTCGCCAGCCGGCTTCGGTCGTGTTAGGGGAACAACCGCCGGACTATAAGGGGTGGGCATGGCGCAATCGGAAATGAATCGGGATCGGCAGCTGCGCGTGGGCGTTGTCGGTATTGGCGTCATGGGCTCGAACCATGCGCGCGTGCTGGCCGAATTCCCCGGCGTGAAGCTCGCCGTCGTCGCTGATCCGGACCAGGCGCAAACCGACTTCGTCGGGCACGCGCTCGGTTGTCCCACCGTACGCGATGTTCACGAACTGCTCGACTGCGGTGTCGACGCGGTCTCGATTGCCGCGCCCACGCATCTGCATCGCGAGATCGCGCTCACCTGCATCAAGCGCGGCGTGCACGTGATGGTCGAGAAGCCGATCGCGTCCTCGGTCGAAGAAGGCCGTGACATCATCGCGGCCGCGCGAACCGCCGGCGTCGTGTTGATGGTCGGCCATGTCGAGCGCTTCAATCCGGCGGTGCAAGCCATCAAGGACGCGCTGCGCGGGGAAGACATTCTCTCGATCGCCATCACCCGCGTCGGCCCGTTTCCGCCGCGCATGTCGAATGTCGGCGTCGTCATCGATCTCGCTGTGCACGACATCGACCTGATCGGATGGTTCACCGGGTCCAAGATCGTCGAAGTGCAGCCGCAACTGTCGAGCGCGAAGGCCGAGCGCGAGGACATCGCGCTGCTGCAGTTTCGCACCGCGTCCGGCGTGCTCGCGCAGATCAACACCAACTGGCTCACGCCGTTCAAAGCGCGCACCGTGCACGTCGCGACCAAGCGCAAATACGTGATTGGCGATCTGCTCACCCGGCAGGTCACCGAGTGCTTCGGTTTCCAGCCGGACGGCAGCTATTCGATGCGCCACCTGTCGGTCGGCCATGCTGAACCGCTGCGCGCCGAGCTGTCAGCGTTCGTGCAGGCGATCCGCACCGGAAGCGATCCGGCGGTGACCGGCGAAGATGGCGTCGCCAGCCTCGAGATTGCGATCCGGTGTCTCAATGATCGCGTCGCCGACGTGCTGCCCCGAAAGACGCCGCGCCGGGTCGTCGGGTGATGAACCAGCACACCCGCTTGCCGCCAATTCCGTTCATCGATCTCGCCGCGCAGCGCCGCCGCCTGGCGTCGCGCATCGACGCGGCGATCGCGCGCGTCGTCGATCACTGCCAATTCATTCTCGGACCCGAGGTGCGTGCGCTCGAGGACGAGCTCGCCAAGTTCTGCGGCGCCCGCCATGCGCTCTCGTGCGCGAGCGGGACCGATGCGCTACTTCTCGCTTTGATGGCCAAGGGTATCGGCGCGGGCGACGCGGTGCTGTGTCCTTCCTTCACGTTCTGCGCCACCGCCGAGGTCGCCGCTCTGCTCGGCGCAACCCCGGTATTCGCCGACGTCGATGCGGCGACGTTTAACATCAGCCCGGCCAGCCTGCGCCGCGCGATTGCGACCGCCAAGCGCCTTGGCCTTAAGCCGAAGGCGGTCATCCCGGTCGACCTGTTTGGGCTGTCTGCGGATCACGACGCAATCTCAGCGGTCGCGCGCGCCGAGGGGCTGTTCGTGCTTGATGACGCGGCCCAGTCGTTCGGCGCGACCTACAAGGGACGCAGGCTCGGCGCGCTCGCTGATGCGACGGCAACGAGCTTTTTTCCGGCCAAGCCGTTGGGGTGCTACGGCGATGGCGGCGCGATCTTCACCGACGATGACGAACTGGCCGATACGATCCAGAGCCTGCGCGTGCACGGGCAAGGCACCGACAAATACGACAATACGCGGATCGGCCTGACCGGGCGGCTCGACAGCATTCAGGCGGCGGTGTTGCTCGAAAAGCTCGCGATCTTTCCGGACGAAATTGACGCGCGCCATGAGATCGCGCAGCGCTACGCCAAGGGTCTCGCCGATGTCGCCACCGTGCCGCGCGAGCCTGAAGGCTATCGGTCGGTGTGGGCGCAGTACACGATCCGCGTCGAATTCGGCGTCCGCGACCGACTCGCCGCCGCGCTCAAGGCCGATGGGATTCCGACCGCGATCTATTACCCCAAGCCGTTGCATTGGCAGACTGCGTATCGGAATTTCCCGGTCGCCGACGGCGGGCTCGCGGTATCGGAGCGGTTGGCGGCCGAGGTCATCAGCCTCCCCATGCATCCCTATCTCGATCCGGCAACACAGGACCGGATCATCGATGCGGTGCGCCGCGGATTGCGGAACTGAGCCTCGCTCGAGGAGGCGGTCTGGTGGATTTTGCGCGAGCACGCCGCCCCGCGCCCCCCAATCCTCATCCGCGGTGCAGGCCGAGTAAGAAAGTAACCATAATTCAATAGTTTATTCCGGATGTGAGGTTCGCCTTCGATTTCTCATCCGCGGGGCCCAAATTCTCATCCCTGGGCCGAAGGTCTGCGCAAACAATCGCATGCTGTCCCGCATTCTCACCGTCGGCGGACTGACGCTCGTCTCGCGCGTCACCGGATTTGCGCGCGACATCGTGCTCGCGGCGATCTTGGGGGCGGGCCCGCTTGCAGACGCGTTCTTCATCGCCCTGCGCCTGCCCAACCATTTCCGCGCGATTTTTGCCGAGGGAGCTTTCAACGCGGCGTTCGTGCCGGCCTATGCACGCGTGCGCGGCCGAGCGGGCGCTGAGGCCGCAAAAATTTTCGCCGACCGGATCTTTACGCTGCTGTTCGGGGTCGAGCTTGTTCTGCTCGTGCTCGCGCTTGTGTTCACCCCGACTGTCATTTCTGTCCTCGCGCCCGGGCTGGATGCGGAACGCTTCACGCTTGCGACCGCGCTCACCCGCATCACCTTTCCGTATTTGTTGCTTGTGTCCATGGTGACGCTCTACGGCGGCATTCTCAACACGTTGGGGCGGTTTGCGTCGCCGGCGGCCGCGCCGATCCTGCTCAACGTCGCAATGGTGCTGACGCTGGGACTGGCGTGGCTGTTTCCAAGCGCCGGTTACGCCGCCGCCTGGGGTGTTCTGCTCGCCGGTTTCCTGGAAGCACTGCTGGTCGGGTCTGACGCCTACGCGCAAGGTGTGCTGCCGCGCTTTGCGGCTGCGCGGTTTAATGATGACCTCAAGCGCTTCTTCCGGGCCCTTGGCCCGGCGGTTCTTGGTTCGGCCGGAACCCAGATCGCGCTGTTCGCCGATACCATCATTGCGAGCTTTCTGCCAGCCGGCGCACTTTCGGCGCTCTACTACGCCGACCGTCTCAATCAATTGCCGATCGGCGTGATTGGCATCGCGGTCGGCACGGTGCTGCTGCCGGAGATGGCGAGCCGGCTTGCGCGCGGCGACGAGGTCGGCGCACGCGGCGCCCAGGATCGCGCGGTCGAGCTCACATTATTGATGTCGCTTCCGTGCTTCGTGGCGTTCCTGCTGGTCCCCGATCTCATCATGCTGGCGCTGTTCGGCCACGGGAAATTCACCGCCGCCGACGCGGCCGCCGCCGGCGCGACGCTGGCGGCCTATACGGTCGGCCTGGTGCCATTCGTGCTGGCGCGCGTGCTCTCGGCGACATTCTTGTCGCGCGGCGACACCGCGACTCCGGTGAAAGCGTTGGCGGTCGGCGTCGCGGTCAACGTTGCCTTGAAGATCGTGCTGATGAAACCGCTCGCGCAGGTGGGTCTGGCGTTTGCGACCTCGGTCGGTGTCTGGATCAACGTTGCGCTGTTGCTTTGGTTTGCCCTGCGCGCTCGCTTGCTGAGCTTCGACAAACGCCTGCAAACGTCGACCTTGAAGTTGCTCGCGGCCGCCGCGGTTCTAGCGCTCGCGCTGTGGCTCGGTGGGGCGATCCTGGGCTCGCTGCTCGCGCCGTTGCCGCGATTTCGATCCGAAGCGATGTTGCTGGCCCTGGCAGTCATCGGCATGATCGCCTACGTGGGCGCGATCACGCTGTTGTTCGACCGCAAGTGGTTTTCGGCCTTCCGCGGCCGGCCCGCGCCCGATCCCGTACCGCCCACCGCGGCGGCCTGATCAATCGCGGCCGCCGCGCGGCCGCTCCCGCGCGGTCAGGGTGACGGTGTGACGCTCGCCTTTGCGCAGCGTCTCGACCAAAACCTCGCGACCGATCTTGTCGGCGGTCAGGGTCCGCACAAGATCATCGGCACCGGTCACGATCGCTTCCATCCAACGACAGAATGATGTCGCCGGAGGCGAGACCGGCTTGGTCGGCCGGACCGTCGGCCTCGACGCTTGAGATCATCACCGCGTTCTCCTGCGCCACGCCGGCAACGTGTCGCAAGCGGCGTGGCAACGCGGTCTGAGCAGCCGCGATTCCGACGAATGAACGACGCACGCGCCCGTGCCGCACGAGCTCGCCCAGCACGAAGTTGGCGGTGTTCGCCGCGACCGCAAAGCAGATGCCCTGGGTCCCAAGGATGATCGCCGTGTTGATGCCGACCACTTCGCCGCGCGAGGACACCAGCGGCCCGCCGGAATTGCCGGGATTGAGCGCGGCGTCGGTTTGGATGATGTCGTCGATCAGGCGCCCGGTGCGCGCGCGCAATGAGCGGCCGAGCGCCGACACCACGCCGGTCGTCACTGTCGATTCGAATCCGAGCGGATTGCCGATCGCGATCACCAATTGGCCGCGCTTGAGTGATTTGGAATCGCCCAGTCGCGCCGCCGGCAGGGCCACATTCTCCTCGACCCGCACCAGCGCAAGGTCCGTATCGGGATCATCGCCCACAACCCGGGCGTTGAGGTTGCGGCCGTCGGCCGTCGTCACCGCCATGCGGTTGGCGCCGCCCACCACGTGACTGTTGGTGAGAATCAGCCCGTCCGGCGCCACAATCACGCCTGAGCCGGAGCCGCCGCGCTTGTCGGCGCGAACATGCAGGCCAACCACAGCCGGGCCGAGCCGCTCGACCACGTCGATGACGGCTTGCGAATAGGCGTCGAGTAGAGTCTCGTCGGTACGTTCGACGATATCTGCGGGCGGTTCGGGCTGTGAGTCGTCAAACATTGGTTCTAGTCTTGTGTAAGCGACCGCAATGGATTTGGTCGCTGCGTTGGGCAGCGACCATCGGCCATGCGGTCAGGTTGCGATGAGCGCCTAAATATGGGAAGCGGGCGGCGGTGCGGGAAGTCCGGCCTGCCGGCCGCGGTCACGAAAACGCGATCCGGGATGTCTACCGCGCTGCAGCATACATATATACGGGGGCACCAAGAGCGCCGGGAAGGGCCTGGTGGGGAGCACTAATGACCGGTTTTGCACGTTTTTTGGTAGCGGCTGCGATTCTGGGGGTCGCGACCGCAGGCTGCAGTGAGGGCCAGCCGCAACAGGCCAAGGGTCCTCCGCCTCCGCCTACCGTCACAGTCGCTAAGCCGGCCCGCAAGCTCGTCGTCGACGAAGACGAGTACGTCGGGCGCTTTGTTGCGGTCGAGTTGGTCGAGATCCGCGCGCGCATCGGCGGCTACCTCGAGAAGATCAACTTTACCGACGGCCAGATGGTGAAGGAGGGCGACGTCCTCTTTGTCATCGATCGCCGTCCGTACCGGCACGTGCTCGAGCAGGCCAAAGCCAATCTGGCGCAGGCCCGCGCCAATCTGGCCTACGCCCAGAGCGACCTCGATCGCGGCGCGTTGCTCGTGAAAGACAAGACCATCACGCAGCAGACTTACGACCAGCGGCTCCAGACCAAGAACGTCGCCGAAGCCGCCGTCAAAGCCCAGGAAGAAGCCGTCGCCACGGCCGAACTCGACCATCAGTTTACCGAGCTGAAAGCGCCGATCAGCGGACGGATCGGCGATCGTCGGGTCTCCGTCGGAAACCTTGTGACGGGCGGGATCAGCGGCAATTCGACCATGCTGGCCAACATCGTGTCGGTTGATCCGATCCGGTTCGAGTTTACCTTCGATGAGGCGGCTTATCTGCGTTACGAGCGGATGGCCAAGGAGGGCAAGGACGTCACCAGCCGCGAAGGCAGCGTGGTCGTCTCAGTGAAGCTTCTCGACGAGAAGGATTTTCCCCACCAAGGCCGTTTGGACTTTGTCGACAACGTCATCGATAAAGCGACTGGCACCATCCGGGGTCGCGCGGTTCTTTCCAATCCGGATGGCGTTTTGACTCCCGGCATGTTCGGGCGCATCCGCGTCCCTGGAACGCCGCCCTATCTGGCGCTGCTGGTACCGGAGGTGGCGATCGGCACTGATCAGGCGCGCAAATTCCTGCTGGCCGTCGCGCCCGACGGAACTGTCAAACAGAAGTTCGTCACGTTCGGTCAGGCCGTCGGCCAGATGCGGGTCGTCAAGGACGGGCTTTCACCCGACGATCGCATCGTCGTCAACGGTTTGATGCGGGCGCGGCCGGGTCAGAAGGTGACGCCGCAGGAGGAGGGCGCCCCGCAGGTCGGTCCCGGACGGCCTTCGGCCGACGCCGGCTCCACCAAGGCGGCGGATTGACTTGGCTGCGGCTGATCGAACGCGTGTCGCGGATATGATCGCATGAAGATCTCGCAGTTTTTCATCGACCGGCCGATTTTCGCGTCCGTCGTCTCGATTGTGTTCGTAATCCTCGGCGCGGTGTCGTACGTGCGTTTACCGGTCGCGCAGTATCCGGAGATCGCGCCTCCCGTCATCACGGTGACCGGTCAGTATCCGGGCGCCAGCGCCGAGACCGTAGCGGATACGGTGGTCGCGCCGATCGAGCAGCAGATCAACGGCGTCGAGCAGATGCTCTACATCTCCTCGAACTCGACCGCCGACGGCAAGTTTACCATCTCGGTGACCTTCGACATTGGCGTCAATCTCGATATTGCGCAGGTGCAAGTGCAGAACCGGGTGGCGATCGCGACCCCGCGCCTGCCGCAGCAGGTGCAGCAGATCGGCGTCGTTGTGGCCAAAAGCTCGCCCGATATCCTGATGGTGGTGAACCTTTACTCACCTGACAAAAGCCGCGATCAGCTGTTCATCACCAACTACGCCAACATCCAAATCAAGGACGTGCTGACGCGCCTCGATGGCGTCGGCTCGATCACCGTGTTCGGCGCGCGCGACTACGCCATGCAGGTCTGGCTTGATCCGGACAGGCTGCAATCGCTCAACCTCACCGCCCTCGACGTGACCCAGGCGCTGCAGGGCCAGAACGTGCAGGTTGCATCCGGGGTGCTCAACCAGCCGCCGGTGCCCAGCCAACTCGCCTTCCAGGTGGCGGTGCGGACGCTCGGTCGGCTCTCTGAGCCGGAAGAGTTTGCCAACATCATCGTCAAGCAGACCGCCGACGCCGTCGTGCGCGTGCGCGACGTAGCGCGGGTTGAGCTCACCGGTCAGGACTTTACCACCAACTCTTATCTCGATCACGAGCCTGCCGTCGCCGTCGCGGTCTTCCAGCGGCCGGGCTCCAACGCGCTGGCAACCGGCAAGTCGGTGCGGGATACGAGCGCCTTGCTGGCCAAGGATTTTCCACCCGGAATCGCCTACGAGATCATCTACGACCCGACGCAGTTCATCGCCGAGTCGGTCAATGCGGTGATCGATACAATCTGGAAGGCGATCATATTGGTCGTGCTGGTCGTTCTGTTGTTCTTGCAGACCTGGCGCGCCGCGATCATCCCGATCATTGCCATTCCGATCTCGCTCGTCGGCACGTTTTTTGTGATGGCCATGGTCGGGTTCTCGATCAACAACTTGTCCCTGTTCGGAATCGTGCTCGCGATCGGCATTGTGGTGGACGATGCGATCGTCGTGGTCGAGAACGTCGAGCGCAATATCGCGGCCGGTCTTTCGCCGCATGACGCTGCCGTGCGCAGCATGGACGAGGTCGGGGCGGCGCTGGTCGCGATCGCTCTGGTGCTGTGCGCGGTCTTCATCCCGTCCGCGTTCATCACCGGCATTTCCGGTCAGTTCTACCGTCAGTTCGCGCTGACGATCGCGGGCGCCACCGTGATTTCGCTGATCGTGTCGTTGACCCTGTCGCCCGCGCTATGCGCGCTGCTGCTCAAGCCGCACGATAAGGAACACCGCGACCGCTGGTGGGAGAAGCCGATTCGCGGCGCGTTTGGCTTGTTCAATCGCGGCTTCACCGCGGCGACCAACGGCTATGGCTGGCTTGCGGGCCGGGTCGTGCGCATCGCCGGGCTCATGCTGGTGGTTTACGTCGGGATCATCGCAGCCGGCGGCTACATTTTTTCGCATGCGCCTTCGGGCTTTATCCCGCAGCAGGACCGCAACTACCTGATCGGGGTGGCGCAGCTTCCCCCAGGCGCATCGTTGTCGCGCACCGACGAGGTGGTGCGGCGCATGGTTGATATCGCCCTGAAGACCCCGGGCGTCAGTCACGTTATCAACATCGTCGGCTTTTCCGGAGCGACCTTTACCAACGCTCCCAACGCCGCGGCAATGTTCGTCGTGCTGGATCCGTTTGACAAGCGCGCCGGCAATCCCAACCTGTCCGCCGACGCGATCCAACGCACGTTATTCGGCAAGTTTGCGCCGATTCAGGAAGGGCTCGTTCTGGTCGTGCAGCCGCCCGCCGTGCAGGGTATTGGCAACGCCGGCGGCTTCCGCATGATGGTCGAGGATCGGGCCGGCAAAGGGCCGGCCGCGCTGCAGAACGCTGCCTATGCGATGATGGGCAAGGCCGCGCAGACGCCTGGCCTGGTTCAAGTGTTCACTTTGTTTGAGAACCAGACGCCGCAGATCTACCTGGAGATCGACCGCACCAAGGTGGAGCTCCTCGGCATTAACGTGCCGGACGTGTTCACCACCCTGCAAACCTACATCGGGTCGCTCTACGTCAACGACTTCAATCTATTCGGACGAACCTTTCGGGTGCAGGCGCAGGCGGCAAGCCCGTATCGGCTTGACCCGCAAGACGTGCTGAACCTGCGCGTGCGCAATTCCGCGGGAAATACCGTTCCGCTCGGTTCGTTCACGACTGTGCGCGATATCGCCGGACCTTTTCGGGTCCCGCGCTACAATATTTATCCCGCGGCGGAGCTCGATGGGCAGGCCGCCCCGGGCTTCTCGCAAGGTCAAGCCATCGAGATCATGGAGAAGCTTGCCAAGGAAGTTCTGCCGGAAGGGTTCAAGTTCGAGTGGACAACATTGGCGTTCCAGGAGATCCGCGCCGGAAGCACGGCCGCGTTCGCGTTCGGGCTCGGCGTGGTGTTCGTGTTCCTGGTTCTGGCCGCGCAGTTCGAAAGCCTCACGCTGCCGCTCGCTGTCGTGCTGATTGTGCCGATGTGTCTTGTGTCCGCGATCATCGGCGTGCTGTTGCGCGGACAAGACAACAACATTCTGACTCAGGTCGGCTTCGTGGTGCTGATCGCGCTTGCCGCCAAGAACGCGATTCTGATCGTCGAGTTCGCACGCCAGTTGGAGGATCAGGGCCGTGATCGATTTGCGGCCGCGGTCGAAGCGGCCCATCTGCGCTTCCGGCCGATCCTGATGACGTCGCTCGCGTTTATCTTCGGCGTCGTGCCATTGGTCTGGGCGGTCGGCGCCGGATCGGAACTGCGTCAGACGCTGGGCACCACTGTGTTCTCAGGAATGATCGGGGTCACCCTGTTCGGTCTAATATTCACGCCGGTGTTCTACGTGCTGTGCCGACGGCTTGCCTTACGCGGCGGACAGCGCCCGACAAGCGTCGGCGGCTTCGACGCAGGCGGCGGAGTAGCGCCACGGAGGCGATATGGTCACCATTACGGCCGACGCACCAAGCCGCATCATTCGCTGGCACTATCTCTACTATGTCGGCCTCGCACTCGTTGTTATGGTCGCCGCCATCGCAAGCCACGATCGCTGGTTTCTCAATTTCGTGCATGTCATGTGCGGGGTGCTGTGGACCGGCATCGATCTGTTCATGGGGTTTATCGTCGGACCGATCCTGCGGCGCGTCCCACTTGCCGCGCGCCGCGAGGTGATCACGCGCCTGGTTCCGAGGACGCTGTTTCTGATGCCGACACTCTCGATCATCACCGCGACCACGGGCTGGTTCCTGGCCAAGGACCTTGGCTTTACGGAACTCGCCTGGCCGGAATATGGTTGGATCGCGGCCGCGCTCGTCCTCGTCGGACTGATGACCATCGTTGGCACCGGCTATCTCCTTCCCACCAATCTCTGGGTCTGTTTCCAGCTGCAGAAGGCCGCACCCGATCACGAGAAGATCGCCCGCGTGATGCGCAACTTTTTCTACGCCGTCGCGGCGCAGGGCGTGATGCAGGTTACAACCCTGGTCATCATGTCGCGCCTCGTTTCAGGGATATGAGGCGGCCATTGTAGGGTTCACCGGTCGATTTGGTTCGTAACGAAGGTCCCGCAAAGACTGTCGACATCATCGAAGCGCATCCTAAGAGCATATTGAGGTCAACAAGCTGATGAACCAGGTCAAGTTTGGTATTTCTCAGAGCGTCCTGCGCATGGAAGACGATCCGCTTCTGCGCGGCGCGGGCCACTATACGTCCGATCATATGCCGGCCGGCATCGCTGCACGCCGTCGTGCTGCGCTCTCCCCATGCCAATGCCGAGTTCCGTATCACCGATGTGACCAAGGCTCGTGGCTTACCAGGCGTTCGTTTGATCTTGACCGGCGAGGATACGGCCAACCTCGGCAAGTTGCCGATGATGTTTCCGAATCCCGGACGTGACCATCCCGCTGCCCCCCTACGACATATTGGCACGCGAGAACGTCCACCACGTCGGCGATGCGATCGCTTTCGTTGTTGCCGACACCATCGAGCAGGCCAAGGATGCTGCGGAAGCAATCGTTGTCGATTGGAGGCCGCGGGCAGCCGTTGTTGACGCCATGGCGGCACTTGCACCAGGAGCACCGCTGGTGTGGCCGGATCGCCCTGGCAACTTGGCGTTTGAGAAATCGATCGGGGACAAGGAGAAGACCGACGCGGCCTTTCGCGCAGCCGCCAAGACGGTCGCCCTCACAGTCGTCAATCAACGCCTGGTCACCAATTATCTCGACACCCGCGCGGCCGTCGCGGAATACGACGAAGCCAAGGACCGGCTCACACTGACGTTGGGCAGTCAGGGTCCGCATCGCATTCGCGACGTGCTGTGCAAGATGATCCTGAATATCCCGGTCGAGAAAATGCGCGTGATCACGCCAGATACCGGCGGCGGTTTTGGGACGAAGCTGTTTCCCTATCGTGAATATGCGCTGGTTGCAGTCGCCGCCAAAAACCTCAAACGTCCCGTTACCTGGGTTGCCGAACGCACCGAGCATTTCCTGTGCGACGCGCAGGGCCGCGACAACGTCACCACCGCCGAGCTCGCGCTCGATGCCAGCAACAAATTCCTGGCGCTGCGGGTCGATACAATCGCCGACATGGGTGGCTATTTGTCGGCTTTCGCGCCCTACATCCCCTACGGAGGCGCCGGAATGCTGCCCGGGGTCTACGATTTTCCAACCTGCTACGCGCGGGTGCGGGCGGCCTACACCAATACGCTGCCGGTCGATGCTTATCGGGGCGCGGGTCGTCCGGAGGCGTCCTACGTACTCGAACGGCTGGTGGACGTGGCGGCGCGCGAGCTCGGCGTTGAGCCCGATGCGCTGCGCAAGAAGAACTTCATCAAACCTAAGCAAATGCCCTACACGACCCCAACCGATAAGGTCTACGACTCGGGCGAGTTCGCCGCCCATATGGCGCGCGCCCAGGATGTCGGCGACTGGAAGGGCTTTCGTAAGCGCTGGGCGCAGGCGCGCCGGCGCAACAAGCTGCGCGGCATCGGGCTTGCCACCTATATCGAAGTCTGCGGCGGTGCCGGCCCGCAGCTCGCCGTCGTGCGGCTTGAGCGTGACGGCAACGCCAAGGTGGTGATCGGTTCGCAGTCGACTGGGCAGGGGCACCAGACCGCCTATGCGCAGCTGATCGCGGAGCATCTCGATCTGCCGCCCGAGCGGGTGACGGTGGTTCAGGGTGACACCGACTCGATCGCGTCCGGCTTTGGAACTGGCGGCTCGAGCTCGATTCCCGCAGGCGGCGCTTCGGTGTCGGTCGCGGCCAAGAAGCTCGCGGACAATCTCAAGAAACTCGCTGCCGACGCGCTCGAGGCCGGTCCCAAGCGACCTCGAAATGGCCGATGGTCGCGTACGCGTCGTCGGGACCGATCGTACGGTGAGCTTCGCCGATCTTGCCGCGCGCGGAAAACCTGATCAGCTCGTGGCCGAGGATGCTTGGACGCCGCAACCGACGTTTCCGAACGGAACGCATTTGGTCGAAGTCGAAATCGATCCTCTCACCGGCCGGGTCGACATCGTGAATTATGTGGTGGTCGACGATTTCGGCGTGACCATCAATCCATTGCTACTGGAAGGTCAGGTCGTGGGCGGCGCGGTACAAGGCATCGGCCAAGCCCTCATGGAGCGCACGGTCTATGACAAGGACTCAGGCCAGCTCGTCACCGCCTCGCTGATGGACTACGCGCTGCCGCGCGCTGATGATGCGCCGGCGTTCCATTTCGAGACCCGCAATATCCCGTGCACGGTCAACATTCTCGGTGTGAAGGGGGCAGGGGAGGCAGGTACCATTGGGGCTGCCCCGGCGGTCATGAACGCGATTGCGGATGCGCTCTGGCGCGCTTACCGCATTCGTCACATCGATATGCCGGCGACGCCCGAGCGGGTGTGGGCCGCAATTCACGAGGGAATGCGCCTGCACACGCTGTGAGCGACAAAGGGACCGTGGCCTTTTCCAGGGGGCTCGCTATCCTGCGTGGGAGAGTCTCGAAAGTGGAATAAGCGACGTCAAATCGGTGTTTGCGTGAGCACGGCCGTGTTTCGTTTGGAACCAAGAGGGAGGCAGAATCAATGATCCGCACCGTCATCGCCACGTCTGTGCTCGTGGTTGGGCTCGTTGCAGCGCTCGCCCAGTCCGACCCGATCGCGGAGCGCAAAGAATTGATGACGCTGAATGGCAAAGGCTTCTACGTCGATCTCAACCGGATGGTGCGCGGTCAAGCGCCTTACGATCAGGCCAAGGTCGATGCGGCATTCGAGCAGATCGTGTCATCTGCCAAGAAAATCCCGACGCTCTTTCCCGACAATGCCAAGCCGGGCGCCAAGACCAGTGCACCGCCCGAAGACAAATACAGTGCATCGCCCAAGGTCTGGGAGAACAAGGCCGATTTCGAAGCCAAGAATGCCGACCTGGTCAAGGTCGTGTCATCTGTTCGCGGCAACGTTAAAAATCTCGACTCGCTCAAAAGCGCCTACACGGAGGTCGCAAAAGCGTGCGACGCCTGCCACGAGACCTATCGGCTCAAAGCCAATTGATTTTGTCTACATTGACGTGCCCGCCGGACTACGTCCGGCGGGTTTTTCTTTGCGCGGGCCGCCGTTACTTCGTGACTTGACCGCGAATTTCGCCGCCCGGATTGGCGGCCGTATGAACGTTGACATAATAGCGGCCTGCCATGAGATCCGCGGCTTGCGCATCGCTTAACGTCGCCGATCCTTCGGCCGGGCTGGTTGTGATGTTTTGGATCGGAACCATCACGCCCGCATTCTTTCCGGGTTCCGCGGGGCCGTGAAAATGCGCGGCGGTCGCGGGGCCCGTCAGCCCCGAATACGAGACCTTCCACGTGAGCTTCTTGGTTTGCGTATCATAGGTGACGTCGGCAGTACCGGACCCGCCGCTCGTATTGGGGGGAACCTCGTTGGCGCTCTTGAGGGCGATCTTGTAGGAGAGAGTTTCGGCGCGCACGCTGGGCACGCTGCCGAGGGTCATAGTGAGGGCAAGGCCACCGATGCCGACCCGGAATAAGATGGCACTCAAGGGAGTCTCCTTCCTTTGAGCCGAAGCCAAGTTTCTGGCGACTAG
Source organism: uncultured Alphaproteobacteria bacterium (assembly GCA_963816775.1). Taxonomy (GTDB): domain Bacteria; phylum Pseudomonadota; class Alphaproteobacteria; order Rhizobiales; family Xanthobacteraceae; genus JAFAXD01. Next base: position 44,089 of record CAWFLX010000031.1, read on the forward strand.
TGCCGCCGATTTGACGTTCCTACAGCGGTTGCAGCACGCTCGTGGAGGAACTTCACATCGAAAAGCGGCACTAGGATCATATACTTGCTGGTGCCCCTTTGCTTCCGAAGTTCGTGTCAAAAGGTGCCGCAATGTATCACGAACTTCGGAAGCGGGGCACTAGTCTGCCAAACACCGCCATAGTCGCGATATTCCACAACGTTCAGGCGCCCTGCGAGGGAGGAAGTTACTCTTGCGCAAGCTTCTGGTCGTAGCTGCGGGGATTCTCGCCCTCGGCTTCGTCGCATTTTGGATCGTAACTGTGCCCGCGACGGTGCCGGCGAGCGCACTGCCGCCGCATACGCCCGCTCTCGCGAATGGCAAGGTGATGTTCTATGCCGGCGGCTGCGCCTCCTGCCACGCCAGCACCGGCCAGCAGGACCCCACGCGGTTGGGCGGCGGAGCCCCATTGGAGTCGCCGTTCGGTACGTTCTATCCGCCCAACATCTCGTCCGATCCCAACGACGGCATCGGTCGATGGAGCGAAGCCGATTTCGTCACCGCGTTGTGGAAAGGCACCTCGCCCGACGGCCAGCATTACTATCCGGCATTTCCGTACACGTCCTATCAACGCATCGCGCTCGATGATGCGCGCGACCTGTTCGCCTATATCAAGACCCTGCCCGCCGTCGCTGGCAAAGCGCCGCCGCATCAGGTGCCGTTTCCATTCAGCTGGCGCCGTCTGCTCGGCGGATGGAAATTCCTGTTTCTCGACGGCCAGCCGTTTCGACCCGATCCGTCGAAATCGGCGCAGTGGAACCGTGGTGCCTATCTGGTCAACGGCCCCGGCCACTGCGCCGAATGCCACAGCCCACGCAATGTTCTGGGCGGGATCGAGTCCGGCAAACGCTTTTCCGGCGGGCCGAATATCGAGGGCAAAGGCTGGGTTCCCAACATCACCCAGAAGGGAATTGCCGACTATTCCGAGAACGACATCGCCTACCTGCTCGAGACCGGGCAGATGCCGGACGGGGACTCGGTCGGCGGACCCATGAGGGCGGTGATCCGCAATACCTCGCAGCTTCCCGCCGCGGACCGCGAGGCGATGGCAGTCTATCTCAAGTCTCTGCCGCCCCTTGAAGGTCCGCGGCCGCCAAAGAAATAGCCAGGGCTGCGGGTGACCGCAAAACAGGCAGACCCTCACCCTCGACGCAAGTCTTACGCGCTCGTTCGTTTTTTGCCGCACTGCCCACTGGTGCTGTGCTAACGGTGGGCGGCTGGGAGGACAGCGCATCCATGAGCGACGAGGTTATCCTCGCGACCGAAAACCTGACCAAGGAATTCGCCGGCTTCGTCGCCGTGAACGGGGTCGATCTCAAGGTCTCGCGCGGCACGATCCACGCACTGATCGGGCCGAACGGCGCCGGCAAGACCACGTGCTTCAACCTGCTCACAAAGTTCCTGCGTCCGACGCGGGGTCGTATCGTCTACAACGGGCGCGATATCACGACCATGGCGCCGGCCGACGTGGCGCGGCTCGGGCTTGTGCGCTCGTTCCAGATCTCGGCCGTTTTTCCGCATCTCACCGTGCTTGAAAACGTGCGCATTGCGCTGCAACGTAAGCGCGGCTCGTCCTATGATTTCTGGCGTTCGAAGCGGGTGCTCGACCACCTCAACGAACCCGCGCTGGCGCTGATCGGCGACGTCGGTCTGACGGCATTCGCGCACGCGCGGGCTGTGGAGCTGCCCTACGGCAGGAAACGCGCGCTGGAAATCGCCACCACCTTGGCGCTCGATCCCGACATGTTGTTGTTGGACGAACCCATGGCCGGCATGGGGCATGAGGATATCGATCGCATCAGCGCACTGATCAAGTCGGTCGCGACCAAGCGAACGGTGCTGATGGTCGAGCACAACCTCAGCGTGGTCGCGAACCTATCCCACCGCATCACCGTGCTCACGCGCGGTCGCGTGCTCGCCGAGGGCGACTACGCCACCGTGTCGGCCGATCCGGGGGTGCGGGAAGCCTACTTGGGGGTGGGCCATGCTTGATTCGACGCGCGTGCCATTGCTGGCGATCAAGGACCTGCAGGCCTGGTATGGCGAATCCCACGTGCTGCATGGGGTCACGTTTGACGTATTTGCCGGCGAAGTGGTCACGCTGCTCGGCCGCAACGGCGCCGGCAAGACCACGACCATGAAATCCATCATGGGGATCATTGGCGCACGCTCCGGATCGGTGCGCTATGAGACCAAGGAACTGGTCGGGCTCACGAGCGACCGTATCGCGCGGCTCGGGATTGCGCTGTGCCCGGAGGAGCGCGGAATCTTCGCGAGCCTGAGCGTGCGCGAGAACTTGATGTTGCCCCCGAAGGTGCTCCCCGACGGCCTCGCCGTCGACCGCATCTTTGACCTATTTCCCAATCTCAAGGAGCGCCTGTCCAGCCAAGGGACCAAGCTTTCCGGTGGCGAACAGCAAATGCTTGCAATCGGCCGCATCTTGCGCACCGGCGCGCGCCTTTTGCTGCTCGATGAGCCGACCGAGGGGCTCGCACCCGTCATCATCCAGCAGATCGGCAAGACGATTGGCCTGCTCAAACAGCAGGGCTTTACGATCCTGCTGGTCGAACAGAATTTTCATTTCGCGTCGACTATTGCGGATCGCTACTACGTGATGGAACATGGGCGCATCATCGATGCCTTCGCCAATAGCGAGCTGGAGGCCAATCTCGACAAGCTCCACGACTACCTTGGCGTTTGAAGTCGGGGGCGCATCAACAGGGAGAATCCAATGAGAAAATTGATCGGTTACGCGACGCTCGCACTCGCGATCGGGTGCGGTGCCGCGCACGCGCAAAACTCCGACGGCACAATCAAGATCGGCGTGCTCAACGACATGTCGGGGCTTTACTCCGATCTGTCGGGGCAGGGCTCCGTGGCCGCCGCCCGAATGGCGGTTGAGGATTTCGGCGCTGCGGCTAAAGGCATGAAGGTTGAGATCGTGAGCGCCGACCACCAGAACAAGCCCGACGTTGGCTCCAACATCGCACGCACCTGGTTCGACGTCGACAAGGTCGACGTCATCGTCGATGTACCGACCTCCTCGGTTGCGCTCGCCGTCAACGAGATTGCGCGCGAGAAAAACAAGGTGTTCCTGGTCTCCGGCGCCGCTGCCTCGGACCTGACCGGGCCGAAGTGTTCGCCCAATACCGTGCACTGGACGTATGACACCTGGGCGCTTGCCAACGGCACCGGCAAGGCCATGGTCAAGACCGGCGGCGATACCTGGTTCTTCCTCACCGCCGACTATGCGTTCGGTAAAGCGCTCGAGCGCGACACGGCCGCGGTGGTCGAAGCCAACGGCGGCAAGGTGCTCGGCTACGTGCGTCATCCGTTCCCCGGGACTGACTTTTCGTCGTTCCTGCTGCAGGCGCAGGCATCCAAGGCCAAGGTCATCGGCCTCGCCAACGCGGGTGGCGACACGATCAATTCGGTCAAGCAGGCGGCCGAATTCGGCATCACCCAGGGCGGGCAAAGTCTCGCCGGCCTCCTGGTCTTCATCACCGACGTTCACGCGCTCGGCCTGCAGACCGCGCAGGGCCTGGCTTTGACCGAGGCGTTCTACTGGGACCAGAACGACGCAACCCGTGCGTTTGCCAAGCGCTTCGCCCCGCAGTTCAAGAACAACATGCCGACTATGGTGCAGGCAGGCGTCTACTCGGCCGTGCTGCACTATCTCAAGGCGGTCGAAGCGCTCAAGAGCGATGCCGACGGCAAGGCCGTGGTCTCCAAGATGAAGGAACTGCCGACCGACGATCCGCTGTTCGGCAAGGGCACGGTGCGCGCCGACGGCCGCAAGATCCACGACATGTATCTGTTCGAGGTCAAGAAGCCGAGCGAATCGAAAGGACCGTGGGACTACTACAAACTGCGCGCCACGATTCCGGCCGCCGAAGCGTTCCGCCCGCTCAAGGACGGCGGCTGCCCGTTGGTGAGCGGGTAAAGTTCAGATGACCCCCTCATCCTCCCCATGAAAGGGGAGGGTCAGGGCGGGAGGTCGGCTGGAAAAGCCGGCGGTGAACAGCAAGGACGCTGGGTGTAGACCATGTTCCAGATCTTCGGCATCCCGTCGCAAGCCTTGTTCGGTCAGCTCCTGCTCGGGCTGATCAATGGCTCGTTTTATGCGCTCCTGAGCCTGGGGCTCGCGGTCATTTTCGGCATGCTGAACGTCATCAATTTCACCCACGGCGCCCAATACATGCTGGGCGCGTTCACGGCGTTCTTTCTGCTGCAATACCTCGGGCTCGGCTACTGGTGGGCGATCGTCATCGCACCGATCGTTGTCGGCATCATCGGCATGGTCATCGAGCGTCTTTTCCTTCAGCGCCTGCAGAACCTCGATCATCTCTATGGGCTGCTGTTGACGTTTGGTCTCGCGCTCATCATCGAGGGCGTCTTTCGCAATTTTTTCGGCTCGTCCGGCTTGCCGTACGCGGTGCCACCGTCGCTGCAAGGCGGCACCAACCTCGGCTTCATGTTCCTGCCGAATTACCGCGCCTGGGTGGTGGTGTGCTCGCTTGCGGTTTGTCTCGCCACCTGGTTCCTGATCGAGCGCACCAAGCTCGGCGCCTACCTGCGCGCCGCGACCGAGAATCCAACCTTGGTTCGCGCCTTCGGCATCAACGTGCCGCGCCTGATCACGGTCACCTATGGGGTTGGCGTCGGCCTGGCGGCGCTCGCCGGTGTCATGGCCGCGCCGATCTACAACGTAAGCCCGCAGATGGGAGCCAATCTGATCATCGTAGTGTTCGCGGTCGTGGTGATCGGCGGCATGGGATCGATCATGGGCGCGATCGTGACCGGCTTTGGGCTCGGTCTCATCGAGGGCCTCACCAAGGTGTTCTTCCCGCAGGCGGCTAACACCGCGATCTTTGTGATCATGGCGATTGTGCTGCTGATACGCCCCGCGGGGCTGTTTGGACGGCGGGCCTGACATGGCAATGAGCGCCGCGAAAACGCAGGCCTTCGTCGCCCCCGATCGCAGCGAGGCCATCGCTTTCCTGGTGATGACCGCGGTATTCGTCATCGCGCCGATGTTCGCCTACCCGGTCTTCCTGATGAAGGTGCTGTGTTTTGCGTTGTTTGCATGCGCCTTCAACCTGCTGATCGGCTACGTCGGCTTGCTCTCGTTTGGCCATGCGCTGTTCTTCGGCTGGGCGAGCTATATCAGCGCCCATGCAGCCAAGGTCTGGGGACTAACGCCCGAACTTGCAATTCTCGCCGGCACTGCGACGGCGGCGGTGCTCGGCATCGTGGTCGGCGCCCTGGCGATCCGCCGCCAGGGCATTTACTTCGCGATGATCACGCTCGCGCTGGCTCAGATGATGTACTTTTTTGCCGTACAGGCGCCGTTCACCCATGGGGAGGACGGCATTCAGGCAGTCCCGCGCGGTCGGCTGTTCGGCATCATCGACCTGGCCGATCAGACCAACATGTATGTCACCGTGCTGGTTATTTTCCTGACGTGCTTTCTCCTGATCTATCGCATCATCAATTCGCCGTTCGGCGAGGTCCTCAAGGCCATTCGGGAGAACGAGCCGCGTGCCATTTCGCTCGGCTATCAGGTTGACCGCTACAAACTCATGGCATTTGTGTTGTCGGCGACCTTCGCCGGTGTTGCCGGCGCCACCAAGGCGCTGGTGTTCCAGCTCGCCTCGCTCACGGACGTGGACTGGCCGATGTCGGGTGAAGTGGTGCTGATGACCCTGGTCGGCGGACTTGGAACCGTGTTTGGGCCGGCGGTAGGAGCGTTCTTCATGGTGAGCTTGGAGAACTATCTGACCACCATCGGCCAATGGGTGTTCGTGGTTCAAGGCGTGATTTTCGTGGTCTGTGTGATGGTGTTTCGTCGCGGGATCGTCGGCGAAATTGCGCATTTGGCTCGCATCAAGCTCTAACCGTCGCTCAGCGGCTACATGGATGAGTCAGTGCGAGAGCGCATGCCTCGCATACCTGTTCCACAGGCCCCGGTCGTGCGAAGAAGCTCCGCCCCGAAATCACCGGAAGTCTCCCCCAGTCCGAATGAATATTCCCTTCGCCATCGCGATCAAGCTTGTCTCGGTGTTGCTGTTCGCCCTGATGAGCGCGCTCATCCGCGCCGCCGGCAGCAAGTTTCCGCTCGGCGAGATCGTGTTCTTTCGTAGTGCATTCGCCGTCTTGCCGGTGTTCGTGATCTATGCGTGGCGCGGGCAGCTGCTTGCCGCGGTACGAACCGAACGTCCGTTCGGCCATCTCGGCCGTGGTTTTCTAGGCATCGCGTCCATGTTTCTCAATTTTGCCGCGCTCGCGCGGCTGCCGCTGATGGATGCGACCGCGATCTCGTTTGCGGCGCCGCTCATTACGGTGGTGCTCGCCGCCATCGTGCTCAACGAGCACGTGCGCGCGTATCGGTGGTGGACAGTCGGTTTAGGCTTCGTCGGGGTCATCGTGATGCTGTGGCCCTATCTCGATATCTGGAGCCTGTTCTACGTCGGCTCGCCCGCGCGCACGATCGGCGCGCTTTGCGCGACAGTGGCGTGTTTCACCAACGCCGGCACGGTGATTCAAACCCGCCGACTGACAGACAGTGAAAGCACGCCGGCAATCGTGTTCTATTTTTCGCTGATCTGTGCGATCGCCGGCCTCGCAACGCTTCCATTCGGCTGGCTGATGCCCACGCGTATGGAGTTTTTCGGATTGGCTATGATCGGCGTCCTGGGCGGACTATCGCATCTCTTGCTCACCGAAAGCTATCGCTATGCGCCGGCGTCCGTGGTCGCTCCGTTCGACTATACGGCGATGATCTGGGCGTTCATGCTCGGCTATGCCCTGTTCGGCGAATTGCCGAGTGCGTTCGTGTTCGTGGGCGCCGCGATTGTCGTTGCGTGCGGACTGTTCGTGATCTGGCGCGAACACCAATTTGGGGTCGAGCGCCTGCGCAGCATCGAAGGGGCACCAGCCGGAGAATAGCCCGGGCGTGCGATGCGTTTCAGAATGCCTTGAACGTTATGATCGTCCGCGTGTCCTGAATGCCGGGTATGATCTGCACCTTCTCATTGACGAAATGGCCGATGTCGGTCGACGGGTCGACGTAAAACTTGACCAGGAGGTCGAAATCCCCGGCGGTGGAGTAGATCTCGGAAGCAATTTCAGAATCTGCGAGCGCATCGGCGACCGCATAGGACTTGCCGAGCTGGCATTTGATTTGAACAAAGAAAGGAACCATTACGCGCCTCCGTGCCGCGAGCCTGCCGCGTGGCAATTCAGCAAAAGCGCCACCCGCTGGCAAGGCGGGTTCGCAGCCGGGGTTGCGGAATCACCCCCTCAGCTTGGGCACCAGCCGCATCGCATTCCCGCTTTCGATCGCCTCTAGGTCGGCGGCAGAGAGCCCGGACTGGGCAAGCGTGACGTGTTGATTGAGCGGGAAATAGGGGTAGTCGGTGCCGTAGGTGATCTGTGAGACGGGCACGAACTTCAATAGTGCCGCCATGGTGGGCGCCGATGTCGCGTTGGCCGTGTCGTAGTTGAGCCGCACGAGCTCGCCGAGAATTCCGGCCGGCGCAAACTCCGCGAGCTTCGGGCTTTTGCCGTAGAATGCATCGATGCGGCCCGCCATCATCGGCATGGTTCCGCCCGCATGGGAGAACAGCCACTTGATGTCGCGCAGATGGGCGAGCGTGCCGCTCAACAACAGGCTTGTGATGGTGCGCGTAGTGTCGTGCGGTACCTCGAGCACGGCCGGGAACGTGCCGACGCTGAGGTTTCCGCAACAGTTCGCCACCAGGGGGTGTACGTAGACGACCGCCTTGCGCCGGTTGAGCTCGTCCCACACCGGCTTGAAGGACGCGTGTCCCAGCCATTTGTCGCCGTAGTTCGACTGCAAGCCGACGCCGTCCGCGTGCAGCACATCGAAGGCGTACTCGATTTCCTTGAGCGTCGTATCGGTGTCGAGCATCGACAGCGGCGCGAACAGGCCGAAGCGTCCGGGAAAGTCCTGCACCATTTCGGCCCCATAGTCGCTGCAGACGCGCACCATGCGGGCTGCCGCTTCCGGCCCGGCGTCGAACCAAACGCCCGGCGTCGATGCTAACGTCAGCATCCCCGTGCGGATGCCGTTCTTATCCATCTCGGCGACTGCCTTGTCCCGCGTCCAGACGTCCTGGCTGGAGGGAAAGTGCGGGATCTTGTGCGCATTCTCCCAATCCATCCACGCCTGTTGATAAGGCGGCGGATAGAAATGGTGGTGCGTGTCGATAATGCTCGCGCCCTGCGCGCGCGCGCCGCGCGGCAGCACGGCCGTGCCGCAGAGTGCCGACGCTCCGACGAGCAGGGCTCGGCGCGAAAGATGACATGTGCACGATGCCGAATGCGTATGCGGCTGGGCGTTGCTCATCGCGTTTCTCTCCCAATCTTGTTGTTTCGCACGGCCTTACCCGGTTCGACGCGGCTTGAACAGGCGGTAGCAGAGGAGCGCGGTGGGCGGCGCTAAGTATACACATGCAATCTCAATGGGGTGCCTGGCGCAAGTCGGGCTGAGAGGCGGTCCGCCAACCCATCGAACCTGATCCGGATCATGCCGGCGGAGGGAGCTTGAGATGCGGGACGCCACCACCTCCCGCCAGACCACATCCACCACGCCCCGTGCTGACGAGCTCGTCGCCGGCGCGGCCGCCGTCCTGGAGCGCGTGCGCACGCGTGCGCCGCGCGTGCACTGCATCACCAATGCGGTTGCGCAGAATATCTCCGCCAACATGCTGCTGGCACTTGGCGCCGTGCCGTCGATGACGATTGCGCCCGACGAGGTTGGCGAGTTCGCGGCGCGCGCAGACGCGCTCCTCGTCAATCTCGGCACCTTCGATGCGGAACGTCGGGCCGCGGCCGAGATCGCAATCGGGAGCATCGCACAGGCTAATCGGCCATGGGTGCTCGACCCGGTCTTCATCGAGCGCTCGCAACCACGCACGGCGTTTGCCAGGACCTTGGCATCCCGGCATCCGAGCGCGCTGCGGCTCAATCGGGCCGAGTTTGCGGCGCTTGCCGGTGCGCCATGGAGTGAGGGCGGGCTGCGCGCCTACGCATTCGAGGCCGACGCTGTGCTGGGACTGACGGGAGAAACCGACCTCGTCACCGACGGAGCACGGCTCGCGCGCATCGCCAATGGGCATCCGCTGATGGCCAAGGTCACCGCCATGGGGTGCTCGGCGTCCGCGGTTGTCGCGGCCTGCCTTGCGGTCGAAACCGACGCGTGGCTTGCGACCGCGACCGCGCTGATGGTGTTCGGGGTCGCCGGCGAGATCGCCGGAGCGCGTGCGACCGGGCCCGGCAGTTTTGCCGCCGCTATGCTCGACGCAATCTATGCGCTTGACGGTGAGGTATTGGTGCAGGAGGCGAGGGTCGCATGTTAGATCAGCTCGATCTGCGGCTCTATGCCATTCTTGATCCGGAACAAGCGGGTGGCCACGCGTTGCCGGACCTGGCGAGGATGCTGGCAGCCGGCGGCGTCACCCTGGTCCAGTTCCGCGACAAGCAAGGCGACGCCAGGAGCCAGATCGCACTCGCCCGCGCCGTCAAGGCCGCGCTCGGCCCGGTGCCGCTGATCATCAACGATCATGTCGCGGTCGCAATCGAGGTCGGCGCTGAAGGCGTGCATCTCGGCCAGGACGACACGGACGTCATGGCGGCGCGTGCGCAGCTTGGGCCGCTGCCATTCATCGGGCTGACCGTGAAGACGGTTGCGCAGGCGTGGTCGGCGCCGCTGCGCGTGATCGACTACGTCGGCATCGGCGGCGTGTTCAGCACCGCGTCCAAGGACAATCCAGATCCGCCGATCGGCCTGACCGGGCTGCGCGAGATCGTTCGGGTTTTCCGTTATCGCATCGGCAATTTTCCGATGTGCGCAATCGCGGGCATCAACGTCGGCAACGCCGCCGACGTGATCGCCGCTGGGGTCGACGGCGTGTCCGTGATCTCGGCGCTCTCGCGCGCCCCTGACCCGCGCGCCGCCGCCCGTGCGCTGCGCGCAACGATCGATGCGGCGCTTGCACGCTGCGCGCCCAGGGTGCCGGCGGTTGGCGCCGCGGGGCATTGAGCGCCATGACGGCCATCGCACTCACGATCGCGGGCTCCAACTCGAGTGGCGGCGCCGGCATCCAAGCCGACCTCAAGACGTTTTCTGCGCTCGGCGTCTACGGGGCGAGCGTCATCACCGCGTTGACGGCCCAGAACACCAAGGGCGTAGCGGGTATCCACGACGTTCCGCCGGAGTTCGTCACTGACCAGATCGACACCGTGTTCGCGGACCTCGCGATTGATGCGGTGAAGATCGGCATGCTGGCGCACGCAGCCATCATCGACGCTGTGGCGCGCGCGCTCGATCGCAACGCCGCGCGCAACGTCGTCCTCGATCCGGTCATGATCGCGGCCTCGGGGGATCGACTACTGCGCGTTGACGCAATCGAGGCGCTCCGGCGCGAGCTCATGCCGCGCGCGCTCCTGATCACCCCCAACCTTCCCGAAGCCGCCGCCCTGCTCGGCACCGGCCTGGCGACGGACGAGGCGGTGATGCGGGCGCAAGCCGAGCTGCTGCTCGCGGCCGGTGCCAAGGCGGTTCTGATGAAAGGCGGGCACGGGAAGGGCGCCGAAAGTGCTGATCTTCTCGTCGACCAAACGGGGGTCACCCGGTTTGCCGCTGCGCGGCTCGCGACGCGCAACACCCACGGCACAGGCTGCACGCTGTCGTCGGCCATCGCGGCCGGGCTGGCCAAGGGCCTCGCGCTTGCGGACGCCGTGCGCGAGGCCAAAGCCTACGTCACCGCCGCGATTGCGTCGTCCGATCAGTTGTCCGTCGGCGGGGGGCGCGGCCCTCTACATCATTTCCATGGCTGGTGGCCACTATGAACTCAGGAGCCAAATCAATGCGCTCGATCGATCGCCGTAAACTGGTTGGAAGCGCCGGCGTTGCACTGGCCGGAACGCTCGCCGCCCCAGCGGTGGCACGCGCGCAGGCGCAGCGCTGGCGCATGGTGACATCGTGGCCAAAACGGCTGCCCGGCCCCGGCATGTCGGCCGAGCGGGTAGCTGAGCGCATTGGCGCACTCTCCGGAGGCCGGCTGCAAGTCACGGTCTTTGCCGCCGGTGAGTTGGTGCCGGCATTCGAGGTGCTCGACGCGGTCGGCGGCGGTGTCGCCGAGATGGGACACACCGCTGCATTTTATTGGCAGGGCAAGGAGCCGGCAGCGGCGTTCTACACGACCGTGCCATTCGGACTTACTCCGCTCGAGCATGTGGCTTGGGTCGACGCCGGTGGCGGGCAGGCGCTTTGGGACGAGCTTTACGCGCCATTCGGGGTCAAGCCATTCATGGCCGGCAACACCGGCGTTTGCATGGGCGGCTGGTTTCGACGCGATATGAATGGACCCGAGGATCTCAAAGGACTGAAGATCCGCTCGCTCGGCCTCGGTGGTGAGGTCTTTCGCCGTTTGGGCGCGACCCCGCAGACGACGCCGGTCAGCGAAATCCTGACCAGCCTCCAGTCCGGCGTGCTCGACGCCGCCGAGTTTGTCGGCCCCGGCACCGACATCGCGCTCGGGCTCTATCGGGTTGCGACGCTCTATTACGGTCCCGGCTTCAATAAGCCGAACGGGACCGGCGAGTGCATTGTGTCGCGCAAAGTCTGGGAAGCAGCCGACGCCGAAACCAAGGCCATCATTGCGCACGCTTGCGCGGCGGAAGCCGCCTACGCGCTCGCCGAGATGGATCGGCTCAATGCCGAAGCCCTGGCGGTGTTGACGACTCGCGATAACGTCAAACTCAAAAGCTTCCCGCGCGGCGTTGTTACGGCTGCCCGTAACGAGGCGGTGGGTGTGGTCGGAGATCTCGCTGGACGCAGCGAGATCGCGCGTCGCGTGTACAACTCCTATAAGGCGTTTCGCGAGCGCACGGCGGCCTGGTCGCGCGTCTCGCTTAAAGCTGTGCTGGAGGCGAGGGACGGGTAGGTCACCGACGCTCCCGCAAGTGAGCGTGAGTCCGCTCGGCCGCCCTACCTGGGCGGCACGATCGATTGCTGCTGCTCGCCGAGCCCGGTAATGCCGAGCCGCACCACGTCGCCTGCCTTCAGGAACTTCGGCTGTGGCTTCATACCCAATGCGACGCCGGGCGGTGTGCCGGTGGCGATGATGTCGCCCGGCTCCATGATGAAGAACTGCGAGCAGTACCAGACCAAGTGCTCGACGCCGAAGATCATGGTCTTGGTCGAACCTTTCTGACGAGTCTCGCCGTTGACCGTCAGCCACATGTCGAGTGCTTGCGGATCTGCGATCTCGTCCTTGGTGACGAGCCACGGTCCGATCGGCCCGAAGGTTTCGCAGCCCTTGCCTTTGTCCCATTGGCCGCCGGAGCGCGCGATCTGGAAATCCCGTTCGGACACGTCGTTCGCGAGGAAGTAACCGGCGACCGCGTCCATCGCCTTGGCCTTCTCAAGATATCGGGCGCGCCTTCCAATCACGATCCCGAGTTCGATCTCGTAGTCGAGCTTGGTGGATTCTTTCGGCGTGATGGTGTCGTCGTTCGGGCCGCAGATCGAAGTTGGTGCCTTGCTGAAGATGATCGGCTCCTTCGGCAACGGCTGGCCCGCCTCCGCGGCGTGGTCGGCGTAGTTGAGTCCGATTGCAATATAGTGGCGCACCTGTCCGACGCAGGGCCCTAGTCGCGGATTACCGGTAACCTTCGGCAATTGATCGATCTTCTGGTCGCGGATTCTCGCGAGACCCTCCGGGGTCAAGGCGTCGCCCGCGATATCGGCAACGACACTGGAGAGATCACGGATGCCACCGGCGGAATCGATGATGCCGGGCTTCTCGTGGCCGGGCGGGCCGAAACGAACCAGTTTCATGGCAAAAATCCTGCGTTGGGGTGAGAAGGCGCAATCATGCGTCGCGCGCGCGCCGTGAGCAAGCGCCTGTCACGCGAAGGCGGCGGGGAACGCCCCGCCGTCGATCAGCAGATTATGTCCGGTGATAAAGCCGGCATGGGTGGAGCACAAGAACGCGCAGGCCGCGCCGAATTCCTCGGGCTGGCCGACCCGCTTGGCCGGGATGCTGGCGACCCGTTGTGCGCGCGCCGCTTGCGGGGTGGTGTTGTCGCGTTTGGCGGCGGTCTCGAAGATCGCGCGCAGCCGGTCGGTTTCGAACGCACCCGGAAGCAGGAAATTGATGGTGACGTTATGCTGGGCGACCGCGCGTGCGACCGTGGTCAGGAACGCCGTCAGGCCGGCACGCGCGCCACAGGAGACTTCAAGATTCACTTGCGGCATCAAAACGCCGCCCGATGTGATGTTGACGATGCGACCGAATTTCTTCGCCACCATCGCGTCGATCGCCTTTTGGATCAGCTCAATCGGTGAGATCATGCTGCCGACGACGCCGTCGAGAATCTGTTGCCTGGTCACGTCGTGGTAGTCGCGTGGCGGAGGACCCAGATTGTTGGTGACGAGAATATCGGGGTCTGGGCAGGCGGTGAACAGCGCTGCCTGACCCTCCGGGCTCGCGACATCGGCGGCGACCGCGATCACCTTGGTTCCGGTGGCCTTCCCGATGTCAGCCGCGGTCGCCTCGGCGGTATCGCGGCTGCGACCGTTGACGATGACTTCGCAGCCGGCCTCGGCCAGTTTCTCCGCGCAAGCACGGCCGAGACCTTTGCTTGATGCGCACACGATCGCCTTGCGGCCGGCAATCCCGAGATCCATGAACGTTTCCCGATATGAGTTCTAAGCGCGAGCGTGAGGATCACGCATTTTATGTGCGTGCCGGTCAAGCCTCGGCAGAAATGCGATGAGTATCCCGATTGCGCGCGGTCAAACCTGCGGCGACTCGCTTGCTGCGACGCTGCTCACGGCATTGCCGCGCCAGACGAAAGGCGAACCGCGCCAGCCGCTGACCCACAGCGCCGGGAGCGCAAGATCGCGCACGAGCGCATGCAGCGGGTAGAGCCTCGACAGCGGCCAGCCGGCGACGCGCGCCAGCTTCATCTCGGTTCCATACCAGAGGATTGTCACGGCCAGGACGGCCGGGATCCAGGACAGGTCGAGTGCGGTAGCGAGCGTCGCGGCCGCGATCGACGGAAGCAGCGCGCCGCCGATGATTTCGGGAACATAAAAGCACGGGAACGAAGCGCGCCGAAGCTGCGCCCAGCGCGCCTGCCGGCGCCAAACCTCGAGCGCGGTGCGGCGGCCGAGCGGTTGCGGGAACGGCGCGTCGACGAGGCGCACGCGCAGGCCCGCGTCGCGCACCACCTTGGTCGACGCCGCGTCTTCGGCCGGCTCCAATCCCAGCAAGCGGATCCCGCCGGCGTCTTCCAGCACCGAGCGTCGCCAGAACATCGTCTTGCCCTGCGCGAACCCGACCCCGAGCGTGTCGGCGACGTATTGCCAGCGGGCCTCGTAGGTGTTGAGGAACGCGCATTCGACGTCGGCCCAGAATCCCTGCGGCGCGGTTCCCGACGGCGGCGAGCAGACGAGACCGGTATCCTCGCGCCAGCAGTTCCACAGCCGCGTCAGATAGTCGGGGGGCATCAGCACGTTGTGGTCGGCGAGCACGATCCACTCATGCGCGGCGGCGTTCCAGCCTTTGAAGCAATTGTTGAGCTTGGGATTGGCGCTGATGCGTTCGTCGCCGATCAACAGTCGGGCGCGTACGTGTGGATGTTCGTCGATGAGGCGCTGGACGGTCGGCACCACCGGGTCGCGCGCGTGGGCGACGCAGAAAATAAGCTCATAACTTGGATAATCAAGTTCAAAACCTGAGCGCAATGTCGGCTCGACGAAATTGTCGAGGCCGCAGAGCGGGCGTACCAAGCTGATCGGCGGGGCCTCGTGCGGCGCGGGTTCGACGTGCGTGCGCGCTCTGCAACGGATGCTTGCAACCGCGACGGTGGCGAGATGAGAACCGACGGTGATGCAGAGGATAATTGCTGCGGTCCAAATCACCGGTGCCATGGGCGCGACGCTAGTGCGGTGCAATGACACATTTGTGACGGGCTCGCTGGCAGGTCGCTCGACGTCGAATTTGCTGCTGACTGCCCGCCCACTTTTGTCATATAAGTGTTATCCGAGTCGGGCATAGCACTATTATCATGCGACAACAAGACTGGCCATCGTGACGGTGGACCCTCAGCATTTTCGCGCTCTTTTTATCTCCGACGTGCACCTCGGTGCACGCGGATGTCAGGCTGATCGGCTGCTCGATTTTCTGCGCTGGCACGACGCCGACACGATCTATCTGGTCGGCGATATCGTCGACGGCTGGGCGCTGCGATCCGGGTGGTATTGGCCGCAAACCCATAACGACATCGTGCAGAAGCTGCTGCGCAAGGCGCGCAAGGGCGCGCGCATCATCTACGTGCCCGGCAATCACGACGAGTTCATGCGCGAGTATTATGGCACCCACTTCGGCGGTATCGAAGTGGTTGAGAACACCATTCATGTCGCGAAGGACGGCCAGCGCTATCTCGTCATCCACGGCGATTTGTTTGATCTGGTTGTGACGCAGGCGCGCTGGCTCGCACTGCTCGGCGACAAGGCTTACGATTTCGCCCTCGTGGTGAACCGCGTGTTCAATGAGGTGCGCCGAAAGTTGGGCTTCGGCTACTGGTCGCTGTCGCAATGGGCCAAGCTGAAGGTCAAGAACGCGGTGAGCTACATCGGCGAATACGAGAAGACTCTGGTTTCGGAGGCACAGCGTCATTCGGCCGAGGGCGTGATCTGCGGCCACATCCATCACGCCGCTATTCACGACGAGTTCGGCATCCGGTATATCAATTGCGGAGATTGGGTTGAAAGCTGCACGGCGATCGCAGAGCATCCCGATGGCCGATTTGAACTCATAACCTGGACGCACACGAAGCCGCAGCTCGAAGCCGTCGAGGCCGAGCCGGCGATCGGCGCCCAAGCCGCCTGAGCCACCTATCCAACCTTCGTTCCAGCCCGAGAGATTGTCGCCATGCTACAAACGCGATTGTCAGACCCTGATCGCCAAGTAGTCGAGACGGCCTATGCGCGATGGGCCCCGGTCTACGACAAACTATGTGGGCCGATCTTCGAGCCGGGCCGGCGCAGCGCGACCGGCGCGGCGATGCGGATCGGCGGGCGTATCCTGGAAGTCGGCGTTGGTACCGGGTTGTCGTTCGGCGACTACGACGCGTCGACCGAGGTCGTGGGCATCGATTTTTCCGAACCCATGGTGGCCAAGGCGCGCCGGCGCATGGCGAGCGGTCTTTATCCGCACGTCAAGGACGTCATGGTCATGGATGCGCACGAGCTTGCATTCGAGGATGCATCCTTCGACTGCGTGGTCGCGCAGTTCGTCATCACGCTCGTCGCCGATCCGGAGCGCGTGCTGTCGGAATGCGCGCGCGTTCTGCGTCCGGGCGGCGAAATCATCCTGGTCAATCATCTCTACTCGGAGCGCGGCATGCTGGCGGCGATCGAACGCTGGGCTGCCAAGCCGACGCGGGCGCTCGGCCTGCGGCCGGAGTTTCCGTTTGCGCGCCTCCTCGCATGGGCGCAAGCGCACGGCGGTGTGGAATTGCTCGAGCGCCGGCGCATCAAGCCCCTGGGCGCCTATACATTGGTTCGGTTCCAGCGCGTGGGTGCGCGCAAGCAAGCGGCTTAGGGCGGATTGAAGCCCGGAACGTAGATCCTCGCCGACGCGGCTGTCGGCATCGTTCACCGGCTGAGACTTCGCTGCATCACAGGGCGGTGGCCTTGTCGGCCATTGCGCGATACTCTTGCCGACATGGCGGCGCCCGACAAAACAACCACCCTGCCAACCTCCGCCGATGTCGACACGGCCGCGGCGCGGCTCAACGGCGTTGCCCTGCATACCCCTCTGATATCCTCGCCGACGCTCGACGCGCTCACCGGCGGTCGCATCTTCCTCAAGGCCGAGACTTTGCAGCGCACCGGCTCGTTCAAGTTCCGCGGCGCCTACAACAAGCTCTCCGCGCTCGCGAACGAGCAGCGCGCCGGCGGCGTGGTGGCTTTTTCATCCGGCAATCACGCGCAAGGCGTAGCGGCGGCGGCGAAGCTCCTTGGGATGCCCGCGGTCATCGTGATGCCGTCCGATGCGCCGCGCGCCAAACGCGAGCGAACCGCGGCGCTCGGCGCCGAGGTCGTGCTCTATGATCGCGGCCGCGAAGACCGCGCGGCGATCGCGCGCGGTCTCGCCGACGAACGCGCCGCCGTGCTGGTGCCACCCTACGACGATCCGCTGATCATCGCCGGGCAGGGAACCGCCGGACGCGAAATCGTGGAGGATCTGACGGCGCTCGGGCTCGCCCCCGAGGTGGTGATCATCAATGCGTCCGGCGGCGGGCTCGCGGCCGGCATTGCGCTCGCCGTCAAGGCGCGTGTTCCGAACGCCCGGCTGCTGACCGCCGAGCCCGCCGGTTTCGACGATCACCTGCGTTCGTTCAAAACCGGCAGGCGCGAGCACAACGACAAGATCAGCGGCTCGATCTGCGACGCGCTGATGGCGCAATCCCCGGGCGAGCTCACCTTCGCGATCAATCGCTTGCTGATCGGCGAAGGCGTCACGGCGACCGACGAGGAAGCCGGCCGTGCGGTCGCTTTCGCATTCCACGAGCTCAAGCTCGTGGTCGAGCCAGGGGGCGCGGTCGCGCTGGCGGCGCTGCTCGCGGGCAAGATCGACGTGCGCCACAAGGTCGTGGCGGTCGTCCTTTCCGGCGGCAATGTCGATCCGGATCTGTTTTCCCGGCTGGTGGCGTGACCAGGAATCAGTACTCAGTGGTCGGTAATCAGAGCAGCCGGTTCAGTATGATTTCTGATTACTGATTCCTGGATCATGCCAGTTTCCCGCGATTCATTCGCGCCGCGTCTGGCGGCGTTCTACGCGACCTTGGGCATCGCCACCGGGTTTGGCATGCCGTTCTTCCCCTTGTGGCTCGAGTACAAGGGCCTCGACGCGGCCGCGATCGGGATCGTGCTGGCCGCTCCGATGGTGGTGCGTATTTTTTGCGTGCCGCTTGCGACGCGCTTCGCCGATCGTTTCAACGCGTTGCGCGCTGCGATTCTGATCAGTTCGATCGGCAGCGCGCTCGGTAATGCGCTGATCGGTTTCGGCTCCGGCTTCATCAGCATCCTCTGCTTCATGGTGCTGGCCGCGCTGTTTTTCACGCCCGGATTTCCGCTCACCGACGCCTACGCGCTGCGCGGCCTGGCGGAGCGCAAGCGCGCTTACGGTCCGGTGCGGTTGTGGTCGTCAGCGGCCTATATCGCCGCCAATATCGGCGGCGGTTTCCTGATCGGCATGATCGCCCGCGCCAATATCATCTGGCTGATCGTTTCGGCGTTCGTGCTAGGCACGATCTGCGCCCTCATGCTGCTTCCACTGCAGCCCCACCCCACGCACAAAGGCGGTCCGGCGCCATCCGCCAAAATTCTTTGGCGCTCGTCGGTGTTCGTGGCCGTGCTGATCGCGTGCAGCCTCGTGCAGGCGAGCCACGCGCTCTATTACGGCTTTTCAACCATCGACTGGACCACCAAAGGGCTGAGCGACACGGCCATCGGCTCGCTGTGGGCGCTTGGGGTGATAGCCGAAATTCTGCTGTTTGCGGCGTCCGGTTTTTTGAGCGAACTGATCAGCCCCTTAGCGTTCGTGGTGATCGGGGCCGGCGGCGCAACGGTGCGCTGGGGCGTCATGGCGTTCGACCCGCCGCTGATCCTCCTGCCGGCGCTGCAGTGCCTGCACGCGCTGTCGTTTACGTCGACCCATCTCGGCGCCATGCAGTTCTTGGCGCGCGTGGTTCCGACCGGTCTCGGGGCGACCGCGCAAGGTGACTTTGTGGCCGCGCAAGGCGTCGTCTTCAGTTTCGCGATGGCGTTTTCCGGCAGTCTGTTTCACGCCTACGGCGATCGCGCCTACGCCGCTATGGCGCTCGTGGCGGCCATCGGGTTCGCGGTCGCGGTCGCGGCGTATTGGATCGGCCGCGCGCGGCCGGGCCTGTAGCGCGGCCTTCACCCCCACAAGGCCGGGTCGGGCGGGAAGAGCGTGCTTCCTTCGTAGCGCAGCCCGTCGGGCCGGTCCGCGGCGAGCAGGAGCGGGCCATCGAGATCGACGACGCGGGCGCGTTGCGCGACGAGCGTCGCGGGCGCGATCGCAAGCGATGTCGAGACCATGCAGCCCACCATGATCGTAAACCCCAGCCGGGTGGCCTCCTCGGCCAGGGCTAAGGCCTCGGTCAGCCCTCCGGCCTTGTCGAGCTTGATATTGACTGCCTCGTATTTGCCTTTGAGCCGGGCCAGGGTAGCCCGGTCATGCACGCTCTCGTCCGCGCACACGGGGATCGGATGGACCACCTCAGCGAGCGCCGCGTCATCCGTAGCCGGCAGCGGCTGCTCCACCAGGGTGACGCCCGCATCCGCGCAAGCCGCGAGATTCTCTGCCAAATTTTCGCGGGACCAGCCCTCGTTGGCGTCCACGATGAGCTCCGCATCGGGTGCCGCATGCCGGATTGCGCGCAGGCGGTCGGGGTCGCCGGCACCGCCCAGCTTGATTTTGAGGAGCAGCCGCGCTGCCTGCCGGGCGGCATCCGCCATGGTGTCCGGGGCGCCGAGCGAGATCGTGTAGGCAGTCCGCAGCGATCTGGGCGCCGGCAGCCCGGCCAACGCGTGCACCGGACGGCTGCTACGTTTCGCCGCAAGATCCCACAGCGCACAATCCACGCCATTGCGGGCGGCGCCGGCGGGCATGAGCTGCTGCAGGCCTGCGCGATCAAGCCCTTGGGACAGCGGCTCGCGGGCGGCGTCGATCGCCGCAATAATCCCGGCGGCGGTCTCACCATACCTCGGGTAGGGGACGCACTCGCCCCGGCCGCGATGCTGGCCGTCGGACAGTTCCACCACCACCACCTCGGCTGCCCGCTTGGACCCGCGGCTGATGGTGAAGGTGCCTGCGATCGGCCAAGTCTCGATCAACGCGCTGACCGTGATAAAAGGCGGTCTGTTCACGATTCTGGAGCCATCTGAAAAACTCGACATGCCCGGCACTTATGGTCAGTATGGCGGTATGGGATGGCGGTCCTCAAGGGCGCCCAGGCGACGCGCGCCCGAGGACCACGTGGGCCCTGCAGCACCTCCATGAGCGTGGCTTTGACCGGCGAACCCTTGCTTCGAAGCCTGGCCCAGGGCGACTGCCTGCGCCTTGCGGCGGTGGGCTCGTGGACAGCGCAGCACGCCGGAGACCTGGAACTGCTTGTCGACGGCGCCGTGGCGCAAGGCAAATCGGTTAATCGCGTCGATCTCGACATGGCAGGTGTCGAGAATATCGACACGTTCGGCGCTTGGCTTTTGGAGCGACTGCTGCGCGGCTTCGCCGAGGCCGATCGCAGGATCACGATCGTCGGCTTGCCCGAACGCTTTCGGGGTTTGATCAAAGAAGCCCATCGATCGAACCGCGCGCAGCCCGAGGCGCCCCGCGAGGACGTGCTGGCCTCTGCATTCGCGCTGGTATTGCGCGCGTTCAGCCTGATGACGCGCGACGTCCTGCTCAATGTCGAAATGTTCGGCGCGCTGGTACTCGCGACCCTGCGCGTCCTGATCCGCCCCGGCAGCTTTCGCCTCACTTCCATGGTGCATCACCTCGACCGCGTGTGCTGGCGCGCGGTTCCGATCATCCTGCTGATCACGGTTTTGATCGGAGCCATCATCGCGCAACAAGGGATCTTCCACTTCCGCCGATTCGGCGCCGAAGTCTATGTGGTCGACATGCTCGGCATCCTGGTGATGCGCGAGATCGGCGTGCTGATCGTGGCGATCATGATCGCGGGCCGCTCCGGATCGTCGTACACGGCCGAACTTGGCTCCATGAAAATGCGCGAGGAGGTCGACGCACTGCAGACGATGGGGCTCGACCCGATCGAGGTTCTCATCCTGCCGCGCATCGTCGCGCTGGTGATCGCGCTGCCGATCCTGGCATTCCTGGGATCGATGGCGGCGCTCTATGGCGGCGGCATGGTCTGCTGGCTCTACGCCGGCATGAGCCCGGACATATTCATGGCGCGGCTGCGCGAAACCATCTCGATCAACCATTTCGAGGTCGGGATGAGCAAAGCGCCGTTCATGGCGCTGGTGATCGGCATTGTGGCGTGCGTCGAAGGCCTGCAGGTCAAAGGCAGCGCTGAATCGCTCGGCCTGCAGACGACCGCATCCGTGGTCAAAGCGATCTTTCTGGTGATCGTGCTCGACGGCGTGTTCGCAATTTTCTTTGCGGCGATCGGGAAGTAGCGAATGCTCGCACCAATCAACAGCAACGACCCGGTGATCAGCGTGCGCGACGTCGTGGTCGTGCTCAACAATCAGGCCGTCCTCGATCACGTGTCGCTCGACGTGGTGCGCGGCGAAGTGCTTGGCTTCGTCGGAGCCTCCGGCACCGGCAAGACGGTGCTGATGCGCACCATCCTGGGGCTGCTCCCCAAACGCGGGGGGACGATCAAGGTCCTCGGCGTCGACCTTGGCAAGGCTGGCGAGGAACAGCGCCGCGCGATCGAGCGTCGCTGGGGAGTCCTGTTCCAGCAAGGCGCGCTGTTTTCCTCACTGACGGTGATCCAAAACGTTCAGTTTCCCATGCGCGAGTATCTCAAGCTCTCCGACCGGCTGATGGACGAGATTGCGATCACCAAGCTGGAGATGGTCGGACTGAAGCCTGACGTGCGCGACAAATATCCGGCCGAGCTGTCGGGCGGCATGATCAAGCGCGTGGCGCTGGCTCGCGCGTTGGCGCTCGATCCGGAGGTGGTGTTTCTCGACGAGCCGACGTCAGGGCTTGATCCGATCGGCGCCGGGGATTTCGACGAGCTGATCCGCACCCTGCAACAGACCTTGGGCTTGACCGTGTACATGGTGACGCACGACCTCGACAGCTTGAACGAGATTTGCGATCGCATTGCGGTGCTGTCGGGAGGCAAGGTGATCGTGACCGGGACGATGGCCACGATGCTAGAATGCGAGCATCCGTGGGTGAAGGAGTACTTCCGCGGCAAGCGCGCCCGCGCGATCGGCGTTGCCCAAGCGCATGCGTGAGTGAGGGCCGGATTCATGGAAACAAAAGCCAACTACGTCCTGATCGGGTTTTTCACCCTGCTGGTGCTCGCGGGCGTGTTTGGGTTCGTGCACTGGTTCCGCTCCAGCACCGTGACCGCGGCCCGCGCGACCTATCACGTCGTGTTCACCGGATCGGTCGGCGGCCTGCAAAAGGGCTCGACGGTCGAATTCAACGGCGTGCGGATTGGCGAGGTCGCCAATCTGCAGCTCGATACGCGCGATCCGAAACGGGTGATCGCGACCATTTCGGTCGACTCCAATGTCCCGATCCGCAAGGACACCTACGTCCGCCTTGAGTTTACCGGTTTGACCGGCGTTGCCTCGGTCGCGCTCAAAGGCGGTGACCCGTTGGCGGGCCCGCTGGCGGAGGGGGCTGACGGCATTCCAACCATGATCGCGGATCCGAGCGCTACCCAGGATCTATCCGGCGCCGCGCGGGAACTCATCAGCAAGCTCGACCGATTGGTGAGTGATGAGTCCGCCCTGCACCGCTCGCTCGACAACATCGAGGCATTCACGGTCTCGCTCAGGAACAATTCCGACCGGTTCGATCGCATCATGTCCGGCCTAGAAGGCATGACCGGCTCCGCCGACAAGCCGGGCGAATTGGTCGAGGCGGTGAAGTCGATTCGCATGGCGGCCGACAACCTCGATAAACGGATCGACGAAATGGCGCCGGGATTGACCCATTTCACCGGTGCGGGGTTGAAGAACCTCGAGGCGCTGATATCGGATGCGCGACGGGCAGTCTCGACGGCTGAAATCGTGTTTCGCAACATCGACCAGAATCCGTCCCGCCTGTTGTTCGGGGGCGCCCCGCCGCAGACGTCGCCGGTCGTCAGGCAGCAACAACCACAACAACGCGCTGTCGTGCGGTGACGGCCGGGGGCCGAATCAACGCGCCGGCCTTCGGACCTGAAGACCGGCGCGTGATTGTTCGGCTCTGAACGGTTCGCGTCGACAGACGAGCTTATTCGATGCGCCCGGCGGCGTGCGCCAGCATGGTGTAGACCTTGCCGGTTTCCGACGTCAGATAGGTGCGCACCACGACCTGACCGCGATCGTCGCGCGAGACCTCTTCGAGCAGTCGCTCAAACTCCGCGATATAGCGGTCAACCGTCTGCTTGAACTCGCGGTCAGCGCGATAGCGCCGTCGGATCTCGTCGAACGTCTTCTGTCCCTGCATCGTATAAAGGCGCCGGGTGAAGACGTTGCGTTCGCCGCGATTGTAGCGCTCCCACAATTCGGCGGCGGCGTCGTGATCAATCATGCGGGCGATGTCGACCGAGAGGGAATCGAGCGACTCGATCGTATGTCTGGTCGGCCGCTCTTCCTGACGCACCTGGCGCGCGTCACCGCTGCGCGGCTGCGGTGTCTCCGGTTGGGAGGCCCGGTTGAGCAGGTCGGATAGCCAGTTGGCCTGACCTCCTTGATTGCCTGGCTGCGCCGCCGGACCGGGAGCGGGCGCTTCCGGACGGAGCTGCGGCTGGGGCTGCGGCACGATTGGGGGCGCGCTCGCGTGCTGCTCGGGCCGCGCGAGGGGTCGCGGCGGCGGTGGTGTGCGCGGGGCGCCGACACCGGGGGCGTCCGGAACCCGTCGCGCCGGTTCGTCGGGAGCCCGCCGCAGGGTCGGCTCGTCGGGTACGCGGCGTGCCGGCTGCTCTTCCTGGACCCGGCGCATGGGTTCGCGCGCCGGCTCCACCACTTCGAATTCGCGGCCGTGGCGCGCCACGATGCGGTTGAGCTCCGCCAGCGCCTCGATCTGATCGACAATGACCCGGCGCATCTGCGCAGCGGTTTCCGCCGTTTCCTGCGGCAGCTCGAGGATGCCGCGACGCAGTTCCTGACGGGTATTGTCGAGCTCGCGCTGCATCTCGGCAGCCATTTGCCGCATGCTTTGCACGATTTCGGTGAAGCGTTCGGTCGCGCTCTGGAACATCACCTCCGAGTCGCCGATCGCCTGTTGGTAGACGCCGTGGAGCGCGTCCATTGTGCGCTGACGCTCTTGTTCGGTTGCGCTCCGCACCTGCTCGTGCTGTTCGGTGATCGCACGCGTGCCGTTGTTCATGCCTTCGGCGATGGTTCGCGCGATGTCGCGCGCGCGCCCCTCGGCCGCCAGGAACAATTCGTCGAGCAAGGTCGCAAACCGCTTCAGCCGCTGGTCGAGGTCGCCGGTCCGGCCGTCAAGCGCTGCGACGAGCGTGTCGAGGGTGGCGCGTTGGTCGGCGACGGTGGTTGCGGCCCGCCCGCTGGAACCTTCCAGTTCCGCCACCGCGCCGGAGAGTGCGCGGCCGTGGGCATCGAACTGCTGCGCGAGGTCGCCCAGGTTTCCGAGCACCTGCTGGGTCACGTCGTAGAACGAGCCGATGTGCTCGTCCATGCTGGTCGTCGTGGCGCCGGTCCGTTCCAGCAGATTGTTCATGGTGGAGACAAAGTCCGCCACCCTTACCGACAAAATCTGCTCGATCGACCCGAGGTTGCTCTGCGCGCCGCCGACCACGTCCTGCAACAGCCCGTTGGCCTCGCGCAGGCGCTCGAACAGCGCGGTCGTGTCCGAGCGCAGCATGCCGTGCGTTTCCATCATTTCGGAAACGGCGGCCGACGCGGTCCGCTTCGATTGTTCGATCGCCTCGTTGGCCGCGTCCTGCAGGCTCTGCAGCCGATTGCTGATGGCCTCGGCCGACCGCTCGCTGGTGTCGGTAATTTGGTCGACGATTTCCTGGCCGCGCGAGACCAGGACATCTGTAAGCGCGGCGTTCTTTGATTGAATCGTGCGCGATGCCTGGTCGGCGATGCGGGACAATTCGTTCGCGAGCTCGCTGGTCTTGCTGCCGATGGCGGCCACCAAGCCGCCGCCGCGTTCGTCCAGTACGCGGGTGAGGTTGGCCGACCCGTCGCCGACCGCCACGACGATCTCTTCGGCCTTGGTCACGAAGTTACGCGCGACCTGCGAGCTGACGCCCATCAAGGCGCGTTCTACGTCGTCGGCGTTCTGCTTGAGGGCTTGCGAGATCTCGGACGACGCAAGGGTGAGCGAGCGCTCGGCTGCCGATGCCGAGTGTTCAATGCTGCGGGCGATACCGTTCGACGCCATCCCCAGGGTGCGTTCCGCTTCGGAGGCGCTGTCGCCGATCGTCTTGGCGAGACCGTTGGACGCGAAGCTGAGCGTGCGTTCGGCCTCGGCTGCATTTTGCTTGAGCGCGTCGGCCACACTCGTCGAGACCAGCACCAGCGAGCGTTCCGCCTCCGAGGCGCTGAGCTCGATCGCCTTGCTGAACCCGGCGGATACGGCCGACATCGTCCGATCGGCGCCGGCGGCACCGTCTTCGATCGCCCGGATGATCTCGGACGACGCCGCGGTCAGCTGGCGCTCCGCTTCCGAAGCGCTCTGACCGATGGCGTTGGCCACTTCGGACGACAAGGTTGCGACGACGCGTTCGGCCTCGGCGCTGCTCTGGCTGACGGCGTTGGCCACCTGGGATGACAGCGCCGCGACCACCCGTTCGGCCTCCTGGCTGCTGTCCCGGACCGCGCCGCTCATCGTGGCCGCCAAGTCGGTCAGCGTCTCGCGGGCTTCGGAGGCGTTCTGCGTGATCGACCTCGACACCTCGGTCGAGAGCATCGTGACCATGCGTTCCGCCTGCGAGGAGGCCGCGGTCAGCGTGCGCTCGACGTCGGAGGTGCTTTGCCGGACCGTATCGGTGACACCCGACGCCAGCGTTGCCAGCGATTGATGCGCCTGCGTTGCCCCCGAGGTAAGCGTGTCCAAGGCCGAACCGGCGATTTCCTCCAGGTTGGCGATACTCTGCGTCAATCGGTCGGCGGTGGCTTTGCCGCGCGTTTCAATATCCCTGGTGACGGCTTCCGCACGACCCACGAGCAGGGTCTCGAAACGGTTGATCCGGGTGTCGAAATTGCTGGCGATGTCGTTGGCACGGGCGCCGAGCGCTCGGTCGATCTCCTCGGCCTTCTTGCTCAGCTCCTCGGCCTTGTCGCCCAGAACGCTGACCAGCCGGCTGGCACGGGTGCCGAGCGTCTGATCGATCTCCCGAACCTTGTCGCTGAGCGCGCCCACGAGCGCGCCGGCGCGCGCGTCGATGATGCCCGACACGTTGGCAAGGCGCTCGTCGACCGAATTGATGATGTCGTTGCCGCCGGCCGCCGCTTTCTCCACAACCGCCGAGATCCGGTAGCTGAGCTCTCCTTGCAGGTCTTGCGTGCGCTGGTCGATCGCCGCCTGGAAAGAGCCCAGGCGCTGGTCGAGCACCGAGGTCATCTGGGAGGTCGAGTCGCTGATGCGGTTGTCGAAGCCGTCGACGTGGGCCGTGAGTTCTCGCGTGCGTTGGTCGATCGCCGCCTGGAACGCGCCCAGGCGCTGGTCGAGCACCGAGGTCATCTGGGAGGTCGAGTTGCTGATGCGGTTGTCGAAGCCGTCGACGTGGGCCGTGAGTTCTCGCGTGCGCTGATCGATTGCCGTCTGCAGCCGGCTCAGGCGCTGGTCGAGCACCGCGGTTACGTCGCCGGTCGCATCGCCGACCCGGCTCTCGAACCCATCGACATAGGTCTTCAGGGTCTCGCTCATGTCCTGGGTACGTTGGCCCAGGCGCTCGACCAGTTCGCCGCCGTAGGTCTTCAAGGTGCGGTCGAACTCGGTGAGATTGCGGGTGATGAGGTCGCCGAGCGTTCCGGAATCGTGCGCAATGCGCTCCGCGAGCTCGCCGCCGTTGCGGGTAAAGATCGCCTCGAACGCCTCCAGGCGCTCCGTGAGCAGGTCGCGCATCGTGTCGCTGCGGCTGGCAATCGCGTTCGCCAGACTGTTGGCATGTTCCTGGAACACGTCCGACACCCGCGCGCCGCTCGAGGTCAGCGTGCCCGCAATGGTCGATCCGGTCTGTTCGAGCTTGCCGACGATGTCGCTGCCGCGCAGGCTGAGATCGAGAACAAGCGAATCTCCCGTCGCTTTGAGCGTGTTGTTGACGTCGTCCACCCGGTTGGCGATGGTGTCGGTCAGATTGCTCGAAGTCTCCAGCAGCGCGTCGGTGATTGTGCGCGAGTGCTGATCCATGGTGTCGAGCACCGAGATCGATTTCTGCGAAAACTCGTCGGCCACCTGGTCAAGCCGGTCGCGCATCACGCTCTGGATGTTGTTGGCGATGCCGATGAACTCTTCCTCAATGTGGTGGTCCTTGAAGCTCAGGCTCGTGGTCATCCGCTCGGCGGCGGCCTCGATCGAGCGCGAAGTGCTTTCGCTCGCCTGTTCGAGCCGCTCGAGCAGGTCGGCGCCGCGCTCGCCCAGCATGGTGATCATGCCGTTGGCGCTGGTTTCCAGACCGCGGGTGATTTCCTGGCCTTTATCGGTCAGCGTTTCGGTCACGTGCGCGGCGGCCTCGTTGACCTGTTTGGACATCATCGCGCTGATGGCGCCGATTTCGCTCGAGAGATCGACGTGCACGGAACTGATTGCATCGCGCACTTGCGCCGCGTGATTGACCAGCGTGTCGCGTTGCGACGCGATCGAATCGAGCAGCCCTCGGATGCGAACTTCGTTTTCCGTATAGGCGCGCTCGAGCGTGGCAACTTCGCTGTTGACCAAGCCCTCGAGCTCGGCGGCGCGCGCCAGCGCGCGTTCGACGCCATCGCCCATGGCGGCGACCTCGCGACGGACCGCCTGGCTGACGTTCACGATCGAATCGCTCGCCAGCGTTTCCGGCTCGGCGAGCCGGATTGCGATTTCGGCCATCGATTGACCGACAAGGCGCAGCTCCTGCGAGCGCGTGAGCATGTTGGCGAGCACGAACACGAACGCGACCGGCCCCAGGAAGACGGCCAGGAGGCCGAGCACGAGCGGGACCGACACCATCACGCCCTGGCCGAGCAGACCGGCGATGGCGGAGCCGAATGTTCCGAATGCGAGCCCGCACGTGATCGCGAGCCAGACAACGGCGAACACCCACGCGTAGACGTAGGGGCGCGAGGACGGGCGCTGCTGCAAGGCGCGCAGAAGCTGGCCGATGCTCTCGCGGTCGTCGTTGGCTGCCTGGCGAACGCGTTCATCCACGCCGGGCGCGGCGTCGGCGGCGTCGAAGAGCGGTTCGTCGATGCGCGGCATGCGCGCGGCACGTTGCGCGCCGCCGCCATTGGAGGCGGACGGTTGGCTTGGGGCCGGCACGCTCACCGATGCGATCGGCGGTGGGACGGGCGCGCCCGCTGCGGAGGTTGCAGGGCGCTTAGCGGGACCGGAATCGAAATCGCGGAGATTGAGTGCTTCTTCAATCGCCGACACCAAGTCCTGTTCGGTCCGATCCTTGGACGTTTGCGGATTGTTCGCCATTGTCCAGCCCCTTCATTACGCTTTCACGTGTTCGACGGCCCCACCGGCCGCATATCGGGCGGATGGGATGCGGGCCACGTCCAGGAAGAAAAAATCCCCGTTATCCCACGCGGGACTTCCCCACCTCGCTACGCTATCCTATCCGGCTGTAAGGCCGAAAAAAACCGTCTCGGTAACGACTTTTTAATCATCGTTAACGCCGGATAGTTAATTCGGTACAATGATATGGGCGAAATTGCGGAGGAAACAGGCGAACCGGCGCCTAATATCAGGCCCAGTGAGCCGCAGGTTCGCTATCTGGCGCGCGGCCTTGATGAGCCGGGCGGCAAGCTGCCGTTGTTCGATCGCGATGGTCGCGAAATCCCGCGAAAAACCGTTGAAGCCTGTATCGCGCACGGTTGGGCGGAACCGTGGGTCGCCAATCCCATGAAACCCGACTGGCTGGTCTGTCGATTAACGCCCGCTGGTCACCGTGTGCTCGGCCGCACCGGTCGAAAAGGCGCATCCTAGGAACTTCAAATCGGCGGCAATCGGCGGCACTAGGCTGGCATCGCGGATCGCAAGCCGATATAGGAACGGCCGGGTGCGTAAGACCGCGATCGCGTCTCGCGTCCGCCAATCGCTGCAATCCCAGAAACTGGGCGATTCCAGTTTCCACTGAAACTGAAATCGACTAGTCCCGCGCTTTCGTTCCCATGCCCAAGATCACATATATCGATTCATCCGGCACCGCTCGCACGGTCGACGCCGAAATTGGCGCAACCGTCATGGAGACCGCGATCCGCAACGGGATTCCCGGCATCGAAGCTGAATGCGGCGGTGCGTGTGCGTGCGCGACCTGCCACGTCTACGTCGACGAGGCCTGGCAAGCGAAAACCGGCGAAGCATCGGCGATGGAGCAGGATATGCTCGACTTCGGCTACGACGTGCGGCCGAACTCGCGGCTCTCCTGCCAGATCAAGGTGACGCAGGACATCGACGGCCTCGTCGTGCGCACGCCCGAGCGGCAGGCGTAACGTGCCCGCACGCGGTGGTCGTTGTCCGTTCGTCGGGTATTTTGTTCTCCCCGCGGCCCCCGCGGGGGAGGATCCTTCCCGCCGGTAGACGATTTTGACAATTGCGATCGTCGGTGGGCGCCGCTAGACCCTGCCGGACCATTGATGAGACGCCGGCGATGCGAGGCCGGTACGAACGGGATTCAAGCTGAGTGTGAGTATGACTGAACCGATCAAAACTGACGTGGTTGTTGTGGGCGCCGGTCCGTGCGGCCTGTTTGCCGTTTTCGAGCTCGGCCTGCTCGATATGAAGACCCACCTCGTGGACATTCTCGACAAGGTCGGCGGGCAGTGCGCTGAGCTCTATCCGGAAAAGCCGATCTATGACATTCCGGCCGTTCCCTACATCACCGGTGCCGGCCTCACCGACGCGCTGTTGGCTCAGATCAAGCCATTCGCACCCACCTTTCATCTCGGTGAAATGATCGAGAGCATCGAGAAGATCGGCGAACCGCTGTTTCGCGTGCGCACCGACCAGGGAAAGCTGTTCGAGGCCAGGATCATCGTCATTGCGGCCGGCGGCGGTTCGTTCCAGCCCAAGCGCCCGCCGGTTCCCGGCATCGAGGCCTTCGAAGGCACGTCCGTGTTCTACGCCGTGCGCAAGATGGACGCATTTCGCGACAAGCGGTTGCTGATTGTCGGCGGCGGCGACAGTGCGCTCGACTGGACGCTGAACCTCCACCCGATCGCGCAACGCGTCACCCTGCTGCATCGACGCGATCAATTCCGGGCCGCGCCCGACAGCGTCAACAAGATGCGGGCGCTAGTGGCCGACGGCAAGATGGATCTCAAGCTCGGGCAGGTGACCAAACTGGAAGGCGAGGGTGGCAAGGTAGCCGCCGCGCACGTCAAACCCGACAAGGGCGAGCCCTACCTCATCGAGTGCGATACGGTGCTGCCGTTCTTCGGCTTGACCATGAAGCTCGGTCCGGTCGCCGACTGGGGCGTCAAGCTCGATGGCGAATTGATCCCGGTCGACACTGCCGCTTTCGAAACCAATGTGCCGGGCATCTTCGCCATCGGCGACATCAATACCTACCCGGGCAAGCTCAAGTTGATCCTATGCGGCTTCCACGAGGCCGCCCTGATGGCGCAGAAGGCTTACCACTACGTCTATCCGGACAAGCGGCTCGTGTTCCAATACACGACCTCGTCGACCAGCCTGCAGAAGAAGCTCGGCGTGGCTTAAGCCAGCCGCTAATGCACCACGACGTGCACCACGAAGGTGCGCGCGGGTTGCGTGTCCTTCTCCCACGGGCGCCGGTAGCCAAGTTCGATGTCGCCTGAGCCGGCACCGGTCGGTTCAAACACAAAGAGCTGCGTCGCCGGACCGCCGGGGAGGTTGCCGGGTCCAGCCGGCTGCGCATTGGAACTCAGCAGACGCACCGGCGCGCGCGGCGGGCGCATAAGCTCCCAGGAAAATCCGGTGCCTCCCTGCACCGGAAGCCGAATCTCAAGTTTTTGATCTTTGGCGAGCTCCGCGCTGCCGCCGTTCTGGCTCTCGGTCAGCGTGACGTTGCGATCTTGCGCCGGCACCGGCGGCGCGGTGGTGATCGACAGCGCAAGCGCGACACCCGCGAACGATATCCGGCTGGAATTACGCATTGCCCACAACGTTGCTCCGTGCCAGCGATCCCACAAGCGCCGCTTCCTATGCTGATGAATTGATTTTAGCGCATGACCTGGTCGGCGAACCGCTCACACTTCGCCGGATCATGCGCTAGAGTGCCGGCGCGGTGCAATGCGATTGAATGCTTGAACAGGAGACTCGATCCGATGGCTGAAAATGTCACCAAGCGCTGTTGCATCGTCGGGGGCGGGCCGGCCGGCATGATGCTTGGTTTCCTGCTGGCACGTGCCGGTATCGATGTGTTGGTGTTGGAAAAGCATGCCGACTTCCTGCGTGATTTCCGCGGAGACACGATCCATCCCTCGACGCTCGAATTCATGCACGAGATAGGGCTGCTGGACGAGTTTCTGAAGTTGCCACATCAGCGGCTTGAGGAAGCCTCCGCGCAGATCGGCGACGAGAGCGTGACTGTTGCGGATTTTCGCCATCTGCCGACCGTGTGCAAATTCATCGCCCTTATGCCGCAATGGGATTTCCTCAACTTTCTGGCGGCGCAGGGTGCTCGCTACAGGAGCTTTAGCCTGATGATGCGCGCCGACGTCACCGACGTGATGTTTGAAGGCGGCCGCGCGGTCGGGGTGCGGGTCACTACGCCGGAAGGGGTGAGCGAAGTGCGCGCCGATCTGATTGTCGGTGCCGATGGCCGGCATTCGACGGTGCGCGAGAAGGCCGGCCTCAAGGTGCAGGACTTGGGCGCTCCGATGGACGTCCTGTGGATGCGAATTTCGCGACGGCCGGACGACCAAAACGAGACGCTGGGTCGCATCGAAGCCGGACACATGTTCATCAAACTCAATCGCGGCGACTATTGGCAATGCGCGTTTGTCATTCCAAAAGGCGCGACCGAACAGGTGCACAACGCGGGCCTGCCAGCGTTTCGGGCGAGGATCCGAGAGCTCTCGCCGGGGTTGGGCGATCGCGTCGAGGAGCTCAAGAGCTGGGACGACGTCAAGCTGCTCACCGTTGCGGTTGACAGGGTGGAGCAGTGGCATCGGCCCGGCCTTCTGTGTATCGGCGATGCGGCGCACGCCATGTCACCGATCGGCGGCATCGGAATCAATTTGGCGGTTCAGGATGCGGTCGCCGCCGCGAACCTTCTTTACGATCCGTTGCGCCGGGGCCGGCCGAGCGACGAGGACCTCGCGGCCGTTCAGCGCCGACGCGTATTCCCGATGCGAGTCATCCAAGGCATTCAGCTCTTTATTCAGGACAGGATCATCAGGCGCGTACTCGCCAGCAAACAGCGCCCCACCGCCCCGGCGGTGCTCAAATTATTGGATTGGCTTCCCGTCCTGCGGCGCGTTCCGGCCTACATCATGGGAATTGGCGTCCAGCGCGAGCACGTGCGCACCCCGGACGCGGGACACGGCTGACCGCCGGCCGATGACGACCAAGAGACTCACTTCTTGAGCCCGGCGGCTTCGGCCAGCACCTTTCCCTTCTTGATCTCGCTATCGATATAGCGGGCAAAGTCCTCCGGGCTGCCGCCGAGCGGATCCTGACCTTGCGCACGCAGCACCGCGGCGACGTCCGGGGAGGCAAGCGCCTCGTTGGTCGCAAGCGCGAGCTTGTCGATCACCTCGCGCGGCGTTCCGGCAGGAGCCATCAGCCCGAACCAGAGGCCGAGATCGAAGCCGGGCAAACCTGCCTCCGACATGGTCGGCACGTTGGGGGCGATGCTGGCGCGCTTGAGGCCGGTCGAGGCCAGCGCTTTGAGGTCGCCCTTTTCCACGTATTGCATCGCCGCCGATGCCGGTACGAACACCAGCGGAATACGCCCGGTCAGCACGTCAGTGATTGACTGCGCGCTGCCCGGATAGGGAACGTGGACGAGTTTGACCCCCGCCATGACGTTGATCAGTTCCCCGGCGAGGTGGGTCGACGTGCCGACCCCCGAGGAGCCGAACATGATCTCGCCCGGTTTCTGCCGTGCCAGCGCGATCAATTGCGCCATGGTGTCGACGCCGAGCGAGGGATGCGCGACCAGAATGTTGGGTGCCGAGGACACCAGCGCGATCGGGGCAAAATCCGTGGCGAAGTCGAACGTCAGGTTGGGCAGGATCGACACGTTCTGCGTATTGGCGGCGGTCGCCATCAGCAGCGTGTAGCCGTCCTTGGGAGCGCGGGCCACGAAGTCGGCCGCGATGTTGGAGCCGGCGCCCGGGCGATTCTCGACGATGAATTGCTGGCCGAACCGTTGCGAGAATTTCTGTGCCAGCAGCCGGGCGGGCGTATCGGCCGCTGCGCCCGGGCTGAAACCGATGATGATGCGCACCGGGCGCGAGGGGTAGTCGTCCGCAAGCGCCGGCCGGGCAAGCAGCGTGGCGCTTAGAACAAGCATGATCAGCGTGCAAAAGGCACGCGATCGTCGAGTGCCCCGTTTCCGAAGTTCGTGATACATTGCGGCATCCTCTGGCACGAACTTCGGAAACAAAGGGGCACTAGCAAGCATTTGATAGCGCATGATCCGGCGAAGTGGCCGCCGGTTCGCCGAAAAGATCATGCGCCACCTATAGTAGCGCGCGACCGGTGACCACTTTTGCTCGTCGCGCGCGTGCCGCTTATCGATTTGAAGTTCCTGAAAGAGCTTGCGGCAGGTGATGAAGGAACTTCAAATCGGCGGCACTAGCCCCGCCCGATTTCGCGATGATCATAAGATCCCGACCCGTGGCCCGATGCGCACTATATCGGTTCAGGGCGGTGGGGTAACCCCGTCGCGGGCTTGGCTGTCGGCGGCACCGGCGCGCTCGCGGGCGCGGCGTGCGGCCACCGACCGCAGGCTGAGCCACAGTTCGCGCCCTCCGAGAAACGTCAGTGCCAGGGCAAACGGCGTCACGTAGTAGAGGAGCCGAAACAGCAGCAGGGCGGCCAGCAGCGCTTCTTTGTCGTATTGCTGTAGGCCGACCATCATCGCTGCGTCAAACACGCCGATGCCGCCGGGCGCGTGGCTGGCAAATCCGAGCAGCGTCGCGAGCACGAACGCCACCAGGACATTGACGAAACCGAGCGGAGGGTCGCTCGGGACCAGCACATACATGGCGAGCCCGCTGAACCCGAGATCTAAAATCCCCAGGCAGATTTGCACGACCGTCAGTGGCGCGTTCGGCAGGGTGACGAGCCATCCGCTGCGGCCGATCACACGCTTGCGGGGCAGCAGCCAAGCCAGATAGGCGACGATCGCGGCGAGGCCGGCGAGCCCCAAAAGTCGGTTGATAGCCGGCGGGAGCTGGTCGATGGCGCTCGCGACCTCCGGTTCGTAGGTCATGCCGAGTCCCAGCACGAAGGCGTTGCCCAGCCAGAACGTTAAACCGGTCACGAAGGCGATCTTGGTGACATCGATGACATTGAGGCTCCAGGCCGAATAGATCCGAAAGCGGACCGCGCCCCCGGTGACGACCGTTGCTCCGATGTTGTGCCCGATCGAGTAGCTGGTGAAGCTTGCGAATGCGGCGACCCGATAGGGCACGTGGAACTTGCCGATCGTGCGTAAGGCGAATAGGTCATAAAAGGTCAGTGTCAGGTAGGCGGCAGCGACCAGGGCCGCCGCGAGCGCGATGTGTTGCGGGGGCGTCGCGCGCAGTGCCACCAGGACCTTGGCAAGGTCGACGTCGCGCAGGATGTGGAACAGGGTATAGGCGGCGATGGCGATGATGCCGCAGCTCAGGACGATGCCTACAAAGTGCCAGCTGAAGCGCTCTTTCAGGGCTCGCGCCGCGGTCGCCAGCAGTTTGCGCATTCATTCCCGCCTCGACCGTGGCTTGCCGGTCTGTGATTCGACCCTGAAATATCCCAGGAAGTTGCAACAGAAAGCTGACGGCATCAGTATGCCGCAGAAACCGGTCGAAATCGTGCTAGCGGACAACGCTTGGGAATTGTCAATGCGCGGGCGAGGGCGGACAATCCAGCCGTCATGAATTTGAGACACGACTTGGTCATTGTCAAAGCATGCGATTCGGCCTTGAGATAGACAACGACTGGTTGCCACGCCGGCCGCGCCGATATCGCGCGTTGTTCCTGTCGGATATGCATCTCGGGAACCGCGGCTGCCAAAGCGACCGGTTGAGCGACTTTCTGCGTAACCATGAGGCTGAGACCATCTACCTTGTCGGCGATATCGTCGACGGTTGGCGGCTCGGATCGAAATGGTATTGGCCGCCCGCCCACAACGATGTCGTCCAGATTCTGCTGCGCGCGGCCCATAAAGGGATTCGCCTGGTCTACATTCCGGGCAACCACGATGCCTTCCTGCGTGAGTTCTACGGAACGCATTTCGGCGGCGTCGAGGTCGTGGAGCAGGCGGTCCATGTGGCGGCCGACGGCCGGCGGTACCTGGTGATCCACGGCGACGGCTTCGATGCGGCGCTCAAGCACATCCAGCGCCTCGCGTTCCTGTCCGGCTCGGCCATCCGTGCGACGTCCGCCGTCAATGGGATGCTCAATGTCGCGCGCAGGTGCCTCGGTCTCTCGCACTGGTCGCTGTCCCAATGGGCCAAGCTCAAGGTCAAGCATGCGACCAACTACCTGAGTGACTTCGAGCAGGGATTGGCCGATCTGGCGCACCGTCACCAGGTCGATGGGGTGATTTGCGGGCATGTTCACCACGCGACAATTCATGACGAGCTCGGCATCCGTTACATCAACTGTGGCGACTGGATCGAAAGCTGTACGGCGGTCGCCGAACACAGCAACGGGTCCTTCGAAATCGTGAGCTGGCAGAACGCAGGGGGATCGCGTGGCGATCGTGCGGTGATGGTGAGCGAGGCGCATCCTGCATGATGAATATCCTGGTCGCAACCGATGCCTGGGACCCCCAGGTCAACGGAGTCGTGCGCACCCTGAAATCGCTCGCCAAAACCGTCCGGAAGTTCGATGCATCGATCACGTTCCTGACCCCGGACGGCTTCCCGTCGGTGTCGTTGCCGACCTATCCGGGCCTGCGGTGCGCGCTGCCGATGCCGGGCGAGGTTGCGCACCGGATCGAGACCGCGCGCCCGGACGCGATTCATATCGCCACCGAAGGGCCGATTGGGCACGTCGTTCGGCGGTATTGCGTCAAGCGCCAATTGCCGTTCACGACAAGCTTCATGACCCGGTTCCCGGAATACATCGCAGCGCGGCTGCCGATCCCGGAGGCATGGAGCTACGCGGCGCTTCGCTATTTTCACGCCGCCGCCCGCGTCACCATGGTCTCCACGCCGTCGTTGATGGCGGATTTGGCGGGCCGCGGTTTCAAGAATCTCGGCATGTGGACCCGCGGTGTCGACACCGATCTGTTCCGGCCTGAACGGGCCATTGACCTTGGTCTTCCAAGGCCGATCTTCGCCACTGTGGGGCGCGTTGCGGTCGAGAAAAATCTCACGGCCTTTCTGTCCCTCGACCTACCGGGCTCCAAGGTCGTGATCGGCACCGGGCCGCAAGAGGCCGAACTGCGGCGCCGCTTTCCCGATGCGAAGTTCCTCGGCGCGCTCAGGGACGAGCGCCTCGCCGCCCATATGGCGGCCGCGGACGTTCTGGTATTTCCCTCGCGAACCGATACGTTCGGGGTTGTGCAGCTTGAGGCGCTGGCGTGCGGGGTTCCGGTTGCCGCCTACCCGGTCACCGGGCCGCGCGACGTAATCGCAAACAACCCCATCGGCGTGCTCAACGAAGATCTGCGGGTAGCCTGCCTGCAGGCGCTCAACGTCTCGCGCGAGGCGTGCCGGGCCTTCGCACTCACCCGCTCCTGGGACGCGAGCGCCAAGCAATTTATCGCGCACTTGCGCGGCATCGCGACCAGCCGCCCGCGCGGCGTTCAGGCGGCCTAGCGAACACGTTCGGCGTCATGCCCGCGACAAGCCCGGCCATGACGGCGTTGATGATTTAATCGATCGATATCCGTTCTTAGCAGGCCGCTTGACCCGCGACGCCGTTGCCTCAATTCTTCGTTCATGTTCGTCACCTTCTTCCAGGAGCTCAAGCAGGCCGGCATCCCGGTGACGCTGCGCGAATACCTGACTTTGATGGAGGCGATGGAGCAAGACCTCGCGTCGCGGCGGGTGGAGGACTTCTACTATCTCTCGCGCGCCGCACTGGTGAAGGACGAGCGCAACCTCGACAAGTTCGATCGCGTGTTCGGGCATGTCTTCAAGGGTCTCGAGGGCGCTGCCGAGCTTGCCGCCGAGATCCCGATCGAATGGCTCAAGAAGCTCGCGGAAAAGTACCTAACCGAGGAGGAGAAGGCGCAGATCGAGGCGCTCGGCGGGCTCGACAAGCTGCTCGAAACGTTGCGCAAGCGGCTCGAAGAGCAGAAGGGCCGTCATCAGGGCGGCTCGAAGTGGATCGGCACCGCCGGCACATCGCCGTTCGGCGCCTACGGCTACAACCCGGAAGGCGTGCGCATCGGCCAGGATAAGAATCGCAATTTCCGGGCGGTAAAAGTTTGGGACCGGCGCGAGTTCAAGGACCTCGACGACGAGGTCGAGCTCGGCACCCGCAACATCAAGGTCGCGCTGCGGCGGTTACGCAAGTTTGCACGCACGGGTGCGCCCGAGGAACTCGATCTCGACGGCACCATCAAGGGGACCGCGCAGAAGGGCTACCTCGACATCATCATGCGGCCCGAGCGCCACAATGCCGTGAAGGTGCTGCTGTTCTTCGACGTCGGCGGCTCGATGGACTGGCATGTCCAGGCGACCGAGGAACTGTTCTCGGCCGCGCGCAGCGAGTTCAAGCACATGGAGCATTTCTATTTCCACAATTGCCTCTATGAGCGCGTGTGGAAAGAGAATCGGCGACGCTACGACTACACCACGCCGACCTGGGACGTGCTCCACACGTTCCCGCACGACTACAAGGTGGTCTTCGTCGGCGACGCGTCGATGTCACCCTACGAGATCGCAATGCCGGGCGGATCGGTCGAGCACATGAACGAGGAGGCTGGCCAAGCGTGGCTGGAGCGCGTCACGCGGACCTATCCGGCCTGCGTCTGGCTCAATCCAGTGCCGGAAGATCAGTGGGAGTACACCCAATCGATTCGCATGATACGTCAGCTGCTCGGCGGCCGGATGTATCCGCTCACGCTCGAGGGGTTGGACCGGGCAATGCGTGAATTGGTGCGGTGATGCGAGAATCCTTCGGCCTCCGTCGCTTGCTCGGGCTTGGGCGCACGACTGCTGCCTTCCTGATCGTCGCGCCAGCGTTGCTATCACCCGCGCTGGCGCAAGACTACCCGACCCGTTCGGTGCGCATCGTCGTTCCGTTTCCGCCCGGCGGCACCGCGGATGCGATGCCGCGCATCATCGGCGACTGGTTGGCACGCAAGTGGGGACAGGCGGTCGTCATCGAAAACAAGGCCGGGGCCGGCGGCAATGTCGGCGCCGAAGTCGTCGCCAACGCCGAGCCTGACGGCTACACGCTATTGTCCTCGCCGCCACCGCCGCTGGTCATCAACCAGAACCTCTACCCGAAGCTCGGCTTCGATCCGCTGGCGTTCGTTCCGATTTCGGTGATGGCGATCGTGCCGACCGCGCTCGTCGTCAATCCGATGAAGATCACGGCCAACACAGTGCCGCAATTCATCACGTTGGCGCGCGCAAATCCCGGCAAGATCACCTCCGCCACCCAGGGCAACGGAACCACCTCGCATCTGAGTTCGGCGATGTTCCAGATGCTGGCGAACGTGCAGTTCGTGAACGTTCCTTATCGCGGCTCCGCTCCTGCGCTGCAGGGACTCGTCGCCGGCGACGTTGATGTCATGTTCGACAATCTCGGCGTCTCGCTCGCGCTGGTACAGGGCGGCCAATTGAAGTTGATTGCGGTGGGCACCGAGCGGCGTATGAAGTCGCTGCCCGACGTTCCAACCATCGCGGAGACGCTGCCGGGGTTCGTGTCGTCGGCCTGGTTCGCGGTCGTGGCCCCACCGAAGACGCCGCAGGCGATTGCCGCCAAGATCAACGCGGACATCAACGAAGCTTTGCGGCAACCCGACATCGCCAAGCGCCTCGCGGATCTGTCCGCCGAGCCGGTCGGTGGAACGACCGCGGCGGCGGCCGAGTTCATGAGCCAGGAAATCGAGCGCTGGCGCGGCGTGATCAAGGCCACGGGCATCAAGCTCGAGTAGACGCGAGCATGATCCCGAAAAGTGGACACCGGTTTTCGGAAAAGATCATCTTCCAGATTCAAACGGGCGCAACGTAGGACACCGGGCCATGGCATCGCAATGCGGTCGGCGAAACCTTCGCGGCCGTCAGGGCACGGCGCTCCTGTTGGGTTTGTGCCTAGCTGCATTTGCACTCCTGCCGTCTGCATTCCGTGACCTGGCGTCTGCGCAGGGTGAGTCGCGCCCCGTCACGCTGGTTGTCGGTTTCCCGGCAGGTTCGGGTACCCTCGACGCAATCGCGCGCATCATGCGCGAGTGGCTCACGCGCAAATGGATGCAGCCGGTGATTGTCGACAACATCCCCGGCTTGAGCGGCAGCGCGGGCGCCGAAACGGTATTCAGGGCGCCCCCCGATGGCCGCACATTGCTGATCACACCGCCGGGCTTGCTGACGATTGCGCGCCATCTGCAACCGCTCGCGTTTGATCCCGATCAATTCGTCCGGGTCTCGCTGCTCGCCACCACGCCGATCGTTCTGGTGGCGAGACGCGATCTGCCGGCTGCTGATCTTCGCGAACTCGTCGCTTACGCGCGAGAACACCCCGGCAAGCTCATGGCGGCTAATCAGGGCCAGGGATCCACGTCGCATCTCACCGCCGAACGGCTGCGGGTCGCTGCCGCGCTCGACATCGCGCACGTGCCGTTTCGCGGATCGGTGGCGGCGTTGCAGGGGCTGACCGATGGTCGCGTCGATCTGATGTTCGACAACCTCGGGAGTTCGCTCGCCGCAATCGAGAGCGGTCAGGTCAAGGTGCTGGCGGTCGCATCGCAGGCGCGCGAACCTGCACTGCCGAATGTCGCGACCGTTGCCGAGTTGCTGCCTGGATTCGTGTCTTCGACCTGGGTCGCCGTGATCGCGCCGCCGAAGACCCCGCGTCATATTGCTGATAGGCTCAGCGCCGATTTCGTGGAAGGAGTAACGCAGACTGACGTCGCGGGGCGATTTCGTCAGAATGGCTGTGAGCCGGTTGGGATGACGCCAGAAGACACGGCAGCGTTCGTGCGGGCGGAGACGGAAACATGGACCAAGGTCGTCAAGACCAGAGGCTTCAGGCTCGATTAGGTCTCGTCAGGGCTTGGCGCACCATTGGTCTGCTCAGCAGCATATCCTTGGGGTTGTGTCTGGCGACATTCGCCACCACGCGCGCGCAGGATTTCCCCGCGCGCCCGGTCAGATTGATTGTCAATTTCCCGGCCGGGTCGGGTACCGCGGATACGGTCGCGCGCGCGCTCAGCGAGTACCTGACCCACAAATGGGGACAGCCGGTCACGGTCGACAATATTCCGGGGTCGACCGGAGTCGTCGGGGCCGAAGCCGCCTACCGGGCGGAGCCCGACGGTTACACGCTGCTGGTCACCCCGGCCGGGGCACTGACGGTCGCCCAGCATCTCCAGAAGCTCGCCTACGACCCTGCTCAGTTTGTTCCGATCTCGATGCTGGAAACGAGCCCGATCGTGTTGGTGGCTTCGCCTCACCTCGCAGCCAAGACCTTGCCCGAGTTGATCGCCTATGCGCGCGCCAACCCCGGCAAGGTGAGCGCGGCCAATCATGGAATTGGGTCGAGTTCGCATCTCGCGGCGGAATGGCTGCGCAGCGCCGCGAACGTGAAAATCATGCACGTTCCGTTCCGGGGCTCGGTTGCCGCCTTGCAGGGGCTCAGCGATGGCCGCGTCGATATCCTGTTCGACAATCTCGGAAGTTCGCTCGAGCCGATCCGCAACGGCCGGGTCAAGGCGTTGGCGGTCGCGTCCGACAAGCCCGAGCCGTTGCTGCCGGGGGTTCCGACCATCGCGCAAACCCTGCCGGGATTTGCGACCTCGTCCTGGGTCGCGGTGGTCACTCCGCCCAAGACGCCGCCGCGCATTGCCCAATGGCTGAGTGCCGAGTTTGCCAACGCGCTGCGTCAACCGCAGATCAAGCAGGCGCTGGCCGACCTCGCGTGCGAGCCGGTCGGCAGTACACCGGAAGCAACCGGTGCATTCATTCGCAATGAAAGCGAACGCTGGAAATCGGTGATCAAGGACGCCAAGATCGGTCTTTGAGATACGCGGGTCCGGCCAGTGCGCGTATACGAACTTCGGAATTGGGGCACTTAAAGTAAACCGTATTCCAGTCGGATTGCGCCACCCACTCCGCGAATATTTGGCTCCCTTTGAGCGGAACATGCTTAGTGTGCAATCGCCTGCCGCGGCGTAATATTGATCCAACGGATTGACCAAGGCGCGTGCCAACGCGGCAATACCATTTGGGTTGGAGTAGATCATGACCGTGCATACCAGCGTACGGCAGTGGCCCGGCGAGGGCCTGACCCGCGTGCCTTACTGGATCTATTCCGACCCGGATCTCTACACACAGGAACAGGAGCGCATCTTTCGCGGCAACACCTGGAACTTTCTCTGCCTCGAGGCCGAGTTGCCGCGCCCCAACACGTTCCGCACCTCCAACCTCGGCGACATGCCGGTCGTGGTGACGCGCGATGCCGACGGCAAGCTGCACGCGTTCGAGAATCGCTGCGCCCATCGTGGGGCGCTGCTCTGTCTCACCGCGCATGGCGAGCGCAAGGAGTTCGCCTGCGTCTATCACAACTGGACCTACGACCTTGCTGGCAACCTGACCGGTGTCGCGTTCCGGCGCGGCATCGCCGGCAAGGGCGGCATGCCGCCGGACGCGACACCCGAGCGGCACGCGCCGCGCCAGCTTCGGCTCGAGACCTTGGCCGGGCTGGTGTTCGGGACGCTCGGGACCGACACGCCGCCGCTCGAGACTTATCTCGGGCCCGAGATCACGCGCGGCATCCGCCGCGTGATGCGCGCGCCAGTCCGGCTGCTGGGCGGCTACAGCCAGGCGCTGCCCAGCAACTGGAAGCTCTACATGGAGAACACCAAGGACTCCTATCACGCGAGCCTGCTGCACATGTTCTTCACCACCTTCCGGCTCAATCGGCTGTCGCAGAAGGGCGGGCTGGTGGTCAGCGAAAACGGCGCCGGACACATCAGCTATTCGATGAGCGCCGACGTCGCCGGCAAGGAGTATGAGCAGGCGAAGCTGCGCACCGCCCAGGAGGGCTATGCGCTCGAGGCGCCCGAGCTTCTGCAATCGGTCGACGAGTTCGGCGACGGGATAGGCCTGCAGATCCTCGCGGTGTTTCCCGGGTTCATCCTGCAGCAGATCAGGAACAGCCTCGCGGTGCGCCGCATCGTGCCGCAGGGGCTTGAGCGCAGCGAGCTGGTGTGGACCTGCTTCGGCTTCGTCGGCGACGACGATGAGCTCAGCGAACTACGCCTGCGCCAGGCCAACCTGATCGGCCCGGCCGGCTTCATTTCGATGGAAGACGGCGCCGCCGTCGGGTTCGTGCAGCGCGGTTCGCACGCGGCGTCGCGCGAACTTTCGGTCGTCGAGATGGGCGGGCAGGGGACCTCGTCGGAGGAGAGCCGCGTGTCGGAAGCCGCCGTGCGCGGCTTCTGGAAATCCTACCGTCAGCACATGCGCATGTAATGACTGTCGATCAACAACTCGCCGTCCAGGATCTCAACGCCCGCTACGCCGAGGCGATCGACGACGATCGCCTGGAAGAATGGCCCGAGTTCTTTCGCGCCGACGGCCGCTATCTCATCACCACCGCGGAGAACCTGGCGCAGGGGTTTCCGATCGGCATCGTGTCGGCGACTTCGCGCGCGATGCTGCGCGACCGCATCAAGGCGTTGCGTGGGGCCAACATCTACGAGGCGCAGCGCTATCGCCACGTGCTGGGCACGCCGCGCATCGTTCACCGCAATGGCGAGCTCGAGGCGCGCACCAGCTTCATGGTCGCGCGCATCATGCACACCGGCGAGACCATGCTGTTCGCGACTGGCAGCTATCGCGACCGTATCGTGCTCGACGGCGACAGCGCGACCTTCGCCGAAAAGATCGTGGTCATCGACAGCCGGCTGATCGATACGCTGCTCGCGATTCCGCTTTAAAATTCGCTCTGATCTATGCGAAATGCGGATCGCCGCGCGGCGACGCGGTTGATGTGGGACTTTCTGGCGCGCAATGTCTGAGCTTCGCAATGTGCCCCAACTCAGGCGGGCGCGGCTGCAGGCCAGTCATCGAGGGTGCGCTGGAACAGAGCCTGCACGTCGGCGACGTGACGGTCGAGGTCCTCAACCTTCCACGTTGTTACGTCGATCGCCGGCAGCGCGCACACCTGCACCGTGCCGGGTCGAAACAGCAGCGAACCTCGCGGCATCACCTCGTAGGTGTTGCGAATGACCACGGGCACGATCGGCGCGCCGGCCTGCATCGCGATGTGAAAGGCGCCCTTCTTGAACTGTCCCAGCCTCGGCGTGAGGCTGCGCGTTCCCTCCGGCGCGATCACGACGCTCATCCCGTGCCGGAGTCGGTCGACCGCCGGCTGCATGGCTTCCTTGGAGCTGCCGGTGTTGCCGCGGTCGATGAATGCAAAGTCCAGAGCGCGCAGGATCTGTCCAAGGAGCGGCATCTTGGCCACTTCCTTCTTCGCGATGCCGGTGAAGCCCCGCCTCAGCAAGGTCAAGAGGACGTAGCCATCGACCGTGCTTTGGTGATTGAACAGGAACAGTGCCGGCCGGTGCGCCCACAGGTGGTGCTCGCCTTGGGTTTCGACCTCGACGCCGGTGATCGCCAGCATGACGTCGCTGCTGATCGCGCTGACCAGTTCGGCGGCCCGGCGTTTTTTCCCGCTCGCCACCGCGTAGGCGAGGCCGCCGAGCGACGTGGCCGTGAGCGCGCAATAGGCGCCGAGGCTGCGTGCGCGCGTCGCTAGCGAAGCCTTGCGGCGCGCCGGGAAGCGCAACATCGTCCAGCCTGCGCGCTGCGCCGCCTCGATCAGCGCGGGCTTCG
Source organism: uncultured Alphaproteobacteria bacterium (assembly GCA_963816775.1). Taxonomy (GTDB): domain Bacteria; phylum Pseudomonadota; class Alphaproteobacteria; order Rhizobiales; family Xanthobacteraceae; genus JAFAXD01. The sequence goes on from CAWFLX010000031.1 coordinate 88,235, forward strand.
GGTTCACGGCGGTCGCGTGCCCCACGGTCTTCAGGAAGGCGATGTCTTCGTTGCCGTTCGCGTAGCCGTAGCTGCGCGAAAGTTCGATCCCGTGCGCTGTTGCGAAATCGCACACCGCGGCGGCCTTGCCGGCTCCCCACAGCGGCGCGCCCTCGACGCCGCCTGTCAGGCGACCGTCACGCACCGTCGCGCGCGTGCACAGCAAATGCTCGATTCCCAGTTCCTCGGCGATCGGGGCTGCCTGGTAGCGCGTCGCCGAGGTCGCGATCGCCACCGTATGCCCCATTTTCTGATGTGCCTTCACAAGGCTCCAGGCCTCGGGAAAGAGCAGGCGGGCGATCTTTTCCTTGAACAGGCGCGACCAGAGCTCGATGACCTCTTGTTCCGGATGAGCGGCCAATTCGACGACCGCCTTGCTGATGACGTCGGCGAATTCGCGTTCATCCATGTCGCCGCGCCAGAGCACCCGAACGATGTCCACGGCCTCGTCAAGACGCATCTCGCGGCGACGGAACCTGTCGGTGAAGTAGGCCGTAGCCGAATAGCCGTCGATCAATGTGCCGTCGAAGTCGAAGAAGGCGCCGATATCCGGACCTTTCGGACCGGCCTCGATCGCCGCGATAGCGTCGGCGGCGGGCATCAGTGGAGATCCCGTGAGCTGTGGCGCAGACGGTAGTCGAGCTCGCCGATCGCCGCTACGTCGGCGGCAGTCTCTTCGGCAAACGCACGCCGCCTGTCCGCCAAATCATCGGCGCAAGTTCCCATAGCTAGTAGGTCATGGATAGGGCGTGATTTCAGATTGCTCCGTTGGTCCCCCGCGGACAGATAGGAGAGTTGTCTGGCTTTTGAACTGGCATAGGTCCAATCGTGGTTGGGAAGAAGTAGCAGAACCAACTGTAGCGAACGGATTGAAACGTTTCATACCCAATACACCCTTTGATTACGAGAATTTGTATCCCCATCAAAACACCGCTCTCATCGGGCATCAACTTGTTGGTGTGAACCGTGTAAGTTTTTTCCTTTGGACTAGACGGATAGGATACAAAGCCGTCACTGTTTGGACGAACGGTGTTGCAATCGTATTTTTTGATCCCCTGTTGCTCGAAATAGGCGTCCCAAGAAACTGGCTCGTTCGACTGAGAACGGGTTCGAAGGTCACGCGCGTTAAATCAGCTGAGCCTCTTGATTAGTGCCGCGACGCGGCTCTGTTCCCTGTTCGATTTTCCGCGCGCCCCTCATCCGGGTGTGGTGAAGCCGAAGCAACTCAATGCGACCCTCGTCAGTGGGTATTTTGGGAACGGCTAACCATCAGGATGAGTTCCATTTTTCGCCAAGGAACCGTTTGGGCGAGCAGCCCCGTGCGCGTCTGCGGTGGCAATGACGTCAGCCAAGATCTGCTCGCGTTTTGCCTGCGAGCGGCACCCCTGCAGGGCTGCGGCGAAGCGCTCGAGGGCTCCTTCCTCGAAAGCCGTAACGACCGCTTCGTGCACGTAGCTTTTGCGGCATATCGTCGGTGTGTTGGTAAGCTCCTTCGCGGTCGTCCGAACTGCCTCGAGAATTTGGCTACGGCGCGCTCGCGCACTCTTTGCTGGGGGCATGCGCGCCAGCGCTTCGAGCACGGCCGCGGAAGCCGACAGGGTGCGGAAATCCTTGAGCGATATTTTGGCGCCGGCGATCTCGCGCAAAAAGCGATTGACCTGAGGGGATTTGACCGGCTGTACCGCCCCGGCCTCATCGCGATATTGGAAAAGACGGCGGCCTGGCAGGCGCTGCAAAACGGCGATGGCATCGATCAGGCGCGATGCATCGACTTCCTTCTGAACCAGTTTGCTGCCCTTCGACCGAAACGTCAGGGTCAAGGTGCCGCCTTCCGCCGACACGTGGGACTTGAGCAGGGTCGTAGCGCCGTGCGTGCGATGTTGCTTGGTGTAGCTATCGTTGCCGGGGCGGATTGCGCTGCGAGCAATCAGTTCGATCACCGCTGCGAACGCCAGCTCACGGCTGGGCTCGGTGTTCGATAGGTGCTGCGCGATGCTGCGGCGGATTTTCGGCAACGTCTCGGCAAGCCGCACGAGCCGGCGCGCCTTGCGCGTCTCGCGGACCTTTTGCCATTCCGGGTGATAGCGATATTGCAGCCGCCCGGCCGCGTCGCGACCGATCGCCTGCAGATGGGCCGCATCGTCCGCGGCGTAGCGTACGTCGTCATAGGCGGGCGGAACCGCCAGCGAGGCCAGCCGGCGGATGATTGCACGGTCGCGAATGATCGAGCCATCCTCGCGCATGTAGGAAAAGCCCTTGCCCCGGCGCCTGCGCCGCAACGTCAGCTCGTCCTGTTGCACGTAGCGAAGGCCGAGCCTGCGGGCCACCGCGCGAGCGGGCGACAGCCGGATACGGGGCCGGCGCTCGATGACCTCATCTTTGGTCAGAACAACGCTCACGGCGCAACCTCTGTGGCATAAGCAACACGCAAGAGGCGCCGGGAGTTCCGCCGCGAACGATCAGGCGCGAAAATTGCAACCAAGCAAACACCTGGATCTGCCGGACGGGACTTGATCGCCGTCGCGAAAAACCAGGCACCGGAAGCCGTCCCACTTCGGCTCATACTGCCACTGAGCACCGCTCGGCGGTGTCTCGACCGACTGCGCTTCCATCGGCGGCAGGGGAGGGTGCAACGCCGGCCGCGCGCGGTCCCTCTGTTTCGGCGAGCCGCGCCGTCCTCGGTTACTTGCGCTCAAGGCCGACGCCTAGTGTTACGTTCGGCTTCGGCGGATTGCTCAGCGTGAGCTGCTCTTGTTGCTGGCCAACGATTGCGCGGTCTGCAGGTGCTTTTGCAACGTCGGCAATGTTTGGTTGGCGTAGTCGGCAACCGGACTGTCCTTGGACCTTTTTCGCCCATGAGTTGCGGCAATTCCTGGAACTTGTTTCGGCGTCTGCTCGTTTCCTTAGGAGCGCATTCATGCGGCATTCATTGGTTAAGGCCGTCGCTGCGGCGGGGTCGATCGGCAGCTAGCGGTTCCAAATGTAGGATCCACCCATTCCACGTTCGCGGAATAAGTTGTCCCTGATTTGTACTCACAATGCAAAAAAGCTTGTTGCTAGCACCTATTCTTGTACTTGCGCTCGGTATCAGCAGCGCCGATGCGCGCCGCCATGGTCACTCTCGATTTCGCCATTGGGAATATGCGCCACGCGTAATGCTCCCTCCGCTCCCTCGCCGGACTAGCCGTCTCGCGCGCGCCTACGCACGCGTTCCATCCGCTGCATTTCCCCCGCCAACGTGGCAACTGCAGCCCCCTGAGCCGAACTGGGAAGGACGTCGATACATGTCGCCCGGTGGGGAAGCTTGGCTCGCATTCTACGCGAGTCCCGCCAACCCGGAGGGCCTTTCAGAACATCTTAAATCCGTGGCATTCGCAGACGGTGAAGTCATTTTTGGCTTACAGGGTGATCGAAGCGAACTCACCGTTACCGGGGCCACGGGTGGGCGCATGTTCTATCGTAAGGTGAGGCTGGCGTGTCGCGGGCGTCAGTGGCATCACGTTGCGCTCGAATTTCCGTTAGGCAATCGACAAGAATACGAATTGCTTATTGCTCAGGCTGTGCAGGTCCTTGACCAAGCCGACGGAAGTGGATGCCCCGCTCCATCTGCGACCGTCCCTGAACGACCTGAAGGCGAGTGGATAGAAGGGCGCTAGCCGGACCGATCGCGTTGGGTGAGGCAGGCGTTCCCGGAAACGCTGGGCGAATCTAATTCTTCCGAAAACCCGCGCGGATGTCGGGTGCACAGCAGTCAATTTAGTCCTGATATTGTCCCGGCTTGGTCTCAGGAAGAAAAATCCACGCCATGGCGGCGGCCGCCGCTGCCACGCCGGCAATCGCCAGAAAGCTGACGACGTGCCCGAATTCCTGAAAAACGAAGCCAGTGATGCCAACGCTCAATGCCGCGGCAGCTCCCATCATGGATGCAATGACGCCTTGTGCAAGATTGAAGCGGCCGCTCCCGGCCGTCAGGTCGGTGATGATCAGGACCGTCAACACATTCATGATCGCGCCGGTGATGCCATCCAGCAACTGGGTTAGGACCATCGACGGATAGTTGATCGCAAAGGCGAGCAGCAGGGCCCGAACCGCTACCAGCCCGATGCCGACCAGCAGCAGCGGTTTGCGCCCGCGTTGTTCCGAGATGTAACCCGCCCACGGAGCTAAAACGGCGACAACGACCTGCGACGCGATAATCAGACCTGAAAGGCGGAGCGATCCCGATGCGGCTCCGCTGGCGGCAATGTCTTCGCCGATCAGCGGAAGTATCGAAGCATTGGTGAACTGAAACAGGACCAGGCAGCCAGCGAACAGAACGAGAGGGCGATTTTTCGCGAGATCAATCACCCGATGGAATTGGCGCGCACGCTCGCCGGGGCTCGCGTTGCGCGCGCGGGCGTAATCGATCTCCTCGGGCCGAATGTAGCTCAATGCCACCACGGCGGGCATACATAGCGCCGCGGCCGCGACGAAAATCGCCCATGGCGATAGTAAGCTGCCAATGGCTCCAAGCAGGGTCGCGGTCAAAGCGGTACCCGCCGCTGAAAATCGAAAATTGCGACCGGTCCGAAGCGACATGCCGCGCCTGCCCACCAGGCCGAGGCTGATCGCGGAGACGGTCGGGGTGATCAGGCCGGAACTCAATCCATGCAGTGTCATGGCTGCGAACACCAAGGGGAGCGTCGGCGCGAGCGCCAGGATCAGCGCCGCGGTGCAGATCATCGCGACACCGGCAGCGACCAGCCCGCGTTTCCAGGGCACCGCATCGGCGAGCGCGCCGCCGGGAATCAAGCCGAGCACTGCGGCAAGCCCGCTCACGCCGAGCGCAAATCCGACACCGCGGTGCGACCAGCCCAGACTCGCCAGATAGAATGCGACAAACGTGCCGAAGCCCGTTTGCACGTCGGCGATGAAAAAATTTGCCCAGTCGAGGCCTCGACGGCTGTTGACGGACGCAGGCGTGCGCAGGGATCGCCTAGCGTGGCGATACTGCGAGACCGCTCTGCGAATGCGCGATCGCTTCTTCGGGACCGTAGCCGCCGGAGCGGGCGTAGCGCCCATTGATCGTCCTCGCCGCACCTCCCGTTGCAAAACTTTCAGAAGGGGCCCGAGTTCCGCCCGTCCTGCGGTTCGCATCGCCGATGCCTCAATGCACGCGTCCAGTGATAATCTTCGCCACGACTTTGTGCGGCGTGGCCGCCGGTCTGGGCTACCTGGGCAATTTGCAGGTGGTGAACCAGATCGCTCCGGAGCGGCTGCGCGCCGAAGTAGTCTCGAGCTACTTCATCTGTTGTTTTATCGGCAACGCTTTGCCCGTGATCGGTGTCGGCGTCCTTTCAGCGGCTGCTGGCTCGATCATGGCGAGCCTGGTTTCCGCCGCCACCATCAGCGTGTTTGCCGTGCTGGCGCTCGGCTTTGGCGCCAAATTCACGCACGCTCAGAAATTTCAGACCCGCACCGGACCCGGTGTGCGCAACGCGAAAATATTCCGCGGGGCCAATCTCGCCGTTCGCGCAGCGTCGCAAACGAACAGCGCGGTCTTGTTTGCGACCACAATGAAGTAAAATTACTTCGACCGAGACCGAACCAACGGCGCGAAACGGATCGTAGCGCTAGGCGTTGGAAAGCATGCTGGAACCCGTCCGGCTAGACGTTTTGCCTGGGGTGTTTTGAATGACTGATTTTTCCGCGGCGCCGCAGCTTGATCTCCGCGAGCAGCACTTTCGGAAGACGCTTCTCGATGCGCGCGCAGGATTGCGTCCAATCGTACTCACCCGCGTCCAGAAGAGCGGCCATACCTGGCGCTGCTTGGGAATCCTAGCAACCTAAGGCTTTGCGTGAATCCGGCGAATGTCCGTTCTGGGTCATTCGCGAAACGCATCGAGCCAGCAGGAAGTCCGGCCGATCGCGGGCGGGCTGACATCGCGGGCTATTTGACATCGTGAATTAGGTTGACGCGTAGGATGGGTTGAGCTCTCGCGAAACCCATCAGCGGCGCTGCAACAGGCGAGCACGCTGGTGGGTTACGGCGCTGCGCGCCTAACCCACCCTACGCTGCGCATGCCGCAGGCCGAATCCTAGCGTCGCACCACCAGCACCGAGCACTTGGCGTAGCGCACCACGTGTCCGGCATTCGAGCCGAGGAAGTAGGTCTTCATCGCCGGCCGGTGCGAGCTCATGACAATGAGATCGGCCGGCAACAGCTTCGCTTCCTCCAGCACCTCGTGATAAATGCCGCCTTGCCGTACGACCGTCGAGAAGCGCGCGGCTTCAAGCCCGCTCTCCTTGGCGATCGTGACCATGGCTTCCTCGGCCGACTGTCGCTGCTGTTCGTCGAAATCGGCCGGCACGTACTCTGCGAGCATCACCGGCGTCATCGGCAAAACGTTGACCACGCGGACAATGCCACCGGACGCGCGCGCGAGCTCGATTGCGGTGTCGATCGCAGGCTTGGCGAACTCGGGCTCGGTCAGGTCGACCGGAACCAGAATGCGTTTGAACATGGCTGACCTCCTCCCAGGTCACGGCCGATCATGCCACGAATATGCCCGCCATCGAAAGCGGGCGGACCGGAGCACCGGGCATTTCAGGCAAATACGATCAGGTCGGCGAGGTAGTGCGCCAGCATAACCGGCCATATGGAACCGGCGCGCCGGTAGAGCCACATCGCGCCGATCCCGAACAAACCGGCGGTGACCATGTTTCCAAGTCCGGTCCACCAGTGATAGGCGGCGAACAGTAACGACGTGGCAATGATCATCCCGAAGCCGTCGCCGAGCCAGTTGCGAACCACGGCGCGGGCGCAGCGGCGAAAGTAGATCTCTTCCTGGAAGGCAACCAACGCCAGGCCGAATGTGACGTCGACGGCGTGCAGCCAGCCGTGGGAGGCCGGGTAGCTGCCGATTGTCGTGCCCGGAACGGTGGCGTCGATGAAACCGCGCAGCGGACTGTCGATGATCGTGTAAAGGCTCGCGAGGCCAATCGCCCATGCGATCGCTTGCACGAGCCCAATGTTGAGCCGTTGCGGCGTGAAGGCGATGGCGCGCGCGGCCGGACTGAACCACAGCACGGCAAGCGTGCCGAGCCGTCCCGCATAGTCGCAGACGAGCCAGGCCGCCGGCGTGGTTTGGCCGAGCCGCGCAAGCTGCGACACCACCATCACCGCGAACGCGACGACGAACCAGAGCGGTATTGCCGGAGCCGCAAGTCGTGTCGGCGGCATGATCGCCCGCACCTACTCGGGCTCGACCGCCAATTGGCGCGGGGTGATGAAGCGGTCGAGCCGGCCGGAGCGAACGTGCAGCTTGCCCCACGCGTCGAGCGCAAAGTCGATGACCGCGAGGCCCGAGGTCGGGAACTTCTCGTGCAGGCGCTCGCGCGCCTCAACGTCGCCCGAGGCGATCAGCGCCAGCGCGGCTTCGTGAATCCCCGGGTTGTGGCCGACGATCAGCAGGGAGTGAACCTTGGGCGGGGTCTCGCGCAGCAAAGCGAGGATCGTCTGCGGCTCCGCCGCGTAGAGCCGCTCGTCGAAATCGACCGGCGGGGACTTGGATAAGCGGGCGCGTTTTTTCTTCACCGCGCCCGGGGACCGCGCTTCGGAGGCTGCCTGGGCCGGGGGCGCTGCTTGCGCGAGCGCGCGGGCGACCAGGTCCCAGGTTTCGCGCGTGCGCTCCGAGGTCGAGCACAGGACGCGATCGGGAACCAAGGCATTGTGGGCCAGATAGGTGCCGACCAGCGGCGCCTCGTCCCGGCCGCGCCGGTTGAGCGGGCGATCGTGATCCGGCATTCCCGGCGGCCGGTCCGACTTGGCGTGGCGCAGGAGCATCAGACGGCGCATCGGACCCTTCGACTGACTTGACCGGAAGCGGTAAATGCGCGGACTTACCGCGCATTCCGGCGGGGGCCTGCCCAAACCGGATTGCTGTAACATATCGCAACGATCGGCACACCGAATGACCCAAGGCGAAGCGAACGCAGCACCGCATCATCCGGCGACCTGGTACGCGCAGACCGCGGTCGCCGCCCGGGAATGGCCGGCCCTGACGTTCGACCTCGACACCGATGTGTGCGTGGTCGGCGGCGGGCTCGCGGGGATTACGATTGCGCGCGAAATAGCGCGGCGCGGATGGTCGGTGGCGCTCATCGAAGCCGGGCGGATCGCTGGCGAAGCATCCGGCCGCAACACCGGCTTCGTGTTGCCCGGATATGGCCAAGACGCGCACCGTCTGGTGGAACGGTGCGGTCTCGATCACGCCAAGGCGTTGTGGGCGTTGTCCGAAGAGGGCGTCGCCTATGTGCGCAACACCATTCTCGGCCTCGCCATGCCAGGCGTCGATCCGGCCGACGGTTGGCTCAGCGTGTCCACGCACAACAATGCCGATCAAGTCATGCGGACATTGACGCTGCTGGCGCAGGGTTTCGGCGCCGAGGTCGAAGGCTGGCCGGTCGAACGCGTGCGCGAGGCGTTGCGGAGCGATTGCTATTTTCACGGGCTGCATTTTCCAAAAGCGTTTCACATCCATCCGCTCAACTACGCGCTCGGCCTTGCCGCCGACGCGGAACGGCGGGGCGCTCGCCTGTTCGAACAGACGAGGGCGCTTGAAATGGATCCGCTCGGCGTGCGCAAGCGCATCACGACGCCTTCGGCGAAGATTCGCGCAAACCACATCGTGCTGGCCGGCAACGTTAATCTCGGTGGCATCGCGCGCGATCTCGCGGCGACGGTCCTGCCGATGACCACCTATGTGGCGGTAACGCAACCGGTTGGGTATTTAACCGAAGCAGTGGCCTTCACGGGCGCGGTGAGCGATTCCCGCGGCGTTGATCACCAATATCGGATCGTCGACTGGGATCGGCTGATGTGGAGCACAGGCGCGACCGCGTGGGTCGGTGATCCGCGCCGTTACGGCGATCGGATCAAGGCGTCGATCGCGCGTATCTACCCGCGGCTGCGCGGTGTGGAAATCGCGCACGCGTGGTCGGGCACGATGGGCTTTGCGGTCCACCGCATGCCGCAGATCGGGGAGATCGCGCCAGGTCTGTGGGTGGCGAGTGCATTCGGCAGCCACGGTATCAACACCACCGCGATTGCGGGCGAGCTGATCGCGCGCGCCCTTGTCGATCACGACGACGCGTGGCGGCTGTTTCTTCCCTACGATCTGGTATGGGCTGGTGGCCGGCTTGGCCGCACCGTGCTGCAGGCCAACGTTTGGGCGCGGCGCGCCGGCGACCGGGTCCGGGCGGGCTTGGCCCGCAAGCGCCGGGCAGCCGCTCAGGTCGGGGAATCTGTTCCTGCGACGCAGCCTGACGCTTAGACAGCAACGCGCCTTGTCGGCTACCAGGCATTAACCACGACCGGTGCGTGTTTTCGGTCTCCCGGCGCCATGACCGGTGCAAATGTGCCACATGTGGTTCAAAAGGGGCCGTGCCGGGCGCCGAACCGGGCCAAAAGCGTTTACCGCCCCGGCGCGTTGTGGCCTTATCGGCGACCTGGGTGGTGAGGGGGCGTTGCAATGCGGTACCGGGTTGGTGCGCTTGGGGTCTTGCTCGTATTGGCTTCGTTATCGTCGGTGCGAGCCGCCGATGTGGCGTTTCCTTCGGCGCCGTCCGCTGCGCCGGAATGGATCATCACCATTGGGGGCGACGTCCGCGGGATTCCGAGATATCCGGGGTCGAAGGCGTTCGATACGGCGGGGGCACCGTATTTCGACATGGCTCGCCCGGGATCGCCGGAGAAATTCCATGGTCCGATCGACGGCCTCGGGGTAGCGCTGTTCGACAACCGCGTCGTCGCGCTCGGTCCGGTCGGCACGATCATCTGGCCGCGCGACACGAATGACAGCTCGGCGCTCAACGGATTGACCGGCGTCGGCACCACGGTCAACATCGGTGGCTTTGTGGATTATTGGGCAGTCCCCTGGCTGCGCTCGCGCGCCGAGGTGATGCAGGGATTTGGCGCCGGCAACGGCGTGACCGCCAGGTTTCTCATGGACGCCGTGATCCCGGTGTCCCCAGCGATCACGATCTCGGGCGGTCCGCGCGCGCGCTACGTCACCTCCGGGACGGCAAGCCCCTATTACAGCGTGAGCCTCAACGAATCGATCGCGAGCGGATTGCCGGTCTACAACGCGGGCAGCGGCTGGCAGGCGGTCGGCGTCGGCACGCAGCTGAAATACCGGTTCAACCCGACCTGGGCGACCTACACTTTTGTTGAATACGAAAAGCTGGTTGGCCCGAGCGCCAACTCTCCGATCGTAACCGGGCCCGGCGGCAGCGCGAATCAGTGGACCTTCGGCCTCGGCCTGACGTACTCGTTCGCCGTGAGGGGGCTGCCGTTCTGAGCATGAACTAGCGACCCTCGCGCCGCGCCATGAAGGCGAGCCGCTCGAACAGGTGGACGTCCTGCTCGTTCTTGAGCAGCGCGCCGTGTAACGGGGGAATGAGCTTCTTGGGATCGCGTTCCCGCAGCGTTTCCGGTCCGATGTCCTCGACCATGAGAAGCTTCAGCCAATCGAGCAATTCGGACGTCGAGGGCTTCTTCTTCAGGCCGGGGACGTCGCGGATCTCGTAGAATATCGTCAGCGCCTCCGACACCAGCCGCTGTTTTATCGACGGAAAGTGCACCGCGATGATCGCCCGCATGGTCTCGGTGTCGGGGAACCGGATGTAGTGAAAGAAACACCGCCGTAAGAACGCGTCCGGCAGCTCCTTCTCGTTGTTCGACGTGATGATGACGATCGGCCGCCGGCGCGCGTGGACGGTTTCCCCGGTCTCGTAGACATAGAACTCCATGCGATCGAGTTCCTGCAGCAGGTCGTTCGGGAACTCGATGTCGGCTTTGTCGACCTCGTCGATCAGCAGGACCGGGCGCTCGTCGGCGATAAACGCGTCCCACAGCTTGCCACGCTTGATGTAGTTGCGGATATCACGGACGCGCTCGTCGCCGAGCTGGCTGTCGCGCAGGCGGGAGACGGCGTCATATTCGTAGAGGCCCTGCTGCGCCTTGGTGGTCGACTTGATGTGCCATTCGAGCAAGGGGGCGCCGATGCTCCTCGCGATCTCGATTGCCAGCACGGTCTTGCCGGTGCCGGGCTCCCCCTTGACCAGCAGGGGGCGTTCCAAGGTGATGGCGGCATTGACCGCTACCTTCAGATCGGTGGTGGCTACGTAGGAGCTTGTGCCTTCAAAACGGGTCACGTCCTTGCCTCGTCGCTGCTGAATCGCCGGACATTGCCGCCGGCGTTGCCTTCCTCGATAGCCTTCGCACCGGCCGGTTCAAAGCGCAATTTGGCCACGTTCCTCGGGCCTCACGTTGGTGTTGTCAGTGGCGGGAGTCGCCGATATAAGGCGCGCGCGGCCAAGCCCGCGCAAAGGGGAAACAGGTGCATGGAGTAGGACTTGGATGAGCCTGGTTAAAGAGGCGAATTACCGGCCTTCCCAAAAAGAGCCCTTCATGAACGAGCGCCAGCGGGACTATTTCCGACAGAAGCTGCTCGACTGGAAGGAAGACATCCTGAAGGAGGCCAAGGAGACCCTGCAACATCTGCAGGACGAGAATCAAAACCACTCTGACCTGGCCGACCGCGCCTCGTCGGAGACCGACCGGGCGATCGAACTGCGGGCGCGCGATCGCCAGCGCAAGCTGATTGCGAAGATCGATGCGGCGATCCAGCGCATCGACGACGGAACCTACGGCTACTGCGAAGAGACCGGCGAGCCGATTGCGCTCAAGCGTCTTGAAGCACGCCCGATCGCAACGCTTTCGCTCGAGGCGCAGGAACGCCACGAGCGGCGCGAACGCGTCTACCGCGACGATTAACGCAAGATCCGGCGCGGGCTCTTGCCCGCTACCGCGGAGGACGGCCGAGCAGGCTCGCCATCTCGCGTTCGAGGCTTTCGAACGCTGGCGTGTCGGTCGGCGAACCCTCGGGCTTGGGTTCCGGCGCTGGACGCGGTTCCGCGGCGAGCCGCGGCTCCGGTGTCAGACGCGGCTCCGGCGCGATTTTCAGATCTGGCGTGACATGAGGTTCGTTGCCCGGCGCGGGCTCCGGCGCCTGCCGGGGTTCCGGGGCGAGCCGCGGCGGCATGCGCGGCAGGTCGGCACTCGGAATAACGCGCGGGGGCGACGGCGTCGCAGCGAAGGACGGTGCGGGGCGGCGCGGCTCAACGCGCGGCGGTGGCAGGGTCACACCGGACGCCGAGATCGGCCTTCGCAGGGCAGCCTCGAGCCGGTGCGCCATGTCGGTGAGATTGCTCTCGGCCGCGTTGCCAACGGGCGCGGTCGGGCGCGCCGGAGACGGCTTGACCTCGGATCCGGCGGGACGCTGCAACGCCGCCGCAAGTTCGGCGAAATGGTCGGTCGGCTGCGCCGCGTCTTCCTTGTCTTTGGCTTTGGTATCGTCGGCGACAGGCGTCGGCGGTTTGACGGCCGCGAGCTCGGGCTCCGCGGACCGCACCATCGGAGGCGGAACAACGGGCTCGGGTGCCCGCGGCTCAGCGGGAGGCGCCACCGGTTCGTTTTGGGCTTGCAGAGGCCAGCGCGCGCCATCCTCGGCGGCGCGCTTCGAGCGCAGGACCGGCTCAGGCGCAAGCGGCCACTTGGCCCCTTCCGCCAGCGGCAGGCTCTGCGGTTCCGGTGTGCGCGCAGCCGGCTCCGGCACGCTGATGCGGGTCGGCACCTCAGGCTCGGGCACGCGGGCGGGCGCCTCGCTGCTGTGCGGCACCGCGGCGTGGACAGCCGCCGTGCGAACGATATTGCCCTCGACCAGGACGTCGGTCGCGCCGCCGATCAGCAGCAGGTGCTCAACGTTGTCACGCCGGACGATGACGAGCTTGCGCCCGTCGATGATTGACGTTGAATCGACCATTGCCAGTCGCGAGGGGCGACCGCGTGCCGCGGCATCATGACGACCCCCGCGCGAATCGGCGAACCAAAAAAATGGCGACGCCGGCCGCGACCAATACGACCAGCAACGCAATGACGAGCATCGGCATGAGACTGCCGAACGATCCTGACATTTGGCTTCTCCCCACGCACGGCCGTAGACCCCAAAAACCCCGCGGCCGACTTGCCAAAACCCAAAATTATTAGCGCCGAAACACGGCAAGTTTGCGTCAAAATTTAGCCGGTGTTTACGGTCTGCGGGTTCAAGTACTTCAGGAAACTGCTGCTTTTTGCGGATTCGGCGTCTTGGGCGGCGTCGGATGACGCTTGCACCGGCGTCGGCTCTCATTCATCTAGAACATCCGAGCACGATTCGGGATCATGGCGACGCACGATCTGAGCGAGGAGCAACCGGACACCCATCGCATGGGCCGTCGCGGCAGCGTCCTGTTGGTGCTCGTGATAGCCGTCGCGCTGACGGCCGCCGTCACCGCGCTCACGCTCACCGGGCACGAACGCGCCGAACCCTACATCATGGTTTTGCTGGCCGCCGTCGGTGCCATCGGCGTGTTCGCCTTGCTGGCGATGGCGACCGGGATCCTGCGCGTTGCGGGCGACGACCTCGGAGATTCGTGGTTCAAGGGTGCGGTCGATGCGGCCGACGAAGGCCTTGCCATCACCGACGCGACGGGCCGCGTTGTCTATGCCAATTCGGCCTACCGTGCCCTGGTCAAAGCTGCCAACCTCGCCGACATCCCGTCAATCGAGCGCGCGTTCGGCAATGACCCTGCGGGCTCTGAAGCGATCTATCGCTTGTTCAAGAGCGCGCGCGAGAGGCGCAAGTTACAGGAAGATGTTTGTCTTGCATCGGCGTCCGGCCCGCCCGCGCGCCGGATCAGGTTAAGTGTCCGCCCGCTGAGCGCACCCGGGGTGCGCTCAAGCCTCTCGCTGTGGACCGCCCGCGACGCGACGCAAGCGGCCGGGAACACCGATGACGCCTTGCGTGAACTTCAGCACGCGATCGATGGTCTCGATCATGCGCCGGTCGGGCTCTTTTCGGTGAACGCAGCCGGCAACGTTATTTATCTCAACGCAACGCTGGCGGGCTGGCTTGGTTACGATATCGCTAGCGTCAAAGCCGGCGACCTCACACTCTCCGACTTGGTCGCTGTAGGCGGCGCTACCCGGTTGGGGGCGGTGTCGAGCGCGCGCGGCGAGCCCGGCGCTCAGCCGATCGATCTCGATCTCAAGACCCGCGCCGGCGAGACCCTGCAAGTGCGCGCTTATCAAGGCGTGGCGGCTGCGACGGGCGGGCTTCGCGCCTTGTGCACGCTCGTGCTCCCGCGGAGCGAGCACCAAGCGGAGCAGCGGACGACCTCCGGCGTCAGCTTCATGCGGTTCTTTCAGAACACGCCGATGGCGATCGCAACGGTCAACCGGGCGGGCACGATCGCGCGCACAAATGGCCTGTTCACCCGGTTGTTTCAATCGACGCGACTGGGCGGCGAGGCCCATTCGGAGGGAGCATCCATTCTCGACATCGTGGCAGATCGCGATCGTCTGGCATTGGAGGCCCATATAGGACGCGCGGCCAGCCGACACGGCGAGAACGCGCCGCTCGACGCCGCGCTTGCCGGCAAGGGCGAGCGTTGGGCGCGCTTCTACGTGACGCCGGTCGATCAGGACGACGAGGAGGCAGCCATCGTCTATGCGCTCGAGATTACCGAACAGCGCAGCCTCGAGAACCAGTTCCTGCAGTCGCAAAAGCTCGAAACCGTCGGCCAGCTCGCCGGCGGTCTCGCGCACGACTTCAACAACGTCTTGTCCGCCATCATGATGGCGACCGATTTCCTGCTCAACGCGCACCGGCCGAGCGACCCGTCGTTTGCCGACATCATGCAGATCAAACAAAACGCCAACCGGGCGGCCGGCCTGGTGCGGCAGCTGCTGGCGTTCTCGCGCCGCCAGACATTGCGGCCGCAGGTGCTCGACCTCGGCGAAGCGTTGGCCGACCTGTCGATCCTGCTCCGGCGCCTGATCGGCGAAAAGGTAACGTTGGAGCTGCACGCGCGCGACGTCTGGCCGGTAAAGGCCGATCTGTCCCAGTTCGAACAGGTGATCGTGAACCTCGCCGTCAACGCCCGCGATGCGATGCCCAATGGCGGCAAGCTCACCGTGCGGGCGAGCAACGTCACCCAGGCAGACACCCGCAAGTTCGAAGGCTGGAGCCTGCCGGCTGGGGACTACGTGCTGGTCGAGCTCGCGGACACCGGCACCGGCATCGCGCCGGACATCATCAATCGCATTTTCGAGCCGTTTTTCTCGACCAAGGATGTCGGCAAAGGAACCGGGCTCGGTCTCTCGACGGTCTACGGCATCGTCAAGCAGACCGGCGGCTTCATCTACCCGCAATCCGAAGTCGGTCGCGGAACCGCGTTTCGGATCTACCTGCCGCGCTATACGCCGACGCCTGACGACGTGGTCGCGCCGAAGCCCGCGGCTGCGGAAAACCGATCGCCGCGTCCGGCCGACGACACCGGCCAAGGCACGATCTTGCTGGTCGAGGACGAGGAGGGGCTGCGCGGGCTCAATGCGCGCGGACTTGCGTCGCGCGGCTACAGCGTGCTCGAGGCCGGCAACGGCGTCGAGGCGATCGAAGTGATGGAGCGGCACTCCGGCACGATCGATCTCGTGGTCTCAGATGTCGTCATGCCCGAGATGGACGGCCCTGCGCTGCTGAAAGAATTGCGCCAGCGCCGCCCGCAACTGCGGATCATCTTTGTGTCCGGCTACGCCGAAGAAGCCTTCGCCAAGAGCCTGCCGGAAGGCGGCCAGTTCGAATTCCTGCCCAAGCCGTTCACGCTCAAGCAGCTGATCGCGAAAGTGAAGGATACGATGTCGGAACAGGCGCACGCGCGCTCTGCGTGACGGCTGCTCCGAGGCTAATTCGGCTTCTGGAATTTCAGCACAAACTCGTCAACTGGCTTGTTGGGTGGCGGTTGGATCGAGAAATCGCGCGAGTCCTCCGGATGACGCCAGAAATCGCCCTCCGCAACCAGCTTGAAGCCAGTCGCCTCAATTTCGCGGCGCAGCACACTCTCTTCGATGCGATGCAAGGTCTTGCCGACTGAGGTGCCGTCGCCGGGTCGCGCAGAGTGGTCCGCAATCACCAGCGTCCCGCCCGGCTTTAGCGCGGCATAGAGCTTGCGGTCCATCTCGGCGCGATCGACGTTCAGGTAGGTGGTGTCGTGGTAGAAGAAGAGGAAAGTAATGAGGTCAAGATTACGCAAATCAGCAGGCAAAGGATCGTCGAACGGTCGCACCAAGCTCACAATGTTCTTTCCCGCGGGCGTTTGTAGCCGTGCTTCAAACCGTGCCTTTGCGCGCTCGGGCAAGTCGGCGGGGTTCTGGCCGTAGACGACGCCCCCGGGGGCTACGGCGCGTGCCATCAACTCGGTGCTGTAGCCGCCGCCCGCGCCCATATCGAGCACGCTCATGCCAGGCGCAACGCCGGTGAACGCCAGAAGCTTGACCGGATCGCGCCGCTCGTCGGTCTTGCGGTCGGCATCACTGCGATCGGGCGCGGCAATGATCGCCGCGTAGTCGACGCTCTGGGCGGCGGCGCCCGCGCCAAGCGCCGCAAGCGCCGCGGTACCAATGATTATGTTGCGAACAAGCACATACCCTGCGCAGCTCACGTGCATCGCATACCCTCCCTCGTCGCATTCGCTGCGGCGCTTCTCGCGAAAGCGCCCGGCACCTCCGTCATGCGGAGGTTGCTGGCGGTTTTCAACCGAAATACGACCGTGCGAGGACGTCCAACGAACTTGTGATTGAATGGGCAAGGCACCCGAAATAGCGCGAGATATTACCTAGCGGCGCTTGCGGCGTTATGCTGTCGGCATGGACCAGCAAACGCCCCCTCCGGCCGAGGACAGAAGACGAGCGCGATCGCCGTGTCGCCAATATTTTCCTTGCGGTGTTCTTTGTCTTGATCGTCGGCGGCGGGATCTGGCTCGTCAACGCCATGGTGGCGCAACGCGACCTCGACAATTGCGTCGCGCAGGGCCGGCGCAACTGCGCACCGATCGAGCCTCCGGCACGCTGATCGCGTCTAGCGGATGGTCCGCCAAGCCCAAAGCACCGCCGCGGCTCCGACGACGGCGCCAATCAGAGCGGCGATGCCCAGCAGGCCGAGCAGCACGGCGATGTTGAAGCCGACGAACGCGCCGGCAACGCCGACCAGCGCGCTGGTGACGACGCTGCGGGTCGAACCGGCGATCTGACGCGTCAGCCAGCCCGGGCCGGCGAATCGATCAAAGACCAATCCGGCCGCGATGCCGATTGCGAGAACGATGAGAAACGTGATGGCCGGCGTCATTGGGCGATCCGCCGTGTTGACGGTTTAGTCCCGAGCTCGAATAACGGGAAGCGATTGATAGTAGCGTGCCTTCACCGGGTCGTAGCCGCGCGGATAACGCGCACACGAAGCCCACATAGTCACCGTAGACCGGATGGATGCTCGTGATGAAGGCGACCTTGTTGTACTGCCAGCAATGAATGGCAGCGATCTCCTTATAGGAGTACGCGACCTCGGGATTCCAGGAAATGATGCCCCCGGTGTCGTTGCCCTTGAAAACGTAGCCCGCCTGCGCGCCGGATACGGCGAACAGCATCGCGCACGCGGCAACAGCGGCTTTGAGTTGCATGGCCAGGCCCCCTGGACTCGACCCATCTAAGCATATTGCGGCCTCCCCCTTAAGGGCGAAGTTTGCATCCTCGGGCGGTCGCGCCAACAGAGTTTTCGGGTGTGTCGTTATGGCAACGGTAAAGCGCGAAACCCGGTGCCGGCCTGAGCCGGCCATCGTCTTGATGCTCCAGGCTTATGGTTTTTGAGCAAGCAGAAAACAGAAGGAAGGCTTTTTGCCATGCGTTATGAGCTCTACTACTGGCCCGAGATCCAGGGCCGCGGCGAATTCATTCGGCTCGCGCTTGAAGAGGCCGGCGCCGATTATGTCGATGTCGCCCGCAGACGCGGCGGCGAGAGCAAGATGTTCGCCTTGATGCAGAGCGCGCGCCAAAAGCAGCCGCCTTTTGCGTCGCCGTTTCTCAAGGCGGGCAATCTGCTGATCGGGCAGACCGCAAATATCCTGATGTTTCTCGGGCGCCGCCACGGCTTGGCGCCGCGCACCGAAGCGGGCCAGCTGTGGACCCATCAGCTCGAGCTGACGATTGCCGATTTCCTGGTGGAGATCCACGACACCCACCACCCGATCGGCTCGGGTCTCTACTACGAAGAGCAGAAAAAAGAATCAAAGCGGCGCGCGCAGGATTTCCTGAAAAATCGCGCGCCGAAATTCCTGGGATATTTTGAAACCGTGCTGGCGCGCAACAAGACCGGGTTTCTGGTCGGCGGCCGCCTCACGACCCCTGATCTTTCGATGTTTCAGGTTGTCGAAGGCCTGCGTTACGCTCTTCCGCGGGCCATGCGGCGGCTTGAACGGAAACACCCGCGCCTCGTGGCGCTGCACGACCGGGTCGCGCAACGTCCGCGCATCAAAGCCTACCTGCAATCGGAGCGGCGGATCCCATTCAACCAGATGGGGATCTTTCGCCACTATCCCGAGCTTGATCGTTAGCCGATCTCATTGCGCGCCTTTGAGTAGTCGCCGCACTATCTCGGCCCCGGCAGCTGCCGGGGTTGTTACAGTGGCCGAACTCGCCAGTGGCGTGGTCGCTTGCGATCCCGCACCGGCTCCCGCCAATGTGTCGTCGATTGCGTAAACGACGTTACAGTGCTGCTCGCATTGCTCGCGGGCCGCGGCGAGTGCGGCATCGACGCTCGCGTAGCCCGACGCCCAGCCGTAATAGCCATCGGGGCCGGTAACGAACGCCTTCTCATAATTCGGCGTTGCAAGATAGTCCTGGAACGCCTGCACAATCTCGGCAGCTGGCCTGCGGTGGCGGCGCGAGCGTCGGCGCCGCGAACGGCAGGTGATTGCGCTTGAGAAAGTCGTAGACCGCATCCCGCCAGATCGGTTGTCCGAATATCAGGTTGTGTCCGTCGCGCTGGTAGGGCGGCGCAATGATCAATTCGGCGGGCGCACCTGAATTCTTGAATGCCGCAAACATGCGCTGCGCGAGGTCGGGACCGAAAAAATGATCATTCTTCGAGTAAATCCAAAGCGACGGAACCCGCACCGTCTTGCCAAAGTCACCGTACGCCTCGACCAGCTCGTCCGGCTTGCAGACGACATCGGCGGAGACTGATCCGCGTCCACCCGCAAAGTTGACGACGGCGACAAGGCCAGCAGGCGCGAGCGAGGCCGAGGCAATCGAACCAAATCCGCCTGCCGAAACACCGACCAGAAGCACGCGGGTGGGATCGACGTAAGATTGCTTCTGAAAATAGCGGACGGCCTGAACGATATCTTGAGCGGTCGATCAGCCCGGCCGCGCGATAGTCGGGCTCACTGCACGTCCCGTAGGCGTCGGCGACGGCGCCTTCGGAGGTTCCAAAACCGCGCCGCAACACCGTTGCGGCGGCCCAGCCGCGACGCGCAAAATCGTCAGCGATCCAGTCGGCCCAGTCGAGATCGCGTTTCTTTGCGTCGGCTATTCGGCGCGGCGAACCGTGGCTGATCAGGACCAACGGAAAACGCCCCGACGCTGCCGGCCGCACGACAATCGCCTTGAGGCGAAGCGTTCGCCCGTTCGGCTGGCTAAAGGGGACGAAGACCGGTTCGCGCACCAACCCGCGCGGCTGCACGACGTCCGCCGGACACGTCCGCCGCGCAGGGGCTCAGTGGCCGCGACCGCAGCGGCGATCAGGACAGCACCTCTGAGCAGTTGTCGGCGGTTCGTCCCCTGCGTCATTGGCTCACCCGTGTGCGTGCAGCACCTTGCCGCCGGCATTGACCGGATCGGCCGCGACCAGGGTGAACGCGATCACGCACGGCTCGCGCCCCTTGTTCACCCAGTTGTGGATGGTGCCGCGCTGGACCATCACGTCGCCGGCCTTGAGGTGCACGGTCTCGCCGTCGAGCTCCATGTCAATCTCGCCCGAGATCACGACCGCATAGTCGATCGAATTGGTGCGGTGGTTGCGCGGCGAAACGCCGGGTCCGAAGCTCACCACACGGAACACCGTGCCGTTGTTGAGCGTCGTGCCGACCTTGCGCCCGGATTCGTCGGCGTCACCGTTGTTGTTGACCGGGAAGCCTTCGGTCGTCCAGATCACGGCTGCGGATGCCCCGGGTCGCGCTGACACGACGTTCTTGGCAACCTCGTCGATTTTCACGGTGGCGCGGCCGTTTTTGTCGTGCCCGGTGACGACGCGGCGGATGTTGAGACTCATTGATGATCCTCCCGTGTTGCACTCCGATTGGTCGCGTCCATAAATCAGCCGCGACGCGTTTCTGTACTGCCTCGTTTGCTGATTGTGGTCAAACGCAGGTGAACACCGGACCGGCGTCGGCGTAGGACCGCAGCGCTTCCGCGAGATCATCGCAGAGCGTCTGCCGCGCCGCCGCGCCGAGCGAAAGCTCGCGCACATATTGCAGCCAACGCGGAAATGACTGGCGCATGCCGGCAAACGGCGGCTTGCGAAGCCGGCGCTCGACAATCGCAAGCAGTTCCGGCTGGCCGCCGTCGCGGTAGCGCGCCCGCAGCGGCTCGAGCATGTTGGCTTCCATGACGTCAGGATCGACGAAGCCCTGCAACAATCCCGTGACACGGGCATCCGGGCGTATTTTCCGCGACCGTGCGCGCGCGCTGCCAAAGCGTCAGAAGCTCGTCGAGCGCGTCCGGCGGACGCGGCGCAACGAAGCCAAAGTCGATACGCGGGTCCGGCATGCGGTCGAACTCGAATTGAGCAGCGGCGAACTCGATCGGATCTATGCGCCACACCGCGCGAAGAGATCAAGGCCGTCTTGGCGAACAAAAGATTGCATGGCCAGAATTCCGTTCCGGTATTTCCTTCGCCGGCGCAGCCGTTATGGTGACCGCGCGACGATGCGATGAACCGACCTTGAACGAGCACAGCCCCGCCCAAATTGAAGTCGTCGACGTGCGTCGTCGCCTGGTGACGATCGCCTGCATGATGTCGGCGTTCATGGTGGCGATCGAGGTGACGATCGTCGCTACCGCCATGCCGACGATCGTCGCCCAGTTGGGCCGCTTCGATTTGTTCACGTGGGTGTTCGCGGCCTACATCCTCACCAGCGCGGTAACCGCGCCGGTCTATGGCCGGTTGGCGGACCTCTACGGCCGCAAGCGCGTCTACTACGTGGGCGCCGGCTTGTTCCTGTTCGGATCCGCGTTGTGCGGATTTGCCCCCAGCATGGCGTGGCTGATCGCATTCCGTACCTTGCAGGGGCTGGGAGCCGGCGCATTGCAGCCGCTCACGCTGACGATTCTGGGCGATCTCTATCGCGGCGAGGAGCGCGCACGCGTGCAGGCCTGGCAGTCGAGCGTTTGGGGAGTGGCGGCGATCGCGGGCCCGGTCGCGGGAGCACTCATTGTCGAGCACCTGTCCTGGGCAATCATTTTCTGGATCAACATCCCGATCGGCATTCTGACGATCGGAATGCTTGCGTTCCTGTTTCATGAGCCGGTGACCCGGCGCGAACATCGGATCGACTATCTCGGCTCCATGCTGCTCATGCTCGGCGCCGGCGCCATCCTGCTGGCGCTGGTGCAGGCGAACGACTTGCCGCCGGCGTGGTCGATTGGACTGCTGATCGGGGGGGCCGGTCTGTTGGGACTGTTGATGCTCAACGAGCGCCGCGCCCCGGAGCCGATTGTGGCGTTGGCGCTCTGGAAGGTGCGCAGTGTCGTCGTGACCAACCTCGGCGCGTTTTGCATCGGGGTAGTGCTGTCCTGCACCACCCTGTTTTTGCCGGCCTATGTGCAGGGCGTGCTCGGCTATGGGGCGAGGATCGCGGGGTCCGTCTATGCGGCGCAGTCAATCGCCTGGAGCGTGGGCAGCGTGCTCGCCGCCCGGGTCATGACGCAGACGAGCTTTCGCACCAGTGCGGCCGGCGGCGCGGTGTTGCTGATTGCCGGCGCGTTGCTGATGGCGGTGAGCGGTAGCATCTGGGTGCTCACCGCCGGGGCCGTCGTGGTCGGCGTCGGCATGGGTCTTTGCAACACGACATTCATCGTTGCGTGCCAGGCCGATGTCGGATCGGACAATCGCGGCGGCGCGGTGTCCTCCAATTTGTTTCTGCGTTCGATCGGGATGGCAATCGGTGCCGGCATTGGAGGCGCGGTAACCAATTTCGCGATCGCGCGTGTCGCGCCCGCAGCGGGCGACGCAATGCGGCAGTTACTCACGCCGGCGACACGCTCCGGCCTCGACCCGGATGTCGCCGGCCGCCTCGTTGAGGCCATCGCGCGCGCGCTCCAGGACGTTTATTTGACGGCCGCGGTCGCGGCTGCGCTCGCCCTGATTTTCAGCCTTCGTCTCTCCGGCGCGCCGTCGCTCAACATTCCACAAAAGCCGGTATGAAAGGCCCTGACGCGCCAGGGCCTTTCAACCGGACAGGCTGATTACTTCACTGATTGCTCGCGGGCGGTGTCGGCACGCCCGCCGGGCTGCCGATCGGCGCGCGTTGCGCAGGTGGCATCATGGTGCGAGATGATGCCGGTGGTTGCGACACGTCGTTTGCCGCCGTCTGCTGCGTGGCGTCGTGTCCGCTGGTGAAGGCGATGAACAGGACCACGGCAACAAATACCGCGGCCGCAACCCAACCCCACGTCGCATTGTCATCGCGTCCGAAATCCTGGCGCCAGTCGTTATGATGTGACGGATCATTGGGATCCATGGCATCCTCCTGTGTCCCGAAGGCGGGCCTCCGAAGAAAACGCGAACACCATCGTTGAGGTTCCGGCCGGTGACCGCACGGCCCGCTTCATTGAGCATTCCACATACGCAATGCTGATTTGCGCCGGACGCGTTCAGGCGTTTGAGAGACAGGAAAACAAATGGTTTTCTGATCCTGACGATTTTCCTGATTTCTATTGGCGCCGGTTTCCCTTTCAATCGAAAGCCGTCAACTGGTTAAGGCCGTTTACCGTGCGGGGGGCGATCCCGTACTCATCGGGCAGCCGTGCCCGATTGATCCACACCGTTTGAAAGCCGAACGCGTCCGCACCCATGACGTCCCAACGGTTGGAGGAGACAAAGACAATATCCGCCGCGACGACACCGAAGAAATCGCATGCGAGCTGGTAGACCTCGGGACGCGGCTTGTAGATGCGAAGCGCGTCGACCGAAAGGACAGCGTCAAGCTCCGGCGCGAGTTGCGCGGCGTCGACTGCGGCGGCCAACATGGCGGGCGTGCCGTTCGACAGGATCGCGGTGCGCCGGCCGCGCGATTTGAGTTCGTGCAGCGCGGCGCGCGCATCCGGATAGGCGTCGAGCGTCTGATAGGCTGCGAGATACTGCGGCTTTAGCCGCGCATCCGCGGACGGCACGCGCGCGAGCGCGAAATCAAGCGCCCGCTCGGTCAAGGTCCAGAAATCGACGTAGCGCCCCGCGAGCGTCAAGGTCCAGGTGTATTCGAGTTGTTTCGCGCGCCAGATCTCGGAAAGGCGATCGGCATCGGGTCCGGTCGCGGCGCGATGGCGCGCGATGGCAGCGTGAACGTCGAACAAGGTGCCATAGGCATCAAACACGAAAATCGACACGGCTGCCTCCTGGCGCATGCCCCGGAAAAGTGGATACCGGTTTTCCGAAAAGGACATGCGCAAACAATACGATCTCGCAGAGCGGGCGGCGCCCATTGGCCGCGTGCGCGACTGAAACGGATGCGGCTGTGGATTCTTAGCGCATTTGGCGCACGCGCGGGTCCACCGTGCGCGTGTCAAAAAGGGTTCTCAAAAAAACGCTAGGGTGCCGGCAGGGTCAGCAGGCTGGTGATCGATCGGCCGCGAATGTCGTAGACGCGGGCAAATACAACGCCGTCGCGCTCGACCTCGACCAGAATCGGCGCGTTGAGCTTCAGGCAATAGAATTCGCCGAGCATCATCGCGAAATCGGCGCCGGCGGGGTCGCCGGTGGTGACGAATTCCGTTCCGAGCTCGGTTTGCGCCGGGCGTTGCGGGCCGCACACCGCGATGCGCCAGCGCGCGCTTGCAGTCGGCGCCTCCTGCCGCTCCGCCAATTTTTCCCGCAGTCCATCCGCCGCCTGTTTGAAGGCGAGGCCCCAGTAGTCGAGCATGTAGCGCTCGTCGGCCGCGCGCACGCCGCCGGCGATCTTGTTGAAGTGCGTGTACTCGTAGGGGTGCAGCCGGATCATGTCGACGGTCGGCAAGAGAATGCCGCCGGCGATGATCGCGGCCGCGATTGCCGCGGCGGCGCGCGACGCGAGCGCCGAACGAGCAATCACCCAGGCGCCGGCAGCGCCTCCAAGCACGGCGAACGGCGGCACCAGAAACACAAAATGCCTGATGCCGTTGTACATCGCCGGACGGGTCAAGCAGGCGATGACGACGGGCACGGTCGCCGCCAGCACGACGATCAGAATGGTGGCGCGTTTGGTAACGGCGACCTGGCGCTGCGCGAGCGTGACAATCGCAGCCATGATCCCGGCGCTGCCGAGCAGCAGCACACCCACCGGCATGGTGAGCATAAAGAGCTGCGGCACATAGGTGCGCGGCATGTCGGGCACGGCGACCGGCACGCCGGCAAACATCTCCTTCCAGGGCTTCTCGAAGAAATGCGAAAAATAGGCGACCGCCCGCAATGGATTGAGCGGATCGACGACTGACCACGGCCAGATCAGCGCCATGACCGCATAGGCGAGCACCAGGCTCGGCAACAGCGTCAGCACGAACCGCAACGCGCGTTGGCTGGCCGGCACGCCGGGCTGGCCTGCCTCAGCGATCATCACGAACGACAGTCCGGCGAGCGCATAGAGCGGGGCGAGGTCACCCAAGACCCTGGTCCCCATCGACAAGCCCAGGCCAAAGCCGAACAGCGCGACCGTGGACGCGGACGGCGCCGGATACTCTTCAAACGACCTGATCAGCCCCAACAACATGACGACCATGGCGACCGCGAACGGCGAGTCCTTGGCGTTGATGAACATGTGGCCGTAGTAGAGCGGGCAGGTCGCGAGAAACAGCAGAGCCAGCAGGCCGGCGAGCGAGCCTCCAAATCGGCGTCCGATCCGCCAGGTGACCGCAAGCCCGATCAACCCGACCGCGGCGCCGCACAGCCGGCGCGTCTCGAACAAATCGAACGGCAGAACCTTGGCGGCGAGCGCGGCCAGCATGTCGAACCCGCCGCCGTAGGCGTACAAATTGACGAACGAGAGCGCGCGCCGGTCGCCAAATCCGGTCTCGTAAAGTCTTAAGAGAAGGCCGCCGTATTCGGCGTGGGTGTAATCATCCCAGCCGAGGCCGTAGTCGCGAAAGGTCAGCAGCGCAACCGCCGCGAGCGCGACCAGCACACCGATTGCGAGCCTGTCAAACACGCGTTCGGCGGAACGCTGCCATGGCACCGTTGTCCCGAACATCGACGAGGCAACGAACGGCGCTCGTTCCGGCGCGCGCTGCGACGCACCCAAAGCACCCATTGGCTCCAGGAGATCAGCTTGCGACATCGATCCGACGTGGTGCGCCGCACGCGGGCATCGATGGGCCGCGCCGGTGCGGACGATGGCGAGGCGCGGTCACGAGTTCACCGGACTTCCGATGGATGTGTAGGTTCGTCATGTCGGGGGCGCGGATATCGATCCGCTCTTGTTGCAGCGCATTATACCGACGCGCCGCCTGTTCGACTCGTGCACGAACAGATGGCGTTGCGTTGCGCCAACGCGACACGAGTCATGCGCTTCCCCCGCTTTTTTTAATTGCTTCGAACTCAGCATAACATCTTTTTCCAGAACGCCGAAACAAAAGGTTCGTGCGAGCGGTCGATGGCAACAAAAAGGCGCGGCTGACGGCCGCGCCGGTATTTGTTCGTGAGGCGTGAAACTTCAGGCCGCTTTGCGCGTGGTCGCGGCTTTGTACATCTCGGCGACATGCTCCCAGTTCACCAAGTGATCGAGGAACGCCTTGATGTAGTCCGGACGCCGGTTGCGATAGTCGATGTAGTAGGAATGCTCCCACACGTCGCATCCCAGAATGGGTTCGGCGCCATGCACGAGCGGGTTTTCGCCGTTTGGTGTTTTCATCACGACGATCTTGCCATCCTTCACCGCCAGCCAGGCCCAGCCGGATCCGAACTGTCCGACGCCGGCCGCCACGAACTCGTCCTTCATCTTGTCGTACGAGCCGAGGTCTTCGTTGATTTTCTTCTGGAGATCGCCGGGGAGCTTGGCACCGCCGCCGCCGGGCTTCATCCATTTCCAAAAGTGCAGGTGATTGTAGTGCTGACCGGCGTTGTTGAAGAGGCCGGCATTCTTCCCGAACGATCCGACCACAATCTGTTCGAGCGATTGTCCCTCCCACGGGCTGCCCTGAAGTAGCTTGTTGCCGTTGTCCACATAGGCTTGGTGGTGCTTGTCGTGATGGTATTCCAAGGTTTCGCGCGACATGTACGGCGCCAGCGCGTCGTAGGCATAGGGCAGGGGCGGAAGCGT
The DNA here is from genome assembly GCA_963816775.1 of uncultured Alphaproteobacteria bacterium. Taxonomy (GTDB): domain Bacteria; phylum Pseudomonadota; class Alphaproteobacteria; order Rhizobiales; family Xanthobacteraceae; genus JAFAXD01. The sequence goes on from CAWFLX010000031.1 coordinate 114,749, forward strand.
GAACGACATCTGATTTTCTCCGTCAAAACTGGGAGCCGGCCGCGAACGGACCGTTGCGAAGGTGTGGAGGCGGGCCGGCACGTCACAATATCACTTCAGGGGACGGATGGTTCCCAATTTGCGCGCGACAGTTCACGGTAGCATTGTAGTGCGGCATTTTTTCCGAATTATGGTTAACCGCGTTAATGAAGTTTCGACATAGTTTCACTAGGATTACCGCGAGCTTGCGTTGGGAGAAGAGGGATAGCCGCGCGTCCCTGACCGGTTAGGAGAAGAAACCTCTATGGCTCCCCTTTTGCTTTCCGTCGGCGTCTTCTTGATTGCTGCCGGTCTTGCCGCAATCGGCTTTGGCGTTCCCTACTATGAGTTCGGCACCGGCAACGCGCTGATCATCAGCGGCAGTGCGGGGGTCGTTGGCGGGTTGATCGTGTTTGGTCTAGGCGCTGTGGTGCGCGAACTGCGGCGGCTTGGGCGCTTGCCTGAACGAGCGGGAGCGCGGCCGCCGCGCCCCGTGGACGCCGAAGGCGCGGGCCGCGCGCCCGCGCGCGGATCGCTCCCTGCGCGACCACAAGCCGCCGGCCCGCCGCGGCGGCCGCCCGAGCAACGTCCGGAGCCGATTTTGCCACCCGACCAGCCGGCGCTCGAACCCGAGCGACCGCGCTTCACCAACCTGCCTTCCGGGCGGCCAACGGGCAGCGAGCCACCCGTCGTTGAGGAGGGCGATCTCGTTCCGCTATCGCCGGCCGGCCTCGGACGCCCGGCACCGAGGTCGCAGCCGGGGGCGGGCGCGCGCTCCACGTCTCGCTTTGAGGCTTCGCGCTCGCCTGAGCCGGCGCGGCCCTCGCGCAACATGTTTGATCCGGTATGGCCGTCGGAAGCGTCGGAGCGCGCACGGCCCGACGAAGGAGTCGCGCCGCCACCTTCGATCGATGCCCCCGCAGCCGATGACGCGCACCAAGCCGCGCCGCCCGCGGATCGGGGGCAAGTTCAGCCGACGCCGGTCGCCATTCTCAAATCCGGCGTCATCGATGGAATGGGCTACACGCTCTACACCGACGGTTCGATCGAGGCGCAACTACCCGAAGGCGTGATGCGGTTCGCCTCGATTGAAGAACTGCGTGTGCATCTCGAGAAGAACGGCTGAACACGCCAGGGAGTCTCTTAACTTGGGCGTCCGCCGCCGGCCAACCGGCCGGGCGCGTTCGCGGCGCTGACCTCGACCGCTTCCGGTCGCGCGACCTTGACGGCAAACGCGTAGGCCAGCGCGATCTCCTTAAGTCGATCAAAACGTCCGGACGCGCCGGCGTGTCCAGCGTCGAGATTGGTGCGCAGCACCAGCAAATTGCGATCAAGCCTTCGGGCGCGCAGCCGAGCGACCCATTTCGCCGGTTCCCAGTAGGTGACACGCGGGTCGGTCAGGCCGGCAAGCACCAGCATCGCGGGATAGTGCTGCGCCCGAACGTTGCCGTAGGGGTCGTAGTTTAGGATGGTGCGGAAGACATCCGCGGCCGTCCTTGGGTTGCCCCATTCCGGCCATTCGGGCGGCGTGAGCGGAAGCATGTCGTCGAGCATGGTGTTGAGCACGTCGACAAACGGGACCTCCGCGATAATGCCGGCGAACAGGTCGGGCCGCTGATTGGCGATGGCACCCATCAGCATTCCGCCCGCCGAACCGCCCTGGGCGATCACCTTCGTGGGTGCGGCCCAGCGCTTGGCGATCAGAAACTCCACGACCGCGATGAAATCGCGGAACGTATTCGGCTTGTTGGCGAGCTTGCCGGCCCGGTACCAGCGCCATCCTTTCTCGGTGCCGCCGCGCACATGCGCGATCGCAAACACAAAACCACGGTCGACCAGCGAGAGCCTGTTGCTGCTGAACGCCGCGGGAATCGCAATCCCATAGGCGCCGTAGCCGTAGACGAGCGCGGGCGCGGTGCCGTCAATCGGCGTGTCCTTGTGATGCAGGAGCGAGATCGGAATCGTTTCACCATCGAAGCCGGGCGCGAACAGGCGTCGCGTTACGTACGCTGCGGGATCGTGACCCGAGGGAATTTCCTGGCGTTTGCGCAACGTTCGGCCGCGGTGATCCAGGTTGTAGTCCCACACTTCCGACGGCGTCGTCATCGACGAGTAGACGAAACGCAAAACGTCGGTTTGAAATTCGAAGCCGTCGTTGATACCGAGCGAATAGGCCTCTTCCGGAAATTCGATCGTGTGTTGCTCGCGCGTCGACAGGCGCCGGACGACGATGCGAGGCAGACCGTCCTCGCGTTCCAGCCAGATCAGCCAATCGGCGAACACCGTGAACGACAGGATGAAAATGCCTGGCCGATGCGCGACGAGATCCTGCCAGTTCGCACGCTCCGGCGACGCCAGCGGTGTCCATGCCAGCTTGAAATCCTCGGCCCCGGCCGCATTGGTTCGAAAAATCAGCGCCGGTGCGCCGCCAAACGACGGGTGATGTTCGACATCGTAGCGAACCGACGGTTCGAGCGGCGCAACCAGTTGCGGCTCGGCGTCCGGTCGCAAAAGATCGATCAGCCGAACTTCGGATGTTTCATGGTCATGCAGCGAAATGATCGCAAATCGCCGCGACTGGGTATCCGACAGCGAAACGAAATATTGCGGATCTATGCTCTCGAAGATCAGGCGATCGTCGCTGGCCGGCGTTCCGAGACGATGGCGGTAGACGTACGAAGGACGGTGTTGGCTGTCCAACCGGGTGTAGTAGAACGCCGAGCAATCGTGCACCCAGACCGGGGATCCCACCGTGTCGACGATGATGTCGGCGAGGTCGGTGCCGGTCGCGAGATCACGCACGTGCATGGTGTAGAGCTCAGAGCCGGCCTCGTCCGCGGACCATGCGAGCAGCCTGTGATCCGGCGAGTGGCGGCGAGCCCCGAGCTGGAAGAAGGACCGGCCCTTTGCCAAGGCATCTGCGTCGAGCAGAACCTCGGCAGTTCCTCCTCCGCGGGGCTCTCGGCAGATCAGGGGGTGCTGCCCGCCTTGGCGATAGCGCTCGAAATAGGCGAACGGACCGTCGGGAGCCGGAACCGAAGCGTCGTCCTCCTTGATCCGCCCCTTCATCTCGGCAAGCATCGCGTCCTGCAGGGGGTCGATATCCGCCAGGCTTGCGGTCGTGTACGCATTTTCGGCGTCGAGATACGCGCGGATGTCCGGATCAAGCGCCGCCGGATCGCGCATCACCTCCTGCCAATTGCCCGCCTTTAGCCAGGCGAATTCGTCGACGAGCTCGACCCCATGCCACGATTGCACAACCGGCTGCTGGCGGGCGCGCGGTTCATCGGCAGCGGTCCGGGTCGGCGGCAGCTTCTGGTCCATGGTCGCAAATCATCCCACGCGCTTAGCCATACGAGCTGAAGCTGCTGAATCATCTCGATTAGCTAGTGGCGCCACCCCGGTCTTGCGAGGGCTTTCTGCGAGCTCGGCCGCGGGCCCGTGCAAGCGCGACGCTGATCGATTTCGATGGTAAGGTGCAACCGGGAACGATAAAGTGTGATTCTCCTGCCTTGCACCCTTAGATTGGCGGCAAAGCCGCGATCCAAGTTTACTCAAGTATTCGATCCGGTATCCGGCTGAATATCCGAAGAATTCTAAACTAATGACGCACTCTTTTGTTGCGGTTGTAGAATTTAAGCAATAAAAGCGTAAGTAGTTCTCGTATTACCGCGGAAGACTGCGAGTGGGCGATCCGAGCAGGTCGCCCGGCCGTCGGTCATGTAGCGAGCCTCGGGGGTTGGGCGAATGGCGTCCGGTGGCGATCACACAACGAGCTTCATTGAACTGACCGCCAACATCGTGTCGGCCTACGTCAGCAATAACCCGGTGCCGGCCGCCGACATACCGACCCTGATCAACCAAATCCATTCGGCGCTGATGCAGGTGTCGGCCGGGCGGGCGGACGTTGCGGCGGAACCGCTGCGACCGGCGGTTTCGATCAAGAAATCAATCACGCCGGATCATCTCGTTTGTCTGGAGGACGGCAAGAAGTTCAAGTCCCTGCGGCGTCATTTGCGCAGCCAGTACAATATGACCCCGGAACAATACCGCGAAAAATGGGGGCTGCCGCCGGACTATCCGATGGTCGCGCCGAACTACGCGGCCGCACGCTCCCAACTCGCCAAGCAGATGGGTCTCGGGCAACAGCGCCGGCACCGCGCGAAATAATCGCCTGTGTCGGAAATCGTCAGGCCTGCGCCAGCGCGGCGCGGGCATCGGACCGGATGCGTTCGACCATCGATCGAAATCCGTTCGAGCGTTGCGGTGTCAGGTGCTCGCGCAGGCCCATTTGCTCGAACAGCGCAACCGCGTCGGTCGCCAGAATGTTGCGCGCCGGCTTGCCCGAATAGATTGCGAACAGGATTGCGATCAGCCCACGCACGATATGAGCATCGCTGTCGCCGCGGAAGTTCAGGATCGGGCCGGACCGGCCGTCTGGGCGTACCTGGGTATCCAGCCAGACCTGACTGGCGCACCCGCGGACCTTGTTGGCGTCGTTGTAATCGGCTGCCGGCAATGGGGTCAGCGTACGTCCGAGCTCAATGATATAGCGATAGCGATCGTCCCAATCATCGAGCAGGGACAGATTCTCCTGGATCTCGTCGATCGAGGTTGCGATCGCGGCCGTGCCTTCGCTCATGCCACTGATATGAGGTATCGGGGGCGTTTTCGCCAGCGAAAACCGCGAACGCATCGGCGTTCCAGGCGAGGGCGCGAGCCCGACGGGCCCGGCGGGGCAACTAGTGCCCCGAACCCGCGAAGTTCGCATGCCTATTGCCGCGAATCCGATTGCGGACTTCGGAATCGGGACACCAGCCTACCGCCGCGCGTTCGCGTCGTATTGCGCAACCGCGTTCGGGGTCGTCGGAAGTTGATAGTCGCTCAGCCGGCTGACGATATCCTTGATCGGATAGTCGACCCAGGCGTGCGTGACGTAGTCGCGATGCGGCACGTCGGCTGAGACAAACGCGACGCCGCCACGTCCAAGATCCGGGTTGAGCTCGCGGCTGAATGGCACGTCGTGTTCGGTGAGGATGCGCTCGAGCTCGTCGTTGTGGCGCTTGGTCAGGTGGGTATACGAGCTGATGAAGAAGGACGACCGGTTGTTTTCAATCCAGGTCGCAAACTTGTCGAGCTGGCCATAGACGCCATCCAGCAGAACAACGCCGCGCACGCGGTTCTTGGCGAGGCCGCCATTATACAAGGAGTAAGCGGTCGGCATGAACCCGCCGCTGTAGCCCACAATGACAATTCGCATGTTTGCGAACGTCTTGGCGGTGAGCGGATCGCCGTGCAGCCGCGCCAGTTTGTCGGCTGCTTCCGTAACGAAGCGGGCGACGCCGCCGGGCTGCGAAAAGCGGCCGACGCTCGAGTTGGCGGCATCGACCGCGAACTGCGGTGCAACCAGAACCGCGTTCATGCCTGACGCCGAAATCTGAGCCGGGACTTGCTGACGGTCGCGAACGTCACGCTCCAGCGTGGCGCGGTGGCCGTGGAAGAACAGCACCATCACGCCGGGCCGGCGGGCGTCAAAACCCTTCGGGATGTGCAACAAAACCCGGTTGTCATGATACGAGCGGCGCCCGCCATCATACGGGAACGGCGCCGCGTCGAATTCAACGAGCTTGGTTAGCGGTTCCTTGACCGGCAAGCTTTGCGGTCGGATCTGCTGGGCGCGCAACGCATTTTCGAGCCGGCCTTGATCGAGCGCTGAATTGCGCTCGGTCGCGTAGGCAAGCTTCTGAGCGGAGCGCATCGGGAACGAATTGGTCTCCCGCGGTGCGTGATCGATCGTCAGCACACTCGAATCGTCGGTGAAACGGTAAAGCGGGAAAGACTTGCGGTCAGTGTTGGCGGGGCGCGCGGCGGCCCGCTGTTCGTTGATCTGCAACGAAGCGACCCGATATGCGCCGCCACCAGCCGCCGCCCGGCCGCCCAAATCCGAATCGGCGAGTGCCGCAAACGCGGTTTCGGCGGTTTCCCACTTGTTGGATTTCAATTCGGATGCGGACTCGGTCTTGTAGACGACGGATTGACCTCCGCCGATCGCCTCCGGTGACTTGACGTTGTTGTTGAGCAACGACAAGCATGAAGCCCCGCCCGCCACCACGAGGGCGGCGGTGACCACCATGACGGTTCCGCCTAATGTCATGCGCTACGGTCCCCACCCCTGCATCAGACGGCATGGATGTGTGGAAGGCGCGCACGTCAGAGCAAATTCGGAAAACAGCACAACTGCGTCGCTGCAAGCGTCGCAACACTAACCGACTGTGCAGCGTGCACCCCGATGCCCCGCGAACCCCACGGTCCCCAAACCGTCCCCAATCTAAGATCCCCAGGGTAAATAGCTTGCTAACTATGGCGAAAAGACGATTGGCCGAACGTTTCCGTGCGCACGAATTTGCCCTGTTGCGCCGTTGCAAAGTTGCGTTAGGCCGCTCGTTTATGCGGTCTTTTTGGGTCTTTTTTGCACCGCTAGCAGGTTGGTCGCCGAAAGCACTGCTGATCGGCGCTCTCAACAGTGGAGAAGCGTGGCGCGCTTCTTCCAAAAGCGCTGGTGCGATGATGAAGCAACCGATCGGACCGCGTGGCAGATTCGCCACACCCCGAACTTTTTGTTCAGCGGCCGAAGAAGAACGGGAAGTAGAACGGCGCCGGCCTCGGCGCGGCGGTCCGCGACTTTTGGCTTTTGCTCTTTGACGCGGCCTTCTTGGCCGCAGTCTGATCGGCACCGTCGGTTGGCGCAACGTCGGCACCCTGGCTTGCGATCGCTTCGGTCTCCGGCTCCGGCGCCTCCAGTCTGGTGGCGAGCAGCAGATTGGAGCCCAACACGCGCCACTGGTAGCCGAGACCGAAATCGAGCGGTTCGGTGCGGCCCTTCTGAAACAGTTGCGTCAGTTTCGGCTGATAGTTGCGGGCAAACATCGCGATCGGCCCGGTGTAGCGGCCAAACGGCCGCAGCTGCCATTTATCCGGCGCGAAATAGCTGACCGGTATGCCGGTGTCATCCTGCAGAACTTGCATCGCATGCCGCAGCAGGAAATTGCGGACGTCGGAAAAGCCATTGCTATGGAGCAGATAAGAGGCGCTCTTGATAAACGCGTCGCCGGTCCCCAGGCGATCGCAGAATTTCGCAAGGCCGCTTGCCTTGAAGCCGTCGTTCGCGATGTTCGTACCGAAATAGTAGAGCGTCCGGACGCGGGCGTCCGCCGCCGCGAACACGATTTTGACGCCATGCGCCGGATTGCGCATTCCGGGACTGGACGGCGCGCTTACCGGCTGCGGCATGCCCTGCTCGTCGAGTTTGATCAGCGAGACTTCCTGGATCGTCTTGCCGGTGCGCGCGAGGAAAACGTAAAGCAACGGCAACGTTCCACTCAGCCGATTGGCGCCCAGCGTCATCCGCATGTCGTGGGTTTTGAAAAAGCTGATGGTGAGAATCGTGCTCAACGAGCTTTCGATGTGACGCAGCGCTTCACCAACCGAGCCGCGCGGCAGGCGCAACAAATCCGGAATTGGACCTGTCGGCTCAAGCCCGGCCATCACGTAGGTCGTTGCGTTCGGAAAAAACGCGTTTGCATACAGGAAGTCCGGCCCGCTGAACATGTAGAACAGCACCGGCTGCGGTGACGTAAGCTTGGCGGCTGACCAGGCGCGGATTTTGGCGAACTGGTTCTTGTCGAGAGTGCCGAACGCCGAATTGAAATAACGGGCGTGCTGCTGCCAGGTCGGATCCTGCGTCAGCGGCGCGAGAGGTGAGCCGCTCGACGGCGGCATCCCGGCCAGAAAGCGCGCCGTATCATCGGCGCTCGCCGTCTGGGCGGCGACCGGAGCAGCCGCCACGACGATAATTGCGCTCGCGACAAACGCAGCAATTGCAGCTTTTTGGAACATCCGGTTCACATCTTGTACTGCGGTTTCGAAACGTCCTGAAGGCGAGACAGGTAGTAGATCGCAAGCCCGGCGATCATCATGGCGAAACCGGCGAGCGACTGCACCGGCCGGGTGGTGATAAGATAATACATCATGAAACCAGCGACGGCTAAAAAGATCACCGGCGTAACCGGGTAGCCCCAGGCCCGGTACGGCCGCGGCTGAGCCGGATGGGTGTAGCGCAGTTTGATCACGCCGAGAACCGCGAAGAACGAGCAGAAAATCAGGCTGAACTGGATGAACTCGAGCACCGCCTCGAAGCTTTGCGTCAGCAATAACAGGCTGACAATCCCGAGCTGAAGCAGGATGGCGGTGCTTGGAACGTTGTTTTTCGATTTGTAGGCGAACATCCGCAGCAGGCGCACATCTTCGCCCATCGCGACCGTCACGCGCGGCCCGATCCACGTCATCGCGCTGATCGATGAGACAAGTCCCACGCAGATCAATGCACCGACCAGGCGGCCGCCCCACTCGCCGAAAATATGTCTACCGGCGATCACCGCCACGTCGATCTGTCCGACCATCTGGTTGATCGGGGTGGTGTAGAGAAAAACCGCATTGAGCCCGACGTAGAGCACGGCGACGATCAGCGTTCCGGTGAACAGCGCGCGCGGCAAGCTGCGATGCGGCTCACGAATTTCGCCGACGATGTAGGCGGCTGCATTCCAGCCGGAGTACGAATACATCACGAACACCAAGCTGATCGCGAATGGCGCGCTGATGATCTGCGGCCAGTCGGCCGCGCTGGGGGCAAATGAAATCGGTTGAGGGGTTCCGAACACGAAGCCCACGATAAGAAGCGCGACGATGAGCACCACCTTGAGGATCGTCCAGACATTCTGGAAGGCGCTCCCGTCGCGAATGCCGCGCAAATGCACCAATGCCACAAGCCAGCAGACGGTGAGCCCAAGCAGCAGCGGCGGAATTCCCGGAATGATGGCTTTGAAATATTCGCCGAACGCCATGGCGGCGAGCGCGATCGGCGCGGAGAACCCGACGGTCGCCGAGACCCAGCCGGCGAGGAATCCGAACGCCGGATGATAGGAACGCGCGAGGAAATTGTATTCGCCGCTCGAGCGCGGAAACATCGCTCCGAGTTCGCCGTAGCAGAGCGCGCCGCACAGCGCGGCGATCCCACCGACGATCCAGAGCAGCAAAATGGAAAAGCCGGATGTGATGTCTTTCACCTGGAAGCCGAGGCTGGTGAAAACACCGACGCCGATCATGTCGGCGATGACGATTGCGGTCGCCGTCGCAGTCGACACCATCGCCGGGCCGGAATTGCCGCTATTGGCGGGGATCATTGGTTGCGTGCCACCTGTGAGCCTGCGTATCGTTGCGGGCCCTTTGTGTCCCCAAGCAGGCAAAAGGTTTCCCGGACGGAAAAAATTCGACGCGGCTCACGCGCGATTGGCGGTCTGTCGACCCCGCAACAGCCGAACTAATGACTGTGACAAGGCCGGGAACGCCGCGCAAGTGCCCCGTTTCCGAAGTTCGTGATACATCGCGGCACCCTCTGATACGAACTTCGGAAACAAAGGGACACTAGCAAGTATCTGATAGCGCATGATCCGGCGAAGTGGCCGCCGGTTCGCCGAAAAGATCATGCGCCAGCTTATAGTTAGCGCGCAACCGGACGCAAAACCGGTGACCACTTTTGCTGGTCGCGCGCGTGCCGCTTATCGATTTGAAGTTCCTGAACGAGCTTGCGGCAGGTGATGCAGGAACTTCAAATCGGCGGCACTAGTGCGCGAATACAACACATCATCAGAAAATGAAAACCAAACCGGCGTGTTTTTTGTTGGCGCGCAAGGTCCCGTTCACCATGCCTCGCGATTGGACATGTAAAGGTTGGGAAAGGCGCGCTCGCACGCCGCCTCGCGCCCGGTTTTAGTGTTCGCTTAAGTGAGCTCTGACACGATCTCAGGCGCTAAGGGGGGCGCCCGCGGGTCGGGCGTGGGCAACGTGAATCGGTTCAAGCCTGTTCGAGATCACATCGAGACGCTGCTCAATGCGTTCTCGACGCGGCGCGCTGCGCGCGTGCCGGCGCCTGCCAACGCAATCGGCAGCACGCGATGGCTCGCCAACATCAGCCACGAACTGCGCACGCCGCTCAACGTCGTCATCGGCCTTTCGGACATGCTGATCAACGAGCATGCGTTGAAGCTCGACGCTGCCCGGCGCAGTGACTACGCCCAGCTCATCCATGCGTCCGGCCATCACCTCTTGTCGCTGATTGACGGGATTCTGGACATGGCCAAGCTCGACGCAGGTGCCGCCGAGCTGCAGCGCGAGGCGTTCGCACCCGGCCCGGCAATCACGCACTGCGTCGAGCTGCTGGCGCACGACACGAAGCAGGCCGGTCTTGTTCTCGCGCTTGATTTGCAGCCCGGTCTGCCTGACATCGTCGCCGACAAGCGGGCGTTCAAACAGATCCTCATCAACCTGTTGTCGAATGCCATCAAGTTTACGGAGCGCGGGAAAATCCAGGTCAGCGCGGAAGTCGAAGGCACCGACCTTGTGATTGGGGTCGAAGACACCGGCGTCGGCATTGCAGCCGCCGACCTCCCGTTTATAGGGGACGCGTTTTTTCGTGCGGGTGTGTCCAATCCGCAACGTCGCGACGGAACCGGGCTCGGACTGTCGATCGTGAAGGATTTGGCCCGCCGGCATGGCGGCGAGGTCGAGTTGTGCAGCCGCGCGGGTGAGGGCACGTGTGTGAGGGTGCGGATGCCGATTACGGGCACCAGCACCGCGGCCCCGCGCGCCAGTAGTGATCATCGCGGGCATCGGGCCGGCGCGGCGCCGGCGACCGTTCGCTGCGCAAACGCCGGTTGACGACCGTGGGCGCACCCGAAATCAAAGTCCGACGCCGCTCCGGTGTCGAGCATTCCCGGCGGTTGCAGCTGCCGGCTGTCCTGCGGATTTTTCTGCACCGACCGCGTGAGTGCGCGCTTGCAGTCGCCGCGACCACGGCGACTGCCGCCATCGTCGTCAATAGTCTCTTCCTGCAGCCCGGTCCGCATCCGGCGCCGATCTTTGCGATCGCGTCATCGCAGGCGGCGGTCGTCAGCAGTGTCACCGCCCCGGTACGGCCGCGCACGCCGGTCGCCGAAATCATGCGGTCAGATCCGGCCGCGCGCCCACGCGCCGAGATTATCGCCGACATCCAGCGTGAACTGGCGCGCCGTGGGTTCTACGACGCGCCCGTCGACGGCACGCACGGCGCCAAAACCGACGCGGCCATCCGCGAGTTCGAGCAGTCCGCGGGCCTCAAGCCCACCGGCGAAGCCAGCGAGGCGATGTTGCAAGCCATTGCAAAAACGCCGGCGGCATCGCGGTCCACAGCTTCACGCAAGGACCCGATTGCGGGCCTGATTGCTTCGTCGCGGCAGTTGGCCGCGATCCAGCGTGCACTGATCGATGCCGGCTACGGCCCGCTTGAACCAAATGGCATTCTCGGTCCAGATACACGCTCGGTGATCGAACGGTTTGAGCGTGACCGCAAGATGCCGGTCACCGGCCAGGTATCCGAGCGCCTCGTGCGCGAACTGGCGGCGCAGACGGGACGGCCGCTGTAATCACCGGACTAGGATGATAGATCGTCGAATCGCCGTGCTACGTCCATTCCGCGCCTCCTGCGGGGCAGGCTTTTTCGAGATCACGTTCTAATGCGTCTCAAATCGTCGATCTGGATCGCTGCCTACCTGCGGCGCTGTCAGCACGAGGGGGCCTATGGCCTCGTGCGGCGACGCGGCGCCGAGGAGGCGGGTGCGATCTTCATCAAGATCAACCGCCTCGATGGGACCGCAGATCTCTACGGTCCCGCGCCGCAATCCGCGTTCGAGGAAGCCCATCCCGGCGAGCGTATGTTTGCCGCCTGCCTGGCGGCCCAACCCGCCCCGGAGGCCGACATCGAGGCCTATTTGGTCCGTCAGCTTCGCTACGATCCCGACCTATGGGTCCTTGAAGTGGATGACCGCGGCGGGAGGCATTTTCTCGACCAGCTAGCTCGCTGAACCCGCCGGCGCGGCGCCGGTATTGTGGTCGCGACGCTACACCGGCCCCGAAATCGTCTCAGCATCGCTACACGGGCATTGCTGGATCGGCTATCAATCCCGCGCGTTATCGTACTGTTAACTAACTCGTTGTCCTATCAACGGCGCGGCGCGAGGGGCGTCGCAAGGGGTTCGCGGTGGGGGCGAAGACCATGGGTACCGTGATTACTTTCCCGGCTGCGCGACGCGCAGAACGGGCAAGCGAGCGGCAGATTGCGGCAGCGGGGGCGACTGCAACGATCATGATTCTTCCGGTTATCCGCATCGAGCGGATGATCGAAGCGCCGGACGACGGTTTGAAGCGTTCGCCGGCTGGTCGCAAGCGCCGCCGGCGCGCGCGACAATCCTGAGCGGCGCAGTTCCGTCTAACCCAGGGGAGCGCCGCGCTAGGATTGCGCCTGACATTTCGCTCCAGCCAAGGCGCGCTGCGCCATCGGCATCTGGCTCGGCTCCGGCGCAAGTGCCCTTACAACGATCAACCCATTCGTGCTCGGGGATTCAACGATCAGGCGATCGGCCGCCGTCACATCCTCGTCTTCCGGGAGCTGGCTTCGCTGCTTCTGGGTCATCAGATCAAGTTCGATTATCCGCCGCCCGGCTGCCTTGTCGGTGATCGCATAGTGTGCGGCGCCCTGGCGCGTATAGAAGGACACCGATGTATAGGCCTGCGAGACCGGCGCCGTTACCTTGAGCGGGCCTTTCGACAAGTCATAGCGGCAAACTGAGATTGCGAATGCGGGATCCATGAACGGAACCACGGATCCGTTCGCGCTCGGCGCCGGCAGGGGCACGAAACTATTCACCGGCGTCATCGGCTCGAGCCGCGCGTAGGCGTCCCGAGTGGCCGCGCGCGGCAGGTAGAGCACCAGCGCGAGGTGGACGATTCCGCCGAGCACGAGCCCCGCCAACAGCCACAGCAACCAGCGTATCATTGGCAGCGCCCCATGGTGATCGTTGGCATTGGGGTCTCGCGCCCGCTTTTGGTGGCGATCCCAACGGGCGTGTCATAGAGCCTGAGCAACAACAAGTAACGTTCGATGCCGCCGGTTGGCAGCCAATTGCCGGAGCGGGCGCGGGGCCCGACGGCGACCTCGAAGCTCCCGTCCGACTGGCGGATCAGTTCCTGGCTGGTGAAGCCGTAACGATTGACCACGTTTCCGATGAGCTTTCCGCTCGGGTCGTAAAGGGTGAGCGTGAAGAAGCGGGCCTGTGGCGTGATCCCGCGAACTGTGACGTCGCAACGGCCGTCGAGCGGCCGGTCGGCATCATCGGTTCGCGCCACGAAGGCAACGCCGTCGCCGAGCGCGAGTTGCAGTTCGCCCCGGCGTTCGATCTCCGCGCGCGCATAGGGGTCGATCTCGGCGGTGCCAATTTTCGGTCGCGCGGTCCAGGCGCCGACCGTGAGCCCTTCAATCGTCACGCCGCGACTGACAGCGAGCCACGTCGAGCCGACGCCGACCGCTGCCGCGATGACAAAACACAGCAATGATCCAACCAGCAGGCGCATCAGATCTGGACGATGTTATGATGGAACATTCCGCTCAACGGCTCACCAGCAAATGCCATTCGGCACGGCATGCTGGAACCCGGTCGACAGCAGCACGACGGCTCGCTCAATCGCTATTCGCACCTTGCTGCCCGGATTGCTGTTCCGTGGCGGTGGCAATCGAGCGCGACGGCGCGCCCGGCAGGTTCGGAACCTCCGCCGATTGCCCGGTCGCCGGAAGCGTGCGGACCGCATCCTCCATCGCGCGTTCAATTCGCAACAGCACCTGCGCGCCACGCTGAGTGAGCAGCGCCGGACGCGGCAGCACGTCGCCCGAGTTCGGGCTCGCTTGCGACACCAGGTCGGGCGGGGCGATCGTTGACGGATTGGGCGGCAGACCGGGGATATTCTTCAATTCGATACCCTGGTGCGCGTAGGCCATGATCTCGTGCCAGGTCTGCGCCGGCAGCGCACCGCCGGTCATCCGATTGAGCGGCGCATAATCGTCATTGCCGAACCACACGCCGCAGACGTAGTTGCCGGTGTAGCCCACGAACCAGGCATCACGATAACCATTGGTGGTTCCGGTCTTGCCCGCGGCCCTGACGCCATTGAGCATGGCGCGGCGGGCGGTCCCTTCCTCGACCACCTTGCTCATCATGAACGCCATATCGGCTGCGACGCGCTCGGTGATCGCGGGCCGCGGCTTGGGCCCATCGCGGTCGAAACGCCAGATCGTTTCGCCGTTCGCGGCGCGGACCTCGAGAATGGTATGCGGGGTGACCGCCATTCCCTTGTTCGGGAAGGTCGCATAGGCGACTGCGTGCTCGTACAAAGTGACCGCGTCGGCGCCGATCGGAAGCGACGGCGTGTCGGGAAGGGGCGTCGTGATGCCCATGCGCCGCGCGGTCTCAACGATCATGGAGCGGCCGAGCTTGGCTGCGTTCTCGACGCCCTTCTTCTTGCCGATTTCGACCGAGAGACGCACTGCGACCGTGTTGAGCGAGCGAGTAATGGCCTGCGTGAGGGTGACTCGACCGGCAAAGCCGCCGCCATAGTTGCGAGGGCACCAGTTGCCGAGACAGATCGGCCCATCGACGACGATCGAGTTGGGGGTGAAGCCGTTGGCGAGCGCGGTCGCATACACATACGGCTTGAACGATGAGCCAGGCTGCCGCATGGCGTCGGTCGCGCGATTGAACTGGCTCGTTCCATAGTCGCGCCCGCCAACCATTGCGCGCACGCCGCCGTCGAGATCGGCAAGCACCGCGGCCGCCTGGTGGGCGTTGTATTCGCGGCCGTAGTTCTTGAGCGAACTTTCTACCGCGTTCTCGGCCGCGCGCTGCAGGTTCATGTCGAGCGCCAAGCGCGCCGTAAACGTGCGTTCAGTGACGGTCTTGGGAAGCTTCTGGGAAAGCTTCGTCATCTCATCGAACGCCTTGTCCAGGTAGTAGTTGGGCGCGCTATCGTCACGGCGGTCGATCGGGGTCGCTGGATTGCGCCGCGCACCGAACACCTGACCCTCGGTCATGAAGCCGGCTTCGACCAGATTGTCGAGCACGGTGTTGGCGCGCGCGCGGGCGGCCGGCAGATTGATGTGCGGCGCAAATTTTGTCGGCGCCTTGAACAGACCCGCCAACATGGCGGCCTCGGGGAGGTTCACGTCACGCGCCGACTTGCCGAAATAATACTGCGCGGCAGCGTTCACCCCGAAGGTACCGCCGCCCATGTAAGCGCGATCCAGATAGAGTTTGAGGATTTCGTTCTTGGTCAGGCGCGACTCGAGCCAGAGCGCCAGAAACGCCTCGGTGATCTTGCGCTCGATGGTCCGCTCGTTGTTGAGAAAGATGTTCTTGGCGAGCTGCTGAGTGATCGACGAACCGCCCTGCCGGACCCCACCGGCGCGGGCGTTGGTGACCAAGGCGCGCAGCGTGCCGGGCACGTCGATGCCGAAATGGTCGTAGAAACGCCGGTCTTCGGTTGCGAGCACGGCTTTGAGCAGATGATCCGGCATCTCGTCGAGCGCGATCGAGTCGTTCTGCTTGATTCCGCGATTGCCGACCTCGTTTCCGTAGCGGTCGAGGAAAACCACGGCGATCTCAGACTTGCGCAGCCAGTCTTCATCTGCCGTGTCCAGGAATGCTGGGGTGGCGAGCGTCAGCATCAACACCAGGCCACAGGCGCCGAACGTCGCCGCCTCGGAGAACGGTTCGATGAGCAACCAGCGCCGCCAGCCGGCGACGTGAAAGCGATCCATAAAATCGGAGAAGCGCTCGAATAATTCGCGGCTCCAGCTGCCGCCCTGGAACACCCCGAAGTCGAGCCGCGCGTCGAAATCCAGCAGCAGGCGTTTTAGCCGCGCTTTCCATCCCAATCCGTTGCCGGAAGACCGCATATGAAATTCACCCGTGCCGCCGACGCACACGACCGACGGCAGGCTTCATATCGAAAGCGCCACCGCCGGCCAATGGCCCAGCCTTTCGACCGCAATATGACGCGGTTCCCCGGTTTTTGCACGCGCTGCGGGATTTGCGCCGAAAGTCTTGTTTTGTCAGTTACTTAGGCCCGAAAGCCCGCGCGCAAGAAAGCGCCGACGTGCGGACCGGGAACCGGCACATGTATAAAAATAACGAACGCGCACATGATTCTCAGACTCCGGGCTCGCCCTGTCCGTTCAACCTGGTTTAGAACCGGTCGCAGGAGCGCGCATGGACGAGATTCCTTTCTGGCGGCGCAAAGCCCTCGCGGAAATGACGCCGGAGGAATGGGAGAGCCTGTGCGACGGCTGCGGCCGCTGCTGCCTCAACAAGCTCGAAGACGAGGACACCGGCCGCGTCTATTTCACCGACGTTGGGTGCAGGCTGCTCGATGGGCAGACCTGCCGTTGCCGCGACTATGAACATCGGATGGACAAGGTCGCGGATTGTTTGCAGTTGAATCCGGAGAACGTGGCGGACTTGAGCTGGCTGCCCCCGACTTGCGGGTACCGATTGATTGCGCAGGGTCGCGACCTCTACTGGTGGCATCCTTTGGTGTCGGGCGACCCCGAGAGCGTGCACATTGCCGGGGTCTCGGTGCGCGGCCGCGTATCTGCGTTTGAACAAGACGTGCCCGACGAACGACTGGAAGATTATCTGGTTGATTGGCCGATGCGGGTGCCGGCCTCCGCGCGTGCGAAAGCTGCGGGCGACAAACTCGCCGATTCGGCTTCAACACTCCGGCTTGCAGGAAAGCGCGGGAAGGAACGACGCCGGGTCTAGTGCCGGTTATCGATTTGAAGCTCATGCAGGAACTTCAAAATCGGCGGCGCTAGGCCGAATTACGGCCAAATCGCGATAACCACGTCCGCTTGCAACGCCGATCTCCTCAACTCATACCAGCCCCGCACCTCAAGCCATTGAAATGTTGCGCCGCGCGCGCGATTTACAAAGTGCATTTCCTCGGACGATTCCGATCCCGCTTCCTCCTCGCCGAGACGAACAATTTGTAATGGTACCTCCGAAAGCAACAGAGCGCGCGCAGGATCGAGATTTGTCTGACGCGCATGATCCGGAGGCGCGAGAGGCCGCGCTTAATCGGCAGATTGCACGAAACGAAACTCCAAACCCGGGCGCGATCAAATCCAGAGGTCGGGCCGTGAGCGGCCTTACCATGGTCGCGAAGGCTGCTGATGTTGTTTCGCCGCGTGACCTTCGCGACGGCGATCAGCGCGATCCCGAAGCGCTCGATGCAGCGCTCACCGACGAGATCGCGCGCAGCCAATGAGGGCGCCGATCCCGCCAGCGCGGAATTGCACGAAGCAGCCGTTGCGCCGGTCGGCGTGTCGCCCGTGGACTTGGTGGCGACGCCGCCGTCGACCGGCGCGGCCCCGGCGCCGGGAGGTCCGCTGCCCGGGCGTTGGGTGCTCACGGATGCCGAGATCCGGCCGATCGTGCTCGGCGTCTGCCTCGCGATGTTCGTGTCCGCGCTCAACCAGACCATCGTGGCGACCGCGCTCCCGACCATCGGGCGCGACTTCAATGATTTCGAAAACCTGTCCTGGCTGATAACGGCGTATCTACTGATGTCGACCGTCGCAGCGCCGCTGTTCGGCAAGCTGTCCGACATTTATGGGCGCCGCAAAGTCATGCTCCTGGCGCTCGGCATTTTCACCGTCGGCTCCATTGCCTGCGCGCTCGCCCCCAGCATGCTGCTGCTTATCCTGTGCCGCGGCCTGCAGGGACTCGGCGGCGGCGGCATCGTGCCGTTGGTGCAGGCGACCGTCGCCGACGCCGTCGCACCGCGTGAGCGCGGCCGCTATCAGGCCTATATCGGCACGGTTTGGATCGCCGCCGGCACCGCCGGGCCGGTTGCGGGCGGTTACGTTGCCGATCATCTGCATTGGTCGGTGGTGTTCTGGCTCAACGTCCCGCTCGGTCTCGCGGCGGCGCTCATGATCTATCGCAACCTCGCGCGGCTCCCGCGGCATGAGCGCAAGCACAAGCTCGACCTGATCGGGGCATTGCTGATGATGACGGCGGCGATCCTGCTGCTGCTGGTGCTGACCTGGGGCGGCGGGCGGTTTGCCTGGACTTCGCCGCAGATCATCGGACTGCTGATCGGGTCCGCCTTGTTGTGGCTCGCTTTCACCTGGCGACTGACGCACACGGACGAGCCGTTCCTGCCGCTCGCGGTGCTCGCCAATCCGGTCGTGCGCGCCGGAACGCTTGCTGCATCGTTCGCGGTCGGATCGCAGATCGGGCTCACGATCTACATGCCGCTCTATTATGAGAACGTGTACGGACTGTCCGCGAGCAATGCCGGCTGGGCGTTGATTCCGATCGCCGTCATGACGACGCCGGGTTCGGTTTTGTCCGGCCAGGTCATGGTCCGGTTCCGGCGTTACAAATGGTTGCCCATCATCGGCCTGTCGGTCGCTGCTCTCACACATATTTTCCTGGCTTGCTGGCCGACGGCGCCGTTGTGGCTCGTGATTACGGCGCTGTGCGTGATCGGCACCGGCGTCGGGACCGTGTTCTCGGTCGCGACGGTGAGCATCCAAAATGCGGTTTCGCGGTTCCAGGTCGGCGTGGCGACAGGCGTGATGAATTTCTTTCGCGCCCTGTTCTCGGCTCTGGTGGTCGCGGTGATGGGAGCAATCGTGCTCGCGTTCGTGGGCGGCGAGGGGCGCGCGGTCGACGCGCTCGCGGCCGCGGGAGGGGGCGGCATCGATCTCGCCGGCGCGTTCCGGTGGGTGTTTGTTTGCGGGGCTGTGTTCCTGGTGCTTTCGCTGATCGCACTTCTCATCATGGAGGAGCGCCCGCTACGCGGTCGCAGCGAGATGCCGACCGGGCGACCGACATGACCATGACGGCCTGACGCTGTTGCGTCGTTCGCGGCAATAGGATTGCCGCTTATGGCAACGGGCTGCCGAGCTTCGCGGCCTGATCGACAATCCACCCGCGATAGCGCACCAGCGGCGTGACACCGGTCAGCCCGCCGCATCCTTCGGTCAGGCCGGGGCCAGTCGACCAACTCACGAGCCCGATGACCGTCAGGGGCTCCGAGGTTGCAAACACCGGCGCGCCCGAATCGCCGGTACAGGCGCCCAATCCGCCCTTGCTGCCCGCACCTGGATCGAGCAGGCGAATCTGAAGACCGCCAGGTTGCCCGGTCACGCTCAGCGTGGCGGCGCGTACCTCGCCGCCGGTGCGTCCATCACCACGCACCGCAACCCCATAGCCGGCGACCAGAAAGCGGTCCCCGACCGCGACCGGTTCCTGCGATTGCGTGAGAAGGGCCGGGGCGAGGTCGGCCGGCTGGGCCAACTTGAGCAAGGCGACGTCGGCGGTTGCGCGATGCCCCAACAGAGCCTTGAGGTCGAATTGCGGATGGCGGGCGATTTTAGCGACATCGCGCAGGACGGGCTGCTGCTTGGCGTCGTGCTCGACGAGCTTGTAATCGGCACCCGGCGTCACGCAATGCGCGACGGTGAGCACGAGATCGCGCGCCAGCGCGACGCCGGTGCAGAAATTTCCGCGCGAGCCCACGATCAGCGCGACCCGGCGCGCCACCGCGTCGCTTGCGGGCGGCGCGCCGCCGACCATGGCGCAGGCGAGGGACGCAGCGCTGGCAAAGGCAAAGGTGAGAAGGAGACGCATCGAACGATCAGCGTCGGGCGGCTACATTTTGTCAACGGTACCGCGCCTGGGCGCAAAGCCCTTGACGTGCCCTTCCGTTGCGGCGATGCCGACGGCCGATGCGCACTCAATTCGTCATTCTCATCGTCCTCGCTCTGGCGCCGATCCGGCATGCCGCCGCAGAGCCGCGCCATTGCCTCTCCCCCGACGAGCGGCGGCAAGCGGTCAAGGCCCATAAGCTGGCGCCGCTCGGCAGGGCGATCCGCCGGGTCAACGCGCGCTACCCGGGCGAATTGCTCGCAGTCAGGCTGTGCGAGCAGGGAAAGCACCTGCTGTACGTGCTGACAGTGTTGCCGCGCAGTGGCAAAGTAGTCCATGCATCGGTGGACGCCGCCACCGGCGCCATGGTGAGCGGGTCCTGACCCGGCCAGGGACGGTTATCGGCAGGAGAACACATGCGCCTCCTCGTCATCGAGGACGATCCTGATCTCAACCGCCAGCTCGCGACGGCCCTGACCGAGGCGGGTTACGTGGTCGATCGCGCGTTCGACGGCGAGGAAGGGCACTATCTCGGCGAGTCGGAGCCCTACGACGCGGTCATACTCGACATCGGTCTCCCCAAGATGGACGGTATTTCCGTTCTGGAAGCGTGGCGGCGCGCGGGACGCGCCATGCCGGTGTTGCTGCTCACTGCGCGCGATCGCTGGAGCGACAAGGTTCAGGGCTTCGATGCCGGCGCCGATGATTACGTGGCCAAGCCGTTTCATCTCGAAGAGGTGCTGGCGCGCATTCGCGCGTTGCTGCGCCGTTCGGTCGGCCACGCCAAGAGCGAGTTCACCTGCGGGCCGGTCCGTCTCAACTCGCGCACCGGGCGCGTCACCGTCGACGGCAATCCGGTCAAGCTGACGTCGCACGAATATCGACTGCTGTCTTATTTGATGCATCACACCGGCCGGGTGGTGTCGCGCACCGAATTGGTGGAGCATCTCTACGATCAGGATTTCGATCGCAACTCCAACACCATCGAGGTGTTCGTGGGCCGCATTCGCAAGAAGCTCGGCGTCGACGTAATCCAGACCGTGCGCGGCCTGGGTTATCTGCTCACGCCCCCGAGCGAAACGCGTCCGGGTGATGCGCGCTAACTCGCTGGCGCTGCGGCTCTTCCTGTCCGCGACAGTCTGGACCGTGTTGATCCTGTTCGCGACCGGCGTGGTGCTCTCATCGCTCAATCGCCAGGCCGTGGAACGTTCGTTCGACCGCCGGCTGAGCGTCTATCTGCGCACGCTCGTGGCCGAAGTGGCTGCCCCGGAAGAGGGCGGCGAGCGCCCGCCGCAGTCGCTCGGCGAGCCGCTGTTCGAACTGCCGCTATCGGGCTGGTATTGGCAGGTCACCAAGCTCAACACCGCCAAGCCCGAGGTGCGCTCCTCGCGCTCGCTGTGGGACGGCGGCCTGCCGCATCCGAGCGATCAGGACGCGCCGCTCGCCGCCGACGGCACCCGTCGGACCTATGTGGACGGGCCGGAAGATCAGCGGCTGCGCTTGATCGAGCGCACCGTCGATCTCGGCGATGACGGACGCTATCTCATCGGGGTTGCCGGCAACTCGCAGGAGATCGAGGAGGAGACGCGCTCCTTCGACCGCGTCCTCGTCGTCACGTTCGGCACGCTGATCGTCGCGCTCCTGCTCACGACCATGTTCCAGGTGCGGTTTGGCCTTGCGCCGCTCAAGCGCATCTCCGAGGGCCTGGCCGCGATCCGCGGCGGGACCGCGGAGCGGCTGGAAGGGCAGTTCCCGTTTGAAATCGCGCCGCTCGCACGCGAGACCAACGCGCTGATCGACGCCAACCGTGAGATCGTCGAGCGCGCCCGCACGCACGTCGGCAATCTGGCGCATGCGCTCAAGACGCCGCTCTCCGTGATGGTCAACGAAGCGACGGCGCGCCGGCGCGATCCACTGGCTCAGAAGGTGTTGGAGCAAGCCGACATCATGCGCGACCAGGTGACCCGCCACCTCGAGCGCGCGCGGCTCGCCGCCCGCCTGACGGTCGTCGGCGACGTCACCGAGGTGCCGCCGGTCGTCTCGGCGCTCGCCCGCACCATGGAGAAGATCTATCACGACCGTGGCATTGCGATCGACGTCGAGGCGCCGACGCCGGTGCGGTTCAAGGGCGAACAACCGGATCTCGAGGAGATGGTCGGCAACCTGGTCGACAACGCCTGCAAGTGGGCGCGCTCGCGGGTGAGTATCGAGGTGATGGCGGAAACCGACGGCGCGCAGTCGGTCGCGCACATTTTGGTCGATGACGACGGCCCCGGCCTTGACGCCGACCAGCGCGAGCAGGTTACGCACCGTGGCCAGCGGATGGATGAAACCAAGCCCGGCTCGGGGCTAGGACTATCGATCGTCGTCGAACTCGCGGCTCTCTACGGCGGCAGTCTGACGCTCGATACCGCGCCGATCGGCGGATTGCGCGCGGAGCTCGTGCTGCCGGCGGCATGATGGCGCGCCCGCGCAACATGGAAGGACCTTCGATGAGCGCGCGCGGCGCGCCGCAGCCACGTGGCATGGGTTTGCGCAATGGCTTGGTGCTTGCCGCACTTCTGATCGCAGCGCTCGCCTCCGGCTCAAGTTTCGCGGCAGACAACATCACGCTCGACGATATCGGGTTCCAGATCGGCGACACGACCTATCGCTTGCCGCGCGTGGAATTTGTGGGCCCAAACCTCGATCGTCCACAATTGCGCGCGCTGTTCGATGCGAACGCCACGCAGCCGTTGCCCGCGCGACTTGCGGCGCTGTCGGCGAAGGCGGTGAATGTTCCGGAGCTGATTGCCGAGTGGTCCTCCTCCGAAGGTCGGCAAACGGTGAGCGTTCGTGGGCTCAGCCTGCAAAACGTCGTCGCCGGCAGAGCCGCGCGGGTGTCGGCAGGCGAGGTTACCAGCGAGGGGGCGTTCATCACCTTCATCACAATCGGATCGGTCGCCGCCACCGATCTCAATTTTGCGCTGGCCGCAAAGGTCTATGCCGACGGGTCCGCCCGCAGCGACAAGGACGCGGACGCGATTGTGGGCGGGCTCGATCTCAACGCCATCGATGTGCGCACCAAGAAGGGTTCGACCGTGCATGCGGATCGGTTCTCGATGAGTGCGTTGCGCGCGCTTCCGGGGTCGGGGCCGGCTGGCGAGGCTGAAGCCGGCGATGCTCAGCGTTACATGTCCGGCGTCGGCACTGCGTCGCTCGTGGGCGTGAGCGCCGACGTCGCAAGCGGTGAGGCAGTCGGTGACCGGTTGAAGCTGTCCATGAAGCGCGCCTCACTCTCAACCGAGCATCCCTACAACGGGCTGCCGACCGATGTTGCCGTCACGGTCGACGATGTCGAGGTTGCTTTGCCTGCGAACGCCGAGACATCGGGCGCCCGCGACTTGCGCGACATGGGCTACGACGTGCTGCACGGCTCGTTGCAGGCCGCCGGGTCGTGGAACGAGGCGGCGAGCGAAATGGTGGGCGATGTCACCCTGCGGATTCGCGATGCCGGTTCGGTTGGGGTGCGTGCCACGATCGGAAACGTGACCAAAGAGGCATTTGCCAGCACGCCGGCGGTTGCAGAAGCCGCCAGCAGCAAGGCCACGCTGAAGGCGTTTGTCGTCTCGGTCAGCGACAGCGGTTTGTTCGGACGGCTTGTCGCTAATGAAGCGCGCAAGCAGAACCGGTCGCAGGACGACATCCGTTCCGAACTCGCCGCTCAATCGGCGGCTGCGGTCGCATCGATTTTGAGCGTATTCCCCGACGCGCTCGTTGTTGCAAGGGCCGTCGTGAACTTCATCAAGCGGCCGGGGGATCTCGAAATCGCCGTCAAAGCGAAATCGCGCAGCGGAATCAGCTGGGCGGATTTGTTTGCGGCGCTGCCGGTGCCGGCAGAGATTGCGGACAAGCTCAGCGTCACCGCGCATGTGAAGTGAGCGTGCGCCCATCGGCGCGATCGGATGCGACGGCGCAGCCGCAGCAGCCGCATTGCATACGCATGACGGCCATGAGGCTGCTGCCGATCTGCTGGCGTACTGATGGAAATGCCCGTCAAACGGGGACTTCTTGATCATCACCGCGTGGCGCGATCGGGCCTCGACCGGAAACCTTACCAAATTGCAATGATTGCAGATTGGGTCGAGTGTTAGCGTTTCATCAGGGGCGAACCTTCTTAGGGAGTTCGCGATGAACAGGATTTTCGTGACTGTTGCCGCGGCTGCGTTGATGGGCGCGGGGGGTGTGGCATTGGCTCAGCAGGACGCCAACAACCCGGCACCGAATTACGCGTCAACCCCAGCGGTACAGAACCACCAGGTCAAACACATTGAGGACGGGATCAACGCGGCACCGCGCTATCCGACCGTTGCCCCAGTCCACAGCACCAACGCGACGCCGATCCAGGATGGCAACAACCCGGCGCCGGTCGTGCAATCGGCTTCCACCACGCAGACGCCGCCTGCGCGGCGGGTGAAGACAGCCTCAAAGCCGGGTGGAACCGTGCACGCCCGCCAGCACACCCGCAGTGCCCACCACGGTTGAGCGTTGCCGCTCGGCGGCGCGTTGACGCCCTGCTGCAACAGGAATGCGCGCCGCCACGGGGCCGCGTCATCGCGCCGTCGCCGCGGGTTTCGGGCGGTCGGACGCCGCGCTAGGGGAACGCCGCGGTCCAGCCAAGGCCGCGCCAGACGGCCGTATTCACACCAAAGTATAGTTGCGCTCGAGGCCTCAACGTGGCTGTTGGCCGCGCTCTTGCCCCATCAAGAGCTTCGGTCCCGATCGCTGCCCCCCACCCCACCCAATGGCGGTCGGGACCGTTAGCCCTCCCGGCTAAAATCCCTTTGTAATTCAGTAAGTCTTTCGTGCCAGGTTGCCGACCGCAACCCTTTGAATTTGTTGATTGGCCGTGCTTTCGCCCGAACTATGTTTTTGCAATTTTGACTTTGATGTCATTGCACTTTTCCAGCGGGTAGCCACTAATGATGAAAGTTCAAAGGACTGCGACCTGGACGCCCTCGCAGCCTCTCACACGCGTGGACGCACCCACGTATCTCGCGACTGACGAGATTTCATTATCGAAAGCTTTACGACGTGGCCACCACCTCGGTTCACTCGTATCCCCGGTGGGTTGGTGAGGTTAAAAAGGGCGCAGCCGCGCGAGCGGCCACGCCCAATATCACCCGGGGGGAAGCCGCGAAGGGATGGCACGGCCGGCCAGCCTGACGTGAACTGCTGGCTGACCTGACCGGGGCCGAGCGCGAACACACGATACTCGGCGCCAGCAACCGCCGTACGGGGGCTCACGGCGCCGTCCGCCGGAACTGACCCCACCATTGCTCGGAGCGCTTCTGTTCAAGACCTCAGACGTGTGGACGGCTTGCAGCGTCTGTCTTGCGTCCCTCACCACTGTTGGGAGCTATACCAATCGTCTATGTCTTTTCGTACCTGGTCCTTCGCATGACCGTATCGTTCTTGAATTTTTCCCTCGAGCTGATCACGACGACCGTCAATCACGTTCAGGTCATCATCCGTCAGCTTCCCCCACTTCTCCTTCACCTTGCCCTTCACCTGTTTCCAGTTTCCGGCAACACGATCCCAGTCCATGAAGCTCTCCATTTACGCCTAAGTCACACGCGGTTAAGTCGGCCCTATAACCTTTCGCAGCCGTGCTGGTTCCACCGCTCTGGCCTAGGCGGCACTATGTCAAAAGACAAAGCGCGCTGCGAGAGCGATCATGGAACTCGTACGTCGAAAATGCTTTATTTTAGAGAGCGAGATACGAGGCGCAATTATGCGCAACTATTTACTCGCCTTGCGACGAAGGCTCGACTACTTCGATCTTCTTGCTGTCGCGGCCCTCTTGCTTGGCATCGCAATCATTAGCGGCATTTTCTACACCTATGATGTGACCCGACAAACGGTTAGGGATGATGCACGCGCGGAGACGCGCCTCAACAATCAGCAACTTCCTGATAATCTCTAGCTGATCGACAAAGAGCCAATCATCGCATTTAAAACGCGGGGAACTTGCGCCTGCGCCCGAATGGATCTAACCGCAAGGTCGACAATCCTCAGCGGCGAATGACGACCGAAGTGTGCCACCAGCCGTGCGGATTCGAACGGACGCTATCGTCGCGGTCGCGCCCGCCGGCGCAAGCCGCAAACCAGGCCACGGCGGCGCCGAGCAGCACCGCGGCGCCGCCCATGAAGGCAAGGATCACCGCGGTTTTGCGCGCGCGCTCGATGTTCTCCTTGGCACGGCCGATCACCTCGTTGACGCGTCGCTCGGCCTCGGGCTGGCGAGGTCGGTGCGGACAGTCACGAGGCGCACCAGGTAGCCGCGGTCGTCATCCTGAGGTCCCGCGATGGCTCGACACCGTGAGCAGGATGCGTCCGGCCTCCGCGCGTGTGTAGGTCATGTCGGCCGCGGGCGGGCGGTCACTCCGGAACAGGCGGTCGAGGTCGTAGGCGATAATATTCTCCCCGCCGACCGAGGTCGCTCCGGCGGCCTGGCCGCCTGTTGGCGCCGTCAGACGGGTCAGGGCTTGTGCGGTGCCCAATGTCAACAGGCCGCCCAGCAGGGTCGCGAGCGCCCAGACCAGCAGGCCGTGCACGCCGTCGCGAAATTCCATCTCGTCGGCTGCCCCGCCAGTGAGGCGGGAGCGCAGCCGCCCGGCCACGTAACCCCCCAAGCCGTAGGACACGAACGCGACCAACAGCGGGTAAAGTCCCGAAAGCAGCACCAGGACGAACGAGGTGTCACGCCAGGTCGGCGCGGTCGAACTCATTGAAAGCCCAATGGCCGCCGCGAAGGTGTGCAGCACGGAGGCGAGCGCGGCAGCGAGGAGTGCGCCCGCGATCACAGGCCCCCATTGGATATAACGGAATGCCGAAGGAATCTCGCCGACATTCGGCGGTGCTGCTGGGTCTACGTAGGTCATAGCCAACTCGCTCGCTTCCAGCTGCGGTAGCGTAGACCGAGGAAAGAAAGAATGAACATGATCACGACGATCAGGCCGATCAGATAAATCAAACCATTCATGTACGCCTCCTGCCAAAAGGGAATAAACCCTTAGACGGATCGGACATCAGACCCTGGTACCGAACATCAAAACGTGGGTTAACAAGGAAGGTTCCCGCGCCGGCGCCCTTGCGTCTGTTTGAACGGTGGTCTGGGGCCTCGAGACTTCCCTGCTGCCAGTGCAGTGTCCCCTAGACTACCCGACGGCGTTTCAGACGTTCAACGGGACGTGACGCGTCCTCCGCGGTCGCCGAACAGCAAAAGCCGTCTCCAGGACGTCGAGTGAGGCCGCGCCCTAGAAACCATGACAGTCACCGAGCCAATTTCCACGCCTTGATCATTGGACCGCGATTTCCAAAAATCGGGTCTTTGCGTGGACGTGCAACCTTTGGGATTGTTCTGAGGGCCCGCTCGTGGTCCTTGCTGCTAGTGCACACGTGGTCGTCTCCCCGGATGGTGGATAGGCACCGATTACCAGGAAGTCTCCGACTAGCCCAAAGGCATTGATGTCCGGTGCCGGCGGGCAGAACGACCACATCACCGGCCTTGAGGCGCAGTGTGCGCGCCGCGCTTCCCACCAAACTGGACCTTGCCAGCGCCACCGGCTATCCCCAGCACCTCGTAAGTCCGGGAGTGGTAGTGGACATCATCGTAAATTCCGTCCCGCCAGGAATTTCCCCAGCCGTTGTTTTCGAACAAATCTTCGAGCACGGCGGCGGGGTCGAGACTAGCCGGAAAGCGCACCACGCTCCGGTAGACAATCAGGGGCCATCGTGGATGGTTGGGGATAATACCGTCATCCCTGCAGCGGAAGGCGTGAGCCTTCCGTTGCCGAATTAAACCGGCAAGTTGATCGCGCGATGGCCTCGACCAGCCGGTGATCTTCTCTACAATCCTGGTCGCCTGTTCCCACATCGGGACTCGGACAGTTCCCCTGGCACAGTTTTCCGCGACGATCGTGTCCTAACTGGCCGCGCGCCGGTTGACGCCTTTGCGAAGTGCGATGGTTTTCAGCTTGGTGTTGGCAGCCTTCTCTTCATTAAGATTGGTAGTAAGGAAGCGGACGATATCGTCGTGGCCTAGCTCTTCCGCCCAGGCAATCAGCGTTCCGTAGCGCGCGATTTCATAGTGCTCGATCGCTTGGGCCGCTGCCACGATCGCCGCGTCCAAAACCTGCTTATCCTCGACCTCGCCCGCGACGTCATTAGCTTCTCGGATGAGGCCATCGATCGCCGGACATTTGGCGCCCTCCGAAGGTTTGCCGAGCTTTTTGAAAACCTGGTCAAGCCGCTCGATCTGCTTTTTGGTTTCTTCCAGATGTGCCTTGAGCCCCTGGGTCAGATCGCGGGTGGTCGCCTTCTCTATGAGTTTCGGCAGCGAGGCCGTGATGTGATGCTGCGCGTAGTAGATGTCCTGCAGCGTGTGAAGCAGTAGGTCTTCCATCGTCTTGATGTCTTTTGTAAATAAACCCATGGGATTTCCTCCGGTGTCGGTAGGTAATCCGCTAGAAACGACATTGGTTCCAGCAAGCAAATATGGTGAAGGCGCGGCAGGATGCGGTTGCGTAGCTTGCAACTAAATGTCGGGTGGCACGTGATCGTCGCGCTGAGATTTCGATAACGATGCGTGTCATCTTCCTGGATATCGACGGCGTTTTGAACTGCAAGAGCACGCCGAACCCGCGTAAGTTGCCCTATATCATCGATCCAAGCCTGCTCGTGCGTCTAAAGCAACTACTCACATTAACGGATGCAAACGTAGTGCTATCGTCAACATGGCGATATGACCCGGCCGGTGTTTTCAGTGCGAAGTACTGGGGAATTCCTTTTTTTGCCGTAATTCCCGATCTGCCGGAACGTCCCCGCCGCGACGGGGATTATCGCGTGGCTTAAGGCACATCCTGACATCGAACGCTACGCGGTAATAGATGACGAGGACGATGAATTGGATGACTTGCCATTGTTTCAGCCTTCTGCTCGCGCTGGATTAGCGACGAGATTGTGAACGGTGTCGTCGCCTATCTGACAGGACGAACGGACAAAGATATGCGACGCAGCCGGTTGAAGCGGGTCTTCCAGAAGGTTTACACCGCCCTCAAAGGGCACGAAGGATAGCAGTCGTCGAGCGTCGCCGGCGCCGCGCGAAACGGTGAGAGCAGCGGGAGCTGTTTTTTGACCGCCCCGGAAGCTGGGTGGCTACGTTCAAAATCCAGCATCGGGTGCTGGAGCAATTCGGCGGCGCAAATGCGCGTCTCGCAGCCGCGATGCAGTACTCCACAAGTGTTCAAAAGGGAACACCCTGGAACGTTTTCTGATCGGCAGATTTAATCCAGTCATCGGCCGATGGACGGGCATATTTGATGGCGCAGATCAAGCCAAACGTGCTCACGACAGCACTTGATGCGACGAAATCGCGACGGCAAGGCCCTCTTCGTCGATTACTTCGCAGTATGATTCCTTTTTCTCCTATCACTTCGTGCTCCGAAGACGGAGCACTTGGCACACTAAAGTAGGGAGAATGCACCTAAGCGTCCACCCTACGGTGTTTCATCCCCGCTATTTCGTTAGTAGCGAAAGCTTCGCCAATTTTATCGCCCAGCTGGACCTCCGCGGAAAGCGCGTGGTCGATGTAGGAACTGGCACGGGGATCCTAGCCATAGCGGCGGCTCACGCCGGTTGCGGAAATCGTTATCGCTACCGACATCAACCCGAACGCAGCCCTTTCAGTGCGCGACAACGCGCTTCGCAACGGGGCCGGGCCTCGGGTCACCGCAGTCTGCATGGATTTGTTATCAGGTTTCGTGCCGTTTCCGACATTCGATGTGATCATATCGAACCCACCAAAGCACGCGAAGCAGCCCCGCGTCTTGGCCGATCGCGGCTGGCGCGCAGGACCAAATCATCGTGATGTTGCTGCGCTGTTCACTGAGGCCTATGAGCGCTTGAGGCCCGGCGGACGGCTCTATGTAATGTTTTCCTCGGATTCGGAGCTGGACTTGATCGACACGTTGATTGAGCGTGCGGGATTCAGGTCACGCGTTGTCAAACAGTATTCGATCTTTATCGAGTCATTCGTTTTATACGAATGCATGAGGGCTTCTGACTGTTCTCTTGGAACCAGTGGGAATGCCCGCAGTTTGACCCTAGTCCTCAATGCGATCTAATCTTACCGGCGGATCGGCGGGGAATATGACGGACGGGGAGGATAAGGCGCGTAGAATGGGTTTGGACCGCACGTTCCTCCAACACCTCGCACTGTCGCCAAGCATTGATTGAAGCTGACAAACCCGCAGTTTTGAGCGCCGCCCATAGGCGCGCCTGCGCGCGCGAAGCCTTGCAAGGGAATGGCAGGATTGGTGGAGGAAGGCGACGAGGTCATGAGCGAGGGCAAAGGAGAAGGATGACGCCCCAGCGGACCTCGCATTGATTGGTGCTGCGCAACGGGTCGAGCACTACGAAATCGCAGCCTACACCACCGCGCGCAATTTAGCGTTGCAGCTACGTCAGCCGGCGATCGTTCAGCTGCTCACGACGTCACTTGGCGAAGAGCAGAATGCCGGACAGCTGCTTGACCAAGTTGCGCAGCCGCTGATGTCGTCGCGAAGATGCCAGCGAGCGTCGAATAAAAGGGAGTGGGCTAACTGACGCACGATCAGTACAATAGTCGGTCCCTAAAGTTTGCCTTTACGGCGGAAGTCCCGCGCGTGCATCAGCACGCGGTTTATTAGCGGCAGAGCCGTCATCATCGCGGAGGGCATCCCGCAACTCGTTACCGCCTGAGCGATCTAGGTTTTCATTCATCCACCCACGCGGCAGATGAAAATCGTCTAGAAAACTGCCCTGGCGCACTTCCAAATCCCCGTTTATACCGGCTTCTTTGCGGGCGCAGCCAACTGGTGTTGCAGCAGTCAACCCCAATCACGATCAACGTAGCGGGCCGTATCCCCTACTGGGCCGGGGTGAAGGCCCGCGTAACGATCTCGCTTGAA
>CAWFLX010000032.1:0-63102 GCA_963816775.1 uncultured Alphaproteobacteria bacterium
CTGTGGATCAGGAGGTCGGTGGTTCGAGTCCACCCAGCTGTACCAGCCCGATCACACACGATCTCACGCGCGGAACGTTCGGCCCGGCTCAGGCATCTTCGGGTCGGTGAACAAGCTTGTAGGTCGGGACCGAGTTTGATTCCCACTCGTCCATGGCTCTCTCGCACACCACGCACCTTGCCGTGCCGCGCGCCAGCTCGTTACTGCGCGAATGCGTCACCGCGTAGAGCGCACCGCAATGCGGACAGAAGAAGGAACGTCCTGGCGTGATTCCCCCGGTCAGCGGCATGGGGCGCTCCGGGCCTGAGGCCACGAAACCGCTGCACGACCAAGAGCCGCCGTGAACAGGTGCCACTGCATTTGAAGGATTGTCATGCGACACCCTCAAAGGAGCAGTTTCGACTATCCCAATGCGCACATTTGTGCGCCTGTCGCGACTCATTCTAGCCCCCGTATTGCCGCGCGACAATCAGCAACTCATTTCGCGGTGGTATCCACCCGCAATGACGCAGCCGCGGCGATGGCCGTACCCGTGCCGCCAGCCACGGCGCCAGCGCACGTCAGTAAGTTGCTGACCGGCGAAGGCTTTGGCGAGAGCGGCGCCGCCGAGTGCTGGCGCGGCCGAACTCGGTGTCGCCGAGCCTAGCGCCAACGCACCGGCGAACGCGACGCAAAGCGCACAATTGCGGATTGTTGTTTGCATGGCGCATCCTCCTGGCACACCCGACCGGCGCGATGTTCGCCGTCACGAGAGGCACCCTGTTAACGCAGTAACGGCCGGCCCTGTTCCGAAGGGCCGGCTGTTTAGGGCAATCAACAAGGTCTAATTCGGTTCGACCGCGAACGGGCCGATCGCGATGACGCGACAATTGCGATCCTGCCGGGCACAATCGGCAAGCGCTCCGTCAACTGCCGCTTGCTCACTGGCGGCTTTGAGAGCCAGTCCCGGCCGTCCGCCCGCTCCGGCTGCGACCGCGTTCCAGCCGTTGGTAGCATTGCCAAGGCGCTGCGCGACGCTCTCCCGGACGTCGGGTGCGATCAGCGGGTTGCCGACGGCGTGAAATAAACCAACGACCTTCATGCTGGTCGGAATCGGCACAACCAATTGGTCGTCGAGCGCGACGAGCAGACACGGAACGCCGGCCCCCGCGCCGCAGCTCTCCAGTGCGCGGCGCGCCGCCTCATCGAGGCTAGCCTGTCGAACATAAAACGTGATGTTCCCTTGCGGCGATATCACAAGCGCCTTCGACCCGCGGGCCTGGGCGTACCGATTGTCGGCCGACGCGCGAGCATTGTCGTTGAGCAACGGAACATCCTTGGCAGCAAACGGCCGCTCGATTGCCGGATCGCGATTGATCCAAGGCTCCGGCGGCATCGGCGGTCGCCCGCGTGAATACACGACCGTGTCGCCCACCGCGTAGAGATCGCAGCGTGCTTTCGAGTTGATGGTGTCCAACAGCCTCTGGCAATTCTCCAGCGCGGCGGTTTTCGCGGTCTCATCGTCCTTTTGGCCGGAGGTGAATGCGGCCCGGGCCGTACTGATTGCCAACGCCTTGTGTTCGGGAGCGGCTAGGTAGTCCGACCGAATGGCCGCGCGTTCGCGGTCGGTGATGAACGGTATGGCTTCCGGCACCAGCGCCTCGACCTGTCGCACCGGGCGCGGCGGCTGCCTTCGCTCAGGCGCAAGGTCGGCGCGGGCGGTTTGCGTCGGGACGCCGGCATTGGTCGGCGGCGAGCCACTCGGGCGGATCACGAAGAGATAGATGATCGCTGCGACCGCAATGACCGCGCCACTCGCAGCGGCGATCGCGATCGGCCAGATCGCCTTGGATGTTGCCTGCACCGCGGCCTTGCGGGGCGGGGTTGCGGGCTGGGACGCGATTCCAGCGTCGGACCCAAGCGTCAGCGTGTAGGCGTGAACCGGTGACGGGATGTTCTTCACCTCCTGTTCGCCGATGTCGGCGAACTGCACCGACATCTTGTTGGACACCTGTTCATAGACGGTGCGCGACACGCAAAGCCCGCCGGGCTTTGCCAGTCCCTCGAGACGCGCGGCGATGTTGACGCCGTCGCCCAGCAAATCACCGTCGCGCTCGACCACGTCTCCGATGGTGATGCCGATCCGGAAGGACATTTGACGACTTTGCGGATAAGCAAGATTGCGGGTACGCAGGCTTTCCTGCACGTCAATGGCGCATCGCACGGCTTCGACCGCGCTTGGGAACTCCGCCAGGATAGCGTCGCCGGCGGTGTTGAAGACGCGGCCGGAGCCGCGGGCGATGAAGTCGTCGAATACTGCTCGGTACGACGACAGCCGGCGCAGCGTTTCCTCTTCGTCCTCGGCGACGAGCTTGCTGTAACCGACGACGTCGGCGGCCAAGATGGCGGCGATCTTGCGTTTCATGACCCTGACCGATTTGTGGGCACGCGCGGGAGAGATGTTTAGCACGGCGGGTCGTGAGCGGCACGTCCGCGAAGCGACTCGCTGTGCGGCGCGCCTCGACAGCGCGCCGGCTTCCCTGTATCAATCGTGAGGTGGGACCGCGCCCGGAACGCCGGGAAACGCCAGAAAAACCAAGGGTTGCGCAAGGCAACCGCGGGAATGCTCATGCAGCGATCGTTCATAGCCGAGAGAGTTTCGAACATGCTCGGTTTGCTGATTCACGTCAGCGACGATCGTATTCGCGGCGTGCTGGGCCCCAAAGCTGCGGTCGGCCGATCGAATAGCGTAGCGATGTGCGGCTGAGCGCGAGGGACCGATGGTTGCGAACGGCGCTCAAATCGTCATCGACCGGCTCAGCCATGTCTACCGCCCGCCGCACGGCAAACCGGTGCTGGCCGTCGACGACGTCTCGCTGCAAGTCGGACAACGCGAATTCCTGGCGTTGCTTGGACCGTCGGGCTGCGGCAAGTCCACGCTGCTCTATCTGCTCGGCGGTTTCCTGCCGACCGAAACCGGCTCAATCACCGTCGACGGCAAGCCGGTCAGCGGACCCGGGCCGGACCGCGGTATCGTGTTTCAGCACTTCGCGCTGTTTCCGTGGAAGACGGTACGCGCCAACGTCATGTACGGCCTCAAGCGCGCCGGTCTTCCCGCCGCGGAGCAGGCAAAACGGGCCCAGGCGTTCATCGATCTCGTTGGGCTGCACGGGTTCGAAGACAGCTATCCCTCGCAACTCTCCGGCGGTATGAAGCAGCGCACCGCGATCGCCCGCACGCTGGCGATCGATCCGGAAATTTTGCTGATGGACGAACCATTCGGGGCGCTCGATGCGCAGACGCGCAGTCTGATGCAAACCGAGTTGTTGAGCATCTGGCAGCGCTCGCCCAAGACGGTGATCTTTGTCACTCACGATGTGCAGGAAGCCGTTTACCTGGCCCGCCGCGTCGCGGTGATGTCGGCGCGGCCCGGCCGCATCAAGGCAATTATCGAGACCAATTTTGATCGCAGTGATCCGCATTTGTTCAAGAGCAAACCTTTTGTCGAGAAGGTCGACGAGATCTGGGATCTGGTGCGAGCCGAGGCGATCAAAGCGCAGGGGACGCGATCTTCATGAACGCCACAATCGCGGGCGCGGCGTTTCGCTATCTGCCGATCGTCATTCTGCTCGCGCTCTGGCAGGCGGCAAGCTCGTTCGGTTGGGTCTCTACCGCGGTGCTGCCTCCGCTGACCGCCGTGTTCGAGGCCGGCGTGAGACTGCTCGAGAGCGACGATTTCTGGAGCAATGCCGGGGCTTCGCTCTACCGCGGCGGCACGGGATTGCTGCTCGCGATCGTCATCGGCGCCGTGCTTGGCATCGCGATGGCGTGGTGGCGGCCGGTACGCTCTGTGCTCAGTCCGATTGTGGAGATCTTCTATCCGCTCCCCAAGTCGGCATTGATCCCGGTGACTGCGTTGTGGCTTGGTTTCGGCGACGCATCCAAGATCTTGCTGATCTTCCTCGGCTGCATGTTGCCGGTCACCATCGGTGCGTTCAACGGCGCGCGCGGCAGCGAACAGACTTTGGTCTGGTCTGCGCGCAGCCTCGGCGCCGGCCGGATGCGCACGTTGTGGGATGTGGTGGTGCCGAGCGCGTTGCCGGAGTTGCTCAACGGCGTGCGCACCGCGCTCGCGTTGTCGTGGGTGTTGTTGGTTGCGTCCGAGCTGATCGTTGCCCGCAGCGGGCTCGGCTACCTGATCGGTTTTCTGGGGGACGGCGGCAACTATGACGGCATGTTTGCGGTCGTACTGTTCGTGGCATTGCTCGGCTTCATCGCCGACCGCGCCTACCAAGTCGCAACGCAAAGGGTGCTGCGATGGCGCGAATAGACGAGACGGTTGCGCGCGGTCCGAACGAACTGAAATTGTCGCCGCTTGCGTCCAGCCTGCGCGGCGTCACGCGTGGTCTCGTCGCCTGGTCGCCCGTGATCGTGCTCCTGATCGGCTGGGAGGCGTTTGCCCGCAGTGGAGCCGTCACGCCGTTCATGCTGCCTGCATTCAGCGCGGTCCTCGAGCGGATTGCAACCGATGCGGCTTCGGGCGAATTGCCGGTTGCGATCGGCCTTACGCTCTGGCGCGCACTCGCCGGTTTTTTCATATCGGCGGCCGCCGGAATTGCGCTCGGACTCGCGATGGCGCGCCTGCGATGGTGCTATTGGTTCTTTGATCCGATCATCTCGGTTGGCTTTCCGATTCCGAAAATCGCGTTCCTGCCGATCATCGTGCTGTGGCTTGGCTTTTTCGACGTCTCCAAGATCACCATGATCGTGTTCAATTCCATTTTCCCGGTCGTCACCGCCACGGTCGTCGGTGTTTATGGCGTTGAGAAGGAGTTGATCTGGTCGGCGCGCAACCTCGGCACGAGCGAGCGGGCGCTGACCTGGGAGGTCATGCTGCCGGCCGCGCTCCCGCAGATTTTCACCGGGTTGCAGG
Source organism: uncultured Alphaproteobacteria bacterium (assembly GCA_963816775.1). Lineage (GTDB taxonomy): Bacteria > Pseudomonadota > Alphaproteobacteria > Rhizobiales > Xanthobacteraceae > JAFAXD01. Next base: position 4,913 of record CAWFLX010000032.1, read on the forward strand.
TGGCGCTTCCGATCGCGTTGATCGTTGGAATCCTCACCGAGATGGCGATGGGCGGCTACGGCATTGGCGCGAGCATGCAAACGGCCTCGCGCTTCGCCGACTCGCTCGGCGTGTTCGCCGGCATTATCGAGATTGCGGTGGTGGGCTATGCGCTCGTCAAGCTCATGGCGGTGCTGCGCGCCCGGCTCCTCGTCTGGCATCCGGAGGCGCTTGAGCCTACCACGGTGTAACGTGACAGCCGTCTTCGTACGAAAGCGATCCTTCTTTTTACGTCCCGACACATCGTAACGACGCTGAAAAAGCAACGGGCGGGCCAATCTTGCCCGCCCGTCAATCTCCGCGGCGCGCGCTGGCTACCAGCGGCGCCAACCCCAGCCCCAGCGGGGGCCCCACCAGCGGCGAGGACCGTAGCCCCAGTAGTTTGGGCGCCACCAGCAGCGATAGGGGCCGCACACCCAGGCGACGTTTTGGACATCGGCCGAAAGCTGATTTGTTGCGTCTGCCAGGCCGCTCACGGGCATGGCGGAAGCGGCGGGCGCCACAAGGCCTGCACCGCCAAGGACGGTTGCAGCGACAAGAGCGATCTTGAGTTTGCGCATTGACCATTCTCCTTTTCGCGACTTTTGAGTCTAAACCCCCCGAAACAGTTCCCACAATGACCGTGTCAGGAATATGAAAAGTCTGTTTAGCTAACGTTTAGATTCGCCGACGTTCGTATTGCAACGCAGCAGCGAACGGTCAATGGTGGCGCGCTTGACAACGTGCGGGCAGGTCCTTGAAATCGCGCCAACAAAAAGCGTGGGTTTCGCACCCCGCAACCCCAGGGAGGAGCAGAATGCGGTTTGCAGCATTGGTGCTGGCGGCTGTGACGGGCGCATGGATTGGTGCGCCTTTGGCGCATGCCCAACAGCCGGTCAAGATTCGTATCGCCTGGGTGGTGCCGGTCGCAAACTCGCCGACGATCCTTTACGAAAAGCCTTCGATCCTCCGCCACAAGGGCAAGAGCTACGAGGTCGAACTGATCCGATTCCAGGGTACGCCGCCTATGATCACCGCGTTGGCGACCAACGAGGTCGACATAGCGCTGCTCGCCTACTCCTCATTCGCCCTCGCGGTTCAAAATGCCAACCTGCAGGATTTGCGCGTCATAGCGGATGAAGCGCAGGAGGGTGTGGACGGGTACTACACCTCGCCGTTCATGGTCCTCAAGGACGCCCCGATCAATAAGGTTGAGGACCTCAAGGGTAAGGTTGCGGCCACCGTCGGCGCCGGGGCTGCCGTCGATATCGCCATGCGCGCGATGCTTAAGAATCACGGCCTCGAAGACAAGCGCGACTACAGCGTCGTCGAAGTGGGTTTCCCAAACATGCGGGCCATGCTCGCCGAAAAGAAGGCCGATTTGATCTCGGCGGTCCTGCCGTTTTCGATCAACCCTGAACTGTTGGCGATCGGGAGGCCGCTGTTCACAGTGAAGGACGCGATCGGACGTTCGGAATTCATCGTGTGGGCGGCACGCGACGGCTTCTTGCAGAAGAACAAGGCGGCGATGGCCGATTTCATGGAGGACTCGGTACTTGCGCTCCATTACCTGATGGATCCGAAAAATCGAGATGAGTTGATGGAGATCGCCGCGCGAGTGAGCAAGCTGCCGGCGTCGGCCTTTTCTGGGTGGATGTACACCAACAAGGACCTCTACCGCGATCCGGACATGATCCCCGACATCGACGCCTTCCAACGCAGCATCGACGTGCAGCAGGATCTCGGATTCTTGAAGGCCAAGATGGACGTCAAGCCCTACTTCGATTTGAGCTACGTGAAGGAAGGAGCGAAGCGCGCCAAATAGATTCCGGCGCACGTTTATTCTGCACCCCCGCTACCGGTTCATGCCCGATCGCCTATGAGCTTTATGCTCGCCAGGCTATTGGACTGCGCATGCCGGCATCGTATCAATCAACCTGACCTAGTGTCCCGATTCCGAAGTTCGCTTTATCTTGCGGCACCCTCTGTAGCGAACTTCGGAATCAAAGGGACACTAGCAACTATATAATTCTAGTGTGGTTTTGGATCTGAAGTTCCTATGACGGGAGTGCCGCAAGAATGATAGGAACTTCAAATCCACCACACTAGTGAAGGAGCGTCTCTTGGCCAGTATTCCAAAGCCACTGCATGAGCATATCAATTCGGCATTTCCGGCGAATCCCTGCCTGGTCGGGAGCATGCTGCCGGACGGCTTCGCGCAAGTCACCCCGCGCGGCAGCACCATGGTGCTCGACGACACGCATTTGGCGCTCTGGGAGCGCGGCAAGGGAACGACCAATGCGGCCCTGAAGGACGGTAGCAAGCTCACCATCTACTTCCGCAATCCAAAGCTGCGCGAGTTCGGCATGCTGCCGAAGGGGGGGATCGCGCGCTTCTACGGCACGGCAAAAATCCACAAGTCCGGACCCGTCTATGAGGAAGTGTGGGAAAAGCTGATCCAACCCGAGAAGGATCGCGATCCGGACAAGAAGGGCTTTGCGGTGACGATCAGCGTCGAGCGTGCTGAAGATCTCGACGGCGCGCCGCTGAACCTGAAGTAGCAGACTATTCCTTGCGCCCTCCGGCCGCACCGCGCGCCTGGGGGCGCGCGAAGGTGAGATCATGTTGGAGGTGCCGGTTCTCATCGTCGGGGGCGGGCCGGTCGGCTTGGCGCTCGCGCTCGATCTCGGCTGGCGCGGCGTGCCATGCCTCCTGGTCGAGCAGGGCGACGGTGAAGTCGTTGATGCCAAGATGTTTGCGACCGGCATCCGCACCGTGGAGTTCTGCCGGCGTTGGGGTATTGCTGAACGGGTCAAGCATTGGGGGTTCCCCGAAGACTTCCCGTTCGACAACGTGTTCGTCACCAGTCTGAACGGCCACGAGCTGGGCCGGATCGCGATGCCGCCGATGCGGGAGGTCGCGCCGTTTTCGTCCAGCCCTGAACGCTTCGCCCACTGTCCGCAATTCGTGTTCGATCCGATCCTGGCGTGGGCGGCGCGCGCGCACCCGTGCGTCACGTTGCGCTACCGCTGCCGGCTCGCCGGCTTTCATGACACCGGCGACGGCGTGGTTGCGGACCTGATTGATGAGGCGACGGGTACGCGCGAACGCGTGCAGGTCCGATATCTGGTCGGCTGCGACGGTTTTGCCAGCACGGTGCGGCGGGAGCTCGGCATCGAAGTCCACGGCATTTCGATCATCAATCGCTCGGTCAACGTGATGTTCAGCGCCCCTGCGTTGTGGGAGGCGCACGACAAAGGCAAGGCAGGGCGCTATGTCATCATCGGCGAGGAGGGCGCCTGGGCCAGCCTCACGCCGGCCGACGGTACCGAACGCTGGCGGCTGATGATTCACGGCGAAGCCGACATGGATCCGGACACGGTCGATGCCGCGCACGAGGTGCGGCGCGCGATCGGCCGCGACATCGACTTTCGGATCCTCAAAGTTGGGCACTGGGTGCGCCGTCGGATGGTGGCGGATCACTACGGGCGTGGTCGCGTCTTTCTCGCCGGGGATGCGGCCCACGTCATGCCGCCGAACGGCGGCCTCGGAATGAACACTGGCATCGGCGACGCCGTCGATCTGGGCTGGAAGCTTGCCGCGGTCCATCACGGCTGGGGCGGGCCGGACCTGCTCGAAAGCTATGAACTCGAGCGGCGCCCGGTCGGCGTTCGCCAATGCGACGAAGCGATGCGCAACTTCGAGCGCTACGGCTCGCGCAAGCCGGTGCCACATGTCACCGACGAGACGCCCGATGGTGAGCGCGCGCGCGCCGAACTCGGCCGTAGGCTCGCCTCGAGCAACGCGCTCGCGTGGGAAAACCCGCTCCATACGCATCTCGGATATTGCTACGAGGGCTCGCCGATCATCGTGCCGGACGGTCCGACACCGCCGGATCCGGACGACACCCGCGTCTACACCCAGACCAGTCATCCCGGCTGCCGCGCGCCGCATGCGTGGCTGGGCGACGGCCGTTCGACCCTCGACCTGTTCGGGCGCCATTTCACGCTGTTGCGGTTGGGATCTGAGGCTCCCGAGCCGGATGTTGTCGCATCCGCTGCCGACCGGTGTGGGTTGCCGCTCGACGTCGTCGCGGTCCGCGACCCGGAGATTGCGCGCCTCTATGAGCGCAAGCTCGTGCTGGTTCGCCCCGATGGGCACGTCGCTTGGCGTTCGGATCATCTGCCCACCGACCCGGATGGGCTGATCGATCAGGTGCGCGGCGCAGGCATGCGCGCCCCGCGATCGTCGCGAAGTCGGTTGGAGCAAAATCCAAATCGGCCTAAAATGCCGGCAAACACGGACTGATGGAGGAGCCGATGAACGTCCACGCAAAGCCGGCGGCCAAACCGCTGACCGCACTACCGAAGCGGCTGCATCACTACGCGTTCGTGATCAAGGACCATGAGGCAAACCGGCAGTTTTGGGAGGACGTCATCGGCATTCCGCTGACCGCGACCTGGTGCGAGCGCGCCTACAATGCTTCGGCCGGCCGCGACATCGACTACTGTCACACGTTCTATGAATTGGCGGATGGCGGTGCCTTGGCATTCTTCCAATATGCGGACGATGACGTTTACGAGGCACTCAGGGCCGTGCGTCCGGAGCAGGGTCAGCATTTCGCCATGCTGGTCGACCACGGGACCTATGATGAAATTGCGAGCCGCGTGAAAGCAGCCGGCCTGCCGTTCCGCGAAACCGACCATGGCTACTGCAAGTCGATCTACACCGCCAGCCCGGATGGCTTGAAGGTCGAGTTCACGATCGACGCTCCGGATGTGGAGCAAATCAACGCGATGCGGCGCAAGGATTGCCATTCCGAGCTCAAGCGCTGGCTCGCCGGTGACCATCGCACCAACAATCACGACCGACACGGGATAACGGCTTAGTCTCACGCTAGGCGCTCTTCCGCGCAAAAGTCCAACGAGACTCGTCCCGGGAAGCTCGCGCGCGGCGCGGGCTTCGCAGGATGACCAGAAAATCCATCAAAACCAAACAACCGCCGCGGGCAACGCGGCGCCGAGGGAGGGAACGAAAGTGTCCATCGCAAAGGTATTGCTCGGCTTCATCAGCGCGTTCGGGCTGGCCGCCGGCATATCCACCACCGCCAGCGCCCAGCAGGACTTCAAGATCGGCGTCGTCGAGTCGCTGACCGGCGGGTTTGCCGGCCCAGCGCGCGACACGGTCGACGGGCTCGATGCCTGGATGAAGGTGCGGGGCCTGCCAGGCAAAAAGATCGTGCTGACGACGCTTGACGACGAGACCAATGGGGTCAATGCGGCGAACGCGTTTCGCCGGCTCACTGGTGATCCCGATATCCGCCTGATCTATCTGTTCGTTCCGTCGAGCTCGGCGATGGCGGTGAAGACGCTCGCCTCCGAGTTCAAGGTTCCGATTATCTCGGGTGGCGCCGCCGACGCTCTCGGCACCCCGGCGGATCCATATCTCTTCAAGGTCGCCCCGGCGACGCGGGATTTCATGACGCGGCTCGCGCAGTATGTGAAGCAGAAGGGCTATAAGCGCCTCGCGATGTTGGAGCCGAACGATGCGTTCGGCCAGAGCGAAATCGCCAACATGAAGAAATTCGCCCCCGAATACGGCATCGAGCTGGTGGCGGTCGAAACGCTCGGCGTCGAGGACACCAATTTCAACGCCCAGCTCACGCGTATCCGCGCCGCCAATCCGGACGTGCTCTACGATGGGGCTTCCGGTCGCGCCGCGATCCTGACGTTCAAGCAGATCAAGCAGCTCGGTCTGACCATGCCGCTGATCATGGGCCAGTCGGTGGTGGCAAAACCGTTCTTCGAAGGAATCGGCGGTGCCGACGTCGCCGACGGCCTGATTGTCCCGATCCAGCTCGGCACCTTCGGCACCAAGGTCGGCGGCGACACTGCCAAGTTCTATGCCGAACTCGAGAAGGGGCTCGGCCGCAATGCGGTCTACTACAATACGTTCGGATTCGACGTCGGGCTGATCACCGAAGCCGCCGTCAAGAATTCGGACGGCACGCGTCAGGGCATTCGGGACGCGCTCGAGAAGGTCAAAGGATTGCCGGCGCTCAACGGCCCGGTCACCTATACGCCGGAAGACCACACCGGCCAAAACTTCGAGTCGATCGGCATGGGCCGGCTGGAGAAAGGCGTGCCTGTGCTGGCGCAGTAGAGCGCCCCCGAGTGGGGACGATGGACTTTGCGGTCTTCTTCCAGCTGTTCCTGCCCGGGCTCACGACCGGTTGCGTGTATGCGCTGGTGGCGCTTGGCTTCGTTCTGACTGCCAACGTCTCCGGTGTCGTGAATTTCGCACAGGGCGAGTTCGTGATGCTGGGCGGCATCGTCGCCGCGGCGCTCGTTGCCAACGGCATGCCCATGCTGCCGGCGATCGCAATCGCAACCCTTGTCGGCGCCGTCGTGGCAGCGGCTCAGGAGCGTCTGACGCTTGCTCCGGTGCGCGATACGCCGCACTTCATCCGTATCACCATCACGCTCGGCGTCGCCGTGGTGCTGCGCGGCATTGCCCTGATCCTGTTCGGCAAGGACCCGCTGTTCCTGCCCGGGTTCACAGGGGAGGGGACCTTTTCGCTGTTCGGCGCGGTGCTGCCGATCCAAAGTCTCTGGGTCTGGGTAGCGACCGCCGCACTGCTCGCGGCGACATTCTGGTTTCTGAAGTTTACCGACGTTGGGCGCGCGGTGCGCGCCTGTTCCATCAACTTGCGTGCGGCGCGGCTGATGGGAATCGATGCCGAGCGCCTCACGCTGCTGGTGTTCTCGCTCGCCGGTGCCGCCGGGGCGCTCGCCGGCGTCGTGATTACGCCGATCGTGCTTGCCACCTGGGACGCCGGTGTCTCGTACGGCCTTAAGGGCTTCATCGGCGCCATCCTGGGCGGCATGCGCAACCCGGTGATCGCGGTGCTCGGCGGTCTCGGGATCGGCATCGTCGAATCGCTTGCCGCTGGTTACGTGTCGTCCGGCTACAAGGACGCGATCGTCTACGGGGTGCTGATCGCCTACCTGCTGGTGCGCGGCGGGGTCTTTCTGTTCGGCCGCGCCGCGCTTGTTGGCAGCGCGGGCGAGTGATGAGCGATCGTGCGCGCCTGAAGCGGATACTGGCGCTGGCGGCATTTGCGATTCCCGTGATCATCTATCCGCTGATCTACCCGGGCAGTTACCCGGTGGGAGTCGGGATCATCGCCGGTGCCATGGCGGCCGGCACCGTCGGGTTCGTGCTGCTGATCGGCTACGCGCATCAGCTCGCATTCGGCCAAGCCGGCTTTCTCATGGTTGGCGGCTACGTCAATGCGATCCTGAGCACCCACTATCACATCGATCCGTTCGTGGCGCTGCTCGCCGGCGTCGTGCTCTCGATGGCGATCGCCTGGGTGATCGGCTGGCCGATCATGAAGCTGCGCGGGTTCGTGCTCGCCATGGCGTCGCTGGCGATGCAGTTCATCTTCATTGTGCTGGCGGTCGAGTTGGATTTCGCCGGCGGCGCGCTCGGCACCCAGGGGGTTCCAAAATTCGCGATCTTCGGCATCTCGTTCGCCAACGACACGGCATTCTATTACGCGGTGTGGGCGATCGCGTTCATCTGCGTCGGCATCGGCCTCAGCGTCGATCGTTCGCGCATCGGACGTGCCTTGAAGGCAATCGCGGCGAGCGAGATGGCGGCCGGCTCGGTCGGCATCGATGCGATCAAATACAAGGTGCAGATGTTCGTGGTGAGCGCCGCGATGGCCAGCGCGGCCGGGAGCCTCGGTGCGCACTACCTGCGCGCCATGGATCCTAATGTCTATGGATTTGCTTACAGCTTGAACTTGCTGACCGGGGTGATCATCGGCGGTTTGACGTCGGTCTGGGGCGGCGCGCTCGGCGCGACTGTCATCACCGGGCTGCGGGAACTCCTACGCGGTCTGGGGCTGCCGCTCTGGGAATCGGTGATCATGGGCGCGTTGACGGTGATCGTGCTGATCGCGTTTCCGGCCGGCCTCGCGGGCGCGCTGAGCGCATTGTTCGACCGTGTGGTCGGCCGCGGCGGCAACGCCGGGACGATCTCGGTCGTCCCTGATCCTTCCGCGCTCGCCGCTTCGAGCAGCGCGCCGCCGCCGGGCGGCGTGATCCTCGATGTTCGCGGCGCGGCGCGGGCGTTCGGGAGCCTGCGCGCTGTCAATGACGTAAGCTTCACGGTTGCGGCCGGGTCGATCACGGCGCTGATCGGACCGAACGGCGCCGGTAAGACCACCCTGTTCAACCTGATCGGGGGCTATCAGCCGCTTGATGCCGGCACCGTCCAGTTTCTCGGCGAGCCGATCGAGACGCTGCTGCCAGACGAGATCGCGCTGCGCGGGATCGGGCGAACGTTCCAGAATCTGCAGCTGTTCGACAACATGACGGTGCTGGAAAATGTGATGTGCGGCCGCCATCGCCTGATGACGGCTGGGCTGCTTGATATTTCGGCGCGTCTGCCGAAAGTGCCGCGCGAGGAAGCGGAGGCGCAACGAGCGGCGCGCGCTGCGCTCGTCTTTGTCGGCCTGCGCGGGGCCGAGGACGTGCGACCCAGCGTGCTGCCGTTCGGGCACCAGCGTCTCGTTGAAGTCGCGCGCGCGCTCGCGCTCGAGCCCAAGCTTCTGTTGATGGACGAACCAGCCTCTGGACTCAACGATACCGAGACCGAGCGCCTGGCCGAGCTGATCCTGCGCATCTGCGCGCTCGGCATCACGGTGCTCCTGGTCGAGCACGACATGCGGCTGGTGATGGGGCTCGCCGACAGCGTCGTAGTCATGCATCACGGCGTCAAGATTGCCGATGGCCCAACAGATCAGGTGCGGGCGGACCCGCAGGTGATCGCTGCTTACCTGGGACACGACCCGTCGACGGAGGTCCATGAGCGCGTTGCTGGAGCTTGATCGCGTCACCGGCGGCTACGGCCGCCTGCCGGTACTGCGCGAAGTGTCGCTTACCGTGAGCAGCGGCGAGATTGTCGCGCTGATCGGCGCCAATGGAGCCGGCAAGAGCACGTTGCTCAACACCGTCATGGGCATGGTGGCGGTGTCGGGCGGCGGCATCCGGTTTGACGGACGCAGGATCACAGGCCTGCCGACATCCGCGATCGTGCGAGCGGGCATTGCCCAGGTGCCGGAACGCCGGCAACTCTTCGGTGGCATGACGGTTGAGGAAAACCTGCGGCTTGGTGCTTATGTGCGCACCGATCATGCGGCGGTTGCAGACACCCAGGCCGAGCAGTTCCGGCAATTCCCGATCCTGCAGGAGCGGCGCCGTCAGGCCGCGCAGACGCTGAGCGGCGGCGAGCAGCAGATGTTGGCGATCGCACGCGCGCTGATGTCGCGTCCGCGGCTACTCTTGCTCGACGAGCCGTCGCTCGGTCTCGCGCCGCTGGTGGTCGAGCGCATCATGGCGCAGATCGTGGCGTTGCGCGCGGCCGGTGGCACCGTGCTGGTGGTAGAGCAGAACGCGCGCGCCGCGCTCGGCATCGCCGACCGTGGCTATGTGCTCGAAAACGGCCGCATCACGGTCGAGGGCGAGGCCGCAGCACTGCTGCACAATCCGGCCGTGCAGGATGCCTATCTTGGCGGTGAGAGCGGGAGCGCACGTGCAATCGAGCAGCGCATCCGCGCGCAACGCCGCGCGATCCTGGGACGCTGAGGTTTTCTGTTTGTCGCGTTTTCGGACGGCGAACCGGTGACCACTTCGCCGGAAAACGCTCCCTAGCGCGTTCGTCTCAGCGGCAGCCGTGCCGTTTCCTTGAGCCGGTCGAGCACCACCGAGGAGCGCACGTGCGCGACGGTGTCGTGCGCGAGCAGCCGCTCGTTGACGGTGGCGGCCAGGCTTTTGAGATCGGGCAGGACCATCTTGAGCAGATAATCAGTCTCCCCGGTGAGCGAATAGGCTTCCTGAATGTCATCGGAGCGCGCGACGAGATCGCGGAACCGTTTGGAATTGTCGGGCGAGTGGGCCGAGAGCGTGACATGTACGAACACCAGCACGCCGAGTCCGAGTGCCTCCGGCGATAGGTCGGCGTGGTAGCCACGAATGATTCCGCTCTCCTCCAGACGAGCGCGGCGCCGCGAGCATTGCGACGCCGACAGGCCGACCTTGTCGGCGAGTTCCTGATTGGTCAGGCGGCCATCAACCTGTAACGCGCCCAGGAGGCGCATGTCGAATTCATCGAGTTCGATCGTTTGCATGGGCGGGCCACACTATACACGATCCGTGCATGACGGACTGAAATCCTGCGCATTTTGCATGCCCATTGCGCCCGGATCGCGGGACTCTGGGCAAAATGTGGAGGATGCCATGGGACCATTTCCATTCGATGCGCCGCCCCCTCGGATCACCCGCGACAACCCGATGGGGACCGATGGATTTGAGTTCGTCGAATACGCGCATCCGCGACCGCGAGAACTGCACGATCTGTTCGGTCGCATGGGATTCGTGCCGGTTGCGCGCCATCGCACCCGCAACGTCACGCTCTATCGTCAGGGCGGCGTAAACTATCTGGTGAACGAAGACCCGGGCAGCCATGCGGTCGAGTTCGTTTCCGCGCATGGTCCGTGCGCGCCGTCGATGGCGTTTCGGGTGGTCGACGCCGAACATGCCTTTCGCCGTGCGCTCGGACTCGGTGCGCAAGCCGCCGACCCGGCAACGGGACGCAAGACGCTGCAGGTCCCCGCGCTGAAGGGAATCGGCGGCAGCCTGATCTATCTGATTGATCGGTACGGCGCGAAGGGCTCGCCCTATGCGGCCGAGTTCGACTGGCTCGGCGCGCCGGATCCGGCGCCCGAGGGCGACGGCCTATTCTACATCGATCATCTGACCCACAACGTGCATCGCGGGCGCATGCAGGTTTGGGCCGACTTCTATCAGCACCTGTTCAACTTCCGGCAGATCCGCTACTTCGACATCGAAGGTAAGCTCACCGGTCTGTTTTCCAAGGCGCTCACCAGTCCGGATGGCAAGATCCGCATTCCGATCAACGAATCGGCGGATGAGAAGAGCCAGATCGAAGAATATCTGCACGCGTATCACGGCGAAGGCATTCAGCATATCGCCTGCGGCTGCCGCGACATTTATGCGACCATCGAACGCCTGCGCCGCGCAGGCGTCGCGTTCATGCCGTCGCCGCCCGCGACCTACTACGAGAAAGTCGAGAACCGGCTTCCCGGACATGGCGAGCCGCTGGCGCGGTTGCGCGAGCTTGGTATCCTGATCGACGGGGAAGGCGTGGTGGCGGGCGGCGAGACCAAGATCCTGTTGCAGCTCTTTTCGGCCAACGCCATCGGCCCGATTTTCTTCGAGTTCATTCAGCGCAAAGGTGACGACGGTTTTGGTGAGGGCAACTTTAAGGCGCTGTTCGAATCGATCGAGGAAGATCAGATCCGGCGCGGCGTGCTCAAGGTCGACGCGGCGGCGTAATTCGCGGCAGCTGCCTAATCAACAACGATCCGGCTAGCCGCCCGAGCCGAGTTCCTTCGCAATCGCCGTGATCAACCGGGTGTCGGTCGGCTCGACTGCGCTCGGGAACACCGCCGCGATGTGGCCGTCGCGGCCGATCAGATACTTGTGGAAGTTCCAGCGCGGCGTCTCGCCTGGCTGCTCGGCCGCTGCCCATTTGTAGAACGGGTGGGCGCTCGGGCCTTTAACCTCGGCCTTGGCAGTGATCGGAAAGGTGACCCCGTACTGGTGGTGTGCGGTCTCGTCGATCTCGCTGGCGCCGCCCGGTTCCTGGCCACCGAAATCATTCGACGGCACGCCAACGAGGAGGAGGCCGCGATCTTTGAAACGGGTCCAGACCTCCTGCAAGCCGGTATATTGCGGGGTGTAGCCGCAGAGCGACGCCGTGTTCACCACCAGGATCGGCTTGCCGGCGTGGTCGGCAAGCCGGATCGTGCCGCCGTCGAGCGCGGAGAAACTGAACGCAAAGGCGGTGATCCGGTTCATGGCAGGAGCCTGCGCGAGCGCCGGGGTCGCGGCGGCGCCGGCGAGGAGAGCGAGGAGGTGGCGGCGAGGGAGCACCATGCCGGTATGCTAGCGCGCGCCAAAGCCAAGCCAACCGCCACTCGGGGGAGATGACGTTAATTTGAACAGGCCGCGCGCTGGCGCGCGGCGCGCCCGATATGCACAAACCTACGCGGCGCGTTGCTTATGTGCGCCCTCGAACGCCGGCGCGACCTCGCGCATGAACCGGTCCATCTCCTCCTTGACCTGGGCGTGCGGCTTGAGCCCGACGTTGAAGTAGAGAATGACTTCGGAGAAGCCGGCAGCTTCGACCTTCTTGAGGGTCTCGATCATGCGGGCCGGGCTGCCCAGCAGCACCGAGTTCTCGGTGAGGTCTTCCGGCTTCACGTTTTGCAGCCGCTCCACCATGCCGATGAAGTAGCGATAGCTGGGCGGCGCCGTTTTGGGGTCGCTCGGGAACGCCGGAATGACGCATTCCTTGTAGTAGCGGATTTGGCGCGCGCGCTGCGCGGCTTCCTGCTCCGGCGTGTCCGCAAAGTGCGTGAAGTAGCTGCACATGAGCCGGCCGGCCGGCTTGCCGTACTTGGCGCAGCACTCGTGATAGAGGTCGGCAACCTGCTTCAAGCCACCGAAGCTCATGGCGGCTGCGAACGGAGCGACGATCAGACCGCAGCCGAGCCGCGCGGCGAGCTCGATCGATGGTTTGGAGAACGAACCCACATAGGTCGGAATTGGCCTCTGCACCGGCTTGGGCGTGATTCGCACGTCCTTGAATTGATAGTACTTGCCTTCGTGGGTGATGCGATCCTTTGCTTCCCAGAGCGTGCGCACGACCTCGAGGCCTTCGTCGAAAATGCCCTGGTTGTCGTCGAAGCTGACGTGAAACGGTTCGTATTCACGCCGGTCATAGCCGCGCCCGGCGGCGAAATCGACGCGCCCGTTGCTCAACAGATCAAGCGTTGCCCACTGCTCGGCGACCCGGATCGGATTGTGCAGCGGCAGCACGGTCACCGCCGGCGCAAGGCGGATCCGACTGGTGCGCCCCGCAATGTAGGCCAGTACCAGGTCCGGGCAGGACAGGACGCCGAGCGAGTTGAAATGATGTTCGCCGATCCAGGCCGAATGCATGCCGAGCCGCTCGGCGTAGAGCGCCTCGTCCGTTATGTGCTGGACGAAGGTGTTAGGGGAACGGGTGTTGTTCTCGTAGTGATTGTCGCTGAGCGTGAAGTAGCCGAACTCCATGGTCTCCTCCCGCGAGGTGCGGTGCCGCTGCCGGCTTTATCCGACCTCTAAGAGCTACCTTAGTTGCAAACGCAACTGTTGTAAATGCAATTTTTTTGCTTTATTGCCGGGAGGACCACGATGGAATCCGCCCCGTGCCCGAACACCCGATCCGCCTCGATCTTGATGACTATCTGCCCTACCTGGTCAATCGGGTCGGCTCGATCATGGCGCTCCGGTTCGGCGAGGACGTTTTGGCGCAGTTCGGCCTCAGCATCGCGATGTGGCGGGTGCTGGCAGCGCTCTCAAGCAACGGGGCGCAACGCCACACCGACCTCGCCGGCTTGACCAGCATCGAGGTTTCGACCCTCTCACGGATTGTCACGCGGCTTGTGCGCATGGGGCTCGTGGTGCGCGCGCCATCCAAGACCAGCGGCCGCGAAATCGCGGTCGCGCTGAGCGATCGCGGCCGCCGCTTGGTCGATCGTTTGATCCCGCTCGGCCGCCGCTATGAGGAGATCGCCAGCGCCGGGTTGTCGAAGCAGGAGAACGTGGTGCTGCGGCGGGCGCTGCGGCACATGTACCGCAACCTGATCAACGCCGAGCCGATGGCGGTTAAGGACCGGCCGGCTGGGTCCGACGCGGCGATCCGACCGACGAGCCGCCCGGAAACACCAACGATTTGATGACGACCGGTACGGCGCCCGAGTTCTCCAGCAGCGCGCCGATGTCGATGTAGTCAAAGTCGGTGAGCTCGAGCCCGTCGATCGAGACCACCGGGTTTGCGACCTTGAGCTCCTCGCGCAGATGTACGCCGATGAGGCCACCGACGTCGCTGTCGCCAGCGAGCACGATCGGCGCATTCGTCGATGGCACTCCGGCAAGACCGTCGACCACACCGCGGCAGAACGCGTCCAGCCGGGCGAAGGTCGCGGAGCCGCGCCATGGCACGAACACCGCGATCGTGCCCGCAAGTTCGAGTTGCGCGGCCGACGTTTGGATCAAGCTCGCCACCTCCTTCGCGTCGATCTCCTCGGTGAACGCGAAATTCGGCGCGATCACCGGGATATTGCGCAGCGGCAGTGCATCGAGCGGCGACACAAAGATCGTGCTGCCCGAGACCTGTGTGGTGTACTGCGCGGCGCCGATCACCGTCGCCCTGATATGCTCGGCCGGCTCGACCAGCGGCACACCGAAACCGGTGACGCGGGCGCGGACTGCGTGCGCCAAGGCGGCCCCCAGATCGTCGAAATGTTTGGCCTCGCGCCCGTAGACAAATTCGGAAACGCCGCCGGAGAATGTGAGCGCACCGACCGGTCCACGCCAGCGCAGCGGATCGAGCCGCAACAGCGAACGACCCGCAACCACAGGCGATCCACCCCGCATGGCTTCGAACAGGCAATCCGCCATCGCACCGGCAAGCCTCTGCGTGTCGCTCTCCGCGAGCTTGCCACCGGGCTCGAGGGCGAGCCCGAGTTCGGCGCCAAAGCGTTGCCCGGCTGGCTCGATGCGCCGAACAGTTCCATCTGTATCGACGCAGATGAGCCGGGCTCCGACATCGAGCGCGGTGACGGCCGCGACCCGGCCATCGGCACAGACCGCGATCTTTGACGTCCCGCCGCCCACGTCGACGTTCATCACCGCGATGCCGTCTCGGATCGAGCGCGCGACCGCGCCAGCGCCGTGTGCCGCCATGATAGTTTCAAGACTGTCGCCGGCACTCACCGCCACGAGCTTGCCGGCCTCGCGCGCGAAAAGCTCGCCGATCGCCCGGGCATTGCGCCGCGCAACCGCGACGCCGGTGAGAATAAGCGCGCCGGTGTCGATCTCCTCTGGCGACACCAGGGCGTCCTTGTAGGCGCGTTCGATGAACGCACCGAGCGCCCGTGCGTCGATCGTATCCTCGCCCGCATAGGGCGTGAGCAGGATGTCGGACTGGTGAAAGACCTCGCGCTCGCTCACCACATAGCGGGCGTCGAGCCGCTCCAGCACGATGCGCGAAAACACGAGGTGCGAGGTGGACGAGCCGATGTCGACGCCGACGCTGAGCAGGCGGATCTCGTCCTCGCCTTCGAGCGATCGGCCCTTGCTGGAAAAGAAAACGCGGCCGCCGGGGTCGTCGGTCATTCGTTCTCCGTCATGGCCCGGCTCGTCCCGCCATCCACTCTTGCCGCGATCTAGGTTGTAAAGACGTCAATGCCCGCGACAAGCGCGGGCATGACGGTGAAAAGCGACGGCGCATCACTCTTTTGGCAGTTCGCCCGTGTAGTCCTGCTCGTAGAATTGCGGGCGCATCCGGTTCTCGGCACCGTTTTGTTTGAGCATGCGCACAAATTCCTTGGCGATAAACCGATCTTCCATCCAGTAGGGAATCGCGGTGCCGCCCTCGGTAATGTCCATCGCGGTGTAGTCGGTGTGCTGTTCGCCGGGAGGGCCCGGCTCGCGTCCCGGCGAGTTTGGTCCGAACCAGGCGGTGAGCCGGAGCGCCTCCTGAGACACGCCGAAGTGCTGATGGAACCAGCGCGCGCCACCCGGCGCCGCCGAGACCATGCCAACCGGCTCGTAGTCCACCCGCTTGATCAGATGCTCCTTGCCGTCCTGCCACGGGGTGACGCCGGCCTGCTCCGGCCAGGTGTAGGTGTAGCCCTTCCCCTTGAGGCAGATCAGCACCGCCGCCGAGGTGTGGGCATGCGCCTTGGAGTAGCGGCCGTTCTCGTGCTGGGCGATCCACAGGTAGAATGTGTTACCGGTCATGAACGGCTCGACCCGGCGATATCCGGGCGAGCGCCGATTGTCGAGCGGCAGGTCGCAGTTGACGATGTCCGGAATGAAGTTCGTGCGCCGCATCGCGAGCCCGCGCACCGGGTCGGGCTCGAGGTCGTCCTTGTATTTGTAGAAGTCGTCGGCGCCGGAAAAACGCTCGCGGAACTGATATGGACAATCGAAGACCGCGCCGATGTTGTTGAGCAGGTTGATCAGGTTGGGCGCCGTCGTGCCACCCAACAGCAATGCCGGCGCGGAACCGGCATTGACGATACGGTGATGCGCGTTCACCGGAATTGAAAACAGCGAGCCGCGTTGCCATTCGAATTGGTGGCGCCTGGAATCGCCGTCGAGCCACACCTCGGTCGAGCCGCGGCCCTCGACTACGTAGATGACCTCCTCGTAGAGATGCTTTTCCGGATTGAGCGCGCCGGCGCCCGGCACCTCGACCACGTAGCAGCCCCATTTTCCTTCGGTGCCGTAGAGCTGAATGTAGGTGCCGCGCCCGCCGAGCCGGCGCCAAGGGGCGAGCGGCAGGTCCTGCACGCGCCGCACCCCGATGTCGCGAAAGATCGGAATCCCTTCGGATTCCATGAACAGGTCGTACGGCGTCTTCGGCCGGCCGAATTTGCCGAAGCCGGCGCGGCGTCCGCCCGCGGGTTCATGCCAGTGCGTCTGGCCGGGAACGTCGTGCATCGGATCTCCGTCAGGCGGACTGCGCGGAGTGTGGCGGGTCCGCGCGCAATGCTTCTGACTACGCTCTTAGCGCAACCAGCATGTTCTCGATGTATTCCTCGTCGCCGCCCGCGACCAGCATCACCGAATATGGTCGTAACTGACCAAGCGTCTTCGACAAGGCCTCGTCCGAAGCGGCCGCGGTCCCCAGCACAAGCCCGGTGGTCATCACGCGGCGCGCCATGCAGGCCTCGCCGATCAACGAGCCGGCTTGCGCGTTCTCTCCTGCGGTCGCGATCATCACCACCAGATCCGCGCTCGCGATCTCGTCGATCAAATCCTTGGTGCGGCCGGCGAGATCGCTCAACCATCCGGGCACCGAGAACGGTCCACCCCGCGCGGGCGTGCCGGCAAATGCAGACGCCGTGAGGAAATTTGCGCGATTCCAGCGCAATTGCGCGAGCCGCTTGACCACCAACTCGCTGGCGGCGTCGAGCGCAATCACCTTGACGGCGCGCGGTTGCGAATTCGGCGCCTCGATCCGGTAGCGCGCCTCGGCGCGCGTCGTCATGCGGGCGCTCTCGCTGATCATTCAATCAAACCGAAACGTGCGCCACATTAGGTTGCACCACCAGTGCGTCCCTGGCTGCTTCCTTGAACGGCTGGTCCGGCGGCAGCACCAGGGCGGCGGAGCGGACGCGTTGATGCGCGGGATCAACTCCGGGCGGGGTGACACCTTTTTCGGCGAGCGCTTTGGCGGCGCGCAACAGCCGGTGGCGGGCCATGATGATGCCGTTGTCGGTCGAGACCAGGTTCTCCTTCGCGCGGTCGACGATCGGGCCCATGCTTTCCTGCAGGGATGCATCCTGCATGGAAATACCTTCGACGCCGCTAAACGTCTTGCCTGCCTTCTGGGCGGCGCGGTCCATCAGATAGTCGTTGTCTTTGTTGGCGAGCGGCCGGAACGTGCCGGGTACGTACTTCACGTGCACGCCCTTGCCGTCGTGCATCGCCTGCAATTGCTCCGTGGTCAGCGGCTTGGTGACGCAATAGTCGAAGCTCCAGGCCCAGCAATAGTCGTCGTCGATCGGAATCCAGAAGTGGCCGTGCACCGGATGGTCGGCGCGCGGCGGAATCATGGTGAACGCGGGCATCACCCATTGGGTGATGCGCCAATAATAGTTTCCGTTTTCGGCGTTCCGGCGCGCACCGACGTAAAGGCCGCCCGGGCTCTCCACCACCTCGAAATGCGGTTTGGAGTCGCTGAGATTATATTGATTGCCCTTCGAGCCCTTGAACAGCGGGTCCTTGTTGAGTTCGCCGCGGTGGAGGAACGACACGTGGCTTGAATCGATGCCGCCTTCCATCGCCTGCAGCCAGTTGCATTCCTGAAACCGCTTGGAGATGAAGCTGCGGTCGGCCGGCACGGTGGCAAACTCCCACTCGGGCAGCGGCGGCTGTGTCTCGGGCGGGCCCATGTAGGTCCACAGCACGCCCCCGCGCTCGATCAACGGATAAGACTTGAGCTTGATCCTGCGGCAGAAGCCGCTTTCCTCCGGCTCCGACGGAACCTCAATGCACTGCCCAGTCACGTCGTACTTCCAGCCGTGATAGGGGCAGCGCAGCCCGGCCTCCTCGTTCCGGCCGAACCACAGCGATACGCCACGATGGGCGCAAAACTCGTCGATCAGGCCGTAGCGCCCGTCGGTGTCTCGAAAGGCGAGCAGGCGTTCCGACAGGATTTTCACGCGTACCGGGGGGCACTCGTTTTCCGGCAACTCCTCGGCCAACAGCGCTGGCAGCCAATAGCAGCGGAACATGTGGCCCATCGGCGTGCCGGGCCCAGTTTGGGTGAGAAAGTCGTTCTGTTCTTTACGCAGCATCTCGTGTGTGTCCGCGGCCTCCGGCTAGCGACGATGTCGTTTGGATTGAGAAATCCATCCGGATATGGTCAAGAAGCTAGCGCCGCGACCCCCGCGCGTCAAACAACCACGACGGCATCGCACAATACCAACGTCACGCAGGACCTGCATCGCACAATGCCGACACGATCAAAGGCCTTCCATGACCTCGCGCATCGAACTCTGTAGTTGCGAGGACGTGCCGGAGGGCTCGGCGCTGCGGGTCGAGAATGGCCTACTCACGCTCGCGGTGTTCAATGTCGAGGGGGAATTCTACGTCACCGACGACGCCTGCACGCATGGCCCCGGCTCGCTGTCGGAAGGCTATATCGAGGGTGACGTCGTCGAGTGCAATTTTCATAATGGCCAATTCAACATCCGGACCGGTGCGGTGGTGTCACCGCCCTGCATGGTGCCGATCAAAACCTATCCGGCGCGCGTGGAAAACGGCAAGGTCGTGATCGAAGTGGATTGAGGCTCGGTGGTTTACCCGGTGAACGAATTGGCTTGGCAGCGGCGGAAATTCAATGTCCCTCCTCAATGAATATTCTGCCCTCGTCATCGCGGCCGTTCTGATCCTGGCATCGGTCCCGATCGTCTTCGCCTTCGACCGCGCACGCATCATCGATCATCTCGCGCGCTCGCTGGTCGCCATCGGGGTCGGCTTGATGGCCGCGTTTGTCGCCGTGACCATTTTTGATTTGAACGCCCAAAGACTGGAGAACGAGCGAAACCTGGGGCAGCAACAGGTGAAACGCAGCAAGATGCTGACCCTGGTCAGCAACTTGCGGTATTTTGCTATCCAATATGGCTTCGCCGCCTATCAGATCCATGAGACACGCGCCGACTGCGCGCCGAAAGGCCCCGACACGGCGATGAGCGAAGCGTGCCGCGAGGGGGCAAACTATGCGATCAACGTCAGCAAGCTGATCCCGCAGGACTACACGCTGATTACATCGTTGAGCGAGGCCAGTAACGCGTTTGCCAAATCGGTCAGGGTTTCGACACTTCTGGCCGACGCCGAGGTGACCACGAGGGCGAGAATGCCGGTGGTGATCGAGAACTACATCGGCGCCTTTGCGACCGGGTCGCAGCCGCCGAGCCAGGTCCGCGACCGCTTCCTGCAGACACTGTCGGAGCTGGAAAACGTCGCGGAAGATGCTTCGGTTGCATTTTGCATATTCGCGGCTGCGTTGGGGCAGAGCGAAGCCAAGCTCGAGCAAACGATATCGACGCTCGAAGGCGCGCTGGCGAAGGAACAGCAGCCAACCGGCGACGTGGTTCAAAGCAGCGCCAAGAACGTGAACATGGGCGATTTCGATTGCGCCAACCCGCGCGCCCAGATCGAACGCAACCTCTCCGCCGCCAGCGGAACGCGGTGACGCAATCTCGCTCAGCGCTCGTTATTCAGCCTCGGTTGTCGCCCCTGCCGTCGCTGCGCAGGTCCCTGCAACGGCGTTCGACGTTGCAGGTTTTGCGGTAGGCGCGGGTTTTGTGGACCCTGCAGCGCCGGCCGGCCTTGCAGGTTCGGCTGACCCTGCAGGGTTGGTTGTCCTTGCGGGCCGGGTTGCCCTTGCAGCGTTTGCTGACCCGCCGGGTTTGATTGCTCGCCCTGATTGGGGCGTG
This sequence comes from uncultured Alphaproteobacteria bacterium, assembly GCA_963816775.1. Lineage (GTDB taxonomy): Bacteria > Pseudomonadota > Alphaproteobacteria > Rhizobiales > Xanthobacteraceae > JAFAXD01. The sequence continues at coordinate 25,086 of CAWFLX010000032.1, forward strand.
CCTGCTGATTGGGGCCGCTCGGTCGGTTTGCCGGTCCTTGCGTGTTCTGTCCCCCCGGCCGGTTCGGTTGACCTTGCGTGTTCTGCTGCCCCGCCCGATTGGGTTGCCCCGGCGCGCCTTGCTGCCGCGGTTGATTGGTCTGACCCTGTCGCCCGGGCTGCCCGGGTTGGTTCGGTTGTCCCGGCCGGTTCGGTTGATTCTGACGATTAGGCTGTCCGGGCCGGTTCTGCTGACCGGGCTGATTGGGCCGCTGCAGATTCGGCTGCCGTTGCAGGCCTGGTGTTTGCTGGCGACGCTGGATGACCAGCTGGCGCCCGACCTGCTGGGCGGAAAATGTCTGCCGCACGAAGGCGCGGTCGCGCGCGGCCTGCTGCGGAGGAATTTGCAGCGGTACCGCGGCGAACCGCCCAGCCGCGCCGGGCCGGATCGAAAAGCCGGTCGAGCCGCGCGACAGTGTTCCGAGCTGGGCGCCGCCGGCGCCGAACACCTCGATCCGTCCAACCGTTCCGTTGGCGTCTGGATATAGTTTGATCGACACGTCGCCGGCGCCGGCCCCGGTCGGAACGTCGACGAGCCCGGTCGTCCCACGAATGCCGAGCGTCGCGGTCGGGGTCGCGATCTTCATGTCGCCGGTCTTGGCGACGAGGCTCGCCACGAATGCGGTTGAACCACGCACCACGTTGAACAATGCGGAATTCTTGGTGCCGCCCTCTTCGAACAGGAAGTCGCTCACCTCCAAGGTCGAGCTCGGCCCAAGCTTGAAGGTGGTGTCGTCGTCAAACGTCACCGCGAGCGAGCCTTTCTCATCGGTCTGCAGCAAATCGCCCTTGTAAATGGCGTCGCCCGCCTTGAGATTCGTCACCGGCGCGCCGTTGCGAAAATCGCTGACACTGCCCGTGACCGTGGCGACGCTGCCGACCGGGGCGCTCGCAGGCGACTGCGCGGCGGATGCTGGCGCCGGTTGCGGGGCAGTCGGTTGCGGTGCGGCTGTTGGCTGCGGGGCGGCGGGGGGCTGGCTGGAAGGCGGTGGCGCCGGTTGCGCGGTCGTTGCCGGCGCGGCAGGCGGAGCAGGCGTTTGCGACGCCGGTGCGTCGGGCAGCGGCGCGTTCTGGGCATGGGCCCCCAAACCCATGCCAAGCACAGCGGTCAATACAATGACGACTCTTGCTCGCGCCGCTCTCCCCACCTTGCACGGGGACCGCGCGGACAAAGCAGGGTGCTCAGCCGACCACCAGAAGTGCCGCCCCAACCACGACGGCGGCGCCGCCGGCCAGCTGGGCGATCTGGCGACCGCCGGCCGCGCGGCCAATCAGCACGCCACACGCGATGCCGATCGCATGCAGGATTGCGGTCGCTGCGACAAACCCAAGACCAAACAGGATGCCTGAAGCGGACTCCGGCATTTCAGCGCCGTGAGCATGCCCGTGGAAAATTGCGAACACACCGACAATCGCCATCGCAATTGCGACCGGAACGCGGACCGCGAACGCGATCACGGCGCCGAGCCCCAACACCGACAGTGCGATCCCGGTTTCAACATATGGGATAGTGACGCCCACCATTCCGGCGATGCCCGCCGCCGCCATCACTGCGATGAAGGTCCCGGGCACCAGCCACAATGCGCGGCCGCCGAGCTGGGCTGCGAATACGCCGACCGCCAGCATGGCGATGACGTGATCGAGCCCGGTAAAAGGATGCGCAAATCCATGCATCAGATCGTGTGCCTGCCCGACGCCCGGATGCGCCAACACGATCGTTGGCGTCGCCACTGCAACCGCCGCGGCGGCCAAAAAAGCCAATGCCTTGCCATACATGGTGAAACCCCAATTCCGGCCCGTTATGATCGATATCGCATACGCTATCAGGGGGGCATTTTCCAGTTTGGCCAATGAATGGGCAATGAATGATATGTCGACGCCCGCAAGCGCGGTGAGTTGAGCGAATGGCGGCACTAGGGCAGGGGACGTAATCGATGTTGTTGCGACGAACCGTTAGCGCGTGGGCGCTCATCCTCATCCTGATACCCGCGCTGGCGTCATCCGCGTTGGCCCAGGCGACCAAGCCGGCCGCGACGACACCCGCGCGCGCCCCCACCGGGTTGACGGCGGAGCTTACGCCGCTCAAGCAACTCCTTGATGAGATCCAGCAAGCCATCGGGCACGCCGGCCACACCGATCAGAGCCTGAGCGAGCTGCGCGAAAAGCTCGCGCCCATCCGTGAAGGCTTGCGCGCGCAATTCGATGTCCTCGACCCGCGTCTCTCCGAGGTCGACAGCCGCCTGTCGCAACTCGGGCCGACGCCCGCCGCCGGCGCGCCGCCGGAAAGCCCCACCATCGCGGCGGAGCGCGCGCAGCTCAGCCAGTCACGCGCCGAGGTCGATGAGGCGCTCAAGGAAACACGCCTCCTGAGCCTTCGTGCCGACGATATCGCGGCGCGCATCAACGAAAGCCGGCGGAGCCTGTTCAGCCGCGCCTTGTTCCAGCGCACGCCCGGCGTGCTTGATACTGGCTTCTGGTCCGAAACCATGCGCGGGTTGCACACCGAGTCGCAGGGCATTTCCTTTCTGATCAGATCCTCGTCGGAGTATGCCCGCCGCAACGGCAGTTCCTGGGGAGTAGCGGCCAGCGTCGCGACGCTCATCGCGCTGGCAGCGTTGGCGATCGCAGCCGCGTACGGATGGCGCCGCCGGTTCGCACGCGAGACCGATCCCGGCCGCAGCGCGGGTCGTTTCGCCCGCGCACTCGCAGCCTTGATCGCGCTCCTGCGGCACGCGCTGCTGATGCCGATCTGCGTGTTCGCCATCATCAAGGTTCTCGACGGCAACGGCTTGCTGCTGCCGATCGTTGCTGATCTCGGTCTCGGTCTGACCGTGGCGGTTGCGGTGGCGAGTTTTGGCCGCGCCATCGCGCTTGCGGTGCTGGCGCCGGGTGCGCCGCACCGGCGCCTTGTCAATAGCGACGAACTGCAGGCAAAGCGGCTCACGTCGTGCTTGACTTGGAGTTCACGCGTCCTCGGCACGGTGATCTTTCTCAACCTGATGCACAAGGCGGTGGGCGCTCCGTTGTCAACTACGGTTGCGACGAGTGCACTGCTCGCGGCGCTGATCGGACTGCTTGTCCTCTATTTGTTGATTCGGCTGCCGCCGGCCGAAACCAGCGCCGGTCTGCGCTGGCTGCGCTTCCTGGGCTGGGTGTTCGTCGTCGTCATCGCGGCGGCGCTGCTGACAGGGTTCATCGGATTTGCCGCGTTCCTTGCCGGCCGCGCGGTCGTGCTGTTCATGATGGTCGGGGCGTACTACCTGGGCGCCGCGCTGATCGACTCGGTCGCGACCGATGTGCTGAACGCGGACTCCAGCCGCGGGCGCCGCGTGGCGGCGACCTTCGGGCTCTCACCGCGCGGCCTCGAGCTGGTTGCGACGCTGCTGGCGGCGGTGGCCAAGCTCTGTCTCGCGCTGCTTGCCGTCGTCCCGGTGCTCGGTCCGTGGGGCATATTCGCGGCCGATTTCTTCGACGTGATCCAGGACGCGGTGTTCGGCGCCGGCGTCGGCGCGGTCAGCATTTCGCTCAGCACCATCATCATCGCGATTCTGCTGTTGCTGTTCGGTTTCATCGCGACGCGCGCGGTGCAGCGCTGGCTCGACCGCCGCTTCCTGCCGCGCACCGGGCTCGATCCCGGCCTGCAAAACTCGGTCTCGGTGCTGTTCGGGTACGCGGGCGTCATCACGGCGCTGATCATCGCGCTCGCCGAGCTCGGCATCGATCTGCAGAAGATCGCGCTCATCGCCGGCGCGCTCTCAGTCGGCATCGGTTTCGGCCTGCAGTCGGTCGTCTCCAATTTCGTGTGTGGCATTATTCTCCTGGCAGAGCGACCGATCCGGGTCGGCGATTGGGTGCTGGTGAAGAACGAAGAAGGCTTTGTGCGCCGGATCAGCGTGCGCGCGACCGAGATCGAAACGTTCGACCGTGCCAGCGTGATCGTCCCCAATCAGGATCTGATCACTGGCGTGGTCAAGAACATGACGCACGGCAATCCGATCGGGCGTCTGACCATCAAGCTCGGGGTCGGTTACGACAGCGACATGGACCGGGTGCGCGAGATCCTGCTTGACATCGCGCAGGCGCATCCACAGGTCATGCGCACGCCGGCACCGAACGTGGTGTTCATGGGTTTCGGGGTGCTTGCGCTCGACGTCGAATTGCGCTGTTTCGTCGCCAATGTCGAGCATGCGCTCGCCACCCGCAGCGACCTCAATTTCGCCATCCTGCGGCGCTTTCGCGAAGCCGGAATTGGAATCCCGACCAATCCGGCCGAGGTCAAGCTCGCGGAGAAACCTTCGGTGCAGCCGGAATGAACGTCCCGACGCTAGTGCCGCCGATTTGAAGTTCCTGCATCACCGCCGCAGCCTCGTCCAGGAACTTCAAATCGATAAGCGGCACGCGCGCGACCAGCAAAAGTGGTCACCGGTTTTGCGTCCGGTCGCGCGCTAACTATAGGTGGCGCATGATCTTTTCGGCGAACCGGCGGCCACTTCGCCGGATCATGCGCTATCAAATACTTGCTAGTGCCCCTTTGTTTCCGAAGTTCGTGTCAGAGGGTGCCGCGATGTATCACGAACTTCGGAAGCGGGGCACTAGGACCCGACGGGGTCCGTTGACCCCTTTTCAAGGCCGGACGTAAACCGTTTGGCGACCATTGCAGCCCTAACCTGCGCCGCAGATACCTTATGCATCGAACGCCGGCCATCATCGCCTTGACGACCCTCGCCCTCGCGGGCTGCACGGGCGCGGACCTGCCGTCACAGCCGAGCTTCTATCAGAGCCTCGCGGCACCGAATGCCGAGGTCGATGCGGCCGCGGCCCAATCGATGATTTCAGGCTACCGCAAGAACAACGGGCTTGGACCGGTTGCGGTCGATCCGGCCCTGATGCGGCTTGCGGGCGAGCAATCGCGTGCCATGGCGCAGCGCGACAAGCTCGACCACAACGCCGCGCGCTCGTTCACGGATCGCATCAGAAGCGCGGGCTTTCCTGTCAAAGCCGCGGTCGAGAACGTTGGTGCCGGCTACCACACCTTGGCCGAGGCATTCTCCGGTTGGCGCGATTCGCCGCCGCACCGCGCCAACATGCTCAAGCCCGGGGTCACCCGCATGGGCATCGCTGCCGTCTACGCACCCAACTCGAAGTACAAGGTGTTCTGGACGCTGATTATGGCGTCACCCGACGATCGGGAAGGGTAGGGCTGCAGGCGCAGGTTTGCCTACTTCGGCTTCTTGGTGCTGGCGTGCTTGCTCGTGGTCGACTTCTTGTCCGCGGCGTTCGTGCTCGCGGGGGGGCTGCTGGCGGCGCTATTGTTTGAAGCGGTATCGCCGCCGCGCATGTCCTTCCATGGATCGGTGTCGCGCGCCTTGTCGGGCACGTTCTTGATCATTGCTCTGTAGGCGTTGTCCGCTTCAGCGTCGGATTTCTTGTCCTTGTCGCTACGCGCTGTTGTCTGAGTCATTTGCGCGTAGCTCGGTGTGCTCAGCAGCGCCACCGCCGCAGCAACCACGACGATTCTCAAGCGGTCACCCATCGACAGCCTCCCACCGCACGCAAACGCGTGCCCCGCAAATTCACCAAGACTCCGGTATTGATTCATACCACCCGCACCCGATCATTCATAGAAATGTGGCGGTTGGCGGGCAACCCGCCGCGCAAAGGGTACGCTCGCGTGCTGAACGAACGGTATTCGCCAGCTCAGAATTGGCCGCTCCGGCGCAGGCGCCGCAGCACGCGACGGTAATGCGGTCGCGGGTGGTTGTCGTGCGCCGCCTGGTCGTCGAGCTCGCGCAACGCTTCCATGATGTCGTCAAATCCGACCGGGAGGAGGCCGTCGCGGGGCGCCTGCCGCAACGCCGGCGCGTCCTTGCTGCACGCATCCGACGCCCACGACGCCAGGATCGCGCGCTTCTCGTTGAGCGTCAGATCAGGGTCTTGGACCACCTGACGCGGATACGCAAAGGCGCCAGCCGGGCGCAACAGCGCCAGCAAGTCGCGCGGACCGCTCGCGCGCCGCGCGAATGGCGTCCGGTTACGGGATCCTGAGAAGCGGACTTGTCCCCTCATGGGTCGCTCCGCGAGGCGTTGTTAACCGGTCAACCAAGCGGTCATCCGATGGCGAACGATTAGAAAAGATCGAAGAAAATTTCAAGCGTCGGAACGGGGTCCTCGAAGTCATCCTTAACGGGTTGTTTGCACTGCAATATTAGATTTGGGCTGATCGGATAATACCGCCGCTGTGCGTGCAATTGCGTGCATTTCCCGTGCCCTGCCCGCGCACGTTGTTGGCTAAGAGATTGCACCGCCTATCTATTCACGTTGCTTCATACTGATGACGCTCGCGTTTATAATGTGACTGGGGGACTACATGAGCGCACACCCAGACGATCAGGCGACGCGTCCGGTCTTCGACAAGCGGGCCATTCTACAACAACATCCGCTGTTCGGAGCGCTCGGGTCCGGCCTGATTGAACAACTCAGCGCCCACGCCACTTCCAAACGCATCAAGCGCGGCACGACAATTTTCTCCAAGGGCGACCACGGCTCGTGTCTCTACGCGGTCTGTTCCGGCCAGGTGAAGATCACGGTGCCGTCCGGCGAGGGCAAGGATGCCGTGTTCAATTTGATTGGACCCGGTCAGATTTTTGGTGAGATTGCACTGCTCGATGGCGGCCAGCGAACCGCGGACGCCGTGGCAGCGCGCGATAGCGAGCTGCTCATCATCGATCGGCGCGATTTCATTCCGCTGGTGCAGCGTGAGCCGGAGGTCGCGATCAAGTTGATCGAGATCCTGTGTGCCCGCCTGCGCAACACCAGCGAGCAGGTCGAGGACGTGATCTTTCTCGACTTGCCGGCGCGGTTGGCCAAGGCCTTGCTGCGGCTCGCTGGCACCGAAGTCCGCAATCACAAGGTGCTCATCACCCAGAGCGAACTCGGTCAGATCATCGGGGTTTCGCGCGAAGCGACGAACAGACAGTTACGCGACTGGGAAAAGAGCCGCTGGGTGAAGCTCGAATCCGGCGGTGTGGTGCTGCTGCAGCCGGACGCGCTGGCCGCGCTTCTCGGGACTGCGCGCGTCCCACGCTCGCAGACCGGCAAATAGCGCCGCGACGCTCCCCCGCAGCCGGCCGCCCGCTACCGCGGTGCAACCCGCGCTGGCTGCACAACCGCGCAGAACAGCCCCCGCGCGAAATATTTCATAAATTTTTCAGAGGCTTGTGACCCACCTCACAAGGTTCCCGGAGCCTCCGGCGCTATGGCATCGCTGCGATCCCATGAAGGGAGGCTCCGATGCCAGTCCCATCCGATCTGGAGAATGGCGTGCAGCTGCGGCTCGTTCGACGGCGGGCGATCGCTGTGGCCATGCTTTATGTCGCGGCCGCCGCCGCGTTCCTGCTCGCGGCGATGCCGCCTTCATCTGTGCCGGGTGCGGCCGGCGCCGATGTGGCGATGTCGCAAGGCAACTAGCACCACGCCGCGCCGACCAAAACAAACCGGCTGAGCGGCAACCGATGCGGAGGCAGCGATGCCCATTGCCAGACATATTTTCGGGCGCGACAAGCCTAGCCTCACCGCTTTGGCGCACGGCGATGGCACGCCGGTCGAACGGCGGCGCGCGCTCGGCTTGCACCAGCTGTTTCGACCAGTTCTCATGTTCGGCTCGCGTGCGGGCGACCAGACGGCGTCCGCATCGGGTGAGCCGGTGTGGGATCTGCCCCTCGCCGCGGTGCCGATCGCAGCTGGGGTGTTGGTGTTGCTGATTCTCGCGTGGTTTTGGATTTGAAGTCCGTCGGCGAGCTTGCGACAATCGCGGTCGGAACAGCAAACCCATGACACTAGCGTTCCGATTCCGAAGTTCGCATCAAACTTGCGGCACCCTCTGATGCGAACTTCGGAATCAAAGGGACACTAGCAAATCAATGACTCTAGTGTGGTTTTGGATTTGAAGTTCCTATACGAGTTTTCGGCTAAAGTAGTAGGAACTTCAAATCCACCACACTATGCCGGATGCCTGAGTTCGCACCGTCGGTCCTTCCTCCCGTGCGCGACTATGATGCGCTCTGCCGCGAGTTTCGCTGGCAGCTTCCCGCATCGTTCAACATTGCGGTTGCGGTGTGCGATCGTTGGGCGGAGCGCGAGCCGCGCCGGGTCGCGATCCTGTACCAGCATGCTGACGGGCGCCTCGACAAAGTCGACTACGGCACACTGCGCGAGACGTCGAACCGGCTCGCCAATGCGCTGCGGGCGCACGGCATCGTGCGCGGAGACCGGGTCGCGCTGATGCTGCCGCAAATGCCGGAGGTCGCCGCGATCCATATCGCGATCTACAAGCTTGGCGCGATCGCGCTGCCGCTCGCGGCCCTGTTCGGGCCGGATGCGATCTCCTACCGGTTGGCGAACTCGGGTGCCAAGGCCCTGATCACCGATGCTCGCGGGCTTGCGAAGCTCGCGGGCCTGCGTGAATTGCTTGCAGACCTCGCGTTGGTGCTCGCGGTCGACGGCCCCGGCGACGGCGCGCTCGATCTCAACGCAACCTTGCAAAGGGCCGCCGCGAGCTTCGAGCCGGAAACGACCGCGGCCGACGATCCCGCCATGATGATCTACACGTCGGGCACGACCGGACCGCCGAAAGGTGCGCTCGAGCCCCACCGCGTACTGCTTGGGCACCTTCCAGGTGTCGAGTTCGTGCACGAGTTCTTCCCCCAGGCCGGGGATTGTCTGTGGACGCCCGCTGACTGGGCCTGGGCGGGAGGTTTGCTCAACGTGCTGCTGCCCGGGCTCTACTACGGCGTGCCGGTGGTGGCGCGGCGGTTCGAGCGATTCGATCCGGAACAGGCGTTCGCGCTGATGGCTGCCACCGGGGTGCGCAACGCATTCATCCCGCCGACTGCATTGCGCATGCTGCGCGCGGCGCCACATCCGCTCGGGCGCCACCGGCTCGCGTTGCGCACGGTCGGCTCCGGCGGTGAGTTGCTCGGCGCACAGACCTACGAGTGGGGCAAGTCGGCGCTCGGGCTCGTCATCAACGAGTTCTATGGGCAAACTGAGTGCAACAAGATTCTCGCGGCCTGCGGCAAGATCGGCGTTTCAAAACCGGGCGCCATCGGCAAGCCGGTGCCAGGACACGAGGTCGCGATCATCAGACCCGACGGAACGCTGTGCGCGCCCGGCGAACCAGGTCAGATCGCGGTGAAGCGGCCCGACCCGGTGATGTTCCTCGAATATTGGGCGCAGCCGGATGCGACGCGCGACAAATTCTTCGGCGACTGGATGACCACCGGCGATCAGGGCGTGGTCGACCGGCAAGGTTACATCGCGTTCGTGGGCCGCGACGATGACGTCATCACCTCGTCGGGCTACCGCATCGGTCCGGGCGAAATCGAGGATTGCCTGATCCGCCATCCGGCCGTCGCGCTCGCCGCCGCGGTCGGCAAGCCCGATCCGGTGCGCACCGAGATCGTCAAGGCATTCATCGTGCTCAAGCCGGGGGTGAGCGCGTCCGAACAACTGGCTGCTGACATCCAGGCGTTCGTCAAGACTCGCCTCTCTGCGCACGAGTACCCGCGCGAGATCGCGTTCATCGCCGAAATGCCGATGACGACGACCGGCAAGGTCATCCGGCGCCTGTTGCGCGAGCGGGCATGAGCCAGCGACTGCTGGCGGATGTGCATGCGAGAGCTGGCAGTTCGGACGCGACCAAGTTAGCCGCTGTGTCGGAATATGTTCAGCGAAAGAATTTGATGGTGATTTCCGAGGGGGTCTTGGCGACCGCTTTCTCAATCTCCTCAGCGGCCTTGGACAATCTATCGGTGTCGATATTGATCCCGATGTCACACCCGGGACAAATCATGCGTTCGGCTGCCTTGAGCCGTCCAATCGACTGTTTCAGTTCGTGCCCACACTTCGGACATTGGAACCGAATCTCGTGTGCGTCGACGTCTGGCATTGAGCGATGGCTCCCGTTGCGAATGCGTGTCGAGGCCGTCACGCGAAGTCACTGCCCCGAATGCACCCTCTTGTTCGACGCGCTTGAGCCAGGGCGCAGCGTCGTCATCTTTGTCATTGCGCAAGGACGGGCGATCTGTCGCTAACCAGCATAATGCCGAGAGAGACGGACATGGCCTCGCGCACAACGAGCAGCGCATTCTCTACCGCCACGTCCCCGCCACTATAAAGACGATGCGGTCAAATAGCGAGGTCAAACATTAGCTCGCTATTTGCCGGGTCGTCCTTATATAATCTTATCGTGAGCATCGCGCGGCATCGCTGCAACCTGCCGCTGCAGTCGTTGATCTACTAATCGTCACCAAAACGATTGTCGCTCCGAAACAAGACGCCGCCGCGCCGAACGGGGCCTCGGCGGTTGGATGTTTCGATTAGGAAGCGGGAAACGGCGCGAACCCGCCGGTAACCCGTCCGACAAGGAGCCGCGAACGGTCACCATGGCTGGACATCATCTGCAACCGCAAACGACGCTTCGTCGATACAAAGACGGAAGCGGCTGGTACCTCGAAACGGTCGGCGATGACGGCGTTGCGGAGAACATCGGGGACTTTAGCTCGGAGGCTGAAGCTCAGGACTGGATTGTTCACAAATCCGCTGCCTTTTTCAACGCGCGAATGCGCTAGCACAATGGTGCTATGTTGTTGGGTTTATTTATTTTGTTTGATCTTGAATTTGTAGAAACAAAGCTCCACCTCAAACAGGTACCTAGAAATTGTTTTAGGTCTTTTCCAAAAGGGATAATATAATGAGCAATGAAACCCAAAAGCCGGCGACACCGAATACTCAACAGCCCGGTCAGCCGCAGCAGAATCAGGGCGATCGGAAGCCTGCAAACGACAAGCCCGGCAGCCAGCAGAAGTAACGCCGCCCTAACAGAGAATTCGGAGCTCGGCCAAGCGCCGGGCTCCTCACGAACGTGATTGAGCTCGAAGCTACCATTCATGCACCCAGCTCCGCTTCTGGGTTTCGAGCTATGATGCTTTGCCGGGTTGTTTTGACCGTCTGACCGACGCGTGCGTGATACAGTTCTGAAATCCCTGGATCAATAGGGGGTCGGTCGAACCGGTGGACGCAACAAGATGACGGATAGAACCATCGATCTCGATGGCCATCGCGGGATGGCGGCCCAGAAGGCTACGTTACAACGCCGCATGCTGGCCGACGTGGAGGCTAAAGAGGAAGCGCTGCGCCTTCAGCGCCGCGAGTTGGAGGAACACCTACTCGTTGCACCGGCGGCGAATTGGCACGAAGCCGCTGCCAAGGCGCGCTACCTTCTCACCCTTTTTGCCGATTCGCCGACCGCGCTGGATCACCGTCGACAACAACTGATTGCATCGGTGCTCGCTGATTTTACCCGACTATCGGGCGACACGGCATGACAAACTGAGCGCGCCGTTGCCGGCGGCATGGCGGCTCGAAACGGCAACGGTTAATGGTGCTACACTTTCCAAATCAGAGCCGTTCATTTGACGCCACCCGCCGTGCCGTGCGGTTTTGGGGTCATGATGGTGCGATGGAGGGATCGTTTTTCGTAGGCGAAGATTCACTCAAGAAAATCCAACCCGACATGCGGCCTGATGAGGATGGATTTCTGAGTGCATTTGATCGCAACCGCGAACTGATATACGCGGCCGCGCTCAAAGTTTACGGGCGCTACCGGAAGGGATCCTACGACCTGTTTCCCGCCGATTTTTGAAAGTGGCGGTTCGGTTGTTGCCTCGAGAACGCTGTCGCCCTGTTTCGGCGCCGTCGTCTCAATCTGCGACGGCCAGCTTCGTTGCTATGATCCCGATCGGCGAATGGCGATATGACTATTCTCAACGTGCGACACACAACCGTCTACCGCTACCGTCGTCCGGTTCAATTTGGCGACCATCGCCTGATGTTGCGTCCGCGTGATAGCCACGATCTTCGTCTCATTGAAACAGACTTGAAGTTCTCGCCACCTGCGTCAGTACGTTGGGTCCACGACGTGTTCGGCAATTCGGTGGCCATTGCATCGTTCATCCGGCCGGCCGCCGAACTCAGAATCGAAAGCTGTCTTCAACTAGAAACCTACGTCGTAGAGCACCCTTTGCCACAGATCGCCGCGACCGCGGCGTCCTATCCATTCACCTACTCGGCGGACGATCGCATTGATCTGGGCCGCATGCTCGAACGACACTATCCGGATCCTCATCATCGTCTGGGCGCGTGGGCTGAGGGCTTCATTCGCAGCAACCCGACCGGTACGCAAGCGCTGCTGACCGATCTCAATGCCGGCGTCTCGAGGTCGATCTCCTACCAGAGCCGTGAAACCGAGGGGACCCAGACGCCGATCGAGACGCTCTATCGTGGTTGGGGTTCCTGCCGCGATCTTGCCATGCTGTTGATCGAGGCAGCGCGCAGCCTCGGTTTTGGAGCACGGGTCGTGACGGGGTATCTCCACAATCCATCGGAGGGGAACCATTCCACAGGTGCCGGGACCACCCATGCTTGGGCCGACATTTACGTTCCGGGCGCCGGCTGGGTTGCCTATGACCCGACCAACGGAACGATCGGCGGCAGCAACTTGATACGTGTTGCCGTAACCCGGGACATCAGCCAGGCAGTTCCCGTAGCTGGAAGCTTCGTCGGTGCATCCGACGACTATCTCGGCATGACTGTAGAAGTGTTGGTTGCATAGAAATGATGGAACTGAGGCGTCCGCTTGCCCGCCTGTTGGCGCACGAATGCTCGCGCCCAGCGGATGCGCAGTTCTAGACTGCGTCCGTCGATTTGGCGCGATGCTTGTCGAGCGTCGCGATCGCGTTCTGCAGCACCGCACGGACATGCGCCGAGGTGTGCGCATCCATCACAGCCGGGTCGAGGAAGAAATCGAGCCCGTTCATGTGCTCGCTGAAAATCTCAACCTTGGCGCCGGTGCGGTCAAGAATGCCGTCGACCGCGTAGGGAACCACGTCGCGGCTGATCCCCTTCATGGTGATCGGCGGCAACTGGTGTGCGACCAGCATGCCTCGTACCAGCGCGTAGGTTTCATAGCTGATGACGATGTGGCCCGGTTCCGCAATCGACTGCAGCCGCGCCGCCAGGTTCGCTTCGGCGCCGATGATCGTGTAGTCCATCCGGTCGGTGCTGCCGAAATTGCCGACGTTGCAGAAGCCGGTGTTGATGCCCATCCGCACCCGGAACGGGTTCTCGATCCCTTCGTTGCGCCACTTGGCATTTAGCTCGGCGATGCGACGCTGCATCTCGATTGCCATCCGCAGGCAGGCGGCCGCGTCCTCGGCTTCGCCCTTGGTTTCCGGGTCGCCGAAGAAGATCAGCATCGCGTCGCCGACGAACTTGTCGATGGTGCCGCCGTGGCGGAGCGCGATCGCCGACATTTCGGTGAAATACTCGTTGAGCAGGCGCGTGATCTGCTCCGGTTGCAGCCGTTCCGTCGTCGCCGTGAAATCCTTGATGTCGGAAAAGAAGATCGTGAGCTTCTTGCGCTCGGTGTGGATGGTGACGTCCTTCTGGCCGCTGAAGATGCTCTTGTAGATCTGCGGCGAGAGATAGCGCGAGATCTTCATCGACAACGAGGCCAGGAACTCGTTTGCGGTCTCCAACTCGCGGTTCATGCCGCGGATCGTGGCCGCCTGGCGGTATTGGGTGATGATGAACCCCAGCCCGGCCGCTGCGAGCAGCGCGAGATAGATCAGCAGGTATTTGAACGAGAAGATGTTGGCGGCGATCGGCTGAGTGATCGTCACCTCCTGGATGCCGCGCACGTCGCCAACCTTCCAATCGCGCTTTGGGCTCTCGGGATGGCTGTTGTGGCAATCCACGCAGGCCTTCCCCATCACAACCGGCGCGATCAGGCGAACACGATCGCTGAAGATCGAGTTGGTGACGTCGGTGACCACCTGATGCGGGTCGGCGCGCAGCATCGCCAAGGCGCGTCGCTCGAAATCGTCCAGTTCGTGCGGCGCGCGGTTCTTGAACGGGAAGTCAGAGACGAACCGGTAGGTGATGTTGTTCTGTTGCTCGCTGATCACGTGGCCGAGCTCGAGCGAGAGTGTCGCGGGTATCGGGATTGCACCCGGAATGGCCTGATAATTGTGGGTGACCTGGGTAGCGGTTCCCGGCGCAGACAGAATACGGCCGACGACGTTGGTTCCGTAGAAGCCGCGCATGCTGGTGATCACCGAATTGAGGTCGCTTGCCTGGCGGCGCAACGCCGCTTCCGTGAGGCTGCGCAGGTCGAGCCAGACGGCCAGCGGAAGTCCCAGAATCAGGATCACCACCAGTGCGATCAGGAAAATGCCGCGCGCGCGCGTATCGACGGGACTAATCTTGGCCATTGGACACCTACCAGCCGGCACCGAATTTGAGCTTACTGCCGGATTCGCTTGGCAGCCACGTACAAGAATTTGTTCGCTTTCTGGGCCCCGCGGGCTCACGCCTTGAACCCGCCGCCGTCAAGGAAGGTCTGCTCCTCGCCAGTTGTTGCGCGCCCGAGCACGGTGTTGCGGTGGGGGAAGCGCCCGAAGCGGCGGATGACGTCGGCGTGCAGTTCGGCCCATTTGAGCATTGCAGCGTCGCCGAGCGCACGGAACAACGCGACGCAACGCTCCTGGTTCGCCAACGTTTCACAGTGCTCGAACGGCAGATAGAAGAATTGCCGTTCGCTTGGCTCAAACGCCAGATCAAAACCATGCGTAATCGCCCGGTCGGCCACCGCCCGCGCCAGCGGATCGGCGGCAAACGCGCGTGCATCATTGCGAAACATGTTGCGGGCAAACTGGTCGAGCACGATCACAAGGGCGAACGCACCCTCGGCGGTCGCTTCCCAGTGATGAAGCTTGCCGGCGGCTGCGGCCTCGTAGGTCGAAAGGAACCGGGTGCGGATCGCGGCATCGAAAGCGTCGTCGCTTGCAAACCACCGCTCTGGGCCGGCTGAGCGCCAAAACCCCAGCACGTCCGCCGGTTCTCGTTCCACACCCGTGGTTCTGTCAGTCATAGGCCAACCCGACCCGCGTTGATCGCGTCGTAGAGTTTCGCGTCGACCGCAACGAAGGCCTGCGCCCGCGCATCGTTGAAGTAGATTTGGTCGGTGGTCTGGGCCGGATCGTATCCTTGGCGCACCAAATCGAACTTCTTCTGCTTGAATGTCGCGGTCACGTCGAGGAGCTCGGCGCGCACGCGTAGGAACAACGGCCGCGCGTAACTCGGCAGGTGTTCGTTCAGCCAATGATAGCAGGCCGCAAGATCGAACTTCGTCGGATCAATCACGAGTGCGGCCATGCCGGCGCGTCCGTCATGGCCGGGGATCGTCACGCCATAGACGTTCGCTTCCACCACGCCGGGTACCGCGGTGATCGCCTCCGACACTTCCGAGGTCGAGACGTTTTCGCCTTTCCAGCGAAAAGTGTCGCCGACGCGGTCGACGAAATAGAAATACCCGTCCTTGTCCTGGCGCATCAGGTCGCCGGTGCGAAACCAGGCGTCGCCACGTTCGAGCACGTCGCGCACGATCTTGCGTTGGGTTTCGGGGGAGGTGGCATAGCCTTCGAAGCGCGCACCCGGCTTTTTGGGATCGTTCATGATTTTTCCGAGGGCTTCGCCGACTTCGTCGGGTTGGCATGGAACGCATAAGCCTTCCGCATTACGCACCGGTTGTTCGGTGTTGAGATCAAACTTGACGAGTTCGATCGGAAAGTGGCTGGCCAGGAACCAGGGGATGCGGCCGACGGAACCTTCCCGCTCGTCGAAATTGAACAGCGTCACGTTGCCCTCGGTCGCCGCATAGAACTCGAGGATCTGCGGGATCCGAAACCGGCGTTTGAACTCTGGCCAGACGTCGGGTCGCAGGCCGTTGCCGCAGGCAAGCCGTAGCCGATGCTTGGTTTCGTTGGGGCTCGTCGGCGTGTTGACCAGATAGCGGCACAGCTCGCCGATGTACTGGAACAGGGTGCACTCCCAACGCACGACCTCGTCCCAGAACTCGTGGGCTGAGAACTTCTCGCGAATAAACACCGAGCCGCCGTTGACCAGCAACGCGCCGGTCGCGACCACGCCGCCGACCGTGTGATACATCGGCAGGCAATCGTACATGCGGTCGCTCGACTTGGTGTCCATGATCCCCGAGAACCCGAAGCTCGCAAGCATCAGACGGTAGTGGTTGATGTTGGCGGCCTTGGGCATTCCGGTCGTACCCGACGTGTAGATGTAGAGCGCGCGGTCCTCGATCGTGAGCGGCGTACGCTCGTCCGCCGTCAACGCGGCATCCGAGACCTGCGCAAGCGCTAGATCGATGCGCGGAAATTTCGTCCCGGCCTCGCCGTAAACCCAGATGTTCAGCTTGGGGTCGATGTCGGCGTGCGCGCTCGTGAACTGCGCGAGCAGTTCCGACGCCACGATGACATGCTTGGGCTGCACGACGTTGACGCTGTAGGCGAGCGCCGCGCCGGTGAGATTGGTGTTGATGAGGGCAACCACCGCGCCCGCCAGCGTCAGCCCGATCCAGCTTGCCATATATTCGGGCCGGTTCGGCATCATCAGGCAAACGACGTCGCCCTTGCGAACGCCTTGCGCGCGCGCCCAGCGCGCATAGCGGTTCGAGCGGGCGGCGAGCTCGCGGTAGCTGAAGCGCTCGCGCGCGGAGATCAGGGCCGGCGCGTCGCCATAGCGTTCGGCCAAGCCGGTGATGACATCCGGAAACACCCGGGTCGGGTTCTTCGCGATCGGCTGGGTCACTTGCAACGTGCGGAGCGCGCCGCGTGCGGTGGCAAAATCGGCTTTAAGTTGTTGAATCAGCCGCATAGTGCACCAGCATCGAACAGGGGTGCGGGACAAGCAAGCGCCCGCAGCGCTAAATGCCGCGCGGCCGCAAGGTCAAGCTCATTGCTGGGCGGGCGAGGGCTTGGTTGGCGCGGTTGTGGCGTTGGCGGCGCCCGCCGGCGCGGCCGTCTTGGCGGGGCGGGGCTTCGGTTTGCTCGCCGCTGCACCGGAGTCATCGGCTGGCGCCGCGGCCACTGTCGCCTTCTTGGACTTTGGCTTGGCCGCGGTCGTCCCTGCGCCCGTCGTATCGTCGGAAGAAGGTGCGGCGGCCGACTTGGCGCGGTGAGGCTTCGAGCGGGCGGCCGGCGCAGGGGTGGCCGTTTCGTTGGTATCTTGCGAAGCCGTATCGGTTCCCTTGGCGCCTTTCTTTTTCGCGAGCTTGCCCTTCTTGCCTTTTCCTTTCGGCGCCTCGATCTGGTCCTCCTGCGCGACGGCTGCGGCCGCGGTCGCGGGCTTCACCGTCCCGACGAACACGTCGACGGGCGGCGCCAGCGACACCTGCTGGCCGAGCAGCTGCGAAGCCTTCGGGTTGGGCGAGCGCAGATTTTGCAGCATGAACGCCAACGGCGAACTGCCGTCGCCGTCGTTGTTGTTGAACGAGACTTCTTCGTCCTCGGCGGCGGGCCGCTTGCGATGCGGGCCGCAGGTCTCCTCGCGCAGGTCCGGTGGGGCCGCATTGACCGGGACGAGCTGGTCGACGGTGCCGGGCGAGGGTGTCATCCAATTGCTGTTGAAGCCTTGTTCAAGCAGCTTCGCCGCATGATAGGTGCGCACGCTCGCGGAGGGCGCACCGAGCACCACGGCAATCAGGCGGCGCCCGTTGCGCGTGGCCGTAGCGACCAGATTGAAGCCGGACGCGCAAATGAAGCCGGTCTTCATGCCATCCGCGCCGGGGTAGAGGTCGAGCAGCTTGTTGTAGTTGCGGATGACCCGCCGCCCGAACTTGATGCCGGGCAGATGCCAATAATCGTCGTACTCGGGAAATTCGCGGATCAGCGCGCGTGCCAGGATCGCGAGGTCGCGCGCCGACACGACCTGTTCGTCGGCGGGCAGGCCGTTCGGGTTGACGAAGTTCGATTGCGTCATGCCGAGGCGCCGCGCGTTGGCGTTCATCTCGGCGCTGAAGGCATCGACTGAGCCGGCCACGCCTTCGGCCAGCAGCACGGCCATGTCGTTTGCCGACTTCACCATCATCATTTTGATGGCGTTATCGACGGTCACCACCGTACCGACCTTGAACCCCATCTTGGTCGGCGACTGCGCCAGCGCGTTGGCCGATACTTTGAACGGCGAGTCGGTCTTGATGCGGCCTTCCTTGAGGGCGCGCAACGTCACATAGAGGGTCATCAATTTGGTGACGGACGCCGGATGCCAGGGATAGGCGGCGTTGTCGCCGGCCAATACTCTGCCGCTATCGACGTCGACGAGAATTTGCGCCTCTGAGCGAGCGGCGGATGGTGCCGCCGCCGTTGCCGCCGCAACCAGCATGCCGATCAGCACGCGCTGCGGCCATGGCCTTGAATGTCGGTACAATGCTCGGGTCCGATTGTGGACGACTGGCTCGGAATCACGCCTACTGGACGTACCACTCACCTTAGCGATGGGGCCAGATAAAGGCAAAGCCGGGGCCGGCATCCTGTCCAACCTCCCCGGCGAGCCCGGCGATAATGCCGAAACATGCGGACAGCCTGAGTGGGCGAACACCTCAGTTCAGAAATTCCGAAATGATGCCGGCCGATTCACGTGCGCTGGTGAGCAGAAACAAATGGCCGTCGTTGATGGTCACGAGCCGCGCGTGCGGAATTAGCCTTGCCAGGATGCGCCCGTTGACGACCGGTACGATCGGATCGTCGTTTCCCGCCATCACCAGTGTGGGCTGGGGAAGGAAACGAAGCCAGGGCAGGCTGGTCCAGCCGACGCCTGCGATCAACTGCAGATAGTAGCCGTAGTCGCTCGACCAATGGACATGGCGAAGATGCGCGCGCGCCAGCTCGGGTGAGGCGCGAAACGCCCCGCCATAAAGATCTCCCGCGACCCTCGTCATGTAGTCGGGATCCTTGTAGCGCCGAGGCGTTGCCATTCGCAGCATCGTTGTCAGCTTGCCAGGCACCATCAGGTGGCCCGGCGATGTGGCCGCGAGCACGAGCCTCCGGCAACGCTTGCCCTGCTGGAAGGCAAATTGCTGTGCGAGCGCGCCTCCCCACGAGACGCCGAGCACGTCCACCTGGGCGTGCCCCAACTGATCGAGCAGCCGCGCGCTCAGCAACGAGAGCGTGGAGGGGCGATAGGGCAGGCGCGGCGCGGGCGAGCCGCCGACGCCCGGCACGTCGAACACGACCACCTCGGGGCCGTCGAACGCCGCGAGGAACGGCTCGACCAACTCGATGCTGGCGCCAATTCCGTTGAACAGCAGCAGCGGCGGCGCGGTCTTCCGGCCGGGCCGGACGCCGACGCGCACGATCTGCCCTGCCACGTCGTGCAGGCTGATCTGCACCTAGTTCTCCATGACGTAGCGGCCGGGCGCTGCGTCGAGCGGCGGATTCTCGTCGCTGCCAAGTTCGCGTGGCGCAGAGCCCATCTCACCCGAGCGCGCCTTGATCCACTCCAGCCAGTGCGGCCACCAGCTTCCAGCGTGCTTGGTCGCGCGTTCCAGCCACGCCTCGGGGCTCGGTTCGCGCGCCGCGCCGGCCCAGAATACTGCCTTCGGATTACCGGGCGGATTGAGCAGGCTCTGGATATGACCGCTGTTTGAAAGCACGAACGTGCTGCGCTCACCGTAGAGCTTCGCGGTGTTGTAGCACCCCTGCCATGGCGTGATGTGATCAGTCACGCCGGCGACCACGTAGCTCTCGATATCCACCCGGCCCATGTCGAGCGGAACACCGCGCACGTCGAGCCGGCCGGCGTTGACGTAGGGGTTGGTGTTGATGAGGTCGAGGAAGTCGGCGTGCAGCCGGGCCGGCAACCGCGTGGTGTCGTTGTTCCAGTAGAGCACGTCGAAGGCCGGCGGTGCGTTGCCGAGCAGATAGTTGTTCACCCAGTAGCTCCAGATCAGGTCGTTGGGCCGCATCCAGGCGAACATGCGGGCGAGTTCCCGTCCTTCGACGACCCCGGCGAGCTGTGAGGCCTGCTTTGCAGCGGCAATCAACTCCGGCGTGACGAACATGCCGGCGGTCGTATCCTGCGCTACCGCCATGTCCAGTACGCAGACCGCGACGGTGGCGCTGTGAACCTTGCGCTCGCCGCGTGCCGCGAGGTTCCCGAGAAACGCCGACGTGGTGATGCCGCCCGAGCATGAGCCCCAGATGTTGATGTCCTGGCTGTTGGTGATGTCACGCATCACATCGGCGGCGTCCTCCAGCGCTTCCACGTAGGTGTCGAGCCCGAAGTGGCTTTCCGCGGACGTGGGGTTCTTCCAGCTGATGGCGAAGGTCTGCAGGCCGCCCTTGAGGGCGAGCTGAATGATGCTCTTCTCGGGTGCGAGATCGAACACATAGAACTTGTTGATCTGCGGCGGCGCGATCAGGAGCGGCCGCGCATGCACCGCCTCAGTCATGGGATGGTACTGGATCAGCTCCATCACCGAGTTGCGGTACACGACCGACCCCGGTGTCGTTGCGAGATTCCGGCCCACGGCAAATTTCCGCGTATCGACTTGCGCGGGCAGACCGCCGTTGCGCGCAAGGTCGCCGACAAAATTCTCCAATCCCTGCAGGAGGCTCACGCCGCCAGTGTCGACCAGCTTCTTGAGCGCCGCGGGGTTGCCCGCGAGCGAGTTGGTCGGCGACATCGCGTCCACCAGCAGCGAGATGACGAAGCGCGCGCGCTCTGCGTCACGCTTGTCCATCTTGGTTTCGTCCACACAGCGGTTGAGCGCGCCGGCCCAGGCGAGGTAGGCCTGCGCGAGCGCCCGGTAGGGAAAGCTTTCCTTCCAGGCCGGATCCGCAAAGCGCTTGTCCTTGGGATCGGGGGCGAGCTCGGAGGCACCAGTCGCGATGCGGCCGAGCTCTCCGATCAAGGCCAGCCACTGCTGAGCGACCACCGTCGGATTACTCGCCATGCGCCCGAGCAGCGTGCGCGCGGAAGCTACTACGTCGCGGCCACGCACACCGACCAGCGGGTTGGCAGCGAGCGTGTGCTGCGCCGCCTGGTCGTGGACATCATGGCCCGATGTCTCAGTGTTTTCGTTTGCCATTGATGCTCGTCCTCAACGCAAAACCGGAAGGGAATTCCCCCGGCCGGAGCCTCATGACGATGCAACACGCTTGCCGATCAGCATGCACAAAACCTCGGCGACGAGGGCGGGCTTCGCCTCGCCCTCGATTTCCAGCGTGCATTGCAGCTTAAGGAGCACCCGGCCGCCATTCTGTGGCTCGGCCGAGATCAGGCTCACGCGCGTGCGCACGCGCGCGCCGGCCTTGACCGGCGCGATGAAACGAACCTTGTCCAGTCCGTAGTTCAGCCCGGTCGCGGCATCCTCGGGGATCACGCCGAGCTCCATGACGGTCGCGGCGACCAGCGACAGCGTGAGGTAACCGTGAGCGATCGGTCCGCCGAACGGGCTCTCGCGCGTCGCGCGCGCGACATCGACGTGGATCCACTGCCGGTCGCCGGTGCAGGCCGCAAACTGGTTGATGCGATCCTGATCGACCGCGACCCAGTCGGAGGCGCCGAACTCGTGCCCGATGAACTGCGCCGTCGTCGCCATGCTGTAGTTTGGGAGCGCCATGGTGCCACCTATGGAAGCCCGCGCAGATCCTTGCGCAGAATTTTGCCGACCGCTGACTTCGGCAGGCCGTCGAGGAACCGCACCTCCTTCGGCACCTTGTAGGCTGCGAGTTCGCGCCGGCAGTGCGCGATGACGTCCGCCTCGGTCAGACTCGCGCCTGGCGCCTTGGCGGCGAACAGCCGCACGGCTTCGCCGGTCTTCTCGTCCGGCCTGCCGACGCACGCGCATTCGGCGATGCCCGCGCAGGCCGCGGCGACCGCTTCGACCTCGTTCGGGTAGACGTTGAAGCCCGAGACGATGATCATATCCTTTTTGCGGTCCACGATCTTGAGGAACCCCTTCTCGTCGAACACGCCGATGTCGCCGGTGCGGAAGAAGCCATCGGTCGTGAAGGCTTCGACGTTCGCCTGCGGCTTCTGCCAGTAGCCCTTCATCACCTGGGGCCCTTTGGCGCACACCTCGCCGGCCTGCCCCAGCGGCACGTCCTTGTCGTCGTCGTCGCGCAGCTTGATGTCCGTGGACGGTAACGGCAGGCCCACGGTCGCCGAGAACGCGCCCGTGCCTGCCGGATTGAGCGTGAGGATCGGAGATGTTTCCGAGAGGCCGTAGCCCTCGAGGATGTCGGTGCCGGTCAGTGCTTTCCATTTTGCCGAAGTGGTGGGGAGCACGGCCGCGCCCCCGCCGATCGCCGCGCGCAGCCGGGTGAAATCCACTTCGCCGATCTTCGGATGCATCAGCAGTCCGCCGTAAAGCGTATTCACACCCGTGAAGACCGTGCAGCGCGCTTTGCGCAGAACCTCGACGAAGCCGTCCATGTCGCGCGGATTGGGGACCAGCCAGTTCTCGGCGCCGATCGAGAAGTAGCTGATGAAATTCACCATCAGCGCGAAGATGTGATAGAGCGGCAGCGCCGTGACCACGACTTCCTCGCCCGGTCGCAGGGCGTCGGATCGCATGAACGCTTTGAACTGCTCGGTGTTGGCGACGAGGTTACGGTGCGACAGCGCGGCGCCCTTCGAAAGACCGGTGGTGCCGCCGGTGTACTGCAGGAACAAGAGATCACCGCCGCTCAGTTGCACCGGCGTATAGGCAAGCTTCGCCCCTTGCGTGAGGGCATCAGCAAAAGCGACGACGCGTGCGAGGCGCGGGTCCACGGCCGGGCTCGGCAGCGCGGCGCCGGTGCCGTCGCCCCAGCCGACGCTGATAACGTGCTTGATCGCGGTCTTGTCGATGATCTCGGCAAGCGTTGCCGACACGCCGCTGAAAATGACGATGACCTCGACGCCCGCATCATTGAGCTGGTGCTCGAGTTCGCGCGGCGTATAGAGCGGATTGACGTTCACCTGAATGGCGCCGGCGCGGACGATCCCCATCAAGGCGAGCGGGAAAGCCGGCAGGTTGGGAAGCATCACCGCGATGCGCTCGCCCTTCCCGACGCCGAGACCGCACTGCAGGTAGGCCGCGAAGTCGCGCGAGAGCCGATCGGTATCGGCATAAGTCAGGGTTTGCCCGAAGCAACGGAATGCGGGCTTGTCCGCATAGCGGTGCATTGCGCCCTCGAGCATGTCCAGCACGGACACATGGGCATCCGGATTGATCTCGGCGGGAATGCTCGTCCCGTAAGCGGCGAGCCAGGGCTTGCGCGAAAGGTCGCTCCGTCCGGTCTCCACCGTTACGGCCCCGCCCGGGCCGGGCCTTTCGAGCTTGCTGGTGACGTGTGGGTTCGCTGGCGAGGGCTGCGGTTCCATGGCATGTTTCCCCGAGTCTGGCTTGGAGGCGGCGGCGTTGTGGGTTGTGGCCGCCTCGATAACAAAAACGCTAGACCCGCAGCCGCGCCGTGTCAGTGACCGGGGCGGCCAATTTACTGACCGAACAAAGCCAACCTGCGCTACGGGAGGAGCGAGGGATGAGCAAACGGGCGACGTCCGCGGTCTGGGTCAGGAGCATTGTCGACATGCTCGCTGCCGAAGGCCTCGACGTTCGGGCGTTGCTGGCCGCAGCCGCCATCGACCCCGCGACATTGGACACGCCGGGCGCGCGCTTGCCGACCGAACAAATCAGCCGCCTGTGGGAGCTTGCCGTCAAGCAATCGGGCAATCCGGCGCTCGGGCTCGCGCAGCACGAGGTCGCGCGACCCGCAAGCTTCGACGTCGTCGGCTACGCCATGATGTCGTGCGCCGACTTGCGCTCCGCGTTCGAGCGCCTGATCCGCTACATGCTGATCCTCAGCGACGCGCTGACCATGCGCTCAGTCAAGAGCAGGGCGGATATCGGATCACCTTCGAGCTGCTCGGCGGCAGCATGCCGATTCCGCGGCCGCGCATCGAGTTCATCGTCGTCACTCTGATCGGCTTCTGCCGCTGGATCAGCGGTCGGGCGGTCCAGCCGCTCGCGATCGGATTGCCCTATCCGGCGCCGGCGGATCTTGCGCCCTACCGCGCTGCCTTCCGTTGCCCGGTCTCGTTCGATCTGCCCGCCACCCACCTGCTGTTCGCCGCCTCCGACATGACGGCGCCGCTGCCGACATCGAATCCTAAGCTCTCGGAGTTGCATGAGCGTTTCGCCGGCGACTATCTCCGCCACTTCGACCATGCGCAGACCAGCTACCGGGCACGGGAAGTGATCATCCGCCGGTTGCCGGACGGCGAGCCGCGGCGCAACGAAGTCGCCGGCGAGTTGCGCATGAGCGAACGCACCTTCCAGCGGCGCCTCGAGGAGGAGGCGACATCTTTCCTCCAGCTGCTGGACGACACTCGCCGCGAACTCGCCGAGCAGTACCTCGGGAGGCTTCACCTGTCGCTCGCCCAGGCGGCTTACCTCTTGGGCTTTGCCGATCAGACCAGCTTCTTCCGCGCCTGCAAGCGCTGGTTCGACCTGTCGCCCGGGCAATACCGCAGCCAGCTGGACCGGCTTGCTACCCAGAGTCCCGGGACCCGCTAGTGTTGCTGGGCGAGCGCGGCGCTGGGAACAGCCGGCGCGTCGCCGACCGTCGCCGCCGGGGGCGGATCGGGCAACAGGAATTGCGCGCGCGCCAGTTGTGCGAACGCTCCGCCGCGCCGGACCAGTTCGTCGAAGGTGCCGGCTTCCACGATGCGGCCCTCGTCGAACACAAAGATGCGGCTTGCGCCCCGCACGGTCGAGAGGCGGTGCGCGATCACGAACGTGGTGCGGTTCTTCATGACTTCGTCGAGCGCGGCCTGCACCTTGGCCTCGGTTGCGGCATCGAGCGCGCTCGTCGCCTCGTCGAGAATGAGGATCGGCGGATTCTTCAACAGGGCGCGTGCGATCGCGACGCGCTGACGCTCGCCGCCGGACAGAAACCGGCCACGCTCGCCGATCGGCGCGTCGAAACCGTCGGGCATGCGCTCGATGAACTCGAGCGCTTGCGCACGCGCGCACGCCTCGCGCATCTCTTCGATCGTGGCGTCCGGCTTGCCGACCCGCAGGTTCTCGGCGATCGAGCGATTGAGCAGCAGCACTTCCTGGTAGACCACGCCGATGTTGTGGCGTAGTACGGCGAGCTTGAGCGCGCGCACGTCCATGCCGTCCACCAGGATGGCGCCGGCCTGCGGATCAAAGGCGCGATGCAGCAGCGCGAGCGCGGTCGATTTCCCGGCCCCGGTCGCGCCGACCAGCGCCACCGTTTCGCCCGGCAACACCGTGAGCTGCAAATCGCTGACCGCCGGACGCTTATCGTCGTAGGAGAATGTGACTTTCTGGAATTCGACAAGGCCGTGCAGCTGGCCCGGGTCGATCGCGTTCGGACGATCGCGCACCGCCGGCTCGGTATCGAGCACCTTGAAGAACTCGTTCAATCGCGGCGCCTCCATCAGCATGCGGTTGAACATGCGCACGACCTTTTCCAGCTGCCCGATCAGCAAGCCGGAAAAGAACATGAAGGTCATGATGTCGCCGATCGAGGCCTGGTTGTGCAGGTAGAGCCAGACCCCCATCAGAAAGACGGCGAGCATGGTGAGCGTCGTCGATGCCCGCGTCAGCACCGCGACCATCGCCCACCAGGACAACACCGGGATCTGTGCCGACAACAGCCGGTTGGTGATGTCGCGCAGCCCGGTCACCTCGGCATCGACGCGGGCAAATCCCTGCACCAGCGCGACATTGCCCAGGGCGTCGGAGGCGCGCTCGGCGAGATCGGAATAATGCCGTTCGACCGCCTTCTGCATGTGTTCGGTCTTGCGAATGACGAGACCGGTGAGCAGGCCGAACAGGCAGCAGATGCCGATCAGCAGCACCCCCAGGCGCCAATTGATCAGCAGCGAGAACGGCAACAACACGAACACCAGCGCGAGCGCCGAGAAGTAGTCGCGGAACAAATCGATCCAGATATTCCACAGCGCGTCGGTGCCGGCGATCATCACTTTCATCAGGCGACCGGAGTGAGAGGTGCCGTGAAAGCTCAGCGGCAGTTGCAGCACGTGCTCGAAATAGGATGAGAGCACCATCTGACGCCGGCGATGAGCGAGGCGGTCGGCATGCAGCGCGACAAACGCGCCGCAGAGGATCGTGAACAAGCCGAAGCCGACCCAGGCGGCAATCAGCGGCGCAAGCGTGCTGGTGGACAAGCTCTTGGTCAGCGCGTCGATGATGCGGCCGAACAGGACCGGTTCGGCAAACTGAGCCCCCGCCAGCGCCAGGTTTGCCAATGCGAGCAGCCAGGCGAGCCTTGCTTCGTCACTGAGCAGCGCAAGGACGCGGGTATAGACGCGTATAAGGTTCATGTGATGCTACGCACGGTTACAGGAAGACCCCAATGTTCTGTCGTTCCGGCCGCGCTCGCTTCGCTCGCGCCCAGGAATGACGCACCGACACCCCGCTAGTGCTATCGGTTTGGAGTTCCTATCATCTTGGAAACCACCGGACAAACACCATGCGCCCCGGCGAGCTTCCGCCCTTCCTTGCGGCCTACGCGCCCGCCGATGCGGCGCTCGCGGCCAGGCTGTTGGGCGAGGCGGCGCGGCCGGCGGCCGCCGAGGCGCGGATCGACGCCCGCGCCAAGCGCTATGTCGAGGCGATCCGCGCCCGCGCCGGCGGGGTCGGGGGCATCGAGGACTTCCTGCACGAATACTCGCTCTCCACCAAGGAGGGGCTCGCCCTCATGGTGCTGGCCGAGGCGTTGCTGCGCGTGCCGGATGACCGCACCACCGATTTGTTGATCGAGGACAAGCTTGCCGCCGGCGACTTTGCCCATCACGAGGCGCGATCCGGCGCTTTGCTGGTGTCCGCTTCGGCATGGGCGCTCGGCGTATCGGCACGGATCGTCGGGATCCACGAGAGCCCCGAAGCCATCGTCGGCGGCCTGGTCAAGCGAGTCGGACAGCCGGCGGTGCGCGCCGCCACCCGGCAGGCGATGCGGCTCTTGGCGTTGCACTTCGTGCTCGGGCGCGACATCGACGAGGCGCTCGCGCGCGCGGGAGGACATCGCGCATTTCTCTATTCGTACGACATGCTGGGGGAGGGCGCGCGCACGGCGGCCGACGCCGAGCGCTATACCGCGGCCTACGACCATGCGATCCGGGCGATCGGCGAGGCGGCCGCGAGGGACGAAAGCCGCGGCCCGCCCGGCATCTCGGTCAAGCTCTCGGCGCTCTACCCGCGCTACGAGGCGCTGTCGCGCACGCGCGTTGTCAGCGAGCTCGCACCCAAGCTGCTCGCGCTCGCGCGCCATGCCAAGGCCTACCATCTGCATTTCGTGGTCGATGCCGAGGAGGCCGACAGGCTCGAGCTCTCGCTCGATGTCATCGCGCGCGTTCTCGTCGACCCGTCACTCGCCGGCTGGGGTGGATTTGGCGTTGCGGTGCAGGCCTATCAGAAACGTGCCGGCGCCGTCATCGATTGGCTAGCCGACGCCGCCCGGAGGCTCGACCGGCGTCTGATCGTTCGCCTGGTCAAGGGCGCCTATTGGGACACCGAAATCAAGCGCGCGCAGGAGCGCGGCCTCGCCGACTATCCGGTGTTCACCCGCAAGGCGATGACCGACCTTTGCTACATGACCTGCGCGAAACAGCTGCTCGCTGCCCGACCGCACCTGCTGCCGCAGTTCGGGACCCACAACGCGCTCACCGTCACCAGCATCATCGAGGATGCGGGCGGGGTTGAAGGCTATGAGTTTCAGCGCCTGCATGGCATGGGCGAAGCTCTCTACGACGCGCTGCTCGCCGACGAGCCGGACGCGCTGTGCCGGATCTACGCGCCGGTCGGTGGCCATCGCGATCTTCTCGCCTACTTGGTCCGCCGGTTGTTGGAGAACGGTGCGAACTCGTCGTTTGTGTCGGCCGCCTCGGACGCGAATGTGCCGATCGCATCGATCCTGACGCGTCCGCAGAGCCGGATCGGCGATCCGGAGCACGCACGCAATCCGGTTATTCCGCTGCCGAAGGATCTGTTCATGCCGTTGCGACGCAACTCGTCGGGCGTCGAGTTCGGCGACCGCGCGGAGGTCGAGGCATTGCGCGCCGACATCGCGGCCGCCGGGTTGGGCGAAGGCAAAGCCGCGCCGATCATCGATGGCGTCGAAGTGCAAGGCCATCATCGCGCGTTGACCTCGCCGATCGACGGAAAAGTGATCGGCGAAGTCATCGAAGGCGACGCCGCGATCGTCATTTCGGCGATGGCCGCGGCGCAGGCCGGTTTTCCGGCGTGGGACGCCACCCCGGTTGCGACGCGCGCGAGCGTGCTCGAACGCGCCGGCGACGCAATCGAGCGCCATCGCGGCCGGCTGATCGCGCTGCTGCAATCCGAAGCCGGCAAGACCATCGACGATGCGGTCGCCGAAGTCCGCGAGGCCGCCGACTATTGCCGCTACTACGCCGCGCAGGCGCGGCGATCGCTGCTGCCCGAAGCGCTGCCCGGCCCGACCGGCGAGAGCAACACGCTGCGCCGCCGCGGGCGCGGGGTGTTTGTCGGCATCAGCCCGTGGAATTTCCCGCTCGCGATCTTCACCGGTCAGATTGCGGGCGCGCTCGCCGCCGGCAATGCCGTGGTCGCCAAGCCGGCCGAGCAGACGCCACTGATCGCCGCGCAGGCGGTGCGGTTGCTGCACAGCGCGGGCGTGCCGCCGACCGCGCTGCATCTGATCACCGGCGACGGCGATGTGGGTGCGAAGCTCGTCGGCGACAAGCGCGTGGCGGGCGTCGCGTTCACCGGCTCGGTTGCGGTTGCGCAGTCGATCAACCGGGCGCTGGCCGCCAAGTCCGGGCCGATCGTGCCGCTGATCGCGGAGACCGGCGGCATCAATCCGATGATTGTCGATGCGACCGCATTGCCCGAGCAGGTGACCGATGACGTGATCGCGTCCGCGTTCCGCTCCACCGGCCAGCGCTGTTCGGCGCTGCGCCTCCTTTGCGTGCAGGAAGAGGTGGCCGACCGGCTGATCGAAATGATCGCGGGTGCCGCGCACGAGCTCGAACTCGGCGACCCGCGCATATTCTCAACGCAGGTCGGCCCGGTGATCGACGCCGATGCCAAGGAGCGGCTCGACCGGTGGATCGTCGAAATGGAGCGCCAGGGCAGGGTGCGCTACCGCTGGGATGCCGGGCGCGCGTTGCCGGGGGCGGGCACCTACGTGGCGCCGGTGATCGTCGAGCTCGACCGCGCGCGCGAGCTCAAGGAGGAGGTGTTTGGACCGGTGCTGCATGTCGTGCGCTATCGGGCGGATGAGCTCGACCTGCTGCTCGACGACATCGTGGGCACCGGTTACGGCCTCACGCTTGGGATCGCGTCGCGCATCGAGACGACCGTCGACCACATCGTGGCGCGCGTGCGCACCGGCAATGTCTACGTCAACCGTAACATGATCGGCGCCGTCGTCGGCTCGCAGCCGTTCGGCGGCATCGGCCTGTCGGGCACCGGACCGAAGGCGGGTGGCCCGGACTATCTGCGCCGGTTCACCGCCGAGCAGACGGTGACGATCAACACCGCGGCGGCGGGCGGCAATGCGAGCCTGCTGACCCAGGAAGAATGATTGGTTGCGCCAACGAACACAACGCGTGATCTGAAGCTTATGTCATCGTACCGTTAGGCCGATAGGTGAGCCACACGGATGTCGATTAGCCGCCGCGGTTTCCTGGCTGGGAGTATCGTGACTACGATCAGTGCCACATCGGCCCTCGCGCAGCAGCGTCGTTTGTTTGACGGCCACTGCCACATCATCGATCACCGCTTCCCGATCGTCGCCAACCAGGGATATACCCCGCCCGACTTTCCGCTCGACGCCTACCTGGCGCAGGCGAAGCCGCTTGGCGTTGTGGCCGGTGCAGTCGTATCGGGGTCGTTCCAGGCCGACGATCAAACCTATCTGAAGGATGCCTTGCCGCGGCTCGGTATCGGCTGGATCGGGGTGACGCAAATCCCGAACGACTATCCGGACGACGCCATTGCGAAGCTCGGCGCGCTTGGCATCCGCGGCGTGCGCTTCAACATGTACCGCGGCCGCATCGACAGCGTGGACGAGGTCGCGGCGCTGGCCATGCGCTGCAATTCGGTCGCGGGCTGGCATTCGGAAATCTACGCTGATGCCGCCGCGCTCAAGCCGCATGTGGCAACGTTGTCGAAACTGCCGCAGCTTTGCATCGACCATCTCGGCATGACGCAAGCCGGCGTTCCGGTGCTGCTCGATTTGGTCGCAGCCGGGTGCAAGGTAAAGGCCAGCGGCTTTGGACGGGTGAAGCTCGACGTGCCCAAAACCCTGGAGCAGGTCGCGCGGACAAGTCCGCAGGCGTTGGTCTTCGGCACCGACATTCCCTCCACGCGCGCGGAACGCCCGTTCATGCCGTCCGATGTTGATCTGGTGGAGAACGTCCTGGGGGCCGAGCTTGCCCGCAAAGCCTTCTGGGACAACCCGCTCGCGCTTTACAGGGTCACCCAAACAGCGCCAAGCTGATCGCCCGTGATTAACTGATGGACGCGGCGATCGAATAGGCTGAAAATCGTTGTCATTGCGACGCGTCAGCCGGGCGATTAACCACGAACGGGCGCACGGCCTTCGGCCGCGCCCACTGCGTCAGGGAGGAGCAGCATGCAACGTCGTGATTTTCTCAAAGCCGCCGGGGCCGGAATGGCCGCATCGGCGGTGGCCGCGCCGGCGATTGCGCAGTCGATGCCCGAGGTCAAGTGGCGCTTGACCGCGAGCTGGCCGAAGTCGCTCGACACGCTTTACGGGACTTGCGAGAGCTTCGCCAAATACGTCGCCGAGGCGACCGACAACAAGTTCCAGGTTCAGGTGTTCGCGGCGGGCGAGATCGTGCCCGGCCTGCAGGTGCTCGATGCCGTGCAGAACGGCACCGTCGAGATCTGCCATACCGCGACCTACTACTTCATCGGCAAGGACCCGACCTGGGCGCTGTTCTGCGCGGTCCCGTTCAGCCTCAACGCCCGGCAGCAGAACGCGTGGTACTACGACGGCGACGGCCTCAAGCTGATGAACGAGTTCGGCAAGAAGTTCAACGTGCATGCGATGGTCGGCGGCAATACCGGCGCGCAGATGGGCGGCTGGTTCCGCAACGAGATCAAGACCGTCGATGATCTCAAAGGTCTCAAAATGCGCATCGGCGGTTGGGCCGGCAAGACCTTGGAGAAGCTCGGCGTCGTTCCGCAGCAGATTGCCGGCGGCGACATCTATCCGGCGCTGGAGAAAGGCACCATCGACGCCGCCGAATGGGTCGGACCCTATGACGACGAGAAGCTCGGCTTCTACAAGATCGCGCCCTACTACTACTATCCGGGCTGGTGGGAAGGCGGGACCGCCAATCACTTCCTGATCAATCAGGAAAAGTGGAATGCGCTGCCGAAGAACTATCAGGCGATCGTCGCGTCGGCCGCGGGTTTTTGCAACGTCGAGCAATTGGGACGCTACGACGCCCGTAATCCAGCGGCGTTAAAGCGATTGGTGGCGGGCGGTGCTCAGCTGCGTCCGTTCTCGACCGCCATCATGGAGGCGTGCCTGAAGGCGTCGAACGAGGTCAACGCGGAAACGTCGGCGGCGAACGCGGACTACAAGAAGGTCTGGGAGTCGATCGTGCCGTTCCGCAACGACGAGTACCTGTGGTGGCAGGTCGCGGAATTCACCTACGACGGCTTCATGATCCGCACGCGCACCAGGGCCTGAACACACCGGCCGTTAACCTATTTCCGGCGCGGCCGCTGTATCTTGCGCCGAATGACTGATTCGATCGACCGCCTGCACGAAGCCGTGCTCGCCGCCCGCCAACTCGACCCGGCGGTATCGCGAACGGCGCGGCTGTTGCAGGCCGGGCGCTCCAAGGTCGCCAAGAAGTTCGGCGAGGAGGCGTTCGAAGTCGTCATCGATGCGCTCAACGGCAGCCGCGAGGCGCTGGTGCGCGAGAGCGCCGACCTGCTCTACCATCTGGTCGTGCTGTGGGCCGCGACCGGCGTGTCGCCCCGCGATGTCTGGAAGGAGACCGACCGGCGCGAAAGCCTGTTCGGGATCGCCGAGAAACTGCACAAGGAACACAAGGCGCGCCGCAAGCTCGCCACTTCCTCGCTGCGCCGCGCGCGCAAGAGCCCCAGAAGGGCGTGAGTAACTCCGGTAGAGGGACGGTCGCTCCGCACCAGTGCGGAAACAAATTCATTTTGAGTGTTGTAAATCTGCACTAGCCGCCACTTGGTGTTTGGCGCCTAATGCCCGGTGCTACTCAATCGCGATTCTGGAAGACCCCGCCGATGCCCTTAAAGCGATGGCGGGGTCTTTTCTTTTGTACCACCGCTACAAATGAAAAGCCCCGCGTGGGGGGCGGGGCTGATCAAATCGGCGCCTGATGGAGGGTTGGGGGTTCAGGCGCCTGGGGCAATTGGACAATCTCATAATCAGGGTTGCCGGCCAATTATACGTTGGTGTGCGGTGGGTTGGTTCCACGTAGCTTGGCAAATCAAGGCGCGCCGCAATTTCGCCATTGCGTCGCCACGCCGCGCCCGCAACCGTTAATCGACTTGCGCTGTCTTGATCGCGTGAGCGCGCAAGCGATACCGCATCAGTCAGAATAATCAGCCGAACCGCTAACACCCCTCCAACTTTGGAGCCATCGCTTGACCAGCGACGGCAACGCTTCACCGTCGAGCTCTTTTGGATAGCCGGCGGCGCGCGCGGCTACGAGAAGTAGAGCGGCGGCCCTTTCCAAGGAGAGGTGAGCGATCGCGCCGAGCTGCACCGACGCTGCAATGAGTGCCGCCTTTTGCAAACTCGATCTTGGATCGGCAGTCGTGATCCGCGTGCATGCGCGGGCGAGCACGGCTTCGACGTCGCTGTTCTGCGACGGCTGCGCGGCGGCGGCCGGAATCCCGGCGGCCACACCAAGCGATGTGGTCAAGCGAATGTCCTTTGTCTGTGCTGGAGGTCGCGTGTCGCTGCAAGCAGAGCGCGTGCGGCTGAAAGGCGCACGAATGCACGCTGACAAACTGACATACGTTTTATCTATCGCTTGGCAAGCAAAATCTACGAACCAGCCGCGACGTGCCGTGGATGCCGTTCATCGTGGCGATGGCATCTATGGGGAGAAATGGCATCTATGAGGCGCGCCAGCCTGGATGCCGTTCATCGTGGTGATGGCATCTATGAAAAAAATGGCATCTATGGTGGCTGACAGCCCGCCGGTGGACTTTGCGGCGCGCCGCCGCTAAGCACACCCATGCTCCGCCGCGCGTATGACTGGTGCATCGCCGCCGCCGACAAGCCATACGCGCTGTGGCTGATGGGCGCGATCTCGTTTGCCGAAAGCTCGTTCTTTCCGATCCCGCCCGACACCATGTTGATCCCGATGTCGCTCGCGCACCCCAAGCGCGCGTGGACGTTTGCGACCTGGTGTACGCTCGCGTCGGTCGCGGGCGGCGTGCTCGGCTACGCGATCGGCGCGCTGCTCTACGACACCGTCGGGCACTGGCTGATCTCGCTCTATGGCTACGGCGACAAGGTCGAAGCGTTCCGCGAAGCCTATGCAAAGTGGGGGGCGTGGATCATCCTGCTCAAGGGACTGACGCCAATCCCGTATAAGATCGTGACGATCACGTCCGGGTTCGCGGGTTACAATATTTGGTTGTTCATCGTCTTTTCCGTCATCGCGCGCGGCATTCGGTTCTATCTGGTGGCATTTCTGCTCAATCGCTACGGCGAGCGCGCCCGCGCCACAATCGAAGAGCGGCTCGGTCTCTGGGTCACGATCGGTGTGATCGTGCTACTCGCCGGTATTGCTGCGGCGCTCTATCTGTTCTAGCCTTTTTGAGTCTCGGACATGGGGCGAATGATCGAGATCGGCGGAAGAAGAAACGCGCGAATTTTGGCTGGAGCCGCGTCTTGTCTGCTGTCCGCGGCGCTGTCCGTCGTTGTGGCTTATGGGCAGGTGCCGCCGCAACGGCTCGCCCCGGAGGGGGCATCGCCCCCGATTGCAGTGACGCCGCCGGTCGCCCCGCCAACCCCCGCCCCGGAACAACAATCGCCCGCGACGCCCAGTGAGCAAAAGCCCGGCTGGTTCGACACGCTCGGACACTGGTTCGATGAATCGGTGACCAACGTAAACAAGGGCTGGGACAACATGAATAAGGGCTTGAAGTCCACGCTCGGGGCCGTCGGCGGGCAGGCCACCGACACCACCAAATCCGCGGCCGAAGCTGCATCAAACATGGCGAAGGACGCAGCGAAAGGCGCCGCGGACGCTGCGGGCGCGGTTGGCCGGCTCGGAACGTCGCGCCTCGTGTCCGGGCAAGCGCTGTGCGCGCTTGCGCCCAACGGCGCGCCGGATTGCCGGGGCGCGGCTGAAAGCCTGTGCAAAACGGCCGGCTTCACGTCCGGCAGCAGCGTCGACTACGTCACCTCGGAGAAATGCCCGTCGGAGGCGTATCTCGCTGGGCGGCACCCGGCGCCGGGCGAATGCAAAACCGAGCACACCGTCACGCGCGCGCTGTGCCAGTAGGATGGGTTAAGGCGCAGCGCGCCGAAACCCATCAATGATCCGCGCAAGGATTGATGGATTTCCCCCGCATCAAGTGCGGGGTCAACCCATCCCACAACAAACCGTCACTCGGCCGCGTGAACCCGCGCTGCCGTCGGCTCCTCACCGATGTGACGCAGCCGCGGCATCACCTCGCGCGCGAACAGCTGCATGCTCTTGACAGTCAGGTCGTGCGGCAGCGTGCCGAATTGCGTCATTGCGATGAGTTTTCCGAAACCCACCTTCTTTTGATAGGTCTCGAGTTGCTGGGCGACCGAGTCGGGTCCTCCGCAGATGATCATGCCTTTTGCAGACAAGTCCTCGATCGTATAGCTGCCCGCGGCCGGCCCGGCGCGGATCTTGTCGGTCACCGACGCCATCGAGGCGAGCGACAGGTAGCCGGGCGGCAACAGCATCTCGACCGGCATCTTGAGGAACTTGTTGTAGAACGCCTCGATGTGCGGGCGCGCTTCGCGCCGCGCGGCTTCATCCGAGTCGCTCACATAGACCGGCGTCGCCCAACCGAGCTGCTGCGGTGACGCCTGGTAGCCGTATTTCTCGGCCTGCTGCTGGTACATCGCCATGAAGCGCGCGAGCTGATCGACCGGGCTGAAGGTCTGCAGGTAGGTGTACTTGCGGGAGGGATGCGAGGCCCATTCGATGGTCTCGCGGCTGCCCTGCGAGGGAATCCAGATCGGCGGATGCGGCTGCTGGACCGGGCGCGGCCAGGTGTTGACGTATTGGAAGTGGTAGTACTTGCCCTCGAACGCGAACGGACCGGGCCGCGTCCACGCCTGCAGGATCAGGTCGTGGGCTTCGTGGAAGCGGTCGTGCGATTCGGCCGGGTTGACCCCGGTCGAATGATATTCGGCACCGATGCCGCGCACGAAGCCGGCAATCAGGCGGCCGTTCGAGATGTTGTCGAGCATCGCGTATTCCTCGGCGACGCTGAGCGGATAGGTCAGGAGCGGCAATGCGCGGCCGAGCACCGCGACGTGGCAGCGCTTGGTTTCGCGCACCAGCGCACCCGCAATGACGCCCGGGATCGGCATCAGGCCGTAGGCGTTCTGATGGTGCTCGTTGCAGCAGACGCCGTCGAAGCCGAGTTCGTCGGCGAGCACGAGTTCGTCGATATAGCGGTTGTAGAGCTTCGCGCCCTTCTGCGGATCGTAATAGGTATTGGGCAGCGTCACCCACGCCGAGTTGTAGTGCTTGTCGTAACTGAGATCGAGGTCGGCAAACGGCATCAGATGGATCATGTAGAACTTCATCGCTTTGCCTCCTCGATGAACTTGACGATGATCGCGGCGGTCTCGCCGGTTTTCTCGATGTGCGGGAGGTGCCCGCAATTCTTGATTACCTCGAGCTTGGCGCCCGGAATGAGGTCGCGATACGCCGGCCCATAAACCGGCGGGATCAGCTTGTCGGAATCTCCCCACACGATCAGCGTGGGGCGATCGATGCGATGCAGCCACTTGCGCAGGTTGGGATCATAGAGCCGCGGTTGCCAGGTGAGCTTGGCGAGGGTGAGCGCGTTCTTGGCTTGGCGCTTGCGCTCCTCCTCGTCCGGGGTCTGCTTGAGCATGGCTTCGGCCAATGTCTGATCGAAGAACAGATTGCGCACGGCCTGCTCGGGGCTCCACAGAAAGAGATCGCCCTTGGGCGCGCCCGGCACGTGAATGCCGGCCGCGGCGACGAGCGTGAGCGAGCGCAGCGGGTTGTTGTTGCGTACCGCAAGGTCGGCCGCGATCCAGCCGCCGAGCGAGGTCCCGACCAGATTGATCTCGCGCAAGCCGAGCTTCTGCATGAACTCGAGATAGAAATTGGCGAGGTCGCCGACGTTGTCGAGCCACTCCGGCATATCGGAACGCCCGAAGCCGGGGTGCTCCGGTACGATCACCTCGAAGTGCTCCGACAGCGCCTTGAAGAACGGCAGCCATACGCCGGCGCCGCGCGCGCCGTGCAGGAACAGGAGCGGCGCGCCCCTGCCGCCGCGCAGCACGTTGATCTTGCAGCCGGCAATCGTTTCCCAGGACTCTGTTGCGTCACTCATTGAACCGGCTCGTCCTCCCTGTCAGCACCGCCGCGCCCCAACCAGAGGCAGGATCGGTAGCGCATGCTAACGTCCTACCGGGCCGGTTCGAGCCCGTCAAAGCCCGCGCCCCTTCCGGGAGCGCATCCCAGTCCCAAGAGCGGGCGGCTAGCGCGGGTTTCTGAAATCCTCCATGGTATTGCCCCGCAAGCGCTCGGATATCGGGAGGACATTTTGCGTCTTGGTCAATTCATGATGCCGCTGCATCCGGCGGGCCGCCCATTGCATGCCTATCTGGCCGAGGACACCGAAAAAGCATTGCTGATGGAGAAGCTGGGCTTCGATGAGCTCTTCATCGGCGAGCATTTTTCGGCGGCGACCGAGCCTTACCCATCGCCGCTGATGTTCGCGGCGAGCCTGCTGCCGCGCACCGAGCGGCTGATCTTCGCGACCGGCGTGATCAACGCGCCGTTGCGGCACCCGGCGCTGATCGCAGCCGAAGCGGCGCAGTTCGACCACATGAGCAAGGGCCGCTTCATCCTCGGCATCGGCACCGGATCGACGCCGACCGACATCGAGCTGATGGACGTATCCACCGACACCAAGGTGCGCGCGCAGATGCTGGTGGAAGCGATCCAGATGATCGAGCGCGCCTGGTCGAGCGATCCGCCCTATGATTTCGACGGCAAGTTCTGGAAGGGCAAGATCAAGGACACGATCAACCCGGGACTCGGCTT
This sequence comes from uncultured Alphaproteobacteria bacterium, assembly GCA_963816775.1. Lineage (GTDB taxonomy): Bacteria > Pseudomonadota > Alphaproteobacteria > Rhizobiales > Xanthobacteraceae > JAFAXD01. The sequence goes on from CAWFLX010000032.1 coordinate 62,387, forward strand.
CGGCTGGCTGCCCAAGCCCTATCAGAAGCCGCGCCCGCCGATTGCCGTCCCGGTGTCGTCGCCGGACTCCGCGTCGGTGCAGATCGCCGGCCGCAACGGCTGGAGCGTGATCTCGAGCGCGCTCCTGTCGGTTGAAGGCCTCGCCAATCACTGGGCGATGTATCGCAAGGGCTGTCAGGAGGCGGGCCGGGTCGCCGACGGCGCCAATTGGCGCGTCTGCCGTTCGATCCTGGTCGCCGGCACCGACGAGGAGGCGCGGGCGCGCGCGTTCGGCGCGGACAGCGGTCACCGCCACTTCTTCGGCCACATGCACAAGGTCTACACGCAGCTCGGTCGCCTCGGGATCCTCAAGACCCGGCCCGACATGCGTGACGACGAGGTCACCGTCGATACTTTCATCGAGCAGCGGCTGATCTACGGCTCGCCCAAGACCGTGCTCGCCAAGTTGATCGCCCTGCACCGGCAGGTCGGTCCGTTCGGGTGCCTGCTGCTGAGCACCGTCGACTGGGCCGGGCCAAACGCCGCGTGGGAGCGCGAGTCCTGGAGCCGGCTCGTGGACGAGGTTATGCCCGGATTGCGCGAGCACGCCGCCGCGGCTTGAGGACGCAGAACAACAACGGAGGACGGCGCAGGCGACGATTTGCAATATGCGCGGGCCTCAGGGACGACGCGAGCCTACGTTCCGAGCACAGCCGGCCGTCCGGTGAAAACTGCGA